>CAVQOW010000023.1:0-104377 GCA_963714605.1 uncultured Verrucomicrobiae bacterium | reverse complement strand
AGACGTTGACGGCCCAAAGGGCCTATGACATACTGTACGCCGCTTACGGGTTTTTCCGCTTTATCCAACACCAGAAACTCACTTTTCCGTTTTTGGAGGTTTTTATGAGAAATCTTCGGTCGGTACTGGCTGGTTTTATAGGCCTTGTGCTTTTATCCAGCTTCACCCTGTCGGGTTGTTCCGGCCTTGGCGGGACCAAGATCAAGATTTCCTCCTGGGGAAGCCCCGAGGAAAACCAAATCCTGGTCGAGCTTCTGAATGATTTCCAGAAAAAACACCCCAACATCCAAGTCGAGCTCGAGCGGATCCCCTACAACGAGTACGCCACCAAGCTCCTGACCGAGGTGGCTGGAGGCCTGGCACCGGACGTTATCTTCACCGAAGTAGCCTTTTTCTCGGACTTTTACCTGCGGGGCGTTTTGCAACCCCTGAATCCCTACATCCAAAAGGACCATCTCGACCTGAGCACCTATTATCCCCAGGTGGTTGACCGCTTCACGGTGGACGGGCAAACCTACGTCATTCCCCGCGACACCGCTCCCATCTGCGTGATGTATCTACAACAAGAAGGCTTTCGACGAAATGGGCGTGCCCTATCCAACCGATGATTGGACCATTGAGGATTTCGTCGCGACCGCGAAGAAGGTCATGAAAAAGGACTCCAGCGGGAAGGTCACCCGCTGGGGCTTCATCGACGACTGGGTCATGCCGGATGCCTGGATTTATGATTTCGGCGGCAGCTTATGTGGATGACGTCAAGCACCCCGCCAAGTGGACCTTCGCCACAGATCCCAACACCTTAAAGGGCATCCAGTTCCGGACGCGACATGATTTATAAATACAAGATCATGATGCCCCCCTCGAGCCTGACCGCCATGGGCGGGCATGGGCACCGGCGACCTGTTTATCAACGGGAACGTGGCCATGTTCCTTTCCGGCATCTGGAAGACGCCGACCTTCCGGCAGGCCAAAAATTTCAAGTGGGACGTGGTGATGCTGCCCAAGGGACCCGGCGGCAATCGGGCGTTTCGGCACGGGTGGATCGGGGTACGGCATCCTTACGAGCTCACAGCATAAAGACGAAGCCTGGGAACTCGTGAAGTTCATTTCCGGCCAGGAAGGCGAGAAGAAACTGGCCCAAACCGGGCTGGCGCAACCCGCCCTCATGGCGGAGGCCAACACCGACTTTCCTGGATAACCAGGACCCCAAGAACAAAAAGATGCTCTTGGAGGCCGTGAAATATGTGAAATACCCGCCCATGTGCAAGAACTGGACGGAAGTCTTCCAGAGCCTTATTGTCCCGGAATTGGACAAGGTTTGGAGCGGGACTGAGACGGTTGAGGAAGCCATGGCACATTTGAAGCCCCAACTGGAACAGATGCCGCCGCAAACCAAGTAAATCATATAAGGAAGAAGGGAATAGCTTGAAATGACATCCGGCGAACGAAAAGAAGCCATCAGCGCCTATGTTTTTTTATCGCCCTTCCTTATCTGGATGCTATTCCTGATGGGCGGGCCCATCCTGGCGGCCTTTTTCCTTTCCTTCTGCGAGTGGGATGTAGTCACGCCCTTCAGCTTCGGCCATAATTTCGTGGGTTTCCACAATTACATCGAAATGTTCGGCTTCCATTTCAACAGTAGCGGGGCCATTGAGTGGAACGACCCGCGTTTTTGGAAGTCCCTTTTCAACACCGCTTACTTCACCTTCCTTTCCGTTCCCATTGGCATGGTGCTCTCCGTTATCGTGGCACTCCTGATGAACCAGAAGGTGCGGGGCATCGCGATCTACCGGACCCTGTTTTACCTTCCCTCGGTGGTGGGCGCTGGCGTGGCGGTGGCGGTCCTTTGGAAATGGATTTTCAACGCCGATACCGGACTGTTGAACTACATGATCAACCTCTTGACTGGCATCTCCATCTCCGCCGACCCCAACTGTCCCTCCTGCTTACACTGCCCCACCTGGCTGGCCAGCGAGGTTTGGAGCAAGCCCGCCCTTGTCATTATGAGCCTTTGGGGGGTGGGCGGCGGCATGATCATCTACTTGGCGGGTCTCCAGGGTATCCCCGCCACCCTCTACGAGGCCGCGGAAATCGACGGGGCCAGCCGCTGGCAGCAGTTTTGGACGGTCACCCTGCCGGGATTGTCGCCGGTCATCTTCTTCCAGTTGATCATTTCCATCGTGAGTTCCTTCCAAATCTTCACCCAGGTGGACGTCATGACCGACGGGCGGGGCGGACCCGCGGATTCCACCCTTGTCATGGTGCTTTACATTTACCAGAAAGCCTTCCAGTTTTACCAAATGGGCTACGCCTCGGCCCTTTCCCTGGTGCTGTTCATCGTCATCCTGTTGGCCACCTGGGTGCAGTTCAAGTATTCCAAGTGGGTTTATTACGAAGGCGAATTAAGGAAATAGGGAGCCAACCATGACCGACCCCACCTTGTCACCCGCTGCGGCCCCTGAGAGTTTTTGGGCCAGCAAGCGCCGGGTCGAAAATACCACCAAGGTTATCGTCACTATCGTTTTGATTATCGGCGCCGTGGTCATGATGCTGCCCATCTTTTGGATGCTGGTCACTTCCTTCAAGGACCGCATCTCTGTTTTCGCCATGCCTCCCTCCGACAGCAACTTCTTCGAGAAGATCGTATATATTTTTCACGGGGCGACACATCCTGAAAACTACCATCAAGCCTGGATCGTCTCGGGCAACTTCGCCGGGGAGGACTGGCGCCTCTTGCAGGGTTTTTACCCCAAAGGGCTGGAATGGAACTTGCCCGGCATCACCTTCCACGGAGTCACCTTCACCACTTACCTCCTGAACACCCTTCTCATCGCCATCTTCAACTGCATAGGGGTCACCATTTCCTCCTCCCTGGTGGCTTTCGCCTTCGCCCGCCTGAGATTCCCGCTTCGCGGGCCCCTTTTTATAATCTGCCTGGCCACCATGATGGTGCCCACCCAAGTCACCATGATTCCCACCTTCATCCTTTTTAAAAGCTTGCATTGGGTGGATACCTTTTACCCCCTGATCGTACCAGCCTTCCTGGGGGGCGGGGCCTACAATATTTTCCTGATGCGGCAGTTTTTCATGAGCATTCCCTACGAGATGGACGAAGCCGCCAAGATCGACGGCTGCTCCAATTTCGGGGTTTATCTGGCGCATCCTGCTGCCCCTCTGCAAGCCCGCCCTGGCCACCGTGGCGGTCTTTTCCTTCGTGTACAACTGGAACGATTACTTGAACCCCCTCATTTACCTGGACACCAACGCCAAGAAGACCCTGGCCCTGGGCTTGAAGAATTTCGTCTCCCTCTACGGCCAGGATTACCACCTGCTCATGGCGGCTTCCCTGCTGATCTCCCTTCCCATAGCGGTCATGTTCCTAGTGGGCCAGAGATACTTCATCCAGGGCATCGCCACCACGGGGCTTAAATAAGGGAAATATCCAATTTATATTTTTTCTTAAAAGCCGTTTTTCGGAGTGCGGAAAAAGACCCGTACAATTCAAAGTGCCGTTCGCAGGGCCCTTGTTCCGAAACGGGAGCAGGGGCTTTCGTTTTATCAGTTCAAAATAAAGAGTTTTAAAGGAGACTTGGAATGAAGAGCGCTTCGCTTTCCCCGCTGGGCAGGGAAAAATTTTTCTTTACCTCGGAGTCCGTCACGGAGGGGCATCCCGACAAGGTGGCCGACGCCATTTCGGACAGCATCCTGGACGCCTGCCTGGCCCAGGACCCCTTCAGCCGGGTGGCCTGCGAGACCCTCTTGACCTGCAATTGGGTGGTCGTGGCCGGGGAAATCACCACCAAGGCCCAGGTGAACTGGACCCAGGTGGTGCGGGACACCATCCGCCGCATCGGATATACGGACGCCAAGGCGGGCCTGGACGCGGACACGGCGGGCATAGCCGTGGCCATCAACCGCCAGTCCCCCGACATCGCCATGGGGGTGGACACGGGCGGGGCCGGGGACCAGGGCATGATGTTCGGCTTCGCCTGCCGGGAGACCCCCGAGCTGATGCCCATGCCCATCATGCTGGCCCACCGGCTGGTGGAAAAATTGGCCCAGGTCCGGCGGTCCGGCAAAATCCCCTGCCTGAGGCCCGACGGCAAGAGCCAGGTTTCGGTGGAGTACATCGGCGGGAAGCCGGTGCGCGTAGATGCCGTTGTGGTATCCACACAGCACGCGCCTGTCAGTCAGGCCAAGCTCAGGGCCGACGTCATCCGGCACGTCATCAAGCCGGTCATCCCTTCCCACATGATCGACAGCAAGACCAAGATTTTCGTCAACCCCACCGGCCGTTTCGAGATCGGCGGCCCCCTGGGCGATACGGGACTGACCGGCCGCAAGATCATCGTGGATACCTATGGCGGCTACGGCCGCCACGGCGGGGGAGCCTTCTCCGGGAAGGACCCCTCCAAGGTGGACCGCTCCGCGGCCTATGCGGCCCGCTGGGTGGCCAAGAACATCGTGGCGGCTGGCTTGGCCGACAAATGCGAAGTCCAACTTTCCTACGCCATCGGCGTGGCCGAGCCCACCAGCGTGCTGGTGGATACTTTCGGCACGGGCCGCCTGCCGGAGGAACAGATCACCCAGTTGGTGCGCCGGGTGTTCGACCTGACCCCCCGGGGCATCATGAAGGCCCTCAACCTGCGCCGGCCGATCTTCCACAAGACCTCGGCCTATGGGCATTTCGGCCGGAAAGACAAGGATTTCACCTGGGAGAAGACCAACAAGGCCGCGGTGCTGCGCAAGGCCGCAAGCTTGAAATAGAACAACTTTAACCACAGAGGACACAGAGGTCACAGATACGACATAAAATGAAGTAGAGAGATTTTGAATCCTATTGTCTTTTCCTTACTCGCGTCACTCTGTGAACTCTGTGGACAATTTTTTTCGAGGAAAAAATGAAATACCACGTGAAGAACCTGAAACTCTCAGGCATGGGCAAGAACCGCATCGATTGGGCGGAACGAAGCATGCCCGTCCTGCGGCTCATCAAGCCGACGCTTCCAGAAGGAAAAGCCCCTGAAGGGCATCCGGCTGGCGGCCTGCCTGCACATCACCACCGAGACCGCCAACCTGCTGGCCACCCTGAAGGCGGGCGGCGCCGACGTTTACGCCTGCGCCTCCAACCCCCTCTCCACCCAGGATGACGTGGCGGCGGCTCTGGTGAAGGTTTACGGTATCCCGACCTTTTCCATCAAGGGCGAGGACCGCAAGACCTACTACCGCCATCTGAACGCCGCACTGGACGCCCACCCCAACATCACCATGGATGACGGCGCGGACCTGGTCTCCGAGCTGCACTCCTCCCGCATCCTCGCAGGCCTCCGAGATCATCGGCTCCACCGAGGAGACCACGACCGGCGTCATCCGGCTGCGGGCCATGGAAAAGGACGGCGTGCTCAAGTTCCCGGTCATCGCGGTGAACGACGCCAAGACCAAGCACTTCTTCGACAACCGCTACGGCACGGGCCAGTCCACCATGGACGGCATCATCCGCGCCACCAACCTGCTGATCGCCGGCGCGGTCGTGGTGGTGGCGGGCTACGGCTGGTGCGGCCGCGGGGTGGCCATGCGGGCCAAGGGCATGGGCGCCCGGGTCATCGTGACCGAGGTCGACCCCATGAAGGCCCTGGAGGCCGTCATGGACGGCTTCGAGGTCATGCCCATGGCCAAGGCCGCCCCGCTGGGCGACATCTTCGTCACCCTCACCGGCGACATCCACGTCATCCGCAAGGAGCATTTCTGCCGCATGAAAGACGGCGCCGTGGTCTGCAACTCCGGCCACTTCAACGTGGAGCTCGACCTGGATGGCCTCAAGACCATCACCAAGAAGTCGCGCGAAGCCCGCGACTTCGTGGAGGAATTCACCCTCAAGAACGGCAAGAAGATCAATGTCCTGGCCGAGGGCCGCCTGATCAACCTGTCCGCCGCGGAAGGCCATCCGGCCTCGGTCATGGACATGAGCTTCGCCAACCAAGCCCTGGCTGCCGAGTACGTGACGAAGAACCACCATACCTTGGATCGGAAGGTCTACCCGGTGCCGGATGAGATCGACAACGAGATCGCGCGGCTGAAACTCAAGGCCATCGGCATTTCCATCGACGTCCTGACCGAGGAACAGAAAAAATACTTATCCAGCTGGGAGATGGGGACCTAATATCATCCGCCTTCACCCTGGAACCCCTCTTTCGCTAATGTTGTGGAGGAGGGACCATGGCCTCAATCAGAGGCCTAAATAATCCCGTTTAACGACAAAAGACGAACCAAGACGATTCGTCTTTAGTCTTTTTAGCGGGCTTATTATCAGGGAAAAGCGCCATATCCGTTTCAAACGCGATAAAATTTAAATATGTGTTTTGCTGGTTCTATAATTAGAGATGCTTTTGGATATCAGCTAGTGGGTGGATTCATATCTCGACGGTGACCTATGCCTCAATTGTCTAAGTTTTGCCGAAATACCGCTTTTGTAGCCCTGCTTCTTTCCCTCTCCGCAGATTGGTCTGCGGCCCAAAACGTTACGATCACCAAAAGCATCCAACCCTCGGTCGTGGCTTACGGCGATACAGTGACCATCTGCCTTTCCGTTACGGCCAGCACGACGCCCAAGGCTGATATCGCCTGGATATTGGACGTTACCGGTTCCATGGGGGTCTACATTACAAATATTATTACTAATATCACCACCTTCACCAACCAGCTTTCCACCTCCGGCATCAACTACCAAAACGGACTGGTGGCTTACCGGGACGTCAACAATCCGGATTCGGCGGGCGCCGATGATTGTACGGATACTGCCATTCAAACCTTTGATTTCACTTCGAATGATACGCAATTCATCTCGGAGCTCAACACCCTCGCCGCCACGGGGGGCGGGGATACGCCGGAGTCCACCCTGGAAGGGATGAATGCGGCGGTCAACCCGGAAACCTACTGTGGAATCCCTACCACGCCTCTTTCCTGGCGCCCGGATGCCTCCCACACCATGATTATCGTAACCGACGCACCCGTTCACTCGACCGATTGGTATGAGACTGACGTTGTTTCAGGCTATTTCAGCTCGTTATCCATGCTGAATTTTCCAGTTTCCCTCCACACGGCGGGATATACCCTGGATGTGATCGGTATAGATAATTCCATCGCCTGCAATTATTGCAGTTCGACTTACATTGCCTCGGAGGGTGGGGGGCTCTTCCTGCCGATCAGTTCCTCCAGCAGCAGTTGGAACACTTTCATGTCGACCCTGGGCACCAGCGTGGGACAACTCACAAACGTAGTTTTAAGCGATCCTTTGCCTCCCCAATTAGCCCCTGTTGCGGGGGGGGCGAGCGGCGAAAGCGTTGTCGGAAACGAGGTATATTTCAATATTCCAGTCATCAACCTCACCGGAACCCCCACGCCCGTGGTGGTTTGCTTTCCAGCCACCGTGACGTCGGACCAGGCCTCCTATATCGACAATACGGCCAGCTTTTCGTCCGACGGGATCACCGCCATTTCCAGCAACGCGGTGAGCATCTGGAACATCGGGCCCACCCCCACCGCCACCCCGACCGGCACTCCCACCCTTACCGCGACTTTTACCCCGACTTCCACCCCCACTGTTACGGATACCTTTACGCCTAGCAGTACGCCCACCCCAACCGCGACCAATACACCCACCTCGACCCCCACCTGCGTGCCCGAGGTCTGGCCGGATCCCTTCGATCCCAAACACGCAGTGAACGGAATCCTGAAAATAGGATGCCTGGCACCCGGATCTACGGTGTCCATTTACACCCTCTCGGGTGAAAAAGTCTGGTCCTCCAACCAGTCCTCTTTTATTTATGGCAGCCCCTTCACCGGAACTTGGAATGGATCGAATGATAATGGGGTACCGGTGTCCCCGGGAATTTACTTCTATGTCATCCAATCCGGCGGGAAAGTGACGGCCAAGGGAAAATTCCTTGTGATGCGCAGCCCATGAAAGTGGCATGGCCACGGGAAGGGCCCACTTGGGAACGGAAACTCCTCAAGGCAGGCGTCGGCCCGTGGTAGTGAACCCTTTCTTGGGGAATGCTTTTTCCCCATGCGAAACTGCACCCCGGATTGTAGATTTATTTCAACTCCCATCTTGACGGACTCCGAAACCGATCCTGGATTTTCGACACGGTTTCGGCTTTTAAAACCATTTACCCCCAGATTCCCACCCATGCCTTATAATCACCGGGTTATCACACCTTCCCCTGGAGGATTTTTATGCGCCTGAGGACCCTTGCGGTTGTGGCCTTATCCATGCTGGCTTTGGCGGGATGCGCCAAGAACACCGGCGGGAACAAGATCAAGATCGGCCTTTCCCTGGACACCCTCAAGGAAGAGCGCTGGCAACATGACCGGGACCTTTTCGTGGCCCGGGCCAATGAACTGGGGGCCGAGGTCTTGGTGCAGGCGGCCAATTCCAACGACGCGCTCCAAAACTCCCAGGCCGAGAACCTCCTGACCGAGGGCGTGAACGTCCTGGTGGTGGTGCCCCACAACGGCAAGAGCATGGCCACCATCGTGGAGGCAGGCCCACAAAGCGGGGTTCCCGTCATCGCCTATGACCGGATCATCAACGATTCGCGACCTGGACCTATATATTTCCTTCGACAATGTGAAGGTGGGGGAATTCCAGGCGGATTACCTGGTGAAGCGCCAGCCCAAGGGGAACTATTTGCTCATCGGGGGAGCCCCCACGGACCACAACGCCCTGCTGTTCCGGGAAGGCCAAATGAATATCCTGAAGCCTTACGTGGAGCGGGGCGACATCAAGGTGGTGGCCGACCAGTGGGCCAGCGATTGGCTGCCGGTGGAGGCCCTGAAGATCATGGAAAACGCCCTGACCAAGAACAACAACAAGATCGACGCGGTGGTGGTTTCCAACGACGGGACGGCGGGCGGCGCCGTCCAGGCCCTGGCCGCGCAGAACCTCGCCGGAAAGGTCTGGGTCTCGGGGCAGGACGCGGACCTGGCGGGCTGCCAGCGGATCGTGGCAGGGCACCCAAAGCATGACGGTCTATAAGCCCATCAAAAAGCTGGCCGACAAGGCCGCGGATATCGCGGTGGCCATGGCCAAGAAGCAGCCTTTGACGGACAAGACCACCACCGTCAACAACGGCAAAAAAGACGTTCCTTCCATCCTGCTGGAACCCATCGAAGTGGACAAGGACCAACATGGATTCAACGGTCATCGCCGACGGATTCCAGAAAAAAGAAGAAGTCTATAAAAAATAACCCGATTGAACCACGGAGTACACAGAGGTCACAGAGTAAAGATTTTACCGGCTGGTAAGGCCCGGGGCTTGCCCGGGGCCTAGCCGTGTACTTGGCCGGGGTCATGCCCCGGCCAAGTGGCAGCTCGGTCCAAGAACTCCATGGGGATATCGTAGTTGACTGGATTTGAACCAAATAGTGTTTAAGGTCGAAAAGGGTGAGCTGTCCCTTGACTTCTGTGAAAATCCTAATTTAACCCTGTGTACTCTGTGTCCTCTGTGGTGAAAATGCCTTTACTGGAACTTAAAAACATCACCAAAGATTTTCCGGGCGTGCGGGCCCTGGACGGGGTTTCCTTTGACCTGGAAAAGGGCGAAATCCACGCGCTTTGCGGTGAAAACGGCGCGGGCAAAAGTACCCTCATCAAGGTCCTCTGCGGCTACCATCCCCTACGGTTCCTACGGCGGGGAAGTCCGGCTCAATAACCAACCCCTCCAATTCAAGACCTTGAAGGCTTCCGAGGAAAAAGGAATCGCCCTTATCGCCCAGGAACTGGCCATGGTGCCGGAACTCACCGTGGCGGAAAACCTATTGCTGGGCCGCTGGACCGCTCAAGGCCGGTTTCATCCGGTGGGGGGAAGTGCGCCGGGCAAGCCCAAAGCGCCGTTGATCTGGTGGGCCTGCAGGTGGACCTGGAAACCCCGGTCAAGGAACTGGGCATCGGCCAGCAACAAATGATCGAGATCGCCAAGGCCCTATCCAAGAAGGCGGAGATCCTGGTTTTGGACGAGCCCACCGCCGCTTTGACCGAAGCGGACACGGCCCGGCTGCTGGATTTCCTGCGGCGGCTTAAGGCCCAGGGGGTCTCCTCCATTTACATCAGCCACCGCATCGAGGAAGTGGACAAATCGCCGACCGGGTGACCGTGTTGAGGGACGGAAAGTCCGTCATCACCGCGCCCATGAGCCCAATTGACGCAGGGACAAGATCATCGCCCACATGGTGGGCCGCGAAGGTGAAAAACCTCTATCCCCGGCCGCAAACCGCCGCTGGGGAAACCCTCCTGGCTGCCGCAAATGAAATTGAATCCGGCGGTGAAGAACATCCACGACTTCAAGTTCGAGGACTTTGAACTAACCGGTTACGATCCGCATCCGGCCATCAAAGCGCCGATTGCGGTTTGATTTTGCCGCGCGTTTCCGCTTTACTCCGCTCCGGCATGAATCCGCTGGAGACTTATCTCGAAGAATTGCGCGCCATCCGTTCCTCCGGCGCGGCGGTCAAGGAAACTTCCGGCTACGGTGTGCTTGCCAATCTCTTCAACGCCGTCGGCCACACGCTCAAGCCCAAAGTCCGTTGTTTCATCCATGTGAAGAACAGCGGCGCGGGTTTGCCGGATGGCGGGTTGTTCACAGCGGACCAACTGAAGAACACGGACGAGGAAGCTCCGCTGCTCGGAATCCCGCAGCCATCGCGCGGCGTCATTGAAGTCAAAGCCACCGATGCCGAAGTTGATGACATTGCTGACACCAAACAAGTCCGCGACTACGTCAAGCATTACGGACAGGTGCTGGTAACGAATTACCGGAGTTTCCTGCTCTTGAAACGCGGTGACAACGGCAGCCCCGTCCGGTTGGAATCGTTTCAACTCGCGCCCAACGAAAAAACTTTCTGGCTGACCGCCTCGCATCCGCGCAAGGCCGCCAATGAACTTAGCGAACGTTTCGTCGAATATCTCAAGCGCGTGTTGCTTCATGCCGCGCCGCTGAACAATCCCAAAGATGTTGCCTTCTTTCTCGCCTCGTATGCGCGTGATGCGCGTTCGCGTGTGGAAGCAACCAAAGATTTGCCGCAGCTCGCCGCCGTCCGCACAGCGCTGGAAGAAGCGCTCGGCATGAAGTTTGAGGCGGAAAAAGGTGAACACTTCTTCCGTTCCACGCTCGTCCAGACACTTTTCTACGGCGTGTTTTCCGCGTGGGTGCTCTGGCACAAGGAAAAGTCGTTGCGCAAAGACAAGTTCGATTGGAAATCCGCTGCGTGGACGTTGCACGTTCCGATGATCAAAGCCTTGTTCGAGCAAGTTGCCACACCGACGAAACTTGGCCCGCTTGGTCTCGTGGAAGTTCTGGACTGGACGGCTGCCGCGCTCAATCGCGTTGACCGCGCTGCTTTCTTTGAACGATTTGTGGAAAATCACGCCGTCCAGTATTTCTACGAACCGTTCCTCGCTGAGTTCGATCCCCAACTTCGTAAACAATTCGGAGTTTGGTATACACCGCTAGAAATTGTGAAATATCAAGTCGCCCGCGTGGACGCCGCGCTGCGCGAGGAACTGGACATTCCCGATGGCCTCGCTGACCCGCGCGTGTTCGTGCTCGACCCTTGCTGTGGCACGGGCGCATATCTCGTCGAGGTATTGCGGAAGATTTCTCAAACACTCACGGAAGAAAAAGGTGAAGATGCCTTGGTCAACGCCGAACTCAAAGAAGCCGCACAGAAACGCGTCTTCGGTTTTGAGATACTTCCCGCGCCGTTCGTCGTGGCGCATTTGCAAATGGGTTTGCTCCTGCAAAATCTCGGCGTGCCGCTGGACGATTCCAAAAATGAACGCGCTGGAATTTTTCTGACCAACGCGCTGACCGGCTGGGATGAAAATATAGCCAATCCACAGCTCGCGAATTGGCCAGAGTTAGAAGCCGAACGCAGAGGTGCTGGCAACGTGAAGCAGGAGAAGCCGATTCTTGTTATCCTTGGCAATCCGCCTTACGACGCCTTTGCGGGCGTCAGCCCGGAAGAAGAACAAGGACTTGTTGAAACTTACAAAGGCATCTATTGGACTCAGAAAAAGAACAAAAAGGGGGAGGATTTATTTGACGAAGACGGACAGCCAGTAATGAAACGTCATTACAAATTGTTTGACCCGATCAGCAAAGGTGGCTGGGGTATTAAGAAGTTCAATTTGGATGAGCTCTATGTTCGCTTCTTTCGGATTGCAGAACGACGCATTGCCGAGAAAACCGGCAAGGGCATCGTTTGTTACATTTCGAACTTTTCATATTTGAGCGAACAATCCTTTGTGGAAATGCGCCAACGATTTGTGCAAGAGTTCGACTCACTTTGGTTCGATTGCTTAAACGGCGATAGTCGCGAAACCGGAAAACTTACGCCGGAAGGCAAGCCCGACCCGTCAGTTTTCTCCACGGATTACAATCGTGAGGGCATCAAAGTAGGCACGGCTATTGGTTTGATGATTCGGCAGCAAAAGCGCGACAAAAAATCGCGGGTTTTCTTCAGGCAATTCTGGGGTGCAAACAAGCGCACGGAGATTCTTGCAAGCCTCAAAGTAAAGAATTTTTCGAAGCAGTATGAGCAAGTTGAACCAGAACACAGCAACCGTTTCACATTCTGCCCGCAGAATATAGCAATAGCCTATTTATCGTGGCCGAAACTCAATGAGCTTTGTGCAAGCCAACCATTGCAAGGCATGGATGAAGATCGGGCAAATAGTCTGATTGAAATTGAAAAAGGTGAGTTGGCTTCTCGAATGGAAAAGTATTTTGACGAACACGTCGAATGGGAAGAGTTTGCGTCATTGAAGAGCGGACTCTCTCGAAAGAGCGCAGCTTTCAAACCAGAAAAGGTTAGAAAAATGGCGCAAGAGAAAGATGCTTTCACAACTGAAAATCTTCGACGCTATCTTTTCCGCCCCTGTGATGTTCGTTGGTGCTACTATACACCTGTCCCAAATGTATGGAAGCGCTCACGTCCCGATCTCTGGAAACAAGTCTGGCCAGGAAACGCATTCTTGTTAAGTCGAACGGCTGGTGTCGCCGAGCCGGAAGGTGTGCCGTTCATCTTCACAAAAGATTTACTGGCACGCGACTGTATGCGCGGTCATGCAGTCGGAATTCCTCTGCGTCTTCGGGAATCACCAAAAGAAAAACCAAAGAAAGATGACGGTAATGGCGAGCTGGGTAGCATCCTCCAAGAAGCTGCTCCCGCTTACAAAACTGGTGGAGAGAAATTTACTGCTAATCTTTCACCTGCCGCCCGTGCTTATCTCGCTAAACTTGGCATCACGAATCCAGATGACTCAGACACTGCAAGACTGATTTGGATGCACGCGCTTGCCATCGGCTATTCGACCGCATATCTCGCCGATCATGCCGATGGCATCCGACAAGATTGGCCGCGAATTCCGTTACCTGTTTCCAAAGCCACTTTGGTTGCATCTGCCGAATTGGGCAAACAAGTTGCCGCACTACTCGATACGGAAAATGGCGTTGATGGCGTCACTGGCGGAAAGGTTCGATCCGATTTGGTGAAGATTGCAGTGGTCACACGGCTAACGAAAAATACTTTGAATCTATCCCTTACCGCCGGCTGGGGTTACGCCAACAAAAAGGGCGCGATAATGCCCGGCCAAGGTAAGCTGGAAACGCGCGGTTACGCGGAGGAGGAAGCTGTGCCGTTGCTTGGCCAATCCACGCACGACGTTTACCTCAACGACACCGCCTGCTGGCGCAACGTGCCGGAGAAAGTTTGGGACTATACCATCGGCGGCTATCAGGTCATCAAGAAGTGGTTGAGCTACCGGGAATTTGAATTGCTCGGTCGCGCGCTCACGCCGGATGAAGCCCGCGAAGTTACGCACATGGCCCGCCGCATCGCTGCGCTCATCCTGCTTCAACCCGAACTGGACGCGAATTATCAACGTGTGAAAGCCAACACGTTCACGTGGAAACCTTGAAGCATTTCAAAGCGATTGCTGCGATGTCGCTGAACCGTGTGATCGGTGCGGGTGGCAAAATCCCGTGGCATCTGCCGGAGGATTTTAAGTGGTTCAAGGCCACGACCACTGGCCACGTCATCGTCATGGGCCGCAAAACGTTCGAGTCCATCGGCAAGCCGCTGTCCAACCGCACGACGATTGTCCTGAGCCGTTCGGCGTTTTCACATCCAGGTGTGCAGACCGTTCGCAGCTTGGATGAATTGTCCGGTATGGTGGCCGACCGTGAAGTCTTCATTTGCGGCGGGGCGCAGGTTTACGAACAAGCGTTGCCGTTGTGTTCCGACCTTTACCTCACGCTCGTCAAACGCAAGGTGGAAGGCGATGCATTCTTTCCACCGTTTGAAGACAGGTTCGAGTTGGTGGAGGAAATCCGCGACACGCCGGATTTCAAAATTCTGCATTACCGGAATCGCAGCTTAGCCTGTTGAGGCAAAACATCGTGTTCCACGTGGCGACGAGGCGTCGCTGCTACTTACCAAACAGCTTGCGTCCTCTGCCGGTTTCCCGCTTTCTTGCGGTTGTGAAATTGAAGTTCCACCGGCTCGAACTGCAACTGGCCCACACATGGGCGATTTCCCGCAGCCCCGGCACGAACGTCTTCAAAACCGTCATCGTCGAGTTGACCAGCGACGACGGCACAGTTGGCCTCGGCGAGGCCGCGCCCATCTGGCGTTATCACGAGTCGGCGGACACAGTAGAGGCATTTTGTCGGCGGGTGGACGCGAGCAGGCTTTCGTTCGACGACATCGCAGGCAGCATGAAGTATCTTGACTCGCTTTCGCTGCGCGACATGGCGGCCAAATGCGCTTTCAATGTCGCCCTGCTTGATGGCGCGGCGAAACGTGAGCGGAAGCCGCTGCACGATTTTCTCGGTCCGAATTTTCAAGAAAACCAGCACGTCACTTCGTTCACCATTGGCATCGCGTCGCCCACGATGATTCGTAAGAAAGCTCTGGCGGCGGAACAATTTCCCATTCTCAAAATGAAAGTTGGCGTGGCGGCGGACAAAGCCAACATGGCCGCGCTGCGCGAAGTTGCGCCGACAAAATGGGTGCGCGTGGATGCGAACGAAGGTTGGAAAACAAAGGAGCAGGCGCTTGAAATGATCGAGTGGCTGGCTTCGGACAAACACGTCCAGTTCGTCGAACAGCCGCTGCCCGCAAAGACGCCGATGAAAGATTGGGCCTGGCTCAAAGAACGTTCGCCGCTGCTGATTTTCGCGGATGAATCATATCACCGCGCGGCGGATGCCGTGCGTTGCGCGGAATGTTTTCACGGCGTGAACGTGAAGCCGGTCAAAACCGGCGGCATCAGCGCCGCCGTGGAGGCGCTTCGGGTTGCGCGCAAGCTGGGTTTGAAAACGATGATCGGTTGCATGATCGAAACGAGCAACCTCATCAGCGCATCCGCGCATCTCGCCGGTTTGTGCGACTACTTGGACTTGGATGGAAATCTTCTCATCACGAACGATCCCTACCTCGGCGTGACGAGCGAGAACGGAATACTCTCCTTCGCTGGTGCGCCGGAGAAGTTCGGTTTGAGAGTGAGCGCAAGGAAGCCGGGCGATTCCTAATAGCCGAGCTTCGTCATTTCTTTTTCGAGAGCGATTTGAAATTGCTGCACGTCTGCGGCGGACGGTTTGTAACCCTGCTGTTTGGGAGCAAGGCCAAGCCGACCCATCTGGTCCAAATACCAACTGGCCTGCTGGCCGTCGCTGAACGTAACTTTGCCGCTGACGACCGCGCCGGGTCGCGTCAGTTCATCCACCGTGACGGAAACTCCGTTCGCGGGTTGGAGTGGCTCAACTGGTTTGGTGGCGACCGCTTGGGCGGGCGTGCCAATTTGAGTTTGTGCTCCGACTGATTGGGTTGACTTTGGCGGTTCCGGGTCTATTGGCACGAGTTTTAGGTCGTCCACGAGAAGCCGAACGTCCATGTAAGTGAGTCGGAAACCGAATTCCGACGCGAGGCGGCTTTGGATTTCGGAGAGTTTCAGACCGTCCGCAATCCACACAGCGACTTTCTTCCGTTGCATTTCGTCCAAGTTCATCATGCGCAAGGGATTTAATCAGGGTGATTGGGCTCGGATGCAACAAATTTTTCCGGAAAGATGGCAGAAATGGCGTTTACATCGGTATATTCCATTCTATAATAAGGTAAGTAAAATTCGTTGTGAAGATTCGGAGCGCAGATGCGTCGGCGAGTAATCCGATGCTTTCGGCCCATAGGGCCGGCCGCAAGCTTCGACAGTGCCTCTTGTGGTGGGGTGCCGCCGTTGTATTGGTTGTGGTGTATCCCGCCAACGCTGCGACTTACCAAGTTGGCCCCGCGCGAACCTATACCAACCTTCAGGCAATCGCGCCGTCGCTTAGACCGGGGGATGTGGTGCAAGTGGACGGCAACGCGACTTATCCGGGAAATACCACCTTCTATAATTCCGGCACGGCGACCCAGCCCATCACCCTTCTCGGCATTCCTGTCAATGGCCAACGTCCTGTGATTTCAGGAGTCAATGGTTTGAGCGGAGGCGCGGTATTCAGCCTTCGCGCAGACTATTATGTCGTTGAAGGATTTGATATCACCGGCGGCGGGGATACAAACACCGCGCGAGGGTTTTACAACACGGGCAATTCCAATCTGCTTCAAGACTCTGTTGTGCACGACTGTACGAACGGTACCGGTATTTCGGGAGAAACGAATTCCGGATCGCTGACGCTGCATAACGTGGAGGTATATCATTGCGGTGCCGGCACAAACGCGCATCAGATTTATGTCGAGTCGGATGATTTGAATCATTCCAACGCCGTGTTTCGGATGGAATTCTGTTTTGTCCACGACGGAACGGGAGGCAACAACGTCAAATCGCGCGTGGCACGGAACGAAATTTACTACAATTGGATCGAAGGCTCGCCCTATTACGAACTTGATCTGATCGGTGCCGACCCATCACATCAGGCGCTGGGCACCAATGACGCCGTGCGCGAGGATTCCGACGTGGTGGGCAACGTCTTTTACAAAATGGCATCTGCTCAAGGCTCGCTTGCACGGCTCGGCAGCGACGGCATAGGTTCGAGCAATGGCCGCTATCGGTTTGTCAATAACACGGTCGTGTTTGACCCCGGCTGGGCCATCAGCAACGGCATTTTCAAAGTCACCGGTGTTACGAACCCGCAAACGTACCAAAGCATTGAAATGTACAACAACGTATTCTATCGCAATAGCGGGTACGGCGATTTGCAGGTGGACACCAACAACTTTCCCAACGTTTTCGGGGCAAACAACTGGGTGCCGACCATTTCGATGATCCCTGCAAGTTGGACAAACACATTTTGCACAAACGATCCCCCTTTCGTCAATGCTGTCGGGTTTGATTTCACTCCTTCTCTTACAAGCCTGCTCTGCGACAACGCCCAGTTGCCGACACCGACAAACAGCCTCACAATCCCCAATCCACTGCAAGTCGTTACGAATCTGCCGCCGGTGCGCACGGTTTATCCGCCCGGTTTGGTTCTGGCCCGGTCAAGCGCGAATGACATCGGGGCGTTTGAGCTGACCAGTCAGCAAGTTAACGCAGGAAGCAACGTCACGTTCACGGTTAACGCTGTTGGCACGGGGCCGTTCAACTATCAATGGCGGTTGAACGGGACGAATCTTCCCGGAGCGACTGCCACCAGCTTGACATTGACAAGCGTTCAGACTGCAAACGTGGGACCGTATTCCGTTGTTGTGGGAAACACCAACGGCACTGTCGTCAGCGGTAATTTCACACTGTCGTTGAACCTTCCACCGTCCATCACGCAACAACCGGTCGGCGTCACGATCAATAGCGGGTTATATACAAGCTTCACCGTCTCGGCTGCCGGAACGTCTCCATTAAGTTACCAATGGCGCTTCAATGGCAGCGACATTCCCGGGGCAACAGCAGAAATGTACGTTTTGTCCCCGGCATTGACGAACAACGCCGGCAATTATTCGGTTGTAGTCACCGATGTGGCGGGTTCAGTCACCAGTTCGATAGTAATACTCACAGTTACTCCTGACATCAGCCCTCCGAGTTTAGCCATCACTTCACCTGCCCCCAACGTACTGGCGACCAACCCATGGCTCACGGTGCAGGGCCTGGCTGCGGATGACATTGGCGTAGCACAGGTCGTGTATCAATTCGGGAATGCTTCGTTTCAACCGGCGATAGGAACCACAAAATGGTTTATTCCTCTGACATTGACGCCGGGCACGAACACGGTGAGGGTAAAAAGCGTGGATTTGTCCGGCAACGAATCACCGGTGGTCAGTCGCAATTTCTTCTATCTCGCGACTTCGGCACTGACGGTCTTTACGAATGGCGCTGGCGCGGTTTCCCCAAATCTCAACGGCACACAACTGCAAATCGGCAAGAATTACAGCGTCGTGGCGCGGCCGGGCGCAAATCAGGTCTTTATGTCTTGGAGCGGCGGTGTCAGTTCGACCAATGCGACGCTTGTGTTCATGATGCAATCGAACCTGGTGTTGCAGGCCAACTTCAATCCCGATCCCTTTTTGCCCCGCAAGGGGACTTATACGGGCCTGTTCTCCGAGACCGATGGAGTCTCACACGACAGCGCAGGGTATTTTTCGCTGGTGCTCAAAACTCACGGCTCGGTTAGTGGAACAATATTGCTGGATGGCAACTCGCTTCCGATGTCGGGCAAGTTTGGTGTGGACGGGACGGCATCCATTCCCGTCTCGCGCGCCAAGGTGGGTAAACCGCCGTTGCTGGTGTACCTGGATTTGGGCTTGTCCGATCCGATCCCCGACACGAATCGGATTCGCGGTTCGGTCAGCAGCGCCGACTGGTCCTCGACGTTGCTGGTTAATCGCCCGGTGTGGACAGTTCAAAACCCGGCGACCGCTTTTACTAACAAATACACCATTGTCCTTCCTCACAGTGAAAACGCCGGCGACCCGGGCGGCGACGGTTACGGCCTGGTAACTGTGAATGCACTCGGCAAGGTAAGTTTGACCGGCGCGACAGGCGACGGAGCAACGCTAAGCCGGTCGGCGACGATTTCAAAGAATGGCGACTGGCCTTTGTACGTGCCTCTTTACATGGGTCCGCTGTACATCACGAACGGCGCAACGGTGACCACCAACAAGGAATATAAGGGTTCGCTCCAAGGCTGGGTGACGCTGTCGAGCGGCGCGCCTGCCGGGTCGCTGACCTGGATCAAAACCAGCGCAGCGACCAACGCATTGTATCCCGCCGGAATCACGAACGAATTTGATTTGCTCGGATCGCCCTACAGCGCGCCACCGGCCAGCGCGCGCGCATTGGCGTTGACAAACGGCATCGTGATTCTCATGGGCGGCAATTTGCCGGATAATTTCACCAACCAGTTCGTATTGACGACAAACAATAAGCTGACCATGACGACTTCAAACTATTCGTTTAAACTCAATCTGAACGCAACGAGCGGCAAACTCAGCGGAACATTCCTGCACCCTGCAAACCCGCTCAAGTCCACAAAAGTGTACGGCGTCATCCTGCAGAACGCAATCATCGGTCGCGGGCAGTTCCCGGGCACAAATCAAACCGGTTCCATTTTTCTGCAGCCGCTGGAGTAGTGCGCCAAACGGCTTCGCGCGGCTTTTTCCGTTTCAAGCCGGTTACTTCGATATTTGCATGAGCCTCAGGGTTTGCCAATCTGGCGGTATGAAACGGAAGGGGATTCCCCGGCATCGCGACTGGCTGTTGGCGCGGCTCGCGGCAGCGGTCCTGGTGTTCGTGTCGCTTCACCCGGCTTGCGCCGCAAAATACCAAGTCGGCCCCGCTCGCGGTTACACAAATCTCCAAGCCGTTGCAAATTTGCTGTTGCCCGGCGATGTGGTGGAGGTGGATGGCGACGCAACTTATCCCGGCGGTGTTTCATTTGACCAAAGCGGCACTGAATCCAGACCCATCATTGTGCGCGGCCTGCGCGTGGACGGAAAGAGACCTGTCATTGCCGGAGTGAGCGGAAAGCCAGGCGCAGCCGTGGTGCGCATCCGCGGCAACCATTATTTGTTTGAGGGATTCGACGTCACAGCAGGTGGCGACCCTCTCACCGGACGCGGGGTTTATAATGTTGCCGACCATGTCACAGTCCGCGATACGGTGGTTCATGACTGCCCATGCACTGGTGTCTCCGGCGCAGCCGTTGCAGGGTCGTTCATGTTGGACGGCGTGGAAATCTACCACTGCGGCCGGGACGGGCGTGCCCATCAGATTTACGTCGAGTCGGACAACGCGAAGCATCCGAACGCGGTGTTTCGCATGCAATATTGCTACCTGCATGACGGGAGCGGTGGCAACAACGTCAAGTCGCGCGTGGGGCGAAACGAAATTTATTACAACTGGATCGAAGGCTCGCCATTTCATGAACTCGACCTGATCGGCGCGGACCCGTCAGACCAGGCGCACGGCGCTGCCCACAAAGTGCGCGAAGATTCAGATGTAGTCGGCAACGTCTTCTTCAAAACGGCCAAATCGCAGGGTGCGCTGGCACGCCTTGGCAGCGACGGCACCGGCGCCAGCAACGGGCGTTATCGCTTTGTCAACAACACCGTCGTCTTCGATCCTGCAGCATCCGTTCAAAGCGGCATTTTCAAAATCAGCGGCTTCTGCGAAAGCTTGGAAATAGACAACAACGTGTTTTATCGCGGCGGCAAACATTTTACTCTGATTCGTGATATGCGACCTCAGCACACAAAGCCATTGTGTATCGTGGGATCGAATAACTGGGTGCCCAAAGGATCCACCGTCCGGGCCACTTTGAACGGGACGATCTATGGCCTGAATCCGGGTTTCGCGGATGTATCGGATTTTGATTTTACGCCGACCGCGAAGTCCCCGCTGGTTGACGCCGGACATTTACCGACAGAGAGTCCGCCCGATGTCCCATTTCCGAATCCATTGCAAACGCCGCGATTTCTCCCGCCGCCCCGCAGACTGCGACCGCCGGACATGGTTGTAGCACGACCGCAAAATGGGGAAATTGATATTGGCGCCTTTGAGTTTTCTTCAAACAAGCCGGCAGAAATCCACGGCCAGTAAGAATTTCCCAGAGCACCCAGTCCAACGAGCAGCTATGGTTTGACGATGGACTTTTGGCGCGATGTCGCGAGTGCAACGCGCAATGTTATTGAAGCATTTGAGCGCGGAGGCGATAGAACCGGTTGGTCGGCGGCGCGTTGGTATCGGTCAGCCAGAGCAAAAGGCCCGTGCCATTGGTGGGCCCGGCCAAAGTCGACCAGTTCGTGGTGTCCACCGAGTAGTTGCCTTCCAAGTTGTAACTCGCTCCCATCACGCTCTGGAAATAGACCGTGATGACCCCGCCGGTGGTGCCGATGCCGGCAATTTCCGGTTGAAACATCACAAGGAAAGTGCCAACCGTGTTGGTCGTCGAGGTGTTGCCCGAAGCATCTACACTGTAAACCTCGAAGACGTTCGTCTCATACGACAGCACCAAAGGGGCCGACCAGATGTCGGTGCCGTTGGCCAGGTTCCAGTTGCCGTGGTTGAGCCGGTACCACACGGCCACAACTTGGTCGTTGTCCGTTGCCGTGCCGCCCAACACCGCCGCAAGACTTGCCACTTCACCGCTGGGCAGCGAGTTGGTGATCGTGACGGTGGGAGGCTGCACGTCGGCAAAATTGGCCTGCAAGGTCAGGTTGCTTTGCATCAGGAACAGCACCGTCGGGCCGTTGGTCAGCGCGGTCAGTGGCAGGTTGGTGCCACCGGTCCAGTTGGTAAACACAAAGCCGTTGGTGCCGGTGGCAGTCATATTGTAAATCTGCCCGATGCCCAGCATTTGACCGTTGTAATTGGACACAATCATTCCCTGGCCGCTGGATTGCACCACCAGCGGCGCGAACAGACCCGCGTAAACAAACTTCAGGGTGGCGTTGGTGGACTGGTTGCCGAACGAATCCAGCGCATAAGCCAGTACCGGTGTTGGTGTTTGCTGCAGGATTGACTGTCCCCCACCAGTTGGTCCAGCCATTCGTGGTGTTGGCATTGACCCACGAACCGCCGCCGACCTGATACAATACCTGGGTCACGACACCATTGTCCTTGGCCCAACCCCGCACCGTGACCGTGGTGTTGGTGAACCGCGCATTGGCCGCCGGATTGGTGATGGCAATTGTCGGCTTCTGCACGTCCACAAAGTTAGCGGTGAAACTCAGGTTGGACTGCATCAGGAACTTCAACACCCGGTTGGTGGTGGTCTGACTGCCCGTCCAGTTGGTGAACACAAAACCCACAGCCGGGGTCGAAGTGATGCTGTAGTAATTGCCGATCTGTAGCCAGGTATTGCTGTAGTTGGGACTGAGGATTACCCTTGCCCGTAATCTGCAACAACAACGGATTGGTCACCACATTTAAAATGCTCAACTTGGCGTTGGTGGATTGGTTGCCGGAAGAATCCAGTGCATAAGCCGCAACGGTGTTGGTGCCAGCCGCCGGAGTGATTGTCGCCGTCCAATTGGTCCAGCCATTGGTGCTGAGGGCGTTGGCCCACGTGCCACTATTAACTTGATAAAGCACTTGGGTGACTGAAACGTTGTCACTGGCCCGGCCCCGCACGGTCACGATGGCGGTGTTGGTGAAACGGGCATTGGCCGCCGGATTGGTTATGGCGATGGTCGGAGGGTTGGTGTCCACAAAATTGGCCGTGAAACTCAGGTTGGACTGCATCTGGAACGTCAAGACCCGGTTGTTCGTGGTCTGACTGCCCGTCCAATTGGTGAACATAAAACCCGCGGACGGGGCCGAAGTGATGCTGTAGTTCTTTCCTATCTGCAGCCAGGCATTGCTGTAATTGGGACTGAGAGTGCCCTTGCCCGTGATCTGCAACGACAGTTGTGCGCTCAAGATGTAAATGAAATTTCGATTGGTGATGGATGAAGTGTTGCCGGCGGCGTCCACGCTATAAGCGCTCACGACGTTGGTGCCCGGGTTCAACTGCACCGACCCCTGCCAGTTGGTCGTGCCGATGGCGTTGGTCCAAGCGCCGCCGTTGACCTGATACAGGACTTGGGTGACCGTGCCGTTGTCCTGCGCCCAACCGCTGATCACGGCCACTGCGTTGCTGAGAGTTGCATTGGCCGCCGGATTGGTGATGGCAATCGTCGGCTTCTGCACATCCGCAAAGTTGGCGGTAAAACTCAGATTGGATTGCATCTGGAAGGTCAGTGTAGAGCTGTTAGTGGTGAAGCTGCCCGTCCAGTTGGTGAACGCAAAGCCGTTGGTGCCGGTGGCAGTCATACTGTAGGTGTTACTAATCGCCAGCAATGCGCCGTTGTAATTGGGACTGATCGAGCCCTGACCATTGATCTGCACCGTCAAGAACGCGCTCGGAACGTAGAAGATTTGCAGTATGGCGTTGGTGGACTGGTTGCCGGAGGTATCAATGGCGAAGGCAGAAAAAATGTTCGTGCCGGGCACCGGCGAGAAACTTGCCCACCAGTTGGTCCATCCGTTGGTGGTTGAAGTCGAGTTCGTGACCAATACATTCGGCTGATACCAATACACGCCTGCCACCTGTGCGTTGTCCGAGGCGGTGCCGTTGACGGTGACAACCGAGTTGCTCCAGCGCGTCCCTTCGCTCGGATTGCTGATCGACAGCGTGGGTTTGATGGTTTCAGCAACAACTTGGAGGAAGGCTTCGCTGCTCGTGTCATCGTACTCTTCAATGGGATCATGGGGATCGCTGTCGTCGTTGACGGTGAAATACAAATTGTTGCTGACCATCACCGAGTAATTGCCACTTTGATTCGCATTGGTCGCCATGAATTTGTAGACATTTGTATCGGGTGCGCCGGCGATGGGAACGTCGTTGGACATCCATAGGTAATGCAGGGGAGAAGTCCCGATGGCTTTGACGGTGAAAGTGGCGGTTTTGTTGGTCCCGACTTTTTGATATAACGGAGTTATGTCGCTGGTGATGGTCGCGGGAATCAGCACAGTGACGGTGGCCACGGTGCTCGTCACCGTGCAACCGGCAAAACTGGCATTATTGAGCACGACTGTGTAGCTTCCAGCATCATTGGTAACCACGCTACCGCCGTCGATTTCTAATTGCCAATCCGTCTCGCCGTCTATGGCTTTTCCATTTTTGCGCCACTGATAAGTCATGGGGTACTGGTCGTTGTCAGTGGAGCTGTCGTCCACGTTCACACTGAGAATGACGTCATCGCCCACGAGGTTTGTCGTGCTTTCAGGTTGGTTGTCAATGATCGGCGAGCACCACGACGGTCAGTATGGCCGGAATGCTGTCCTGGCTATAGGGCGGTCCAGCGACGTTGGATACGATCACGTCGTAAGGATTTTGATCCATATCAGCCGTCACGTTCATCAACGTCAGCGTCGCATTGGTTGCGTTGGTCAGAGGCACACCGTACAAATTCCACTGATAGGACAGCGGCGCAGTGCCGGTGGCCTTCACAGTAAAATTAGTGGTGCCACCCGCCACGACTGTCACGCTTGAAGGTTGTGTGGTGATTGTGGGCGGAACCACCACCGTCAAAGTGGCGTTGGAACTGGTCACTTTCCCCACAGCATTCGTGACGACGACGTAGTAAGTTCCGGCGTCGCTCGCCAGCACGCCGTCACAGAGACCCAGTAAAAGAGAGGAATTTTGTGAGCCATAAGTGCAATCGTTGTCGGTGAGGCGGGTGCTGCCGCCCGAGGATGTTTTCTTGTACCACTGGTAATTCAAATCCGTGTCATCCGTGCCGTCATCAGCCACGACATCGAACTCGGCCCAATCGTTGCTTAAAACAGCGGTCTGGTTTGTAGGCTGTGTGATGATAATTGGCGCGGAATCCTGCGCCAACAGCGGCACGACCATCAAACCAAAAAGAACAGGAAAAAAAAGAAGAACTCGTTTCATTCGATACGACTTTACAGCGGCGACTTCACAAGATTTAAGTTATAATTCATATCTCATATCCGACTTGGCGGCAAGCTTTGTTTTGGCTTTGTTTGGCTTTGTTTTGGTGCAGGTTCCGACCCGCCGCATTCGTAAAATCCATTTGAGTAACCCCGGCCTTGCCCGTATTTTACCCACCGCAACGCGCGAGTAGCTCAATTGGATAGAGCGTCGGCCTCCGGAGCCGAAGGTTGTGGGTTCGACCCCCGCCTCGCGTACCATTTCGTTCTTGGCCTTCATTGCTTTCTCGCGTAGGTTTCCCGCTCCATGATTGATACGGACATTGAATTGCTAAAGGGAATCGCAAATCAGTTGCGAATTCATTCGATTACTTCAACGACTGCAGCGGGCAGCGGGCATCCCACTTCCTGCTGCTCGGCGGCGGAGGTGATGTCGGTGCTGTTTTTCGGTCACATGCGTTACGATCCAAAAAATCCGCACTACTACAACAACGACCGCTTCATTCTTTCCAAAGGCCATGCCGCGCCGGTGCTTTATGCCGCGTGGGCGGAAACCGGTTTGTTCCCCGCCAGCGAATTGTTGAACCTCCGCAAATTCGGCTGCGACCTTGAAGGACACCCCACGCCTCGCCTGCCGTTCGTGGACGTGGCCACCGGCTCACTGGGCCAGGGCCTCGGCGTCGGCATCGGCATGGCGCTCGCCGCGCGGCTCGACAATCTCGACTATCGCACCTACGTGTTGCTCGGCGACGGCGAGATTGCTGAAGGCGCGGTCTGGGAGGCGGCATCGCTCGCGGGTGTTTACAAACTCAACAATTTGATCGCCATTGTGGACGACAATCGCCTCGGCCAAAGCCAGGCGACGGCGTTCGGCCACGACATCAACGTTTATCGCAAACGCTTTGAAGCCTTCGGCTGGCGCGTGGAGGACATTGATGGCCACGACATCGAGGAAATTTTGGAGGTGCTCAGCGGTGTTGGCTTGAATGATCAGCCGCTGTGCATCATCGCCAAAACTTACAAAGGCGCGGGTGTTTCATTTTTGCAGGACAAAGACGGCTGGCACGGCAAACCGTTGAACAAGGAAGAAGCGGCCAAGGCCGTCGCGGAATTGCAGCCCACCGCCAGATCGGGCATCGGCGTTAAAATTCCCGCACCGAGCCAGCTTCCCGCTCCGGCAAACGTCGCCCCCGCGAGCTATCCGCCACTGAATTACAAACCCGGCGACTCGGTCGCCACGCGCGAAGCATACGGCGCGGCGCTCGCGCGCATCGGCGAAGTGGACAAGCGGATTGTCGCGATGGACGGCGACACCAAGAATTCCACGTTCGCAGACAAATTTTTCAAGAAGTTCCCGGACCGTTTTACCGAATGTTTCATTGCGGAGCAGAACATGGTCAGCGTGGCCGTTGGTTTCGGCACGCGCGGCAAAGTGCCGTTTGCCTCCACATTCGCGTGTTTCCTCGCGCGTGGTTACGATCAGATCCGCGTCGCGGGCATTTCGCAGGCGAATTTGAAACTCGCCGGTTCGCATGTCGGCGTGAGCATCGGCGAGGACGGCCCGTCGCAAATGGCGCTGGAAGACCTGGCGATGATGCGTGCCATTGCGGGCGCAAAGGTCCTTTATCCGAGCGATGCGGTCAGCACCGAGAAACTCGTCGAACAAATGGCGCTGACCAAGGGCATCTGTTTTCTGCGCACTTCGCGGCCCAAGACGCCGGTGATTTACAAGAACGACGAACCATTCCCCATCGGCGGCGCGAAAGTGCTTCGTCAGAACGCGGGCGACAAAGTCACGGTCGTCGCCGCGGGCGTGACACTGCACGAAGCGCTCAAGGCGGCGGATGCGCTGGCCAAGGAAGGCATTGGAATCACCGTCATTGACGCTTATAGCATCAAACCGCTGGGCAAGGACGTGATCCGCGCTGCGGCAAAGAAAACCAACAACGTCGTCATCACGGTCGAAGATCACTATATCGAGGGCGGTCTGGGCGATGCGGTTGCCGGAGAACTGAGCGTGGACGGAATTAAAGTCCACAAGCTGGCGGTGACCGAACTACCGCGTTCTGGCAAAGCTGAGGAACTGCTGGCGCACTTTGGCATTGATGCCGCGGCCGTCGTGAAGAAGGTCAAATCGCTGGCTTAAGTTTGTAAAAGGGTCGAAACGTCAAAACGGATTCGAGCGCGCGACAGCGCTTTGCCGATTTGAGTTTTTTCGTGCCCTTGAATTCGGGCTGGCGGCGGACAAAGTCGCTCAAGACGACCGTACAGCGGCTGGCAAGCGTGGCTTTGCTGGCGTCAGGCGTTTCTCGCGCACCTTTGAAACCACGCATTCACATCATCGGTGGTTCTGGCAGCGGCAAGTCATATATTGCCGCCAAGCTCGCACAACGTTTCGGTGTTCCCACCTATGATCTCGACGAGCTTTTCTGGGATCGTGCCGCCGGAAACTACGGCATTCGTGCCGACCCCGCGAAGCGCGACCAGCAGTTGCTGGACATTGTCGCCCGAGATGGCTGGATCATTGAGGGGGTTTATTACCAGTGGCTCACGCCGGGCTTCGACGTGGCAGATATCATCATTGCACTGACACCTTCGATTTGGATTCGACACTGGCGCGTGGTCAGGCGTTTTATTCTGCGCAAGTTTGGAAGGGTTCCATCCAAATGTGAATCGCTCGCCGACCTTTGGCGGTTGCTCCGCTGGAGTCACGCTTACGACGCAGCGAACCTCGCTAAGGCACGTCAGCTCATTACCGAGCGTGGACGGGAGCTCGTTGACTGCAAGTCATTCGCTGATGTCCTCGCCGCAATCGAAACACCCAAGCGTGCGGTTGTTGGCCTACGCATCCGGGCATGAAACTGGAACTCATCACCGCCGAAGGGCCCGCGACGCTGTGGATGCGCAAGGGCCGGCTGATCCGGTTTCCTCAGTTGACCATGCCGCTCCTCGCGGCGCTCACGCCGGAGCATGTTGAAATCCATCATACGGATGAGATTGTCAGTCCGGTAAATTTCAGCCGCGCCGCTGACCTTGTCGGCATCACGACGACCACCTGTTCCGCGCCTCACGCCTATGAAGTTGCGGATGAATTTCGCCGGCGTGGCGTGGCGGTCGTTCTGGGAGGGCCACATCCCACACTGCTGCCACACGAAGCAGCCCGGCATGCCGACAGCGTTTTGATCGGCGAAGCGGAAGGCGTTTGGCCCGCGCGTCATAAGCGATTTCCAAGAGGGCCGGCTCGAACGTTTCTACCGGGCATCAAGCCCCCCGGCGTTGGCAGGGTTGCCGTGGGCGCGCCGGGAACTCATCGAGCGCAGGGCCTACGGACGCGGAGTTCTCATCGCCACACGGAGTTGTCCCAACGCCTGTGGTTACTGCATGCTGCCGCACTTCTATCATCATCGTTATCGCTGCCGCCCGAGCGAGGAGGTGATTGCTGAAGCCGCCTCGATCCCGGAGAAGGCGCTGATCTTCTGGGACGACAATATCATCGGAAACCTGGACTACGCCCGCGACCTCTTTCGCCGCCTGATTCCGTTGCGCAAACGCTGGACCAGCCAGGCCACCTTCAACATCGTGGACCACGATGATCTCATCCAGCTCGCCGCGGCCAGCGGTTGCGAGGCGCTCTTCATCGGCCTGGAATCCATCTCGGCGGCCAGCCTCCGTGAGACGGGCAAAGCATTCAACAAACCCCAGCGCTACCTGGACGGCATAAAAAAACTCCACGACGCCGGCATCGCCGTCCAGACCGGTCTGGTCTTCGGGTTTGACAACGACGACGTCACCGTTTTCGAGCGCACGCTGGCGTTCCTTGAGAAGGCGGGAGTGGATGTGGCCTCGATTGGAAGTCTCACGCCGTTTCCGGGAACGCCGATCTTTCGCAGGCTGGAGGCAGGAAGGCCGGATTCTCAGCCACGACTGGTCGAAATACAACGCGAGGACGGATGTCGTTTTTCGACCGCGGCAAATGACCCCGGACCAACTGCAGGCGGGAGTCGAGTGGGTGACAAAACAATTCTACTCATTGAGCTCCATCTCCCGGCGTCTGCTGGCCCGGTCTTGGACCGGGCTGTGGTGGAACATTCCCCGGAACTTGGGCTACAAAATCGCCTTCGATAAACTTGGGCGGCGCGGATACAATCCTGCCGGTCAACTCAGACAAACTCCCAGCCGGCCAGACGAGTCGCTTGCAAACCTCGCTCCCGACATGTCTGCACCGAGCGAGACAGCGTGTTGAAAAATTGCGGCGATAGTCCTTGATGGAAATTCGCAAATCAGCTTCCATAAAACCAAGATGACAGCCGAAGTTGGAAAAAACTAGCCGTGCAGGACAGCATGCGCGGTGTTTGTCCTAATAAATCCTGTTAGACTGACAAGCGCGAGATGAATTTAAATCGTCCAGTTCCGAGTAGCCGCAAAGTTTGGTTGGTCACTACCGTTTTGTTATTCATAGCCGAATGGTTTCTCCCTTATAGCAAAGGCACTGCCGGTGGACACGATCCATACGTTCCAGTGGGAATAGTTTGGTGGGTGTTCATTACTGGCGATTACATCTGCACTCTCGGTCAGATGCTTACAGGGCTTGGCATCACGACCCTCGGCATCGGGACCGTTGCTGTATTGGCTGGTTGGATTTTGCAGTTTCCTGTTTGTATCGCTTGGAATTATTTTCATCGAGGTAAGGCAACAGATGAGATTGCACCACACCAATAATTGTCGGTCTAAAAACCGGATGCAGCGAACCCAGCGATAGCGTCTCAGTTTGATGTCGGACGTCACTGGCGCGGGGTCGCTGAGTCGGGGCGTTAGCCATCGTTTGCTAAAATCGCTTCGTGCTCGGCCTAATTTAACACCTTCCATTTTCCAGCGGGCAAATTTTTCAGACACAGTCCGCCGATTCTGACGCGCACCAAACGCAACGTCGGATGCCCAATGGCCGCCGTCATGCGGCGCACCTGACGGTTTTTCCCTTCGACCAATTCCAGTGCAATCCAGCAAGTCGTGAAATTTGCTTGCGACAAAATCCGATTTGCGTGACAAACTGTTATGCGATGAAAACGCCTCAGATTTTGAAGATTGCCTGTCTGCTGTGTGCGGCCCTGATACAAGCGTTCACCAGCAGATCACAACCCGTGACCAATGTTGCCGCCGGAGGCTATCACAGCCTGTTTCTCAAGAACGACGGCAGTCTGTGGGCCATGGGCGACAACCAATTATGGCGAGTTGGGCGACGGCACTTACCAACAACACCAACCGTCCGGAGCAGATTGTGGCCAGCGGCGTCACGGCGATTGCCGCAGGAGACGACCACAGCCTGTTTCTCAAGAGCGACGGCAGCCTGTGGGCCATGGGCTACAACGATTTTGGCGAGTTGGGTGACGGCACCACCAACTAACACCAACCGCCCGGAGCAAATCGTGGCCAGCGGCGTCACGGCGATTGCCGCCGGAGGCTACCACAGCCTGTTTTTCAAGAGCGACGGCAGCCTGTGGGCCATGGGCTACAACGGTTATCGGCGAGTTGGGCGATGGCGACTTATGATCAGACCAATCGTCCCGAGCAGATTGTGGCCAGCAATGTCACGGCGATTGCCGCAGGAGATACCACAGCCTGTTTCTTAAGAGTGACGGCAGCCTGTGGGCCATGGGCGACAACTCTTATGGCCAGTTGGGCGACGGCACTTACAACCAGACCAACAGCCCCGAGCAGATTGTGGCCAACGGCGTCACGGCGATTGCCGCTGGATACGGTCACAGCCTGTTTCTCAAGACCGACGGCAGTCTGTGGGCCATGGGCTGGAACGCTTATGGCCAGTTAGGCGACGGCACAACCAACAACATCAACGTGCCGGAGCAGATTGTGGCCAGCGGCGTCACGGCGATTGCCGCAGCAGGCTACCACAGCCTGTTTCTCAAGAGCGACGGCAGTCTGTGGGCCATGGGCTACAACAACTGGGGCCAGTTGGGCGACGGCACTTATAACCAGACGAACCGCCCCGAGCAGATTGTGGCCAGCAATGTCACGGCGATTGCCGGAGGAAGCGCCACAGCCTGTTTCTCGAGAGCGACGGCAGTCTGTGGACCATGGGATACAACAGTGCCGGCCAGTTGGGTGACAGCACTTACAACCAGACCAACCGTCCCCAGCAGATCGTAGCCGGTTCAAGCACGCCACCGGGCTACAATAGAATTTCCGTTCAACTTTTGAGCGGCGGCAATGTGCGTTTGTCCTATGTGGGCATCGCCGGAACGAATTACGCGCTGGACCGCACGTTTAACCTGTCACCGGTCAACTGGGTCCCGCAGGTGACTAATCCCGCCGGAGCGGGCGGGACACTGGTATTCACCAACACGCCCAACAAGGCCACCAACAATTTCTGGCGCATCCGCTCTGTACCGTAACGGGCGGGAGAAATCCAAATGGACGCAATCGCGCCCGTCGCTTTACACGAAAATAAACATTGGAGATCCGGTACCAGTCATCGAAAAGACCCATGTCAAACAAGACGGTCGAGCGAACGGGAGTCAGACGCTCTCAAAACAGCCTCGCACTCGGCCTGATTTAACACCTTCCATTTTCCAGCGGGCAAATTTTCCATGCGCAAGCCGCCGATTCTGACGCGCACCAAACGCAATGTCGGATGGCCGATGGCCGCCGTCATGCGGCGCACTTGGCGGTTTTTCCCTTCGACCAGTTCCAGCGCAATCCAACACGTCGGCACACTCTTGCGGAATCGGATTGGCGGGTCGCGTGGCGGAATTCTAATGGTGGGGCGAGCGTCCGGGCGAGCCGTGGTACCATGCAATTCGTCGGCTCGCGAGTACGCTCGCCCCACCTGTTCACCTTCAACCTCTGGTTGCGGTTCGAAGAATCCACGCTCGGCACGGCAGCGTTTTATGCCCTTGAATCACAACACCGCGAGCCAATCGTTTCAAGGCTTCCGGCGTCGGGATTTTTTCGACTTGCGCCCAATACTCGCGTTCGTGCGCATGGCGCGGATGCAGCAACTTTTCGTTCAACTCCGGTTCGTCGCTGAGCAGGAGCAGACCTTCTGAGTCCGCGTCGAGCCGGCCAATCGGATAGACGTTTTTCGGAAAACCGAATTCAGCCAAAGTGTGTTGGCCCGGATGTTCGACCGTGAACTGTGACAGCACGCCGTAGAGTTTGTTGAATGCGATGAGCACCGACGAAGTTTCAAGTGTCAGGTTTCAAGTTTCAAGTGTTGAAACCGCCTCTTTAACCCGGTCACGTCACTTTTGATCAAGGCCGCACTTGGACTCGGTAGAAATGCGAACCGCCACCGGAGTTGGTGGTGGTGTAACTCATGGTCGGGCTGTTGGATGCCTGCAGCCAGTCCGTGACCGGCAGCCAACTCAAAAGATCGGTCGAAGCATTGACTTGATACAGCCGGTTGGTGACGACGGTCCAATCAATCTGGACAAGGTCGCTCTGGATGGTTTCGCCCGTGAAATAAAACCGGGAGTCTGGATTGTTGGGATCGGTGCCGGCGATGAATTCAGCGTAATCGGACATGCCATCTCCGTCTGTGTCCGTGATTTGAGTGCGATTGGTGGCGACGGATCCGAAGTAATCCATTTCCCAGGCGTCCGAAATGCTGTTGTGATTCACGTCCACGAAAGTGTAATTACCGTTGAAGTTGAGTGTGCCGCCGGCAGACAGCGTGTTCGTCTGGTCCGCAGGCGTTTGATAGTAAGGCACGTCACCAAATTGCACGACGTATTGTCCGGCGGCCAGATTGCTGACGGTGACGGACGGTGCGACGCCGGATTGGACGGGGACCAGTCCGATGGGTGAAAGTGAGGACAGCGACCAGGTTCCCTGACCCAGATTTTTTGTGACGTTAATGGTTCCGCCCCCAGTGATGCGGATGTCGTCAATCGTCCAGCCATACATCATCGTGTCGCCCAAGGAGATACCTTGATAATAGAAAACGACTTGGATGGTCTGTCCGACCCACGGTGTCAGGTCCACGGTTTCCTGCTGCCAAGTATGCGCTACCACGTTTGTGAATTCCACCGCGAAGGGCAGACTGAGGCTGGGCGAGATGTTGCTGTTGGTGCTGATAAAGACGCCGCCATCTTCAACATAAAAATCCAAGCCATAGAAAGACTCAACTCTGCCGAAATCGCAGACGTGCCAGAACGTAAGTGTCGCCGAACTCAGTCCCGACAAATCAATGACCGGACTGTAAAGATAACTGCTGGCGAAGGTAAAATTCTGATTGCCATCAAGGTCGCTGCCCCATGCGTTCGTGCCGGAATGCGCGCTGGAAACGAGGCCGTTGTCGGGCGTGCCGAGCGTCCAATTGATCTCGGAGCCATTGACCGGGTCGGGCACGACGGTCCAACCGGGCGCGCCATTTTCCAGATTGTCGAACCACGGCGGCGTTGGTGCTTTCAGCGTCTGGAACGTGTAAAGATTTCCATTGTTGTCATCCACGGTGGTGTTGCCGGCCTGATCGCGGCTCACGACCTGGTAGTAATAAATCCGGTTTGCCGAAAGTCCGCTGACGGTGACCACATGATTGGTGACGAGCGCGCTCACATAGGAAGCATGGTCGGGCAATGGCGACACGCCGTATTGCACGGCTGAATCCGCCGGCTTCGAAGTCAGCCACGTCACATTGGCGTTATAATAATCGGTGGTCGCCGCCACCTTCGAAATAGCGGGCGGCACGGTGTCAATGGAAGCCGTGGCAATGACGTTGCTGTTGTTTGACGAATCAAAATAGGTTGCCGTGATGGTGTCACCGTTTTGAACGCGCAGTTGATTTGTTGTCGCCACGCCGCCGACCAGCGTGACGTAACCCCTGAACAAGCCGGGATGCGTGGTCTCATACAGCGTCACCGTCGTCTGGTTGGTTCGAGAACTCGCCTTGAAACTGACCATGGTCTGACCCGTGCCCGCGAGATCCGAATCGCCGACTTCCACCGTCACCACGTCATTGGTGGTGTAAACGGTGTTGTCGAGAAAAACGACGCCGGCTCCGTTCGCGCCCGGCGCGAGGAAGCTGATGATGTTTCGCAGCAACACCACTGCATTGTTCGGCGACGTGCCGTTCGTCGGGATGGTGTCGAACGGGAACGAAAGAAATACAACGCGACCGGGACTGTCCACGCCGTTGTTGGGATAGCTCATGCCGCACGGCTTGACCGAAACCGATTCGAAGGTGATCGGCGTGGCATTGGCTGACGGCGTGAAGGTGTCCGAGAAATCCGGCCCAAAAACATCTCCCAAACCGTCGTCGAAACTTGGATAACTGCTGTAATCCAACGTCAGGTTGATGCCGCTCGCAACCGAGCCGGGCGCACCGAGAATCGCCGGCACGCCAAAATCCTCGTCGCAATCCGAACACGGCGCGGGCGGGTCGGGATTCTGAATGAACCCGGCCACTTGCAGCACATTCCTCGCGAATGGCGCGTCTCCCAACTGCGTGAGAATGCCCATCGAAGCCATGAAGAACGAACCGCCGCCGTTCAGGTAAGTTTGAATCATGAACTGTTGCTGGGCGCTCAGCGTGTTGTTGGTGGCGGTGGGATCGGGCAGGCCGTCCTCGTCCACGCCGTAATTCACCTCGTCGTCGGTTATCCGCCAGATGACCACTGGGAACGGTTGCAGGTCTGCAAGCTGCGGAGAGCCACGATTGTTTACTTTCCAAAATCCGTAACTGACACCTGCCGCCGTCAGGACATTGGTATAGACGCTGTCGGGAATCACCGTTGCACCATTCGCTTCTTCGGCCACTGTGTCATAGGCATCCACCAGCAACACCGTCGGCGTGGCCACGCCGATGAATGTAAAATACGCGCCGGAGTTGTTGTCCGTGTCCGTGTTGCCGGCCGCGTCTGATGAACTGACCGAAAAATAATACGTCCTGCCGGGAATGAGTCCGGTCAGCTTCACGACATGCGTCGTCACGAGCGCCGCATTGGTGACGACGAGGTTCAAGTTGGCACTGTTGGTTCCGTAGTGGACGATTGAGTTGGCCGGCTCGCTCGTCTGCCAGGTGATGGTGAGGACGCCGACATCGGTGAAAGCGGTCACGGCGCTGATGATTGGCGGCACGAAATCCGCCACCGCCGAGGCAACTCGTTTCATTCCGGTTGAATCAAAATAAACCGCCTGCAAATTGTCCCCGTTGGCAATTTGTATTTGCCCCGCGCCCGCCGGGCTGGTGACGGTCGCCACTGCGCCGGTGAACGCGCCGTAATTTCCCGCAGCGTAAAGCGAAACCGTTGTCCCTTTTTGCTCCGTGAGATTCGTGACCAGCACACTCACCGTGTTGCTCGCGGCGCGGGCGGCATCCAGCACTTCAATCTGCATGACACCCGGCGCGGTGTAGCTGGGACGATCCAGTAAAATAATTCCCACGCCCGGTCGCGTCAGATTGCCGGACGTGACCAGCGCAAAATCCTGGTCAATGGCAGCGGTATCAAGGCGCGCATCCTGCACGATCTTGCTCCCGCGCACCCGCACCAGATAATCGCCCGGTGCCGGTTGCGACAAAAAAACTCCTTCCACATTGTTGAGCAAGTCCGGCGTGGGTGCGTTTGGCACGGATTCGCCGGCGCCGAATTGATTGCCGCGATAGAGCGTCCCGTCCGGGCCGACGACTTCCAAATCCAGATCGTTCACCAGCGCGGGCAACGCTCCCGGGAATCCCGGCACATCGGTGTAGGCCAGCGTGATCTTCAGCGGTTGATCCGAACCCTGCACAAAAATGTGCTGCGCGTAAACCTGGCTGTTTGTCAGCAGCACCGTTTGATCGAGATACTGGTAATAGCGCGGCGCGCTGTTGACATTGGTCACGATGATGTTGGTGAGCGTGATGCGCCCCCAGCCTTCGTCGTTGTTGGGAATCGGGCCGGGGCCGCCGTTGGCTTCGTCCAGTTCGTCCGCCGAATTGATCAGTGCTGCCTTGACCAGCGCCGGCGACGGCACTGCATTCGTGTGCGTGGTTTGGTAATACTGCACGAACACCGCCGCTGCGCCCGCCGCGTGCGGACCGGACATGCTCGTCCCGCCCATATAAACGTAATAATCATCAATCACCGTCCACGCAATCGCTGACTCGTCTGGCGCGGCTGACGACGCGGCAGAGGCAATCCAGCTTCCTGGCGCGACGAGGTCCGGCTTGATGCGTCCGTCCGCGCACGGCCCGCGGCTGGAGAAATCGCACATCGTGTCCGGGCCGTCGGCGTAAAGGTCATAAGTTTCCGCCAGCGTGCCGGGAACATTTTCAGAGGCTCCGGTGGCAATCACGTTTTTTGCGCAAGCCGGACTGTCCATGGTCTGTGAACCCGGCCCGGCATTGCCGGCGGAGAATTCCAAAATGTAGGGCTGGTCGCCCGCCGTGCCCGCGTCCGCGTCGCGCACCAGTTCATCGAACTGCGCGCAGTCCGTGTCATACTCGCCCTGCACGTCGTTGCCCCAACTGTCCGACCCGATTTTCGCGCCGTGCCGAACGGCGTCGTGCGTCAACGTTTCGTCGCTCGGAAATGGGCTGACTTCGTTCGCGTTGTCGTCAAAAATGCGCTCGACAAACAGACTCGCGCCGGACGCGACGCCGAGACCGTAGAACTGGCCGGAGTCCGGGTCGGTTTCGCCCGTCGCCGCATTTCCCGCGACGATGCCCGCGCAATGCGTCCCGTGACCGTAACCATCCGACCCGTCCGTCAGCGAACCGTAATACTGGAATCCTGTCACGCGTCCTCGCATGTCCGGATGCATGGTGTTGGTGTCGCCGGAATCCAGTCCCGTGTCCGCCACGCACACCGTCACGCCCGCGCCATTGAAACCAAGTTGCTCCGTGACGGTTGGCGTGGCGACATTGCCGTCATCGCCGCCGACCAGTTTTGAGGCGGCTTCATCCACCAGCTTCCGCCGGGGCGCGCGCTCGATCCACAGCACGGCGCTGGATTGCGCGAGCGCGTCCAGTTGCCCCGGCAACAATTCCCCGCGCATGAAGATGCCCTGGCGCAAATGGCTTTCGTGATTCACCAACAGGAGATGCGCGCGCACCGCGGCGAGTTCCGCCGCCGTGGCTGATGGCGAAAGCAAAATGCTGACGCTCACCGTTTCGTTCGTTTGCGCCGCAAGTTTCGCAGCCTGTGCGAGCCGCGGATGAATCTTGTATTCCGTCCGGTAAGGTCCGGCCCAGGTGACGCAGCTCAAAGCTCCGACGCTCGCCGGCGACACGTTGTTGAATTTGGCGATGAAGGCGTCGTCCGGCACGTAGCGCAACAAATCAACGCCCATGTTCTTCAACTGTTGCCGCCATTCCGGTCTGACGGTTTCGGTGAATTGGATCAAAAAGAGGCCGTTGAGCTTGGAACGACTTGCCGTGGCTTTATCCAATCCGGCGGTCACTCCCGGCACCTGGGTGGGGATGACTTGATTGCGAAGACGAATCGGTTTGGCCTGGAGGTCAGTCAACGCGAATGCAAAAGCGAGGCTTAACAATAAAACCTTGCGTATGCCAGTGACGAACGACTTCAAATTCACTCATAGAATCATACCGTCAGACGTGCCCGGTCGCAAGGTAATGGGTGTGTTCGGAAGTTGTCGTTTCTGCCTCCATTTTGCCAACTTGTGATCAAGGCCATATCTTTTTCAGAAATCGGTGGCAGTTGTCTCGCTATTAGCCCGGTATTCACTAGAAGCTTCCAACCTCAAACCGGCCAATCATAAGAATTGGTCATTTACAATTTCAGCACAACTGTCCTTTGCGAATAATGCGGGCTTGACTACCCCCCCCCATGTAATAAATTGCTCAAGATTCGTCAGGGCAGTCGTTTCAAGGGCGACGAGGAATGGTAGTTCAGGCTTTTTGAGAGGGTGAAAACGTTGAACAAATTTTTCAGAGGCGATGGGGAAAATCGCTTGGACGATTTTGTTATCTACACCCCCCATGTTGCCGTCAACTCAGCAACGAAATACAATCCCATGAAAAATCTTGCCTCCAAATTCCTTGGCTGCGCGCCGCAAATTATCACACTAACTTTACTCGGCGCGATAGCGGCAGGAAATGCGTTTGGTTCCGGCACAGTGGTCGCTTGGGGCGATAACAGCTGGGGCCAAGCAACGACACCAGAAGGACTGAGCGGAGTGGTGAGCATCGCCGCAGGTTTCTACCATAATCTGGCGCTCATGCTTGACAGCACGGTCGTTGCTTGGGGCGATAACTATTCCGGCCAGACCGATGTGCCTGCTGGTTTGACAAACGTCATGGCGATTGCCGCAGGGTATGACCATAACCTTGCGCTGAAAACAGACGGCACCGTTGTGGCATGGGGTGCCAATGATAATGGCCAAGCAACACCGCCAGCAGGGCTAACCGGGGTGGTGGCAATCTCTGCGAGTTACAAGTTCAGTCTCGCGTTAAAAAGCGACGGTTCCATCGTCAGTTGGGGCGGCACCAACGACTACGGTAGAGCCATACCAGATGGGCTGAGTGGAGTGGTAGCCATCGCGGCGGGTGCTTATCACAATCTGGTGTTAAAGAGTGATGGCACAGTCGTCGGCTGGGGCTACAATGACTACGGTCAAGCGACACCGCCAGCAGGGCTGACTGGAGTTGTGGCCATCGCTGCAGGACACCTGCATTCTCTGGCATTAAAAAACGATGGAACAATTGTCGGCTGGGGCTGTTTAGACGACATACCGCCAGCAGGGCTGACTGGAGTGGTCGCAATCGCCGCAGGTGATGGTCACAGTCTGGCGTTAAAGAACGACGGGACAGTCGTCTGCTGGGGAAATAGCTTATCCGGCTGGCTTGGCCTTTTGTCGCCGCCAACGGGACTGAGCAACGTCGTGGCCATCGCTGCCGGTTCAAACCACAACTTGGTACTTGTGAATTATACGGGGGCACCCGTCATCACTCAGCCGGTGAGTCAAACAGTCTCCATAGGCGATACGGTGTCATTTACGGGATTCGCCCGCGGTTCAGACCCGTTGAGCTATCAATGGCTGTTCAATGATACGAATGTAATTGTGGGGGCTACCAGCGCGTCCCTCACGCTGACCAATGTCCAGCCAAGCCAAGCGGGCAATTACTCCATACTGGTGACCAATGCTTATGGGGCGGTGACCAGTTCCGACGCCGTCCTGACCGTTGTTACTGGTCCCCCTTTAATCACTTCGCAACCGGCCAATCAAACGATCTTTGCAGGCCTCTCGGCGACATTCTCGGCGGTCGCCATCGGCCCGCGACCATTAAATTATCAATGGCTTTTCAATGACACAAACGTGATTGAGGGAGCTACTACTGGCACTTTAACGCTGACCAATGTCCAGCCGAGTCAGGCCGGCAATTACTCCGTGCTGGTAACCAATGCTTATGGGGCGGTGACCAGTTCCAACGCTGTTCTGACGGTTGTTGTGGGGAATCCGCCTATAATCACTTCCCAACCGGCCAATCAAATGGTGGTTGTGGGCAATACAGCAACATTCTCGGTGGGGATCGTTGGCTCACAGCCGATGTATTATCAATGGGTGTTCAATGACATAAATTTGATTGTAGGAGCCACCAGCGCCTCCCTGACGCTGACCAATGTCCAGCCGGGTCAGGCGGGCAATTACTCCGTTGCAATCACCAATGCATATGGGGCGGTAATCAGTTCCAACGCCGTCCTGACAGTGATGCCAGCACCACCGCCGGGTATTACAAACACGTCTGCCAACACCTCGCCCTTGACGGTTAACATTGTGGGCAGCGGGCAAGTGCAGCCCGCCAAATTGATTGGAACCAACCTCACCATTGGCAAGAACTACACTCTGACGGCGACTCCGACGGCAGGCGGATATTCTCTGTTCAGCAATTGGCTCAGCGAGGTGAGCGGTGTGACCAGTGTGGCCACCAACATGCCCAAGCTTGCCTTCACCATGCAGTCCAATCTGACGTTGACGGCGAACTTCGTGACCAATTCGTTCATCGGCGCGGCAGGCACCTACTACGGCCTGTTCAGCGACACCAACAACGGCGTTTCCCAGCAAAGCGCCGGGTTCTTCAAGCTGGCAACCACGAAGAAGCAGAAATTCAGCGGTCAGTTCCGGTTGGACGGGGATGTGGTTCGCTTTGGTGGTTCGTTCGATCTGTCAGGCGTAGGCACGACGACCGTGTCGCGCAACGGCAAATCGCCGCTCTCAGTCACCGTGCAACTGGCATTGGACGGAAGCGACCGCGTCGGCGGCGCAGTAAGTAGCGGTGATGCGACCAATGGGTGGTCTTCAACCCTGCAAGGGGATCGTGCCGTGTACAGCACCGCCAACCCGGCGGCCAATTACCTTGGCCGTTACACCATGCTCCTGCCTCCGGACACCAATGCGGCGGTAGCGCCGGGCGGCAACGGTTACGGGCTGATCAATGTGAAGGCGAACGGGTCTGCGGCCATCAGCGGTCTGCTTGGGGACAAGCGCACGTTGGTGCCGATGGCTGCGTCGGTGAGCAAGAATGGGGATTACCCGCTGTATGCGCCTGCGGGCAACGGCTCCATCATTGGATGGATGAGCTTCAGCAATACGCCGGCCCGCATACTGGCGGGCAATCTGGTCTGGATCAAGAACAGTGGGCCGGACGGGTATTGTTATGACACCGGGTTCACGAATGAAATCGGGCTGGTGGGTTCTGGCTACACGGCACCGGGTACCGGACAGCGGGGCATCTTTATCACGAATGGGGTGGTGCAGTTGGAAGAGGGCAATCTGCCCGGGCCGGTGACCAATCTGCTGGCGATCTCGGACGCGAACAGCATCACGGTGGTGACGACGAATGTGCCGATGAAGAAGCCGACGTTCACGAAGGGCAGCGGGCTGATGAAAGGCAAATTCAAACATCCGGCCAATCCGGGAGTCTGGACGGACATGGTGGGGGTGTATCTGCAGAATCAGAACTATGTTGGGGGATTGTTCAAAGGGACCAACCAGACCGGGCCACTCAAACTGGAAAGCGCTCCCTGATGCGCCTCGCTTGAGCCGACTGAAAACAACCATCCGCCGGTGTCAAATGGTGAGTGGTTGTTCTGCCAAAATGCCGGATGTGCTTTCGCCTTTCAGTTGCCTGAATTTTTCCGGCGGCTACACTGCACGGCGTGATTCGCAACATCATCTTCGACTGGTCCGGCACGCTGGTGGACGATCTGCCTGCTTGAATTCTTTTGTGGCGGATGAATCAGTGCTTCATGGGCTTTCACGCAAGCGCATGCTTTGGTTTGCCTAAACCTCTGTTTTTGGCTATCATGCCGCCCATTCTAAATGGCGTTGCAACTACAACTCGACGGGGAAGCGTGGTCGGCAGTCCTGGCTGATTTGTCCCAAGCTCTCGGTAAAGAGGGCACGCCGGTCCGGCTTTGCCTGATCGGTTCGGCGGCCTGTCTCTTCGGCGGCATGGAGGGGCGCACGTCCGCCGACCTCGACATCTGGAAGCCCGCCAGCGATTACGACCGGCGCGAGTTGCAGGCGGCGGCGGAAAAGGCCGGGCTGCTTTTTGATCCCAAGCAGACGCTTGAACCCGACCGTCCCTATCTGCAACTGGTTGAACCGGGGTTGACGCAGCTTGGAAAATTTGAGCCTGTGTTCATCGAGCGCATCGGGCGGTTGCATCTTTACCGTCCGCCGGTGGAGAATCTTGTCGCAGCCAAGCTCATCCGGGCCGAACCGAAGGATTTGGGCGACATCCAGTTTCTCGTCAGCCGCCATCGTCCCGATTTGCAACGCATCCGCGAGATCATAGCGCAATTCAATCCGCCGGCCCGCGAACGCGCCACGGAAAATCTCGTTTATCTCGACGCGCTGGAAACTTGAACATGACCGCCCGCGAAGAAGAATTGACCGCCCGCGCCCTGCTGGCCGACCCGGCACGGGTGAATGTTTGTTTTCATGAAAAGCGCTGGGCGGAACTGGCCGCGCTCGTGCGTTTTGCCCGGCGTGACGTGCCGGTGGAACTGGCGCAGACCGACCCCGCGCTCTATCGCCAGCTCCGCGATCAGATCACGCGCTTCTTTCTGCGTGGCGGCGATGTGTTGTCGCTGAAAAACCTCGAAGCATTGGCCCGCAATCAAAGCACTGTCCGTGTAGCTGCTTGATTTTTTGCCGCGAACGAGCGTGGAAAACGCCAAGATATTTTCGACACCTCATCTGGCCACGCTCTCCGATCAAGGCGAAGAGGGGAATCTATTGAGGGCTTTCTGTTGCCTGAATCTTTATGGCGGCTACACTCCACGACGTGATTCGCAACATCATCTTCGACTGGTCCGGCACGTTGGTGGACGATTTACCCGCGGTCTTCAAGGCAACGAATTATGTCCTCGCGCAGGCAGACCGTCCGGAGATGACGTTGGAGCAGTTCCGCGCGGAATTTTGTCTGCCGTTCACGATTTTCTACGACAAACACACGCCAAACGTGCCGTTGCCGAAACTCTGAAACTTGGTTCCACAGTCACTATCGGCAGGCACAGGACTCGGTCAATGAGTTGCCGTACGCGCGGCAGTTCCTCGAATTTTGCCGCGCGCACAAGCTACGGACGTTCCTGCTGAGCACGGTGCATCGCGAACATTTCGAGACGCAAAACCGGCTGACCGGCTTCGGAGCGTATCTCGACAAACACTACGTCGGCGTTTTGGACAAGCGGGCGAAAATCCACGAAATCCTCGAAGAAAACAAACTCTCGCCCGACGAGACGCTTTTCATCGGCGACATGGAGCACGACATCGAGACGGCGCGGCACGGCGGAATTCATGCGTGCGCGGTGCTCACAGGTTACAACACGCTCGAACAACTTCGGGTGGCCGAGCCTGATTTGATTGTCGAGCACCTCGGGGAATTGCGCGAAATCCTTGAACAAAACGATCTGCACATCAAACCGCAGACAAAGAAATTTGAGGAAACGCATCAGCCCGAATCCACTGTCGGCGCGCTGATCTTTAACAAAGCGGGCGAGGTTTTGATGATTCGCACGCACAAGTGGTCGAATCTTTGGGGCATCCCCGGCGGCAAGATCAAATGGGGCGAGCCATCCGGGGACGCGCTGTGCCGCGAGATCAAGGAAGAGACGAACCTCGACGTGGCGGACATCAAATTTATTCTGGTGCAGGACTGCATTCACTCGAAGGAGTTTTACCGTGACGCGCACTTCGTCTTGCTGAATTACACCTGCCGTTGTGTCGGGCCGCCAAACGTAAAGCTGAATGACGAAGGACGCGAATTCCGTTGGGTAAGTCACGCCCGGGCGCTCGCAATGCCCATCAACGCGCCGACGCGAATTTTGCTGGAGGCGGCAGGCAGGCAGCGGCGCTTGAAAACGAAAAACGAAAGAAGGAAAGGTTGAGACATGTCTCGGATTACAATCGTTGACTTGGAAGTGTTCTGGAACGTCGGCGTTCCCGACGAGGAACGCGCCAAACCGCAGCGCCTGTTGCTGACGGTGGACATGGAATTTGATTTTTCGGCTGCGGCCTTGAGTGACCGCGTGACCAAGACGATTGATTACTTTGAAGTTGCCCAACAGTTGCTGAAGTTCGGCGAAGGCCGGAGTTGGAAGCTGATCGAAAAACTCGCCTCGGACGTGGCCGATTTGGTCTTGTCCGAGTTCCACCCCGAAAGCGTGATGGTGGAGGTGAAAAAATTTCCGCTGCCGCAAGCGCGGTACGTTTCCGTCAGCCTCGTCCGGGATCGAGCCGGCACGGGAATGATCAAGCGGACGGCGTGGGGTATCCCGTGATGTAAGTCTGCAACTGCTCGATGGCGGAACTTTGCGCCGAGATGATCCAGTTCACCAGGTCGCCGATGGAAACCACGCCCACGATTTTCTCGCCGTCCAGCACTGGCAAATGCCGCGTGCGATGCTCCGTCATCAGACGCATGCATTCCATGACTCCGTGATTGGGCGTCACGGAAATCATCTGGTCGGACATGGAATCGCGGACGGGCGTCTCCTTTGAAGATCGGCCCTTGAGCGCGACCTTGCGCGTGTAATCGCGCTCGGTGATGATGCCGACGAGCTTTTCCCCGCGCGTAACGAGCAGCGCTCCGACGTTTTTGTCGGCCATGAGTTGGATCGCCTCGAAAACGGTGGCATCAGGTGAAATAGATAATGCCGTATGGCCTTTGTGTCCGAGTATCTCGCGGATAGGGGCGTCTGGATTCATGATAATCCTCTCTCGTTTTGTTCGCTCACTCGTTGGATGCCAAAAGTTTCATGGCTGTGCGCATTTGCGCGACGACCGGAGGCAATTTACCACGATCTGGCGTCTGCTGAACACAAAAATCTTTCTGCTTAACATTAGAACAACGAACCGGGGATTTGAGCGGCTTGGTCATTTTGCAGCCGTTCAAAACCGCGCTGTGATGGCTGCGCCGAACGTGAGCGGGTCGCCCGGTTGGAGAATCAGGCCGGGTGACGGGCTGAAATCGAGCGCATTGCTGGCGTAGTGTTCGTCGAGCAGGTTCCGCCCGAACAAGTAAATTTCGAGATGTTCACTCTTGTAACCTAGCCGCGCGTTGAGCAGGGCGTAAGGGTTTTGAGTGGTGGTGTTGGCTTCGTCGAGGAAATATCTGCCGACGCCGACCACTTCGCCGCGGGCGTAAAAATATTTCAGGAAACGGTATTCGGCGGCAAAACTGATGGTGAATTCAGGAACGAAATTGATCGTTTTGCCGTCAAACGACACGTGATTGTAGGGATCGTAAAACTGATCGAACTGGGCATGTGTGTAACCGCCGTTCAGACTCAGGGTCAGATCGTGACGCGGGCGTGCAATCAATTCGGCTTCCGCGCCCCAGCTTGTGGCGCGCGCAGCGTTGAGCAGGTAGGCTTGCGTCGGGTCGGTCGTGTTCAGACGGTAAACCTGGTAGCCGTCCGTGTCGGTGTAGAAAAACGCGGTGTTGAATTCGAGACGCTGGTTGAACCACAGTGTCCGCACGCCGACTTCGTAATTCCATGAACGCGCCGGATTGTAGCCGGTTTGGGCCGGGTCATCATTGGACGCGTTGAACCCGCCGCTTTGGTAACCGGAAGCCACGGTGGCATACATCTCGCATTCAGGCTGAAAATGATACGCCACTCCAAACTTCGGTTGCGCCGCCGAAAAGTGATTTCGCACCGTGAACGGTTCGATTTGAAATGGACCAATTGGCAACGGTTCGGTGCCCCAATTCACACCGCTGCGGGTGCGCCACATCTGCCGCTCATCGCAAGTCAGACGGACACCCGCAGTCAGATCGAGATGTTCAGCCACCGTGTAGGTCGTTTCGCCGAAGATGGCGTAAGTCTGCGCTTCCTGCTTCGACTGCGTAATCGAACTGTCCACCGCTCCCGTCGGAAAATAGGGCGGAGGCAAGTCCGAGATTGTGCGTCCGGATGCTGTATTGACGTCGCCGTCGGCGAAATAAAGTCCGCTGTTCCATTTCAACGTTGCGGAATCGTCCAGCGACCGCACCCGCAATTCTTCCGTCCACTGATCAAGGTCGGGATCGAACAGGCCGACGGTCGAGAAAAGAGGGTTGGCGGTGAAATCAAAATCCTGCGCCAGGTCCTGCCGCCATTTTCGGTAAGCGGTGACGGACGTGAACTTGACCGAAGCCGTCTCGTACGCCGCCTTGAGCGAGGTGTCCCATGTCCGGGTGTCCACGTAACCGTCGTAATTGCGGGCCACGTGAAACATGTCACGATCCGAAGCTGGATTAAACGTCGGCACGAAGCCGTCGTCGAATTTCTGTCCCATCGCGATCAGCGAAAAATCCCAATTGGCTGTGGGCGTCCAGCGCAATTGCGCCCGGCCGGAGAGTGTTTTTTGATCATCCGGATGATTTCCGTTGAATGTGTTTTCCACAAAGCCATCCCGCGACGAATACAAACCTGCGATGCTGAACGCCAACCGGTTTGAAACAATGGGGCCGCGAACCGCTGCGTCCAGCGCCATCTGCTCATAATCACCGTAGGTGAAATTGCCAGTGCCGCGCCACACGTCAGTCGGTTGATGGCTGACAATGTTAATCACGCCACCCGGCCCGCTCGCGCCGTAAAGCGTCCCCTGTGGTCCGCGCACGAACTCCACGCTTTCCACGTCATGCAATACGAGACTGCGTGAGTAAAGATCGAAGAACGGCACGTCGTCGAGGTAAAGCCCCACAGCCGGATCACCGGTGACGAAATTATTTTCCCGCAGTCCGCGAATCGAAAAGCGCGGCACCCGATTGTCGTTTCCATCAAACACGACGGAATTCGGTGCGAGCGCCGAGAGGTCGCGTGTACTGGCCAGCGCGCCGCCTTGCACCGGTTCGGTATCCAGCACCGTGACCGATGCTGCGCCGGGAAGCACGTCGTAATCGCCGCCGTAAACAGTCACGGGAGTCAGCCGCGCGGGTTGGTTTGTTGTGCCCTGGTCATCGGCAAGACTTGGCGTCTGACCGCAGAGCGTAAAAAGCGCGGCCAATAAAAAAGTGCGGCACAGCAACCGCAAAAAAACATTTGTTTGACGCATGACAGGAGCGCGTTGTATTCGCCGGGCTGCCGGCTCACAAGTTTTTTATTGGCAGAAATCTTTTTCCCGCGATCTACTTCGGCTCCAACCCGGCGACATCCAGAAAACTGTTGGTCAACCGCGATCTGTTCATCACAGTCATGGCCCATTCGGATTTCCGAAGCCTCACAATCACCGCTCCGCTGTCGCGCGTATAAACGACGGGGATCCCTTTTTGCTCCAGCCGCTCACGCAGTTTGGCGCTGGCGCGCGCAGTCGCCGGAAACTCGGAGTCGGCCACGATGACGAGGCGCGGTTGGACGGCGTCAAAAAGCGCGTCGCAAAGCGGTTCGCCTTCGACGGGCAGGCCGGCAATTACGATGTCGGCGCGCAAGTCGGACGTGCGGTCCAGAAGCGCATTTTGGCCCGGTCGCCCGAGGTCGGACAAAAGCAAAATGCGCGTGCCATAAAACGCGCCGAGCAACACAAGCGAATTGTCGTCGGCTTGCGGGAAATTGTCTGTGGATTGCGGGTGTAGAATTTTCCACGAGCCGAACTCGTCGGTTGGATTTACCCTGCGCCACCGGCCGGACGCGCATTCCAATTCCTGAAATATTTTCCGGTAAATCGGCGAACGGAATCGGAGGGAACTGGTCACAATTTCTCTCGCAGAAAATTCTTTGTTGATGAAGTCCGCGCCGCCAATGTGACGCAAATCACCGTGGGTGAGGAGAAGCCGGTTCAGGCGATTCACGCCTTGCGCGCGCAGGAAGGGTTTTACAATAAACTCCGCCGCTGATTCATCCCCGCAATCAACGAGTAAATCATCCTTGCTGCTTGGCGCATCGCAGTAGATCGCGTGGCCGCCGTTCAACGGGAGGATGCTCAGGCGGGTGGTGGACCATTCGTGCCACGATCGCCAGCACCAGACGAGCGACACGAAGGCAAGCGCGGCGAATTTCCAAGCGCGCCATTTGGGTTTGAAAAGCCAGCCGGTCAATATCACCAATAGCACGAAATAATAGAGCCCGCCGCCCAGAAAACCCGGCGCTGAAACGTAAAAATAAGCGCCAGGCCAGCTCGCAAACCAATGACTGGTAATGCGAATGCACTCCATCAAGAACCAGCCCGCATGATTGAATATTTCCGCAGCGGCAGGAAACCAGCCGGCCAGCAAAAGGCTGGTCAGGTTGCTCACCAGCACAAGTGCGCACAGCGGAACCGCGAGCAGATTCGCCGGCGCGCTGACGGGCGTCACGATGTGAAAATAATATGCGACCAGCGGGATCGAGCCGATCCAGGCGGCGAAGGAAACCAGCAGAAAATCCAGCGCGAAACGCGCGGCCGGGCGCGCCAGCCGCTGCCACTGCGGACGTAATTCGTCGGGGAGCAAGGGATCAGGCGCGAAGAGATGTTGACTGAATTTATCAAGCAGTGGAATGAAGAGAATGATGCACAGGACAACGAAAAACGAGAGTTGAAAACCGGCTTGAAAAAGTTGCTGCGGTTCCCAGACGAGAATGATGATTGCTGCTGCGAAAAGCGAATTGATCAGGTCGCCCGGACGTTTCAAGGCCCAGCCGATGATGACTATCGTCAGCATTACCGTGGCGCGAATGGCAGAAGCCGGCCACCCGGTCAGCGCCGTGTAAAACCAGATCAGGGGAATCAACAGCACTCCACAAATCGCGCGGGGAAGATTCAGCGCGCGGAACAGCGCGAAGAAAATCCCGAAGATGATTGCCATGCGCAAACCGTCCACCGCGAAAATGTGGTACGTCGCGGCGCGGACAAACGGTTCGGATACCTCCTCCGTCATTACCGTCCTGTAACCGAGTGTAAGCGCCCATTCCAGTCGCAGGGATTCGTCTTCATTTGGCAAGCCGCGTGCGAGCGCGGTTTTGGCCCAGGCCAAGAATCGGTCGGAAAGCGGTGGCTTGCCGATGGCGGGCTGGACAAGTCGCCAAACATCAGGCGAATTGGCCTTGAGTTGATAATAAATGTCTTGTCGCCGCAGATGATTGCGATAATCAAACAGGCCTTCTGCCACCGGCAACGGCGGTGGCGCGAGGACGCCGGTGATTTCAACCGGTTGACCTGTAAAATAATCACCCGCTAACGCGCCCGGCGTGTTGACCACGATCGTCCCAAGAGCCGGCTCCCAGTTTGTTCCGCGTCGCAGTCCGGTGACTCGCACCCGCGCCAGCGTTCGAAACGATTCTTGTTCGTCGCGCTCGAACATGCGCAGGCTCGGTGGTTCGCAGAGTTTGCCGCGCACGGTTGCGTATGCCGGCGAGTCGCCCAGCAGTATGCGAAGGTCATACGGCGAAACGATGGCAGTGCGACAGACGAGGTTGGTCCAGCCGACGAGGAAAACGAGCGGCCAGAGCAATCGCCCACGAAGTTTTGACAAAAACAGCGCTGCCGCGAGCAGGCCAAGCGTAAAAGCGAAAAGAACAATCAGCGGAGGCTGGCTGAAATCAGCCAGCAAAAGTCCGCTTGCATAACACAACGCCACTGCGATCAGTGGACGCTTCATAGTCAGCGATTGTCGGAATCCCGGGTTTACTTCTGTGCAACGGGAATGCCATTACATTCTTGTGCCATTTTCGCAAGCTTGAAATTGTTTTTGAGCCGGAGATCACGGTCGAGGTGGGCAAAATTAAAGGCATCCGGCTCTACGGAGCGCCCATTTCTTATTACGACGCGCCTGCGCCGAAAGCGAAAATCGGTTGGCGCGACAGTTTCAGCGCACTCCGCTGCATCATCAAACACAACTTCTTCTGAAGCATTACCGTCGAGCTTGGGATTTGGGTGAAGTGGCACGATATGGTAATCTTCCAGCAGTTGACCGCCTGTTATGACGTCAAAGAAGTCCCGAAGATCGCTGGGTCGGCTGGTTTTGTGGTCGAGCGTGCTTTATTTGCTGGCGCTCTGCGGCGTGCTTTATTCCCTGGATCATTGCACCGAACAACAATGGTATTTCGGTGCGCTGCTTTATCTGCCGCCTGAAGGCTGGCTGCTGCCATTGGTGATGTTGTTTCCGCTGGCGCTGCTGACGCGTCCGGCCATTTGCCTGTTGCACGTGGCGGCGGCGGTGGTGGTTTATATGGGTTTCATGGACGCCCGCGCCTTCAGCCGCAAACCCGCCGAAGTGGCTGTACAGGTTGATTCCAACGACGTGCTCACTGTCATCACGGCGAACATTGGCCAGCGGCGGGTGCAAAATCTCCAGCCGTTCCTCGAACGGCAGCAGGCGGACGTCATCGCGTTTCAGAAAGTCGTTTATTCCCCGAAGGCGTTTCTCAAGAAATATCCCGATTATGACGTGCGGGTGGAAGATCAGTTCACGCTGGCGAGCAAGCTGCCGATTTTGAATTCCGGCATTGTCCCCGACCTGACGTTTGAAGGCCGACCCGTCGCCGCCTGGTTTGAACTCAATTATGGTGATCGGTCCGTGGTCATCTACGACGTCCACATGCCCACGCCGCGTTGGTATTTGTTGGGGCTGCGCAACTCGGCCTCGGTGCGCGACGGCGAGTTGCCGTCGGAAGAGGCGGAACAGAATTTTCAATATTACTGGACAGAGCGTTTCGAACTCGCACGCGGACTCCTGGCCGTGTTGCGCGAGGAGAAACGCCCCATGCTCGTCGTCGGTGATTTCAACACGCCCGATCACGGCGGCCTGTATCAACTCTTCGCTGCGCAACTGGTGGATTCGTTTGCCGTCGCGGGCGCGGGCGGCGGCAATACTTTCCCCTGCAACGGGAGCAGGAAGCTCTCGCTGCTCGGACCGTGGATGCGGCTGGATTACATCTTTGCCGGGCCGGACTGGTATCCCATTGAATGCGCCGTTGAACCGCCGGTGTCCGCCGAACACCTGGCCGTGATGGGCAAATATGCCTTGCTGCAGTCGGGATCATCGCCACCCGCCGGTCAAGCCGCTTCGCCACAGGAATCCGGCGAGCGAGTCGCGGCGGTTACAAATTTCATCGACCATTGAAGGACGGTGTCATTTTCATTCTGGGAGATGCGTTTTCGCGCGGCGAGTGTGACTCCGACCGGAGTTCTCCACTTAAAATTTTTGATTGGCCGTCGGTGAAATCAAGTTCAACCGTTTTGTCGCCGTAGCGGACTTTGCATCGTCCACTGCTGATGCTGCTAATCGTGGCTGAAGTCAGCTTGCCGTCCTTCCAAGCGATGCCCACTTCGAATCCGCCGCGGGCGTGCAATCCTTTTACCGAGCCGGTCGGCCACGCCTTCGGAAGTGCAGGCAGCATTTCAATTTCACCGGCGTGACTTTGCAAAAGCATTTCCGCGATGCCCGCAGTGCCGCCGAAGTTGCCGTCAATCTGAAACGGCGGATGCGCGTCGAACAAATTGGGATAAACGCCGCCGCCTTTCCGTTGGCCCGCGTTGACGGGTGCGAGCAGCAGCGTCAGAATTTTGTAGGCGTGCCCGGCATCCTGCAACCGCGCCCAGAGATTCAGCCGCCAGCCCATGCCCCAGCCGGTCGCCTGATCGCCGCGAATCTCCAGCGACTTGCGGACGGCGGCGGCGAGTTCCGGCGTGCCGCGCAACGTGATTTGCGCGCTGGGATAAAATCCGTAGAGATGCGAAACGTGCCGATGATGAATTTCCGGCGCGTCCGTGTCCCAGTCCTCAAGCCATTCCTGAAGTTGACCGGCCTTGCCGATTTGATTCGGCGCGAGCCGGGCGCGCGTGGCGGCAAGTTGCTCGCGGAACTTTTCGTCCTTGCCGAGAATGTCCCCGGCGCGAATGCAATTGGAAAAAAGGTCGCGCAGGATTTGCTCGTCCATCGTCGGCCCGGCGCAAATGGTCGCTCCGTCGGGATGCTTGTTTTCCGGCGAGAGCGACGGACAGGTGACGAGCCAGTGATGCGTCGGTTCTTCGACGAGCGTGTCGAGGAAAAATTGCGCCGCACCTTTCATCGCGGGGTAAATTTGCGCGAGGAATTTTTTGTCGCCGGTGAACAGATAATGTTCCCAAAGATTCTGGCAGAGCCACGCGCCGCCCGTCGGCCAGAAACCCGAATTTGCCCTGTCAATCGGCCCGGTCGCGCGCCACAAATCCGTGTTGTGATGGGCGACCCAGCCGCGAGCGCCATACATCACCTTTGCCGTGCGCGCGCCGGTTTGGGTGAGGTCAGACACCATCGCCGCGAGCGGCTCGACGCACTCGCCGAGGTTGCAGGAGTCGGCGGGCCAGTAATTCATCTCCGTGTTGATGTTGACGGTGTATTTGCTGCCCCACGGCGGATTCATGCTCTCGTTCCAGATGCCCTGCAAATTCGCCGGTTGCCCGCCGGGCCGCGAACACGAAATCAGCAGGTAACGGCCAAACTGGAAATACAGTGCCACTAATTGCGGGTCGTCGCCGCGCTCGGCAAAATTCTTGAGACGCTCGTCCGTCGGCAATTTCACCGCGTCGCTCGTGCCCAAATCCAATTCCACGCGGCGGAAAAGACGCTGGTGTTCTGCAATGTGCCGCTCGCGCAGAATTTCAAAGGATTTCCGGCTCGCAACGCGAATGGCTTTCTTCGTCAGCCGTTCCGGATTGCCATTTGCGTTCTCGAAATTTTTGTAACTGGTGGCAGCGGCGATGAGCAATGTGACGGAATTAGCGTTGCTGACCGAAATCGAATTTGTTTCGGCGCCGGTTTTGCCGCCTTGCGCCAGCACGCGAACACGTGCCTGAAATTTGAGCGCGCCGGCAATGCCGTAAGCCTCGCCGTTGACGCCGCGCAAAACGAGCGTGTCTCGTGATTCGACTTCGACAGTTGCCTTCTGCGGCGTTTGCATTCCCGCAATAAAGGAAATTTGTCCCGGCTTGTCCGCGGTCAATCGCATGACGATGACTTGATCCACCGGGCTGGCGAAGACTTCGCGGGTCAACGTGACGCCATTGGCTGTATAGCTGACACGCGCGACTGCGGTGTCGAGATTCAAATCGCGGCGATAGTTCACGACTTGTTTCACTTCGGGAAACGTCAGTAGCAAATCGCCGGCCGGTTCATACGGCATTTGCCGGATCGGTTTGGACATCATGTTTGTATCAATGAATCTCTGCGCTTCGAGGTATTTGCCCTCAAAAATCATGCGGCGTGCTTCCGGCAACGCGGCGAGCGCATGGGTGTTGTCCGGGTCGTAAGGACTACCCGCCCAAAGCGTGTCTTCGTTGAGCTGAATCCTATCGCGTTCGATGCCACCAAAAACCATCGCGCCGAGCCGTCCGTTGCCGATGGGCAACGCCTCGATCCATTGCTCCGCCGGCTGACGATACCACAGACTAAGAGTTTCGTCTGGCGACGGCGACTGGCCGATGAGTTCGCCTGTGAAAGCGGAGTTGAAATTGGCGTTGGTTTCGACGGCGTGGCTGTGAGTTGCGAAGGCAACGACAACGCCAGCGGACACCAAGGCGAATAACGCTTTCATGTTGCCGGAAATTTGAACATGTGCCCGCAGAAGGCGAGTTCAAAAACCGGTCTTCAAGCGTCCCGCTGTCGGAAAACACATTCGCCTTTGAAGCTATTGTGTCGTAAAATTTTGCCGGTATGAGAAAGCCGTTGTTTCATTTCCTGGCCTTCATATTGCCGTTGGCTCTGACTTTGCCAATGGCCGTCTCCGCGCAGGAAACGCAGCGTCAATATCTCTCCGGCCACGGCAAGGACGACGCCGTGCCGTGGAATTTTTTCTGCACGACCGGCGCACAGTCCGGTTTCTGGACGAACCTGCCCGTGCCATCGAACTGGGAACCGCACGGATTCGGCCATCTGAATTATCGCAAAGACCCGACGAACGCATGGGACGAAATCGGGGTTTACGAACACAATTTCGCCGTGCCCGCGAATTGGTCGGGCCAGCGCATCTTTCTGGTTTTTGATGGCGTGATGACCGACACCAGCGCGAAGCTCAACGGCCAGTCTGTCGGCGCAACACACCAAGGCGGCTACTATCGTTTCAAATACGAAGTGACGCCGCTCGTAAAATTCGGTGCGACAAACAAACTGGAAGTCACGGTTGCCAAACACTCCGCAAACCAATCCGTCAACGGCGCCGAACGCAACGCGGACTTCTGGATGTTCGGCGGCATTTATCGTCCGGTGTATCTCGAAGCCGTGCCGCCGCAGTTCATCGAACGTGTGGCGATTGACGCCCGCGCCGACGGCACGTTCGCGATGGATGTGTTTCTCAACGGCGTCACGAATGCCGATTCGGTTGAGGGGCAGATCGAAACGCTCGACGGGAAAAATGTTGGGGAACCGTTCAAGTTAACGCTCACCGCATCACCCAAATCTGAAAGCTCAAATCTAAAATCTCAAATTCCAAATCCGCTCCAATGGACCGCGGAAACGCCAAACCTTTATTCCATCGAAGTGCGCCTCAAGCGCGGCAATGAAGTTCTCCATGTTTACCGCCAGCGCTTCGGCTTTCGCACGATGGAAGTGCGCGATGGCGACGGCCTTTACGTCAACGGTCGCAAGGTCATCTTAAAAGGCATCAATCGTCACTCGTTCTGGCCGGACTCCGGTCGCTGCCTGAGTGAGGCCGTGCATCGCCTAGACATTGAAACCATGAAGGACGCCAACATCAACGCCGTTCGCATGTCGCATTATCCGCCGGACACGCAGTTCCTCGATCTCTGCGACGAGCGTGGCCTTTACGTCCTCGACGAACTTACCGGCTGGCACAAGCATTATGACGACGAAGTCGGCAAAAAGCTCGTCGAGGAAATGGTCGCGCGCGATGTGAATCATCCCTGTATTTTATTCTGGGACAACGGCGACGAGGGCGGCTTCAACACGAACCTCGACAAAATTTTCGGCGAGTTCGACCCCCAGCAACGCCGCGTGCTGCATCCGTGGGCTTCTTTCAACGGCCTGTGCACCGCGCACTATCTCGCGTTCGATAAAGCCGAAATCGCTGCTGGTGGCCAATCCGTTTATTACCACAAAAATCAGGAACTCGTCGCCACGAACGATTCGACGCACTACATCTACATGCCCACGGAATTCATGCACGGCCTTTACGACGGCGGCGCGGGTGCGGGGCTTGAGGATTACTGGGACATGATGATGAGCCACACCAATTGCGCGGGCGGATTCATCTGGGCGTTCACCGACGACGGGCTGAAGCGGCCTGACACCGGGCAGATTGATACCGCAGGAAATCAAGCGCCGGACGGCATTGTCGGTCCGTACCGCCAGCGCGAAGCGAGCTTTTACGTCATCAAGGAAATCTGGTCGCCGATTCTCGTTGTGCCGGATGCAACCGGCGCGCTGGCGGTCGAGAACCATTTCAATTTTACCGACGCGAACCAATGCCGATTCACTTGGCAACTGCGACGCTTTTCATCGCCCAACGAAAAGGCCGGCTTCACCGTGATCGCGGAAGGCAAAACGGATGTGCCTTCGATTCCGCCGGGCGACGTTGGTCCGCTCGATTTCAAAGTTCCGGCCGTTTGGACGAATGCCGATGCCTTGGCCGTTCGTGTTCAAGACCCGAACAATCACGAGTTGTGGACGTGGGTGTGGCCGATGTCCGGCGCGAAACGATTTGCTCAACTCGCCGAGAGTAATTTGAACCCGCAGCCGGTCAGTGCGACGGAATCCGAACACGCGCTTGAAATCAAGGCGGGCGATTTTGCCGTGACCATCAGCAAGGACACCGGGCTGTTGCTCAAGGTTGTGCGTGGCGTGCAAATTTTTTCCCTCGGCACCGGCCCGTGCCTGTCGGCAGGTGGCGTGATTTTGACGAATTTGGAACACAAACCAGATGCGACCGGTTACGCGGTGACTTCAACTTATGACGGCGATCTCAAATCGGTGTCGTGGCACGTGCGGAGCAACGGCTGGTTGCGGTGTGACTACAAATACACCGTCTCCGGCACAAACGATTTCATTGGCGTGTTGTTCAACTATCCTGAAAACCTCGTGAAGTACAAACGCTGGCTCGGCGACGGACCGTATCGTGTCTGGAAAAACCGCCGATGCGGCGTGATGTTTGGCGTCTGGGAAAATGATTACAACAACACCATCACCGGCTGGCGCGACTGGATTTATCCGGAGTTCAAAGGTTGTTTCTCCAACGTCCGCTGGCTGGAATTGGAAACGACCGAAGGCCCGATCACAATTGTGCCCGACAACATTCCCTTCGTGCAGGTGCTGACGCCGGAGCAGCCTCCGGACAATCTCGTTCGCAATACGAAAGTGAATCTGCCGCAATGCGGGCTTGCCCTGCTTGACGGCATACCGGCCATCGGCAGTTCCACCAAAGAGGCGACCGCCCTCGGCCCGCAGAGTCAACCGAACATCGCAAACGGCGAATACTCCGGCTCGGTCAGTTTTTACTTCGGCAAGCTGCCGTAAGATTTCCGATCAAGGCGGGGCGAGTTCGTCGAGGTTTTCGAGCGTCTGCGGTCCTGTCGGAGAATCGCTTTTGCCGTCGATCGACGCATTCGTCGCCTCGCAGTACGCAGCCAAAAACTTCAATTGTGTCGCGCAGCCAGATGGAAAGACCTGTCAGATTATTTCTTCCGGTATTTCGCCGGCTTGTCATGAAGAACCATCGGAGTTGTCGCCGGTTCCAGCCCGTCCAGCACGACCTCGCGCATCGTGTCTTTCCCGCCAAAACGCTTTTGCGCGTCGAGGATTTCCAAGCCCGCGAGCCGGCCATCGCGGTCGTAATCGGCGGCGATGCCCTCGGCCAAGTGTTTGGTCGTGACCGTGGTTTCGCGGAATGTAATGCTCAACGCATCCACTTCGGCGTCGTAGCTGATCTTCATGGCTTAAAAGTAGTAGGTATAGACTGTTATCACAACTATTTCTCCCGGCTTGTCCACAAACACCGGGCGCACCTGCTTGGTAACAGACCTTTTCCCGTTCCATTCTTTGCCGAACAGAAAATCTTTCCGGGAATCCAGTCGTCCCAATTCCGCCGCGCTCCACGGACACGTGCGGATGGTTTCTTCCACTTCCGCCACGGTGAACCCCCGGCTGGTGGCGTAACCCAGAGCATGTTTGGAAAAACGGATCGGCTTCATTTTTTGCCCGAAAGCTTCTGCTCGAAGAAACTAGATAACCTGCGGCGGCGGGTCAAGGCGGGGCGAGTTCGTCGCCTGCATCAGGGGTTTGTTGCTCGGCAGCAGGAGCGTTCTTGCCGTCGGTCGGCGCGTTTGTCGTGCTGTTGCCCTGACGCAATTGGGCGACTTTGGCTTGGAAATCTTCCAGTTCTTTTTTGTAGAGCGGCAGAAGTTGCGTCCAGTGATAATTTGCGCCGACGCGATTGACCGCACCTGCGACGGGAATCTTCCGCTGCGAAGTCTGCATGCTGTTCGCGAAGCGATAAGTCTTTTCCGTGAGCTGGGTCAGTTCTTCGAAATGTTTCAGGCTTTCGCTGAGGAATCCGGCTGCCTTCTCCATGTCCGCGATGTCTTTGCTGTAATCGTAACGAAACACCAACTCCGCAGCCTTCACTTTCGCCGCGTAGCTCTCGGCCATCGCCCGGATGCAGCGGACGTCATTTCGTAGGCGCTCAAACTCGTCGCGGTTCTTCGTCACCAGCGGTGCGGCGGCATCAATCTCTGCTACCGCTTTGGCCGAAAAATCCTGTACTTCGCTGATGACAGACGGCGGCGTTTCGCCAACGTGCGGTTGTTTCTTCCATTCTTTCTCGACGTATTCTTGCAACCGCTCGCCCGGCGGCGCTTGCGATTCCCACAAGTCGGCCAGCGCTTTGTATTTCTTCGGATTTACCAATTCGTCCAGCGTCATGCCGAGCGAGAGCGTTTGGCGATTACCCTCCGTGATTCCGAAGCGGCGGATCAATTGCGGCGCGACTTCGCCAGCGTCGTTGTACGCATCGAGAATTTTCCCGGCGGCGTTGGTGTTGCCGTAATGTTCAGCGAGCCGCGCAATCCAGTAGGCGCGGTCTTCCTTTTCCGGCACGTCGGGATTCCACGCATAACGCGCCCAAGCCTCGAACCAAATCCAGTCGCGCTCCCACTGCTTGAGCGACGGCGTGGCGATGTCCGGCGAGTCGGGCCAGTTCCAATACGATAACGGATACAAATGCACGCCGCTTGCGCCAAGCCGGTCGCGCGACGCCTGCACACATTTCTGGATGAACCGCTGCCCGCCGTAACGGAACGGTTCGAGATTCGCGAGGATGTGGATGTTGACGAGGTGCGGGCCGAGTTTGCTCATGGCGAGATGCGTCCCCTGCCCTTTGCCGCGCGGCTCGTAAGTGGTGAGCGATTCGCCGTTGTATTTCGTTTCCGTGAACAGGTTGGAATAAACCTGAAACGCGGCGGGCATGATTTTTTCGGCGTCCATCGCATGTGTGCGGATGACCACCGGCGGTTCAGCCGTCAACCCGGCGGCCTTCATGCCGTCGTGGACGCCCGGCAAAATCGTCTGCGTCAGCCACTCCACCTGATTGGTCGTGCCCCGCAACGCTTCTCCGAGGCAGACCATCAGCCCGACGTTCGGATATTGCTTCACGAATTCGGCGATGGATTTGCGCGTGTAATCCGACGCCAGCGGCGTGGGCGCGGCGAGTTGCGTTGAAATCCCGTTGGTCTCGGCGAACGGTTTTGAAAGGAGAATGTTGTAAAACATCTGCACCAGCCAGATACCGCGCTTGTCGCATTCGGTTGTGAGCCAGCGGAACATCCCGGTGTTTTTCGCGAACACGTCGTCCGGCACTTCGACCGCGTAAGGATAATCCTTGAGCCGCACCAGCGATGCGAACGGGTGACCGCTCCAGAGGTAAAGCGTGTTTATGCGGTTCGCGACGAGGAAGTCGAGATACTCGCGCCAGAGATCCTTGTCGTAAAACCACGGGAACAACTCCGGCGTGTAGGGATACTCATAGACTTTGCGCCCTGGCAGAATGAACGTCTTCTGCATACCGATGCACGTGCCGCGCAAAGTCATGGCGGGTTTGTCGCGAAAGTTCACCACGTCAGTCGGAAGTTTTCCTTCTTCGCGAATGCGTTTGGCCAATTCAAGGCAACCGTAAAGCGCACCGGAATCGTCGCCGCCAAGAACGGCAATCACTCCAGCACAACCTTCCACCACGGAAAAACCTTCCTTGCCTGACGAATTGTCGATGACAATTTGGATATGTCGGCCCGGTGGGATCTTCGACGTGCCACGCACCAAGGCAAATTCGACGCCCACACTTTTCAGCGTCTCCGCCAATTTCTCCGCGCCAAACTCCACCCGCGGCGCGGCGTTGGTGGGAATGACGATGGAAATGGTTTCAGCTTTCGCAACTAATGCGCTGGAAATTGCGAGTGCTGCCAAAACGAATCGAATGAAGCTCATTCGTGTCATTTCGTGTGCCCGCTCGCGATTCATAGTGTTTCACGGTTCAGCGAGTTCAGCGGATAGAGGACTCAGGCGGCGGAGACTTGTTCCCGTTCGGCGCTGGTTGGCTCGCGAAAATCACTGAGCTTGCCCTTTTTGAACGAGCCGTCTTTGAGTTTCAATGTGATCTGCGGCGGCCAGCCGGCCTTGGCTTGAATCACGTCAACCACCACGCCCACGGCGCGGGAAATTCTGTGGACCATGATTTCGCCGAGATAACCCTCGCCGGTGGCCGGAGTTTTGGATTTGCCCATGGGAGCAGGTTAGCAGAAAACCCCGGTGTGTTCAAAGCCCGAATGATTCTGGCCCAGCGGGAAAGGATTACGGCGCGTTCGTGCTTGCACAAAAGCGGATCAGATTTTCGACGACGTCGGGCGACACGCTCAGCGCGGTGCCGTGGCGGTGTTCGTCGGGAAACGAGCACTGGTCTGTGATGTTGGTGAAGGTCTTGAAATCGCGGGTCTTCACCGCGCCGGTTTGCCGGACGCGATAGCGGTCGAAGTAGATGATCCAATCATCGCCCGCCTTTACCGCGCTCGGCCCTTCGGTGAATTGTTCCGTGAACGGCGCGGTGACGTCGTTCCACGGACCTAGCGGGTTGTCGGCGAATGCAGCGCGCACTTTTCGAACGGGCCGCGAATTGTCCTTGTGCAACAGCACGTAACGGTTGCCGTCTTTCAGGATAAAACCGTCAATCACACTGTAATCCGGGTCGAAGAACAGTTTCGCTGGCGTGAACGTCTCAAAATCGCGGGTGGTGGTGACATACAATCGATGGTTGTTCGTGGGTGTCTCCTGATAGTCCGGAAACCGCCCCGGAATCGTCGAAGCCCAGAGGATGATGAATTGCTTTTCGCGCTCGTCATAAAACAGTTCCGGCGCCCAGACGTTGTGTGTGTTCGTTTCGCGCGCCATCACGGGAATGAATTTCTGATTCGACCAGTGGATGAGGTCCTTGGAACTGGCGTAGCCGAAGCCTTTGTCGCCGTACCATGCGGTCGTCCAGACCATGTGGAACGTGCCGTCTGGCCCGCGCAGCAGACTGGGGTCGCGCATGAGTTTGCCGCCGACCGTTGGCGTGAGAAATGTGCGTCCGAAATCCGCCCAGTGGTAAGCGTCGTAGCTGTAAGCGAGGTGAAGTCCGTCGCCATTACCGCGGAACGAGGTAAAGAGATAGACGGAATTGTTCGTGCCGGGATTGCCGCACGCGGGTTCAGCGCGGAAAAACGGCGCGAGTTCAGGCGCGACCTTGCGGAGTTCTTCAACCACGAGCCTGGCGAAAATGACACTACCCCGCGCGTTGAGATGCGTGTTGTCCACGGCGTTCGTGCTGTCAACAATCTTGGATGGACTGAAAGCGAGGCAACCTTCGCGACCGAGCTTCTCGCACACTTCGATGCTGCGCGTGTGGAGGTCAATCAACGGAACGTTTTTCGCAGCGGCGATTTTTCTGACTTCGTCAGCGTAAGGCTCAAGGCTGGATTTGATTTTGCCGAAGTTGGTTTTGTCCCATTGCCGGCGGGTGAGCGGCGTAACGAGGATGGGTTTCGCGCCGATGACGCGCGCTTCGTCCACGTAGCTCGTCATGTTGCTGACAAAGGTGGGCATGTCGGTGGAGCGCCCGGGTTTGCCCGGCTCGTTGTTGTGGCCGAACTGGATGAGATAGTAATCACCCTTGAGCGCGAGGGCGTTCGTCCATTTGCCCTCGTCCATGAAGCTTTTTGAACTGCGCCCGCCGGCGGCGGTGTTGATACATTCGGCGGCGTTGGTGCTCAGAAACAGCTTGAAGCCCAGTCCCCAGCCGGATTTGTCTGTGACGGTCGAATCGCCGACGAGGACGATGCGGATTATGTGATGTTCAGCGGGCGCGGCATCCGCGGCGGAAAGAATCTGCGCGTTAAACAGGAGTGCCACCAGGGCGAATTGGACGGTTGTTCGCATAATCAATTTTTCCCGGTTGGGTGTGCCAGCGGATTTCAATCATCTGAACGGTTTGAATTGAATCGGAACCGCTCGCGTGCTTCAAGAAGAAGTTCTTTCATGCGAATCCGGCTTGGCGACTGGCGGATTGTTTTATCACGGAGCAGGCCGGAGTCCTTCCCAGCGCACAACCCACTGTTCGTTGTCCGGGAAACCGGGCGCGTGTTTGTTTGGCGCGCCATCCCAGCCGGCGGCCATCATCGCCACGGCGTAAAGCAATCCACCGTTACCCGGAAGATACAATGGCAGACGCGCGTCCTGATAATTTTGGCCGTTGGCGAGATAACGGTTTTTTTGCATTGGCATTAACAGCGCGTCAATGGCCTTGTCGGGCCGGCCAACGCGCGCGGCGGTCATCGCCATCATCGGATAATCCCAGCCCCATGTGCTCGGCCAGTCCCAGTTCGTGAAAACACTGTCGAGTGTGCAGCTCATCGTCGCGGCGTCAATCAACAGCGTTTGCGGCAGCACACCGAGCGCGGCGAGCATGGACGGATGATCCTCTCGAATTGTGTAAGGCTCGACTTCGATGGCCACATAAACGCCATCGTGTACCGTCGGTTTTGAAAGTTTACCCAGCACGTCGTCCCATTTCGGTTCGCGCGGCAGGCCGAGGCGTTCGCGCCAGTGTTGGGCGGTTTCCAGCGCCCAATGCCAGTAGGCAAGTTCAAACGTGGGGTTGATGACGCGTCGTTTCATCTTGCCGTAACTTTCCTGCGCGGGAATCAACGGTGGGCCGAGGACGTAACGGTTGTTTGCTTCGTCCCACGCGGCGTACGACGCCATAAAGTCGGCGGTTTCAAAAACAATTTGCTGGTAACGTTCCAACGTTTGTTTTGTCGGATGAGCGCGATACATCAGTTCCGCGTAGTAAATCGGGTGCGGCTGCTGCCAGATAAGAAACACACTGATGGGACCGGGACTTTCGCGTCCGTCCGGACCGACCATTTTAGGCCAGCGCGCACCTGCATAGCCCTGCCGCTGTGCCAAGGCGCGGGCCATTGGCAGGATGCGGTCGTACCACGACAGCGATTTTTCAAGAAGCTCCGGCCTGCCCCAAAGCGCGAAGTGCGCCGCGTGCCACCAGTGCATTTCGAGATGCGATTTGCCGAACCAACTGTCGAATACCAGCCCGGTTTCCTGCGGTGGCGAATCGCCTGCGCAATTGATCGCCGTGAGGTATTGCGACAGCACGATGCGCCGTTCCAGTTCAGCGGCGCGCGTGTCGGCGCTGCCGCTCAGGTCAATCGCGCCGCCGGTGCTCCAGAATTTCTTCCAATGCGCCGCCGCAGCCGACTGCGTTTGCGCAAAGTCCGGCAGCTTTCCGACAACTCGTTCAGACGCAAATTCGATGACGAATTCCAAAATGCCAGTGGAGTCGGCAGAAATATCGTATTCGTGTTCCGAGATCTTCTGAACTGTTGCTTTCGTGGAAGGAACTAGCGAGACAGAGTAATGTTCATCGTCCAGAACGCGCTCAAAATCTGAGCGGCCTTCGCTCAGATTCCACGTCGTGTGATGGCGCTGCGGATTGGTCCAGTCGGCGGCCTTGCGCCATTCGCCGCCGGCATAGGGAAATGCCAGTTTAACCTGGAGTTGTCCGTTCGTGAGCAGCGGCGATTCGATTCGCACGGCGAGCAAATCGCGGTCGGGATGGCAGACAGTTACGACGCGTGCCGGTTTGCCATCGAGTTCAAAACGACTTTCGACGACGCCATGCCAGAGGTCGAGCGTTTGGGAAGTGGCGTTGAGGTCGGTGATTTCCGCCTTGCGACCGTCCGCGTGGCGCAACATAAGACCGACGCGGCCCAAGTCAATCCGATGAGGATTGGCACGCAACCAGGCCACCGCTTTCTTGGTGCGATCCTGCGCTCCTTCCTGCGATTCAAGCGAGCCGTCGAGATAGGTCACGGTGCGCCCATGCGATTCGTAAGGCTTGAGCGCGTCTTCCATGCGAAAATTTTCTGGATTCGGAAAACTGTGCCAGCCCCATTCCGAAAGGGTGTCGAGCGGCGTGCCTTTGTCGTAAAAGTCGGGGAACGTCTGCAACCCGGTGATATCCGCTGTGAAGCCGAACCGGCCGTTGCCGACTGTAAGTGGCGTGAGCGGGTCTGCGTTTGTGAGCGTGACATTGTGCCGGGTGACCAGTGCGTGACGATCAATCGGCGTCAGCGCGGCTGACTCATGCAGCGCGCTTTTGTCCGACTTGCAGCTGAGCATGGCGCCCAGACAAATTGTCAGAGCTACGGTTGCGTATTTGGTTTTGTTCATCGCAGTCGAAAATGTTTGATTAAAAGGCTGGTGGATGAATCGTTTCGAACGGAATGAAATTCACCAAGCCAGGCAATCCTCAATCGACAACAGCCAGCCCCCAAAAGCAAACGGCTTTCGGTGAAGCGCGGTTTGTTTCATTCGAATCTAAACCAATCGAAATCGGCGTGGCCTGCCTTTCCCGTTCGTGACGCCGACAGACAGAACAAACCGGTTTTCGCTCCAATCCAGTCGCCTTGGCGGGCGTTGAACGGTTTTCCAACGGATGCAAATTCTTTTGCGTTACTGCTGTAGCTGAAGTGACAGACGGCGCCGCGACCGACTTTGACACGGAGAAATACGATGTCACCGGCGTAGGGAATAGTTTCTTCCTCGATTTCCTTGCCTCCTGTCGGCGCGTCGTTGCACGTGGCTTTGATCAATCGGCAACCTGTCGCGGTTTGTTCCACCGCCAAGTAAGAATAATCCAGACCCATCATGATGAGGCCGGTTTTGTCGCCGGCGGCGAGTTGCCCGAAATTCAGCTTTGTCGTGAGGGTGAATTCTGCCGCCGGGAGTTTTTGAAGCACAAAATTGGGGACAGGCCAGAGGTTGACGGTCCTGTCCGGCATTGGCACGGAAATCAGGCGCAACCAACCGGGCCGTGCGGCGAGCGAAAACCATTCCGCCTGAAAGTTCGCGTGCCATTGCCATTGCAAGCCAAGTTTTGGGGAATCGAATTCATCACTGGTCTGTGGAACGGCGATGGGATGGTTCCTGCCCACGTCCGGTTTTTTGCCCGCAGAAACCGGCTCGCCCTTGCCGTCGCTGTCCGGGTCAGTGCCGATCACCGGCCAGTCATTCACCCACGTTACCGGTTGCAGATGGACGATGCGCCCGTAAGCACCGCGATCTTGGAAGTGGATGAACCAGTGTTCGCCGGTTTGTGTTTCCACCCAGCCGCCTTGGTGCGGACCGTTGATTTCGCTTTTGCCGTGAGCCAGCACAATCCTGTCGTCGTACGGCCCGAAGACATTTCTGGAGCGCAGGACGGTTTGCCAGCCAGTTACCACGCCGCCGGCGGGGGCGAATATGTAGTAGTAGCCGTTTCGCTTGTAGAGTTTCGGTCCTTCAATGATGGGATGGTTTTGGTGTCCGTCAAAAACCATTTTCCCGTCGTCGAGCAATTGCGTGCCGTCCGCGCTCATCCGGCAGATCGTCAAAATGCTGTTGATGCCGGCGCGACTTTTGGCCCAAGCATGAATGAGATAGGCGTTGCCGTCGTCATCCCAAAACGGACAGGGGTCAATCCAGCCCTTCGCTTCTCTGACGCGCAACAGTGCTTCCCACGGCCCGGCGGGATTTTTCGCTTTTGACATGAAGACACCGTTATCGGGTTCGGCGAAGTAAACGTAAAATTCGCCGTTGCGATGGCGGAGACTGGGCGCCCAGACGCCGTTGCCGTGTTGCGGCGAATCGAATTCCTTGAGCGGATAATTCTGGAAAACATGGCCGATGAGCGTCCAGTTCACCAGATCCTTCGAGTGCAAAACCGGCAGTCCTGGCATGCAATTGAAGCTCGACGCCGTCATGTAGAAATCGTCACCGACGCGAATCACGTCCGGATCGGAATAATCCGCGAAGATGATGGGGTTGCGAAAAGTTCCGTCACCTTGATCGGGAATCCAAGGATACCTTTCCGGCGGCGGCCCGGCGGATTGAATTGTTGAAGAAGACGTGGCGATGTGTTGCATGGAAAAGTTTCTGCGGTGGTTATTCAACGCTGACGGGTTTGATGCGCGGCACGCCGACATGGAATATGATCCAGGCCACCACATACGCGCTGCCGCAAATCAGCAGGATGGTCCGGTAAGTGCCTTCGCCCTGGAGGATGTGGCTGACGAGCCAGAAAAAGCCCATGGACATGAGCGACGCCAGCGTGCCGCCGAAACCGACCACGGACGCCACGGCGCGTTTGGGGAAAATGTCCGCGACGGCGGTGTACATTGTGGCCGACCAGCCTTGATGTGAGGCGGCGGCCAGCGCAAAAAACGCCGTCGCCAGCCATACGCTGTCCACGCGCGGCGCGAAAATCACCGGCAACGTGCAGCATGCGCAAAGCAACGTGGCGGTCTTGCGCGCCTTGTTCACCGACCAGCCGCGTTTCAGAAACCACGCGGACAATCCACCGCCGCCGATGCTGCCCAGGGCGGTGACGGTGTAAACCACCACCAACGGCAGGCCGAATTGTTTCAGGTTTAAATGAAATTGTTTGTTGAAAAAGTCCGGCAGCCAGAAACCGTAAAACCACCAGACCGGCCCGACCAAAACGCACGTGCCGTAGTAAGCCCACGCCTCGCGAAAGCGGAGCAGCCTGACCCACGAAATTTTCTGTTCCGCCGTTGCCGCGACGCCGCTCTTGATGTGCGCCAGTTCCTCCGGGCTGACGTGTCTGGATTTTTCCGGCGCGTTGTAAAGGTTGAGCCAGAAGACGAGCCACACCAGGTCAACCGCGCCAAGCGCGATAAACGCCGCCTGCCAGCCGCCGAAATATCCGACGATGAACGGCACGAGCACGGGCGCGAAGATGGCACCCATGTTCGAGCCGGTGTTGAAAATGCCCGTCGCCACCGAGCGTTCTTTTGGCGGAAACCATTCCGTCACGGTGCGAATCGCCGTCGGGAAATTTCCCGATTCACCCAGACCCAAGGCGAAACGCGCCGAGCAAAAGCCGGTCACCGAACGGCAGAGGGCATGCGACATGGCCGCGAGACTCCAGAAGACGACGGAAAACGCATAGGCGCTTTTCGTGCCGATCCAATTGATGAGCGGGCCGAACAGCGTTTGACCGATGGCGTAGGCGGCTTGAAACGCGATGGCCATTCGCCCGTAATCCGTTTCCGTCCAATTGAACGTCTTGGACAGGTCGGGCTTGAGCAGGCCAAGGACCTGGCGGTCCATGTAGTTGACGACGCAGGCGAAGAACAGCAGCGCGCAAATGACCCAGCGAAATTTCCCCGCGGAGGATGTTGAAGGAGGCGAAATTTGCATCTGGCGCGTTATCGAATTGATTTGTCTCCCCCGAACAGCACGGGAGGTTAAAACCAACAACTTTTACGTTTGGCAGCCGATCTTAGTCAAGCTTCCACAGCAACAGAGAGTGCCAGAATTTCTTGCAGCGTCGGGCTTGAGACTTGACTTTGTTGGCGCTACGATGGTCGTGCTCGGTTACGCCGGGCGCACAAAAGACTTCACGAGCTTTGTCTCTTCTCATGAAAAAGTCAGCCGGAAATTTCCGTTTTGAACATGTCCCCGGCAATGAGTCCATCGGAAACTTTCGTCACCGGGCCAGTCATGCGAATCGAGAAGTCGCCGCCAATTTCGATGGCAATAACGCCGCCGGGCATGTGGACGGAAATCACGCGGTCAACCAGCCCGAGTTTGTTCGCCACCGCCGCCGCGGCGCTGCTGCTGCTGCCGCTGGCCAGCGTGTAACCCGCGCCGCGTTCCCAAATCTCAATTTGAATGTTCCGTCGGTCGAGGACTTTCAGAAATTGCACGTTGGCGCGGTTCGGGAAATTCGCGTGCGTCTCCAGCAGCGGGCCAAACTGTTTCGCCAATTCGGCGCTGATTTCCGGCAGCGGCAAGACGCAGTGCGGATTGCCAATCGTCGCCGCGCAAAAAGTGAATTCGCGTCCGCCAACTGAAATTTTTTCATTGATGACTTCGCGGCGCGGGCCGGTCACGGGAATGGCGTCGCTCCAGAAACTGACGCAGCCCATTTCGACGCGCACCATTTTGCCGTTGTCGAAAACCGTGGAGCGAACTAATCCGCCCGCTGTTTGAATGGCGAACTCTTCGCCGCCCACGAGCTTGCGGTCCCAAAGGTAGCGCGAAAAAATCCGCAGACCGTTGCCGCTTTTCTCCGCTTCGCTGCCGTCGGGATTGAAAATGCGCAACGCGAACTTTGCTTTCTCAGCCGGGAGCGGGCCGAGCAGGATGCCGTCCGAGCCGACACCGAAGTTACGGTGGCAAATGACTTTGACCTGCGCGGTTGTCAGCGGCGACAGCAGGTCTTTCGGGTCAATGACGATATAGTCGTTACCCAAGGCGTGATATTTGGCGAATGCCCAACGCATGAATAAAAATTACCGGCAGCGGTCTAAACTGCCAACGAAAATGATAGGCATTGTTCGGCGGCTTCGACTTCCCGGTTTTGCTGACGCTTCCGATTAACGCCTTTACACTTTGACCATAAATCCGCAGTGTGTAACCAATCATGGTAGAAGCCAATCGGTCGGGGGACGTGGCGGCAGCGCAGCGCCCCAATTCCCAACCGCAACCCAATCTGATAGCGGATTTGGAAGCCGCCATCCGGCGGTCGCAGGAGTATTTGCTCAGCATTCAGAAACCGGAGGGTTACTGGATCGGCGAATTGATGGTGGACTCGACGCTCGTTTCGGACACGGTGGCGTATCATCACTGGAACGGCAAAGTGGACCCGAAGTGGGAGCGCAAGGCCGTCAATCACATCTTCTCCATGCAGTTGCCGGATGGCGGCTGGAACATTTATCACGGCGGCCCGTCCGAAGTGAACGCCACCATCAAGGCGTATCTGGCGCTCAAACTCGCCGGCGTGCCCGTCACCGACCCGCGCATGTTGCAGGCGCGCGAAATGGCATTGAGCCTCGGCGGCGTGCCGCGCATGAACACGTTTTCCAAGCTCTACCTCGCGCTGCTTGGCCTGTTTCCGTGGGAATACGTGCCGACGATTCCGTGCGAAGTGCTGCTCATCGGCAAATGGTTTCATGTGAATTTCTGGGACATGAGCAACTGGTCGCGCGCGATGCTCGTGCCGCTCTCCATCATCAACCATTTCAAACCCACGCGACCGCTCGACCACGACATCAATCTCGACGAGCTTTATCCCGAAGGAATCCACGAACGCGATCTGGCGCTGTCGCCGGACCCGGACCGGATTTCCTGGCGCAATTTCTTTCTCTGGCTGGATCGGTTGCACAAATTCGCCGAGTGGTTTGCGGAACACAACATTCATCCCTTTCGCAAACGCGCGCTCCGGAACGCCGAGCAGTGGATTTTGGAACGATTCGAAGGTTCGGACGGCCTGGCTGCAATTTTCCCCGGCATGCTCAATTCGCTCATTGCGTTCAAGGCGCTGGGTTATCCCGACGACCATCCGCAAGTCGTGTGCGCCGAACGCGAGTTGAAGAAGCACCAACACGAAACCGAAAACAGCGTTCGCATTGAGCCGTGCTTTTCGCCGGTTTGGGACACGGCCATCGTGACCATCTGTCTCGCGGAGTCGGGCCTGCCGGGCGATCACCCCGCGCTTAAGCGCGCCACGGAGTGGGTGTTGGACCGCGAGATCCGTTTTCGCGGAGACTGGATTCACAAAAATCCCGCGGATGTCGAGCCGAGCGGCTGGGTTTTCGAATTCAACAATAAATGGAATCCGGACGTGGATGACACCGCGATGGTGCTGCTCGCGTTGCGCAAAGTGGCCACGGACAATCCAGCCCGGCGCAATGCCGCGTTCAAGCGCGGCCTGGATTGGATGATGACCTTCCAGTGCAAAGATGGCGGCTGGGCGGCGTTTGACAAGGATTGCACCAAGGGCATCCTCGAGAAAGTTCCGTTCGCCGACCACAATGCCATGCTCGATCCGGAATGCGCCGACATCACCGCGCGAATTTTGGAACTGCTCGGCTACGAAGGCTGGCGCACGGACCATCCGCAGGTGAAAGAGGCGCTGCAATTCGTTCGCGAGAATCAGGAAGCTGACGGCTCTTGGTACGGTCGCTGGGGCGTCAATTACATCTACGGCACCTGGCAGGTGCTGCGCGGACTGCGCGCAATGAACATTGACATGAACCAGCCGTGGCTTCTCAAGGCGCGCGACTGGCTCGAGAGCGTCCAGCACGCCGACGGCGGCTGGGGCGAGCGCTGCAACACCTACGATGATCCGGTCTTCAAGGGCCAGGGGCCGAGCACCGCATCGCAAACCGCCTGGGCCGTCATGGGTTTGTGCGCGTTCGATGATCCGGACCGGCCCAGCCTGAAGCGTGGCATCGAATATCTCATCCGTTCGCAAAACTGGGACGGTTCATGGACGGAGCACGAGACAACGGGCACTGGTTTCCCAAAAGTTTTTTATCTTAAATACGACATTTATCGGAACGCATGGCCGCTGCTGGCGTTTGCGACCTACAAACAAATTTCCGAATGCAGTGCCGCCAAAAAGAATGGTGCGACGATTTCCCATGCTTGAACGAACCGTCCAGATTGTTATCAACGAGCGTGACACCGATTCCTATTTCCGCCTCGTGTTGCGCGCGCCGGAAATCGCGCCGCTCATCCAGCCGGGACAATTCGCGCACGTCCGCATTTTGCCGCTGAAAAACGCTCTGCTGCGACGGCCATTCAGCATTTTTCAAGCTGGCAGCGACACGATTTCGATCCTCTACAAAACCGTTGGCAAAGGCACCGAAGAACTCTCGCGAATGCGTCCGGGTGAGGAACTCAGCATTATCGCTCCTCTGGGACACGGTTTCACCGTTCCCAAGGCCGGTGGCGAAACACCGCTCCTTGTCGCGGGCGGCTACGGCATGGCGGCGATGTATTTGCTCGCGCAGCGCTCACCGCAGAAAGGCATCGCATTCGTCGGCGGCCGTCGGCGCGTGGACATTTTGTGCGAAAAAGAATTCCGCGCATTGGGCTGGGACGTTCGCGTGACGACGGAAGACGGCAGCCACGGCGAAAAAGGTTTGGTCACACAGCGGCTCCTTGCGGAAATCCGAAATCCGAAATCCGAAATCCGAAATTACAAGCTGTTCGCCTGCGGTCCAACGGGCATGTTGAAGGCCGTCGGAAAAATCGCAGAGGATTTTAAATTGCCGGCGGAACTCTCGATGGACGAACACATGTGCTGCGGTGTTGGCGTCTGTTTGACGTGCGTGATTCCGATCAAGACCGGCAATAGTTGGGAATATCAGCGCACTTGCACTGAAGGCCCGGTGTTTGATTCGCGCCAAATTGCGTGGGAGGCAACCAAGTGAATCTTTCCGTTAAAATCGGCAAACTGAAACTGCAAAACCCAGTGATGGTTGCATCGGGCACATTCGGCTACGGTGTCGAGTATTCGCAGCTCATTGACCTGAACCAGCTCGGCGCTGTCGTCGTGAAAGGCATTCGACTCGAACCTGTCCGCGGTAACCCGACACCGCGCACCGCCGAAGTCGCCAGCGGCATGCTCAACGCCATCGGCCTGCAAGGACCGGGCGTGGACGGTTTCATCAAGAAATACTGGCCGTTCCTCCGCGAATTGAAGGTGCCAACAATTATCAATATCTGGGGCACGACCGTCGAGGAATACGCCGAAGCGGCGCGGCGTTTCGATGCGCTCGGCGATGTTGGTGCGCTGGAACTCAACGTCTCCTGCCCCAACATCAAGGAAGGCGGCGCGCAGTTTGGCACGGACTTGAAATTGTTGGCACAAGTTGTCGCGGCGTGTCGGAAGGTGACAAATCTACCATTGATCACCAAGATGAGTCCGAACGTCGTGAGCATCGCACCTTACGCCAAGGCGGCGGAAGATTCAGGCAGCGACGCGCTGGCGGTGACGAATAGTTATCCGGCGATGGCAATAGATATCGAGACGCGCAAACCCAAGCTGGCGAATGTCACCGGTGGTCTGACCGGGCCGTGCATCAAACCAATTGCAATCAAGCTGGTCTGGGAAGCGGCCAAGGCCGTGAAGATTCCGATCATCGGCATGGGCGGCATTCAGAATGCGGCGGACGCGATTGAGTTCATGATGGCGGGCGCATCGGCGGTCGCGGTGGGCACGGCAAATTTCTACGAACCGCAGACGGCACTGCAAGTCATCGCCGGTCTGCGCGAGTTCATGCAGCAGCGCGGCATCCAGGACGTGCGGAAGATTGTCGGAAGCGTGCAGGTGGCGGAATAATTCCGCTGCCTTCCCGATGCCAGTGCAACGGAAATCGGATCGACGTTGCCAAAAGTGTTCTTCTCATCCACGAACAGGTCGAAAATCCATTTGCTTCCGTTCCTTTCTTTTGACTGCTGGCTCAGGGAAAAATTTTACCTAAATGGAAGTTTATTTACTTCGACACGGCGTAAATCAAGACTTGCATTTCAACGGGATTTCCGTAGTTTTTGCGAGCCTGCGAGGAAGCGAGCGTAGCTCAGTCTGGTAGAGCGTCACGTTGCCAACGTGAATGTCGAGGGTTCAAATCCCTTCGCTCGCTCCAATTTTCCTGTTCGTCCCGCCAGAACCAACCGTTTTTTCTCGCTTTTTCCGGCCCGCGTGTTATCCAAGTTTCAATATCAGCAACCTCAACTCCAGATTATGAATAAATACATCCGCTTCTCTTTGGCTGTCGCGCTTGGATTTGGCGCGCTCAGCCTTTTCGCCCAACCCGGTCCGCCATCCGGACCAAAGCTTTCCGGATACATGGGGAAAATTTTTGGTGGGAATTCCGCCTTCACCGCCAACATGGAAATGCAGTCCAAGGACAAATCGGGTGACACGATGATTATGCCCGGCAAAATCGCCTCGCTCGATGGCAAATCCCGATTCGAAATGGACATGACCCAAATGAGAGGCGGTCGAATGCCCCCTGATGGGGCGGCGCACATGAAGCAGATGGGCATGGACAAAATGGTCGCAATTTCGCGCCCGGACAAAAAAGTCACCTACGTGGTTTATCCCAGTTTGCAGGCCTACGCCGAAACGCCAATCCAGGACCCGACGCTGTGAAGCCGGAATCGGATTTCAAGGCAAGCGTCACCGAACTGGGCAAGGAGACCGTGGATGGCCATGCCTGCGTCAAAAACAAAGTCCTCGTCACCGACAAGGAAGGGAAAACGCACGAGTCAACCGTCTGGAACGCGACCGATTTGAAAAACTTTCCTGTAAAAATCGAGAACACCGACCAGGGTCACGTGATGACCATGTTGTTCAAAGACGTGAAGCTGTCAAAGCCCGAAGCTAGCCTGTTCGATCCACCAGCGGACTTCAAGAAATACGACAGTATGATGTCGTTAATGCAGCAGGAAATGATGAAACGCATGGGTGGTGGCATGGGTATGCCGCCGCGCGAGTAAAAGCGCGTCATCCGAACAACGTCTTTGCCTTCGCCAGCGCCTCGTCCAGCTTGCTGGCGTCCTTGCCGCCGCCGCGGGCGTTGTCCGGTTTGCCGCCGCCTTTGCCACCGACAATGGGCGCAATCTGCTGAATGATTTTGCCGGCCTGAACTTTGGCGGTGAATTCGGGTGAAACAGCAGCCACGAGCGCAACCGCACCACCGGCCTGCGCAGCCACACCGCCAAGAATAATCACGCCTTTGAAACGCCCCTTCAGCGAATCGGCCACGGTTTGCAGGAAATCGCCATCGGCTGCGCCGACATTGTGAATGATCGTTGGAACGCCGTTCAAAGTCTTGACGTGTTCGAGCAAATTGCTGGCGACATTGCTGGCTTCGCGCTGTTGTGCGGCCTTGAGCAGCTTCTCCATCGCCTTCTGTTGCTCCAGTAACGACTCAATTTTCCTCTCCAGTTCGTGAACCGGGCTGCCGACTTTCCCGGCGATGCCCTTGATGAGTTGAAGCTGCTGATTTGCCAGCTCGTAAGCGGTCAGTCCAGCAACCGCCTCGATGCGCCGCACACCGGCGGCGATGGCATTCTCGCTGACAATGCGAAACAACCCAATCTCGCCCGTTGCGCGCGTGTGCGTGCCGCCGCAAAGTTCCATCGAATAACCGTCCAGCTTCTTGACTGCGCCGCCGATTTGGACAACGCGGACAACATCGCCGTATTTCTCGCCGAAGAATTGCATCACGTCCTTGCGCGATTTCACGTCGGTAAACGGCACTTCGGTCCAACTGACACCCGCATTTTCGACGATGCGTTCGTTGACGAGTTTCTCAACATCGGCGACCTGCTGTGGCGTCAGAGGCGCGCTGTTGAAGTCGAAGGTCAACTTGTCCGGGCCAACAAAAGAGCCTTTCTGCGAGGCATCCTTGCTCACGACTTCGTGCAACGCCCAGTGTAGCAAATGCGTGACGGTGTGATGACGCTCGATTGCATTTCGACGGCTTTTGTCCACCGTGAGCGTTACACTTGCTCCCACCACCGGGATGTCGGATGAATTTGCGATTTGCGATTTACGATTTGCGATTTCTCCGGCAGTTCCGGCGTCGCTGATGAAATGAAGCCAGGCATTTCCCGATTTTTGCGTGTTGGTGACGCGCCAGAGTTGGCTGCCGTGTTCGAGTTCGCCGGTGTCGCCGACTTGGCCACCCATCTCGGCATAGCAGGCGCTGGCGTCGAGGATGACGGCGGTCTTGTCCTTGAGCGACACGACTTCCAAAACCTTGGCCTGCGTTTCCAGCTTGTCGAAGCCGACGAACTTCGTGGGCGTGGTGGTCTCGATTTGCGAGAGTGAAATTGTTTCCTTCTTCTGCGCGGCGCGGGCGCGGGCGCGCTGCTCGTCCATCAACTTTTCAAAACCCGCAGTGTCCACGGTCAAACCGCGTTCGCGCGCCATCAACTCGGTGAGGTCAAAGGGAAAGCCGTAGGTGTCGTATAGCTTAAAAACTTCGCTGCTGGATAAAACGCGAACGACCTCAGAAACGCGTTGCGCGGCTTCCATGACAGCTTTTTGTTGTGCGACCATCTTTCCAATGTCTAGCTGTGAAATAGCCTTTATCACAAGTGATGCAGCTTGAGCCTGCTGCATTACTTCTTTGATTTTTGCTTCAACGCTCGGTCCTGTCAGATTACGAGCTGCTTCACTGAGCGCTTTTACGCCTTGGAACATTTCATTCAGTCGTGCCGCAACGTTCGGGTTACTCAACGCCCTGACTGCTGCGAGTCGAGCCTCGACATCCCTGTTAAAAATCTCGATTCCGTTATCAAGCGTCTTGTTAAACGCCTCTTCCTCGGTGCGGATGACGTCCTGCACGTGCTTTTTCTTGGCGCGGATTTCAGGGAAGACGTCGCCCATCGTCTCGGCGAGCACATCCACGAGTTTGTAGAAGAACGGTTCGTGGAAGCCGAGCGTGCGGCCGTAGCGCACGGCGCGGCGCAGGATGCGGCGCAGGACGTAGTTGCGGTCGGTGTTGCCGGGCTGGATGCCATCGGCAATCGCAAAACTCAACGTGCGGATATGATCGGCAATGACACGGAAAGCGATGTCCGTGGCGATTTGTTCTTGTGTAGGACAGGCATCTTGCCTGTCTCCATCTTTGCCTTTTGGAGTTTGAGACAGGTTGGAAGTCTGTCCTACAGTGGGAAGCGTTGACCCGTATTTCTTGCCGCTGAGTTTTTCGATGGCGTCGAAAATCGGGCGGAAGATGTCGGTCTCGTAATTGGAAATTTTCGCGTTGGCGAAATCGGAAAAGTTTTTCGTGCCTTGGATGATGCTGGTGACGCGCTCGAAGCCCATGCCGGTGTCCACGTGCCGCGCGGGCAAGCGTGTAAGTGAACCGTCGGCGTTTGAATTGAATTGGATGAAAACGAGATTCCAGATTTCGATGCAGCGGGCGTCGCCTTTGTTCACGAGCGCGCCTTTGGTGTCGCCGGCGGGCGTGAGGTCCACGTGCAGTTCGGAGCACGGGCCGCACGGGCCGGTTTCGCCCATCATCCAGAAGTTGTCTTTCTTGTTGCCGAAACAAACGTGAACTCTCGGGTCAAGACCGGCGGCTTTGAAAAGTTTTTCCCAATGACCGTAAGCCTCCTGGTCGAAATCGGACGGATCGCCCTGCCCCGGTTTGTAAACTGTGGCGTAAAGCCGGGTCGGCGGGAACTTCCATTTCTCGACGACAAGTTCCCACGCCCATTCGATGGCTTCTTTCTTGAAGTAATCGCCGAAGCTCCAGTTGCCGAGCATCTCGAAGAAGGTGTGGTGGTAGGTGTCGAGGCCGACATCTTCGAGGTCGTTGTGTTTGCCGCCGGCGCGGATGCATTTCTGAGTATCGGCTGCTCGGCCCGGTGTGTAGGGGCACTTGGTCTGGCCGAGGAAGATGGGGACGAACTGGTTCATGCCGGCGTTCGTGAACAGCAGGTTCGGGCTGTCCGGCATGAGAGAGGATGACGGCACGATGGTGTGTTGCTTCGACTTGAAGAAGTCGAGGAACGACTGGCGGATTTGGCTGCTGGTCATCACTTCAATTCAAAATTAAAAATGCAAAATGTAAAATTGCCGCCAGAGAACGCAGAAAACACACAGAATTCTTCCGCGACAAGGCAGCTAGATTAGCTGAAACCGCCTGGGCAAGGCGAGTTGGAAGTTTTCGGCTCTAGTGGCCCGGGTGGCGACCAACGACGCAAGCGATTTGTGACAATCACGGAAGAATTTTGCAAAATTTTTCTTGAGAAAAGATAAATTTGGGCGCAAGTACTGGCATAGAGCATGCAGTCAGACAGATGCTGATGATCTTTGAAGCGGTGGGCAGACCAGATTTAACCCTGCCATGTTCGTGATAGGCAACTAAGTCCTTGAACCGTAGTTAAACGATCAAGGGGCCATAGCTATAGATTGCAGCCGACCGACCTTGAATGGATGGTCGAAAGCAATCGGGCGGGTCCCACCTGTTGCTAATCCGTTCAGAGGAACTGTTTCACACGGCAATGGTGGGGTTTTTTATTGCCGGCTTCGAATGCGGATTGCGAATTGCGCCGCACCGAAGCCGGCTTTTTTGTTTTGGGCAACCGTCCAGCAAATTGGTAGTGTCCTGTTATGGCGCGTGACGACTTATTTTCATCCAGAACAGCGCCGGAATTTTCCCGCCCGGCAGCGGAGACGGACAAACCACCCCGCCACCAACCGCTCGCCGCGCGCATGCGCCCCCGCGATTTGGGCGAATTTGTCGGGCAAACGCACATCCTCGGACCTGGCCAACTGTTGCGTCGCGCCATCGAGGCCGACCGGATCCAGTCGCTTATTTTCTACGGCCCACCCGGCACGGGCAAAACCTCGCTCGCGCAAATCATCGCGCGTCAGACCAAGAGCAAATTCGAGCGTCTCAGCGGAGCGGAATCCAATGTGGCCGACATGCGCCGTGTTTTGTCCGCCGCCGCCAACCGTCTCGAAAACACCGGCCAGCCAACGATTTTGTTCGTTGACGAAATCCACCGGTTCAACAAGGCGCAACAGGACGTTCTGTTACCGGACGTGGAAAGCGGCGTGGTGCGGCTCATCGGCGCGACCACGCACAATCCATTTTTCTTCGTCAACTCACCCCTCGTCTCGCGTTCGCAGATTTTCGAGTTGCAACCGCTGACTGAGGACGAGCTTTTTTCGTTGCTGCAACGCGCGCTGGCTGAAAAGGAACGCGGACTCGGCTACATGAAAATCAAGGCTGACGAAACCGCATTGCGCCACCTCGCCAAAATTTCAGACGGCGACGCGCGCAAGACGCTCAACGCGCTGGAAATCGCCGCGCTCACGACCGCGCCGGACAAAAAGGGCGTTGTTCGCATTGATCTGGCCACTGCCGAACAAAGCATTCAGAAGAAAGCCGTTGTCTATGACGACGAGGACGCGCATTACGACACGATTTCCGCATTCATCAAATCCATGCGCGGCAGCGATCCGGACGCGGCACTATACTGGCTGGCCAAGATGATTCACGCCGGCGAAGACCCGCGCTTCATCGCGCGGCGCATCATGATTTGCGCGGCAGAAGACGTCGGGCTGGCCGACCCGATGGCGCTGGTGCTGGCGACGGCGGCGTTTCAGACGGCGGAATTCGTCGGCTGGCCGGAAGCGCGCATTCCACTGGCGGAGGCGACGGTTTACATCGCCACCGCGAACAAGAGCAACAGCGCCTACCTGGCGATTGACGCGGCGCTGGAAGACGTTCGCGCCGGGCGCACGCTGCCCGTGCCGGAGCATTTGCGCGACACGCATTACAAGGGCGCGGAACGGCTCGGCCACGGCAAAGGTTACGAATACGCGCACGATCATCCCGGGTCATTTCGTGGCGCAGGATTATCTCGGCGTGGACAAGCGTTATTACGAACCGACGGAGCAGGGCGTGGAAAAGAAAATCAAGGAGCGCGTCGAAAAATGGCGTGCGCAATTTGCCGACGCGAGAAAAGCCACAGATGAACATAAATGAAAAAGAGAGATGTCATCTTCATTCTAATCGGCATCTTCTTGATCGCCTTCGTTTTATTTGGACTTACAGTGCCTCGACTCAAGCGGCACATGGAATCCGTGAAGTGCGGAGACCAGATGTCCTCGATTGGGTGTGGCGCGCGCATCTGGGCCGGCGACAACCATAATCGCATGGCGGACAATTTTCTCTGCATGTCGAATGAGCTATGCACACCCAAATTTCTCGTCTGCCCGAGCGACAAAATCCGAAAACCAGCAGACAGTTGGGCGTCGTTCACCAGCAACAATTGCAGCTACGAAATTCTCCGGCAAACATGCCAGCCGACGATTTCACCAACTCATACTTTCGCTGCACGATTCACGGCCATCTTGGATTTGCTGACGGGACAGTGTTCGATGGCAAGCGGAGGAGAACGAAATCCTTTTTTTGAGCATGGAATCAAAACTTGAACTGCGCCAGAAAATCCGCGTGGCGTTGCGAAGGATTCCGCCAGCGACGCGCGCTGCGGAATCGAAGCGGGCGCGTGCGTTACTAAAACAACAAGCGATTTGGAACGAGGCCCAAACGATTTTGTTTTTCGCTCCGTTGCCGGAAGAATTGGACCTCTGGCCGTTATTGGCCGAAGCGCTCGCAGACGGCAAAACGGTCGGCCTTCCTCGATTCGTAGAGCGCACCCAAACTTACGCAGCGGCACGGGTTCAAGACCTGCAGCGCGATGTCCACGTGGGGAAATTCGGGATTCGCGAACCTGTGGCGCGTTGCGTGGAAATTCCGTTGAACAAATTGGATTTGGTGTTGGTGCCGGGTGTGGCGTTCGACGTTCAGGGCCGCAGGCTCGGCAGGGGCAAAGGTTTTTACGATCGGTTGCTGAGCGACGCGAGTGGAGTGAAATGCGGAGTCGTTTTCGACGAACAGATTGTGGGCGAAGTTCCGGTGACGCCACGGGACGAGCGCGTCAGTTGCATTTTGACACCGACTCGCTGGCAGGTGGTTGAATCTGATTGCGCTCTATGAAGTCGGGAATTAGTGACCCTGCATCAGACTGCTGGGCAGGCCACCTTCCCATCCTGTTGGAGAATCCCAAGGCCGTGCGGACAAGTTTTCCGGCTCGGTGCTGCTACAGCCCGTCAGTCCCCAAGCGGCCAGCAAAACAAGAAGCAGGAGCGCGGAGCGGAAACTGGCGGCCGAAAATTTCACGAGGCGGGGTGCGCCGGAATGACTTGGTCGCCCTCGAACACATCGCCCAGTTTCCATCCCGGCACAACGTTTGCAATGCAGCGGTTTTTTTGGATCGTGCGAACGACCACTTTTGCGACAAGTTTTCCGTCGCGATTCACGAGAAATTCACAATTTTCCATCACGCCTTGATCTTCACCAATGTTCAGCACGACAAAATCCCACTTTGGATCGGTGACCAAAATCTTCCCTTTCAAGCTTGCCGGGGCAGTGACGAATTTTTCCGGCGATTCATAAGTGTCCAGCCGGGCTTGGAGTCGCGCCGCGGCTCGTTGTAAAATTTTCTTTTCTTCATTGGCGACTTCGATTGAGTCCTGCAACTGTTTGATTTGTTTGTCGAAGACGAGGATCTGGTCGGGCGTTCTGCCGGTGGATTTGTAGGCGGCCAATTCGGCCCGCGCGTCGTCCCGCTCAGAGGTGGCTTTGACGAGTTTGTCCGCCATTTCGCCGGCCCTTTTGATCTGGGCGGCGGCTTCGGCCACGGCCTTGTCGCGCTCTGCGGACGTGGCATCGAGGGTTTCCTTGGTCTGTTTCAGGTCCTTGGTGGTCTTGTCCAATTCTTTCCTGGTGTTGTCCCGATCGGTCTCTGCCGTAATCCGGCCACCGTGCTCGGTCTTGAGATCGGCCTGCAAGGTGGTCACCTTTTCCCTGACTTGGAGAAAATTGAGTCCACCGACCGCCAGTCCTGCGATAATCGCGACAATGAGACAAATCCGAATCAACATAATCACTCGTAGTGTTTAATCGAACGAAATTCCAAGGAGAGACTAGACCGGCGGATGGCGGGTGTCAACGCCCGTTTCACCCGTTTCAACCCGGCTTTTTGACCGTGTTTGCGGCACTCCCTCTCGACGTTTTTCAGGAAAGTGGCGGGGTGAGGATGGGCTTCACCAAATTAACCTTCGCGTATTTTCTTTTCCTTTCGCCCGTCTGTTTTTATCTTTGCGGCATGGACCGCTTGCCCGGATTTCGCGATTTCTATCCCGAACCACTACCGCACTCCGATGTCTGGAGCGCCGACGCAAGGCAATTCATTTTCGAGAAATGGCGCGCGGCGGCGCGGCGATATAATTTCCGCGAATACGACGGTCCGCCCCTGGAGCCGCTGGAGCTTTACACCACGAAGAGCGGCGACGAAATCGTCGGCCAGCTCTACAATTTCACGGACAAGGGTGAACGGGTGGTGGCCCTGCGGCCGGAGATGACCCCCACTTTAGCGCGGATGGTCGCGGCGCACGAGCGCAACTACAAGAAGCCGATCAAGTGGTACGCCATCCCCCAGCTTTTTCGCTACGAGCGCCAGCAAAAGGGCCGCCTGCGCGAGCACTTCCAGTTCAATGCCGATATCTTTGGCGAGAGCGATCCCGCCGCGGATGCCGAATTGATCGCGCTGCTCGTTGACACACTCGGTTCTTTTGGCCTCACGGAAAAGGACTTCGTTATTCGCCTGAGCAGCCGCAACGCGTGGCAGCAATTCTATGAAGGCGGAAAGCAGAGGACGGAAGGCGCGGACGCGGCGGGCCGCGAATACGATTTCTTCCAAATCATAGACAAGCTGGAACGAACCCCGCCGGAGGAGAGCCGGAGGAAGTTGGCGGACTGGGTTTTTCGCTCGAGGCCGTCCACGAGTTCATAAGTGCGGGCAAACCAACCTCCGAATTGGCGGGCATCCTGGGAAACCTGGGCGCGCGTGGGCTGGGCAATTTCGTGAAGGTGGATTACCACGTCATCCGCGGGCTGGCGTATTACACGGGGGTGGTGTTTGAGGCGTTCGACGTGCAGGGCGAATTCCGGGCCATCGCCGGCGGCGGACGCTACGACAACCTGGTCAAACTCATCAGCGGCGGCAAAGTGAACCTGCCGGCGCTGGGCTTTGGCCTGGGTGATGTCGTGTTGTTGGAACTCCTCAAAGCGCGCGGGCTGCTGCCCCAGTTTGACGCGGCTCTCGACGTTTTTGTTTTGATCGAAGATGAAGCGCTGCGCCCGCAATCGCTCAAGCTCGTCCACGACCTCCGCGCCGCCGGTCGCGCGGTGGAATACCCGCTCACGCCCGCCAAGCCGGACAAGCAATTCAAGCGCGCCCAGGAACTCAACGCCGCCTTCACCGCCCGGATGGAAAGCGATTCCTACGTCCGCATCCGCAACTTGAAGACCCGCGCGGAAGTTGTCGCCGGCGCGGGCGATGTGAAGAATCACTTGGGCTGAAAATCACCCTGAAAATTCAATCTCAAATTCCGAAATTTCGTTCAACTCAGGAGAAGGCTTTTTGCACCATTTCGGGCGGGCCGACACGGCGTTCATAATCGAGGATGACTTGCACGGCTTCGTGCGGGTCGTCGGTGAGTGTGACGAGGTCGAGGTCGCCGGGACTGATGTAGCCGGGTTTTTCCATCTGATCTTTCATCCAGTGGAGCGCGCCTTTCCAGAACTTCCGGCCAAAGAGGATGAGCGGATACTCCGGGATGCGCTGGGTTTGAACGAGGGTGATGATTTCGGCAAACTCGTCGAGCGTGCCAAAGCCGCCGGGCATGAACACGAAGGCGATGCTGTATTTGGCAAAGCAGACTTTGCGCGCAAAAAAGTAATGGAAATGGATGGGGATGTTGGTATAGCGATTGCCTTGTTGCTCGTGCGGCAACTGGATGTTCAGCCCAACGGACCTGCCTTTGGCCAGTGCCGCGCCTTTGTTCGCCGCTTCCATGATGCCTGGGCCGCCGCCAGTGATGACGGTGAGATTGTTTTTGGCCAGTTCGCGCGCCAAAATCTCGGTTGCGCGGTAATAGTGGCTGCGCCGCGGCATGCGGGCCGAGCCGAAGATCGTCACTGCCGGACTGATGCGAAAAAGGGTTTCAAACGAGTCCACAAACTCGGCCATGATGCGAAAGATGCGCCATGGGTCTTCCTTGATGAAATTGGCCGCTTGATCGTTCATGTCGAAAGCATAATCGCGCGATGCAGATGAAACAAGTCCCGTGCAGCCAGTCGGATTACCTCAGACACCGGCACGCTGCCAACGGTAAAAGGTCAACCGGGTGGGAAGCTGGATGGTCAATCCTCGGCGAATAAATATTCCAAATCCGTCTTCGACAAACTGCGGGCAAAGCCTTCCTCGCCGAGCACGTCGGCAATCGTCTGCGCCTTGCTTTGCTGGAGTTCCCAAATCTTCTCCTCGACCGTGCCGGGCGCGATGAGGCGGTAGGCATTGACGGTTTGCGTCTGACCGATGCGATGCGAGCGGTCAATGGCCTGCGCTTCGACCGCCGGATTCCACCACGGGTCGTAAAGCACCACGTAGCTGGCGGTCGTCAGGTTCAAACCCGTGCCGGCGGCACGCAAACTCAGCAGGAACACGCCGGGTTTCGTGTCGTTCTGGAACGCAGCGACGACTTCCTGCCGGTCCTTCGTCTGGCCGGTGAGGATGTGTGTGTTGATCTGCTTCTCGCGGCATTCCTTCTCCAAGAGCAGCAGCATCTGGACGAACTGGCTGAAGACCAAAACTTTTTGCCCTTCCGCCACCAGCGGATCGAGCAATTCAAATAGTGTTTCCGTCTTGCCCGACGGCGAATCGTTGCCGACCAGCCGGGGATGGCAGCAGACCTGGCGCAGGCGTGTGAGCGCGGCCAGCACATGCATCTTGCTCTTATTGAGTCCCTGCTCCTCGACCGCTTGCATGATCTGATCGCGGCTGCGACGGAGTTCGGCAAGGTAAAGCTTCCGCTGTTCTTCGCCGAGCGGACAATCGCGCCGTTGCTCGATGCGGTCGGGCAAATCTTTCGCGACGTGTTTCTTCAAACGACGCAACAACAACGGACGCAGCTTTGCCGAAAGCCGTCGCCGCGCGATGCGCTGGGCCGACTCCGTCTTCTCGCTGCGCTCCTCCAGCACTGGAACGGTTTCGTCGCCGATCTGAGCGCGCGGCTCGTAGGTTTCGATGAATTGTTCCTGATTGCCGAGGTAGCCGGGCTGGATGAAGTCCACGATGCTCCACAAATCCAGCAGCCGGTTTTCGAGCGGCGTGCCGGTGAGCGCAAGGCGATACTCGGACTCGAGTTGCTTGACCGAATGCGTGACCTGCGCGCCCGGATTTTTGATGAACTGCGCTTCGTCGAGAATCACCGCGCGGAACGCGAATTTCTGCAATTCCTCCAGATCGCGACGCAGCAACGCGTAATTGGTCACGATCAAATCATGTTGCGGAATCTGTTTGCGCAAATTGTGCCGCGCCGCGCCGCTTTCGAGCACGAGCACCTTGAGACCGGGTGTAAACCGTTCCGACTCGCGTCGCCAGTTGTGCAGCACGGACGCCGGGCAAATGACGAGCGACGGTTTGGGGTCTTTCTTGTTGCGGTCCTTGAGCCACGCCAGCCACGCGAGCGTTTGCAGCGTTTTGCCGAGACCCATGTCATCGGCGAGAATGCCGCCGAGCCGGATTTGCGTGAGGTGGCAGAGGAAATCGAAACCGTCCTTCTGATACGGGCGCATCTCGGCCTGCACGCCTGCGGGAATGGCCACCGACGGAACGCCCTTGAAATCCTGGACCCGCTCGCGCAACGCCTTGGCTTCGGGCGAATCGGCGAACCGCGTGAATTCCTCCTCGCTCAAGTGCGCGACGTTTTCCATGCCGACTTTCTGCGGCACGGCAATGAGGCCGTCCACGCCCATGTCGGCCATGGCTTCATGCGCGCCTTGCACGGCCGAGGTGTCGAGTTCGACCCAGCCGGAGTTCGGCAGTTTGACGAAGCGGCCTGTGGCGGAGGCGAGGCGTTCCAGATCTGCCTTGCTCAGTTTCATTCCCTCCGCTTCCCATTCGGCGGAAACGGCCAGCCAGTCAATCCCGCTGCCCTTGACGATGAGCTTGGGCTTGAGCCGGCGCGGTTGGAGGAACAAGCGGTGAAACGCCGGGTTGCCGAGGTATTCTGCTTCTTTCGGGCGCTCAGGCCATGCGGTCGCGAGCGTGCCGAAACAATTTTCATTCGCGTCACCGACCCACAGACCCGGTTCGGGCGTGAACCAATCCAATTTGCGCAGCCACTGAGTGGCGGGTTCAAGGCGCGGGTCGTCGAGAATTTCTGGTTTGTCGCCGGGACGGATTTTGCGTTCGTGGAGTTGCCATTCGTGACCGCTCCAGAACCAGACGCTTTTGTCGCGAAGACTTTTTGCCAGCAGCCGCAAGCGCACGGTTTCATCGAGCAACTCGAAGACGAACTGCGGCGCGGCCGGGTGTGTGATGCAAAGTTGTTCCCAGTCCACGCCGTGATTGGTCTGGTTTCTGCGCAGGTGCAGCAACAGGCGATGGCTGAGTTTGCGAACGGTGACGGACGGCCTGTTCGCAAGAAATTTCAACACGGTCGGCGGCGGAGCGTTGCGCAGCAGGAAAAAAGTGTTTTCCACCAGTACGAGCGGTGGCTGGTGATTGAAAAATCGCGCGTCGGTAACCGGACAGCTCCCGCCGTCTGACAAGGTCAAACGGTGCGTGAAGGTCAATTCCTTGTCGCCGTTTTCGAGAAGCGGTCCGAGCGTGGCGACTTGTCCATGGAACTGAAATGGCTTGCCGTCGTTGGCCGATTCGAGCCGCGTCGTGTGCCCCCAGCGTGTGAGCCATTGGAGCAATTCCATGTCGGACAAAACCAGCGTGTCAGCACCGTCGCTGCGCGTGCGATGCGTGTCGGCAAGCCACTGGATGAATTCCCAATCGGCGGCTGGAAACAACTCCTGTTCGTGCGCGGCGCGGGTGGCGAGGTCAATCAATTCCCGCAGCGACCGCGCCTTTTCGCCGGTGCGCGGACGGAAAAGATGGAACTGCACGGCGAGGCGATATCGCGACGGTTCTTCAGCATCGGGTTGCGGCTTGCAGAGGACGCGCAGCGTGGCGCGCGGCGTGTCGAGGTGCGGCAACGAGCGGGGAACAAGCCAGTTTTCCAATTCCTTGATGAGCTTTTCCTCCTGCTCGGCCTCCTCGGCCTTTGCGAAGCGATCCGGGCTCGCGTGCGGCTGCAGTTCGGGTGGCACGGACCGTTTTGCCCGGAGAAAAAGAAATGCGACCTGCTCGAGCCGCGTCCCGCCTTGCACGGACAGCATCCGCGGCCACCAGTCGGTTCCGGGGAAATCGCGCCGCGAAAGGGAATGTTTTTCAAAATAATCTTCCAGCAGCAGCCACGCGCGCTGCGAATCCGGGCAGACGGCGAAATTGCGCAAAATATCCTCGCGCTCCGTCACTGCCGCCTTCGAATCGGACAGTTCACGGCGCAAATCCGCCAGCACACCATACGTCTGCGAGAGCACGGTGTTGTGGGCGTCGTACTTGCTGGTTGCGGCAACCCGCAGCCCGTTTTTACTTCTGACTAAAACTTTCGCCATCTGTTTTACAGCCCGTTAAAGCGTCTATCATCTCGACATAAGCAGGCGCGAGGGTCAATCAGAAAGAGAACAAGTTATTCACTGTCTCAAAAGTTATTCACCGTCGCACTTTGAACTTTGAGCTTCGGCCCTTACCCTTCATATTACGCGGCATATGGTTAACGAGACATTGCTTCAAATCGAATTGCCCGGCATCAAAAAGCTCAAGAGCGGCAAGGTCCGCGAGATTTTTGATCTCGGCGAGCAGTTACTGTTCGACTTCACAAGTGAGTTGGAAAGACGCAACTGGGATCTCGAGCTTTTCGATCCAGGTGAAGCCGACAAGATACTGATCGGTGCTACCGACCGAATCTCGGCCTTCGATGTGGTCATGCCGACCGGGATACCCTACAAGGGCCGTGTTTTGGTGGCCCTGTCAAAGTTTTGGTTTGAGAAGACAGCGCACATCATCCGCAACCACCTATTGACCAGCGACTTTGTGAAGTTCCCGACCACACTTCACCCGTATCGGTCGCTGCTGGAAGGCCGCTCGATGATCGTCCTGAAATGCGAGCCGCTGCCGGTTGAGTGCGTCGTCCGCGGCTACCTCGCCGGCTCTGGTTGGAAGGAATACAACCAAAGCCAGAGCGTTTGTGGCATCAAGCTTCCCGCAGGGCTCGTGGAATCCTCCGAGTTGCCCGAGCCGATTTTCACGCCCGCAACGAAGGAGCAAAGCGGCCACGACATCAACATCAGCTTCGAGCAGTCGGCAAAGATTCTCGGCGAGCCGATCGCCGTACAGCGTGCGCGACGCGTCGCTGGCGATTTACAAATGGGCGCGCGAGTTTGCCCGCGAGCACGGCATCATCATCGCCGACACGAAGTTTGAGTTCGGCACGCTGCCAAACGGCGACGTGATCCTGATCGACGAGGTGCTCACGCCCGATTCCTCGCGTTTCTGGCCCGCTGATGACTACAAGCCCGGCCGAAGCCAAGCGAGCTTCGACAAGCAATTCGTCCGCGACTACCTCGAAACCTTGGACTGGAACAAAACTCCGCCCGGCCCGACTCTTCCACCAGATGTCGTCGCCAAAACGACGGCGAAATATCTTGAGGCGTATGAGCGGTTAACGGGCAAAAAACTTTGACCTAAACCATGCACACAATTCTTTGGGTGGATTTAGGTGCGTTCTTGCCGGCACTCTTTGTTATCATCTGGAAATATTTTTGGGCTCATTCTCGAAAAAAGATAAGCAAATCACCGCAGTCTGAAAAGTTGTTGAGGCCTGCAGGATACTCGTTGCAGTTGAAACTCGACAAGATTCTGGATTCCATGTTGGAATATTTGTTTACGGCCATGGTTTTTGCAGGCGGCGCAGTTTGGGTGATTATGCGGCTACCCAATAACTTCGCCATCCCAATCGCAGCACTACTTGCTCTGCCGAGTTTCTTTTTTACCTACCGCGTGATCACTGGATTAAAGGAGGCAGAAAATTATCGTCTGGGACTTCGTGGAGAACAGGCGGTCGCCGAAGCGCTCACGGAGGTGTCAGAGAGTGGCTATCGCACGTTCAACGATTTCGTCGTCGAAAACGGTGAGAATGAATGGAACATAGACCACATGGTCGTCGGCAACCGTGGACTCTTTTTGATTGAGACAAAAGCTCGCCGTCGTCCTAGAAAGTCCAAGTCTGACCAGCCAGCAAACGAAGTGGTTTATGATGGCAATGTCTTGAGGTTTCCAAATTTCAGAGACGCGCAGCCTTTGCAGCAGGCCAAACGAAATGCCGAATGGTTGGAAAATTATCTGCGAAAGAAAACCGGTGAATATACGCCGGTCGAGCCACTCGTTGTTTTGCCGGGATGGTTTGTGAAGTTATCAGTCAAGTCAGCAGAGGTGAAAGTCATGAACCCCACTTACATGGTCAGTTATTTGCAGGACAGGCTAGAGAAAATCCCAGCGGCTCAAGTAACACGAATTATCACAGCCATCGAAGAAAATTGCCGCACTTTAGAATTTTGATTTGCCAGAATTAACTGCGATTCATTTCAATGCAAACCCTCGCCGAAGATTTTTTGCAATACCTGCGCCACGAGCGCGGGCAGGCGGAGCATACGCAGAAAACCTACGCCGCGTTGCTGGGCAAGTTCATCGCGTGGGCGGGCAAACAAGGTCTGACGGATTGGAAATCGGTCGAGTTGAAACATCTCATGGCGTTTCTGCAGCATGAGCGCGAACGTCCGCTGGCGGATGAACCCAAAGAGTCCACCAAGCGTCTGAGCAGCGAAAGCGTGTATCTCGAAATCGCGGCGCTGCGCGCATTTTATCGCTTTGCGGAAGATGAAAAATTGCTACCAACGAACGTCGCTGAAAACTTGTCGTTGCCGCGGCGATGGAAGCGTTTGCCGAAAGCGCTGTCGAATTCCGAAATCGCGAAGCTGCTCGCGCCGGAGAAACCAGAAACGTCGCAAAGCCTGTGCGATCAGGCCGTGCTCGAACTCGCTTATGCCTCCGGTCTGCGGTTGTCTGAACTGAAAAATCTGAGACTCGAACAGCTTCATCTCGAAGCGGGATTCATCAATGTCATCGGCAAGGGCAACAAGGAACGCGTCGTGCCGGTGGGCCGCAAAGCGGTTGAGGCGTTGAATCGCTACATCGAAGTTGGCCGACCGAAGCTCGTCACGCCAAAATCACCGGCAAACGTTTTTCTCACAAAGCGCGGCACGCCGTTCGCGTCGGTGACTCTTTGGTTGCGAATCAAGAATCGCGTTCGCCGTGCTGGAGTTTCACGCAACATAACGCCGCACATGCTGCGACACAGTTTCGCCACGCATTTATTGGAGCACGGGGCGGATTTGCGCGTGATTCAGGAGCTGCTCGGCCACGCGAACATCAGCACAACGGAGGTTTACACGCATGTCGAGGGCAGCCGGTTGCGCGACATTCATCGGAAGTTTCATCCGCGCCCGTGATTTCGATGACGGAATTTCACGCCGTCAGCAATGCAGAAAAAATCACGTTGGACATCAGTGACAAACCGGTTAAAGTCCCGCCCGCCGTTATGAATAACAACATCGCAATAAAAATTCTGAATACCTTGTTGGTGGTCAGCGTGCTGGTTTCCGCTGTTTTGAGCGCAAAAATATTCTTTCAAAATCGGGAATACCGCTCGTTGCAACGACAATTGGCTCAAATCAACCGGAACTCAGTTCTCACTCAGGCGCTGATCAATGACTGCCTGGAATACAGCAAGAAAAATCCGGCCATTGATCCCATCCTCGAATCCGTGGGGGTGAAGACCTCCAGAACCGCTGCGACCGCGACCAAACCCGTGACGAAGTAATTTTATGAACGATTTCCAAACTCAAAATGCCGCCACGCGAGCTACAGATGACACCTCGTCGCGCTGCGCCTCGATGCAATGCCAATGCGCCTTCATGGCTCTGGCTCTGGTGGCCGTGAGCGGCCTGCTCACCGTTCATCTCTTCTGGCATTGGCGATATCTGAACAAGGATCTCAAAGAGTCCAGCCCCCAGGCAGCGCAAATGATTGCCCATTACAATCGGGTTGATGCCCCCATGCTGCAGGATTTTCTGAAACGTTTGACGGAATTCGGGCGCAGCCATCCCGACTTCGTTCCCATTCTGAACAAATACCAAATCTCATTTACGCCGGCCCCCTCGACGACGGCGGCGCCCGGTGCCGCCACCGCGCCGGTGACGGCTGCTCCCAAGCCGGCGACCACGCAGAAAAAATAAGATTTAGATCAGGAATTCCCGACAGGCAGCTTCAACAATTCTTCCGCGATTTGCACCGCGTTGAGCGCGGCGCCTTTGAGAAGCTGGTCGCCGCTCACCCAAAAGCACAGACCATTGTCCATCGCGCAGTCCTTGCGCAACCGGCCCACGGCGCAGTTGTATTTGTCCGTCTGGTAAAGCGGCAGCGGATATTCACTCTTCGCCGGATTGTCAACGACATCAAGACCGGGCGCTTTCTTCAGCGCAGCCAGCGCGGCTTCCACCGTCACCGGTTTTTCAAATTCGGCGCTTACGGCCACTGAGTGCGCGCGGTACACCGGCACGCGGACGCAGGTCACGCTCGCCCGGAACGCCGGATGATGCATGATCTTGCGGCCCTCGTTTTCCATCTTCATTTCTTCCTTCGTATAACCGGTGGGCAGGAATGAATCCACCTGCGGCAGGACGTTAAAAGCGATCTGGTGCGGATAAACTTCGCGCGTCACGGGCTGGCCCTTGACGATTTGGTCAACCTGCCTTTCGAGTTCGGCGATGGCTTTCGCGCCCGTGCCGGACACAGCCTGGTAGCTCGACGCGAAAATACGTTTGCAGCCGAACGCGGCGTGCAATGGGTAAAGAGCCATGAGCGTAATGGCCGTGGTGCAATTCGGGTTGGCGATGATGCCTTTGTGCAGCTTGATGTCGGCAGCGTTGATTTCGGGCACGACCAGCGGGACGGAATTATCCATGCGGAAAGCGCTGGAATTGTCCACCACCACGCAGCCCGCCTTGGCGGCGATGGGCGCAAATTCCTTCGAAATGCTCCCACCGGCGCTGAACAGCGCGATCTCAATTCCGCCGAAGCTGTCCTTCGTCAATTCCTTGACCGTGACATCAGCGCCGCGGAACTTGAGCTTCTTGCCCACGGAACGGGCGGAAGCGAGCAGCGTCAATTTCCCCACCGGGAAATTGCGTTTCTCCAGCGTTTTAATCATTTCGATGCCGACGGCTCCCGTCGCACCGACCACAGCCACATGCGGTTTCGGACTCATAAAAGGGCGTGAAATATAGCCGCTGCGAGCGGTGTGTCAACCGGCGCGCAAGGCTGGAAATAGCTGCAGCCGGGCTGCTCCGCCGCCGCGAAAGCGGATTTGAGTGGTGGGCGTTTTTCGATTTGCTTGTTTCTGGCGGCGAAAAACTTCATTCTCCAACTTGAATTTCAAATTTTGCACCGACAAAACTGATGACCGAACCAGCAATAACACCGGAGTTAGTCCAGAAGCACAACCTCACGCCGGACGAATACGCCCACGCCGTGGAAATCCTCGGCCGCGAGCCGAGCTACACCGAACTGGGCATCTTCTCCGTGATGTGGAGCGAGCATTGCAGCTACAAAAACACGCGCCCGCTGCTGAAAACGTTTCCCACCAAGTCGCCAAAAATCCTCGTCGGCGCGGGCGAGGAAAACGCCGGTATCATTGACATCGGCGACGGATTGGCCATCGCGTTCAAGATCGAATCGCACAATCATCCGAGCGCCGTCGAGCCGTTCCAAGGCGCGGCCACCGGCGTCGGCGGCATCGTGCGCGACATCTTCACCATGGGCGCACGACCGATTTGCTCCGTGAACTCGCTGCGTTTCGGACCAATCACGGAAGAAAAATCGGAAATCGGAAATCGGAAATCGGAAATTGCCAACAATTGCCGTCTCTTCAGCGGTGTCGTCGGTGGTATTGCGTATTACGGGAATTGCTTCGGCATCCCGACCATCGCTGGCGAGGTGTATTTCGACAAGAGCTACGAAGGCAATCCGCTCGTAAATGCGTTTTGCCTCGGCGTGTTGCGCCACGAGCAGATTGCGCGCGGTGCGGCCAAAGGCATCGGTAATCCGGTGTTTTACGTCGGTCCGGCGACGGGTCGCGACGGTCTCGCAGGCGCGGCGTTCGCATCGCAGGATTTGACCGAAGAATCCGCCGAGCAACAACGCGGCGCGGTGCAGGTCGGCGATCCGTTCATGGAAAAACTCGTGTGCGAAGCGTGCCTTGAACTGCTCGCCACCGGCGCGGTCGCTGGCATTCAGGACATGGGTGCAGCAGGTTTGACCTGCTCGACGTGCGAAACAGCGGCGCGCGCCGGGACCGGAATTGAAATCGAGCTGGACAAAGTCCCGCAGCGCGCGCCGAACATGTCGAGTTACGAAATTATGCTGAGCGAATCGCAGGAGCGGATGCTCATCATCGTCCACAAGGGTCGCGAAGAGGAAGTAAAGCGCATCTTCGACAAATGGGATTTGCCTTGGTCGGAAATCGGCTTCGTTACAGACACAGGCCGAATGGTAGTGAAACATCACAGCAAAGTCGTCGCCGACATTCCGGCCAAGAAGATTGCTGACGAATCGCCGGTGTATCAGCGCGAGTCGCAAGAACCAGCTTATTTGAAGGAAGTCCGCGCGTTTCGCTTGGACGAAATTCCTGATACGACGATTGCGACGGATGTTTTGAAACAGCTTCTCGCCTGGCCGACGATTGCGTCGAAGAACTGGGTTTATCGCCAATACGACCACATGGTGCGCGACGGTTCGGTGGTATGCCCCGGCAGCGACGCCGCGGTGCTGCGCATCAAGGCGGATTCGTTGCCGAACGCTTCCGGCGATCTGAAATCCGAAATTTCGAATTTCAAATCGGAAAAGCTCATCGCCCTGACCGTGGACTGCAACGGTGCTCTACGTTTATCTCGACCCCTACGAAGGCGCGAAGGCGGCGATGGCCGAGGCGTGCCGCAATCTCGCCTGCTCCGGCGCGGTACCGTTAGGCACAACGGACAATCTCAACATGCCCAGTCCGATGAAGCCGGAGTTGTTCTGGCAGATGCAAGAAAGCGTGCGCGGGCTTGCCGAGGCGTGCAAGACGTTCAACGCGCCTGTCACTGGCGGCAACTGCTCGCTTTACAACCAAAGCCCGAACGGACCGATTGATCCCACGCCGACGGTTGCGGTTGTCGGTTTGATCGAAAAGCCCGAACACGTCACGACGCAGTGGTTCAAGGACGAAGGCGATGCCATCATCCTGCTCGGCGAAGCGGTGGACAAAGCCGACCCGATTTTCGGCCTCGGCGGCAGCGCATATTTGCAAGTCATCCATGGTAAGAAAACTGGTTCACCGCCGCGCTGCGAGTTGGAAACCGCGAAGACTTTGCACACGACGCTGCTCGGCTTGATTCAAAGCGGCCTCGTAAAAAGCGCGCACGATTGTAGCGAAGGCGGACTGGCAGTCACACTGGCAGAAAGCTGCATCAGCCAACTTGTCGCGCGCGAAACGCCAAGACTGATTGGTGCGACGATTGATTTGCGGAGCAATCAAAGATGTTCGCCTTGACGCCTTACTTTTCGGCGAAACGCAAAGCCGCGTGGTGATTTCCTGCAGACCACTCGACGCGGTGAAAGTTGTCGAACGTGCGAAGCTGATGGGCGTGCCTGCCCTGCAAATCGGCAAAGTTGGCGGAGACAAATTGCAAATCAAAACTTCGAGCGGCGGGTTCACTTGGGACTTGCGCGAACTGCACGACCTCTGGTGGAATACCATCGCGCGGGCGATGCGCTGAACGATGCAAAATTATCCCAAGCATTACTGCGGCGTGTTCGGCATTTACGGTCACCCGAATGCCGCGGAACTGACTTATTACGGCCTTTACGCGCTTGCAACATCGCGGGCAGGAGAGCGCCGGCATCGTCACCTGTCACGATGGCCGGTTCTACAAGCACGTCGGCATGGGGCTTGTGCCGCAAGTTTTTAACGGCCGACATCCTGCACGATCTGGTCGGCAACATGGCCGTGGGGCATACGCGCTACTCGACGACCGGTTCGTCGCACATCCGAAATGCGCAGCCGCTGACCGTGGATTGCAAGCGCGGCCAGATCGCCATCGCCCACAACGGCAACCTCACCAATGCCTCCCATCTCCGCGACGAACTCGAGAGCAAAGGTCTTGTCTTCCAGACCACGGTGGACAGCGAAATTATCCTCATCTGCTCGCGCAACCGACGCTCGGCGGTGAGGAAAACAATGTCGTCCAGACCATCCGCCGTTTGGAAGGCGCGTACTCGATGGTGCATCATGACGGAACGGGAATTGATCGGCGTGCGCGATCCGCACGGCTTCCGCCCGCTCTCCATCGGCAAGGTCGAACGGCGCGTGGGTGCTGGCAAGTGAAACGTGCGTGTTCGATTTGATCCACGCCAAATTTGTGCGCGACGTCGAGCCGGGCGAAATCGTCATCATCAACGGCGACGGGCTGCGCAGTTTCCAGGCGTTTCCCGAGCAACACAGCAAGGCATTTTGCATCTTCGAGTATGTGTATTTTGCGCGACCCGACAGCAACATCGCCGGTCGCAACGTTTACAAAGTCCGCGTCGAGATGGGCCGCCAACTCGCCCGCGAACATCAAGGTGGATGCCGACATGGTGGTGCCCGTGCCCGACAGCGGCAATTGCGCGGCGCTGGGTTATTCGCTGGAAAGCGGCATTCCGTTCGAGATGGCTTTCGTGCGCAATCACTACGTCGGACGTAGCTTTCTCCAGCCGTCGCAACTTATTCGCGATTTCGATGTGAGAGTGAAATTGAACCTCATCGCCGATTTGGTCCGGGGCAAACGGGTCATCGTCATTGACGACTCCATTGTGCGCGGCACGACGAGCAAGGCGCGCATCAACAACCTCAAGGAAGCCGGCGCGAAAGAGGTGCACATGATGGTGAGCTGTCCACCGCACATGCACCCGTGCGTTTATGGAATTGATTTTCCCGACCGCACCAAGTTGATGGCCGCCAACAGCACGCTCGAACAAATCCGAAAATATCTCAACGCCGACTCGCTTCATTACCTCTCGCAGGAAGGCATGGTCAAGGCCACGGGCCTGCCCAAGCAATCATTCTGCATGGCCTGTTACGACGGGGTTTATCCGGTTCCCTACGATTCAAAGACGGACAAACTCATCATGGAACGCCGCCGCTCCCGGGCCGAGACGCTCGGCGAAGCGCTGGACAAGGACAATTCGCAAATCCGGTTCCTCTGAAGTTTTCCGCGCCGATTTTCCGGCCTTGTGTCGGAAAAATTCCGTTGTCGCAAAAGATGGCTTGCGTGACGTATGGCAAGCGGCTATCCAAACCCGCATGGATTCCCGCGAAGCGCTCATCGCGTTGAACCTGGTTGAAGGCGTCGGGCCGGTGCGCGTCCGGCAGCTTCCTCGAACATTTCGGCGACGCGCCTGCCGTTCTGCGCGCCTCAAAGCAGCAACTCCTCCAAGTCCGCAACATCGGCGACGAAACTGCCGCGGCGATTTCCGGTTGGGAAAAAACCGTTGACCTGAACGGCGAACTGAAGCGAATTCAAGATTTCGGCTGTCGCGTCCTGATTCAAAACGACGAGGCGTATCCCGAATTGCTCCGGCAAATTTACGATCCGCCCATCGTGCTTTACGTTAGAGGCGAATTGACGGCGAAGGACAAAAACGCCGTGGCCATGGTTGGTTCGCGCATGACGACGCATTACGGTGTCGAAGCGGCGCGCAAGCTGGCGTATCAACTCGCCTACGTCGGCGTTACCGTTGTCAGCGGCGGCGCGCGGGGCATTGACACCGCGTCGCACCAAGGCGCGCTCGCGGCGAAAGGCCGGACCGTTTGCGTGCTCGGCACAGGCATCAATCTCGTCGCGCCTGCCGAGAACGCGGAATTGTTCGAGCGCATCGCGGCCAACGGCGCGGTCATCACGCAGTTTCCGTTCAACCGCCCTGCAGACAAGCAGTCGTTTCCGATTCGCAACCGCATCGTGGCCGGGATGACACTCGGCACGGTGGTCGTGGAAGCCGACATGAACAGCGGCGCGCTCATCACGGCGAATTTCGCCACGGAATACGGACGACAGGTCTTCGCCGTGCCGGGTCGGATTGATTCGCCGCGCAGCAAAGGCTGTCACGATCTCATCAAGAAAGGTGCGAAGCTGTGCGAGAGTGCCGAAGATATCCTGAGCGAGTTTGAATATCTCTTTCCGGCCAGCAACCGCCCGCCATCGCCGGGCGATACCGGCGTGCTGCCTGCGCTGACGCTTTCCGAAAACGAACAAAAAGTTTACGACGCGCTCAACGATGCGGACGAATCGTCCATTGACGAAGTGATCCGGCGCAGCGGCCTGCCGAGTTCGGCCGTGAGCGTGGCGCTGTTGGGTTTGGAAATGAAACGCGTCGTCAAGCAGTTGCCGGGAAAATTGTTCGTGCGGAATTCTTGAGAAAATCTGGCTGAGCGCCCGCCCATTTGACATCGCCGCAACTGCGGGCTACTTAATTCACTGACACACGAGTTTCAAATGAACGGAAATTTTATGAGAATCAATTGGCTTCAGATGATTTTGACGAGCACTGCGGTGACGATTTGCTCGGCATTCACCACCGGCGCGGCAGAGACACCGAAGGTTGGCGCCAAAGCGCCGTTGATCGAAGGCAAGGATCAGGACGTCAAGACTTGGAAGCTCGCCGACGCCATCGGCAAGAAAATCGTGCTCCTGTATTTCTATCCCAAGGACGACACGCCCGGCTGCACCAAGGAAGCGTGCGGCTTCCGTGACCGCATTGACGAGTTGAAGAAGGACAACGTGGAAGTCATCGGCGTGAGCTTCGACTCGGAGGAAAGCCACCAGCAGTTCATCGAAAAATACAAACTCACCTTCCCGCTGCTCGCCGATACTGATGGCAAAATTGCCGATGCTTACGGCGTGCGCGCCAACAGCAAAAACGTCGCCCGCCGCGTCAGCTTTCTCATCGGGCTGGACGGCAAAATCGTCCACATCACCGATTCACCGAACGCGGACATACACCTGAACGAAATGAAGGAAGCCGTGGCGAAGTTGAAGAAGGGCTGAATCTCATTTCAAGTATCTTGCGAGCAATAGCTCAGCCATATCGCGATTGCGACGTTAGCTGACCCGTTTCCGTTTCTTATCAAGAACTGACCCGCTTCTGTACCACTTCACATTCCTGTATAGAATATCCGCGGCAAGCCTTGTATGATGAACAAAGCAAGAGCGGCCAAGACATACAGAATCGCATTCATCGTTTGGAGATTGTTTATTGGTGTTTGTGCCGGGTCGTTCCTTTTGAAAGAATTGCGAAGTGTCCACATCAGTAGAGTAAGGGAACACACGATAAGAATGAGAATTATAACGCTAACCTGCACCAAATCGACTATAGCCTTCTGGTTTCGGCTAACATGAGAAGGGAAGAACCGATAGACAGCAGTGCCTATGACCGCAAGATAAAACGCGCACCGTCTGCACCAGAGGACTATTGACATAGCTTTTATCATCTTACTACGGGCCCTATGCCTTCCGGGGTCAAATCGTAAGACCATCTATATCCCCAGTCTATCGTTACCAGTGCGAAGAACGTGAATAGTTTTGGACCTTTCATCATCAGCCTGCCAAGATTATTTGGACAAACTCAGTTTGTTATATCGCCGATTTTGCCGGGGGAAAACAAAGTTGCCCAAGGTCCGTTTCACGGCGACAGGATAGGTCGCGTGAATTAAGGCGTCAACTTCGCGGTCAAGCTTTGTGCGGTACGAAATTCGACGCTGTTTTAATCAAAGTCGCCGAAATGCACCTGCTCCGAAGGAGCTTTGGAAATTAGCCAGCCACGAAGTGGCTGGATCCTCGTTCAAAATAATCACGTCCCGCAAGGGACGCTGGAAAACGCAGCTTTCCAATGTCCTTTCAGGACATGGAGGATTTTGGCCGTTAACCAGCCACTGCGTGGCTGGCTACATTCCGCCGTCGTTTCGCGACTTTGTGCTGTCTGCATTACAGGTTTTTCACTCGACATTTCGTCTTCGGCATTCGACATTTTCCTCCGGGCTGTGGCGGAAAACCAGCCTGACACAACGAAAACAAAAACCGCATGACATCCGAGCTTTCAGACTTCGCCGCGCGTTTGCGCGAACGTTTCTTTGTAGCAGCCGACGTGAGGAGGCTCACTCTGAAAATCGGAAATCGGAAATCGGAAATCGGAAATTATTCGGAGCCTCGTGACCTCGGCTGCTACGAGAAAGATTTTACCGCACTCGCGCTCGAACTGTTCGCGCTGCAATTCAAGCACAACGCGCCGTATCGCCGGACTCTGCGAAGCGCGCAGTGCATCGCCGCAAACCGTGGAGCACTGGACGCAAATTCCCGCCGTCCCGACGGCGGCGTTCAAAGAACTGGAACTTACCTGCCTGCCGCCCGACGGCAACGCACGACAGTTTTCCATTCCAGCGGCACGACGAAGCAACGTCCGAGCCGGCATTTTCACAGCGCGGAATCGCTGGCGGTTTATGAGGCATCGCTGTGGCCGTGGTTCTGCGGGCACGTTGTGCCGGATTTCGAATTTCAAATTGCGAATTTCAAATTGGCAATCCTGACTCCGCCACCTGCGCAAGCGCCGCATTCTTCGCTTGGTTCACATGTTTGAAACCGTGCGACGCAACCTCGGTGGGGCGAGTGTCCGCGCGAGCCGTTCTGATTTTCGTCGGTCGCCTCGAAACCGACGGCTCCTGGACGTTAGACTTTGACGCTACACTTACCGCACTTTCGGCCTGCGCCTCAGGCCTCGCGCCTCAACCCTTGCTTCTGCTCGGCACAGCATTTTCGTTCGTGCATCTGCTCGATTCTCTCCGCGAACGAGATTTGTCGTTTCGACTTCCGCCCGGTTCGCGTGTGATGGAAACCGGCGGTTACAAAGGCCGCTCGCGCAGTTTGCCGAAGGCCGACTTGCACGCGCTGATCACGGAACGACTCGGCGTCCCGCCGTCGCACATCGTCTGTGAATACGGCATGAGCGAACTCAGTTCGCAAGCGTACGATTTAGCCGTGAATTCATCACGCCCCACCCCCGACGCCTTGCGCCTTTTTCATTTTCCGCCGTGGGCGCGGGTGCAAATCGTTTCGCCGGAAACCGGGAGCGAAGTGGCGGAAGGCGAAACGGGTTTGATTCGCATTTTCGATTTGGCGAATGTGTTTTCCGTCATGGCGGTTCAAACGGAAGATTTGGGCATTCGCCGTGGCGACGGTTTTGAATTGATTGGTCGTGCTGAATTTTCCGAACCGCGTGGATGTTCGCTGATGAGCGTCGAAACCTTGAATCTTTGAATCGGTAATGAACCTTCCGAATTATTTTCTCGCCGATCTGCCGCCGGAAGCGACGTTGTCGCCAGCGATGGTGAGCGAGGGTGCCAGACGCTGAAGCGCAATCGCGAGCGTTACCTCGCCGCGCGCCCGACGGAAAAACTGGTGGCGGTGTTGAGCGGCGTGGCCGAAAACTGGCTGCAACCCGACAATTCGTTCCGCAAACTCGCGCTCGAAATCGGTCCGGCCCAAACCGGTTTCTCCTGCGCGACACTGGCGAAAGGATTGGACGGTTTCTTCCGTCAACTCACGCGTGACAATCTCCACGCACTACTGGTGCAGGAACTCGGCGAAGCGCGGCGGCTCGACGTGATGACTGCCACGGACGCCGAGCATCGGGCCTCGCGCGCGGCGACTGCAACCGGGCCGGAATTTCTCGTCCACATCGCCGCCGGCAACATCCCGAATCCGACGCTGATGAGCATGGTGCTGGGTTTGCTCGCGCACTCGGCGCAATTCGTGAAGTGCGCCTCCGGCGCGACGTTGCTGCCCCGGTTGTTCGCTCATTCGATTTACGAGGCCGATCCGAAACTGGGCGCGTGCCTGGAAGTTGCTGAATGGCGCGGCGGGAATGCGGAGTTGGAAGCAGCGTTGTTCGAGCACGCCGATTGCGTCACGGCCACGGGCAGCGATGAAACGCTCGCCGCCATCCGCGCGAAATTGCCGCTCAAAACGCGCTTTCTCGGCTACGGTCATCGCGTGAGTTTTGGCTACGTGACGCACGAAGTTTTGTCTGGCTTGAGCGCGCAGAAGCGTCACGGAGCGCGCGGCGGACGACGTGGTGGCATGGAATCAACTCGGTTGTCTTTCACCGCACGTCATCTACGTCCAGAGCGGCGGCGAGGTGTCGCGCGGAAAAATTCGCCGAGTTGCTCGGCGACGAATTGGACCGGCGCGAGCGAGTCCGAGCCGCGCGGCGAATTGGCGGCGGAACACGGCGGCGACCATCGCGTCGCGCCGGGGTTTTATGAGGTGCGCGCGGCGTCATTCGCCGGACACACTCATGTGGCGCAGCGAGAATTCGACGGCATGGACGGTCGTTTTCGAAGCCGACGCGCGCTTCCAGGCTTTCATGCCAGAACCGGTTCATTTACGTGAAGGTCGTGAAGGATTTGGACGAGGCGCTGCAAAACGCCGAAGGCGTGCGCGGAAAAGTTTCGACAGTCGGCCTCGCCGCGCCGGAACGATAAAGCGCAAGAACTCGCGATGCAACTGGCGCGTTGGGGTGTCACGCGCGTCTGCCCGCTCGGCCAGATGCAAAACCCGCCGCTCGACGTGGCGGCACGACGGACGACCGGCGCTGGGTGATTTGATTACCTGGACGGATTGGGAAATGTAATCAACCACGGATGAATACGGATAAACACAGATACGAAAAAATTCTTGGAGCGCGGCTCTGCGAGCCGCAGCTCATTCGCATTTGTTTCAATTCGGAATTGCTGCGGGTCACAGACCAGCGCTCCTTCATCCGCGTCCATCTGTGTTCATCCGTGGTTAAAAAATTATGAAAATTGAATTGCGAAAATCGTTTCAGTTTGAAGCGGCGCATCTGCTGCCGCACCTGCCGAAGTCGCACAAATGCCGCCGGCTGCACGGGCACAGCTTCGTGGTGGAAATGGTCGTCGCGGGCGAGCGCGATCCGAAACTTGGCTGGGTGATGGATTACGCGGACATCACAGCGGCGTTCAAACCGATTTGGGAAAAGCTCGATCACCGGTATCTGAACGAGATTCCCGGCCTGGAAAATCCGACCAGCGAAAATATCGCGATGTGGATTTGGAAACGGCTGAAGCCCAGGCTGCCGATGCTGACGGAGATCGTCGTGGCCGAAACCTGCACGGCACGGTGTGTGTATCGCGGGGAGTGAATACCACCCAATTTGTTGGCTTCGGCCTGACCCTGCTCACCCGGAATCGTTTTGAACTTGAAAGAATTCTCCCGTAAAAGTTCTCAAGGCAACAACACCGAGCGGTAAAATTGTGCCGTAGCACTTGAAATCGAGGGAACGGTAAAGAGAAACACGCCGTTGGCCGGTTGATTCGTGCTGATGATCGTCCAATCCAGCAAATTCGAAGAAATCTCAACAGCGTAAGTGTAAAAGTCACTTCCGGTGAACTGTACCAGCCATTGATTGTTCGTTTGGGTTAAACACCCAATAGAGTCTCCTCTGAGCAGTGGCAGAAGCTGACTTGGAAGGCTCTTCGAACACTTCATCGCTCAATCCTCCGGCTGTCCGTGACTGTAAACTGCTCGTGTCTAAAAATGGCGACTGCTCCGCGATCTGCGGTGTGGCCAGGATGTCGCCGAAATGGGTGAACATTTGGTTTGGAAACAAGCTGCTATTTTGCCGTGTGTTGACGATGCCCTGCGCGATCAGCAATGCCTGCGGCGAGTTGGAGGTGATAATTACGGTGCCTGCCGATGAACCGTTGGTCTGGACAGCCAGGCCATCAAGCGCCGCCCGCCACGCGTTGATGTCGGAATTGTTGATGGACATCTGTTGATTCGGATTATTCGCGCTTAAAACCGGGCCGAGCAAGCTGATCAAGTCACGATCCTTGACCGGACAATTGAACGAGGCGTCGGGCACGTTGGTGGTCCCATTGGCGTTCCCCACCGACCAAGTCCCGGTGTCGCCGGTCCAGACTGTCCAATTGTTGAAGTTGGTGATGTCGGAAGATTTGAGATAGACTGTCTGCCACGGCGTGCCGCGATGGATGCGGCCAATCGTCGCAAAACTCAACGGCTCGCCATTTGGAAAATCCCAATCATCAGACGACCGCACCAGCGGATCCTTGAGCGACATGTTGTAAGCGTAGGAATCGTTATCCGAACCTTTTTGGGGATTACCACCCCATGGATCGTAGCGGTCGGTATATTTCCAGAAATTCGAGACCGCCGCGGGAAACGAACTGTTAGGCGGGATAATCGGATAGATTGTGTTCGTTCCTGCCGCCAGGTAAGCAAGGTCGCCGACAGTGTAATGCACGAGTGGATCATTGGCCTGCCAGGTGAGCGTCTGGTACCGTTTGCTGGTCGGAGTAAATGGCACCTGTGCATCCAAATCCGTGTTCGTCGCTGTGTAATACACCTGTGTGACTGGATCAACGTAAGTGGCGGAATAATGATTGCCTTGATTACCGTAAATAAACGCGTACAAACCAGCAATCGCCAAATCTCGTGCACGGCCAGTCGGCGCCGTGCCAATCATTGCATTCTCCCAGTCGGTATCGGTGGCGGTAATGTTTCCCACCGAGACGTTAAGCTGGTTATAGAGTCCCTGCGGCATGGCGACGGTGCCAACAAAGGGATTCATCACGAGATTTGTGCTCCACATGTTGGAAACGGTCTGGCTTGTATAGGACGTGTAAATTTCCCCGCTCAAATCTCGGTACGTATTCAAGCCATTCAACTGGACGTAATCCACAACCCGGCCCTGTGATCCTCCATCAAGAATCATGCAGCGGATGCGGTTGGTGATGCTTAAGCCCCAATGCGGCATAGGGAAGTAGTTGGGCGTGATGCAGGTCCAGCATTCAGGGGCGTTCGAGGACACCTGAGCCAGCCCGAAGGGGGTCTGCTGGAAGACGGAGTCGGGCAGGAAAATAACATTAGTGAGCAGCGGCACTTGAAACGACTGTACGTTCGGCTGAAGTGCGCTGCCAAGGGACAAGCCGGTGCCTGGCCACTGATTGGCGTCTATGTTCGTGGCCGAATTGGCTCCGCCGAGCGCCGGAATGTTCAAGGTAATCGGAGGAATGCCGACGTCGTTCGTTAGTGTTATGGACAAATCACCATCCGCCTGGATGTAAACAGCGCGCGGATAATTGTTCGAATACGAATTCCAGACTTCCACGCCCACAACGTTTGATATCCCAATTTCAAGCATCTGGCTGGTCTGGCGTTGACTGAGCGCGTCATCAATAGAGTTTCGGTGGATTTTGAGTTTGCGCGTGATCTGGGAAACGCTTTGCATCACCACTTCGTTCAAATTTGGCAAACCTTTCTTGGCACCGATGATCCATGGCACACCGTAAATGTTCATCGGCGTCGGGCCATTGCTGATGGAAGAGCGCGTCGAGGCGTCGTTCAAGTCCAGAGGAACTGTCAGAAAGGCCGGGGAGGTGTTCGTGTCCCAGGCCGTGTTCACCAGTTCGTAGCCGCTGATGAAAATGTTGGTCCCGTCCGAGCTGAAATACGGACGGAAAATCGTCGGATAAAAATTCGTGGTGGTGGAATCGTAAAGATTCGCTGCGACTTGCAGCACGCGATGAACGGCTGGCGTGTAATAGTTGGTCGGATAGATCGGGATGTTCGTCAGACTCAAATTAAACTCCAAGGAGAGCAACCGCGACGCCACGTTGGTGAAGAAACCCAGTGGGTCGTCGGTGCTGAGAGTCGGAGAAGCCTTCGTGGTTGCCATCGCCACCGCCAGCACGCAGACGCAGCACAACCATTTCAACCAACCACACTGGAATCTTCCAGGTCTTTCCGCAGACGAGGATGTTGGCGTCTCCAGGCTCATTTCAAATTGCGGATTGAAGCGGTCGTTCAGTTTTTGGCCGTGGCGAGTTCCTCTTCAAAATCCGCCATTCCTATTATCTGAACCAGGAACCATTTGTCAATCTTGGTCCGGTTGAAAATCTCCTTGATGATGAAGCCGGTCCCGCCGGCAGGACCAGTCACAGTGCGGGGAAAACGGGAGACATCTAAAAAGCTTGAGCGCGGCCTGCAAGTGCGGGTGGCCGGGCGCATGCTCCTGTAATGGTTGTTTCGCACACGGACGCGCTTGCTTCGCAATTGGATTTATTTAAATTGCGCCGCAGTGAATGCCCTTTCAATCGCTCTCGTCCTGCTCGCAATCGCTCCGGTTGCTGCCACATTCGCGGTGGGCGCGGAGTCAACTCCATCCACTGACACAGCGCAAACATTGGAAATGATTCGAACGAAACACAACCTGCCGGCGCTCGCAATTGTCGTTGTGAAGGATGGAAAGATTTGCGACCGCGCCGCCGTGGGCGTTCGCAAGTATGGCGACCCAACGCCGGTCACGACCAACGACGTGTTCCACATTGGCTCGTGCACAAAATCCATGACAGCCACGCTGACGGCCATTTTCATTGAAGAAGGCAAGCTGCGTTGGGACACGACTATCGCGGAAGTTTTCCCGGAGCTGAAGGGAAAGATGAACAAACAATACGAAACCGTGACCGTCGAGCAATTGCTCACGCACCGCGGCGGCGTTCCCAACAAGCCGCCTGCTGCCGCGTGGAAACGTGCATGGGAAGCACAAGGCACGCCCGTTGAACAACGCCGTGAATTCATCGCCGCTATGCTTGCCGAGCCGCCACAGGTTGCGCCGGGAACGCAATTTATTTATTCAAATCAAGGCTATTCCATCATCGGCGCGATGCTCGAAAAGATAGCCGGCAAACCGTGGGAAGAACTTATCACGGAAAAACTATTCAAGCCGCTGCACATGGATTCCGCCGGTTTCGGCCCACCCGGCACGAAAGGCGAAGTGGATCAACCTTGGGGACACACGCGCGATGGCGCGAAGGTGAAACCAAGTCAAATTGACAACCCGCCTGTCATCGGGCCGGCCGGTCGCGTGCATTGTTCGCTCGATGACCTTGCCCGGTTCGTGATAGTCCATCTGAAAGGCGGGCAAAGCGGCGGTTTGCTGAAACCCGAAACTTTCCGCAAACTTCACACGCCGCCGGACGGCGGTGATTATGCCTGCGGCTGGATTTGCGTGAATCGCGGCTGGGCCGGCGGACGCGCCCTTAATCATGCCGGCTCGAACACGATGTGGTATCTCGTCATGTGGCTCGCGCCGGAAAAGAATTTCGCCGTCATCACCGCCACCAACATTGCCGGTCCGGATGCGGAGAAAAGTTGCGATGATGTTGCTTCAGCGATGATTAAGAATTGGCTCGCCAAGTAAACCGCGCTGGTTCCGCTCGTCGGATTCTTCAGGCCGCGTGGACGGTGCCGCCTGCTCCTTCCAGTTCGATTTGTATGATGCTGTCATAGGGGACATTCATTTTCTTGAACCAGGCAGCGATTGCTTCCCGCTCCGGAGCCTGCCAGACACAATAGATTTTGCCTTCGGTCAGGTTGGCGAAACTTTGCAGGCCTTTGACGACTGGATCCTGCTGGGAAGCCGCCGATACCTGACTAAACTGGTCGCGAGTGATGCCCTTGACCGTATGAGTGCAAATGAATTTTGACATAATGTTTATTCCGTTATGTTTTTGTTTGTTGTTTTCTCAATGCGTCCCCGAAGGACGAACTTGATTCGGAAGAAACCTGTACCGGACGGCGGTGATTGTCAAATGGGCTTCTTTATTCAATCATGTTTATTAATAGTGCACTCCGCCTTGGAAGTTGGAGGGGGTTGGCATTTTTGGGTCGGGTGGGTGGCCGGGCGCAAGCCAGTCCCGTGAGGGGCGGCATCTTTGTAGTTTTGTGATCGAAATGAATTCAAGCTCCGTCAGGAGCGGAATATGCCGCCCCGACGGGGCTGGGGAATTGGGTGGCGCGGGTGGCTACAAAGATTTCGCTCCGGACGGAGCGGCGGACCGGCACACGGCTTGCGGGGGGAAATCATTCCAGATAAAATCAAATAAAAATTGACGACCGCCTGTCGTTTCTAAAACTGGC
>CAVQOW010000022.1:0-174239 GCA_963714605.1 uncultured Verrucomicrobiae bacterium | reverse complement strand
TCTACCAGCCGTGCACGCCTTCGGTCACCAGCGTGCAGGTGAACGGTGAGAGCAACGCGGTCGTCATAGCCGGGACCGCAGGAACAATCACTCTGAATGGGTCGTGCCTCGGCTCTCTTGACGGCCTGTCAGACTCGGGCAGCAGTTCGCCCTCAATCACGTACACGGGACCTCCATTCAACAGCTCATCCGGGAGCACTAGCTGTCTGATCTAAGTCAGATCTTAACAAACGTAACAAGATTTCAATGTTTCTTAGCACCGACAACGCCAATGACTTCATGATCACGCCAGTTTCTTTGCGATTACGTCGAATGCCCGCCCCACTTCTTCGAGCACGGTTGCGAATTCCAAAGTCAGAATCGACTTTTTCGGATTGATCACGATGTCGACCCCGGTCTTCAATGTCGAGCGCCGCATCCGAACCGCCTCGCGCAGCCTGCGCTTGATGCGCAATAAATAGTTTCACCGTGGCATCCTGTTCTTCGCTGGTGCCGCGACCATCTTCATCATCACTACCGGATTTGCCGGGCTTGTAGAGCAGACCCACCACATCCGCATCCTGTTCAATCGCGCCCGACTCGCGCAAGTCCGACAGACGCGGCTTGCGGTTCTTGTCCCGCTTCCAATTCGCGATTCAACTGGCTGAGCACAATTACCGGCACGCTCAGTTCTTTCGCCAGCGCCTTGATGCCGCTGGAGATGTCGGAGATTTCCTGTTGCCGGTTTTCTTGCGAACGCCGCCCAGTAGAATGGAGCAGTTGGAGGTAGTCAACCACGAAAAGCTTGATCCTGGTGCTGCTGCCACAGCCGCCGGGCACGGGCGCGCAACTGCAAAATCGAAAGAGCCGGCGAGTCGTCAATGAACAGCGGCGCGGCGGCCAGCTTGCCGGTCGCGTTGGGAGTTTCGGGAAATCGCGACTCGGTCATGAACCCTTCGCGGATGTTGCGCAGATTGACCCTCGCGTTGGAGCACAGCATGCGCAGCACGAGCGATTCGGCGGTCATTTCCAAACTGAACACGCCCACCGGCAGTTTCTGGTTCAACACGACGTGCTCGGCGATGTTCATGGCCAGCGACGTTTTGCCCATGGACGGCCGCGCGGCGATGACGATCATTTCGCCGCGCGTGCAATCCGTCGGTCATGCGGTCGAAATCGGTGAAACCTGTGCCCACGCCCCCGATCACGCCCTGCCGGTTGAAATAGTTCTCAATCGTGCCGATGGCCTTGTTGACGAGCTGCTTGATGCGCCGCGCCGCCCTGCACGCGCGATTCGCTGATGCGCAAAATATCGCGCTCCACTTCGTCCATCAGCGCATCCACTTCGCCTTCGTAATCGTAAACACGACCGACGGCCCCCGTGCAGGTCTGGATCATTTTCCGCAGGAGGAATTTTTCCTGCACGATGTCCAGATAATAAGTCAGGTTCGCGGCGCCGGGCACAGCGTCCTGCAACGACGACAGATACGGGATGCCGCCGACTTGTTCGAGAAGCTGCTTGTCCTTGAGCCGTTGTTGGAGCGTGATGACATCAATGGCCTCGCGATGGTCGTACATCTCCACCAACGCGCTGTAAATCGTCTGGTGGCGCAGGTCGTAGAAAACTTCCGGGCCGGCTCTGAGTTTTTCGATGCACTGGCCCAGGCAATCGTTTGGCGAAAGCAACACGCACCCCAGCACGCCTGGCTCGGCTTCGGGCGAGTGCGGCGGCAAACGGTCCGCCATTGCGATTGCCGGTTCCGACGCGTTTTTCTGGCGACGCTCCTTCTTCAAATCCACTGCCGCGCCCGCAGTGTCGGAACTGAATCAATCATGCTGCTAGGAAATGTCTTTCTTTGTGCCGTAGCAAACCATACTTATTTTTTATGGGAAAAAGTTTTCCACAAAATCACGGAATATGCTGTCTTTAAAGGGAAATTGTAAGATGGTGCTTGTGCATATGTTCCGATTGTCAATGCGGAGTTCCCTTGCGAGAGTATTTTAAGAGTGCAGGCTGAGGGCGGTTTTGGAAGCCGCCAGATTGATGTCGGCTGTTTTGCCAACGTGGTTGAGTTTGGACCTCAACGACTCGCCGATGTCAAAATAACTCAGCCTGCATTTCAATTTTCTGCGGAATGTACCGCTTCGCAAACAAGGATTACCGACAATTTCTTACCTCTTATTCAACGACTTATGCAAAATATCGGAACTGGGTAAATTCCCGGCGGAGTTGCGAACCTTCAGAGGGAAATAAAAAAGCGGTGGACTCACGTCCACCGCGATGAATTTCAGAAAATCCCCTGCAACGACTCAGAGTTGCGCTTCCGATCCGACGGAAACCAGCCCTTTGGCGACGGCAAATTTGGTCAGGCCGGCCACGGTGTGAATGTCGAGCTTGCGCATGATGCGTTCGCGATGGGTTTCGACGGTGCGCACGCCGACGCCAAGGTGGCCTGCGATTTCCTTGTTGCTCAATCCGTCGGCGATATGAGTGAGCACCTCGCGTTCACGGTGGGTCAGATTGGTTGCATCCGCGTCCTCACCGCCGCCGCGCACAAACTGGTTCAACGCAATGCGCGCCACTTCGGAGCTGAAATATGCCTCGCCGACGCTCACGGCTTCGATGGCCTGCACCAACTCCTCGGTCGGCGCTTCTTTCAAGACGTATCCGCGTGCGCCGGATTGAATGATGCGCGAAACGCACTCGGCGTTGCTTTGCATGGAAAGGACCAGCACCTTGATTTGGGGCAGTTCTTTGCGCAGCAAGTCGGTGACCGCCAGTCCGTTCATGTGGGGCATGTTAAGGTCCATCAGAATGATGTCCGGTTTAAGCTCACGCGCCTTCTGCAACGCCTGGTTGCCATCGGCGGCCTCGCCCACGATTTCCAAATGCGCATGCCGGGCCAGGCAGGAACTGATGCCCCGGCGCACGACTGGATGATCATCCACCACCAGCAATCTGATTTGACTTTTCATGTCTTTGGAGCGGAAGTGCGCACGATTGACTTCTTGTGACTTTCTTGACTTCTTGTGACTTTCGCTTGCACCCACCCATCATAAGTCGGTTCACGTCCCCGTCACCATCGGGGCGAGGTATGGACATTTCCCAATGGTCTTCCGGAAAAAACCACAGGGGATTCCCCGGTGTCGCGACCGAAATGGATGCCGACACGCCAATCCACAAGCAACAGCCGGCGTCCAGCAATTCATTTGACTGCGGCACGGCAGGAAAGTGAGGAGAGAAAACGACTTTGAAAGCGCGGACATCACGTGGGAATCTCGCGCTGCACCCAGGAGGTGGCGTATTGAGTCAATTCGGCGGCGTCCCTGATGTTGAGCTTCCGTTTGATTTGCTCGCGGTAATACTCGACGGTCTTGACGCTCAAATGCAATTCCTCGGCGATCTCGCGGGTCTTCTTCCACCGCCCGATGAGATGAAAGACCTCCAATTCGCGGTCGCTCAGTGTCTTGACCGGCGACTGGTGGATGTCGGTATGCCCGCGAATCTGTTGCTGGAGCATTCTGGCTGCAAGCGCATCGCTGACATAAACCGCGCCGCTGAGCACACGGCGGATTGCCGTAAGGATTTTGTCCAGCGCCTCCTCTTTCATCAGGTATCCCAGCGCGCCGGCGCGAAAGGCGATTTCAGCATAAATGGTTTCGTCGTGAACGCTGACGACCAGAACGGGTAAACCCGGATACTGGACCTTGATGTTCCGCATCAGCTCCAGCCCGCTGCTCTCCTTCAGTGAAATGTCCGCAATCACCAAGTCGGGCTTGAGCGTCTTGATGGCACTCATGGCGTTGGAAGCGTCTTCTTCCTCACCGCAAACCACCAAATCGCTCTGGCGGTTGATGAGTTGCGCGATACCGAAGCGAACGACGGCATGATCGTCCACCAACAGGACCCGCTTCCTGTTGTCCTTCGCTTCAGTCTGTTTCGTATGTGTCATGCCTCAGAAACTGCACGCCGGGTAATACATCCGCACCCATGGCGGCTTTGAACCTGTCACAAACGGCGGCGGTGACCGCAATTTCTATACCGGCAGGCGGCAAGTTGGAAGCAAATTCCGTTCGCATACGCAAACCGCCAACAAATCCACAGCCGGAAACTCCAATGGACGAAGACTGTCCTGTTCCAAGACGACTTTGAAACACGCGCGGTACAACGATGTCTCCAACCCAGCCGTGGCACAGCGTGTGGCGCGATCAATCCACTGCCAGTCCTCCTTGATTCCCCGCCCGCCACTTGACTGACGCCTCCCCAGCCATAGACTCAAACAATGCCATTCGAATTTTATCTGGGAGCGACACGCCCCCGTTTCATCGCGTGAGGAAGCCGTCCATTCTCGTCATTTTCCTGACGGTCTTCATTGACCTCATCGGGTTCGGCATCGTGCTGCCGCTGCTGCCCATCTTCGCCAAAAATCTGGACGCCAGCGGCTTCGTCATCGGCTGCCTCATGGGCGTTTATTCGGCGATGCAATTTTTGTTCGCGCCGGTGTGGGGCCGCTGGTCGGACCGAATCGGCCGCCGGCCGATCCTGTTGGTCAGCACGGCGGGTGCGGCGATTTCCTACGCGCTGTTCGGCATCGCCTGCGGACAAACCGGCATGGCCGCGCTGGTGCTGATCTTCGTCGCGCGTATTTTTGCGGGGATTTGCGGCGCGAACATCACCGTGGCACAGGCCTACATCGCGGACATCACGCCGCCGGAGGAACGCTCAAAAAAAATGGGGCTGATCGGCATGGCCTTCGGATTGGGTTTCATTTTCGGCCCGGCCATAGGCGGGTTGGGCATGAAGTTCTGGGGTATCACCGCGCCCGGTTGGATTGCCGCCGCGCTGTGCACGCTGAATTTCGGCTTCACCTTTATCCGGCTGCCCGAAAGCTGGAAGCCTGGTACGGTTTCGGCGGCGCGTCCGCGTTTCGAGCATTTCATGGAAACGATGCGCCGCCCCGGCATTGCAGTTCTGGTCGCCGTGTTTTTCCTCGCCACGTTTTGTTTCGCCGCTTTTGAAACGACGCTCGGTCTGCTCGTGAGCCAGAATTTCGGCTTGAAATTCATCACCGTGAAGGGCATCCACACCTTCGATGCAAAGGTGGCTTATCTTTACGCCTACTGTGGCTTCATCGGCGCGTTTGTGCAGGGCGGCCCGCTTGGGCGCATTGTGAAAAAGCTTGGCGAGCCGCTGCTCATCGCCTTGAGTCTGGCGCTGGTGGGGGTGAGCCTCGCGCCGATGCCGTTCATCACGACCTGGCCGCTGCTGCTGGTGGTGCTGGCGGTGCTGGCCATCGGGTCGAGCCTCACGCGCCCGCCGGTGTTCGGGATGCTTTCCAACCTCACGCCGCCCGCCGAACAAGGCGCAACCATCGGCGTGGCGCAAAGCATGGGCAGCCTCGCGCGCATCGGCGGGCCGGTGTTCGCGGCGTCGCTGCTCGACGTACATCCCCCGCTGCCTTACCTGATTTGCGGCGGCATTTCGCTGCTGACGGCGGTGTTTGCGTGGCAATTTTTGCACCGCGCCGCGCCCAACGCCGATGCGTCAGCGCAAAAATAATTTCGCCGCAGCATCCGCGAAGCGCAGTCCTTGCGGCGTGAGTTGAAAACGCTCGTCGTCGCGGCGAGCCCAGCCGCGCTCGACGAGCTGATCCATCTCGGTTGACCAGCGCTCGCGTAAATCAAAATCCGTGACGCGCTGAAACTCCACGAACGACCAGCCGATGTTCATCCGCAGACCGAACGCGGCGATTTCCCCGGCGCGCCGCAGCGGCGGCAACTCCTCACGCGATTCCATGGCGCGATTTCCCTTTTCCAATTGTTCGCAGTAAAGCTGCGTGTTCGCCCAATTTTTTGTCCGCACACCGCACACGTAGCTCGTCGCGCTGGGCCCGAGCCCGTAAAACGAGCCGCCGCGCCAGTAGTTGACATTGTGTTTGCAGGCAAATGATGGAATTTCGGAATTGCGGATTTTGGATTGCGGAGTTCGGAATGTCACCGGGCTGTTGGAAATTTCAGATTTGGAACCCGAAATTCGCTGGCCGCGGGCGAAATTAGCGACCTCATATTGCCGGAAGCCTGCTGTGGTCGCACGCCCGGCCAATTCCTCAAACATCGCGCACGCCAAGTCTTCATCCACATCGAATTCACCGGCGTTCAGTTGCGCAAACAGCGGCGTGTCGTCTTCATAAATCACTTCGTAGCTGGACAAATGCTCGCTGCCCATCGCGAGCGCCTCATCAATCGTTTCCTGCCAGACCTGAATTGACTGGCCGGGAATGGCAAACATCAGGTCAAGGTTCAAGTTTTCAAAACCTGCGCGCCGTAAAATGTCGAATGATTTGAAGACCATTTCCCGCGTATGAATCCGCCCCAACCGGTCGAGCAATTGTTCGTCGAGCGACTGCACGCCCATGGAAATCCGGTTCACGCCAAAATCGCGGAGCAATTTTGCCTTGTCGGGTGAGACAGTGGCGGGATTGCATTCGACGGTGAACTCCTCCGCGCCGAGCAGTTTCAATCGCTCCATGGCGCGGAGAATTTGTTCCCATTGGCGGAGGTTGAGCAGCGACGGCGTCCCGCCGCCGAAGAAAATCGTGCGTGGCTGCAAATCGTGCGCGACCAGTTCAAGTTCGCGGATGAGCGCAGCCACGTAACGGGTTACCAGTTCGCCGTTCGGGGGTTCAGAATAAAAGGCGCAATACGCGCATTTCCGAGCACAGAATGGGACATGAACGTAAAGGTTCGCAACGCGCGGCGCAGACGTTTCCGGCATGAATACACCCTAACTGACTGTTACGCCACTGGCGAACAAAATGCGCCCTTCCTCCAAAGACGGAGGGATCGAACGAAACCGACTACGCCCTATTCCAGACGAAGCCGCTGGACATTTTGGGCTTTGGGACCTTTATCGCTGGTCACGACATCGAAGCTGACCTCTTCACCCGGATTTAACGTCTTGTAACCGGGACCAACGATTGAAGTGTGATGCACGAAGACCTCTTGCCCACTATCCTGGGCAATGAAACCGTAGCCCTTTTTGTTATCGAACCATTTTACTTTACCACTAGCCATAATACTGCTCCTGAGTTATGGAATCGCGATAAAAAATTAACGGACACCACTGGAAATCCAGTTTGTGTCCGTAATCATTTATCTAAACTACCCACGAGGCGATAATAACGGCGCTTCTGGTCGCGTCAAGCCTTTGTTTCTGATAATTTTCGAAGCAATTTTTGGGCTTTGAAGTATGCATGCCGGATTTAAACTGACGGCGTGACGGTGCTTGAGGTCATTCAGAAAAGCACGGAGTTCCTTGCGAAAAAAGGTGTCGAGTCACCGCGTTTGCAAACGGAGTTGCTGCTCGCGCATGTGCTCAAACTGCCGCGCATGAAATTGTACCTAAACTTCGAGCGGGTGCTGTCCGCGGAAGAACTCGACGCTCTGCGTGAATTAGTCAAGCGCCGAGGCCAGCGCGAACCGCTTCAACATCTTGTCGGCTCAACTTCTTTTTGCGGACTGGAAATCGCAGTCAACCGGCATGTGTTGATTCCCCGACCTGAAACGGAATTGCTTGCTGAAATCGGATGGAAATTTTTGTTGGAGTTCACGCCTCAGCGCAGTTCGGGCATGGCTCAGCCTGAAGGCTGGACTCCAACCGTTCTCGACTTCGGCACGGGAAGCGGATGCATTGCCATCGCGCAGGCGGTCAAATGCCCCGCAGCACAAGTCATCGCGCTCGACGTGTCGGCAGATGCGCTGGCGGTGGCACAACAAAACGCCGATCGCCACGGTGTCACAGAAAGAATTCAATTTGTGCAGAGTGACGCATTCACCTCATTGCCGGCTGATGCGCGTTTCGATCTTGTCATCAGTAACCCGCCCTACATTCCAAGCGCGGAGATTGAATTGCTGCAACCGGAGGTGCGCGATCACGATCCGCGGAACGCTTTGGACGGCGGGCCGGATGGATTGGAATGTTTTCAGCTTTTAGCAACACAGGCAGTGCCATTTTTGAAACCGAACGGGCGGATCATGTTGGAATTTGGCGATGGGCAAGCGGACGCAGTACGGGGAATTTTCGAGGCGCAAAAGTGGATTGTCGAGGCGGTGAAGCAAGACTACACTCAGCGCGAAAGATTTTTGTTCGGACGACGCGCGGGTTAATGGCGCGGTTGTAAATCGGCGACTTTATTTCATGGAAGCTCTTCTCATCAAAGGCGGCGTGCCGTTGCACGGCGAAGTGACCATCAGTGGCGCCAAGAACGCCGTGCTGCCAATCATGGCGGCGACGCTGCTGACGTCCGAGCCGTGCGTGATTCATCGCGTGCCGAATCTGAGCGATGTTCGCTTCATGGGCGAAATTCTCAAATCGCTCGGCGCGACGGTGGAGTTCGACGGTCCGACAATCCGCGTGCAGGCCCAGAAAATCAAAAACCAGGGCGATTACGATCTGGTGCGCAAGATGCGCGGTTCGATTTGTATCATGGGCCCGCTCCTGGGGCGGTTGAAGGCGGCACGTGTGTCGTTGCCGGGCGGCTGCGTCATCGGCGCGCGTCCCATCAATCTTCATTTGAAAGGATTCGAAGCGCTCGGGGCAAAGGTCACGATTGAAGGCGGATACGTCAATGCGCGGACAAGACGACTTGTCGGTTCGGCGATGTTCCTCGGCGGGCGCGCTGGTTCGACCGTGCTGGGCACGGCGAACGTGATGATGGCCGCGTCGCTGGCCGAAGGCGTGACAGTCATCGAAAGCGCTGCGTGTGAGCCGGAAGTGATGGATTTGGCAAATTTTCTTCACGGCGATGGGCGCGAAAATTTCCGGCGCAGGCAGTCCGACGATTACAATCACGGGCGTAAAGGGGTTGCGTGGCGTGGAGCACGAAGTCATTCCGGATCGCATAGAGGCCGCGACGTACGCCATCGCTGCGGCGGCGACGAATGGCGAAGTGACGATCAAAGGCGCGCGGGCCGATCAGATGCATGCGGTGATTGACAAATTGAACGAGGCGGGCGTGATGGTGGAACGGCGCGGCGCGAATCTGGTTGTCCGTCGCAATGGCCGGCTCAAATCCGTGGACGTGACGACGCTGCCTTACTCCGGTTTTCCGACGGATGTGCAGGCGCAGATGATGGCGTTGATGACGCTGTCACCGGGCATCAGCATCATTACGGAGCGGATTTTTGAGTCGCGCTTCATGCACGTGAGCGAGCTGGCGCGGCTGGGGGCGGACATCGAAATCGAAGGGCCGAGCGCGATTGTGAAGGGCGGCAGACCGTTGAGCGGCGCGCCGGTAATGGCCAGCGATTTGCGCGCGTCGGCGGCGCTGGTGGTGGCGGGGCTGGCCGCGAAAGGCGCGACGCAGGTCAATCGCGTTTATCACCTTGACCGCGGTTACGAAGACATTGATGGCAAACTGAGCCGGCTGGGCGCGCGCATTGAGCGCGTCGAAGAATCATGACCAAACTCATCACCGCCCTCATTCTCATCGTCGCCATTTACTGTGGCTATCAACTTTTTGTCTATTGGGAGCAGGTCGATAACGAGGAGCAAACCCAGCAAAAGAGGTCGGCACAATTTAACCCCGACAGTCTTCCCGGCTTGCCCCGGCAACTGGAGAATAGTTTCCAGACCGCACAGCAACAAGGGCCTGCCGCGATGCGCAACTGGTTGAAAATTTATGGCGATCAGGTTCAGGACCCGCGCAAGGCGTGGATCGAACTGGATTTCTGTGTCGCCATAGCGCGCAACAACCCGGCGGAAGCCAGGCGAATTTTTGCCGAAGTCAAGGCGCGCACAGTCTCCAACTCGCCGATCTGGCCGCGCGTGAAACAATTGGAAAAATCGCTCGAATGAAATGGTCGCGGTTTTGCGCAGAGCGGGGTAAAAAAATTATCTGGTCTTGACACGTTTACCGGCATACCCTCCGCTGCCATACAAAACGAACGAGAGGCTTATGGACATAATTTTCAATTGCCCCAAGTGCGAACAAGAACTGGCCGTGGACGGCGCGGGTGCCGGCACTGAAATTGACTGTCCGTCCTGCGGGGAAAAAATTGTCATTCCCCAGCCGGCACTTCGGCCCCATCAGCCCCGCCGCCCGGCGTCTTTGATGCGGCGCATCCGATCAACCCCATTGCTTCATCTGCCGCGGCCAAGATCGAGATGCATCTGAAAGTGCCCGTGCACGACAAACCCGCCGAAAGCCTCATCGAAAAACCGCTAAAGCCGCTGGAAGCCGCCGCCAAGGAGACAACCAGGGGCATGCGGGTCAAAACGATCCGTCGCATTGATTGCGTCGAAGTAGGCCACGACAAGTTCGATGAAGTGGTCACGAACGTTCTGGCGAAGATCGGCGAGGCCAACATCATCAGCCTCAACACGGTTACCTACCAGTACCTCGACATCGGCACGCAGAAGCTGCTGACCGACTTCGGCGTGATGATTGTGTATCGCGGATGAACGCCGCCGCTGCCAATCACTGTCCCTCTGCCTTGACTTGCCGTCGGGAAGCCGCTACCGTCGCGCCATGAACTGCCGCTTCGTTTGTTGCCTTCTTATTTTCGCATGCGTGGTGCTGTTGCCCTTCCGCTCGCCTGCGCCGCTGGTTTATACGCCGGGTGAAGGGTGGACGTATGAGCCGGTCGGCGGCGAAGGAAAATGGCAGCGCACACGGGCCAAGGAACAGTTGGCCGTTGCACAGGAGGCGTTTGACAAGCATGATTACGGCCTCGCGCTCAAGGCAGCCCGCCGTGTCGTGAAAGTGTGGCCGTTGTCCGACCATGCCCCGCACGCGCAATATCTCATCGGTCGCTGCTACGAAGCCAAGCGAGACGACGAAAAAGCCTTTAACGCCTACCAGTCCATTCTCGAAAAATATCCGAAAGCCGACAACGTCAGCGAAGTGCTCCAACGCCAGTATGAAATCGCCAATCGTTACCTCAGAGGTCAATGGTTCAAGCTTTGGAGTTATATTCCGCTGCCGCCCTGGTTGGATGATCACACTGCGGAGATGTTCGAGAAAATCGTGAAGAACGGCCCCTACAGTGATGTCGCGCCGCAGGCGCAATTGCGCATTGGCGCCGCGTATGAAAAACACGATGATTACCCTGAAGCGGTGAAGGCTTATGAAACCGCTGCGGACCGCTACCACGATCGTCCGCAAATTGCGGCGGATGCACTGTACCGCGCGGGTCTCGCCTACAAGAAACAGGCGTCCACTGCCGAATACGACCAAAACATCGCCGGCCAGGCCATGGCCACGTTCGCGGACTTCATGACGCTTTATCCTGACGATCCGCGCGTGCCTGAAGCGAGAAAAATCATTACCGCGCTCAAGAGCGAACAGGCGCGCGGCAATTTTGAGATCGCGAAATTTTACGAGAAGGGAAAAAAGTGGAGTGGCGCGCTGGTCTATTACAACGAGGTTCTGCTTTCGGACCCGAATTCCCCCCTGGCCGCCGAAGCGCGTCAGCGGATCGATGCGATCAAAAAGCAGGCGCAGACCGCAAGCAAGTAACATGCGCCGTCTCCGACCGCTTTGGGCTGGTTTCCTTGTCGTGGCACTCGCCGGTTGCGCCGGCTACCGTGTCGGCCCCACCAACGGCTTGGACGCGGACGAAAAGACAATCCAAATCATTCCATTCACGAATCAGACGATGGAACCGCGCTTAAGTGACGCCGTCACTGCCGCGCTCCGGAAGGAATTCCAGCGTGACAGCACCTATCGCCTGGCCACAAGCGAAGCCGGCGATTTTGTCGTGACCGGTGTCATCACGCAGTATCATCGCCGCGAAGTGAGCCTGCAACCCAACGATGTGCTCACCGGGCGCGACTATCAGGTGAGCATGACAGCGCATGTGACGGCCCGCGAACGCGGCACAGGCAAGGTTTTGTTGGATCGTCCCGTGACCGGTTACACGTTGATCCGGGTGGGCTCGGATCTGACGAGCGCCGAGCGTCAGGCGTTGCCGCTTCTTGCCGATGATCTGGCCAAACAAGTGACCGCGCTCGTGGCTGACGGGAGTTGGTGAACCGGACGCGGTTTATCCAAGGATTTCAGAAAAAGCTTGCATGAAAGGGACGCTTTGATAGCAATGGCGCGTTGCGTGGTAACTAACCTTAAACCCAGGCAAAATAATCAGTAACCCTATGAAAACAAACATTCTTGGGATTGCGCTTGTAAGCGTAATCGCAGTTGCCATCGCCACCCCGGTGATGGCGCAACAAACAAATGGTCAAACAAGTGGCGGAACCAATAAAGCCATCGCTGTGAAGCAGGAACCGGTAAAGGCGGAGAAGAAAAGGGAAGGCCTACCTTTCAAGGGCAATGTGACCAGGGTTGACAAGGACGCCAAGACCCTGACCGTAGGCGAAAAGACCTTCCAAATCACATCCGAGACGAAGATCAAGAAGGCTGGCAAAGATGCCATGCTTCAAGATGTGACCGTCGGCGAAGAGGTCGGGTTGTCTTACAAGACAGCCGATGGCGGGAAACTGGTCGCCTTGACCGTGCGCGTCGGGCCGAAGCCGGAAGGCAAACAGAAAAAGTCGCCCAGCAGCGTGAATTAGGAAAAGAAACAGAAGGATTTATCCAGCTTCGATTCCTTGACTTCAAGGCAGGCGTTTTGCCTGCCTTTTTGTTTTTAGCGGTCAACGCCGCCACCAACTGGTCTTGCTCTTGACCTTCTGTTGGTTCGATTCGGTGTACTGCTGAACCAGCAATTTACTGCGTGCCGCGGTGAGCGCCATGCTGAATTCATCGTAACTCAGAAACCGGTCTGCAGGGTTCTTCGCCAGCACTTTAACCAACGTGTCACTCGTGGTCTGGGTGATTTCGGGAATGACGAGATTGGGCGGTGTCAGCGGTGTCTGCACATGCGCCGCCACCAGTTCATCCACCGTCGGCGCCTCGAATGGCACATGTCCGGTCAAGGCGTGATACAGCGTGCCGCCCAGGCTGTACATGTCGGAGAGGAACGTCTCTTTTTCCCGCCGAATCTTTTCCGGCGCGACATAATAAGGCGTGCCCCACGTCACGGACTCGGATTCGGATTCCGCCTCGACGTCGCGCGCCAGACCAAAGTCCACCAGCTTCGGTTCGTCGTCCGCGTTGAAGAGAATGTTGCCCGGTTTGATGTCGCGGTGGAGCAGGTTGTGTTTGAGCGCCAAGTCAAGCGCCGAGGCGATTTTTACGCCGACGTCGAGCACCTCGAGTTCTGAAAGCCGATGAAATTTTTCGATGCGCGAATCAAGACTGCCCCGATCCGCCAATTCCATCACCAGATAAACCTGTCCCTCGTGTTCATCGAACGAATAGATATGGATGATGTTGGTGTGATTGAGTTGGGCGCAGGCGCGTGCCTCGCGGTAGAAATTTTCGCGCGCTTTTGGGTCGTTGATGAGTTGTTTTTTCATCAACTTGACCGCCACGGGACGTTCCAGAACCGTATCCAAAGCGCGGTAAACCGTACCCATGCCGCCGGCACCGATGATGTTGCGCAGTTCAAACTGCCACAGCCGCAAGGGCATCATGATGGGATGCCCGCACTTGGTGCAGGGGACGGTGCCGAAGGGGGGCAGATCACCCGGTATGAAAACCTTGGTGTTGCACCAATCGCAGGTAACCATGCGCAACGGTTTGTCGCTCGCACTCATGCCCGTTCAATGTAAGCTCTGCGCCATCTTACAGCAAGATCAAGGCGCAACCAACGTCCGACCGGATGGCTTCTGGATGTCGCCTTTGTAGCCGCGTTGAGGTGTTTCGTCAAAGGCGAAAAACAGCGGCGTTAAAATATGTTCCATCGGCGCAATTTTCCCACAGACCAATTCGTGGATTTGAAACAATTTACCTTAGCTTGCCGAGGTTTTAAGTTTCGTCAACTCCACGCCTTCGCGCCGCAGCAACACGGCTTCAACTTTCGGGACGAACATCTGCGTCTCCGCCGGCAATTTCCCGGCAATTTCATCAAACGACCGCGCCTTCTGGTTTTTGAGCAAAGCGCTGACACGTCCTTCACCAGCGTTGTAGGCGGCCAAGGCGAGCCGCCAGTCATGAAATTCGCCGTACAAATAATGCAGGTATTTCGCCGCGGCGCGGGCGCTGGGCACAGGCCTCTTTCGTTCGTCCCAAGGCCAAAGCGACAGTCCCAAGCCGCGGGCCGTGTCTGGCATGAGTTGGAACAGTCCCACGGCGCCCGCCGGACTCCGCGCACGCGGATCGAAGGATGATTCCACCTCCGCCACCCAGACCAATTCCGGCGGCACATTTTGTTCGACGAAAATCGGTTTGAGTTGGGAAATGTAATTGCTGGCCGCTTCAGGCCAGGCGCGCTTTTCAAACTGTTTATTCCAGACAGCGCGCTCCGCCTCGGCTGTAGGCAGTGGCAACGGCCTCGGTGGTTCGCCGGGTTTGAGCGGAGGCGGTGTCAAAGAGTTTCGCAACGCGTTCGCCACTTCGAAGTAGTCAAGCCGCGCCTTTAACCACGCGGCGTAAGGTTGCGTTTCCTCGCGCGCTTCAAGCAGGGTCAGAACCGTGTCCGCCGCGTCCTTGAGCGCCGGCAGGTCGAGGACATATTCGCTGTCATAACGTCGCTGTAACTGGCGGAAAAGCTCCTCCACACGGTCACGATCAACCTGCCCCAGCTTCGCGAGAACGTCGTCGTCCAGATTCGCGCGCAACCACTCCTCACCCGATGCCAGCAAGTCGTCCACGGAATTCGAGGTCAACTGTGCTGGCAGGGATGCTGCAAAACCGAACACGAGAAGGCCCAGACAGCAGATGCGGAGTTTCACAGGGTAAACGATAACACACAGACGGAACATTGCAGCTAATTCACGCCCGTCTTTTCGCCAGTTCCTTCCTCAACTTCTCCAGCGGCAGCGTGTTGATTACATCCTGCTTTTCCAACCAGCCCTTGCGCGCAATGCCAACGCCGAGGCGTAGAAAACCGGCGTGCTCAAAGCGATGCGCGTCAGGGTTGATGACACATTTCACACCCTTGCTCTTCGCGTAAGGCCAAAGCCGCCAGTCCAGGTCGAAGCGATGTGGATTGCAGTTCAGTTCAATCCACGTGCCGGTATCGGCGCAGGCGTCAATCACCGCTTGCACATTGACGGGATACGGTTCGCGCTCAAGGAGCAGCCGCCCGGTCGGATGACCCAGCATGTGAACAAATTTGTTTTTTGCGGCGTAGATTAGACGTTTGGTGTTTTCCGCCTCGTTGTTGGCGGGCACGTGCAAGCTGGCAACAACCACGTCCAGTTCCGCGAGCAAGTCGTCGTCGAAATCAAGCCGTTCTTTGAGAATGTCCACTTCAATACCTGTGAGCAGTCGAAAATCGCTGCCGCGTCCGGCGAGTTGCTCGTTGATCTTTTTTATTTCCTTGAGTTGTTGGCGGACGCGCGTGGTGTCAAGTCCGTTCGCCTGAAACGACGATTTCGAGTGGTCGGTGATGGCCCAGTATTGCAGGCCAAGGTTCTCCATGTAATCCGCGATTTCTTCGGGCCGATTATGTCCGTCACTCCAGCTCGAATGATTGTGCAGCGAGCCTTTTAGATCCGTCCACTCGATGAGGCGTGGCAGTTTGCCTTTTTCGGCGATGTCGAATTCGCCGTGGTCCTCGCGCAGTTCGGACGGAACATAAGCCAGATCCAGTTTCGCAAAAATGTCCCCTTCTTCCTTGCAGGGCATGAGCAGTTTCGGGTCGCGCGTTTCCTCCTTCGATTTGAACAGGCCGTATTCATTCAGTCGTAAACCGCGGGCAATAGCGCGCTGGCGCATGACGATGTTGTGCTCCTTGCTCCCGGTAAAATAGGCGAGCGCAAATGGGAATTCTTTGTCGCTCACAACGCGCAAGTCGCACTGAATGCCGCCCTCCAAAATCACACTCGCCTTTGTGTCGCCCTTGGCCGTGACTTTGATGATGCCGGGCTGCGCAACGAAATACTCGATCACTTCCTCCGGCTTCTTCGACGATGCCAGCAAATCAATGTCACCGATGACTTCTTTGAAACGTCGCAAGCTGCCGGCGGCGCTGCAACGAACCACGTCGGGATGCTGCCGTAAACTGTCGAGCAGCGGCTCGGCGGCGAGCAGCGCGTCGCTCAGCAGATGTTTCGAAGCGTAAAGCCGGCGACGTTCGATGCCTTCGAGAATGTTCGTTTGTGTCTTTTCGCCAAAACCGTCGAGTCGCGCGACCTTGCCGGCCTTGCATGCAACTTCGAGTTTTTCCACCGAATCAATGCCAAGCGATTTGTTGAGCGCCTGAATTTTCTTCGGGCCGAGTCCGGGGATTTCGAGCATCGCCACCAGACCCGCTGGAATCGAGGCTTTCAATTCGTCGTAATACGCGAGTTTTCCGGTTTCAACGAGCTCGGTGATTTTCTGTTCGAGAGCTTCGCCAATGCCCTTGATTTCACCAAGGCGTTTTTCGGCGACGATTTTTGCCAGTGGCTCACTCAGGCTTTCAAGGACGCGGGCGGCATTGAAGTAAGCGCGCGTCTTGAAAGGGTTCTCACCCTTGAGTTCCAGCAACGTGCCGATTTCGACTAAGATTTCTGCGACCTGTTCTTTGTCCATGGATTAACTGGATGGTGTTGAAAACAACGCCCTTGCCGCCGCCGTATGATCCGAGCCGTCAACCAAGATGCACGAATGATGGCGCAACAAAGTCTTTTTCATCGAGGCGAGAGTATTGCGAGAAAATGGCGTGGGGGCAAGATGGGGAATGCTTGAAGGCTTGGCGACGAAGCCGTCCATATTTTCCGCGCCTGAACTGGAGTTCCACACTTTCCACGTTTCTCTTGAAGCCGTGTGGTTGTCTGATACGCTGATCCGACTTTTATGAAACCCGCCACGGTTTGGATTTTCGCCACCGTCATGTGTTTGGGATTTGTCGCCCCCAGCGCATTGACAAACGCTCAAACCACTGTCAACCGCTTCGAGTTTCGCACGCCGCACCGCGCCGCGTACCGCGTGGATGCCAGTGAAATGCGGACTGCTGCCAGGCAAGCCAAGGTTGAGTGGGTGAAGGCATGGCCCGACAACGGTTCAACAAACTTCGTGGAACTGGGCAGCCGCGTTGTGGTTCAACTAAAATTTGCCGACGACTTGAAACGCTTGACTGCGGGAAGTTCGCTTCAGTTGAGCCGTACCATCGCCACCAACATTTTTATCCTCCAAGCGCCGGATGCCTGGACGGCGGCGCGTGAGGCGCACCGGCTGGCGGCGTTGCCGGAGGTGCTGGCCAGCTATCCAGTTATGCGCAGTGAAGTGGCATTAAATGGTCCGTACGCCTACAAGCCCGACGCCACGTACTTTTCACTCTATCAATATTATCTCGAGAATCGTTACACCGACGGCACGCCGCGGGGCGCGGACATCAACGTGCGCGAAGCATGGCCATTGACGCGTGGTGCGGGAGTGACGGTTGCCGTCGCCGACACAGGTTTTGAATTGGACCATCCGAATTTAGCGACTGCCGCAAGCGGCGCGCCGCATTATAATTTTGAAAGCGAATCCACCGACGGCATGCCGCCGAACACCGATTACACCCACAACCACGGCACCGCCGTCGCGGGATTGATCGCCGCCCAATCAACCAATTCGCTCAGCATTTTGGGGACAGCGCCGGAATCCAAGCTGGCCAGCTGGGTGGTGATCGGAACCAATGATCTGCTCGTCGCCGACGAAAGCCTGATGGAGGCATTTCAGTACCAGTCCAATGTGGTTCAAGTGCAAAATCACAGTTGGGGCAATCCCGGCGCCCAGCTTTTTGGACCAAGTCTTTTGGTGGACATCGGAATTTCAAATGCAATCACCCTTGGTCGTGAAGGACGTGGTGTCATCATGGCCCGCGCCGCTGGCAATAGTCGCGCCACCGGTGGAAATGCCAATGACGATGCCTATTGCTCGGACCCGCGTGTGATCGGCGTCGCGTCGGTCCGTGTGGGCGGGCGCGCCGCCAGCTACAGCAATCCCGGCGCTTGTATTCTCGTGTCGGCTGTGGGTGGCGACTCACAAGACGGCGCATGGGAGTTCACCACTGACCGCCAGGGGGCGGCGGGCTACAGCGCTTTTCAATTATTTACGGATCCAAATTTCTGGAATTTTTACACCCTTTTTTACGGCACCTCTGCATCCGCGCCACAAATCGCCGGCATTGCCGCACTGATGCTGTCGGTCAATACAAACCTCACGTATCGCGACGTGCAACAGATATTGATTCTGTCTTCGCGCCATTACGATTATGCGGACCCGGACCTGACGACGAACGGGGCGGGTTTTCTGGTCAGCCACAACGTCGGTTTTGGCGTGCCGGACGCGGGTGTGGCCGTGAATTTGGCGCGAAATTGGATTAGTTGACCAACGCTTACCAATATCACATTCACCGCCACGAATGTTGAAGCGATCCCCGATGATGGGCTGCGCCTGCTTGTCACCGGCGATGGCGTGCCGACGAATTTGATGTCCATTCACACATTGCCGGGTACCGGTCCGCACGCAGACGTGCCAACGCAAACTCTGCCGCTGGTTTACGTCGGTTTCGCGACCGATCCCATCGCAGTCAATCTTACGAACAAGGCCGCATTGATCCAGCGCGGCACGAACACCTTTGAGCAGAAGATCGACAACGCCGCTCAAGCCGGAGCTGCGTTTGCCGTGGTTTACAATTATCCGACAAATGTGGCCGCCGATGGCGGCGATCAGTTGACCGGGATGGCTGCGACTGATTTCACTCCGATTCCGGCGGTGTTCATCGGCAACAGTGACGGGGAAGGGCTGAAAGCTCTTTTCCAAACCAACACCGCTGCGCTGGCGCAAATCCACCTCAATTCGACCAACTACGTTTTCTCCGTCACAAACACGTTGCTGTGCGAACATGTCGGCCTGCGGGTGATGACCGACCATCAACTACGCGGCGATGTGCGCATCACACTTGTCTCGCCATCCGGCACGCGCAGCGTTCTGCAACGTTACAACGACGATACCAGTCCCGGTCCGGTGGACTGGACTTACTATTCCACGCATCATTTCTACGAAAGCAGCGCCGGAGATTGGACTGCTTGTTTCAGCGACGAGGGCGCCGGCAATACCGGGTCGGTGTTAAGCGTCAGCCTGATAATCAACGGCGTGGAGATAACCGACGTAGACCACGATGGTTTGGATGACAATTGGGAGATCGCACACTTTGGCAATCTGAGCCAAGGACCGCAGGACGATCCTGACAAAGACGGCTACTCCAACATGCGAGAACAAATCATAGGGACCGACCCAAATGTAAATGATAACGTACCGTTCAGTTTTGATTTCTCGCCATGGAATCAAAGTCTCGCCCGCTTGAGCTGGCCGGGCAGCGCAAGTTTTAATTACGAAGTCTGGGGCGGCACCAATGCGGTTTCGCTGGGTTTGATGACCAATTTACCCGGTCGCTTTCCTGAAATCGAATGGTTCACGTCTTACACCAGCTTGCCGTACCAGTTCTTCCGCATCCACGCGGTCGCCGTGCCGTGATGAGATAGTCGGGGAATTTGCAGCAAGGAAAATTTGAGTAATGCGCTGGCTTGAAATAGCCGAACCGCCAGCCAAAATATCGCATGGCCAAAATCAGACAGCTTCCCGTCGCCCTGACCATCGCAGGCTCGGACAGCGGCGGCGGCGCGGGCATTCAGGCGGACTTGAAGACGTTCGCCGCGCTTGGCGTGCACGGCACAAGCGCCATCACTTGCATCACGGCGCAAAATCCCCGGCGCGTCACCGGTATTCAACCCATTTCTGCCGACATGGTTTACAGCCAGATCGAAGCCGTGTTCGACGAACTGCCGCCCGCCGCCGCCAAAACCGGGATGCTTTTTTCGGCGGGCATCATTCGGGTTGTGGCGCGTTTATTCCGGCGGCGACCGGAAACACCGCTCATCGTGGACCCGGTCATGGTCTCAACCAGCGGCGCCCGGTTGCTCCAACCTGCGGCCATTTCAATTCTGCGAAATGAATTGCTGCCGATGGCAACACTGGTGACTCCAAATTTGGACGAAGCCGAAATCCTGACCGGCCGAAAAATTTCGTCCGTCGAAAACATGCGTCCTGCGGCGAAGGAATTGCACATGCAGTTTGGTTGCGCCGTGCTGGTCAAAGGCGGCCATCTTCGGGGATTGAAAGAGGCGGTGGACGTGTTTTATGACGGAAAACAGGAGTTACTGTTGGTGTCTCCATTGATCAAAGGCATCCGTACTCACGGGACGGGTTGTACCTCCTCGGCGGCCATCGCGGGCTACATGGCCTTGGGCCAAACGCTCCCGAAGGCGGTGAAATTGGCCAAGGACTACATTGCTAACGCCATCAGTCACAGCCAGTTCGCAGGCCGACACTCGGTGAGCAATCACTTCTGGCGCAAAAGAATTTGAATCCTTTCGTCAGGAGAGTGTATAATAATCGGGTTAAGAGTCGCTGGTTATATGAAAAAGCTTACACTGATTGCGATAATTCTGGCGGGCGCGTTGGTTGCACCCATTTTGTCAAAGGCGGCGGACGACAAGACTGACAAACCCAAGCCGTATACTTTGGACACGTGTGTCGTATCCGGCGACAAGCTGGGGGAGATGGGCAAGCCCTACGTGTTCATTTACGAAGGACGCGAAATTAAAATGTGTTGCAAGGGCTGCCTGAAAGATTTCAACAAAGACCCGGCCAAATACATCAAGAAGATCGAGGAAGCAGAGGCCAAAGCGAAGAAATAGCACGCGCGCGAATAGACCGTCTTGAAACAAACGTGAAACGAGCCCTTGCCATCCTGTGCCTGCTCGCGCTGGTTTGCAGCCAGCCACTGGCACTGTGGGGTGATGATTGCAGCGTCTCCAAGCCCTGCTGTGGTTGCGGTGGCAAGATGAAATGCTGTGTTGCCAAATCCAATGGCCAGTCTGCTAATGCGCCCGCCGTTCCCGCTTCTGAATCCACCCAGAAAGATTTTCAATTCCTGAATCTTCCACCCGCGCCTGTCACGGTCGCGTTGATGCAAACCGACGACACCCGCGTTGCTCCACAGAATTTCGCTGCTCCTTTTGCGAACGCCGTCCCCATCTTCACTCGGGACTGCGCGTATTTGATCTGAAAAACAACCTTTACCGCACGTAGTGTGCCTTAACGGGAAGCAGTGTAACTGCTGCCGCCGATCAGGCACGCGTTTATACGGGTGAGTTCCATTTGTACGAGCGCCACGACCGCCACTCATCCGCCTTCCAATTTAAATCGAGGTCATGGCCACAAGCAAAGTCATGAAAAATTACATATCAATCACCATCGGCCTGCTGCTGGTGCTGGCCGGTTGCAGCAGCGTGCCGACGACCGACGAACGCGAGGCGCGAAATGCTTCGCGTGAAGTCGGTCGCAGTTTTCGTCCGCCAGAGTACGCGTCCGGATTTGCCGGAACTAACGGCGGATTCCGGCCTTCCTAATTTCCTTCGCTTCGCCATGCTCAACCAGCCGCAGGTCGAGGCGAAGTATTACGACTGGCTCGCGTCGGTCGAACGCATCACCGTCGAACGGTCTCTGCCGGATCCGAAACTGACGTTTCAGGCGTACATCCAGGACGTCCTCACTTCCTTGATGCCCGGCTTGATGCTGGAGTTTCCCGGACCGGGCAAATTGAAGGCCGCTGCGCGCGTGGCCGCTGACGAAAGCCAGACCAAATACTTCACCTTTGAATCCGCAGTGTTGCAGACCGCGTTCGATGTCAAGCGCACCTATTACAACCTGCACTTCCTCGATGAACGCATCCGCATCAACCGCGAGACACTCAGCCTGCTGGCCGATCTCGAAAAAAGCGCCCGCGCCCAGAATGAAGTCGGCAAAGTCACGCTCCAGGATGTGTATCGCGCTCAAATCGAACAGGACCAGCTCACCACGGAAGTCACCAATCTCGAAGACTCGCGCAATTCGTTGCTCGCGCAGTTCAAGGGAGCGCTGGGGCTGACCCGCGATCAAGCTGACCCGCCCGTGCCGGCTGGATTTGAAACCACGCCGTTGGATTTGAGCGCGGACGATCTGTTAGCCGTTGCATTCGCCCGCAACCCGCGACTCAAAGCGATGGAAGCCGACATGCGCATGGCCGAGGCGAACATCGCGGTGGCGCGCAAATCGAAAGTCCCCGATTTTTCTGCCGGCTTGCAGGCCGAGGTTTACGAACCTCCTTTTTACTGGCCGCAGGCGAGCATGAGTCTGCCCATCCGGCGCGACAAGATCGCGGCCCAAATCGCCGCGGCACAGGCCAACAAACACGCAGCCACGGCGCGGCTCACGTCCGAACAGATTTCGCTCACGGTGGATTTTGCAATGAAGAGCTACGATTATCGCGAAGTCACCCGCACTTTGGCATTGCTGCAAAATCAATTGATTCCCAAGGCCCGCAAGTCGCTCGAAATCGCGCGCTCAGGATACCTTGGCGGCCAGATCGATTTTTTGAACCTGATTGACACGGAGCGTTCGCTGCTCAATTTCGAAATGGCCGAAATCGAAGCCCGCACCCGCCGCGAGATCGTCCTGGCCGAATTGTCCCTGATGATCGCGGGCGTGCCGCCGACCGACGCGCCGGTATTGCCAGTATCGAATTCCTTTTTAACTCGCTAGAATTTTTATGAATACCAAGATAAATCATCTCGTTGGCCGGCTGCTGCTGGTCACCGTCATCGGTGGTGGAATTTTCTTCGCCGGCTGCACCAGGAGCGGTGACGGCTCCAAGTCGCAGGAGCAAAAGACGCTTTACACCTGCGGCATGCATCCGCAGATCATTCAGGATCATCCGGGCAACTGTCCGATTTGCGGGATGAAGCTCACGCCCATCCGCAAACAATCCGGCGACGTAACGAACGCCGCCAGCGACACCACCATCGCCATTGACCCGGTGACGGTGCAGAACATGGACATCCGCACCGCGCTGGTGCAACGCGGTCCGTTGCGCCGCGTCATCCGCACGGTCGGGACAGTTGATTACAATGAAACCGCGCTGGCCGACCTCACCACGAAGTTTAAGGGCTGGATTGAAAAGCTTTACGTGGATGCCACCGGCCAGCAGGTGCATCGCGGCGATCCGCTGTTTGAGATTTATTCGCCGGAGCTTTACAGCGCGCAGACTGAATACGTGCTGGCGCTTGGGTCTGCGACGAACGAGATGCTTGGTGCGACCGCGTTGCGGGAAAGCGCACTCACCAAGCTGAAGTTTTTTGACATTTCGGATGTGCAGATCGCTGAACTGGAACGGACACGGCAGCCGAAAAAAACACTCTCCATTCTCGCGCCGATGGATGGCTTCGTCGTTGAGAAGACTGTCGTCGAAGGCCAGATGGTGGGCGCGGGAATGAAATTATATCGCATCGCCGATCTCGGTCTGGTCTGGGTGCAGGCGCAAGTTTACGAACAGGATTTGCCATTCATGAAGCTCGGCCAGGAAGCGGACGTGAGCCTGTCCTATCTGCCTGACCGCAAATTCCGCGGGCGCGTCACTTACATTTATCCAATCGTGGACGAGAAAACGCGCACCGCCAAAGTGCGGATGGAATTTCACAACCCCGGTTACTTCCTCAAACCCGGCATGTTCGCCACGGTGGAATTGCATGCGGAAATTGAGCCGTCGGCTTTGCTTGTGCCCGATTCCGCCGTGCTGCGCAGCGGCGAGAAAAACACCGTGTTCGTCGCGCTGGCTGGCGGCAAATTTGAACCGCGTGCGGTCAAGCTGGGTCTGCGCGCCGAGGACAACACTTACCAAGTTTTCGATGGATTGAGCGAAGGCGAGCGCGTCGTCACCTCCGGCCAATTCATGCTCGATTCGGAAAGCCAGTTGCGCGAGGCGATTCAGAAAATGACCGAACCGGGCAAAACGTCAGAAGCGACTGGCAAAATCGCCCACAGCACAAATGAGAGCGAACAGGTTGCGCCCGCCGCACAGCCGACCATCTACGTTTGTCCGATGCCGGAACATGTTTCCATCGAATACGATCATCCGGGGAATTGCCCGCTTTGCGGCATGGCGCTGGTGCCGGTTTCTGAAGCGGAACTCCGTCACCTCCAGCCCGGCGGCAAGGTGCTGTATTACACCTGCCCGATGCCGGAGCACAGCGACGTGCGTTCTGACAAACCTGGCAAATGTCCGCGTTGCGGCATGACGCTCATTCCTGTCATGGAAATTCCGCAACCACCGGCGAAATCGAACACCAACGCAGCGGCCATTCCTTCGCCGCTTTACACCTGCCCGATGCATCCGGACGTGGTCTCGGACAAACCCGGTGAATGCCCGAAATGCGGCATGGAATTGGTCGAAACCAGCAAGGCGGCTGACGGTAAAATCGCCGAGGAAAACTGGCGCAAACAGCACGCCGCTGGTGAGCATCAACATTGATCGGCGAAAGGATTATGCTGACGCGCATTATAGATTTCTCGCTCAAGAACAAGTTCGTCGTCCTCATCGCGACGATTGTGCTGGTGCTGGGAGGCGTTTACGCGGTGAAAAACATTCCGCTCGACGCCATTCCCGATCTCTCGGACGTGCAGGTCATCATTTATACCGAGTGGCCGGGGCAGGCGCCGCAAATCGTGCAGGACCAGCTTACCTATCCGATCACCACCAAAATGCTTTCCGTGCCGAAGTCGAAGGTCGTGCGCGGCTATTCGTTTTACGGCTTCTCGTTCGTGTATGTGATTTTCGAGGACGGCACGGATCCTTACTGGGCACGCAGCCGCGTGCTGGAATATCTCAACGGTCTCGGCGGCCAACTCCCAAGCGGCGTCAAGCCCACGCTCGGGCCGGACGCCACGGGCGTCGGCTGGGCGTTCATGTATTCCATCAACTCCACCAATCGCGACCTCGCCGAGTTGCGCTCGATGCAGGACTGGTATCTGCGTTATCAACTCGCGTCCGTGGAAGGCGTGTCCGAGGTCGCGTCCATCGGCGGATTCGTGAAGCAATATCAAGTGACCGTCGATCCGACGCGGCTGCGCGCCTACGGCCTTTCCATTTCCCAGGTCAAAATGGCCATCGAACGCAGCAACGGTGAAGTCGGCGGGCGCTCGATCGAGATGGCAGAAAAGGAATTCATCCTTCGCGTGCGCGGTTACATCGAAGGCATCGAAGACCTGAAAAAAATCGCGGTGGGTGTGGGCGACAAAGGCGTGCCGATTCAGCTTGGACAGGTTGCCAACGTGGAACTTGGTCCTGACATGCGCCGTGGCATCGCGGAATTGAACGGCGAAGGCGAAACCGTAGGCGGCATCGTCGTCGTGCGCTACGGCGCGAACGCGCGGCAGGTCATCGGCGACGTGAAGAAGCGGCTCGACGAAGCGATGAAAGGTTTGCCGGCGGACGTGAGTTACACCGTCGCCTACGACCGCAGCGCGCTCATCAATCGCGCCGTCAGAACGCTGGAAGAAAAACTCATCGAGGAATGCATCGTTGTGGCGCTCGTCTGTCTGGCGTTCCTCATGCACCTGCGCAGCGCGCTCGTGGCCATCGTCATCTTGCCCATTGCTGTGTTGGCGTCGTTCCTCGTCATGTTCGGGCAGGGCATCAGTTCAAACATCATGTCGCTCGGCGGCATTGCCATCGCCATCGGCGCGATGGTGGACGCGGCCATCATCATGATCGAGAACGCCCACAAACATCTGGAGCGCGACCAGGGCAAGAAACCGCACTGGGAAATCATCCGCGACGCCGCAGTCGAAGTCGGGCCGACGCTGTTCTATTCACTGCTCGTCATCACCATGTCGTTCCTGCCGGTGTTCACCTTGCAGGCGCAGGAAGGCCGGCTGTTCAAGCCGCTCGCATTCACCAAGACCTACTCGATGGCCGCCGCTGCGCTGCTTTCCATCACGCTCGCCCCGATTTTGATGGGCTGGTTCATCCGCGGAAAAATTCCTGCGGAGGAAAAGAATCCCATCAACCGCTTTCTCATCTGGCTTTACCATCCGCTGATTGATTTCGTCATCAAACGGCGTTGGCAGGTCATCATCGGCGCTACGCTGATTGTTGTGTGGGTTTTCTTCCCGTGGAATTGGCTGGTCACAAACCGTTTGCCGGAAGGCGAAGCAAAAACCGTCGCGGTGGGCGTTGGAAAAATCTTTCCGTTCCAGAACATCGGCTCGGAATTCATGCCGCCGCTTTACGAAGGCGATTTGCTCTACATGCCCACGACGTTCCCCGGCATTTCCCCGACGAAGGCGCGCGAGATTCTCCAGACCACGGACAAGTTGATCCGCCGTTTTCCTGAAGTGCAAAACGTCTTCGGCAAAATTGGTCGCGCCGAAACCGCCACCGACCCCGCTCCGATGGACATGATTGAAACGACCATCATGCTGCTGCCGGAGGAGAATTGGCCTGCCGTGGACATCAAGGACGACGACGGCAAAGTCATCGCGCATCGCCGCCGCACGCCGGACGAATTGGCGGACGCGATGAACGCCGCTGTGCAAATCCCCGGCCTTAACAACGCCTGGACGATGCCCATCAGGACGCGCATTGACATGCTCGCCACCGGCATCAAAACGCCCGTCGGCATCAAGGTCGCCGGGCCAGACCTCGCGGAATTGGAGCGCATCGCATCGGAAATCGAGGCCGTGATGCGCGGCGTTCCGAACACGACGAGCGTTTATGCCGAGCGCGTCATGGGCGGCAATTACATCGAGTTCAACATCAATCGCGACGCCATCGCCCGCTACGGCTTGACGGTCGGTGACGTGCAGGACGTGCTCGAAGTCGCGCTGGGCGGAATGCCGCTGACCACGACCGTCGAAGGTTTGGAGCGTTACTCGGTCAACATGCGTTACAGCCGCGATTTCCGGGAAAATCTCGAAGCGCTGCGCGAAATCATCGTGCCGACTCCAACCGGCGCTCAGGTTCCGCTTGGACAACTCGCCGACATCAAAACCGTCCGCGCGCCGATGGGCATCAAAAGCGAGAACGCCGTGCCGAACGCGTGGATTTACGTGGACGTGAAGGGCATGGACCTCGGCACATATGTCCAGACGGCCATGCGCACCGTGAACGAAGCGGTCGCAAAGGGTGAAATCAAATTGCCGAGCGGCTACAACATTTTCTGGAGCGGCCAGTACGAATACATGCAACGCGCCAGGCAACGGCTGATGATCGTTGTCCCACTCACGCTGCTTATCATCGTGCTCATCATTTTCCTCAACACGCGCTCGCTCATCAAAACGGCCATCGTGATGCTCGCCGTTCCGTTCTCGCTCGTCGGCGCGTTCGCGATCATCCATTGGCTCGGCTACAACCTAAGCGTGGCCGTGTGGGTCGGCATCATCGCGCTCGCCGGCCTCGACGCCGAAACCGGCGTGGTCATGTTGCTTTACCTTGACCTAGCCTACGACGATTGGAAAAAGAAAGGACTCATGCGCAACGTCACCGACCTGCGCGACGCCATTTATCACGGCGCGGTCAAGCGCGTCCGTCCGAAGGCCATGACGGCGTGCGTCATCATCGCGGGTTTGCTGCCCATCATGTGGAGTCACGGCACGGGCGCAGATGTGATGAAACGCATCGCCACGCCGATGATCGGCGGCGTCGTCACCTCAACACTCATGGAACTGCTGGTCTATCCGGCGGTTTTCTACGTGTGGCGGGCGAGGAGGATTGGAAACAGCGGCTTGCAACAAGCGGAAATCCGTGGATAATTATGCCATGAGCGCGCAGGAATTGTTGATCGAGGAAATCAAGCAGCAGCCCGAACCGGTGCTGCGTGAAGTTCTGCATTACCTGAAGTTTCTCGAACGGCAGCGGGCGCAGGAAGATTGGGCTGATGTCCATCCTTCGCGCGAAGTCGAACAGGAGAAGCTCGACATCCTCGACGGTAAATGAACCGCAATTTTATATGATTATTCCGCTCTCCAAAGTGCAACTCCGCCAAGATGAAGACGGCGTGTGGATTGCCAAATCATCATTGCTCCCGGGCTGCCACGCACATGGTCGTGACCGGGGCGAAGCGACACTTCGTTTTCAGCAAGCTGCCAAAGTGCACCTTGAAGCCCTACTGGAAACCGGACGTCCCATCCCTGAAGCCTTTCGCGACAAATTCGTTCTCGCTGCCTGACCGTGGGCAAATATCCCTCATGGAATTGCCGTCATCTTGAACGCCGCCTGCGCGAAATTGGTTGCGAATTGCTCCGCACCACCGGCAGTCACCGCCATTATTCCAACCCTTTCAATCCCGACCGCCTCATCACCTTTGCGTGGCATCCGGGCGACGTACCGCGCGGCATCATCGCCGACATCGTTGAAGACCTTGGCATTTCACGCGACGATTTCTATTTCAAGAAATTTTGAAACGCTGATGGAACTGCTGGTCTATCCGGCGATTTTCTACGTGTGGCGGGCGAGAAGGCTGAACTCTAATTCACCGAGGCTTTAGGAGTGGGATAAAGAAAAGCAGCAATGAAATAAAAAGCAGGCAATACACCGCTAAAAAAATCTTCATGAAGTTGCACGTCCTGCTCAACGACTGATCGTTCAGTGAATTGTATTCGCTCTTCCAGAGGAAGCGCAGAAATAGCAGATTGTTCTGAATGTTGTTTCGGAGAAATAGAGACGGCCTCTCCATTGCTGCGTATTTTTCTGGGTGTTGATGTTCAAGTCTCCGAAAAACCCAAATACACAATCCAAACCAAATGAAAACCATGACCATGAGGGTCAGGAACATGGCGAAGAAAAGTGGTGACGCATTCATATTAGCAGTCCATCCCGGTTCACGGAATTGACATTGCGCGTCGAGCCGTTCGCTGTCCAGAGGAAACAAACGCGGCGCGCACCGAGTGATGCGCCCTACCTGTCATGCCGCGCGTTTGCCTTGTTGCATCAACTCGATCTCGTATCCTTCCGGCGCGTCAATGAACGCAAAGCCGCTGCCGTCAGGTTGCAAACGCGGGCCGTCGGAGTATTTCAGGCCGAACCTGGCGATGTGTTTGCCGAATTCGTCCAGATTGTCCACCTTGAACGCCAGATGTGTCAGATCGGGCTGCACCTGCACCGGGCCGCTTTCGGAAAAATGACAAATCTCGATGGTTTCCTCGCTTTGCGGGGCTTTGAGAAAGACCAGTTCCGAGCCGCGCGGCGATTTGTGCCGGCGGACTTCGGCAAGGCCGAGCACTTCCGTGTAAAACTTCACCGTCCGTTCGAGGTCGTTCACCCGATAACGCGTGTGCAAAAGTTTTTTCACCTGATTCATGGCTTCAACATAATCGAAACAATCGCGGCGCCCATTTGAAAATGAATGGTTTTGACTTCAAGGGATTTTCCCCCAGTAGGCGTCGTAATCACCTCAACGAGGTGGAATTGCTGGTTTATCCTGCTATCTTCTCCCTGTGACGTTCCCACAGCATGAGAAACCGAAACACGCCATCCAAACTGTCCGATTATGAATGAAGCGCTCCAGCAGTTGCAACGGCCCGAATATATTCACGTGTTGCTGAACCATTTTCCCATCGTGGGCCTGGCCGTGGCCTTGATGGCGCTGGGCATCGCTGCGATTTCCAAAAACTCCACGGCCATCATCGGCTGCCTGCTGCTCGTCGCGCTCATGGCGATTTCGGTCTGGCCGGTCGGCGAGTCGGGCGATTCGGCGTACAACGCCATGCGCAAAATTTCCGACCCTGATGGCGTGGCCGCGCTGAAACATCACATGCGTCTGGCAGACGAATGGATCACGCTCTACTACATCACCGCTGCAGTTGCTGTAGCGGGGGCGGTGGCCGTGTGGTGGCGACCGAAATTGGCATGCTGGGCGGTGGTCGTTGTTGCTTTGCTGGGCGCGGCGAGTCTGGTGGCCGGAGTCGTCATTGCCAAATTTGGCGGGCAGATTCGCCATCCGGAATTTCGCCCCGATTTCACAACGGAGTCTTCTTCCGACCAATCTTTACCGACTGGCAGCACCAATCCGTAAAACGTTTCCGGCACGAGTTCAATTCCGCGAATTAGTTCCAGCCCGATTTGCTCAGCCAACAAATCTAAGCCGCCACGACTTCGCCTTTGGTAACCCAATCGTAACCTTTCTCTTCGAGTTCGAAGGCAAGTTGTTTGTCGCCGGATTTCACGATGTGGCCATCCACGAGCACGTGAACGAAATCGGGAATGATGTAGTTCAACAGCCGCTGGTAGTGGGTGATGACCAGTTGCGCGTTGTCTGTCCGCTTCAGCTTGTTCACGCCGCCGGCGACGACTTTGAGCGCGTCAATGTCGAGGCCGGAATCGGTTTCGTCGAGAATGGCGAGTTTGGGTTCGAGCACGGCCATCTGGAAAATCTCGGCGCGCTTCTTTTCGCCGCCGGAGAAACCTTCGTTCACCGAGCGTTTGAGCAGATCGTCCTTCAATTCCAGCAGCTTCATCTTGTTCCTTCACCAGCGTGAGAAATTCCATCGCGTCGAGTTCGGACTCGCCCTTGTGCTTGCGGATTTCGTTGAGCGCGGCCTTGAGAAAATAGGTGCTGTTCACGCCGGGAATCTCGACCGGATACTGGAACGCGAGGAACAATCCTTCGCGGGCGCGCTCCTCGGGGTCGAGGTCGAGCAGGTCTTTGCCCTGGTAAAGCACTTCGCCGCCGGTCACGTCGTAGCCATCGCGCCCGGCCAGCACCGCGGCCAGCGTGCTCTTGCCGCTGCCGTTCGGCCCCATGACGGCGTGGACTTCGCCGGGATTGATGGTCAGGCTGACGCCCTTGAGGATTTGTTTGCCCTCAACGCCCGCGCTGAGGTTTTTGATTTCGAGAATTGGTTTGCTCATTGTTCAAAAGAATCAGCCACAGATGAACACAGATTGACACAGATAAGACAGCGATTTCGAAAGAAGTATCCGTGTTTCATCTGTGTAAATCTGTGGCTTAAAATCAACCCACACTGCCTTCCAGGCTCACGCCCAAAAGTTTCTGCGCTTCGACGGCGAATTCCATCGGCAGTTCCTTGAACACTTCCTTGCAGAAGCCGTTCACGATCATGTTCACGGCGTCCTGCGTCGCAAGCCCGCGCTGGTTGCAGTAAAAAATCTGGTCCTCGCCGATCTTCGAGGTCGAGGCCTCGTGCTCGACGCTCGCGGTGGTGTTTTTCACCTCGATGTAAGGAAACGTGTGCGCGCCGCACTTTGAGCCGATCAGCATCGAGTCGCATTGCGAAAAGTTGCGCGCGTTCGCGGCGCTCTTCTGGATTTTCACCAGGCCGCGATAGCTGTTCTGGCCGTGCCCGGCGGAAATGCCTTTCGACACAATCGTGCTGCGCGTGTTTTTGCCGATGTGAACCATCTTCGTGCCGGTGTCGGCCTGCTGATAATTGTTCGTCACGGCGACGGAATAAAATTCGCCGACCGAATTGTCGCCCTGCAAAATGCAGCTCGGATATTTCCACGTGATCGCCGAGCCGGTCTCGACCTGCGTCCAGGAGATTTTCGAGTTCCTGCCTTTGCACAGGCCGCGCTTGGTGACGAAATTGTAAATGCCGCCCTTGCCGTTCTCGTCGCCCGGATACCAGTTCTGCACGGTCGAGTATTTGATCTGCGCCGTTGTCAAGCGCGATCAGTTCGACGACCGCCGCGTGGAGCTGGTTTTCATCGCGCATCGGCGCGGTGCAGCCTTCGAGGTAACTCACGTGCGCGCCTTCATCGGCGACGATGAGCGTGCGCTCGAACTGGCCGGTGTTGGCGGCGTTGATGCGGAAATAAGTCGAAAGCTCCATCGGGCAACGCACGCCTTTCGGGATGTAGCAGAACGAGCCGTCGCGTGAAAACCGCCGAGTTCAGCGCGGCAAAAAAATTGTCCGTGTAGGGCACGACCATGCCGAGATATTTCCTCACCAGATCGGGATGTTCCTGCACCGCCTCGCTGAACGAGCAGAAGATGATGCCCTTTTCGCGCGAGTTGTTTCTTGAACGTCGTCCCGACGGAAACGCTGTCAAACACCGCGTCCACGGCCACGCCGGCGAGCCGCTCGCGTTCGCGCAGCGGAATGCCGAGCTTCTCGTAGGTCTCCAGCAGTTTCGGGTCCACCTCCTCGAGGCTTTTCGGCCCGTCGCCCTTCTTCTTCGGCGCGGAGTAATAAACGATGTCCTGGTAATTGATCTTTTCGGTGATGAACCTTCGGCCAGGTCGGCTCCTGCATCGTCAGCCAATGGCGATACGCCTTGAGCCGCCACTCGGTCAGCCACTCCGGCTCGTTCTTCTTGGCGCGAGATGAGGCGGATGGTGTCCTCGCTCAAGCCCGGCGGCGCGGAATCGGTTTCCACGTCGGTGTAGAAACCGTATTTGTATTCCTGCCTGACCAGGCCTCTCAATTGTCTCGGTTGCGGTTGCTCATGGTCGAAATTATCTCTTCCGTTTGGCGGCACAGTCGGCGCAAAGCCCGTGAACGGCAATTCTCATAATGATCCACTTTGAATCCTTTCGGTCGCGGCAGCGGACGGTTCGTGCGGCTGACAACGGCACGTCAAACACCGCGCCGCACTCTGTCGCAATAATAATGGCAGTGCTCCTCCATGTTCGGGCAATACCGCGTCGCGCCGCGGTCGAGCATGACCTGCCGCACCAGGCCGCACCGCACCAGCGCGTCGAGGCAATTGTAAACCGTTGCCTGCGAAATGTCCGGCATCTGGCGCTTGGCGCGGATGAACACTTCCTCCGCGGTCGGGTGATCGCGCTTTTGCAGCAGCACGCCGTACACGTGCCGGCGCTGCGACGTGAAGCGGAAGCCGCTCGCGCTCAGCCGTTCCGTCAATCGCGGATGACGATTCTTGCTGCTGGTCATGTTCATTGGAACACCGGAAGATAGCGCAACAGACCGCCCTGTCAATATTTGGAATAATTCTAAACACAATGTCTCTTTCAGCGTAGTTTTGCGCCTCACAATTCATCAAGATGGGAGCTGCTAAAAAATTAGCATTTTCTTGTTGACTTCCCTTTCCAGACTGCTAAAAATTTAGCACATCAATGAGCATTGAGCATCATCTCAGCCGCCGCGAGCGCCAGATCATGGACGTTCTTCACGCAAAAGAGCATGCCACCGCGGCCGAAGTTCGCGCGGCATTGCCAAATGCTCCGGGCTACTCTGCCGTTCGCGCGCTGCTGCGAATTCTGGAGGAAAAGGGCCATGTCCGCCACCGGCAGGAAGGCATGCGGTATGTCTATCTGCCGTGCGCGTCGCGGGAAACCGCCAGCCGATCCGCTTTGAAGCGGCTGGTTTCGACTTTTTTCCAAGGCTCGGTTACGCAGGCGATGGCTGCGTTATTGGAAAACTCCGACACCCGGCTTACGGATACGGAGTTGAGCAAACTGCAACGAATGATCAAGGAAGCCAAAAAGGAAGGCCGTTGATATGTACCCGTTAATCGCAATCGTTTCCAACTCCATTCAAAACTCCCATTTCACCGCGCTGTTTCTCGATGCCCTGCTCAAGAGCTTCATTGTGCTCGCGCTGGCTAGTGGAGTTTGTGTGTTATGGCGGCGCGCGTCCGCAGCGACCCGGCATTTGATCTGGTTTCTAGCGGTGGTTAGTCTGCTGTTCCTGCCGTTGTTTTCTTCCGTGCTCCCGTCGTGGCAACGGCCACTTTGGTCGGTTTCCACCAGCCTGAATTCCGGCAATCAAGTTTCGCTCACGCTTGAGTTTGTGCCGGTCACAAAGTCCGGAACTTTTCCGCAAGTCGCAGCGGCATCACCGGATGTTGCGGGAAATTCCAATGCCAACCATCGCCAGTCCGGCGGCAGCCGGCAAATCGCTACCCAATTCAGAGCAAGCTGGCTGGCGACTGCTTTCATCGTCTGGTTCGGCGGAATGGCATTGCTGTTGATTTACGGGGTGTTTGGTCAGCTTCGGCTCGGAAAAATCTCCCGGATGGCGCGCCCGTTGCGCGGTAACGATTGGACGCTTCTGCTGCAGGAAGCCTGCGAGGCGTTGCGCCTTCGGCGCACGGTGCTGTTGCTGCAATCCGTGGACAATGTCATGCCGATGACTTGGGGTTGGTGGCGACCGGTGGTGCTTTTGCCCGCCGAAGCCGAACAATGGCCGGCGGAGCGACGGCGAATTGTTTTATTGCACGAGCTGGCCCACGTGAAACGTTGGGATTGCCTGACGCAGTTGATCGCCAGGGTTGTCTGCGCGTTCTACTGGTTCAATCCGCTCGTGTGGGTGGCAGCGCGGCGGATGTGCATCGAGCGGGAAAGCGCGTGTGACGACTTGGTGCTGAACGGCGGCTGCAAGGCGTCGGATTACGCGAGCCATCTGCTTGAAATTGCCGGAAGTTTCCGACGCATGCCGCAGGTTTCCGCGATTGCCATGGCCCGGCCATCAGGATTGAAAAAAAGGGTTGAAGCGATTGTAGACGCGTCCAGAAGTCGGCAGCTTCGGTCGGCAACGGCGATGGCCATTCTGGCAGTGGTGGGTGGAATCACCCTGGGCCTGGGCGGTAGCCGGACAAACGACACCAGCGGTGGCGCGGATGAATCCAACCTGCTCAAACAGCAAATCACCCGCCTCCAAGCCTTTTCGGTTGCGAAAGAAAAACAGGCGCACGCTTTGGCGACCGGTGCCGGCGAGGAATTTTACGCGGGGTTTCAACCTTTCTTCAACGCAGCCACGAATGGCGACTGGCGAACAGTGACCAACATATTTGCAGACTTCCACCGGCGTCACCCGCAATACGAAAACAGCAGCAATAATATCCCCCACGTGGTGCATTGGCAGACCGTGCTGGAAATCTGGCTGGCCTACAGTCAGGTCGTCATCTGCGAGCCCAAATATACACAAATCGCGGTGGATGGCATCATCAATTCCATCCCTGCGGGCAGCATTTATTTCGGCGGCACGGATCCGGGACGCGGACTGCCGACTGCGTTTTGCAAGTCGCAGATTGACGCGGACCCGTTCTTCACGCTCACGCAAAATGCCCTGGCGGACGGGACCTATCTCAAATACTTGCGCCTGATGTATGGCGGAAAAATTTACATTCCTACGGATGAGGATTCGCAACGTTGTTTTCAGGAATACACGCAGGACGCGCAAACACGGCTGCAAAATCATCAACTCAAGCCGGGCGAAGACCTCTCAAAAGATTCAAATGGTGTTGTTCAAGTGAAAGGGGAAGTTGCTGTCATGATGATCAATGGACTGTTGGCCAAGGTCGTTTTTGACAAAAACCCCGACCGCGAATTTTCGTCGAGGAAAGTTTTCCGCTCGACTGGATGTATCCGCATCTGGAACGCACGGGTTGATCATGAAAATCAATCGGCAGCCGCTGCCGGAGCTGTCCGGCGAAATTGTTCAGCGCGATCATGATTACTGGACGAAATGTGTGTCGCCGATGATCGGCGACTGGCTGAACTACGACACATCGGTGTCGCAAGTCGCCGCGTTTGTGGAAAAGGTGCAGCTTAAACAAAATTTCACCGGGTTCAAAGGTGATCCGCAATTTATCCAAAATGATTATGCGCGCAGAATGTTCTCAAAACTGCGGAATTCCATTGCCGGGGTTTATGCGTGGCGTGTGGAACATGCCGCCAACGAATCGGAAAAGGCCCGTTGGTACGCGAAGCTGACTTCGCCTTCCGGCAGGCATACGCCTTGTGTCCCTATTCGCCGGAAGCGGTGTACCGTTACGTGAATTTCCTGCTGGTCCAGAAACGGGGCGCCGACGCGCTTTTAGTGGCGGAAGCCGCGGCAAAAATGCCGTCACTGCAAGGCAAGGACGGACGCGATTTGCGCGACATGATTGTTAAACTGAAAGAATTCCAGAAGGCGAAGCAAACATCTTCCGGCGGGAAGTAACAGACGCGGCTTCTGACAAACTTTCACACCTGCCGGCGGTAGAAAATTCAAATGTGGCTTGCCGTCGGTCTGTCTTGGAGCGCTGCAATCATGCTCTCGAAAATCATGCGGCCATCCGCGCTGCCAAGGATTTCCTCGCTGGCGCGCTCCGGATGCGGCATCAGGCCGGCGACGTTGCGGCGTTCATTGCAGACACCGGCGATGTTCAGCAATTAACCGTTCGGGCAGGCATCGTCGGTCAATTCACCTTGGGTGTTGCAGTATTGCCAAAGGATTTGATTATTTGCCCTGAATTTCGCCAGCGTTTGGCGTCGGCAAAATAGCATCCCTCGCCGTGGGCGACCGGGACTTTCAAAAACTTGCCAGCAGGAATCCGGTTGGTGAACGGCGAATCGGTCGTGGCGGTTTTCAGGAAAACGTGTTCACAGCGGAATTGGAGTGAGCGATTGCGAACCAGCGCGCCAGGCAAGAGGCCGGCTTCGCATAGGATTTGAAATCCGTTGCAGATGCCGAGCACGAGTCCCCGGTGGCCGCGAAGCTGCACCGCCTGCATCACCGGACTGAACCGCGCAATCGCGCCGGTGCGCAGGTAATCGCCGTAGCTGAACCCGCCGGGCACGATGACGGCGTCCGCGTTGCCTAGCGAGGTTTCCTTGTGCCAAACAAAATCGGCGGAGTGGCCGAGTACGGCATCCGCCGACGGCGTCCTGATCACAGTTGGACGCGGGGAATTGGAGGACGGCGAAATTCATTTTGATTTACGATATACGATATACGAAATTTAACGCATCAAACCACCAGCCAGCTCGTTAATCGTCAATCTTTCGTATATCGTAATTCTCCGGGTCATTCAATTTCCAGTTTGTAGTCCTCGATGATCGGGTTGCTGAGGATTTCTGGCGACGCCTCGTCAAGGGCTTTGCGGCGTTCTCGCGTTCCGTGCCGGGCGCGAGGTCAATTTCGATGGGCTTGCCGACGTGCTCAACAGCGACGCCTCGGTAGCCCATATGCTCCAAAGCGCTTTGCACGGTCTTGCCTTGCGGGTCAACGACCGCTTTTTTCGGTGTAATGATGATTTTTGCTTTCATAATCAGGCGACAGAATGCCGCCGAAGAATGAGGGGATGTTGAGCAAAGTCAGCCCGTCGGGCCAGAACATTTTTACCCGTTGCTAAAAACTGTTCCGTAGTGACCGATTGCTTCACTCCATTCACGGCAATTGCAGCAGGTAAAATAGCTTTGGAGAATTCGCGCCGGGCGCGTTGGTGAAGGCAAAATTGCCGCTGGCGTCAAACTGATTCGTCACCAGCCGCGTCCAATTGGTCAACGGCAAGGTCACATTTGTCGAGGTCAACACGTAATAACTGCCGTTGGTCGTGCCGCCCGAGCCGTTCATCACGATATTGCTTCCGCTCGACACCGTGATATTGCCGAAGCTCGGCGGCGACGCTGGTGCCGGCGGTGAAGCCACGAAGCTAACTTGGTGGTCGGTGTTGGTCTTGAGGCTGTAAGTGTAACCTGTGAAACCTGTCGGCGTGGTGCCGAGAACCGGATTGCCACCCAAGCTGCCGGTGTAAGTGAACAAAGTATAGGTGCCAGCAGTGAAGCCGCCGGCGTTGGTGATGTTGAGCGTGCTGTTGAGGTTGAGATTGCCGGTCACAGCGATTTCGGCATTGTTCGTGCCCAGAGCAAAATTCACCACGGTCGGGCCGGGCAAAGTGAGATCGTTGGTGTTTGATAGCACGCTGCCACTGAGGGTGATGGGCATGGCGCCGAATACATTGGTGCTGCCCATCGAAACCGGAGCGTTGTAAAGAGCCAATGAGTTGACGCTGGTCAGTCCGTCCAGCGTAATGGAGCCGGCCCCGGCGCGCTATTCGTGATGGTGAGTCCCGCGTTGTAGAGGGCGAGTGTTGCGTTGGTTGCCGGTATATTGAACTGCGAATCGATAAACGTGATGCCGTAGGCATTATAAACGTCAAAGCTGCCGGGCGCTGTGATATTGACGTGGCTAAAAAGAATATTGGTGGCGGGCACTTCTATGCGTCCCCAAATGATGCCCGCGATGCCGTTACTAGAAACCGTTGCCGTCAAATTGCTGATGGTGACGTTGCGCCAGATTGGGACGGTGGTTGCGTCCACTTGCTGCGTCGAGGCAATAAATGGAGTAACGGTGGTGGGTGTGCCGTATATGCCGCCGGCGCTGCTGTTGTAGTAACTGTATATGACAACCGCGCCATTAACGATGTTGGTCATGCCGATGTTGAGGTAGAAAAGGTTTTGGGCGATTCCACCCTGGCCGCTGCCGCCGCTGGTGTTGTCGCTGGACTTCATGCGGATGCCGTAGTCCGTGCCATTGAAGGTGCAGTTGATCACCGTCAAATTTGAAACTGCTCCAGCCGTATTACTGCCAATGGAAACACCGTGACCAACGCCGAATGTGCAGTTGGTGACCAAAATATTGGCGGAAATTGCGGAGGCGGTGCTGCTGCCGAGGGCGATGTTGTCGTCGCCGGCGTTGATGGTGCAATTCTGGACTAGGCAGTTGGTCCCGAACCAGATCAATTCCGTCGGTGTTGGCCGCGTTGGTCGCCGTGGTGTTGATAATGATGCCCTGAATGGTAATGTTGTTATCGGCCCCCTTGAAAACGATGTGCATCTTTGGCGGATTTTGGAACGTTACATTCTCGATCAACACCCGCCCGCAGGTGCCGTTGAAATAGATCATATAGGGCCGGTTGGCGAATACGGCGCTCGAAGACCACCAATCCGCACCGTTGCCGTCAATCGTGCCTGAACCGCTGATTTCAAGGTTCGTCACTCCTTTGGCGTAAAACAGATTGCCGTAAGTCTGGGATTGGAACGGGTAATTGGTCCATACGTTTAGCGGCTCCATTTGCAAGGTCGCGCCAGCATCAATCTGTATATTCACGTTGTTTGTCAGCGTGAGCGGACCACTCAGATACGTGCCCGAGCCAGGATATGCGGGAATCCTAACAGTCCCTCCAATCAATCCGTTTGTTGTACCCCTTTTGCCGCCGCAACGATGGCGTTCGAAATGGCGAGCGTGTTGTCGGTTGTGCCGTCGCCCTTTGCGTTGTAGGGAGCGTTCGTGATGGTGATGATGTTGTTGGTGTTAATGTTTGGTAGGATCGGCGCGCCGCGCGACAGCGCCACAAATGCCAGAAAAACCAAACCAACGACTGCACTCTTATTCGTGAGGGATAATACTGCGAACTTCATTACAAATAGTTTTGCCTTCATTGTAGCACCGAATGTAGCGGTTGCCAGCGCATTCAAAGTTTCGGATTCACGTATTCAATAACCTGTGCATTTTTCTTGCTACGTGAACCGAAGGTGTTTACCCGAACAAACGCAAGTGTTAGGATAAACATGGTTTTATGAAATATTCAAAAAACGAATTATGGGAACGCTTTCAGAGTTGTTACACCGAGTTCCCAACACTCGGTCTGACACTTGATCTAAGCCGAATAAACTTCCCAGACGATTTTTTTCACTCGATGGAGCCGCAACTACAGAAAGCTTTCGCGGATATGGACGCCTTGGAGAAGGGCGCAATCGCCAATCCCGACGAAAAACGCATGGTGGGTCATTATTGGCTGCGCAATGCGGCATTAGCTCCAATGCCCGCCGTTCGGACAGAAATTGAAAACAGCATTACAGCGGTCAAGAATTTTGCAAACCAGGTTCATGACGGCTCAATTCGCGGAGAAGGCGGGCCATTTATAAATTTTCTGTTGATCGGGATCGGCGGCTCTGCTCTTGGCCCGCAATTTGTAACCCATGCCTTAGGTCACCCTCTAAAAGATAAAATCCGCCCGTTTTTTCTAGATAACACAGATCCAGACGGTTTTGACAGAGTCCTCGCATGCATTGGGTCTGAACTGAGCAGAACCCTTTGCCTAGTGATTTCGAAATCCGGCAAAACAGCCGAAACGCACAATGGGATGCTGGAGGTAACTGCCGCTTACGAAACGGCTGGATTGAATTTTTGTCGTTATGCTGTCGCCGTGACACAGTTCGGCAGCGATTTAGACAAATATGCAATTAAGGACGGTTGGCTGGCCCGATTTCCGATCTGGGAATGGGTTGGCGGTAGAACGAGTGTGACATCAATTGTGGGCTTATTACCGGCAGCGTTGCTAGGAATCGATATTGAAGAACTTATGGCTGGAGCAAGGGCTTGTGATCAAGTCACCCGAGTTCATGATGTGAATACAAATCCATCAGCTTTGCTTGCACTAGTGTTTTTTTATATAGTTAACGTTACAGGCCATAAAGATATGGTCTTTTTGCCGTATAAAGACCGTTTAGAACTGTTTCCAAAATATCTCCAACAACTCATTATGGAGTCATTGGGTAAGAGAGTCAATATATTTGGGCAAAAAGTCAATCAAGGTTTTACAGTGTTTGGTAATAAAGGCACATCAGACCAACATTCTTATATACAACAGGTTATATACGGTATAGATAATTATACCACAGTTTTTATTAGAGTACAAACGGACCGAATCGGCAACTCAGTAAAAGTTGATCGCAGTGCAAGTTCGGGTGATTACTTACTAGGCTTCCAAATTGGAACGAGAGAAGCACTGTTCGAAAATGGGCGGTGTTGCATTACTATTACAATTCAAAATTGTTCTCCTTTCACTATTGGAGCATTAATTGCCCTTTACGAACGTACATGTTGGCCTTTATGCGTCGTTGATTCAAATAAATGCATATCACCAACCTGGCGTAGAAGCTGGAAAAAACGCTGTAGCACAACTGATAGAACTTCAAACAAGAGTATATGATTATTTAGGCCGCAATCGAGGGAGTGGCTTTTCCATTTTTGAAATCGCCGAAGCACTCGATAAAACTTCCAGTTTAGAGAACATATTCTGCATTTGCGAGCACATGGCTGCAAATCCGATCAAAGGGATTGTGAAGGTGAAAAAGGCGTTTCTTTTCGATACAGAGTATCGTCACATATAAAATGTTTGTTTATCCAAAGACGTACGATGTAATTGTTGTTGGTGGAGGGCATGCTGGCATCGAAGCGTCCCTTGCGGCAGCACGCATGGGCTGTCAGACTCTCCTTTTGACTATAAATGCCGACTCGATAGGCCAAATGTCGTGCAATCCTGCAGTGGGGGGACTAGGAAAAGGACATTTGGCAAGAGAAATTGATGCTCTAGGAGGAGAGATTGGAAAAGCCACAGATATGTCGGGCCTTCAATTCAGAATGTTAAATACAACAAACGGCCCCGCAGTATGGGCGCCTCGGGCTCAATGCGACAAAAAGGCTTATCAATTTCGATTGAAGTGGGTATGTGAACTGGAACCAAACCTAGATATTAAACAAGCTGAAGTTGTCCGAATTTTACACGACTACGGCCAAGTGCGCGGCGTCGAAACGACCATTGAAACACAATACAATGGCACAGTAGTGATCGTAACGACTGGCACATTTCTTCGCGGATTAATGCATATCGGGTTTAATCAGTTAAGAGGGGGCCGAGCAGGTGAACGAGCTGCGCTAAGTTTATCTGAGTCTTTACAACAGATCGGTCTGGAGCTTGGACGTCTAAAAACAGGAACGCCACCAAGAATACTTCGCCATTCGATTGACTTTTCGAGGACAGAAATACAACTTGGCGATGAACCTATCCCTTTTTTTACCTTTTGGAAAGACGATTTGTTCCACATGGAACAACCTAATTCGAATAGGAATGGCTCTGACTCAGACAGCAACTTTCCTCCAAATTCAATTCTAGATCGTGCTGGCGGGCAAATTCCTTGTCATATAACTTTCACCACCGGAGAAACTTCAAAGCTGATTCGAGCAAATTTGTATAAATCTCCTCTATATTCAGGTGCCATCGAAGGTATTGGACCGCGTTACTGTCCATCTATTGAAGACAAGATCATAAAATTTCCTGATAAGGAAAGGCATCAAATATTTTTAGAACCAGAGGGAATTGAGACCGATGAAATTTATGTTAATGGATTATCAACAAGCCTCCCATTTGATGTTCAGGTTGAACTTGTTAGAACAATTATAGGATGTGAGCGTTCGGAAATCATGCGGCCTGCCTACGCTATTGAGTATGACTTCGCCTTCCCCACCCAGCTCCAAGCAACACTGGAGACGAAAGTCTGTAGGAATTTATTCCTAGCTGGACAAATAAACGGAACATCAGGATATGAAGAGGCTGCAGCTCAAGGTCTTATAGCTGGTATTAACGCTGCTAATCGAGTAAACCAACGCGATCTGCTTATAATCCGCCGCGATCAAGCTTACATCGGGGTTCTGATAGATGATTTGGTGACCAAAGGAACAATCGAGCCATACAGAATGTTTACTTCTCGTGCTGAGTATCGCCTCTTATTGCGACAGGATAATGCAGATTTGCGGCTGTCAGATATCGGACGGGAAATCGGGCTTTTGCCAGAACGGAATTATCAAAAGTTTATTGCCAAGCGAATTGCTATCGAGAGTGAACTCGGTCGCCTTCATAAAACCCGGCACGGTTCAAGCACGCTTGCCCAATTGTTGCGCCGTCCCGAAATTCATTACAACAATTTGCCGAATAGGGACGACTCCCTCCCATCCCAAGTCGTCCAGCAAGTCGAGATAGCCATTAAATATGCCGGCTATATTGACCGTCAGCAGGCAGAAGTTGAAAAGGTCAAGAGTCTGGAAGACAAACAGATTCCTCTGGATTTCAACTACTCCAGTGTCTCCAGTCTCCGCAATGAAGCCCGGCAAAAGCTCAGCAAAATCCGTCCTGCGACGCTTGGCCAAGCTTCTCGAATTTCAGGTGTGTCGCCTGCCGATATAAGCATCCTCGTGGTCTGGCTCAAACGGTATGCGGTTACAAACGACCAATTGCACTCAGTCGGCACCAGCAACGGTTCAGAGACCGAAGTAGCCTCTTGAGCGTCTAGGGTTCACCCGAACAGACGCCTTAACTTGTTACCGTGGGAGCAGAAGAATTGGACCGCTCTGATTTATACCGAGGAAAAAGCCCACACCGAGGGGGAACGGAGCAAGATCGCTTTTGGGCAGGACAACCCCGTGAAAAGTTCGAGTTGGTTCGCCAGTTACCTCCACATCAGCGAACGAGCCGCTAATCAGGCCAGTGGACTTTGTCAGTGTCAACTTTGCCTTGTAAGGATTGCTGTTGAGGAAGGAAAACGTATTGCTCTTCACCACGTAGGTTAGATACGCCGCATAATTTAAAATCAAGTTACCTCCGCTAAAATCCAAAGCCCCAGAGGTCCAAGTCAAAATATTCGTTCCGGTTGGTGGAGCAATGTAGCGCGACCCGATGATGGACAGGTTATTCGTAAAGCCGAAGGGATAAAACTTGGACTTGGTGTTTGAGTTCTTGATCCATGTGATATTCGTCCCGAAGAGGTTGCCCATGGCCGAATTGGTGAAATACATCCAGCCGAGAATCAGGCCCTTGCCTGAGTAGAGCGGCGCATAAAAGGGAAAACTTTGGTCTATGGCCACCTTGCTCGGAAAGGAAACCGCAGAAACGGAGTCCGCCAAGCTAAGGGTCAACGCGATATTACCACCAGAACTGACAAGCACACTGCCGTAGCCATAGCCGTAACCAAATTCCGCCGGTGGTGCCGCCCCGGCGTTGGTCAAGTTTGAAATATAAAAATTGTAACGGATTGATTTAGCCAAGATAAGTTGATTCGTTGCCATTTTACCGGAGATATTTGCATTCCAATCCTCTGAAAAGTAGGAATAGTGGACAAAGCCGTTCAACTGGGCAGAAAGCGAATTGGTGAGATAAAGATCCAAACCCGATGCTATGTTTTTGTAAGACCAAGCATTGCTGTTGATATTGTCATAGGAAAATTCTCCGGTAAAATTGGTTGTGCCGTGCCCATAACACAACAGTTTGCCGGAATAAACACCGCCAGAAGTCATGGTGATTGTGATGTAGCCGCAGCCGATACCGCCGGATGAACCAACGCCCGTCGTGTTCGTGAAAAGGCCGTTGTAAGTGCCTTTGAAACTGTTGAGAACGTTCGGAACGAATCGGGCCGTTAATGTCAGGTTTGTTTGGAGGATGATACCCAAGGTGACGTTATTTGTGTTGAGCACTTTGCAGCCGTATGGTGGGTTTAGGTTTGTTTGCACAATAAAATCCAGCGTGGCCACGGTGGCGTTAGTGATAAACCAAGAAAAGCTATTGGTATTATCCCAATTGGCGAAAAACTGCCCGCCGTTGGAGGTGGCCGTAATCTCGTAACTGCGCCCGAGATAGATCGTGTAAATTGCCCCGGGATGGAGGGTAGCGCCATTCGTCAGTCCCTTGAACATTCCGCTCCCTCCATTCGTTTGAATCGTCAACGTGTACGGGACGACATAGAAGAAACTGCGCTGGGACGCTGGGGACTGTTTGCCTGCCGCATCCACCACCCACACCCAAACCGTGTTGGTTCCCGGAATTAAATTCAGACTCGTGGACCAATTGGTGGCCCCACTGGCAACAGTGATATTGGTGAGATTGGCGTAATTGCCATTGGGAAGAACATAAACGATTCGATTCGTCTTACTACCGCCAACCGTACCACTCAATTGGACCGAGTTGGCGTTGGTCTGGAAATTGTTCGGAGGCGAAAGAATTTTTGGAGGGGAAAGAATGGGCTCCGACGGAGGCGCTACACGGGCAGCGAAGGAAACCAAACAAAGGCCCACGGTGAACAGAACGAGGAAAATAGCTTTCATAAATTACTTCCAACTAGGCATGGTAACATTCAACACGAAAATTTGGAAGCCGTCAAAACTTAATTGGATTTGGGAACATTTCGGTCAAACCTGCCCGACGGACGGGCGATCTTCAACGCCTTGCGGCAGCAGCGGTTTCAGGGGACACTGATCGCACAGCGGGTGGCGCGTCCGGCAAAAATGCTTTCCCACCATCACCAGTTGCGCATGGTAATCCTGCCAGTAATCAAGCCGCTCGGAAACGGGCTTCTGGTTCAGCGCCGACTCGCAAAGCCGTTTCAATTCGTCGTAACCGCTCGACGGCTTTGGATTTTGAATTTTGGATTTTGGATTCCAATTGTGCCGCTGAAAAATCCGCTTCGTGTAGGCATCAATCACAAAACTGTGATGGCGGCCTGCGTAAAGCAACATGCTGTCCGCCGTCTCCGGCCCGATGCCATTGATGAACAACAACCGTTCGCGCACGACGAGTGTTTCACCGCCGAACAGCTTGCTCAAGTCGCTGCCGAAATCCTCGACCAGCACGCGAAGAAATGAGCGCAGTCGGCGCGCCTTCACGTTGAAATAACCAGCGGGCCGGATCAGTTTGGCCAGTTTTGATTCCGGCAGGGCAAAAAGTTTTTTTGGTTCGAGCACGCGCGCGGTTTTGAGATTGGCGATGGCCCGCTCGACGTTGGCCCATGCGGTGTTTTGTGTGAGAATTGCGCCGATGCACACTTCAAAGGGCGTTTCACCCGGCCACCAGTGTTGATGTCCGAATCGGGCGCGCATCATTTCATACGCGTGGCGCAAGGCAGCGACGCGGGACGTCATCTTCGGTTTATTCCGCTTCGGCATGGAGAAGAACTAGCACAAGTACCTCGCCGCTCCAATAGGAGTTATTCCAAGCGAAATGCTTGCAGCGGTTGTAAGCTGAACGCGGTTCATTGAGCGGTTACAGACTGTACGGCTCTGACGCGTTTTACCTTTCACCGCCGCGTCGGCTTCTTCATCTTGAAGCCATGTCTGGTGTCATTGCCATTGTCGGTCGGCCCAACGTCGGGAAGTCCGCGCTGTTCAACCGCATCGTCAAACGGCGCATCGCCATCGTTCACGACGAGCCGGGCGTGACGCGCGACCGCTTGAGCGCCGAGGCTGAGTGGCACGGGCGTCCGTTCACTCTCGTGGACACGGGCGGCATCGGCCTGTTGCGACGTGAGAAGGCGGAGAACGTCATTGTCAAAGCCACAGTTGAACAGGTTGATCTGGCCGTCGAAGCAGCCGACGTCATCATCCTCGTTGTCAACGTGCAGGAAGGCGTTGTGCCGCTGGATCGCGAAGTTGCGGCGCGATTGCGCAAGAGCGGAAAGCCGGTGCTGGTGGCAGTCAACAAGGTGGATACGTTCCGGGCCGAGCCGCAAGCAACGGAATTTGTGGCGCTCGGTTTCGAAAAAACATTCCCCGTCAGCGCCATTCACGGCGAAGGCATCGAAGCTTTGATGGATGCGGCGATTGCCCTGTTGCCTGCCCAAAGTCCAAAGCCCGAAGTCCAAAGTTCCGGGTCTGACGAGGGCGATTTGCCCGAATCTGCAATCCGCAATCCGCAATCCGCAATTTTGAAGCTCGCCATCGTCGGTCGCCCCAACGTCGGCAAATCTTCCATCATCAACGCGCTCACGAATTCCGTCCGCGTCATCGTCAGCTCCATTCCTGGTACGACGCGCGATTCGATTGACGTGCCGTTCAAGGTTGAGACCGACGGCGTGCGCCAGAAATACGTGCTGATTGATACGGCAGGCATGAGGAAAACGCGGCGCGTGGACGATTCCGTGGAGTTTTTCAGCGTGCAACGCGCGGAGGAATCCATCAAGCGTTGCGACATCGTGGTGCTGGTGTTGGACGCCGAAAGCGGAATCCTGGAGCAAGATAAAAAAATTGCCGACAGAATAGTCGAGGCGCGCAAGGCGTGCATCCTGGTCGTCAACAAATGGGATTTGTTCGAGGAAAGCGTTCTCAAAGCGCGCGAAGAGGAAATCGCCCGACGCAATCGGAAAGACCGTAACGAATCCCCAGCGCATGAGCACGCTGGCCGAATTCGGCGCGTGGGTGCAGGAGAAATTATTTTTCCTCGACTACGCGCCGGTGATTTTCACCTCGGCGAAATCGGGCTTCCAACTGGATCGTCTGCTCGAAGCCGTCCGCTACGTCGCGGCGCAGTTGGAGCAGAAAATTCCAACTGGGATTTTGAATCGCACCATCAACGACGCCGTCGAACGTCGTCAACCCATCAGCGCGCTGGGCCATCGGCTGAAATTTTTTTATGCCACGCAGGTGCGGCAATCGCCGCCGACATTTTTGTTGTTCGTCAATCGCGACGAATTGTTTTCGGATCAATACAAAAAACATCTCGCCGGCGAGTTGCGCGCGGCGTTCGGTTACGAGGGTTGTCCGATTGTGCTGGTGCCAAAACCACGGCCGAGGACCATCGAACCCAAATCAAGCCGCAAGACATCCCGCACGTCACGCAAGCGCTGAAACTGGGTTTTTATTCACACACGGTTATCCACAGGCGCGAATAAGTATCACAAAGCGCCGTTCGTGCCGGGTGATTCGCGCTTTTTTTCTCAGGGAATAACGTTCTCGTAACTTTTTTTCAGATTTTTCTTGAATGCCCCAATATATGGTAGCAAGATAACACACGTTCCCCAACTAATGGGGGACGGAGAAGATTGAGAGTAGACCGGTTTTCCGAGGAAACAGCGTTTTTTTGATCGTTTTGCAGAGCGGTTTTGTTTCTTGATGGTTCGTTGAGAGAACGCAAACTGAATTTTCATGATAATTTAAGGCACGCCATGATTGACGCACGCGAAGAAGTTTTGGCTTCGTCGTCGCATCAAAGTCAGCGCCGGACGACGACGTTGACCGCGACACGCAGGATTAAGATTAAGAGCAGCATGGGCACAGCAAAGAAATCGTTATGTATCGAGCGCACGTTCAGTGACGCGAAGGTCAAGCCATTCGATCAGGTCGAATGGGATCAACGCACCGCTGAAATCACCGACGACGCGGGCAAAGTCATTTTCAAACAGGAAAATGTGGAAGTGCCCAAGTCGTGGTCGTTGCTGGCCACGAAGGTCGTTGTTTCAAAGTATTTTTACGGTGAGATGCACACGCCCGAACGCGAAACGTCCGTGCGCCAGCTCATTCACCGGATCTGCCGCACGATTGCGGATTGGGGCGTCAAGGATGGTTACTTCACCAAGGCCGACGGCGAAGTTTTCTACGATGAATTGACGTGGCTGTGCGTGAATCAGTACGGCGCATTCAACTCGCCGGTCTGGTTCAATGTCGGGCTTTTTCATCAATACGGCATCGGCAACAACTCGGGGAAGGGCAATTGGTTTTTCAACCGTAAGGCCGGCGAAGCCGAGCGCGCCCACACGCAATACGAATATCCGCAGTGCAGCGCCTGCTTCATTCAGTCCGTCCAGGACAACATGGAAAGCATCATGCGCCTGGCGCACAGCGAAGCGATGCTGTTCAAGTTCGGCTCCGGCACAGGCTCGGACCTTACGCCGATCCGTTCGGCAAGGAAAAACTCAGCGGCGGGGGGCGGCCCAGCGGACCGATGAGTTTCCTGAAGGTTTACGACCAGGTCGCCAATGTCGTGAAGTCCGGCGGCAAGACGCGCCGCGCCGCCAAGATGAACACCCTTCACGACTGGCATGGCGACATCGAGGAATTCATCGATGCCAAGCAGAAGGAAGAGAGGAAAGCGTGGGCATTGATCGAGCAGGGCTACGACGGTTCTTACAACGGCGACGCCTACGGCAGCGTGATGTATCAGAACGAAAACCTTTCAGTGCGCGCCAGTGATGAATTCATGCAGGCGGCGCTCGGCGACAAGGAATGGTGGACGCGCTCCGTCACCACCGGCAAGCCGCTCGAAAAGAAGGACGCCGCGAAACTGCTCTTCAAAATCGCCGAGGGCACGTGGATTTGCGGCGATCCCGGCATGCAATACGACGGCGCGATTCAGAAATGGCACACCTGCAAGGGCACCGAACCGATTCACTCGACCAACCCGTGCAGCGAATACGTTTTCATCAACAACACCGCCTGCAACCTCGCATCGCTCAACTTGATGAAGTTCAAGCGCGAGGACGGCACGTTCGACATCGAGCGGTTCAAGGCCGCTGTGCGCATTTTCATTACCGCGCAGGAAATTGTCGTGGACAATGCGAGTTATCCGACAAAGGAAATCGCGGAAAATTCGCACATCTTCCGCACACTCGGTCTCGGCTACGCAAACCTCGGTTCGCTCATCATGAGCTACGGATTGCCATACGACTCCGACGAAGGCCGTGCGCTGGCCGGCGCCATCACCGCCATCATGACCGGGCATGCGTACGAACAGAGCGCGGAAATCGCCGCGGCATGGGGCCGTTCCCCGGCTACCGCGACGCCCGCTGCGCGCACGTGTCCAAGCCGCTGCAAAAGACAATGTTGAATCCATGCTCGGCGTCATTCGACTCCATCGCGACGCGGTTGAAGAAATTCATCCGAGCGCGGAATTCGGTTATCTGAAGACGAAGCGCGCCGCTGCTGGGATCGCGCTCTGGCCCGCGGCAAAGAAGTCGGCTATCGCAACGCGCAAGTCACGGTGCTCGCGCCCACCGGCACGATCGCGTTCCTCATGGACTGCGACACCACGGGTGTTGAACCCGACATTGCGCTCGTCAAATACAAACTCCTTGCGGGCGGCGGCCTGTTGAAAATCGTCAACCGCACCGTGCCGCAGGCGCTCCAGCGCCTTGGCTATGGCGCGAAGGAAATCGAAGCCATTATCGCCCACATCGAAAAGTACGACACCATCGAAGACGTGGAAGAAAATGGACGAACCGTTCAAAGCGGGCTAAAGCCGGAGCATTCGGTTGTGTTCGACTGCGCATTCAAGCCCTATCGCGGCAAACGCAGCATTCACTACCTCGCGCACCTGAAAATGATGGCTGCCGCGCAACCGTTCATCAGCGGGGCGATTTCCAAGACTGTCAACATGCCCAGCGAGAGCACCGTCGAGGACACCCGCGAAACTTACGTTCAAGCGTGGAAGATGGGCCTGAAGTGCGTGGCCATTTATCGTGACGGCTCGAAACGTTCCCAGCCCGTCAACACCAGGAAAAGCGCCGACGGTTCCAGTGGCACGTTCACGGCAGACGCGGTGTCGCTCGAAGCGCACGTCAAGGAACTCGAAACCGAAGTGGCTAAATTGAGCGCTGAAGCCGGCAAACCGATTCGCCATCGCCTGTCCGACACACGCACCGCTGTCACGCACAAATTCGATATTGCCGGTCATGAAGGTTATCTGACGGTCGGCTTGTTTGATAACGGACATCCGGGTGAATTGTTCATCACGATGGCCAAGGAAGGTTCGACCATCGGCGGCTTGATGGACAGCATCGGCACATTGACAAGCCTGGCGCTGCAATACGGCGTGCCTCTGGAGGCGCTCGTCCGCAAGTTCGCGCACCAACGGTTCGAACCGAGCGGGTTTACCAGGAATCCGGACATTCGCAACGCCTCGTCCATCACCGACTACGTGTTCCGCTGGATGGCGATCACATTCATTCCAGGCTACCGTGACGCCAGTAACGGCAATCGCAATCAACCTGAACTCGCGATGCCGGGACTGATCGACGAACTAAAAAAAAAGGTGAACCGCCCGGTGCGTGAACTGGCTTTGTCCGAGGATACCGACATTCTGGATGCGAAAGGTTCAACTGATGGCAACGGTTTCCACAATCATGCTCCACCGGATCGGACCGTGAAATCGTTGAGCGACTCAGTCGCGCATTTTCAACAGGACGCGCCGACATGCCCAAACTGCGGGCATGTGGCCGTACGAAACGGCGCGTGCTACAAGTGTCTGAATTGCGGCGAAAGTTTGGGGTGCAGTTAGCGGGTTGATGTTGACAGAAGACAATGCACAAGACGGGCCGGGGTTTTAGCAACGCCCCGGCCTGTGCTTTTTTTGGGAAATTCAAACTCCATCCATGACTGCGGCAAACCGCAGCCCGCGTGTGCTCACGCGAAGTTCGTTGAAGCCGAATTCCCCCATCACCGCCTCGTAAATCGCCGTGCCGGTCAGAATCACATCCGCCCGCTTTTTCGGCAGACCGATGATCTGTTTGCGTTCCTCCAGCGGTAAACTCCACAACCGTTTCATGTGGGCACGGATTTGGTCGAGGCTCAGGCGCGTGGCTTCGATCCGCTCCCGGTCAAATTTTTCAAGCTTGGCCTCCATGCGTGCGAGGATGCTTGCGGTGCCGCCCACACCGACGAGTTGGACCGGGTGTTTGAGCGGGTCGAGTTTCGCTTCATGGCGCAGTTCGAATTCAAGCTTGGCGCGAACCTCGTTTTGCAGAAATTCCTTGAGCCATTTGCGGCAGGCGACAAGTTCCGCGCTTGTGGGCGGGTCACTGTGCGGAGATTTTTCCATCAACCGCACGGTGCCGAGCGGAAAACTATGGCGGAAATGTTTGTTTTCGCCCTGCCCGAGAATGAACTGTGCGCTGCCGCCGCCCACGTCCAGTAACAGCAGCGGCACCTGCGCAAGTTCTGGATCGGTGGTCACACCTTGAAATCCCCAGTCGGCCTCCTGCTCGCCGGAGATGATTTCCACTTTTAATTTCGCGGCTGCCTCAATCGCGGAAATCAAATCGTCCGCGTTCACCGCATCGCGTGCTGCGCTGGTGGCAATGACGCGAACCGTCTGGGCGCCGTATCCGCGCGCCATTTTGGCGAAATTGGCGACTTCGTTGGCGGAATACGCAATAGGCTCGATTTGCAATTGATGAGTTTCATAAAAGCCCTGACCCAGCCGCGTTTGTTTGCTGTCCTCCAACACCGGACGCACCGTGTGCCCGGTCACATCGGCCACTAAAAGTTTGATCGAGTTGGTGCCGACATCAATGACCGCGCGCCGTATCTGTGACATGGGGAGATTAGAACAAGACGAGCTCCACAGCCCAAGTCAAAACCGTGTGACATTTTATCCTTCACTCGCTTTCAACGTCAGCAGGCAAAAAATATTTCAAGGCACGAAGAAAAGGAAATCAGCCATTGGCAGTTCAGTTGTGATTTGTTATTTGTATTCCGCATGACCGCAGCCGTTGTCATTTTCGTTGAAATGCAATTCCAAGCCGAAGGGTTCTTTCCTCCGGACCCGCGTGTGCAACCCGTGTTGAAGAGCGATACATGAAAAAGACAAAACACATCGGCATCATCACCGCAGGCGGCGACAGCCCGGGTCTCAATGCGGCAATTCGCGGTGTTGGTAAAGCGGCTTTGAGGACCAGGCCATGGAGGTCGTCGGCTTTCGCGACGGGTTTCGCGGTTTGGCGGAAGACCTTCGGATGCGGTTGGACAAGCGCGCGTTGGCAGGCATTCTAACGGTGGGCGGCACAATTCTTGGAACCAGCCGTGATAAACCACCGGATGGAAATCAGCGGTGAAATGCGTGATATGACTGATGTCATTGCGCAAAATTACGAAAAATACAAACTCGACGCCCTTGTCTGCATCGGCGGAGGCGGGACCCAAAAAAATGCGCTTCGTCTCATAGAAAAGGGCCTGAACATCATCACGCTGCCCAAAACGATTGACAATGATGTGGCGCTGACAGATGCCACCATCGGGTTCGACACGGCCCTAGGCATCGCGACGGGCGCCATTGACCGCCTGCATAGCACCGCACACAGCCATCACCGCATCATCATTGCTGAAATCATGGGCCACCGCGCTGGTTGGTTGACGCTTGGTGCGGGCATTGCCGGCGGCGCGGATGTGGTTCTCATTCCTGAAATTCCATACGACGTCAAAAAGATCGCTGCCGCGATCCGGCGGCGAAGCCAGCAAGGAACCAATTTCAGCATCGTGGCGGTGGCTGAAGCGCCAAGTCAGCCGAGGACGCGGCGGCGTTCGCGGAGGCGGAAAGCCGAAAGAAAAATGCCAAGACGCGGGACGAAAAGAAGCGGGCAAAATCAGCGCTCTCCGATTTATATGTCAAACACTCCGGGAATACATGGCGGCTGTCCAAGCAACTTGAAGAGTTAACTCACCTTGAGGCGCGCGTGACGATTTTGGGCTACGTCCAGCGCGGTGGAACGCCTTCTGCAGGTGACCGCCTTCTCGCCACGCGACTGGGCACAATGTGCGTTGAACTCATCCAAGACAACGTCTTTGGCGTCATGGTTGCTGCCCGGGGTGAAAGCACAAAACCAGTTCCGATAGCCGAGGTCGCTGGAATTCTCAGGACCGTTCCGCAAAACCATTCCTGGATTGAGAGCGCCCGACGCGTCGGCACATGCTTCGGCAACTAAAGCCGGCCTCCAAGAAAAGAATTACACTTTGTACCTTGCCGATGTTAAATCGGCGTGAAGTTCCGTCCTCAGTTTATTCCCAGGGCGATTGCATGACGACAACAGCCATAAAACGCCTCTTGCCAGCCTGTTTGGCCGAATCGCGCCCGGAATCAGACTCCATAGGAAAAAGGCAAATGTGAATAACCTGTAACACATTTGTAACCTTCTCAAACTTTCCTCATGCTCCTATCCAATTCAATATCCACGTGTTAATATTCAACCTTGTGAGCGTGGCAACTTTCAAACCAGAGCATTTCATCAACCGCGAGTTGAGCTGGCTGGAGTTTAATCAGCGCGTGCTCGATGAGGCCCTGGATCGCCGGAATCCGCTGCTGGAACGTCTCAAATTCTTTTGCATCACCAGTTCAAACCTCGACGAGTTCTACGAGGTTCGCGTGGCCAGTCTCAAGCAAGAGGCGGAAAGCAAGGTTGCCGAACGGTCGCCGGATGGTTTGACCGCCGCCGAAACGCTCCGCGTCATCGTTACGCGCGTCCGCCGCATGATCGCCGACCAATATGGCTGCTGGCGCGACGAACTGCAGCCTGCTCTCGCGCAGCACGGCATCCGCCTGCAGCCAATTCCAGAACTCGGGACCGCCGACTGCGCATGGCTGGAGGATTTTTTCCGCAAGCAAGTCCGTCCCGTGCTCACGCCGCTGGCCATTGACCCGGCGCACCCTTTCCCGCAGTTGCTGAACAAATCGTTGAACATCATCGTTCAGCTGGAAATGGCGCGTGACGGTCAGGCGTTGCGGCATCTGGCCGTCGTGCAGGTGCCGCGCGTGTTGCCCCGACTGATTCAATTGCCGCGCAAAGATGGTCGCCGCGAATATGTTTACCTCGGCCATCTGATCAGCCATTTTCTCGCCAGCCTGTTTCCCGGCGCGCGGATTTTGGGAGCCTGGCATTTTCGCGTCACGCGCAACAGCGAGCTTTATATTGACCAGGAAGAGGTGGAGAACCTGTTGCACGCGGTGGAAAACGAACTGCACAACCGCCGCAAAGGCGCCGCCGTCCGGCTCGAACTCGACCACGATTGCCCGCCGCAAATCCGCAACGCGCTGCTGGGCACGCTGCACCTCGGCGAGGACGATCTGTTTTTGATAGACGGCCCGCTCAATCCCGTCCACCTGACGCTTTTGTGCGAAGGCGACCATGCTCCAGAGTTGCGTGACGCACTGTTCGTCGCGCCTGTGGCTGCGACGTTGCGGGACAAAACGGATGTGTTCGCTGCGATCCGCGAACGCGACATTTTGTTGCATCACCCATACGAAAACTTCAGCAGCGTGGTGGATTTTCTGGAGCAGGCCGCCGCCGACCCGAATGTACTCGCCATCAAACAGACACTCTATCGCACCGGCGGCGACCCGCGCATCGTCGGCGCGCTGATGAACGCCGTGCGCAATGGCAAACAGGTGACGGCGGTGGTGGAATTGCGGGCGCGATTCGATGAGGCCAACAACATTCAATGGGCGCGCCAGCTTGAGGAAAACGGCGTGCACGTCGTGTATGGACTTGTGGGTTATAAAATTCACGCCAAGGCCTGCCTCGTCGTGCGGCTGGAATCGGGACGCATCCGGCGTTACGTGCATCTGGCCACGGGCAATTACAACCCGTCCACCGCGCGGCTTTACACGGATGTCGGTCTGCTGACCTGCCAGCCCGACATCGGTGAGGACGTGACGAACCTGTTTAATCTGCTCACGGGAATCTGCCAGTTTCAACCGATGAGCAAACTGCTGGTCGCGCCATTCGACTTGCACAAGCGCCTGTTGCAACTCATCGCACGTGAGGCTGAAAATGCGCAACAGGGTTTGCCCGCACGCATCGTCGCCAAGGTCAATTCGCTTGCCGAACCAAAAATCATCGAAGCGCTTTATCGCGCGTCGCAGGCGGGTGTGAAAATTGATCTGATCGTCCGCGGCATCTGTTGTCTGCGGCCCGGAGTGAAAGGTGTGAGTGGGAACATCACCGTGCGCAGCATCGTGGGCCGGTTTCTGGAACACAGCCGGATTTTTTATTTCGAGAACGCCTGCCAGCCGGAGGTCTTCATGAGCAGCGCCGACTGGCTGCCACGCAATTTTTTCAGCCGAATCGAACTGGCCTTTCCCATCGAGGACGGCAACTTGCGGGAGCGTGTCATCCGCGAACTTCTGGCCATTCCGATGGCAGACAACACTAAGGCGCGCTTGTTGCAACCCGACGGCTCATGGCGTCGGGCGCAGCCGGCCAAAAGCGAGAAGCCGCGCCAGAGCCAGCAGGAATTCATGACATTGGCGGCCGCGAACGAGGAAAATCGCACCCGACCGGTGGACGGCAAACCGGTGTATCCGCGCATGAAGCTTGCGTCGTCTCCGTTTCGGAGGCAAAAGACGGATGTAATTCGGTAGAGCGCGCAGCCTGAGTTCACGGCGATGTCATGCGCAGACAATCGAATTTGAATTGACGGACTGAATGAAACGCAAACCGGACCAAACCATCGTCCGCAGCGAAGCGCCAGATGTACTCAGGCACCTGGCCGTTTCGCTTAAAACCGGCTGGAAGCGTTATCGGAGGCGACTTAAACGCTGCCAGAAAAGCTTCTCGGAAGACGCCGTCCACGATTCGCGGGTCGAAACCCGCCGTTTGCTCTCGACCGTCGAACTGCTCGGCCCGTTCATCCCGGCGCGGGATCTGAAAAAGGCGCGTCGCGCGCTCAAACATCACCTCGACACGTTTGATCAACTCCGCGACACGCAAGTCCAACTCGACTACGTGGAACGCATGGAAAAGACATTCCCCGCCGCGCGTGCATTTCGCGACTGGCTGCGCAAGCGCGAAGTTCGTTTCACCCGCCAAACACGCAAGGCCATCAAAGGCATCAAAACCAAACGTCTGGGTCGCCGGGTCGCCGCGTTCGAAATGCAAATCTGCCGTCAGCACAAACAAACGAGCCGCACTGCCGCGTTCGACACCGCACTGCACGCGATGAACCGCGCGTTTGACCGCGTGGCGCAACTTTGCCGTCGCGTCCAGGCCGAGGACACGGCGACGATTCATCGCACGCGCATTGCATTCAAACGATTTCGTTACATGGTTGAAGCACTGTCACCGCTATTGCTCGTGGTCACCGACAATCACCGCCATGCGATGCGCGGCTACCAGTCCATGATGGGCGACATTCAAGACGTGGAAGTGTTGCTGGCGGCACTGGGAAAATTCACCCGCAGAAAGGAAGTCAATGCGCAGGCAGCCCGTCAACTGCGACAGGAATTGTTGCGTCGCCGGATGTGGCTGATTCGCGTTTACCTCAATGCAGCGGGCCGGCTGCGTCAATTCTGGCCGCCTCCTGGACTCAAGGCGACTGCGCGAAAACCAAAACCTGAATTCGAAAAAGTGTGAATCTCTACATTCTCCGACACGGAATTGCCATTGAACGCGGCGCGCGCGGATTTGAAAACGACGCCGACCGACCGCTCACGCTGAAGGGCGAGGAGCGCGTGCGAAACATCGCCTCCGCGTTGCAATCGCTGGAATTATCTTTCGATGTGATTTTGACGAGCCCGTTTCTGCGCGCGCGACAGACGGCGGAAATTGTGGCCGATAATTTCAAGGTGCGTGCGAATCTTCTCAACACCGACCACCTTGTACCGGACGGCAATCCGGAAAAATTGCTCCTCGAGTTGCGCCGGATGAAACCCACGCCCGGAAACGCGCTCCTTGTCGGCCACGAACCTTACTTGAGCGCGCTCGTTTCAACGCTTGTTTCAGGAGAGAACAGTTTATCCGTGCTTCTCAAGAAAGGCGGTTTGTGCAAGCTGTCGGCTGAATCTCTGAAATACGGGCGCTGCGCAACGCTGGAATGGCTGCTGACGCCGCGGCAGATGCTGTTGATGACCGGTGTGAAGGAATGACGGCGCGAACGTTGCGGGCCGCTTTCCTGGTTGCGCTTATTTCACCGCGAGCAGGGCGCTGATTTTCTTTTTCAACTCGGCGTTCACGGCTTCCACGGACCGCGCGGCGTCCACGATGCTGAAGCCGTAATCGGCCTGCAACTGCCGGAAGACCTTTTGCATCGCGCCTTGATACTTCATGAAACTGTCGAACATGTCCCGCGAAAGGCCCAAGTCCATGCCGCTTTCCCAGTAGTCCAGCGACGCTTTTTTGGCGAAACTGCGTTGCACCAGTTCAGCGGGTGGAACGTTGAGATAAAACACCGCGTCCGGTTCGGGGGCGATGCCGTAAAGATTTTTCAACCAGGCCTCGTCCATGCCGCGCATCAAATCGCGCGCCATCAAGGTGTAAATGTAGCGGTCGGCCAGCACGATGAAGCCCGACTTGAGCGCCGGCAGAATGATATTCTCCAACTGGTCGGCGAAATCGGTCGCGTAAAACAAACTCAGCGTGGTGCGGCTCAAAATGTTTCCCTGCTGCGCCCGATCGAGTTCTTCGCTGACGAGCGTGGACCGTTTCAACCCGACCTGAACAGTCGCGTGACCGCTGCCTTCGAGCCATTCGACCAGCATCGCAATCTGGCGAGGAGCGCCCCGAACCATCCGCGCCTTCCACGACAATCAGTTTGCCGCCCAGCCGCTCCAAGTCCACGCTGGGGATCCCGTGGCCGTAGAACCGGCGTTTGCTGCGCGGCGGAACCACGACGTCAATTTGTTTCACGCGTTTCATTCCGCCACCTCCTCGGATTTGAACGTTTGGGTGGGCACAACCCGCGGCGGCAGTGGCCGGCCGGAACGCTTGAACTGCGTCAGGTCAATTTTGCCGGCCAGCAGTTTGCGAATGACGGCCTGTTGCACTTCCACGGGTTGATTGGCGTCAATCACGAGGAAATTAAATTCGGTGCTCATTGCCAGATATTGTTCGAGGATGCGGCCTTGAAAAATGCGGAAGCTTTCATAGGGATCGGTCGAGAGCCGCAAGTCCATCCCGGCCTCGAAGTATTTGAGCTGCGGGCGGCCGTCGAGGATGCGTTGCAGCGAAACTTCCAGATCTGCTTTGAAAAAAAATGTTAGGTCTGGCAACGCGGCGAAATTGTAAATGCCACGCACCCATTCGGACGGACAGCCGCGCACTACGTCGCGCCCGAACGCGGTGAAAATATAGCGGTCGCACAGCACCAGATAGCCCGCGCGCAGCAGCGGCACCAGATGCCGCTCATAACGATCGGCAAAATCTGTCGCGTGGATGAGGCTGAAAGTGGTGGGCGTGAGCAGTTCGCGCTTCTTTCCCTTGCTCGTGGCGGACTTGACTAGTTCGGACGAGTTCCATTCGCTGAAATAGACCTTCAACCCCTCCATTTCCAGCCACTTTTTCAGCAAGTAAATCTGGGTGGACTTGCCGGACCCATCCAAACCTTCGACGGCAATCAAACGGCCTGGAAACCCAAGTTGGCAAAATGTTTTTATCATTGTTCCGCACCCAAACTAAGCCTTCAGTTCCCCAAAACAATGTTTTTCGACACCACGCCATTTTGCCCCAAAACGCGTCCACTATCCATGGAAAACCGGCCGATGAGTCGCCGAATTCTCGTGCTAACAAACACATCCCGACTTTATTAATTATTAACCCACAACAAGTTGTAACAACAGACGCAAACTCGTGGAAACGCAAAAACCTCTCAGTATTTTATCATTGAGTTCTTATTAGAAAGTATTAGACTGGAGCCGCGCCGGTCTTCTGGAGTTAGCAGTTTCCTGAAAGATCAGCGCAGCGCGTGAATATCAGGGTCGTAGCTGCCGACCCGCAGGTTGATACAAGTTGAAACCGCTCACAGGAATTTCTGAACCAATTGGGACTGTACGAGTCAGAAATACAATGCTGAATCGAAAAACAATCAAGCCGGCGAGCCTTGAAAAAGGCCGGCGGCGAGGCGTGAAACGCCGCGCAACCGCCAAGGCTCCGGTCTTGGCGCGACGGCGTTTTGTGCTGGCCAGTGCCAAGCGCAAACACCCCGCGACGCTGCCCGGGAACGGCCAGCACGAGGGTGTCGCAAAAGTGCATGCCATGTTGCAGTCCAAATCCGCGTTGGCCGCCAAGCCGGCCACGCCCGGTGTTGCCGGACCGCCTCCCAGCTCGGTGGATCTGACCGAAACCGTCAAGACGCTGCTTCATCTATCCCAGGAGCACGGCTATGTCACTTACGACGACATCAACGACGTTTTGCCCGACGGTATCAACCCCGACGATTTGGATGACTTGTTCACGAAACTCCGCGCTTTGGACATTGAAATCATTGATCAGGCCGAGGCAGAACGCCAAAAGCCGGCTGAGCCGGAGGAAGACGAAGATGCACGGCTGGAAATCCTGGACGACCCGGTGCGCATGTACATGAATCAGATGGGCAAAGTCCCGTTGCTCACCCGCGAACAGGAGGTCGAGATTTGCAAGCGTATTGAGGACGCCGAACTCGAAATGAAGCGCATCGTGTATGCGCTGGGCTTCGCCGCGAAGGAACACATCGCCATCGCCGAGAAGCTGCTTTCCGAACCGCCCAAGGAGCGATTCGATCGTGTGGTAGTGGACAAAAAGATTGCAAACCGCGAAGGCCACCTTCGCGAGCTGCGCAAACTCATCAAGAAAGTTCGCGCGTTCGACCAGAAGGTGGACGCGAAGTACTTCACGTGGCAAAAGGCGCTTCAAAAAGGGCGCAAGGAAAAGCTCCACCGCGAGTTCAAAAAACTCAACGCCAGGTTGCAGGAGACATTCCCCAAGTTTTATTACAAACAAAAGGTCGTTGAAGAAATGATCGTGGTGGCCGGCAATGTCCACGAAAAATTCCAATCCAGCTTGCGTCTCCTGCAGGAATTGGAGATTCAGCGCACGTCCGCTGAACGCCGTACCATGATCGAGTCTGAACGCGCCAAGATCCGGACGCTGGAGCAGTTCGTGCGCATGCCGCGCGAGGATTTTTACAAGGCTTTCAGTGAATTGAAGGCCTCCGCCGACCGCGCGCACAAGGCCAAGACGCACATGGCCGAGGCCAACCTGCGCCTCGTCGTCTCGGTCGCCAAGAAATACACCAACCGCGGCCAGTCGTTCCTCGACTTGATTCAAGAAGGCAACATCGGCCTGATGAAAGGCGTCGAGAAATTTGAGTATCGGCGCGGTTACAAGTTCTCCACTTACGCCATCTGGTGGATTCGACAGGCCATCACCCGCTCCATCGCGGACCAAGCGCGTACCATTCGCATCCCGGTGCACATGATCGAAATCATGAACAAGCTCTGGCGCGCGCAAAAGCAGTTGACCCAGGAACTGGGCCGCGAACCCACGCCCGAGGAACTGGCCGATGAGATGCACATGCCCGTCTCGCGAATCAACGCGCTGCTCAAGATGGCACAGCAACCGGTTTCGCTCCACGCCCCCGTGGGCGACGACGGCGATGTGAGCGTCGGCGATTTCATCGAAGATAAAACCGCCGAGAATCCGTCGGACGTGACCAGCTACAGCCTGCTCAAGGAGAAACTGGGTGACGTCTTGACAACGCTCACCGAGCGCGAACGCAAGATTCTCGAAATGCGTTTCGGCCTGCTGGACGGTTACGAGCGCACGTTGGAAGAAATCGGCAAGATGTACAACGTTACGCGCGAACGCATCCGCCAGATCGAAGCCAAGGCGCTCCGCAAACTGCGCCATCCCACCCGCGTCCGCCATTTGCAGGGCTTTCTCGACACCGAGGAAGCCGCCGCTTGATCGCAGCGGCAGCCTTTCATTGTTCCGTCGCAAGTGTGGTTCGGGGGGTTGCCTCGCCTTCTTTCATCGCATAACGTGATTGGCCTGTGCTGAAGGTCAATACCAAAAAGCGCCCGCTGTGCGTGGGCCTGATTTCGCTCGGTTGCGCCAAAAATCTCGTGGACGCCGAAATCATGCTCGGCGCGCTGCTCAAGAACGGCGTCGAAATCACCAACGACGCTGCGCAGGCCGATGCGATCATCGTCAACACCTGTTCGTTCATTGATTCGGCGCAGCAGGAGAGCGTGGACGCGATCCTCGAATCAACGGAACTGCGCGACGCGAAAAATCGCGGGCAGGCGGTCATCGTTTCCGGCTGTCTGCCGCAGCGTTTCCGCGACGAACTGCCCAAGCTGCTGCCGGAAGTGGACGCGTTCATGGGAATTGATCAAGTCGCCAAGGTTGGCGAAATCGTCAGACAAGTTGTTGTCAATCGGGCGGACAAAATGCGCAGCCAAATGCGAAGTGAGAAGGGCGAAGGGCGAAAAGCTAAAGCGATGGCGCGTTTTTCCGAATTGGAGAAAAGTCGCAATGCAACCACAAGCGAAATTGAAAAGTCGGAATCGCTTCGCGACACAGAAATGTTCGGAAAAACAAAAACGATTGTCGCCGCGCCAACCAAGTCGCGTTTCGAACTTCACGCTTCGCCCTACGTTGACGTCACCCAGCGTCCGACGTTCATCCCCGATTTCGGCACGCCACGATTTCGTCTGACGCCGCGCCACTTTGCCTACGTCAAAATCGCCGAGGGCTGCAATCATCCGTGCAGCTTCTGTATCATCCCGCGGATGCGAGGTTCCCACCGCAGCCGGCAGCAAAGCGACATCGTGGCTGAGGCAAAGACTTTGCTCGCCGACGGCGTGAAGGAACTCAATCTGATTTCACAGGATTCGACGTACTACGGCCTCGATTTGCGCCCGCATCATAGCCGCGCGATTTCGTCCCCGGAAAAATTTTCGACGGCGACCAAATCACTTCCGGCAAATTCCACGACGATCTGCTCGCTGCTGCGCGAGTTGAATTCGCTTCCGGGTGATTTCTGGATTCGCTTGCTCTACACGCATCCGGCGCACTGGACGGACGAACTCATCCGGACCATCGCCGAATGTCCGAAGGTGGCGCGTTACGTGGACATCCCGCTGCAGCACATCCACGAGAACATGCTGGAGCGGATGCGGCGCGAGACTTCGCGGCAATACATCGTGGACCTGCTGAAAAGAATCCGCGCCGGTGTGCCGGGCATCGCGTTGCGCACGACATTCATCGTCGGCTTTCCCGGCGAGACGGAGGCGAGCTTTGAAACGTTGCTGGATTTCATCCGCGAAACAAAATTCGAGCGGTTGGGTGTGTTCGCGTATTCGCAAGAGGAAGGAACGCTGGCTGGAAAAATGGCCGGGCAAATTTCTGACAAGATCAAACAGCGCCGGCGCCAACTCGCGATGGTCGAACAACATAAAATCGCCCGGCAAATTTCGGAATCCTTCGTTGGCCGCACGATCAAAGTCCTCGTCGAAGGCAAGGCGGACACGAAGCAACTGCAAACTGCCAACGTCAGTTCTTGGGAACACGGCCTGCTCCGCGACGGAGAAGCCGTCAAAATCGGAAATCGGAAATCGGAAATCGGAAATTTTCTGGCGGCTCGTGGCGAGGCGGACGCGCCGGACATAGACGGGCGAGCTTATGTCCGCGGCAATCTGCCGATTGGCGAATTTGCGCAAGTTCGCGTCATAGGCCACACAGATTACGATCTCATCGCAGAATCAGTGTGAAGAAATTGGGAGATAGGCGGCATTTTGGAACTTGCAACCTGCAACCTGCAGCCTGCAACCTTTCGCCGCACAATGAATTTGCCCAACAAGCTCACGGTTTCCCGGTTTGCGCTGACCGTCCTTTTCCTGTGGGCAATGTTTTCGCGGTCGCCGCTCAACGACACGCTGGCGCTGGTGTTCTTCTGCGCAGCAGGCATCACGGATTTTCTCGACGGCGAGATTGCGCGCCGGCGCGGCCTGATCACCAACTTCGGCATGCTCATGGACCCGCTGGCGGACAAGATCATGACCTGCTCGGCTTTCATCGCGCTGGTCGAGCGGCACATGAGAGCGATGACAACCGGCGATCTGCCGGTGGTCTTCCACTTGGGCAATTATCCGGTCTATGCCAAGGTCGAGGCGTGGATGGTCGTCATCATCGTGGCGCGCGAACTGGCGATCACCGGGTTGCGGCTTCTGGCGGCATCGAAACATCTGGTGCTCGCCGCCGAAAAATACGGCAAACACAAGACGATCTCGCAAATCGTGGCCATCATCGCGTTGCTGGTCATGGACGCCTCCGTCGAGTGGTGGCCGTGGCTGCAAAGCGCGCTGAAGTGGTGGGTGCCGATCTTTGCCGTGCTCGCGCTCTGGGTGACGGTGTTTCTGACGACGACTTCGGGCGCGCTGTATTTGTGGCGCAACCGGAGGTTGTATCTCGACGAAGCTTGAAGGCGGCCCGACGCTAGGGCTTGCGCGGCGACGGATTGGGCAGCGGGAGCATTTCGCCGGAATTGGTCGCAGCCGGCTGATAAACCGCGGGCGGCAGGCCAGCCAACGGATCGGCGCGCCGATAATGCCGCCACGCCGCGTATCCTCCCACAACCACCGCGACAAATCCCACCGCGCCCAAAATCATTCCGGCCTTGCGCCAGTCCACCCGCGAAAGTTGGAGCATGAAGAAATCCAGCGCACCGCGCGGTTGGCTGGACAGCGGCGGTGGCTCGCTGAACTTTTCCGTCCGGCCCAATTCGGCGTCGAGCGTGGCCATGACCTGCGGCACATCCAGCTTGAGCAGCGTGGCGTAACAGCGAACGAATCCGCGGATGTAAACCGGCGCGGAAAACATATCGAAGTTTCCCTCTTCGAGAGCGCGGATGTGGTCGGTGCGGATCTTTGTGGTTTCCGCCACCTGATACACCGTCAGCTTTTGAGCCTCTCGGGCGGTGCGGAGTTGTTCGGCGACCGTTGGCATGTCGGCCTTGTTTTGCGCGATTTTGGGCGTTTTGGCAATTCCAGAAAACAGCGCAAACGCGAGCCGGGCCTTCCTCCCGTCTGTCGGCCCGCTCGAAGCTGGGCGACATCCGAATCAAATCCGGCCTCCGATGACCATTCTCCAGCCAGGGGTTTGTCCAATTTGTGTCCATCGGGAACACGTTTTCGACCGGCAGGAAAGGCTGGTTACGGGTCGAATCAGAGGTAAACGGCGCAATGACTGCCCGAAACACCTGCTTCGATTTTTCGGGAAAGATGGGGCTGGTGGCAGTTTTAATGCTGTAGCAAACGGTGGACAAAAGTGATTTATGAAATTTTGTTTGGAAGTTGGCGAAACAGAGAGACACCTCGTCGAATTCGATTTCAACCAGCTCCTCGGCCAGATCCTCATCAAGGTCAACAGGAAGGAAGTTAAACGCGGCGTGCGCCTGTTCAACGAGCCGTTGCGTGAAACGCACACCATTGAACTCGGCGACGGGGAGCATTTGATCATCCGGATCGAGAAGGAGCGCAAGTTGTTGTTCGGCGAGAAATGCCGTGTGTTCCTCAACAACCGGCTCTACAAATACTACGAAGGCGTCTGAGCGACGAGCGGCGAGAAACCACACTCCGGCAATCTTTCGCCTCCCGCTGACTCATGGCTGCGCTCCCGGCTGCCCCGCGTCCAGATCAATCAAAAAATCCCGCGGCTCAGCGCCTTTGTTTGGGCCGACAATGCCGTGTGCAGACTCGGAAATTTTTGAAAAGCATTGAACCTTTTCTCGCCCCGCTCATTCCTCTTGGTGTAAATGCTGGTGGTGGCTGAACACGAACAACTGCCCGTGCCGCAGGCCAGAGCCGGAGAACAGTCGGCTTGGGACATCCTCTTCCGCCGCTACCAGTTGCCGCTTTACGTTTATGTTTTTGAATTGGTTCACCGTGAACAAGCGAGCCTCGACATTGTGCAGGAAACGTTCATTGCCGCCGCCAGACACATCGGCGGTTTGCGTGACGATGAAAAATTCGGGAGCTGGCTCTTCGGGATCGCGCACCAGAAATGCCTCCAGCACTGGCGAAAGAATAACCGCGAAACAGAATTGGGCGATGAACTCGCCGACGCGCCCACCGAACTGGAAACCAGTCCGGACGACTTGCTTATCCGCCGCGAACAGGAAGACGAATTCATGAACCTACTCAATCAACTGCCAACGCCGCAGCGTTCCGTGTTGCTGCTGCATTTCGTCGAGGATTTTTCCCTTGCTGAAATCGCTGACATCACCGGCGCGCAGCTTGGCACGGTCAAGTCGCGCCTGCATTACGCGAAGCGCGCCTTGCGACAATTGCTGGAGGAGAACGCCACATGAAAACTCCACGTGAAATCTTGCTGCAACGCCACGACGCCGCCACGCCCAAGCTTGACGCCATCCGACGCGCTGCCGTGAGAGAATTGAACAACCAAAAAACAAACGACCAAAATTGGGCGGCCGTCTTTGGTGTTTGGTCGCTTGGGTGCTTAGAAAAGCTCTGGCTCGAACTCGTCTGGCCGTGTCGCCGGACGTGGGCGGGACTGGCAGCGGTCTGGGTGGCGCTGGCCGTGTTCAACGCCGTGCAAGCCGAACGTGGGCATACCGTCGTCGCAAACACCACTTCGCCCGCGACGATGCGGTTGGCATTTCAAGAGCAGCAGCAAATTCTCGCCGAACTCATCGGCCAAACGCCGCCCGCACCGCCCGCCGCGCCGCCGCACCGCCCGAACAACCAACCGCGGAGCGAGAAGCGGATGACATTGATAATGGTCTAAAACCAATTCTCTATTATGGAAACCAACTACAATCCTCCCAGCCCGGCCAAGCCGGGACTTATCAAACGGCTTTTTCGTAGGTGGTATTCCTGGCGCATGGCGCGGCGTGCTTTGATCGGATTGGTGGTTATCGCCACACTCATCGCAGTTTTTTACACCGAGGAGGACTGGCGTGGCAAACGCGCCTGGGAAAAATGCAAACGCGAACTGGAAGCCAAAGGCATGGTGCTGGATTGGGAGAAATTCATTCCGCCATCCGTGTCAGACGATCAGAATTTTTTCAAGGCACCGAAGATGACGGAGTGGTTTGTGGGAAGAAATACAACCAACGATTTGTATTTAAGAACGAACGACAAAAAATTTGCGGCGATAACCAGTTCCCTTGGTGCGAGCAATTTGATTGCCACCGTTGCGTCGGCAAAAGCATATCTCGCCTGGAGCGACCAATTTGAACCGGACTTTGATTTGATGCGCGAGGCACTGAAACGTCCTTATGCCCGGATGGACGGTGATTACTCGCGTCCGTTTGAAATTCCCATTCCCAACTTCGTGACGATGCGGGTTGTCGCCCAGATGCTGGCGCAACGAACACATTGTTTCTTGATGCTTGATGAGCCGGAAAAAGCCTTGCCTGAGATGGCCCTGCTCGATGATTACCGCCGATTGATAGAAGCGGCTCCGGCTGGCAAATCCCCGACCCTGGTTGCCGCCATGATCAACGTGGCGATAGTTGGAGTTTACGTTCAAGCTCTCGCCGAAGGTTTTCAGGGGCAGGCATGGCAGGACATGCAGTTGACGGCGCTTCAAGAACAGCTTGCCGAAATCAATCTGGCTCCATGCTTCGCACAGGCTTTAAGGTGGGAAGGAGCAGCAACTTCCCGCTCAGCTGAGATCATGGAACCCCGCAGAATACTGACCATGGTTTCTGTTTCAGCCAATCCGGAAAATAAAAAAAGTTTCCTGGATAATCTGTGGGGCGGAATCATAACGCTCCCGTCACGTTTGGTTAACCAGGTCCCGCGCGGCTGGATCTATCAGAACATGGCCACGCACGTCAGGTTGTCATGGAGCATCTATGACAGTCTGTTTGACACGAACCAACTGGTCACCCCGCACCGTTTTAAGGAGGCCTGGAAACGGGCGCACACCGAAGTGCAGCGAGTGTCCAATTTTAACCTGTTGTCAAAAATCGCCCTTCCAAATTATTCCAAGGCGTTTCAGGCTTTTGCCGGAAATCAAACCAGGGTAAATGAAGCCCAAATTGTTTGCGCGTTGGAGCGATATCGCCTCGCGCACGGCGAATATCCCGAAACACTCGATGTGCTCATGCCGCAGTTCATCGAAAAACTGCCGCGCGACATCATCGGCGGCCAGCCGTTGCATTATCGCCGCACGAGCAGCGGAAAATTCTTGCTCTATTCCATCGGTTGGAATGAAACGGATGATGGCGGGCAGATTGCGTTGAAGGAGGATGGTTCGGAAGACCGGGAAAAAGGCGACTGGATCTGGAAAAATTGAGGCCTCCACTCTTTTTTATAGAAGAAAACGAACGCAACGAAGGCGAAAATTTATAAAGCAGAATCCTTTGTTTCTTTCTGTTGAATTTTCTTCTCCGAACAAAAACTTTTTCCGACCACGGCTCCGATGACCGACCCAATGATCGCTCCGGCCACGAAATCCGAGAACCAATGGATGGTCATGGAGACACCGATGCCGACATAAAAAGCGTAGAGAATCGCCAACCAACCCAGCCACCGTTGTTTCGGACAGAGTGTGAACACCGTCGCGGCCATGGCGAAAGCGATGGTGGCATGCGACGACGGCCAGCCCCAGAAAACTCCGCCGCGCATCCAGCCGAAGTGGAAGACATGACTGATGTCCGCACCGACGCCGTGCGACGGATGGGCGCGGCCCGTAACCGCTTTGTATGCGGAAGAGACCAGCGAACCGAGGAGTGCGGCCTGACCGACAGCCCAACCGGCCAGAATTGTCCTGGCATTTCTGGCAATGATGCCGAGTGCAAAAAGGATCAGCGGCAAAGCAATGGGCAGCAGCCCGCCAATCCCGACGGCGGGCCACATCCACAAACGAAGCGCCGGATTGCGGGTGGCGAGGAAATAGCGCCAGTCGAAGCCGGACAAAACGAGAATCGCGGTGAACACAATGGCAACGACGTGCCAGACAATCCTTCGGCCCTTGAAGCAGTCAATGAGGTTGCCGGGCACCGTCACCAGAAATTGTTTCATGCGGAAATGGTACGAAAAAATCAGCCACAGATGAACACACTTTGGCACAGATAATTTTTCAATCTGTGTTTCATCTGTGAAAATCTGTGGCTCAAACGGCCTGTTGCCCGCCGCCGTCCGCGCCCGTGCCGTCGAGATCAATCAAGATGTCGCGCGGCTCGGCGCCTTTGCTTGGGCCGACGATGCCGCGATTTTCCAGTTCGTCCATGATTCGCGCGGCACGAGTGTAGCCGAGCCGCAACCGCCGTTGCATCAACGACACGCTCGCCTTTTGTTCGCTCCGGATGACTTCGATGCACTGCTGAATCAATTCCTCGTCCTCGTCAATGCCGCTTTCGTCCTCGAAGCTGCTGGCAGGTTGGGAAAGCTGCTGATGGATTTCCATTTCGTAGCTGGGCTTGGCCTGCTTGGCGATGAACTCGACGATGCTCGTGATTTCCTGGTCGGTGATGAGCGCGCCTTGGGCGCGAATCAATTTCCCCGAACCGGGCGGCAGGTAAAGCATGTCGCCCTTGCCGAGTAATTTGTCCGCGCCCATCGCGTCGAGAATCGTGCGCGAATCCACCTTCGCCGCGCACTGAAAGGCGATGCGCGCGGTGATGTTCGCCTTGATGACACCGGTGATGACGTCCACGCTCGGGCGCTGCGTGGCGACGATGCAATGAATGCCCGCCGCGCGCGCCATCTGCGTGATGCGCGCAATGGCCATTTCCACGTCGGCGGGTGCGACCAGCATCAAGTCCGCCAGTTCGTCAATGATGACGACGATGTAGCTCAGCTTTTCGGGAATGACGATGTCGTCGTCGCGCGGCACGACGATTTCCTCGTCCACTTCCACGGCAAATCCTTCCGCGCCAGGCTCGACTTTTTCCTTTTTGGCCATCAGTGGCAATTCGGGTTCGGCTGGCGGAGCCAATTTGTTTTTTGGCCGCGAGTTGAACGAGTTGATATTGCGCACGCCGACGCGCGCGAAAATCTGGTAGCGTTTTTCCATTTCGTTCACGACCCAGCGCAGCGCGAGGATGACCTTCTTCGGGTCCGTGATGACCGGCACGACCAGATGCGGCAACGAATTGTAATGCTGCAACTCGACCACTTTCGGATCAATCATCACGAAGCGGAGCTGGTCGGGTGAAAAACGGTACAGCAGCGACGTGATGATGGCGTTGATGCAAACCGATTTGCCGGAACCAGTGCTGCCCGCAATGAGCAGGTGTGGCATTTCCGCGAGGTCGGCGACAATCGGATGGCCGTAAACATCCTTGCCAAGTGCAAATGGAATTTTCGCCTTCGTGTTGCGCCACTCCTCGGATTCGAACAAATCGCGCACGATGACCGTCGTCTTGACCGGATTCGGCACCTCGATGCCGACGGAACTTTTGCCGGGCACAGGCGCGAGGATGTGGATCCGCTCGGCCTTGACCGCCGCCGCGATGTTGTTCGAGAGCGCGGTAATCCGTTCGAGCTTCACGCCCGGCGCAGGGTGCAATTCGTAACGCGTGATGGTGGGGCCTTTGGTAATGTCGCCCAGCTCCACTGGGATTTCGAATTGGGCGAGCGTCTGCTGCATGAGCCGGGCGTTGGCGAGCAACTCCTCTTTCGTCTCCGTGGGCTGCACAGTCGCGTCCGGATAATGCAGAAAATCCAGCGGTGGCAACTGGTAATTACCGATGAGCGGCGTGGCCGCGACGGTGATGGGCTTGGGTTTGCGCGGCTTGGGTTTGGAGGCGGGCGGTGTGGCGGAAACCGGCGTGATGTGGACGCTTGGCTCGGTTTTTGCCTCAGCCTCGGATTTGGCTTCATCGTCGCTTTTGGCGTGGGACGCTGATTCGGTTTTCTCCCCGGCGGGTTTGGTCTCCGCTGTTGTGTCCGAAGAATCCTGTTTTTTGCCAAGCACATCGGCAGTAGTGGCTGTGCCGAGGTCGCGTGGTCGAGCAGCTTCACTTTCTTCGGCAGGCGTCGGTTCTTTTGGCGGTTCAGGCTGTGCTGATTTTTTGCCGCGGGGCGGCTTGGCTTGCGGCACGCTGAGGTCACGCACGGTCGGTTCCGGCACGGGCTGCAAATCTGCGCCCAAGCCAGACCGCGCAACTTCCTCCTGCAATTTTTTCGCCTGCCGCTCCAATTCCTTTGCGCGCCGTTCCAAGGCGATTTCTTCGTCAGTCAGGCCTTCGGTCGTCTCCCGTTTCGCGCCGGCGAAACGGCGCAGCCAGCCGCCGAGCCGGAAATTGGTGAGGAACAACAAACTGATGAGGTAAAGTGTTGTGTAAACAATGGTCGCACCCACCGCGCCAAGCATCCAGAAACCATATTCGTAGGTGAAATATCCAATCCATCCGCCGGCGCTGGGTGCGCAGATGGTCGTGCGCAGTTTGCCGACCAGTGTAGCCGCGTCCATCATGTGCAGCAATCCGGTCAGCGACAGCACAAGCAATGTGGCCCAGAGCGCCGACCAAAGCGCGCGTTGGCGCAAGTAAGCGAGAAAATCGAACAACCACGCCAACCCAAACGCGGCAAACAGAATCGGCCAAATGTATGCGCCAACGCCGAACACGAAGAAAAATGCGTAAGCCAGGTGCGCGCCGAACGGCCCGATCCAGTTGTGGACGGGTTTGTTTGGCGGGTTGCAGATGAACGACAGGTCGTAGCGGTCAAACGAAAGCTGTGCCACCAGCAACAGGAGCGCCGCCGCCAGCAGCACAACGCCAATGATGTCGGCAAAACCGTTTGCTGAGTCCGACGGTGTCTTCCGTGACATGACGGCAGCCTAGCAATTCAGCGCGCCAACTTCAAAGTTGAAAAGTGGGCAAGGAAAGCCGGGGGAACGAGGCGGCGGGTGTTACGCGGAACAGAGAGTCGGGAATTTGAGGGAACAAGCAGTGTTTGACTTTTCGCAATGTTTTCCCCATTATGCAAAATACACCGCTAATCACAGGAGTCGTTTTGGGAAGATGTACGGTTAGCGGCGAAACTATTATCGCTGAATGAACGCTCCAAACGGAATCGTTTCCAAAGCGGCGGGGAAGATGCCAAGACCGCCCTGCGATTGAATCTTAGTTCCGAGTTCGCCAACCTCTACGACCCAATTCCACCCCATGAAAAATCTCTCCTCCACAGTGTTTGGCCGCGCATTACTGTTCGTCGCCCTGAGTCTGCCCAGCACGATGACCGTCACTGCCGCTCCGACCAACTCACCGTCCTTCGTCCTGTTGGGCTTTGCTCAGACCGTGACAGGCGGCGCGGGCGGCCAGGATGTTTACGTCTCCGACTACGAAAGTTTTAGGAACTACCTTCGCGCAGCTGAGCCGTTGATCATTCATGTCCAGGGCGTGATCACGGGCGAAGGGATCGAAAATTACTGTTACATCTATTCGAACAACAAGACGATCATCGGGGACGGCACCAATGCCGGGTTCATCGGAGACCTCAGGATGAATCGTTCGACCAATATCATCGTCCAAAATATGCATCTCCACTGCACGACCAACGATGGCATCACGATAGATGGGGACGCAACGGTTGGCGGTTCACACGGTGAACGTATCTGGATTGACCACTGCACCTTTTACGACTGCGGGGACGGCTCGGTGGACATCACCAAGGGCGCGGATTTAATCACCATTTCCTGGTGCAAGTTTTATTACACCGTGAATCACGGACATGACCTTGTCGATCTGATCGGTTCGAGCGATGGTGACAACACCAGTCAATTCCGGGTCACGTTCCACCACAACTGGTACAGCTCCAATTGCGTGGAGCGAATGCCCTCGGTGCGCTTTGGCCACGTCCATGTCTTTAACAACTACTACACCTGCGCCGGCAACGATTACTGTGTACGCACGCGCATTGATGCCCAGGTCCTCGTGGAGAACAACTGGTTTGAGAATGTAAACAATCCCTGGGAGCGGTACGTCACAGCCGAGAATCCAGGCCTGCTTTTCGCAACCAACAACAACTTCGTGAACGTGACATGGAGCACCGCGTATGACGCAGGCGACACGGGTGGAACGGCTGTCCTGATTCCCGGCACTGACTTCCTCAGCGATCTGAATCCGCCGCCTTATGCCTATGCTTTGGATCCTGCGGATGCGGTCCCGAACTTTGTGACAAACTACGCGGGAGCTGACAACGGCCCGTTTGCGCCTTCGCTACAGATGCCTCCGACGATTTCGATTGCGGATGCATCGGTGGTCGAGGGCAACGTGGGAACGACCAACATGGTGTTCCAAGTGACGCTGTCCGCCCCGAGCACGAACCCGGTCGCCCTGAATTACTCCACCAGCGATGGAAGCGCCACTGCGAGCAGTGATTACTTCGGCACCAACGGTTTTCTGGTGTTTCCGCCAGGAACCACCAATCAAACCATCACAGTTGCAGTCATCGGAGATACGATTATTGAACCTGATGAGACATTCTTTGTGAATTTGCACAATCCGGCCTACGGCGTGTTTGGCCGCAGCCAGGCGACGGGAACAATCCTCAATGACGACGGAGTGCCCGGATCCATCTACACCTTTGCGTGGAGTCCCATCAATTCGCCGCAATACACGAATCAGCCGTTCAGCGCCACGATCACCGCCAAGGATGCGTTCAACACGACGGTGAGCAATTTCACCGGGCCGGTTGCATTGCAGGTCTCAAGCGGGCCCGTGACTGTGATCGAGGACTTCGAATCGGGCATTTGGCCGCACGCGCCGTGGGTCAGTCCAGGCCCCGGCGCCAATGGAACGATATCCCCCGCCTATGCCCACGACGGCAATTATGGTTTGCGCGATCCCTCGTGGATTTACCGGACTGATATTGAGATTGGCAATGCTGGCGACAGCCTCTCGTGGTGGATCCGCCCCTCAAGCAGTTCCGGACGTGCCTGGCTGGGTTTGGGTTACGGCGCATCCGCCAGCGGCTGGTGGTCTATCGTGGCCGCTCCGAATGTGAGCCAGCTCTTAATTCAGCAAAATGGTGCCAACGTCGCGACCACGAACCAGACGTGGCAGACCAACAGGTGGTATAAGATGGCTGTTTTGTTCCCGTCAACGTCAACCATGATCTGCAACCTCTATGACTCGGACGGCACGACGCTCCTGAATTCCCTGAGCTGCAGCAATGTCACCGGCCTGCCGGGGGGTATCGCGATAAGGTCTGCCGGCGGTTTCTCCCTGGATACGATAATCTCGGGTGGTTCAGGATGGTTCGTTCCCCTCGCGCCGACCAACTCCGGCAATTTCGTGAACGGTGTCTGGACCGGCAACATCACGATCATGCAACCGGCAAAAAATATCGTTTTGCGCGCGGATGACGGCAACGGCCACTCCGGTTCCAGCAATCCGTTTGATGCGGTAGTGCCGGATGACATCTCCATCAGCATTGCGGATTCGCCCGACCCGGTTTCCGTGGGGGCAAACCTGACTTATACGCTCTCGGTCACCAACACCGGTCCATCGGACGCGACGGGTGTGACGGTGACCAACATCCTGCCGTCCAGCGTGATTTTCATCTCGGCGACGGCTTCGCAGGGAACTTGCATGCAAACCAACGGGGTCGTGACGTGTGACCTTGGCACCGTGCCCGGTGGAATGTATGCGACGATCACCATCGTGGTTGTCCCGACTGGAGGAATAGCAACCATAATGGACCTTGCCACAGTTTCACGCGCTGAAGCGGATCCGTTCTTGGGGAATAATACCACGATCGCCGTGACGACCATCACCACCTCCATTTCGATTGCGGATGCGTCGGTTGCGGAGGGGAACGTCGGAACGACCAACATGCTTTTTGACGTAACGCTGGCGGCGCCGAGTGCGCAAAGCGTCTCGGTCAATTACACCACCACCGATGGCAGCGCCATCGCCGGCATTGATTATGTCGCCACCAGCGGCGTTCTGACATTCGCGCCAGGAACCACCAATCAGACCATCGCAGTCGCGGTGATCGGAAATACAGTGATTGAGCCCGACAAGACTTTCTTTGTTGACCTGAGCACACCGGTCAACGGCGTGCTGGACCGCAGCGAAGCTGTGGGAACGATCCTCAATGACGATGGATTGCCCGGAGACATTTACACTCTGCAGTGGAGCCCCATCGGCTCGCCGCAATACCTGAACCAGCCCTTTACGGCGACGCTGACGGCCCGCGACGCCATGAATAACGTCGCAGCCAATTTCAACGGCACCGTCGCGTTGAGCGGTTCCACCAGCGGCGGGTTCATCACGAACACGATCCTCGGCAATCAGACAACACCGTACTGGGGCAGTTCTCCCGGCTACACTCTTACTCTCGGATACTCCTTCACACCAAATACCAACCTGACGGTCACGCACGTGCGCTATTATTTCGGGAGCAAGGTCTCGATCTGGACGGACAGTGGAACGCTTTTAGTCTCAACAAATGTTACAAGTGTGCCGGGCACCTGGGAGGAAACTGCGCTATCAACGCCCCTTCAGTTGACCGCAGGGAACACATATTTGGTCGGCGTTTTTGTGCCAGACTCAGCGCCATATTATGTTGGGATTGAGGTAACGAACGTTTTTGTCAACGGTACCATTGATCAAAACTATTACGGGACAGGTGATGCCTTTCCGACATACTCCTATCCAGACCAGTGGTTTGTGGATTTGACATACATCATAAACACATCCCAGCCAGTGGGCGTCACACCGCCTGTTTCGGGTAATTTCACCAATGGCATCTGGAGCGGCGATATCACCGTATTGGAACCGGCAACGAACATAATCTTAACGGCAGATGATCAGAATGGTCACGTCAGTTCGAGTAATCCGTTCGGTGTTATCGCCCAGAATGATATTTCCATCAGCATGGTGGATTCGCCAGACCCGGCTCTTGCGGGAACAAACCTGACCTACACGCTCACCGTCACCAACACCGGTCCATCGGACGCGACTGGTGTGATGGTGACCAATCTCCTGCCCGCCAGTGCCGCCTTCATCTCGGCGACCGCTTCCCAGGGAACTTGCACGCAAGCCGATGGCGTGGTGACGTGTAATCTCGGCGTCGTGCCGGGAGGAACAAACGCGACGATTACCATCGTGGTGGTTCCGGCCATTGGTTCGCCAACGCTTACGGACATGGCCACGGTCTCGCGCGCGGAAACGGATCCTTATCCGGCTAACAACACAGCGACGGCAATCACCCCGGTTGTCACGCCCACACTGTCCATTTCCGGCACCAGCGTCGTCGAAGGAAATTCGGGCACGACCAATGCCATATTCTACGTCAGTTTGACGCCTGCCGGCGCATTGCCGGTCACGGTCAATTACAACACGGTGGATGGCACGGCCCAGGCCGGCAGCGATTATTTTGCCACCAACGGCGTGTTGAGTTTTGCGCCGGGCCAGACAATCCAGACCGTCATCGTCCCAGTGATTGGGGACACCAACATTGAAGCGGATGAAACCTTCACAGTCGTGTTGTCCAACCCGACCAATGCCTTGCTGGGAACGGCCGTGGCCACCGGCACAATCCTTAACGATGACTTCTCTTCCGTTGATTACTTCACCGAGTTTTTTGACATTTCCCCGAATAATTTGGCGTATCAGAGTTTCACATTTACCCCGGATGGCAGCGCGAATTTCTATTCAGTCTGCCGGGCAGTGGCGACCAACTTCCCGACCGATCCGAGCGGTGGCACAACCTTGGCGCTGAGTGATGACTCGTACGCTCAAGTGACGTTGTCCGGGGCAAATACCGTGGGCATTTACAACCGGCGCACCAACGTCTTCTTCATCGGCAGCAACGGCTACCTCACGATGGGTTCCGGAGACACAACCTACATTGCGTCGCTGGCGGCCCATTTCGATCTGCCCCGTGTGTCAGCGCTGTTTTACGACTTGAATCCGAGTGTCGCAGGCAGCATTTCCTGGAAACAACTCGCCGACCGTGTCACAGTGACCTATCTGAACGTGTGGGACTATTACACAGCCGGTTCAAACACCTTCCAGATCGAAATGTTTTTTGACGGACGGATCCGTCTCACCTACCTCGAACTGACCGCTGCTTATGATAATTTGGTCGGATTGTCCGCGGGCCAAGGAACCCCGAACGGAATGGTGGAGAGCGACTTTAGTTCCTACAGCCTTTGCGGAACGGTCACCAACCCACCACCGTCCTGTGTGCCGGCGCCTTCCGGCTTGGTCGGTTGGTGGCGCGGGGAAGGGGACGGAATTGACAGTGTGGGGACCAATAATGTGAGCACGCCGGACGGGATTACTTTTGCAGCGGGTGAAGTCGGGCAAGGCTTCAGTTTTGACGGCGGATCGCACACGGTTCTCGTGCCAGACGCGCCGGAACTGAATTTCGGGGAAAACCAGGACTTTACCATCGAGATGTGGATTCAGCCGCAGGTGGAAACGACCACCTACGACGTCATGTCAATGGTGGACAAGCGCTATTCGAGTGGCGGCACCGACTCGCCCCAAGGCTATGAGTTCTGCTTGGCCAGCGGGCAGGTTCATGCCCGCTTTTTAAGCACTGGATTTGGGCCGGCCGGCCCGGATTTGCGCGATGGCAAGTTTCATCACGTTGCGTGGACCTTGAGTCGGGCGTCCACCACAGGCGGCAATTTATATGTTGATGGATCGGTGGTGTTGACATTCGACCCCACCCCGTACACAGGAACCTTGTCCAATAGTCAGCCTTTGCGTCTTGGCAACCACGCGGATTCGACGTTTACCACCTTTTTCAAAGGAGTTATTGACGAAGTCTCCATTTACCGTCGTGCCCTTTCGTCCAATGAAATTGCAGCAATATACAACGCAAGCAGCTCAGGAAAATGTTCCACGCCGCCGCCATGTGCGCCTGCACCTTCGGGTCTGGTCAGTTGGTGGCGTGCGGAAGGCACTGCCAATGACAGTGTGGATGACAACAGTGGCACATTGCTGAACGGCGCAGGTTTCACCAATGGAATGGTCGGCATGGCATTCGACTTCAGTGGCCAAAACGACTGTGTGCAAATCCCGTATTCCCCGACCTTGATCACTTCCAATTTCACGGCGGAAGCGTGGGTGGAACCCGCAGCGCAAGTGAGCGATCCGGGAAATCAAACCGTTATTTTTGGGCAAAGCTATGGTCACTGCCAGTTGGTTGTCCGGGGAGGAACGACCGGGCTGTCCGTCGCGTTTCAGTTTGGTGTCAACTCTTATACGTTCTATGACGTGGTAAGCACCAATGAAATTCCGATCAACCAGTTCAGTCATCTGGTGGGAAGCTGGGACGGGACAACGCTCCGGCTTTACATCAACGGTGTATTGAACAATATGATAACGCCGGGTGTCTCACCCGTGGATTCGGGCTGTCCGTTCTTCATTGGCGGGTTCTACACGCCTTCCGGCGATTGCGCGGCTGTCGGGCAATACTTCAATGGCCTCATTGATGAAGTCAGTTACTACAATCGTGCATTATCCACCGACGATATCGCAGCCATCTACAACGCGGGCAGCGCGGGGAAGTGCCTTCCCCCGATGCCACCAGCGATTACATCGCAGCCGACGGATCAAACCGTGACGGCCGGTGGCACTGCAACGTTCACGGTGATCGCCAGTGGCACATCCCCGCTGAATTACCAATGGTATTTCAACACCTACACGCCGTTGACCAATGCAACCGATGCGACGCTGATGCTGACCAATGTCCAACCCGGTCAGGCGGGCAGTTACTCGGTGCTGGTGACCAATGCGTTTGTTTGCATCCTCAGTTCCAATGCCGTCCTAACGGTGAATTCGCCGTCCTGTGTGCCTGCACCTTCCGGCTTGGTCGGTTGGTGGCCGGCTGAAGGTAACGCCAATGATATTGTCAGTGCGAACAATGGGGTCGCAATAAACACCGGTTATACCAACGGCATCGTCGGCCAGGCATTCGCTTGTGATCCGGAAAATTATCCCTACGGTACTTGACAGTGGGATTCAGATTCCCGACCAGCCGGCTTATGTGTTGACCAACTCCTTGTCCATTGAGGGTTGGATCCGGCCTCGGGGAGACGGATATGTCATCTTCTGGCGGGGGGACAACCGTTCGGGACTGGATCCCTATTTCCTGTCCATGAACGGAAACAACACCATTCGGTTTTATATTGAGGATGAGTCGGGCAATACTGCTTTTGTTGAAACCGATCTCAACTATGGCCAGTGGTATCATGTAGCGGCGACTTTGGATGGCAGCACCGGTACCATGAGCATTTATACCAACGGGGTGCTGGCCGGGCAGACCGTGACGGGGGTCAGGCCGTTTGGCGAGTTGATTGCCGGGGATTCTCCCGGTGTCGGGATCGGCAATCTCAACGATGGTCTTAATAATTTTCCGTTTACGGGAGATATAGATGAGATTTCCCTGTACAGCCGCGCCCTCACCGCGGCTGAGATTCAATCCATCTACAACGCGGGCAGCGCGGGGAAGTGTGCTCCTCCGGCGTGCCGGTGATCACTGCGTTTAGTCCAATCTCTGGACCCGCTGGTAGCACCGTCACAATCACCGGGCTGAACTTCAGCGCTACGCCCAGCAACAACATCGTTTACTTTGGTGCGGTGCGAGCGGCGGTGACGGCGGCGAGTGCGATGTCTCTGACCGTAACCGCGCCGACCGGGGCGACGTATGCACCCATCACCGTGACGGTGAACGGCTTGGTCGCCTATGCGAACGCGCCGTTCATGCCCACCTTCACCGGCATCGGCCAGATCGACAATTCTTCCCTGGGGCCGCAGGTGGTTTTGCCAACTGGAAACGGACCGGGCCAGGTGGTGATTGTGGATTTGGATGGAGATGGCAAGCCGGATTTAATCATTGCAGATTCCTATGCCGGCGAAATTTCCATTTATCAAAATATCAGCACGAACGGTTCGCTGACGGCGGGTTCTTTTGCCCCGCGAGTCGTTCTACCAATGTTGGCAGGAGTTTATTGCAACCCATATACAGTCGCAGTGGCGGACTTGGATGGGGACGGCAGACTCGACATCATAGCGATCAATGCGGACAGCAACGTCGTTTCCATTTTAAGAAACATCAGTTCGCCGGGGAGCATCACGACCAACTCCTTTGCCGCCCGGGTGGATTTACCAGCCGGGAATGGCATGCGCGGGCTGGCGGTGCAGGACTTGAATGGAGACGGCAGGCCGGAGATTGTGACGGCAGATGCCGGCGATAATACCATTTCAATTTTCCAGAATATGAGCACGATTGGAAATATTGCTTTCGCTCCAAGAGTTAGTTTTCCCGCGGGCAATTGGGCACAAAGCGTTGCCATTGGAGATTTGGATGGCGATGGAAAGCCGGATTTGGCTGTGGCCAGTCGTGACAGTGCCACAGTTTCCATATTCCGAAACATCATGGGTCCTGGAAACAACATCACGACCAACTCGTTTGCTCCCAAAGTGGACTTCCCGGCTTTGGCGTCAGCTTTTCCCATCGCCATCGGTGATATGGACGGAGATGGCAAACTGGATTTGGTGGTGGGAGGTGGAAATGTTTCCAAGGCGATTTCTGTGTATCGGAATACGGCCACGGTCGGAAGCATTACCACCAATTCGTTCGCGTCCCGGGTGGATTTTGCTGCCCCGGGCTGGGTCAATTCCCTCACGCTTGCAGATTTGGACGGTGACGGCAAACTCGATATCGCGTTGGTCTCCCAAATATCCAGTGTTTTCTCGATTTTCAAGAACGTGAGCGTGCAGGGAAGTTTCACGACCGCGTCGCTGGCTGCTCGGGTGGACTACTCTACAGGCTGGAATCCCAATGGCATAGCCGTTGGCGATTTGGACGGAGACGGCCGGCCGGATATTGTCTTTGCCAACACGTACGACGCCAACATATTCATCTATCAGAACATCGTTCCATTCGGCGGACCGCCGGTGATTACTTCCCAACCGACCAATCAATCGGTATATGCGGGGGATACGGCGACATTCACCGTGGCGGCCACTGGTGCACAGCCGCTGAGTTACCAATGGTATTTCAACACCAGCACGCCGTTGACCAATGCGACCAACGCGACGCTAACTCTGACCAATGTCCAAGTGAACCAAGCAGGCACTTACTCCGTGCTGGCGAGCAATGTGTTTGGCTCGATCCTCAGCTCCAACGCAATGCTGGCGGTAAACCCGCTGAACCATTTCGCCTGGAGCGTCATCCCGTCGCCGCAGTTCGTGGATATGCCGTTCCAAGTGACCGTCACCGCGCAGGACCCCAGCAACAACACGGTGACGAATTTCAGCGACACGGTAACGATCATCGCACCGATCTTGTCTCTGTCCGGTCAGGTTTGCGACACGGTGCCTGCCGCAAGCGACGGCGGCACGTCATTCGGGAGCGTAGTTGCAGGCCAGACTTACATTTATCAGGCGTCCGGGTGCTGTGGCAGGGATGCGGGCTGTGGCGGATCGTGCAACACCTCGGATCCGGACGGCAATGTTTACAGCAGCGGCGATTGCAGCGGCACGCTTGGGACAGGCATGGTGGCGTCAGAGGACTTCGTTTGTCCCGGGCTGAAGGCTTGGTCTTTGGTGGGCATCATCAACGGCGGGGATTCCGTGCAATTGGGAAGCAGCGGGAGCTTTGTAGCTCCGGTGTCAGGCAGTCTGATCTTGTACTTCAATGACGACTACTATGGGGACAACAGCGGGTCGTGGAATGTCTGCTTAACGCCAGTCAATTATGTCGCCCTCACGCCGACCAATGCGGGCCCGTTCACGGAGGGCGTGTGGAGCGGCAACATCACCGTGCAGCAACCAGTGACCAATGTTGTCTTGCGCGCAGATGATGGCAACGGACACTTTGGCCTTGCCAATTCAATCAGTGTAATCAGTGTGCCCAGGCTGGAGATGGAAAACTTCGGCGACATCATGCTGTTCAGTTGGCCCGTCGAATCATCCGGCTTTGTGCTGGAAACTTCCACCACTATCGCGCCGGCAACCTGTCTCCGTCCCTACGCTCCGTTGCAGATTGGGGATGAATACGTGGTTCCGCTCGACATGTCGGGTCCCCAGGGATTCTATCGCCTGCGATTCTCGCGTCCGTAAACGCGCATCGCGGAGAGTTTGGGGATTGGCGCGGGCGCGTATCACGACGTTGCGGCCGGTTGACTTGAACGTGGGTTTTGTTAGCGTTGCGGCATCGTCATGCCGAAGAATTCGCTTCACCGCCCACTTCGAATCCTCTGCGGCGATGCGGCCGATGGGTTGGCGAACCGTTCACTGACCGGGCTGGAAACCACGGACTCCGACCGTTTGTTCCTCCGCAACATCGCGATGTATTTCGACAACACATTCGCGCCAGTGGGTGGACGGAAGCATTCGAAGATGATTTAATTGGGTGAATGAAATCTGTCGCGATCATCGGCGCTGGCATCACAGGATTGACCGCGGCGTTTTATCTGAAACGCAAGGGCATTCCCGTCACGGTTTATGAAGCCAGCGGGCGGGTTGGCGGCGTGATTCAATCCATCCGGCAGAACGGCTATCTCGCCGAGTTCGGGCCGAACACGATTCTCGAAACATCGCCCAAAGTCGCGCAACTGGTCCGCGACGCCGGGCTGCAATCGCGCCGGCTTTATCCCGATCCGAAAGCCGAGGCGCGTTATGTCGTTCGCGACAAGCGGCCCATCGAAATGCCCGGTTCACCGCTGGGATTTTTGACGACGAAACTTTTTACCACCAAAGCCAAGCTCGCCGTGTTGCGTGAGCCCTTCGTGCCGGCGCGGCGCGACGGCAGGGAAGAAAGTGTGGCTGAATTTGTTTTGCGCCGGCTGAATCAGGAATTTCTCGACCATGCGATTGACGCGCTGGTCGCGGGTGTTTATGCGGGTGATCCCTACAAACTGTCCCTCCACAGGCGTTTCCGAGGCTTGCCGAACTTGAATTGCGTTATGGTTCGCTCATCAAAGGCCAGATTTTTGGCGCGCGTGAACGGAAGAAGGCGCGACGAAATTGCCAAAGACCGCGCGCCGAAATTTTCCTTCGACGAAGGCTTGCAGGTTTTGCCCGACACTTTGCCGACCGGCTTGGCGACGCGATAAAGCTTAACACGCCTGTTACGAGCTGAAACAATTTGCCGAGTGGTTGGCGTGTTACGACTTTCGAACGGGCGAAGCGGAACATAGCGCGGTGATTTTTTGCGGGCACGGCTTACAACTGGCCGAATTGAAAATTGAATTGCAACACGCCGCCAGTTTTCCCCGTATTTTCCGAAATCCGTTATCCGCCGGTGACCAGCGTGGTTCTGGGTTTTCGGCGCGAGGATGTCAAACATCCGTGCCAAGGTTTCGGCATGTTGATTCCGAAGGTTGAAGGTTTCAAAATCCTCGGCACGATTTTTTCGTCGTCGTTGTTTCCGAATCGCGCGCCTGCCGGACATTTCACGCTGACAAGTTACGTTGGAGGCGAGCGGCTATCCGGAATTGGCTTTGTTGCCGTCGGACAAACTGGTCGAAATGACGTGCGAAGATTTGCGCGTGCTGCTCGGCGTTAATGGCAAGCCGACGTTCCAGCACTCCGTGCTTTATCCGAAAGCGATTCCGCAATACAACCTCGGTTATGGTCGTTACCGGAAGTTGATGAACGGACCTCGAAAACAATGCGCCGGGCTTGTTCTTTGCCGGCCATTATCGCGATGGGATTTCGCTGAGCGATTCGATTGTGTCCGGCCGCAATGTCGCGGACCGGTTGGTCGCATTTTTTGAAACCACGGATGGACAGAGATAAACACGGATGAATACCAAAGACTTTCAACAAAATCCGTGTGCATCAGTGTGCATCCGTGGTTTAAGCTTTTCGCGCATGAGTAAAGGCGTTTTGCTGGTCAATCTTGGGTTCGCCGGACTCGCCTTCCGTCGGCGATGTGCGGCGCTATTTGCGTGAATTTTTGATGGATGGTCGCGTGATTGATGTCCCGTGGCCGCTGCGCCGCCTCATCGTCGGCATGATTCTCATCAACCGGCCGAGACAATCTGCCCACGCTTATGCAGAATTTGGACGCCTGAAGGTTCACCGCTGGTCGTGACGAGCAAGCGCGTCCAGACCGAACTGCAAAAGCGCATCAGCATTCCGGTTGAACTCGCGATGCGCTATCAAAATCCGTCCATTCGAGCCGGTGGTGCAAAAACTGGCGAATGCCGGCGTCACGAAACTGCTCCTGATCCCGCTGTTTCCACATTATGCGATGTCGAGCTATGAAACTGCCGTCGAGCGGGTGAAAGAACTCGCTCGCGCAACACGCGCCGCAAATTCGTTGGAAGTGCAACCACCCTATTTCGACGCGCCGGATTACATCGCGGCGCTCGTGGCCAGTGCGGAGGATTATTTGACAGCGAGATTACGACCATCTGCTGTTCAGTTTTCACGGCATTCCGGAGCGGCATCTTCGCAAGTCCGACCCGACCGGCTGCCACTGCCTGACCGTGAAGAATTGCTGCGAGGTCGCCAGCCCGGCACACGCGACGTGTTATCGGGCGCAATGCTTCAAAACTGTCGGCGCGTTTGTCGCGAAAGCAAGCGTGCCGAGGGAAAAATTTTCCATCTCGTTTCAATCCCGACTTGGCCGCGACCCGTGGCTGAAGCCTGTACACCGACTTTGAATTTCCACGACTGGCTCAAGCTGGAATGAAAAATCTGTCTGGTGATTTGTCCGGCGTTTGTTTCTGATTGTCTGGAGACGATTGAAGAAATCGGGATTCGCGGACGCGAGACTTTTTTGCAAGCAGGCGGAAAAGAGTTCGCTCAGATTCCGTGTCTGAACGAGCATCCGCTGTGGTTGGCGGCGCTGGAGAATATGGTCAAAGGCTTCCTCGCCGATCGCAGTTAGAGCAAGTTCGCAACGCGCCGGAAATGGTAACCGATGATGGCCAGTTCGATGGCCTGGCGCAACTGGCCGGGTCGGCGCAGCAGGGTGCTCCAAAAGAATTTCCAGTAGGCCACGCGGCCACGATACCAGATGCCCAGCAGCCAGAAAGATTTAAGGAACGCCTGGAAATCCGCCCGCGAAAGCCGCAGCCGTGGTCCGCGCGCCTTGTGATGTTTGAGAAAAGTCCGGACGCGCTGGTAATAAACCTTCGGTTCGTAAAGTTTCTTCATCAGTTCGCGATAGCCGGATTGCAGATATTCCCTGCTCAACTTCGGCTTGAAGTTGAGCACCGCGTCGGTGTTGTTTCCGGTGCTGTCGTTTTCGAGACGGCCTTCGCGCTTCAACCGGTGCCAAAGCTTTGTTTGCGGCAGCGCGTTCAGCAGGCCGACCATTGCCGTCACCACGCCCGATTGCTGGATGAATTCAAACTGTCGCTTGAAGATGTCGCTCTTGTCGCTGTCGAAGCCGACGATGAATCCGCCCATCACTTCCAAACCGGCGCGCTGCAGGGTCTGGACGGTCCGCACCAAATCGCGGCCGCGGTTCTGGATTTTGTGGCACTCCTGCAGCGCCTCGGCGGAAGGCGTTTCGATTCCGAGAAAAACTTTCGTGAAGCCGGCCCGCACCATCAGATCGCAAAGTTCCGCATCGTCAGCGAGGTTGACGGATGCTTCCGTGAGGAAACCCATGCCGGGCCGCGTCCGTTCGCGCCAGGCAATCAATTCGCGCAGGAATTCCTTGGTGCGCTTTTTGTCGCCGATGAAATTATCATCCACGATGAACACCATGTCCTTCCAGCCCCGCTGCCGCAGCGCCTCCAGTTCCGCAATAAGCTGGGCCGGCGCCTTGGTGCGGGGGATGCGACCGTTCATGATGATGATGTCGCAGAACTCGCAGTCGTAGGGGCAGCCGCGTGAGAACTGCACCGCCATCGTGACGTAGTTCCGGAGCTTGATGAGGTCCCACCGTGGCAACGGCACGCGCGTGATGTCGGGACGGTCTTCCGTCTGGTAAAGCGGACGGAGTGTGTCTCGCCGGATGTCCTCGACAAGTTGCGGGATCAAGTCTTCGGCCTCGCCGAGGACGAAGTGCTTGATGTTCGGAAACGCAGTGTGGCCCGTGGTGAACAGCGGCCCGCCCGCGATGATCGGTTTGCCCAGAGCGTCGCAGCGCGCGACGATTTCCTCCACCGACTGCTTGTGCACAATCATCGCGCTGAGCATCACGTAATCAGCCCAGTGCAGATCGCTGTCGCTCAACCGTTCGACGTTCAAGTCCACCAGCTTCAGTTCCCAATCCTCCGGCAGCATTCCGGCGACGGTGAGCAGGCCCAGCGGCGGATAGGTGGACTTCTTGGAAACAAAATGCAGGACATGCTTGAAACTCCAGAACGTGTCCGGATTCTGCGGATATACCAAAAGAATTCTCATACTGGTCTCGGCTGAATCAGGCGGGGCCAAGAGGACACTACCATTAAACCCTGTGCTGCACCACACCTTTTTCGGTAATGTCCTAATTATATTGGAGCGCGGCTGTGTCGGAGACCAGCCGCGGCAGTTTCAACGCGCTGCGGCTGTCGCTACGCGCACAGCCGCGCTCCGTAGAATTCCAAATTTGCGACCAATTATCCTTGAAGGAAATTTGCAAGTCTGGTTGTGTAATGGCACAGTAACAGAAGAGGTTGGAAAACATAGAATACTGGAGACCGGCGAAATGGCCTACACGATTGATTATCTGGAAGACGAAGGGATGGTGCGAATCACGAATACTGGTGAATTTACGCATGCGGACATTGTGAAACAGACTCGAGAGGCAATAGAGATAGGGCGAGTCAAAAAATGCAGTCTGTTTTTGGTCGATTGCACTTCCATGATTTCCAAATCCAGGATTATGGAGGTCTATGATGTTCCAGTGTTCTACGAAAAGATTGATGCGCCAAGATCAAACAAAGTGGCTGTGATCGTCTCACGAGACAAAGATACTGCGGCGAACTTAGAATTCTACCAAGTCGTCTGCGCAAATCGAGGATGGGTTGCCAAAGTATTCGCTAATGAGGATTCAGCAATCAAGTGGCTGCGAGAGTAGCCAAGACTCCACGAGAATTATTGGCTGCTGCCCCACACCTGCTCCCGGCGGATAGCTGCTTGGCTGCTGAGGACATCCAGTGCGTTTCCGCAGCGACGCGAATAATCCTTGATGGAAATTCGCAAGTCTGGTTTTGTAACGGCATGGTAACAGATGAGGCTGGAAAAACCAGCCGTGCATAACGGCGTACACGCACCGTCGTGGAATATTAATGTTAGGTGGCGCAACGCGCACGCAATATGAGCCTCAAAATCTTTCTACTCTATCTTGCAGCTTGGTCGCTTGCAGCGCTGTCGCCCGGGCCAGCGGTGATGTGTTCGATGGCGCAGTCCACGCGCTTTGGATTTCGGTCAAGCTTGGCTGGTATATCCGGCATTCAGCTTGGCAATTTCCTGTTCTTTGTCTGCATCGCGCTGGGTCTTGGCACATTGCTGGCAACTGCCACTATCGCTTTTACCGTTCTTCGCGTGCTTGGAGCGGTTTATCTATTTTACCTCGGCGTGCGCATTATCATTTCCTCGTTTCGGCGTCCCTTGGCGAAAGACAGCCAGCCCAAAGTTTCCGTCACCGCACACCACAGTCTTTTTCTTCAGGGTCTGCTCATCCAACTCACCAACCCGAAGGCATTGCTTTTTGTTTCTGCTTTGCTACCGCAGTTCATTGAACCGCATCGCTCCGTTTTCTTGCAGCTTGTCATTCTTCTGTTCACGACCGTTGCGGTGGATACGGTTGTGCTGTCGTCATACGCATTCTTTGCGCAGAGAGGCATTCAGTCGTTTCGGACGTCACGTGTCTCGGCTTGGCTGGAGCGCGTGCTCGGTGCTGCACTTCTGCTTTTCGGTTTCAGACTGTTACTTTCTCGGAAGTGACGCCAACAAATCGCCCGAGACAACGCCGGGTGGCGCATCCGCTTCTTCGGCGCTGAGTCCTTTGTACCAGCGATGTTCGTCTTTCGTCAGAAGTTACTGTATTTGTTCTTCGCATTGTTGGTGCTCCGCGCTTGCTGCGTTTGGACAAATTCGTTATTGAACGGCCACTGCATGAAAGATTGTTTCTGTCTCAAAGCTTTTTGTGCTGCGTTTTTTGTCTTCGCCGCCGGTTGCGGCAAAGGACCGGCGACAAAACCCGCCACGGGTCATCTGTTGCCCGCGCCGTTGATCTCGAAATGTGAGCCGGGCCAGCCGGGTGGCCGGCTCACGCTGCCTACCATCGGCGCGGTACGCACCTTTAATCCTTTGTCCGCGTTGGACCCGGCCTCCGACCAGATCGTCCGGTTGCTCTTCGGTTCGCTGGTGAATTTTGATCTGGCAACGCAGGAGGTCGAACCGGGACTGGCCGAATCGTGGATGGTCGAACCTGACCAGAAGACGTGGACATTCAAGCTGCGGCCCGGTCTGCGTTGGAGCGACGGTCAGCCGTTGACCGCGGACGACGTCGTGTTTACTTGGAACGAGGTGATGTACAACCCCAACTTCAATCGCCTCACCTACGACCTGTTCCGCATCAACGGGAAAAATTTCACGGTGACCAAAGTGGACAACCTGAGGGTGCGTGTCGTCACGCCGGAAGTATTCGCGCCGTTCATGGAGTTTTTCGGCACCGTGGCAATCCTGCCCAAACACATCTTCGGTCCAGCCGTGAAGGAAGGGCGTTTCCCTTCCGTTTACTCGGTTGAGGTACGGCCCGAAAGCATCGTTGGTTGCGGGCCGTTCCGGGTGAATCAAGTTCAAACCAATGGATCCGTCCTGCTCGAACGCAATCCCGAATATTGGGTCGTGGACAAGCAAGGCCGGCGTCTGCCGTATTTCGACGAAGTCCGGCTTGTGGCAACTCGCGGACGCGGCGAGGCGGCAACGCTTTTCTTGAGCGGCAAGTGCGACGCCTTCGAATACATGCATCCGGAGGATTACGAACCGTTCAAACAAGCGGTCAGCGCCCGCGTTCGCCTCGTCGAACTGGGTGTGGGCACGGAACGCGACTTTCTCTGGTTCAACTTGAACACAGGAACGAGCGCGTTCGGCAAACCGTATGTCAGTCCGGCCAGGTTGAAATGGTTCCGGAACAAAAAATTCCGTCAGGCCGTTTCCTGCGCAATGGATCGCGAACGCATGGTGCGGGACGTTTACGGCGGACAGGCCGGGCCAAGTCACAGCCTCCTGCCAACGGAAATTCAGAAGTGGGCCAACCCAAACCTCCCGCGCTACGCCTACGACCCGGCGCGCGCCCGGTCGCTGCTGGCCGAAATCGGCATTCAGGCTCGCAACAATGATGGAATATTGGAAGACGCCGAGGGCAACCCGATTGAATTCACGCTCTTCTCGAATGCCAGCAATCCGCTGCGCGAAAAGTGCGCCGCGTTCATCGCCGAAGACCTCCGCAAGCTTGGCTTCAAGGTCAATTTCCAAGCCATCGAGTTCCGCGCGCTGGTGGACAAGATCAACACCACCTTCGACTACGAATGCGCGCTGATGGGCTTGGGCGGCGGCGGCACAGACCCGGCTTCGCAGATAAACGTCCTCAAATCCACCGAAGTGTTGCACCAGTGGTTTCCAAACCAGAAAACGCCGTCCACGGATTGGGAAGCGCGAATTGACCAGTTGATGGACGCGCAGATGCGCACGCTGGATTACGCCCAACGCAAGAAAGACTTTGACGAAGTGCAGGCGATTCTTGCGGAAGAATTGCCGATGATTTACACCGTCGCACCGTTCAACTTCGCCGCCATTCGATCTGACATCGCCAACGTGCGTCCCTCCATCTTCACGCCGTACCGCGTGACATGGAACGTGGAGGAATTATATTTCAAGAAACCGTAACGTTCAATTCACCCATCCAGCGGACTGCGCGCACCCAGCCCCGCCTTTGCGCGGCGTGGGTATGGATTAGGCCGGGATGTGGTATTTGCCGAATCCATATCTGAGGCGATTTTTCACTTAAATTCTGCTGGCCTAACCAGAAAGAATGAACTAGTTCTGAATTTATGAACGGAGATATACAACAATTCCGTTGCATTCTTCGTAGTTAGGCGGCGCAGCACCACTGCACATATGAAAGCATGCGGATACTGCGGACGAGAGAACGAAGACGAGGCGGTACATTGTAGCGAGTGCGGCACATCTTTCACCAAAAGTACACCAGGGACTCCTAGCCCCACCCCGATGAAAACGAAGCTGCCTCTTTTCATTTTCATTATTGTTGTGCTTGTCGCATCGGCGGCCATTGCGCTCGCTCTTGTTTATCATAACCTCTTGGGCATGGTGGTTTACGATTACAATTTCGAGACCTTTCACAATACGCTTACGCCTGAACAGCGAGACGGTATCATTCGGACGGTGCGTGCGATTACCGATCTTTATGTGATGTTGCTGCTTGTTACGAATGCAGTCTGGCTCGCGGCAGGGTGGTATTTGTTATCGTGCATCAGGAAGCGAGAGCATGAGCTACCTACCAAATCGCCGCAGGCAACAGCCGCCCCGACTCGCAGTCGGGGTTGCGATTGATTTATAAAATTTGTTTGCCATTATTCCATTCAACGTCCCACTCGGCGGCTGTGCCTGAGTTCTGACGTTCGGCATCAAAGATGAAAATTCGCGGGTACCTGACTTCGTAATGTATCCAGTATCCGACCTGGCACGGGCGGCGAGGTTCTACCGCGAAGTTCTTGGTCTTCCGCAGGAAATTTACAGTGAAGAGTGGCAATGGGCGGAGTTCAATTGCGGGAACCTCACGCTTGCCCTCAAGGGCGGTGAGAAGCCACCCGGGGCGGTTTCTGGAGGCCAAATTGCGCTCGCCGTTGAGGATATTCATGCGGCACACGAGGAGCTAAAGAAGAAAGGCGTGCGCGTTTTGAGCGAACCACACGACTATACGGGGTGTTGGGGCATGAAGATACTCGACCCGGATGGGAATGTCGTAATTCTGCATAAGCGGGCGGATGGAACCTTTGGACAGAATTCACCAAACACCTGACATATCGTCAGTCCGTGTGAAAACTCCGGCAAGGTTGGGTGATTAACAGTGATGGAAGGAAATTTCCCCCTGTTGGACCTGAAAAACATGCAAATTTCTGAGAAAATTTGAGGATGATTTTGCCAAACATACATTTTTCAAAAGCCTGCCAGTATAGCACCCGACAAATTGCAGGCAGGAATGACAGGATTGGCGGGATGAAAAAAAATTCTGTAAATACTGCTTGCCAATGGGCCGGGGAAAGCCGATTTTCACCGCGTCTGTTAGATAGCTTGACGCTTCCACGGCATGGTGAATCTTCAAGTGAACTCGGTTCAGTGATGATTTGAAATCCGAAGAACGGGAACAGTCTGGATAAAGCAAAAAGTCAGTCTAGGACAGCATAAACATCACATGAGCACAAAACTGTTTGTTGGAAACCTTTCCTTCAACACGACCGAAAACGACCTGCAAGACGCCTTCGCGGCGCACGGCACGGTCGTCGAAGCCAACCTGATGATGGACCGCGTAAGCGGCCGTCCGCGCGGATTCGGCTTTGTTACCATGAGCACGCCCGAAGAGGCGCAGAAGGCGATTGACGCCTTGAACGGCAAGGAGATAGATGGCCGCGCGCTCACCGTCAACATCGCGCGTCCCAAGGAAGAACGTCCGGCAGGCGGCGGTGGCCGTCGTGATTTCCACGGTGGCGGTCGAAATCGCTACTAAGAGCCGGTGAATTTCATCTGGCGAGGTGCGGCGTAAGCCGGCCTCGCTATTTTATTTTGAATCGCAGCGACGCGGAGACGCCCCAGCAAATTCAAAACAGATCGAACCATGCTGAATATCATTGGCGTAACGCCGCCTTGCCTTGGCGATAATATTCAAGTGCGTTCATGGCCGATTCGCCAAAGCTTCTTGCCGCGTCATCATTTTCCGCTATAACCAGCCGCGATGCTTCACAATCTTATTCAAGCACTTGGCGAGTGGTACTCCGGCGCGTTGCAGACCGGAGGCTACCCGGTCGTCGTTCTGATGATGGCGATCGAAAGCTCCATTTTCCCGCTCCCAAGCGAAATTGTGATCCCTCCCGCGGCGCATTGGGCGCAGACGGGAAAGATTCCGCTGAGTTTAACCGGCATCATCATCGCCGGCACCATTGGTTCGTGGCTTGGCGCAACGGCAATGTATTGGGCGGCGCGGCTCGCCGGGCGGCCGCTCGTCATGCACTATGGGCGTTACGTTTTCATTCCACCGGAAAAGGTCGAAGGGGCGGAGCGCTGGGCGGCGTATTACGGTTCGATGGGCATTTTCATTTCGCGTCTGCTGCCGGTGGTGCGGCATCTCATCGGCATTCCGGCCGGCGTCGTCCGCATGGACTACAAAAAGTTTTCGCTGTACACGCTGCTGGGTTCAGGGAGTTGGTGCGCGGTGCTTTGCTATGTCGGCATCAAGATGGGCGAGGATGAAAAATTGATGAAGGGAGAATTGCACCGCATCACGCTCTGGCTCGGCGGCGCCATGCTGGTGCTGGGCGGGCTGTACTACTTTTTCGTGCACCGGCACATGAAGAAAACCTCCGAAATCGGAAATCCGAAATCCGAGGCCTGAGCAGCGGGATGGTCGGACCGCTTTGAATTTCGGGTTTGGGGCTTCGATCTTCCAACTTTCATTCCCGCACGTGAACCAGCGTTTTCACGGCGTGATTGCCCGCCGACATCTTTTTGAATAATTCAGGCAGTCGCGTCAGGGGACATTCGCCATCCACGAAATCCCCTTCATGCACCACTCCAGCCTCGATGTACTCCAGCGCGCGCCGGATGCTGCGCGGGGTGTGATGGAAGCTGGCCAGCAGCGTGAGGTTTGAATAATGGATGAGGGTCGTATCAAGCGTGAGGGTCGTGCCGGAGGGACAGCCGCCAAAGAAATTCACCGAACCGCCTTTGCGCACGAGATGGACGGCGGCCTCCCACACTTCCGGTTTGCCCACCGCTTCGATCACAACATCGAAATGCACTTTCGTCGCCCGGCGAATTTTGGTCACCAAGCCGTGTCCATCGCCCACGTCAATGACCCGGCCTGCGCCCAGTCTTTGCGCGACGCGCAATCGCCTTTCGCTCCGGCCCGCAACGGTTACGTCGCAGCCCAGATGTTTCGCCAGCGCAATAAACATCAGCCCAATCGGTCCCGCACCGATGATCAAAACGTGCTGTCCGGCCTGCAAGTGGGTGTCCTCGACACCTTGCACCACACAGGCCAGCGGTTCCACCAATGCGGCATCGTGAAACTCTGTTTCCGGCTTCAGCCGAAGCATGTTCTTTCGGACCAGTCGTTCTGGCACGACGATGGATTCCGCGTAGGCGCCGTTCAGAAAAAGCAAATCCTCACACAAATTTTCCTGGCCCGCGCGGCAGTGGAAACACACGCCGCACGGCGCGGAGTTGGCCACGACGACGCGGTCGCCGATCTTCCAGCCCTGCTCCGCGCTCCCGGCTCCCAGTTCTGCGATCACGCCGGCCAGTTCGTGTCCGAAAACGGCCGGCGGCGCTATCATCCTGGCGTGGTAGCCGCGCTTGAACACTTTGAAGTCGGTGCCGCAGGTGAGCGCCGCCTCAATCCGGAGCCGCACTTCGCCCGGTTTGAGCGCGGAAGGCACGATTTCCTCGACGCGCAGGTCTTCTTTGCCGTAAAGGAGCGCAGCTTTCATCGCCAAAGTTATGGCGGTAAAACGGGCGGAGCGGAAGAAAAGAATTCAGCGCAATCCGGCCGCAAGGTTACCGGCCCGGCGCAGGAAGCGGGGGCGCGTTGGTCGTGGCGGATGCGGGAGCGGTTTCGGGAGGCATCCGCAACGCTGTGCGGAGCACCGCGCGCATTTCGAAGGGAAACCCTTCCTTGGGATCGAGCAGGTGACTGAGCACTTCGTTTTCGATCTGCTCGATCGGCGGCAAGCCAATGACTTCTTTGCGCAGCCTGACTTTGTTCTGGTAAGCGTCCCAGACCTGTCGGGCGAGCAGCCGCAGCCCCGCGGCGCGGTCTTCTTCGCCGAGCGCCAGACTGCGAAACGCGGTCGCAATCAGTCCCTCAAGCGTCCCCTTCATTTCGTCGCGCGAGGTTTCATTCACGCTTTCCTGGACACGGGCCACGGCGTATTGATCGAGCGTGATTTGTCGCGGCAGCGAGTTCGGATTGTGGACCAGCAAAGGCTCGTTCGGATACTTCTGGCTGAGGTAGCGAAACCATTTCGCGGCGTCAGCCATCCGGTTGTTGACGTAGAGCAAATAGACCGCCTCGACGAGGAAATGCCGTTGCGCGCGGCCGATGGCGTCGCGATACTTTTCGTCCTCGGCCATCTGCTCCTCGTACGCGGCGTTGACTTTGGGAATGATGTCCAGATTGGGCCCGAACTCGAAAGCCCGCTCATAAGGGTTCGCCTCCAGCCGGCCGCGCTGGAAACTTAGCAGCATGGACTGGTAAATCACGCGACGCAACTGGATCAAATCGTCCTTGTTGACCTTCGTCGGGTTTTCCTTCGCCTTCTCCAAGCCGACGGCAGCCCAGTAAATGGCATGCGCTTCCGGCAGCCGCCATTCGAGCGGCCCGTACCGCTCGTCCACCTCCTTCATGAACTTCGGGTCCATCTTGAATTTCTCGCGGAGCAACTTTGCGCGGCGCCGCGCGTCGTCGGTTTGGGGATGGATCAACTCGTCCAGATCGGGTTTGCGCAGCTTGCCGAACACGTCCGCCATTTCGTTTGCCCATTGCTGCTTGTAGTACAAATGGGCGTCGTCGAGGTTCTCGCCCATCTTGTGCTGAAAAAACCAGGCCAGCTCGCGGTAGATCATGACGTCGTTCGGATTGTATTGCAGCCCCTCGTCGCGCAGCAGTTCGATGCCGCGCTCCACCCAGCGCCAGCGATCGGGAAATCCTTGAACTTGACCGAAATGTTGTAGGCCATGTTCCACGCCTGGATGACCCAGACCTGGGCGAAATGCGGTTCGAGCTTCGTGATCCAGTCCGCCAGTTGCGCCATCTCGAAGAACTTGTCCTCGTCCTGCAAATCGCTGGCGCGAATCCAGAGCACGTTGACGATCAAGCCCGCGGAAGCCGCCCAGCGCCACGGTCGTGAACGCCAGCACCGGCGGCGCGTTTTCCAGCGGCTCCACGCGCGTCAGGCCCAGCCCGTCGCGGTCGCGATTCAAAGCCTTCTGCACCGCGCAGACACCCGCCAGCAGCACCGCGGCCAGCAGCAGCAAAAAGACCTTTTTCAAACGGCCTGCATTTTTTGATTTCTGACTTTGGACTGTGGACTCAACACTGGTTTTGCGCCGTCGCCAGTTCGCGCCGGCTGAAAATACCGACGCCGATCAAGCCGATGATCCCGCCCAGCAGCAGCACGATTTGCCCGAACGCCTGTGCCAACTGCGCCCCACGTGATGCTGCGCCCCGTGCTGAGCGAATCAATCGGCGAAAATTCCTTCACCAGATTGATCACCTGCAGCACCGCGCGGAAGACGGGAATCACGACGCTATCCAGCGGCGAGTGGCCGGCAGCGCCGTGCTCCTCGTCAGCGCCCATGATGCGTGCCCTCGGAAACGGCGTTCGCCAGCGTGCCGCTTGACAAGGCCAGCGTCAGGATGCCCAGTGAAAAAAAAGCCGCCACCGGGAAGGAAAAAAAGCTAGCCGAGGCCAGCCCCAGCGCCGCCAGCAACGCCATCCAGCAGAAAATGATGCCGAGGCCACGAGCATAATTCAGCGCGAAACCGCCTTCGCGATAGAGCACCTCCATGCCGTCTTCCAGCGGGAACAACAACGCCGTGTCGTTCGCGTTCACAAAGACAATCGTCAGCACGCCCTTCTCGTCGAACAGATTCGCCGGGATTTCAAATTCGTGAAACGTGTCCGGCGCCAGGCTCATCGCTTCGCTGCGCCACAGCCGCGGCTTTCGGGCACGCCCACCTGCCAAAAGCGCGGTGAACGTGCCGGAAGGGCTTCTCCGTGCCGCATTGAACTTGACGCGCAGGTACAGCGGCCGGTCGCGCAGGAAATTTTGCGCGAAACCCAGATCAATCCGCCATGGCCGGTACGCGCCCGGCGGCACGATCTGATATTCCGCCTTGACCTGCTCGCGGATTTGCCGGCGCACTTCCGGCACGATCACACTGCGTGACGGCGGCTGTTTTTCAGCCGCTCCTTGAGCAGGCGATCCGTCTCGCGCGTCAATTTCCCGTGTCGAAATTCTGCTCGCGGGCCGAACCGCGCGCGACCAGCACCTCGTTGCGCAAAATGTTCTGCTCCGCCGCCGGCAGTTTCGTCGCGCGCCATTGGAACAGCCCATAAACGCTCGCGCCGGAAAGGGCCAGCAGCACCGCGTTCAAGCGACACGATGCCGAGCCATTTGCCCAGCCAGATTTGCCAGCGCGCCATGGGCTTGACCGCCACGACCTGCATCTGGCATTCCTCGATGTCACGCGCCAGTGTGCCGCACGCAAGCCACAGCGTCGACAAACCCAGCAGACGCGGTGATGACGCTCAGCGTGTAAGTGAGCAGAATCTGCGTGAACCCGCGCGCCGTGCCGTCGTCCTTGATCAAAATCGGCAAGCCGACCACCGACGCCAGCAACAACACCGCCAGCACCAGGAACAGCCGGAACCGAAACGCGGCCTTCCAGGTCAACCAGGCAATGGCGAGCAGTTGTTGCATAGGAATTTCAAATTCGAAATCCTCAGATCTGCAAATCACCGGTCATTTCGGCTTGCCGAGCAGCGACGACAATTTTTCGTCCGCCTTTGACAAATCCACCGGCTTTGCTTCGCGGTGGCGCCGGTTTGGTGGCGCGGCGGGCGCCGGCTCCCGGTCGGCCTGCGTCAAGCGCTTCCAGCTTTCTGCTCGTCCACCGGTTCGCTGGCGCGGCTTCAGCGCCGGTGCGGGCGGCGACGGGCGCGCCGTGCGGCAACGTCAGGCGCTCCAGAATTCTCTCCGCGGCGGGTTCGTCCTCGCACTCCGCCGCGCAGATACGCCGCGACGCGCGCGCCGGATTGCGCGCCGCTCGTTTCCGCGGCCGCCTGCCGGGCTTTCTGCACCACTTCGAGAAAATAGCTTTCCAGGTTTTGTGTCGGATTGTCCACGCGCACCTTGTCGGCGGCCACGTCTTGGCGGATGATTTCCAGCACGCGCTCCATGCGTTTCGCGCGGCAGCACCGGCGTCGTGATGCGCACGGTGTCCGGCTTGGCGAGCAATTCCTTGAACGTGCCCATCGCCTGGACTTTGCCGCCGTAATAAATCACCACGCGGTCGCAAACGTCCTCCACGTCCGCCAGCAAATGGCTGCTCAAAATCACCGTCTTGCCGCGCCGCGCCAGCGCGAGAATCAAATCCTTCACCTCGCGGCAGCCGATCGGGTCGAGGCCGGATGTCGGCTCGTCCAGAATCACGAGGTCGGGATCGTTGATGAGCGCCTGCGCCAGCCCGATGCGGCGCTGCATGCCCTTGGAAAATTCGCCGACGGCGCGCGTGCGGTCTGGCTCAGGCCGACCATTTCCAGCAATTGCTCGGCGCGATTGTCGCGCTCGCCCTTGGCAGATGAAACAGGTTGCCGAAAAAATCCAGCGTCTCGCGCGAGTTGAGATAGCGGTAGAGATACGATTCCTCCGGCAGATAGCCGATGCGCGATTTGGTCTGCACGTGCCGCGGCGAATGGCCGAAGACCTCGATGTGCCCCTTGGTCGGATAAAGCAAACCGAGCAGCATCTTCACGGTCGTGGACTTGCCCGAACCGTTCGGCCCGAGCAGACCGAACACCTCGCCGCGCCGCACGTCGAAATCCACGTTGTCCACCGCGCGCGCCTTGGGCCGGCCCCAGAAATCCTTGAAGACCTTCGTCAGCCCGCGCACGGAGACGATGACCTCGCCGTCGGATTGCCGTGACGTCGGCAGGATCTGTCGTATCGGTGTCATGTCGTCATTCGGCTGCCGGGCAGTCACGGCGAGCGCACAGCTCACGCCACCTTCGGCGCCAATTGCGGCGCGGGCGGCGGCGCGGCCGCGCGGCGCCGGCCGGCTCCGGCTGGTAATGCTCCAGTTCCTCGCCTTTGCGCACGAGGCGGGCGCTGTTGAAAACCACGATCAGCGAGCCGGCGTTGTGCAGATGGCCGCGGCCAGATCGGGCGCAACATAGCCAAACGCCGCCGACCGTCAGGCCGCCGATGATGAACAGCACGCCGAACAGGAAATTCTGGTTGATGACCGCGCGGGTGCTGCGCGAGAGCTTCACCAGAAACGGCAGCGCGGCGCAGATCGTTGTTCATCAGCGCAATCGTCGCGCTGTGGATGGCCACTTCGCTGCCCGCCGCGCCCATCGCGATGCCGATGTCGCCCGCCGCCAGCGCCGGCGCGTCGTTCACGCCGTCGCCGACCACCGCCACGCTATAACCTTTCGCCTTCACGCCGCGCACGAACTCGACCTTGTTCTGCGGCAGACATTCGCCCTTCGCCTCCTCGCAGCCGATTTCCGCGCGCCACGCGCGTGGCCACCGCCTGGCGGTCGCCGGAAATCATCGCGATGCGGCGCACGCCGGCTTCCTTCAATTCGGCCAGCGATTCCCTCGCCTCGGCGCGGGTCTGGTCCTGCAAGCCGACCCAGCCGATGCACTGGCCGTCGCGCGCGACGAAAATCAGGCTCCAGCCCTCGGTTTCGTTGAGGTCCACGGACTTCACGAAATCCTCCTTCACGCCGTTGTCCTTGAGCCATTGCGCGCGGCCAACCAACACCTTCGCGCCGCCGACCTCCGCCTTCACGCCGCGCCCGGCGGTCTCGGCAAAATCTCTGCGGCTCGGCCAGCGGCACGCCGGCTTCGCCGGCGAGTTGCGCGAGCGCCTTGGCCGTCGGGTGGTTGCTGTATTTCTCGGCGCGACGCCGCGCATGCGAAGCAATTCGGCGGGCTTGGTTTCGCCAATCGGCGCGAGACGGCTCACGGCAAGTTGGCCGGTCGTGAGCGTGCCGGTCTTGTCGAAGATGAAGGCGTTGATCTTCGCGGCGAGTTCGATGTCGGCGACGTTCTTGATCAAAATGCCCAGCCGCGCCGCGGCGGAAAGCGCGGCGACCATCGCGGTCGGCGTGGCGAGAATGAAAGCGCACGGGCAGGCGACGATGAAGACGGCGATGACGCGGTTCAGGTCGTGCGTGAACGCCCACACCAGCGCGCCGATGACCAACACCAGCGGCGTGTAGAAACCCATGTATTGGTCCACGATCTTCTTGATCGGCAGCTTGGTTTTCTCCGCCGCCAGAATCAGTTCGCGCACGCGGCCCAGCGTCGTGTCCGTGCCGGCGCGGCTGACTTTGATTTCCAGCACGCCGGTGAGATTTTGCGTTCCGGCGAAAACCTCGTCGCCGGGTTTCTTGTCCGCGGGCAGCGATTCGCCGGTGATGGTGGCCTGGTTGAACGAGCCTTGGCCGCTGACGATGACGCCGTCGGCCGCGACGTTGTCGCCGGGGCGGATGCGGATCACGTCGCCGACGGCCAGTTCGCTGGCGGGGACTTCCTCTTCGGTCTTGTCGGCCTTGATGCGCCGGGCTTTCGTGGGCGTGAGTTTGATGAGCGATTCGATGGAGGCGCGCGCGCCTTCGGCGGTGCGGGTCTCGATGATTTCGCCCATCAGCATGAAGAACGCGACGACGCCGGCGGTCTTGTAATCGCCGGACGCGAACGCGGCGAGTACGGCGATGGCGACGAGTTCGTTGATGCTCAGGCGGCCCGTTTCAAATCCCGGATGGCGGTGACGACGATGGGATAACCGAGAATGATCGCGCCGATGAAGCCGCTGGCGCTGGCGACGGTGTGGCCCTGTTCGAACAGCCAGTCCACGACAAACGCGTTGATGACGAAGATGACGCCCACGAGCGGCTGCCAGAGATGCGACAGGCGCGCTGCTCGTGCTCATGGCCGCACACGGAACAGGAACCATCTTTGCCGAGATGGTCATGCTCGTGTTCTTGCGGCTTAAAAGGACGTAACTTGCATAATTTATCAAAAGCACCTTCAAAAGTGCCATAGTCAGGCTTGGTCGTGGCCTTGCGAATTAACTTATAAAACGTTTGAATTTTCATGTGTCCTGCGCCCTGACCAAAAATCCAATCGCTTTCTGTCCCTCCAGCCTTTCGATAATACTGACAAAATCTAATTTCTTTGTGGCCGTCTTGCTTCCATTTAACAAGATCAAGAATACGCATGTAATCTCCCCACGTTTGGAAATTTCTCTAAAACCATCGCACGTCCTAGCATCTCCGCAATTTCATGTCCCGGCCCGACTGCTTTGGGGTGTGGATAAATAATATCTCTCGGCGGTATTTTTATCTTTCCCATAAATTCAGTAAATTTCTCATTACGGTTGCTGCGTTTTCGGTTGTGGCGGTTCGCGATTCAGCAGCAGCCGAAGTTCACGCGTTTTGCCGTCAGCGCGTTCCGGCAGATAAATTTTGTCCTGCACATTGGTGAGCACGCGGCTCATCGTTTCCACCAGCCGCTGCTGGACGAACAAATCCGGATTGGCCTCGTATTTCGGCAGCAGGCGGCGGAAATTGTCCGCGTCGGAGGCGATGTCCTGGACCAGCCGGGTGCGTTCGGCCTCGGCGGTGTTGATGAGCGAGGAAGCATCGGCACCGGCCCGGCTGAGAATCTGATTTTCATAGCTGCGCGCGTCGTTAAGCGCCCTGTTGCGATTGACCTCGGCCAGCAGGACGTTGGCAAACGCGGCGGCCAACTGACGCGGCGGGATGCTCTGCACCTGGCAATCCTCGACGACAACGCCGAGTTTTTCATTTTCAATCAGCGCCGACACCCGTCGGCGAACGGCGTCTTTGAAGCCCGTGACATCGCGCGTCAGGATGTCGTCCACCTTGAATTGCGCGGCGGAATAAATCAGCGCGTTGTCGAGCGTATTGAGCACGGCGTTCGACACGCCGGCCAGCGTGTAAAGCCGGTTCGTGTCACCGGCAAAGCCAAACACGGAGCGAATCGGGTCTTCGATGCGGTAGTAAAGCGTGGCGCGGGTGTGGACGATGTTGCCGTCCGCCGTCAGCGCGTAGCCGTCAACCGCCGGGTTGAGCGACGGGCCGGGCGGCGGTTTGTTGCCGCTCAATTCCTGTTCCGGCGTCGCCGCGTACCAGCCGACTGTGGAAGTGACTTTTTGAATTTCCGTGATCGGGATTTTGACGACTTCGTCAATCGGATACGGAAGCGACCAATGCAAGACCCGCGCCCGAGCAGCGCCTTGTCGCCTTCGCCCACGGGTTTGCCGAAACGCAGTATGATGGCCTTTTCCTGCGGGCCGACGGTGAAGAAACCCGAAGCCGAGAAACAACGCCACGAGCGCGAGCATCACGAATTTGACAATCGCGAAGCTGCTGTGCAGCGCCTCGGCGAGAGCCTGCGACCCGGCGTCCACCGGCGTTTCCGGCGGCGGCCGGCGCGGCGTTGGGATTGGGTTGACTCGTTCATGCCGAAATCATTTGCCAGGCCGGTTTGTCGAAATGCCGCCAAACAAATCAAACGGCGGCGTCCGCTGGTCGAAAATCAGCGTGGAACGATCCTTGAGCGATTGCTCCAGCGCATCGAGGCGGAGAAGAAAATTGGCCAGTTCGGGATTCTGCTGGAACACCGGCAGCGATTCTGCCGCCGCCGCTTCGCCCAGACCGCGGATTCGCGTGGCTTGCGGCGTCGGCATTGGCCAGCATTTCGGCCGCCTTGCGGTCGGCGTGCCGAGCGGATTTTTTGGGCTTCGGCCTCGCCCTCGTATTGCGATTTGCTGATGAGCACCTGCCGCTCGGAGGTCATGCGCTCGAACACGGCCTGTGTGACGCTTTCGGGCAGGCCGAGTCTTTTGATGCCGAGAAATTCGATTTGGATGCCGTAGTTGTTGGCTTCGAGTTGCGATTGGACGATGGCTTTGATTTCCGTTTCGATTTCGTCGAACTTCAAATCCTTCTCGTTGGCGTTGACGAAATCGGCGAACGGATGCTTGCCCACGACGGCGCTTTTGGCGCTGCGCAGCATGTCTTCGAGAATTTTCTGGGCCTCGGCGACCTTGTCGCCGGCAAATTTCGGGAAAAAGGCCTTGGGATCGTTGATGCGCCAGCCGACATACACCATCGTCAGCAGCGTCGTGTTGTCCTTCGTAAGGTCCTCGGTGAACTTGTCTTCAAAATTCTGGATGCGCTCGTCGAACTTGTAAACGTTCTGGATCGGCCACGGCCATTTGAAATACGCGCCGGGTTTGACAACGGGCCGCGTGGGCTTGCCGAAGGTGGTCACGACGGCGATTTCGGATTTGCGCACCTGGAATGAAAAGAGCAGCAGCGCGAAAATCAGAACGAGCACTGCGCCGATCATGAGGGTCAATAGATTGCGTTTCATGGCAGTTATTTTGTCTTGGGTTGCTGCGGCGTCACGGAGACGGCGTTCAGCAAGTCTTCACGGATTTTGTCCTGCAGATCGAAGACGATCACGTCCTGCGTGTTCGTCATGAGCAAAATGTATTTGCGCGAATTGGCCGTGGCGCGGGCGAAGGTTTGAAAATACGCGCGTTGTTTGTAAACCGACGGCGCGGCCTCGAAGGCGGGAATCTGGTTGGTGAACAAGCGCGGCACGGGCTAGCGCATCGACTTCCAACCGCTTCCGATCGGCCTCGGCGCTGTTGGTCAACATGAACGCCTGCGCGACGGCCAGCGCGTTGGTGCGAACGTCGTCGGCCTTCGCGGCAAGAATCTTCGCCTTCTTCTCTTGAATGGCGCCGACGACCTTTTCGTAATCGGCCGCCACCGTCACCGGCGGATGAATGTCCTGCAACCCGACGAAAATGATGTTCACGTCCAAGCTGTATTCGCATCGGCGGCGGCCTGAATCCGGTCGCGCAACAGGCGCGCGGCTTCGAGCCGCCTGTGCGACATGATTTCGTTCATATCCACGCTCACGAGGTACCGCACGACTTCGCGTGTCGCCAGATCTCTGGAGCAACGCCGCGGCGTCCTTGTGGTTGTAAGCCCACGCCGCGAGGTCGCGGATCTGAAATTGCACCGGGATGCTGACGGTCAGCAGGCTCACCGGCGGGGCTTTGCCGGACGCCTTCATCCGTGGCGCTTCCGACGGTCGGTTGTTCGCGGTTGGCGACGAGGAAATTGTCCTCCTTGCCGTGGTTGGCGGCGACCAAAGAATGGTTTTCAGCCGTTCGCTCCTCGCTCTTCCGGCGCGGAGCCGACGTCGAGCGTTTGAATCTGCTCGGTGCGGTAGCGATAGACTTTGTCCATCGGCCAGGGCCATTTCAAATGCGCGCCCGGGCCAGCAAGGCGCGGCCTTCGACCGGCCGGCCGAAGCGTTCGAACAAGCCCTGTTCGCCGGCGTCGATGAACACGAAGCAAGTGGACAGCAGCAGCACGCCGAGCTGCGCCAGCACCAACGTCGGGAGATGTTTTGCGAGGAAACGATAAAACCAGGTTTCCGAAACTTTGAATCCGAACTGGTAGTCCAGCGCTTGCGGCGACCGTGGTGATGAGGCCCTCCGGCTGCGCCAGCAAGCCCACGAGCCGGCTCTCGTAGAGCGGCCGCTCGACTTTGCCCTTCACGCGCGGCCGGTAGATTTCCAGAACCAGCGTGACGAGCGTTTCCACCGCGTTCAACGCCAGCACGCCGCACAGAACGCGCGCGATGTAGAAATCGCTCTTGGGAAATCCGGCCTGAACGCCGGCCATTGCCGCTGCCGCGACAAGACTCAAATAAGCGCAAAGCAGCAGGTAACTCGCCCCGGGCCGAAGCAGGCGATGGCCCTCCAGCCGCGCGATCGTGGCCGAAAACCGGCCCAGCAGAAACAGCACCAAAAAAAACAAACCGAACAGCGGCATTGCGACCATCGGTTCACGGAGGGCAACAACCGTCGCGCTCCTGCCAATCCACCGCCAGAACAGATACGCGCCGCCCGCTTCGAGCAGAAACAGCAGCACCGTGAAAATCGGAACGACGAACCGCTCGAATTGTAGCCGCGCGCGCTGGGCGGGAAACGCTTCATTTTCCTTGCCTTGAAAAAGCGCGGCGCTGGCTTTGGATCGCGCGAGTTCTTCGAGTTCAAACATTTCGAGCCATTCGGCCTCCTCAAGCCGCATTTGAAACCAGCTTACGAATGCGACGAGCACGCCCAGCATCAGGAAGACCGACGCGACCAGGCCCGCCAGCGAATTCGCGTAACGCGCCGTGGCAAACGCCGCCGCGCCCGCCGCCAGAAGCGCCAGCAGATTCACCAGACCGTTCTTTTGAATGCTTCGTCCCACGGAAATTAAAAATGAAAAATTAAAAATGCAAAACGGACAGGCAATGCGACCGCTTTGGCATTTTGAGTTTTAAATTTTTCATTTTGCATTGTTCAACTCAGTTCGCGTTCCTCAAACAACATCGTCGCAACCGCCAGCGTTGCTCCGGCATAACAAACAACGTAGGCAAACGCCTTGCTCACGTAGCCCCAGTGAAACGCGCTTTTGCCCGTCTCCAGCGCGTCGGCCAGCCAGAATAGTTGCCAATTTGGCATGAGCGTGTAAAGCGCCGACGCCCACCACGCGCCGTGCGCCGCCGGTCGTCCAAACAGGTAATCTGACATCAGCCCCACCAGAAAAAACGCCGAGCAGATCGCCAGTGTCGGGATCATGTCGAACCGCGTCGAGCACGCCAGCGCCAGCGCCGCCAGAATCCACAGCGCGAACAAAATCAGGACCGACGCCGGCACCAGTCGCCAATCCACGTACGCCGTGGTGTCCAGGCTTTCCTGCTGTTGCGTGAACTGAAAAATCAGAAATGCCGCCAGCGTCACCATGACCACCAGCGCAAAAACTGCGTCGCTCACGAATGGGCGGCGCAGGAAGAAATTGCTGAAACCGCCCAAGGCATAAGCCGCTGCCACACTGCCGGCGAAGATGCCGACGGCCGGCAGGTCGGTTTTTCCGTAAACGTCAAACGCCATCCGGCTGGCGATCAGCGCGGCCACAAGGTTCACATAAGTCATCAGCGTCAGCGCGGCCAGCAACCCGGTGAATTTGGCGAGCAGAAACTGGGCGCGCCCGACCGGTTTGGAAAGCACCGCCAAGGCCGTGCCGGTACGAATCTCGCGCGCCAGCGAGGCGGAAGCACTCAACACCGCGCCGAGCAATCCCGCCAGCAGCATCACCGCGAGCGTGCCGTTTTTGACCAGCTTCGGCTCGTCGCCAAACGCAAAGTAGTAAGGCACAGCCAGGAAGATTTCAAACGCGGCGGACGCAGTCATTAGCAGCAGGAACACGGGCTGCCGCACCAGTTCCATGAAAGCGTTGGTGGCAATGGTGAAAAATTGCCGCATGGTTTCGTCTCGTAAAACTTGTGACCGGAAGTTACTTGGGCCGCGCGATTTTGGGAACTGTGCGTTTGAGCGCACAGATGCCAAACCAATGATCAATTGGCCGTTCCGTTCGGGCACAGGTTACGGGCCAATGATTCGATTGCAAAGGGTTAATCCGTGTTCAGGTTATACACCGATTTTTTCGGCACGACAAAGTGGGCGAGATGGTTTTCCGGGGCAAAATTGAATCCAAGACGCGGGCTGCGTCGGTTTTCACCCCGAATTTCGTGCCGGACATGGGTGGAAATGGATTTGAGGCAGGCAGCTATTTTCTTAAAAAACACACCTTCGCCATTTGCGTCTTGTGGCGACGTGGTGTATTTCAGACGCTAACCTTGACGGATTAAAGAGCGATTTGCGATGTCAGCGATTTTCCCGAAGTGGACGAACCGGCTGCCGTTGATGATCGCCGTGGGCGTGGGGCTGTTGGCCACCGCCGTGACGGCGGGCGTATGGTATTACTTCACGCCCAAATACTCCCGCGTCGGTTATCAACCCATTCAACCCGTCGCCTTCTCCCACGCCACGCATGCAGGTCAGCTTGGCATGGACTGCCGCTACTGCCACAGCGCGGAAGAGCGGTCGTGGTTCTCCAACATCCCGTCCAGTTCCACGTGCATGAACTGTCATAACCAGGTGCTCAAGGACGATCCGCGTCTGGCGCTTGTGCGCGAAAGCGCGGCGACCGGCACGCCCATTCCGTGGGTGCAAATCCATCGCGTGCCCGACTTCGTCTATTTCAACCATTCCGTCCACGTGAACCGCGGCATCAGTTGCGTCGAATGCCACGGCCCAGTCAACAAGATGGACGAGGTGTATCACGCCAAACCGCTGACGATGTTGTTCTGCCTTGACTGCCATCGAAACCCGGCAGCGAAGATTCGGCCGGCCGACAAGATTACCGATTTGGACTGGCAATGGAACGCCGACCCGAATGTTGCGGCGCGAATGCAAAAGGCCAACGGCGAAAAATTTGTCCACGATTGGCGCGTGGAATCGCTCCAAAACTGTTCGGCTTGTCACCGATGAAAAACCGATTGAACAATTCAACTTCGCCAGTTACCGGTCGCCGCTACTGGCGCAGCGTTGATCAACTGGCCGAGACGCCGGAGTTCAAGCAGTGGTTGGAGCGCGAATTCCCCGAAGGCGCGACCGATCTGACCGATCCGGTTTCGCGGCGGCACTTTGTCAAGATCATGTCCGCTTCGTTCATGCTTGCGGGCATGGGCCTGGCAGGCACGGGTTGTCGCCGGCCCGAGGACAAGCTCATGCCATTCGGCAAGGCGGCCGAAAATTACACCTATGGCACCTCGCAATATTTCGCGACGGCCATGCCGACGCGTGGCGGAGCGATTCCGCTGATCGCCAAGTCGTATGAAGGACGGCCCATCAAGCTCGAAGGCAATCCGCTTTATCCCGGTGGCAACGGCAGTACGGATCGCTACGCGCAAGCTTCGATTTTGAATCTCTACGATCCGGACCGCGCGCAACGATTCACGAGCGGCGGCAACACCGTTTCGCGCGAAGCGGCGCTCGATTTTCTGGATGAATTGTCGAAGAAATTTGCAGCGAACAAAGGTGAAGGCCTGGCGTTTTTGGTTGAGCCAGGCACATCGCCGTCGCGTGCGCGGCTGCAAAAACTGATTTCGGAAAAATTCCCGAAGGCTCGATGGTTTGATCACGACCCGATTGACCATGGGATTCACCGGCGCGCGGCGTCGCTGGCGTTCGGAAAGCCGGTGCGACCTGTTTTTTGCTACGACAAAGCGAAAGTCATCCTTTCGCTAGACTGCGATTTCATCGGTTCGGAAGAAGACGCGCACAACAATATCCGTCGTTTCGCAAAGGGCCGGAAAATCGAGAAGCCGGGCGATTCGATGAACCGGCTTTACGCTGTCGAATCACTCTTCACGCTCACGGGCGTCAATGCAGATCATCGTTTGCGCCTGCCAGCAAGCGCGGTGATTCAAGTTGCAGCGGCAATCGCGGCGGAACTCGGCGTGAATCCCGGCGGTGTCGCAAAGCCCGTTGGCATTGACACGAAATGGATTTCTGAATGCGCGAAAGATCTGCTAGCCAATCGCGGCGCGGCGCTGGTCGTCGCCGGCTATCGTCAGCCATTGGCGGTGCATCTGCTCGCTCACGCGATGAACGACGCGCTCGGCAATCTCGGCAAGGCCGTCGAATTGCTTGACGCGCCGGAAGCCGACGCTGGCGGAATTGCCGATCTCGCGAAGGCACTTAACGCAGGTCAAGTCGAGACGCTTGCAATTCTCGGCGTCAATCCGGCCTACAACACATCGGCTGATTTGAACTGGACCACAACGCAACGCAAAACGAAGACGGTCGTTCGTCTCGGTTGCTACGAAGACGAAACGGCGGCGGGTTCTGACTGGCATTTCCCGATGGCGCATTATCTTGAATCGTGGGGCGACGCGCTCACCGGTGACGGAACGCTCGTGCCGATTCAACCGCTCATCGCGCCGCTGTTTGGCGGCATAACCGAACTGGAATTTCTTGCCCGCCTTGGTGGGCTTGCCACGACTGATGCTCACCAAATCGTCCGCGAAACTTTTGCCGCTTACAGCAACGGTGGTGAAGAAGCGTGGAAAACGTTTTTGCACGACGGCTTCCTTGCCGGCACAGTTGCCAAACCCGTCAGTGTGCAACTAGACACATCGGCTATCGCGCAAGCCATTACCAATGTGAAGCACGGCACACCCACCAAGGACAACTTGGAAATCGTTTTCTATCGCGACGCGAAAGTGGACGACGGTCGCTACACGAACAACGGCTGGCTTCAGGAGATGCCCGACCCGATCACGACGATGACTTGGGGCAATGCGGTGCTCCTGAGCCGTAAGACCGCGCGTGAACTCGGATTGGTTAACGGCAATGTCGTCGAAATCTCCTTGGATGGCCGCGTCATCAAAGGTGCGGTCTGGATTCAGCCCGGCATGGCGGATTACTCGCTGGGTCTGGCACTTGGTTACGGACGCAAACGTGCGGGGCGCGTGGGAAGCGGAGTTGGTTTCAATGCTTATCGGTTGCTGACGACGAATGCCGGTTACATTGTCGAAGGTGCAACACTTCAAAAGATTGATGAGACCTACGCGTTCGCCTGCACGCAAAACCACTGGTCCATGGAAGGTCGCGGCATCGTGCGCGAGGCGAATCTTGAACAGTTCAACAAGCACCCGGATTTTGCAAAGGCGATGACACTGGAGGAACCGCCTATCGTCTCGCCGCTGTATCCCAATCCACTCGACAAGGAAAAGCTGAAAGGTCTGCACCAGTGGGGCATGTCCATTGATTTGAACTCGTGCGTCGGCTGCGGCACGTGTGTCATCGCCTGCCAGAGCGAAAACAACATCCCGATTGTAGGCAAGGACCAGGTCAAGCGTGGTCGTGAGATGCACTGGATGCGAGTGGATCGTTATTACGCCGCCGATCCGGCCAAGGGACGGACACCGGACTGGTTCAAGACCGACAAGGATCAGCAGTTCGAGGAGTGGATTGATGATCCGCAGGCCGTGATGCAGCCGATGCTTTGCCAGCACTGCGAAGCGGCGCCGTGCGAAAACGTCTGCCCGGTCAATGCCACCGTGCACGATCAGGAAGGCTTGAACGTGATGGTTTACAACCGTTGCGTTGGCACGCGATATTGCTCGAACAATTGTCCTTACAAGGTGCGTCATTTTAATTTTCTCGATTACAACAAACGCCCGTTGAGCGAACTCAAAGGACCGTTCTACGCCACACCTCTGACGCACAAAACGGACGGCGAATGGGATTTGTTGCGCTGGTGGAAAGAACCCACCGACCCAGCGCCGGCATGCGCGAGGAGGACGAATGGGATTTGATCCGCATGTTGAAGAATCCGGACGTGACGGTGCGGATGCGAGGTGTGATGGAGAAATGCACGTTCTGCATTCAGCGCATCGAGCAGGCCAAGATTGCGCAGAAAGTCAAAGCCGGCGCGTCGGGCGACGTGAAGCTCAAGGAATCGGAAGGCACGATTCCGAAGACGGCCTGCCAGCAGGCGTGTCCGGCGGAAGCCATTGTCTTCGGCGACATCAGCGATCCCGAAAGCCGCGTCTCGCAGCTCAAAGCCCAGCAGCGTGATTATTCCGTCTTGGATTCCTTGCTGACCAAGCCGCGCACAACTTACCTGGCGCGAGTGCGCAATCCGAATCCGAACATGCCGGACTACTGCGAGTCGCCATTGAGCTTTGAAGAATTTGAATCAAAGAACGGAAATCCATTTGAACACGAAGTTCATCATGACGATACGGCGCAGGAATCCGCGGCAGGGAAAGGAGCGCACTGATGGCTGACGCTGTCACACAAATCAAAGCGCCGATTCCGCCGCCGGAGTTGGAGCGCATTCCGCTGGTGGCGAACAACCGGAGTTTCGCCTGGCTTTCGGACAAAATTGCCGGCGTGGCGGAAGGCAAAACGCCGCTGTGGTGGTGGGCTGCGTTCATTCCGAGCTTGTCGCTCCTGATGCTGTTGGTCGTGATGGTTACGTATTTGATCTCGACCGGCGTCGGTGTTTGGGGTGTGAACCGTCCGGTCATGTGGGGCTGGGCGATCATCAATTTCGTCTGGTGGATCGGCATCGGCCATGCGGGAACGCTCATTTCGGCGATTCTTTTTCTGCTGCGCCAGCGCTGGCGCACAGGCGTCAACCGCGCAGCGGAAGCGATGACGATTTTTGCCGTCATGTGCGCCGGGATTTTTCCGCTCATCCACATCGGTCGTGTCTGGTTTGGCTGGTGGCTGTTCCCGATTCCCAACTCGAACGGCATCTGGCCGCAGTTCCGCTCACCGCTCATGTGGGACGTGTTTGCGGTTTCGACTTACTTCACAGTTTCGATTTTATTTTGGTACGTCGGCTTGATTCCAGACCTCGCCACGATGCGCGATCGGGCGAAGACCAAGGCGCGGCAATTCATCTACGGTTTGTTCGCGCTGGGTTGGACCGGCTCGAACCGTCAATGGAGCAATTACGAGAAGGCCTATTTGATTTTGGCAGGGTTGTCGACGCCGCTGGTGCTTTCCGTGCATTCCATCGTGTCGTTGGATTTTTCGGTGTCGCAGCTTCCGGGCTGGCACACGACAATCTTCCCGCCGTACTTCGTGGCGGGTGCGATTTATTCCGGCTTCGGCATGGTGCTGACGTTGTTGGTGCCGTTGCGAAAAGTCTGCAAGCTCGAAGATATCGTCACCATGCGGCACATAGACGTGATGTGCAAAGTGACGCTCGCAACGGGATCCATCGTTGGCTACGCCTACGCGATGGAATATTTCATCGCATGGTACAGCGGTAATCCGTACGAGCGATGGACGTTCTGGCACCGGCTCTTCGGCACTTATTGGTACGGCGGGCTGGCGATGCTGGGCTTCAACGCGCTGGTTCCCCACCTTTTCTGGTTCAAATGGTTTCGGCGGAATCTCATCGCGGTGTTCATCATTTCGATTCTTGTCAACGTCGGAATGTGGTTTGAGCGTTTCGTGATCGTCGTCGGCTCGCTTTACCAGGATTTCATTCCGGCCAATTGGGGTTATTACAAGCCGACGTGGGTGGACGTTTGCACGTATCTCGGCACGTTCGGTCTGTTTTTCACGATGTTTCTGCTCTTCCTCCGATTTTTGCCGCTCATCGCGATTTCGGAAGTCAAAGGCGTCACGCCGCAGGCGGACCCGCATCATCCGCTGGGCGGCGCAAAAAATAATGGAGGGCATCACTGATGAATGCCGCCGCAAAACCTTACGGAATCATGGCTGAATTTGAAACCTCAGCGGCGATCATGCACGCCGCAGAAAAGGTGCGCGATACCGGTTTCCGCCGCTGGGACGTGTTCACCCCTTTTCCGGTGCATGGCATGGACAAGGCGATGGGATTGAAAAACTCGAAAGTGGGCTGGTTTGCATTCCTCGGCGGAGTGACCGGCTACACGAGCGGCATGGTGATGATCTGGTGGATGAACGGCTACGACTACCGGATTGTTGTCGGTGGCAAGCCGATGTTCAGCCCGTTTGGCGCATTCCCGCCGTCGTATGAATTGACGATTTTGCTCGGCTCGTTCGGCGCATTATTCGGCATGTTGTTCCTGAACCGGCTGCCCCGCCTGCATCATCCACTGCTCAAACATCACCGATTTTCCCAAGTCACACATGACCGCTTTTTCCTGGTGATCGAGACGAATGACCCGAAGTATTCTGAAACCGAAACCCGCAAGCTGCTCGAAGCCGCTGGCAGCACGCGCATCGAAATGGTGGAGGATTAATGCGCTACTTCGTCTTGATTTTCCTGGTGTGCGTGTTGGTGTGCGTGGGTATTGCCGGCAAGCGTGGCAGTCTCTCCCGCAAACCACCGCTGTACATTTTCCCGGACATGAAACGGCAACTCAAGCTGCGGCCCATGACGCCCAACGGCTTTTTTCCAAACGGTGTCAGTTCGCAATTGCCGCCGCCCGGCACGATCGCGCAGAGCAAACCGATGAATGTCGGCGGCCAGGAAGTTTATCCGTACGAAGATTCGCCGGTGAACACGGGTCGCATCACAGGTACAACGAATTTTGTGGAGACAAATCCGTTTCCGGTCACGGCGGAACTACTGGCCCGCGGCCAGCAACGGTTCACGATTTACTGCACGCCATGTCACGGGCAGGAGGCGGACGGCAACGGCATCACGAAAAAGGTGGGTGCGATGGCGGTCGTGGCGAACCTGCACGACAAACGCATCGTCGAACTGCCCGACGGCGAAATTTTCAACACGATCAGCAACGGCAAAAATCTGATGGGCGCTTACGGGCCGCAGATTCCGGTCGAGGATCGTTGGGCCATCATCGCCTACGTGCGCGCGCTGCAATTGAGCTGGCTGGGATCGGCGGACGACCTGTCGCCGGAATCACGCGCAAAGCTGAAATGAAATCACATGAGCAAAGAAGACGATTTTGACAATCTTGACCCGAAGCTGCCACCGCCGCTGGATTTGTCCAAATGGCGCAAGCTGCCGGTCGTGTTGATGCTAGTCGGCGGCGTACTGGCGCTGCTCGGCATTTTGCTGAGCTACAGACACGACGGTCTGCACGAGTTCGGCTATTCCTGGTTGCTGGCGTTTATGTTTTATCTGAGCATCGCGTTAGGCGCGTTGTTCCTGGTTTTGGTGCATCATTTGTTCGACGCGGGCTGGTCGGTGGCCACGCGGCGGTTCTGTGAACACATCGCTACGCTGCTGTTCCCGTGGCTGTTCATTCTCTGGATTCCAATCGGATTGCTCGCGCCAAAACTTTACGCGTGGATGGGAACGGGTCTGCAGACAAACCCCGACCACGCGTTGCGCGCAAAGTTCCCGATGTTCACGTGGGCCGGATTCTATCTGCTCTCGGCGCTGTGTTTCGGTGTGTGGTGGCTGCTGTCGAACCGGTTGAATTTCTGGTCGCTTCAGCAGGATGAAACCGGCGCAGCAAAGTGCACCTACCGGATGCGTTTCTATTCCTACTGGGGCATCTTCGCGTTTGCCGTCACCCTGACGCTGGGCGCAATCCTGTGGATGCAAGCGCTGCAACATCAGTGGTTTTCTACGATGTACGGCGTGTATTACTTCGCCGGCAGCGTGTGGCTGGCCATTGCGACGGTCTATGTCATCACGCTGATTCTCGACCGGCAACGCATCCTCACCGAGGTGTTGCACGAGCACCAGTTCTACTTCCTCGGCTCGTTGCTTTTCGCGTTCACCGTGTTCTACGCTTACATCCACTTCGCGCAATACTTCATCATCTGGAACGCCAACATGCCGGAAGAAACGTTTTGGTACGTGGTGCGTGAAAAGGGCACGTGGTTTTACATCGGTCTGGTCATCATCTTCGGACATTTCTTCGTGCCGTTTCTCACGCTGCTGCGGATTGACGTGAAGCACACGTTTCCGATCATGATTCCGCTCTGCCTGTGGGCGTGGCTGATGCACTTTGTGGATTTGTCGTTCAACATTCTGCCGGTGCCGCACCCCGAAGGTTTCCCCATCCAATGGGTCTGGCTGCCGCTGGGTTGCATGGCATTCATGGGCGGATTGCTGGCCCAAGTGTTCATGAAAAAGTTCGCGGGCGCGCCGCCGTTCCCGCAGAAAGACCCGCGGCTGGTCGAAGCGATGGGACTTTATCATCCGGTGCCAACGCAAATTTCCGGTGGTGAACTCGATCAAACCGACGACATGCCTGACGCAACAATTCAGCCGAAAGGAGGCCAGCAATGAATGCGCCTTTAAACAGCAACCCGCGGCGCGCGTGGCCGGTGGCTTTTGCAGGCATCGCGGCAAGCCTCATTTTTGTTGCGCTGGTTTGGGAGATGAAAAATTACACGCAACCTGCGCCGGCGGTGGACGAAGCACGGAAGGCGGAACGCGCCAAGGCGCTGACCGAAATGCGTGCCGCCGAAACCGAGGCGCTCAACAATGTTGGCTGGATTGACCAGGCCAAAGGCGTCGTGCGCCTGCCCATCAGCGTGGCGATGAAACTTGCCGAGCGCGAATGGCAGAATCCAACCCAGGCGCGGTCAAATCTCATCGCTCGTGTCGAAAAGGCCACGACACCGCTGCCAAAAGCGCCGGAAAAACCAAGTCAGTTTGAGTGACGCATTCATCGTTGATGACAACGCCACCGTCCCCTTCATCGTGCTGTTCGGAATCTGCCATCGAGGCGGAGCCGACGGCGATTGATTCATCGTGCCGTCTGCCGCTCTTCACGTTGTTCGGCGGCGCGGCGGTTTGGTTGGTGTTGAGTTCCGTGTTCGGGGTGATGGCTTCGATCAAATTTCATTCGCCGGGTTTTCTGGCTGACAGCGGTTGGTTGACCTACGGCCATGTTTATCCTGCCTGGTCGAATCTGCTCGTTTATGGTTTCTGCATTTCTGCCGGTTTGGGTGTCAGCATGTGGCTGCTGGCTCGACTGGGAAATGTACCGCTGGCGCAACCCTGGCTTGTCGTCGTTGGAGCAAAACTCTGGCATATCGGCGTGTTCGTCGGATTGATCGGAATCCTCTGCGGAGACAGCACCGGGTTCGAGTGGCTTGAAATGCCGCGCTACGCGGCGGTGATTTTGTTCCTCGCATTTTTGTTGATCGCACTGTGGGGATTCGTCACCTGTCACGCCCGGCGAGAACGGTTGCTTTATCCGTCGCAATGGTTCGTGCTCGCGGCATTGTTCTGGTTTCCGTGGATTTACTCGACAGCAAATCTGCTCCTGCTCGTCTTTCCTGTGCGCGGTGTGGTGCAGGCTTCGGTTGACTGGTGGTTCTCAGGCAACTTGCTTGTCGTCTGGCTCGGACTCGCCGGTTTGGCCGCGTCGTTTTATTTCATGCCGAAACTCAGCGGGCGTCCGCTACAAAGCCATTACCTGACGCTTTTTGTTTTTTGGACGCTCATCCTGTTCGGCACGTGGGTCGGCATTCCCGCACGCGCGCCATTGCCGGCATGGATGCCGACGCTCAGCAGCGTCGCGACTCTATTGATGCTCGTTCCCGTGCTGGCTGTCGCCGTAAGCGCCGTGCAGACATTGCGCGGCGCAAATGTTCGATGCAGCGGCGGGCCGCTTTGCTTCATCAAATTCGGCATCGGCTCGTTCGTCCTGTCCGGCGTGATGCTCGCTGCCACTGCGGTGCCGCAAGTCAGTCGCGTGACGGATTTCACATGGTTCAGCACCGCGCAGACAGAACTCCGGCTTTATGGTTTCTTTGCCATGACGATGTTCGGCGCAGCCTATCACATTTTGCCGCGCGTCGCGGGCCGGGAATTTCCCTTTTCAAAACTCATCCGTGTCCATTTCTGGCTCGGTGTGATTGGTACGTTATTGCTCGTCGTGCCGCTGGCCATAGGCGGAGTAGTGCAAGGTTTGAAACTGGCGGATGCCAGCGTTGCGGTCGTGGACGTGACGAAGTCCACTTTGGTTTTCCTTCGAATCAGCACAACCGGCGACATGCTGATTGCGCTGGGCAATTTGCTTTTTCTGCTGAACGTCATCGCATTGCCAGTGCGTTATTGTCGCTCCGTTTGCGCAGCGGCGTACGTGGTGACCACGACGCGTTTGGAAACAGCGGAGGTGCGGCCATGAAATACGGTTCGCTGGTTTTTCTCGCCGCGTTGATTGCTTTGACCGGCTCGTGGTGCGGCTTCGTGCTCGCGCCGCAGATTCAAATTGGCCGGAGCGTGCAGGAGAAGGCGATTGGTACGGGCGATCTTTACCCGCTGGCCCGACCCGGCATGGCCCGGCAAGGCTTGGAAATCTATCGCGCCAACGGCTGCGTGTATTGTCACAGTCAGCAAGTCGGTCAGGAAGGAACGATTTGCGAAATCGCACTGACAGATATGGGAACAAACGCGGCGGCCACGGTCGCGGTGATTGGCAGTCTGAATCCGGCCCCGGCAAATGCGGGTGCCAAGGACTTGCTCGCGGGTTTGCCAAAAATAATTTTGCAGGTCGCAGACATGAACGCTGCGGATCCGGCAATCAAGCTGCTCGAAGCCGCCGGAGCCAAAGCGGACGTGGATGTGAAACCGCAAGGCCCCGACATCGTGCGTGGCTGGGGTGGGCGTCGTACCGTGGCGCAGGATTATTTGTACGATTATCCGATTCAACTTGGCTCGCGCCGAGTCGGACCGGATCTGGCAAATATCGGCCTGCGTCGGCCGGACGTGAGCTGGCACTTGCGCCACCTTTACGCGCCGACGAGCGAAGTCAAAGGTTCGACGATGCCGCCGTACCGCTTCTTGTTTGAAACGCGCAAGATCGGACGCGAAGCATCGCCAGACGCACTGAAGCTCCCCGCTGAGCTTGCGCCCAAGCCCGGTTACGAAATCGTGCCTAAAGCGGAAGCCAAGGCGCTTGTGGCTTACCTGCTAAGTTTGCACGCTGACGCATCACTGTTTGAATCACCGGTGACGTCCGTGTCTGCAAGCGTGTCGGTGACAAACTCAATGGGGAAATGAGCGACGAATTCAAACCAACGACCGTCTCGCCTGAATCCGAGCCGATGCCCGCGTTTTCCACGCTGCCTGTGTGGCTGGTCGTATTGATGTTGCTGCTGCTTTACAGAGGCGCGGTTTTTTTCGATCAGCATAGCGGTTGGTTTGAATCGAAAGTTTACGAGCCGTATATGTCGCTGGCCGACGTGGACAGATTTCAACCCCGGTCCCGTGCCGGTGCGCAACTGGCGCGCGGCAAGGTGATTTTTGAAACGATTTGCGCCCTGTGCCACAACCCGGACGGCATGGGCAAACCCAATCAAGCCCCGCCGCTGGTCGGATCGGAATGGGCCAACGCGGAAAATCCGAACCGGATGATTCGCATCCCGCTGAGCGGGCTGAATGGCCCGATTACCGTCAAAGGCCAGCAATGGAATCTGGCCATGCCCGCCATGGGCGCGGCGTTGGCGGACGACGACCTCGCGGCGGTGCTGACCTACATCCGTCAATCATGGGGTAACAAGGCTTCGGCGGTGACTGCGGACCAAATCAAGAAAATCCGCGCCGAAATTGGCAATCGAACTCAGCCGTGGACCGTGGAGGAACTGAACGCCATTCCAGAAAAGTAATTTTGCTCAGACGTTTCAGCCCGGAGCAGGCGAAGGTTTGCCGCGCGATTTGATTTGTTCGATGGCCCACCGCGCGTGTTCAGCAATCAGCGGGTCGGAATCTGCGGCAGTCGCTTGAAGTGCAGGCAGGCAGGTATCATCGCCCACGTTTCCCAACGCCACACAAACGTTCCGCAACAGGCCGCGCCGTTTCACACGCAAAATCGGCGTGCCTGCAAAACGTTTTTTGAAACTGTCGCCGTCCAGTGAAAGCAGTTCGACCAGATCAGGCGTGGCCAGTTCCGGTCGCGCGTGCTGCTTCATGAGGTTCCCTTCGTGCGCAAAACGATTCCACGGACAAGCGGCGAGGCAATCGTCACAACCGTAAATCCGGTTTCCGATGGCCGGGCGCAACTCGACGGGAATCGAACCTTTCAGCTCAATCGTCAGATAGGAAATGCAGAGGCGTGCGTCGAGTTGGAACGGTGCGGTGATGGCGCGGGTCGGACATGCCGCGATACAGCGTGTGCACGAGCCGCACCGATTTTTTTCCGGTGTGTCCGGTTCAAGTTCCCGTGTGGTGATGATTTCGGCGAGAAAAACCCAGTTGCCAAACTTGCGGCTGATGAGATTCGTATGCTTTCCGACGAAGCCCAATCCCGCGCGTTGCGCAAAATCGCGCTCCATCACCGGGCCGGTATCCACATACCAAAGCGAACGCGTACCTTCGCCGCCGAGTTGATTCACGATATCGGCCAGCATTTTCAAACGTTCGGCCAACACATCGTGGTAATCCTCAAATCGGGCGTAGCGGGCAACAACACCAGATTGCCGATTGCGGATTGGCGATTGCGGATTTGAAACTGCGACCGGTTGCAGATTTTGGACTTTGGACTTTGGACTTTGGACTTCCCCATAGCTTACTGCGAGCACGATTATGCTTTTTGCACCGGTCAGCACTTGTTGCGGGTCAACGCGCTTGGCGGCGTTGTGCTCGAGGTAGGCCATTTCGCCGTGGCGCCTTTCAGCGAGCCAGCGTTGGAAGTGCGGGCTGTTTTCGGGCGATTGAGCCGTCGTGAAGCGGCAATCGTCGAAGCCCAGTTCGAGCGCGCGTTGCCGGATGGCTTCTTTCATCGGTGCGCGTGGTCGGCCATCTGGAACTGGTGAATGACTTGTTGTGCGACGTCCTTGACGGAACGCATTTCGGTGTTCACCAGCACATCGGCCTGGCGATAGAACGGTTCGCGCGTGGCAAGCAGCGAACGGATTTTGGCCAGCGGATCGGGGTTATTCAAAAGCGGGCGGTGAGTTTGTCCTTTCACACGTTCCAAGATTGTTTCGGGTGAGGCCCACAAGCAAACGACCAGCGCGTGCGTTTTGAGGCTGGCCATGTTGGCCGGATTCACCGGCAGCCCGCCACCGGTGGAAATCACAGTGTCGGTTCGCAGGGCAAGTTCTTCGACAAGATGTCGCTCCTTTTCGCGGAAAATGGCTTCGCCTTCCTGCGCGAAGATGTCCGTAATGGGTTTGCCCGCACGTGCCACGATGACATCGTCGGTGTCGAGGTAGGTGAAATGAAGGTGATCGGCCACGAGGCGACCGACGGACGATTTGCCGGCACCCATGAATCCAATGAGCGCGATGTTGACCAGATTTCGGGCGGCGACCATGACAGTCAATTAGCGCATCCAGCCAATAATCGCACGCAGTTTCTACGCGGATTTGGCCGTTGCCATGAATATGTTGCGACTGAGAGACAATCCCAAAGGCGATGTTGTTCGGCCAAATTTATCAATCTAACCATTAAAAAATCTCCAAGAATATAAACAGGTCGGGTGTGTTTTCATCCTTCACGAAACGAGATGTTCTCAACGTGCAATAATAATTGTCTTTTCTATGGAGCTCCTTGCTTAGACTGCGGTCATGCCAGAAATTGCAAAATTCGTGAACAATGGTGCCACAAGCATCACGCCAGCGGTTGCAGAAAAAGTTTTGCGCCAGCTTCCACAATGGAAACTCGAATTCACCCAGATCCACGCGCCGTTGTTTCCGCACCTGGTGGATCAACTGGAATTTCTGGCCGACGCCGTGGAGGATGCCGTCGAAGGCATTTACAAAGACCTGCCGTACTGCACGATCTCGCAAAGTGTTTTCGCCCTGATTTACGCGCACAAAAAGGTCGGCGTCATTCCCGACAGCGTTCTGAACCTCGGCTATGCCGACGATTCGAGCGTGGTGCGCGCGGTGCTCATCCAGAACGAAAAGGCATTCGCCATCTACGCTCAGGCGCAAGACATTGACTGGCAGAAAATCACCAGCCAGCCTTGAGTGCAAACGGACCCGTAGCACATCCAAAGTCGAGGAAATGCGATTGTGCTGCGATTCGCAGGGCCGGCCTCCAATAATTTTTCGCGTCTGTGTTCATCGGCGTTCAACCGTGGCTAAAATCAAATTCCCCACTGCCTTCCTCGGAGCACGATGTGCCTGGCTTCATTTGCGAAAAATCCTCCGATGGGCTACTCTCCCGTCATGAGGATCAAGCTTTTGTTTGTCTCGTCTGGAATGATTTTCATGTTCGTCGCCGCGCCCTGGCTGCGCGCTGACCTGGTGGAAATGCAAAATGGCGACCGTTACTCCGGCAAGGTGTTGTCCGTGTCTGCAGACACCGTGGTGTTGGAAAGCGAAGTGTTGGGCAAAATCAATGTGCCGCGCAAACATGTGGCGAGCCTTGCGTTTGGCACGAACGCCGCCGCGCCCAAGGAGACAACCAATGTCGCGCGAGTTTCCGCGCCAGCGAATCTTCCAACCGCTGCTTTGCCGGTTGACTTGGCAAACACCAACGCGGATTTGTCCGCTGCGCTTCGCAATCCGGGCACGGACACGAATTTTATCCGCCAAATTCGCGAGCAAATGCTCGCCGGCAATCCCCAGGCGGCCGGCAAATACGACGAACTGGTCAACGGCTTGATGAGCGGAAAGCTGAACTTGAACGACCTTCGTCGCGAAGCAAAGTCGTCAGCGGACCAGTTGCGGGCGTTCCAGCGCGATCTCGGTCCTGAAGCCGGCGACTCACTCCGTGTTTATCTGGATGTGTTGGATAATTTTCTCAAGGAAACTGCCACCGAGCCAACGAACGCCACCACCGCTTCACAGCCAAAAACGCAAGACCATTAGTCCGAATTCACGTAAAAAATCTGCTGACGCGTGGTCTGTTCGCGTCGCTGGCGTTCGTTGTTGCGACTTTTTGGACTACGGCGGCAAGCATAGCGCGACACCGTTTGGGAAAGGGACGCCGCCTTTGTTTCGCGCAAAAGCTCCCGATTCAATTCACCAACTGAGTTTTGAGTTCGGCCAGCCTGGCGCTGAAGAAGCCGACGGAATTGGGGGTTGTGGTCAGCGTGCTATCGAAGTTCACGAGCGTAACCAGCGTGCTGTAGGTTGCCATGTCGTGATGCGAGAGAACCGTCCTGATGCCGCCGGCCAGACCCAGTCGCGAGTAGCAATCCTGCACGTGGATTTGTTTTGCGAGGACGACACAATAGCCGAGCATGGTCAACAGTTCCGGGTAGGAATTTGCGGCGTTCACCGCGTCGCAGACGACCATGGCATCGCGGTATAGACTGTCGAGTATCGCTTTCAGCGGTTTGAATTGTTCCCTTGAAAGGACCAGATCGAACCGCTGTTGTTTTGTTTCATTGCTTGAGGGTCGGTCAAGTATCGCCCCGGCCGCCGTTGGATTCGTTGTCATAAAAATTTTGGTCGGGAAACGGTGCCATTGGCCGACAGTCAAGCCGCCGTAAGACGTTCGTCACTTGGTCGTCTGTTTTCGCCCCATTGAAGCACCACGATGGGGGACAGAATCCGATTCACGTTATCGCCGTGCGGGCGGGATGCGCACCATTACAGTCGTCTATCCGGTGAGGAAGTCCACAACTCATTTGCAAGCGGTGTCATTCCCACACTGGGCTGATTCGACAGCGGGCGGGAATGTGCCTACATTCTCAGCATGAAGCAAAGTGTTGCGCGAGTATTGCCGGTCGTTGCCGTCCTGATCGTCGGATTTGCCGGATGCACGCGTGCCGATCCGGAGCGCACGACCAATGCCGTCAAGATTTCAATCACTCAAACCAATTCGCCAACTGTCATGGACAAATTTCAAAAACCTCCCGCCGCAGAATTGAAGCAACGGCTCACGCCGATGCAGTTCCAGGTCACGCAACAGGCCGCCACCGAACCGCCGTTCCACAACGAATTTTGGGACAACAAAAAGCCCGGCATTTACGTGGACGTGGTGTCGGGCGAGCCGTTGTTCAGTTCGCTGGGCAAGTTCGACTCCGGCTGCGGCTGGCCGAGCTTCACGCGTCCGCTGACCGACACGGACGTCATTGAACATTCCGACCGTTCCTTCGGCATGGAGCGAACCGAGGTGCGGTCCAAAACCGCTGATTCTCATCTAGGCCATGTTTTCGACGACGGGCCGGGGCCAACGCACCTGCGTTATTGCATCAACTCGGCGTCGTTGCGGTTCATCCCGGTCGAGAAAATGGAGGAGCAAGGTTACGGCGCGCAACTTGAACCGTTTATCAAGGCGGGACTCTACAAACCTGAAGCGAAAAAGCGGGAGCAATCGGAAACGAAACAAAACCTCTTCTAGGCGATTCGCCTCGTCGGCATTCCACTCGCTTTGCCGACCACCGGCACACCGTGCGACATCCGCGGCCTAAACACAGAAAAAAACGTAAACGGCAAAGGAGACCGCCGCCAAACCCGCCGCCGCTGCAAGCGACCAGAGCAGACTGCGCTTTTGCGCCGCGATTGAAAATGTGGCGATGATCACCGCCGCTTGCGCGATGAGCATGCCGTAGAAAAACCGCCCGCTGCGCTTGTGATGCCGCTCCGCCGAAATGTTGTTCTTGCGCACCTGCAATTCGTAGAGGTTGGCGATGACCTGGTTCAGACGGGCTTCGGCGTCGTAACGCGCCGCAGTGTAACGCAACCGCGCGACGGTGAAATCGCGGCTCAATGATTTGTCGGTCGTGGCAAAAGATTTTTCCAGCCGGTCAATCGCCTGATTCACCGGCTTGGTGGCGGCATCAAAGGCAAGCGCGTCGTCCTTTGCCACGCGAAGCGAGTCAGCCAGCGTATTGTCGTCCACCTTCGCGAGCAACGCAGCGATGTCCGGTTCGGGTTTGGAATTTTCTACGGCTTCGATCGCAGCTTTGACTCTGGCATCCAAAGTCGGCGCGGGGACGAGGGGCACTTCGCTTTTTTGTAGTGCGTCGAGCGTGGCGGCGTCGAGCGAGCCGGCGGATTTTTCCAACGCGGCGGCGTCCAGTGGATGCACGTCGGCGGTGGCCTGGAGTAGATCGAGCGTGTTGTGCTGGAGTGCGCTGCGGAGTTTCTTCGCCTGAAAATAGCCCCACTGGTCGCCAGCTTTGGATTGCTGCTGCGCCGCGAGCGCGCGGTCGTATTGGGCGCGGGTCATCTCGCTTGAAGCGAGTCCGGCGAGCATCGTGGCGACGATGGTCATGATCACCGGGGTGGAAATGAGGATTTTGCCCCATTTGGTTTGCGGCAGGTCTTTTTTTAACTCTTCCGGCACTTGCGTTTTCATGTCGTTGTTCCTTTCCGCCAAGACGCGCTATGGCGGTGAGATTACAGCAAAATTCCGGGACTGCCAGCCCGCAATTGCAACCAGTGCTTGAGCTTTGCGCGGCTTTGGCCTATTGGTCGCGTATGCTCATCGTTCAGGTTCATGTTCATGTCAAGCCGGACAGTGTGGAAGCCTTCAAACAGGTCACGCTCGCCAACGCGCGCGCCAGCGTGCAGGAACCGGGGATCGCGCGGTTCGACGTCGTCCAGCAGCAGGACGATCCGACACGCTTTGTGCTGGTGGAGGCGTATCGCGATGCCAGCGCCACCGCCGCGCACAAGGAAACAAAACATTACGTCGTGTGGCGTGACGCAGTCGCGCCGATGATGGCCGAACCGCGTTCCAGCGTGAAATTCGGCAATGTGTTTCCGGACGACAAAGGCTGGTGATGAGCGCACGTTTTGTATTTGCCACCGCGACGCAAATCATTTTTGGCGCGGGCGCGGCCAAAGACGTTGGCGCAAAAACGAAAAATTACGGTCAACGCGCGCTTGTCGTGACGGGTCGCGATTCGCGCCGCGCGGAAAAGTTGCTGGCCAGTCTGGAGGCGAACGGCAAGAGCGCGGTGACTTTTGCCGTCGCCGGCGAACCGGAACTGGCAACGGTCGAGCAAGGAACAAGGCTGGCGAAATCCGAGCATTGCGATTTCGTCATTGGCTTCGGCGGCGGTAGCGCGCTCGATGCCGCCAAGGCCATCGCCGCGTTGCTGAAGAATGACGACGAATTGCTCGATTATGTGGAAATCATCGGACGCGGCAAGGCGTTGACGAAGTGGTCCGCGCCGTTCATCGCCATTCCAACGACGGCAGGGACGGGTTCGGAAGTCACGCGGAACGCGGTGCTGGCATCCCCGGAACATAAATTGAAAGTCAGCCTTCGCAGTCCGTTGATGCTCGCGCGGGTGGCGGTGATTGATCCTGAACTCACTTACGATTTGCCACCTGCGCTCACCGCCAGCACTGGTCTCGACGCACTGACGCAACTGATTGAACCTTACGTCTGCTTGAGCGCGAACCCGATGACCGATGGTTTGTGCGTGGAAGGCATCCGCCGCGCGGCGCGGTCGTTGCGCGAGGCATTCGCGAACGGGCAAAACAAATCTGCAAGAGAGGATATGGCGATGGCGAGTTTGTTCGGCGGGCTGGCGCTGGCCAACGCCGGGCTTGGCGCGGTGCATGGATTGGCCGGGCCGATTGGTGGAAATTTTTCCGCACCGCACGGCGTGATTTGTGCCGCGCTGCTGCCGCACGTGATGGCGACCAACATCCGCGCGCTCCGCGAGCGCGACCTGAGCAGTAACGCGCTTGATCGTTATGACAGGATCGCACGGCTGCTTACCGGCAATCCGCACGCGACGGCGGACGCTGGCGTGGAATGGGTGCGGCAACTGGTTTCCGATTTGCAGATTCCGCGACTCGGCAGCTTTGGCATTCGCAGTGAACACGCTGCTGAGCTGGTCGGGAAATCCACACAGGCCAGCAGCATGAAGGCGAATCCCATCGCGTTGAGCCGTGAAGAATTGGCTGACAGTCTGCGGCAGGCATTGTGAACCGCAGCCTTCTTGCTTCAATACCGTTGGCCCAATCGTTGTCGTCCTTTCCCTCGAACGCCACGGAAACGAGGATAAAGACGAAAAGGAGTACGAGCAGGATTTCGCTCCATGGAGTTCTTGTTCAGTCCGTTGGACGGCGAGGATGTGTGCCTGCTACTTCCACAACCACGTAATCAGCGGCGCGAAAAAGAGGGCCGGCAAAAAGTCAGCCAGTTCGACCCGTCTGATCTCAAAAATCACCAAGCCGGTCGTGCAAACCAGCAGGCCGCCCGCGGCATTCACCGAGTCGAGCAAACCGTGCATGCGCAGGAACGGTTCGAGATAAAGATTGCATGCCAGCGTGATCGCGCCCTGGAAGACGAGCACCGGGAACGCCGCCAATATCGTGCCGCCGCCGAACAATGCCACGAACCCCAACATTCCAAATCCATCCATCACCGCTTTGACCGCCAGCGGATAAAAATAACCGGACAACCCGTCCTGCACGGCGCCAACCAGTCCAAGCGGAGCCGCGCAGAACAAAATGGTGCAGGCATTCAGCCCGTTGTTGAACCGATGTGGATCGTCAGACCGGGTATGATCAATCAAGTGCCGCGCGTATTGGCCGAGGTGGTTCGAGGCTTTTTGCAAATGAAGCAGGCGGCCGGTCCATTTCCCGATCATCACAGCCAGCAGGGCGATGACAATTTGCTGGAGGATGCGCGGAAACGGACCGTTGACGCTGAGCCACGTCATCTGTAGCCCAAAAAAAACCGTGAACACGCCGAGTGCCGTTTTGAAAAACAACTGCTGGGCCGGCGACAACGGCTTGGTACGCGCAAGTCCGACCATGCCGCCCACGACGATTCCCACTGCGTTCAAAATCGCGCCTGTCACGCGCCGACTCAATCATGCCCGGAGGCAAGTGAGAAGCCTAAAGTGCGTTGGTTTTGGGTAATTCGGCTCCGAGTTGGAGAAAACCGACACGCGCGGACAGATGTTGGCATGAACCGCTGCGAATCGGGTGGCGAGGCCCGTTCGCTTGAGAATTTTGACGCCAAAGATCCTGGTTTTGAGCGGTTCGACGCCGAACAGATGGTTCGAAGCCTATGGCTCAACACATATCGGCGCACAGCGCCACGCTACAGGTTTACACGGTGTAAGTGCTGCTGGCCACGCGACCGCCCGTGCCGGTCCAGTTCGTATGAGAAAACTGACCGCGCGGCTGGTCGAGCCGTTCGTAGGTGTGCGCGCCAAAATAATCCCGCTGCGCCTGCAGCAGGTTCGCCGGCAACCGTTCGCTGCGGATGCCGTCGAAGAACGCCAGTGCCGTGCTGAATGCCGGCACCGGGATCCCCTTCTTCACCGCCGTGCTCACCACCTTGCGCCATGACCGCGCGCATCCCTTGATCGCTTTCTTGAAAAACGGATCCAACAGCAGGTTCGTCAGGTTCGGATTCTTGTCGAACGCCTTCTTGATGTCGCCGAGAAACGCGCTGCGAATGATGCACCCTCCACGCCACATCAACGCTATCCCACCGTAGTTCAAATTCCACCCGTGTTCCTTGGCCGCCGCGCGCATCAGCATGTAGCCCTGCGTGTAACTGATGATCTTGGAGGCATACAGCGCCTTGCGAATGTCGTTGACCCACTGCTGACGGTCGCCCGAAAACTGGGTCTTCGATGGCTTGAACACCTTGGAGGCTTGGACGCGTTGTTCTTTCATCGCCGACACGCACCGCGCATACACCGCCTCCGCAATCAGCGTGATCGGGATGCCCATGTCCTGCGATGAAATCACCGTCCACTTGCCCGTCCCCTTCTGCCCGGCCGTGTCCAGAATCTTGTCCACCAGCGGTTGGCCGTCGGCGTCCTTGAAGGCGAGAATGTCGCGGGTGATTTCGATCAGGTAGGATTCCAGTTCGCCCTTGTTCCATTCCTTGAACACTTCGTGCATCTCGTCAGCCGTCATGCCCAACCCGTCCTTCATGATGTGGTAGGCTTCGCAGGTGAGCTGCATGTCGCCATACTCAATCCCGTTGTGCGTCATCTTCACGTAATGACCCGCCCCGCCTTCGCCCACCCAGTCGCAGCAAGGCGTCCCGTCGGCCACCTTGGCGGAAATGGCCTGGAATATCGGCTTCACGTGCGGCCATGCCGCGGGCGAACCCCCGGGCATGATGCTCGGCCCATGTCGCGCCCCTTCTTCGCCGCCCGAAACGCCCGTGCCGATGTAAAGCAATCCCTTGCTCTCCACGTGTTTGGTCCGCCGGATGGTGTCTTCAAAGAGCGAGTTGCCCCCGTCAATGATGATGTCCCCGGCTTCGAGCACGCCGAGCAGGTGCTCAATGAATTCGTCCACCGCGACGCCCGCCTTGACCATGAGCATCACCCGACGCGGTTTCTTGAGCAACCCCGCCATCTCTTGCAGCGAGTGCGCCCCGATGACTTTCGTGCCCTTGGCCTCGTTATTGAGAAAATCGTCCACCTTGGACACCGTGCGGTTGTAGGCCACGACGGTGAAACCGTGGTCGTTCATGTTGAGAATGAGATTCTGGCCCATCACGGCCAGTCCAATCAATGCAATGTCAGCTTTCGATTCCATTTGGCTAATGATTCAAACGTTACAAATTGAGCCGCCAGCATACAACACGCCCCTTCCCGTGCCAGTAGAATTTTGCCAAGACTGTCAAATTCCCGTGACATTCCGGGGACACCCCTTGACAACTTTGAACTGTGCTGCAAGTTGCCTTGTCACAATCACAGATGTTTACAATACACAACAGAGAGATCGAACATGGCTAAGATATTGAAACAGAAAACGACTTTCAGCTATATCGCGCCCGAGGCGCAGTCCGTGAAACTGGCGGGCGATTTTACCGGCTGGGAAGAATCACCCGTCTTGTTGCGCAAACAGAAGAGCGGCGTTTGGAAGACGACGGTGGCACTGCCGCCGGGCACTTACGAATATCGCCTGCTGGTGGACGGTCAGTGGCAGAACGATCCGCAGTGTCCGGAGCGACGGCCCAATGTGTTCGGGGGCGAAAACTGCGTGAGGGTTGTCAACGGGATTTGATCGGCCTTCCGCGCGACGCGACAAATCAATTTTTCCCGACTGCGAGTGCCTTCTCGCGCTCCAGCAGTGTAGGGTGTGAATTGTAAAATGCGCTGTAAACCGGGTGTGGCACGAGGTTGCTGAGGTTTTTCTCCGTCAGCTTGCGCAGCACGCTGATGAGCGGGTGCGTGTCGCCCATGACGTCTGCTGCAAAAGCGTCAGCTTCGTATTCGTAACGGCGCGACCACCAGTGCGCCAGAGGCGAAAACCAGAACGTGACCGTGCTGGCGAGCAACCCGAACAGCAACAACGCCGGCGCGATGCTGCCCGGCACGAACCCGAACGCGCGGTAAAACCATTCCTGCTGCGCGAGTGCCGAGATGAAGTAAATACCCGCAAGCGAACTGACCGCCGACCACGCCAGCATCTTGACGACGTGTTTTTTTTTATAGTGGCCGATTTCGTGGGCCAAGACGGCTTCCAACTCCGGCTCGGTAAGTTGCTGCACCAGCGTGTCGAACAGCACGATTTTGCGGAAACGCCCGAAGCCGGTGAAAAACGCGTTCGAGTGGCGCGAACGTTTGCTGCCGTCCATGACTTGGATGCTTTTCGCGCGGAAGTTTGTGCGCTCGGCGAGTTTCACTAGCCGCTCGCGCAGACCTCCGTCCGGCAGCGGCGTGAATTTGTTGAACAACGGCAGAATCAGCACCGGCGCGAGGACGACCATCACCAGTTGAAAAACCATCAGCGCGCCCCACGTCCAGAGCCACCATCCATTTCCCGTCCATTCGGCGAATTTCAGCATGAGCAGCAGCAGCGGATAACCCAGCACGAGCGCAAGGGAAAACCCTTTCAACCGGTCGAGCCACCATGTTTTCTGCGTCGTGGCGTTGAAACCGAAACGTTCTTCGAGTCGAAATTGTTCGAACCAGTTCACAGGCAAACCGGGCAAGGCAAGAACGGTTCCGACCGCGAAAAGAAACGCTGCCATCGTCCACGCCGAATGGCCGAGGTACGCATGGAAAAAATCAAACACCCACGGCAGCACGCCACTGAACAAAACCAGCAGCAGGATTGCCGTGTCGTAGGTGTCCTCGAACCGGCTCAACCGGCTTTTGGCCAGCGTGTATTGGATTGATTTCGCGTAAGTCGCATCGTCCATGATGTCCTTGAACGCGGCGGGGACGGCGTCGGCGTGCGCCAGCAGGTGACGGCGGTTGAGCCGTTCCAGCCAAAGCTGCGCAGCCCATTTCACAATAATGAGGCTGACGATGACGAGGGGAGTCATTCCTTGGAGACGGCCCAAAATGTCACTCAAGCCTTTGCTCCAGCATGCGGTGCATTTCTCCCAGCAATTTTTCGGTCGCCACCGGCTTTTGCAACACCGGTGACTGGACAGAACTGAGAAATGACTCAAATTTCGGATCGGCTGCCATGCCTGTGATGAAAATGAAGCGCGTGCTCAGATGCGGCTTTATACGCTTGACCGCGGAGTAAAACTGGTCGCCTTCCAGTTCAGGCATTTTCAAGTCGCAGAGGACGAGGTCCACTTCTTTGAGGAGGACTTCCTTGAGCCCCAGAACGCCGTTGGGAACGACGCTGACCTCGTAATTGCGCGCTTCGAGCAGACGTCTGAGAGCGTACGTCAGATCAAGATTGTCGTCCACGATCAGAACGTGCTGTTTTCGAGGCGCAGTTTCTTTTGTTGCCATGGCGGACACCACCATGCCTTTCGGGCGATCCGCCGGGAGCGTTTCTAAAACTCAAACCGCACGCCCCGAGTCGGCTGACCAACTCGCCCAGTATTCGGTTTTCTTCGGCCAATATCTTCGCAGGGGAGATTACGCTAAATCGCAGACCGGAGCAAGCTTCATCCTACAGCACCTAGAAATGAGTATTTCCGCGATGAGCCATTGGTCGGGAATCAGTCTTCTCAGCAAGTGAGGAAATGCGCTTTACTAAATCCAAGTTGTGATCGTGCCCGCACTCAGTAATACGGCAAGGGGAGACAAACTGCCAGTGCATGGCATTGTAGCGTCGGGACCGTGCGCCGATTTTATCGCGCCACAGGTTCGATGCTACACCATTACCACTTCAACGTCTGCAACCGCCTGGCAACTTCTTCGGCGTTGGCGCGGCTGTTAAAGGCGCTGATCCGGATGAAGCCTTCGCCCTTCGAGCCGAAGCCGCTGCCGGGTGTAATCACGACATTGACTTCTCCGAGGATTTTATCGAAAGCCTGCCAGCTTGTGACGCCTTTCGGCATTTTGACCCAGAGATAGGGCGCGTTCACACCGCCGAAAGCCCTCAACCCGATCGTCATCACGCTTTCGCGAAGCACTTTCGCATTCCCCAAGTAATGCTCGATGAGCGCATGCACCTGCGCCTTGCCTTCAGTCGAGAAGAGCGCCTCGGCCGCGCGCTGAACCACGTAGCTCACCCCGTTGAATTTGGTCGTCATGCGCCGCAGCCAGAGCGGGTGCAGCGGCTTGCGTTCTCCGGCGGCGGTCGAGGCCAGCAGCGTTTTAGGCACCACGGTGAAAGCGCAGCGCAGTCCGGTGAATCCGCCGGTCTTCGAGCAACTGCGGAATTCGATGGCGCACTCGCGCGCACCGGGGATTTCGTAAATCGAATGCGGCAAGTTTGCGTCCGTGATGTAAGCCTCGTAGGCCGCGTCGAACAAAATCAAGGATTTGTGTTCGAGCGCGTATTTCACCCACGCTTCGAGTTGCGAACGGTTCGCCACCGCACCCGTCGGGTTGTTCGGCGAGCAAAGATAAATCACATCCACGTGCCGCTTCGGCGGTTCGGGAATGAAACCGTTGGACGCCTTGCACGGGAGATAAACGAGCTTCGCATAAGTACCGGCTTCGTTGGCCGCGCCGGTATGGCCGGCCATGACGTTTGTGTCCACGTAAACAGGATAAACCGGATCGCTGATGGCGATTTTATTTTTGCGGCCAAGGATGTCGAGAATGTTGCCCGTGTCGCACTTGGTGCCGTCGCTGACAAAAATTTCGTCATCGGCCACGTCGCAACCGCGGTCGCGAAAATCATTCTGGGCGATGGCGGCGCGCAGCCAATCGTAGCCCTGCTCCGGGCCGTAGCCTTTGAACGTTTCTCGCGCGGCCATTTCGTCCACGGCCCTGTGCATCGCAGCGATGCAGGCGGGCGGCAACGGTTCAGTAACGTCGCCGATGCCGCAACGGATGAGGCGCCGGGCGACTTCCGGGTCCGCTTCGCAAAACACTTTCACGCGCCGGCCGATTTCCGGAAACAGATAACCGGCCTTCAGCTTCAAAAAATTGTCATTGAGGTGTGCCATGATTGTCGCTTTTGTTTCTCTGCCGGCCTTGAACGCGCGGGAAAATCAGAGGTGGAATGTTAGTCGAATAAGAGAAGCGGGGCAAGGAATGGCGAACATGCCTGGAAACATGCAATGCCGGCGATTTGACAGCGTTCCACCAAAAATGGTGGGTTTCCTCAGGATCGGATCATCGTCAGGAGCATCTTGAAACGCTTGAGGGCTTTCAGCGCGTGCGGCTGGTTGGCGGGCATGAGAATCAATTCGCCGCCTTGCAAGCGATGAGGCTTGCCGGAAATCATGATCTCCACTTCACCTTCCAACACTTGCACCAGCGCGTCGAACGGCGCGGTGTGTTCGCTCAAGCCTTGCCCCTCGTCGAACGCGAAAGCCGTCACCGTGCCGGTCGGCTTCTTCACGATTTCCCGGCTAACGATGGCGCCGTCCTGGTAACTGACGAATTCAGCCACTTTGGCTGCTTGCGCTCCGGACAGTCCTTTGGGTTTCGATTGCGTGTCTTGCTGCATGGTTGTTATTTGTCTTGGTACTTCCATTTCACTACGCGCCGGACGATTCCAATTGCGCGATCATTTCGCGCAGAATCGCTGCGGATTTGGCGAGTGCACTTTGTTCTTCAGGCGGCAGGTTGACCTGCAAGATGCGTTCAACGCCTTTCTGCGAAAGGATGCAGGAACCCCCAGACTCACTCCGCTCAGGCCGTATTCGCCTTCCAACACCGCCGATACCGTGAGCACGCTGTTTTGATTCCGCAAGATCGCCGCCGCGATTCGCGTCAGCGCCAGACCGACGGCAAACCAAGTTGCCCCTTTGTAATCAATGATGTGGTAGGCTGAATTTTTCACTTCGTCTGCGATTTTACGTCTGGTGGCCGCCCAGTCGTCGCATTTCAAACAGAGGTGACAGAATTGTTCGATGGGCATGCCAGCCATGTTCGTCATGGACCAAGCGGCAAATTCGCTGTCGCCATGTTCGCCAAGGATGTAGGCGTGCACGTTGTGCACGTCCACGCTGCAATGCTGGCTGAGCAGATACCGGAATCGCGCGCTGTCCAGCACCGTGCCGGAGCCGATGACGCGGCCACGCGTCCAGCCGGAGCGCTTTTGCGCAACATAAGTCAGGATGTCCACCGGATTGCTCACCACCACCACGACCGCCGGTGAGTTCTGCCGCACGATTTCATCCATGATGTTTTGGATGATTTTGGCGTTGCGTTGCAGGAGAGTCAGACGCGATTCGCCGGGTTGTTGCTTGGACCCGGCCGTGATGAAAATCAGGTGAGCGTCGCCATAATCAACTTTTTGGGCTTCCCGAATCTGGACCGAAGGGAAAAAGGCTTGACCGTGGGCCAAATCGAGCGCCTGCCCCATGGCGAGTTCGTGGTTGGCGTCCAGCAAGGCAATCTCTTCGGCCAACCCGCTCTGGGCCAAGACATAAGCAAAGGTGGAACCCACGGCGCCAGCCCCGACAATGACAACCTTTCTTGATTTCCAATGAACATCATTCATTTGTCGTCATCCAGTATGTTGGTGTTTGGATTCTTTGCGTCCGTCGCTGGTCAATAGAGTTCGAAGACCGGTGCGGTATCATTTTTCTCTGCTTAATTTGAGGTTTTTTTCGTCGTTCATCGTCAGCCGGTCGGCGTTTCCGCCGCCCGAATAGTGCTGGCATTGGCTTTACAAAATACATCACACACCGGCTGATTTCAGAAAAAGTTGGCCGGTTCTAACTTTGAATATCAAAACCCCGCATGCTGCACAAGGCCGCAAGCAACCTCAAAATCGTTTCGCGGCCCGCCAAAACTTGTTTACTTCCCATCCCGCCGAAATATATTGCGCGGTCACGAGAGTGCCGGCGTGGCGGAATTGGCAGACGCGCCAGACTCAAAATCTGGTATCCGTGAGGATGTGTGGGTTCGACCCCCTCCGCCGGCACCATTCAAAAAACTGTAAAAAATCCATGAATCAGCAAATTTGCCGCGTTCGAATGGCCGCGCAGAAAATCCTCTCGGTCATTTTCGCACTGCTGGCCGTTGCTGCCAGCGCTTCCGCCGACAACGGCCTGCTCTTTTATCTCTCCGGCGAAAACGGAACGACCGCCGATTTCTCCGCCGGCGGCACGCCCGAACCGAATTTCGATTTCGAGGTCACACGCATCCCCGACGGCGCGAAAGGCGCGGCGCTGCAGTGCGGCGATCTGCAGCGGCTTTGCTGGTGGGCGCCGGGCAACATCTACGCCCAGCGCGGCACGCTCTCGTTTTTCTGGCGTTCGCGCTATCCGGTCGGCCCGACAGAATTTCCGATTTTCCGCGTGGGCTATGCCGACCATTCGAGTTGGGACATGGTTTTGCTGCGCATCGACTACAACGGCCACGGTTTCGACGCGTTCGTGACCGACGCCAGCCTCGCACGCACCCGCGTGTCGGTCACGGTGCAGCCGTTTCCCAAAACCGAACGAGTGGACGCATCTCGCGCTTTCCTGGGATGAGACGCGCGGCATTCGTTTTTACGTGAACGGCAAGCTCGCGGCGAAAAACGAAACGCGTGGCCGTCTATAACGCTGCGCTCGACCAGTTCGGCCCGCACTCGCGCATCATTAGCCCGTGCAATGTCCAGAGTGATTACAACTTCGTTCGCGGCGGTGATATCGATGAAATCCGCATCTACGACCGCATGCTCGATGATGCGGACATCGCCACGCTCGCGAAAGGCGATGCGGCGACAAATCTCGCGCCGCTGCCCATCGCGCGATCTTGGCGACACCCGCTGGCGCGATGAATGGTGGCTGCGCTACGGCTGGAATCGTCCGGGCGATCCGCCACCGTATTACGCCGGTGACGCGCTTTCAATCCGCAAGGTCGAGATTCACGATGCGTACGATCTCAAGCGTTGGTGGTGGAAGGCGTGTGATGGGATCCGCGAGACGACGTGGCCCGGCGTTTACAACCGCTCGCGCCTGCCGGGCCGCAACGATTATTTCCAGTTGCCCGATTGGGATTGCTACGTTCAGTCCGGCAAGGCAATCACGTTCATCATGCCTGACGAGCCGTGGAACCACATTGAGATTTCCGGCGCGGCATGGGGGAAAATGGAACTGCTGAAACCCGACGCCGTAAATGACGGCCCGGCAGAGTCGGTGCTCTTCGAGCGTCCGCAAGGCCAGGAAAAAACCGTGCAACAGTTTTGCTGCGTCGCACACCGGCGGAAAAATCCGCTTCACCAATGTCGCGCAGGAAGAACCCATCGGCGAACTCGTTGCATACAACGTCATTGCCGGCCACGAACCGGCTGGCAGCGCAAAGTTGTTTTATCGTCTGACTGCCGCCGCGCCTGCTGATGCCAGCCTCGATTCACTTGTGAAATATATCAACGGCCGTTTTCCGCCGGATGAACGCGCGACACTTGTCGCGCAACCGACAAATTCCGCCTCTTCCCCGGTCTCCGTCGCCACGTCAGGCGCGCTGCCGCATCGTTCACATATTGATTCCTGACACGTGGGACAAACTTACCGACGGGCTCGACGGCATCGCGATCGATCTTGCCGGCGCTTCATGTGAAACCGACGCACGGTGACTTGTTTCCGTTGAATATTCAGGTCAAAGATCCGCTCTGGCCGATGCGCAACATGTTCGATTTTACATTCTCGGCGAAACCGGGCGAGGCGAAGACGCTCTGGCTCGATTTGCGCGATCGCATTCTGCCTGCTGGCAAAGGCTTCTGGATTACGATTGCCGGTGCCGGAACAGATTTCAGCACCGCGTCACTGGAAGGCGCTGAAGTCCGCCTCGTTTTCAAACCGCGCGAAGCGGCGCGCGTCGAGCACGAACTAGATCGTTTCACGCAGGCGAAGGACAGCTACGCGATGCTGGTCGAGGAACATCCGCACAGCCCGAAGTACAATCTTTGGAACCGTTTCGAGGCTGACCTCACCGACCTGATGCGCGTCAATCCGAATCATTATCCCGGTCGCAACTACGCCGCAGCCGGACTGGGATGGCCGCCTCCGCCGTTCAAGCAGCCCGAACCGCCCGACGGCGTTCCGCTGTGGGCGTTCCGCCAGGTGGAGTTGCTTGGACGCGTGAAAAAGTTTGTGCTTTGGTATATTGACAATCGCCAGATCGAATACGGCGACTTTGGTGGCGGCATTTCAGATGATGTTGACCTTCTTAACACCTGGCCCGGCGTCGCGCTCATGGGTTGCGAACCGGAGAAAATCAAAAAATCGCTTCACGCGCTGCTTGAAGCGGCATTCAAAAACGGCATGTTCACAGATGGTTTGTCAACCATTCAAGCCGACGAACTTCACGGAAACGAAGAAGGAATTGATTGTCTCGGCGCGAACCTAATCCTCGATTACGGCAATCCGAAGCAGATCGAGCGCGCCATGAATACTGCGCGCGGCGTGGAACGAATCACCGGCATCAATGCCGCCGGTCACCGTCACATCCGCACCTGCTATTACAACGGCAAAAAAATCGCCGAGGACGATCCGTGGAATTACGCGAAGGGCTATTCTTACCTTGTTCTCCAACCCGGCCAGTTGCTTGTTGACTACAACGGCAATCCAACTGCAAAAAAATCCTGCTCGAACTTGCCGACGGTTTGCTCGCGCACCGCCACCAGGACACGAATGGCCACTACATTCTGCCCAGCGCGATTCATTTCACGGATGACAAAGATGGCTCGGTGCCTCGCCGTTATTTTCCATGGCCGTTGTTCTGGACCGCGTGGAAGTGGAGTGGCGACCACAAATACCTTGACCCGATTTTTGATCTGCGGCACGACCGGAATCATGACGGTGAACGCCAACATGCTCGATCTGCTCGACCTGCGCAAAGACTGGGGACCACGCATCCTCTCCAGTGAAGAGGGTCGCCCCGTTGAGAGCCGCGCGAATGACGGTCGCGGCAGCGCACGGTCGAACGCTTACCGCAGTTCCTCCAAGGATCACTTCCAGTGGCAACTTACCGGTGATAAACAGTACCCTGGAAAAACTTTACGCCGCGCAGATTGAGGAATGCGATCTTCTCGACTACATCAATACCGAGGGCAGTCTGTGGATTGATCGCGTCGGCGTGCCCTACGCCGAGTTGCAACGGGCGCGACTGGGCGGCGTCGCGCTGGTGCGCAATCATACATTTCCCGGGCACGTCGTGAGTTGGAAATTTGCCGCGCCCGCCAACGACCAAAGCGTGGCGATCCTCGTGCCTGACGCGACGACCACCGGTTTCAAGGTGATCGCCTACAATCTCGAAACGACGCCAGTTCACGCTACGATGACCGGCTGGAACATTGACCCCGGTGTGTGGGAAATCACTCAAGGCATTGACACGAACGGCGATGACGTCGCCGACCGCGACCTTACGACCAGCACGAACATCTTCGAACGCACGTGCTCGCTCGAATTCACTTTCGCCCCGCGCGCGACCACGGTGCTCAGGCTCAAGCTCAAGACGCCGGGAACGCCATATTGGCAGCGCCCCGATCTCGGCATCAACCGCGAAGATGTGCAAGGTACAGGGTCGCGAAGTGCGTGTCCGCATCCACAGCCTCGGTTCCGTGCCATCGCCGGAAACAACGGTGGTTTTCCGGAACCGCGCGGGTGAAATTATTGCAAGCGCAAAATCCGGTCCGCTTTCAGCGCCGACTGATTTGTATCCGAAAACCGCCGACGTGGTTCTCACATTGCCCGACGGGACCGATGCAACCGGCGGAACGGTGGAGATTGATCCCGACCACCAGCTCGAGGAAATCACCCGGCTCAATAATGCTGTAAAGCTTTGAGCTGTGGTGACGGCACGCGCTGCAGCGCGTCGGGCTTCAGCGCCGCGGGAGTAAACCGCAATTCCTTGATGCAGCCTCTGAACCAAAATTTCCGGTCGAAGCGCACGCCGAGCGACGTGCACCCGTTCGTCATCGGCGGAAAAGCGACATTCCCTTGAAGCTCCTTCACGCCATTGACGTAATGCGACATCTTTTTGCCGTCGTAAACCAGCGCCACCCACGTCCACTTGCCGTTCGGATGCAGCTTGTCGGTGTCGCGAAGCGTGAGGTCGTTCGTCACGCGCAATTGATACGACAACAGATATGTATCCAAGCACCACGACTTGCCATCGGCACTGCGGGTTTCGAGCGTGACACGGCTGTCGCGGTCATCAACGATATATGCGAAACGCTGCGCAGACGGGCCATTGATTTCCGGGAGGAAAAGCGCTTCAACTGTGAATTTCTTCCAGCCTGTGAGCGGATTAACCGGAATAAAAAGGGCATCGCTCTGCCCGTTGAACTGGAGCGCCGGGCCGCCCGCCGCCGCGGCCACTACTTTCGGCGCGCCCAGCACTTCGGGTATCTGTCCGCCGATTGACGCGATGTTGTCCAGCGTCCACACGACTGATTGCGGCGCTGTCGTGGCAGACTTTTCCTCCACTTGCAGTTTGGTAACTGCGCAGCCAAAGGTCGGCATCGCGAGCAAAAGGCACAGCCAGATTGTCCTCAATCGCGCCATTGCTGGTGAAATTCGTACCGGTTTCATGGTTGGCTCGATGTTTGTGGTGAAATGGCGAAGGACACTTTCTGAATTCCCGTCTGCCGCACGATGTCCAGCACGCGGATGACCGAACCGTGCGTGGCGTCCTTGTCGCCGCTGATGTAAACGGGAACGTTCGTGTGCAGACGATACTGGCCGGCAAGATAGCTTCGTAGTTCGACGATGTTTACCGGTTTTCTCTCGATGTAAATATCGCCCGCCTTGTCCACGGCAATGTGGATGATGTCCGGCTTGAAATCGCGCGTGGCCGTCGTGGCCGTGGGCAAATCCATCTTGATGGACTGCATGTGAATCATCGCCATGCTCGCCATCATGAACGCGACCAGCAGAAAAAACATGATGTCAATCAGCGGAATGATTTCGATGCGCGACTTTTTTTGCGGAAATGGAGAACTGATTTTCACGGAGGATGATCTTGTCGGATTTCGCCTTATGACGCGCGAGACGAAGACTGGTGTTCTCCGTTTTGCTTGGCCGTGCTCACCATGACTTCGACGTTGGTCGCGGCGGATTCCAGTTCGAAATGGAGCTGCGCCAGTTTGCGCGCGAAGTAGTTGAACGGGATGAGCGAAAAAATGGCGATGGCCAGCCCGCACATCGTGGCAATCAACGCTTCGCCAATGCCGCCCGTCACTTTCTCGACGGCCAGTTCCGCGCTGCCAATGGAGACAAATGTCCGAAAAATGCCGGTCACCGTGCCGAGCAGACCCAGCAGCGGCGCCAGCGTCACGAGTGTGTCCATCACTGTCAAAAAGCGCCCGGCCTTCTGCAATTCCGCGCCCGCCGCCACCTGCAACGCACCTTGCAGCGACGAGTGGTGATGGTTCATTCCGTGCCAGACCATCCGGATGACCGGGTCTTCCGAGCCTTTGGAAAGTTGTGAGGCTTGCGGAAAATCGCCGGCCTCGATCGCGGCAAAAACCCTTTCGAGCGTCTGCGGATCCCGTTTGCGGCTTTCGTTCCACCACCACCAGGCACGTTCCCCCGCTACGGCGACAGCCACAATCGCCGCCGTGAGAATCGGCCACATGATCGGACCGCCGGCTTCAAAATATTTTACGAGAACGTTTGCCAACATACGCAGTTCAATCATTTGCCGTCAGACTCCAAACAACCAATGCAATTTGCAATTGTCACGCTTTCATCAGCCTTGCATCTATTTTCCCGCCCGTCAGTGTTTAAGTTGGAACGTGATGTCGAGAGTGTAAAATCGCGTTTCACCCGGCGAAAGGCGCAAATACTTCCGCACGTGCTCCAACGCGGCGTCATCAAGAATTTCGCGCCCCGAACTCTGAACGACGCGCACTAACGTAACTTCGCCTGAAGGCTCGACCACGATTCCCAAAACGACCGTGCCTTCATAGCCGCGCCGCAATGCCAGCGGCGGATATTCCGGCATGGGATGCCCGCCCCAATCTTCCGTTCGCGGGGTAAATTGCACGGACTTCGATGAAGACGAAGCACGCTGTCCCGACAGTGACGGCGGAGGAAATTGCGCCGGGGCTGAAACAACCGGCCTTTCCACCGGTACTGCAAACGCCACAGCGGATGCATCCGCCACGACCACGGGTTCGACGGCAGGCGCATCCGAGGATTCTTGCGGCAGCACATCGAGTTCGCGCGGCACTGTCTTGGGTTCGGATTGCAGCGGCTCTTCCGGCGGGGCCAAAAACACGGGAACGACAACATTTTCACGCGATACCGGTTTGGCGTGAAGCTTTGGAGATTGCAGGCCGAGGATTCCGACGAACAAAAACAGCACGCAGACGGAATTGACCCACGCAAGCCGGCGGTTGGAGTCCCGATACTCCTGCGGCAAACACAATTTCGCCAAATCGGATTTGAGCGTGTAATTTCGTTCAGCCGTCATGCTTGGAATCACGGCACGATCGTTTTTTCACACCTTACTGAGCATCTCGCAATAGGCGCGGTAAATTTTCTCCACCATCGGCGACATCGGGACCGGTTCGCCATCCAGACTTGAAACGATGACTACGCCCAGCGCGCTTTGTGTGAGAAACATGCCCTCCGAATTTTTCAGCGCCTCCGGTTTGATGACACGCTTGTTCGTGGGCAGACCGAGGACCTGGCAGATTTCAAGAATCACAGCCCGTGTAATGCCCGGCAAAGCGCCGCGACCCGTCGGCGTGGTGCAAACTTTATCGTGGTAAATCCAGAACAGATTCGCGCCGGCCGTTTCTGTGACTTCGCCGTTGCTGTTGATGAGCAGCGCTTCATCCGCGCCTTTTTCCTCGGCCTCGGCGCGCGCCGCGATTTGCGTCAGTTTGTTCAGGGTTTTGAACGATGAGAGCGGATCGTTAGCCGGGATATGAAACGACGACGTGACGAGGCTGGTTTGGGGAGGATGGTCCGGGTCGAGCGGGGGCGTTTCGTACAGCGTCATGATGACCGTCGGCGTCTCCGCGCCTTTGGGCGAGTAACCACGTTCGCCCGGCCCGCGTGTCAGCGTTACGCGCAGGACCGAATCCGGCATTTTGTTTTTTTGGACAAGCTCCTCGCCGAACTGCTGCAATTGCTTCGGAGTGAAAGGAAGTTTGATTTTTAAAAAATCCGCGCCACGCACCATGCGCTCCAGGTGCTGCGCCATGCGAAACGGCTTTCCGTTATAGACCCGCATGGTTTCAAAAAGCCCGTCGCCGTACAGGAATCCCCGATCATTCACCGGGACAGCAGCCTTCTTCTCCGCCACAAATTGACCGTTCAGGAAAACAACCATGACGTCTTATCTACGGAAGAGAGCGTCTCACGGCGAGCAAAAAATCCGTCTTTCACCTGCTGTTCGCCATATATTCCGGCTGCGACTGCAACTCCAGCGCAGCAAGGAAACCGCCTGCTTTTGCGAGTGTTTCATCATACTCTGCCGCCGGGATCGAGTCCGCCACAATGCCCGCGCCGACGTGAAAATACGCCTTGCGCTTCATGCAAATCGCCGTCCGGATTGTGATGCTCAACTGGCTCTCGCGGTTGAAGCCGAGGTAACCGTGCCCCCGGTGTACGGCCCGCGTGCCGATGTCTCTAATTCGTCAATGATTTCCATCGCACGGAATTTCGGCGCGCCGGTGATGCTGCCACCGGGGAAACACGATGCCAGCGCCGTGAAATGCGTCACATCCGTTCGCAGCCGGCCTTCAACCGTTGAGACGAGATGCTGTACCTGCGGGTAGCGCTCCAGCCGCGCCAATTCCGGCACATGCACCGAGCCGAACTCGCACACCTTGCCGAGGTCGTTGCGCAACAAGTCGGTGATCATCACCAACTCGGCCATTTCTTTGGCGCTGGTCTGGAGTTCGCAAGCCAGTTTCACATCGCGCGTCAAGTCGGGCGACCGCGGACGCGTGCCCTTGATGGGCCGCGTCTGGATGTGCGAGCCGCTCAGGCGCAGGAAAAGTTCCGGCGACGACGAAGCCATCTGAAAATCGCCGCAGTCGAGATACGCCGCGAACGGCGCGGGCGAAACCGCAAGCAACCGCTCGAAAAGTTCCCAGCCGGCAAACAGGCAAGGCGCGGCCAATCGCTGGGAGAGGTTCACTTGGTAAATGTCACCCGTGCGGATGTAAGCCTGCGCTCGTTCCACGCGGGAGATGAATTCGGCGCGGGAAAAATTGGAACTTAGGCCGGGTGTGTTGTCCTCAAAGCGCCGCGCGACGGACCGGGGACATCCTGATCTGCCAGGGGTTTCGGATGTTAGCAGCGCCCGCCAAAATTCAAGTTGTTCTCTTGCCCGCTTTTCCCTGCGCAGACCGTCGGCGCCCAGACCGGTGGAAACAACGAAAGTTTTGCCGAACCGATGGTCGAAAACAACGAGGCTGTCGTAGAAACCGACGTGGCAATCCGGCAACTCAAGGTCGTTGGCCGCCCGACGAGGAAGTTTCGGCTCGACGAAATTTTTCAAATCGTAGCCCCAGTAACCGAAACAGCCACCAAGCGGAAACGGCAAGTCAATCCCATCCAGCGACTCGTAACGCGACAACAGCGCACCCAGTACTTGCCACGGATTGCCGAATTGAGAACAGGATACGTCGGCAGAATAAATTTCGCAACGCGATCCGAACGAGCGAAACGTCAGAAACGGTCGTGCCGCCACAAACGAATAGGTCGCCTGTGGCGAATCCAACAGTGCGCTGCGCAGCAGCACGCCGCCCGGCGCACCTTGGAGTTGCTCGACGAGTGACTCTGGGGTGTGCAAGGTCGCAATTTCGCAAAACAGCAGGTGCATTGGGTATGCTTCACAAGTTAGACCAAGGAGGGTGAGCAGCAAAGAACCAACATCACCGCGCCCCCGATCGCGGCCCGCCACGCCTCTTTTTGCACGACAAGGTTTTCATCGAGTCCGCGACTGTGCTCGCTGGAACAGTTCAGTCCAGACTTTTGAAAAGCATCAGCCACGCGTTGTTCTTTTAAGCACGGCCACGCACCCAATCTGTCCACCAACCGCATTCAACCCGACACGGCCAATCCGTTAAATCCGGACATTTCTTTAACCCCAATTAAGAGCCGCAATTTTTACTTGCATAATCTGCGGTATATGCTTATTTACGCCATGTTAGTTGGCCGGCTGGTTGCCGGCATGTTCAGGTATGTTTGATTCAATGTTGCATGAATAAGTTTCAACCGACGAGGGTGTCTTGAGTCGCCCTTTTCCTCCACGCACTTCTTCTCCTCCCGGTTCGTTCTTCAGGGTCAACGGGAAAATTCGTGCCCGCGAAGTCCGGGTCATCGGAGTGGACGGCAAGCAACTGGCGTCTTCTCGCTCAACGACGCTCTGGCCATGGCCCGCACCAACGGCGTGGACCTGGTTGAGATCGCGCCCACCGCCACGCCGCCCGTCTGCCGGGTCGTGGATTATGGCAAGTTCCGCTACGAACAGGCGAAGAAGGAAAAGGAATCCAAAAAACACCAGCACGCCACGCAGGTCAAAGAAATCCAGCTCAGCCCGCGCATTGACCCGCACGATCTGGGTGTGAAGACCGGACACGCGATTGACTTTCTGTGCGAAGACATGAAGGTCAAGATCGTGCTGAAGTTCCGCGGCCGTGAAATGCAGCACACCGAGTTCGGTTTTCAGGTCGTAAAAAAATTTCTCGAAAACGTCGCGCCATACGGGCATCCGGATTTCGAGCCGAAACTCATCGGTCGCGGCATCAACGCGATGGTTAGTCCCCTGCCGCGCAACAAGCGCGCGAAAAATCCGCGTCAAGTTGAAGGCGGTATTGTTGCCTCCTCCGTAACTCCCGGCGCCAACAACGAAGTGTTGAACACTGCGCCACTGCCGCAAAAGGCAACCGTGGCAACCAAACAACCACCCGCCGCTTTTGGGAGCAATCCGTTCGCAAAGCTTGAACTGAAAACCAGCGAAGATTCGATAGATATCACGGCTGACGAATCTTGACCGCGGCGCAGGATCAGCGGGACCACTCTCTTACCAATTCGGGAAAACGGCAGTCTTCGCACACGGCATTCGAGTGCTCACAGAAATCCCGCACGATTTGCATCAAGCCCTGCTGTGATGCCGCTCCGCGCAGCGCCGCGCGCGTGCCGTCAAGCATGCGCCGTCGCGCCAGACGCAGCACGGCGTTGTCCTCAGCGGACGGCCACTTGAAGTAACGCCGCTCAATTTCGATTCGGAGTTTTTCGTTTTTCCCTTCCACGGCGCGGGTCCAAAGCCACGGCAACATGACGTTCACGACAAGGTCGGCCACCCGTGTTGCGCCGAGCAGCGGCTGCGGCTTTTTCAACCGCGACGAACGGAACGTCCAGTGCCACGACCAAAACTCATCACGCCCCACTTGAAGAATCGCGTGGAGTGAATCCGGCAACACGTTGTCCGCGAGATCGCTCGCGGCCCAGCGTTCAAGCTTCGCGGGCAAACCGCCGGCGGCGAGCCAGTGCGCTGCCAGTGCCAGACGGCGTTGCGGATGGTTTGCCGGACGCAGGCCATGGAATTTCCACGCGGTGCGCGGCAAGATGCAATCGCCGAATTCCTCCCGTTCGCGCCACCACTGGTCCCAGACGCGGCGCAGATAACTGTCCGCACCGGCTCTGCAACCGGCTCAATTCGGCAGGCAACAGGCCGCTGATGCCGAACAGTCGCGCCTGCAACGCGAGCAGCGGCAGATTTTTGCTGGTCCAGTGTTCGCGTGTTTCGGCCAGGCATTGCATCGGCCAGATGTTGTGCTTGTAGCCGAGCGCGCGGAACAACCCTTCCCAGAAGCGCCTGTTCCCAGCCCGCCTGCCGCGCCCGCGCCTGGAATTGCGCGGCTTTGGCTTGAAAACGGACCTGCGCCGCATGGCATAAAAGTTCCGTCAATTGCGCCTTGCTCAAGTCGCACAAAGGCGCAGCGCATCTGCCACGCTGACATTCCGGGAGCGCTTCGGACGATTCGCTTTCCAACCACAAGCTCAATTCGCCCGAGCGGCGAGTCGAGGGAATGGCGCAGCGACAGCACCTCGGCGTGTCGGCGACCTGCGGTCGCCTTCCCAGACGACGTGGAGGATGCACGTTGTGAAAAGCCGGGTTGCGGTCGTGGCCGTGGGCGTGCCAGCCGCTGGCGCGAATGTCAATTTCCACGTCGCCGGACGCGCGGCGACTCGTCGCCGATTTGCAGCACCGCGCCGCGAAAATCCGGCCCGCCTTCGCGGCTGACGAAACCCGGATGAAGCACGCGCACGGGTTGGCCGTCCAAAGTCTTGAGCCGGTCGCGGCGGAGGCGCTGGTGTTGCCAGATGGCCTGCAGCAGGCGTTCGGGCGGCGAGTCGTGTTCGTCGCGCAGGATGGCCGGCGGCGCCGCAGCGCAATCGCCATTGGGCGTAGAAGTTGACGGAAAGCGGAAACACCTTGGGATTGCTTTTGCGCGGATGCTTATGCAAAGTCAAGCTCCGGAGCGAGAAATTTGTTCACCACGCACCGAGAAAAATTTGAACGAATCCAAACGCCATTTTGCCTGTTGATATGAATATGAGATGTCATCACCAACAACCTTTCTCAAACCGGCTGCTCTGCGCGGCTTCTGGCTGGCGGCTGGCAGCTGGCTGTTCCATCGCGCCCGTTTGCGGCGGCCGAAGTGGACATCCGCCGCGACGCCATTGTCGAGGCGATTGACAAGTCATGCCCAGCGTCGTGAACATTGCCACGGCAGCGGATCGTGGAGGTTCACGATCTTTATCAGGACCGTTCTGCGGAGTTTTTCGGCCATCCGCCGCCCACACGAGCGCGAGCAACTTAACAGCATCGGCTCGGGCGTGATCATTGACGAAGACGGCTATATGCTCACCAACCTGCACGTGCTTCGCCGGGCGCACGCGTGTGCAGGTGAAACTTTGGGACGGAAGCATCTACGACGCCGAGCCGCTGGTGGCGCACGACACAGAAGCGACGTGGCCCTGCTGAAACTGAAAGCCAAACCGGGCGAAAAATTCCAAGCGATCAAGTTCGCGAAGGACGACGACCTGCTGCTGGGCGAAACGGTGCTGGCGCTGGGCAATCCGTACGGTCTGGGCGGTTCGGTGTCACGCGGCATTTTGAGTTCCAAAAACCGCCGACCCCGAACCGGCGCGAGCCGCTGAACTGTGCAAACTGGCTGCAAACCGACGCGTCCATCAATCCCGGCAACAGCGGCGGCCCGCTGATCAACTTGCGCGGCGAACTCATCGGCATCAACGTGGCGGTATATCGCGAGCAGCAGGGCATGGGCGTCGGCTTTGCCATCCCGGTCAAACAGATGTCAGCGGCGCTCTCGGAATTTTTCCCCCGGAAGTCACTGGAGTCGTTTGGTTCGGCGCGCGGGTCAAAGCGGGCCGCCGCCCGCTGGCCATCACGCCAGTGCAGCCGGGCAGCCCGGCAGACAAGGCCGGTTTGCAGGTCGGCGACAGCAGATTTTGCAAGTCAACGGCCAGGCGCCGAAGAGTCTCGTTGATTTCAACCGGATCCTGCTCGGCGGCGAAAACCCACAGCGCCACGCTTCAGGTCGAACAATACGGCGAGCGGCGCACGCGTGAAGGCGCGACTCGTGCCCTTTGACGACCTGATCCGCCGGAAACTTGGACTGGGTTCTGCCGAAGCTTTACGCCACAACTGGCGGCCAGATTTCCAGGACAAGACTTCCGATGGTCTGTTCATCGAGGAAGTGGAGAACGACGAGCCCGGCGGACAAGGCGCAGTTGCAGCGCGGGCTTTATGCTCACGGGCGATTGACGGCCACAGTGCCGGCGGACCTCATGCCGGTGGCGGACGTCCTCTCGACGAAAACGAAGGGCGATCATGTGCAGTTGGCCGTTGTCGTCGCCCACCGCGTCGGCAATGACCAGACCGATACCGGCCAGGGAACCGTGGAGGTGCCGGTGCGGTAAGGAATTTTTGTTGGCTGCCGTCCACTGCTTCTGGACTAAACTGCGGCTCTGCATTGCCATGAATAACGGCGCGATGATTGAGGTTGCCAAACTGACGAAACGCTACGCGGGCAACACGGCGGTGGCGGACATTTCCTTCACCGTCGGCCGCGGCGAAATCGTCGGCTTGCTCGGCCCCAACGGCGCGGGCAAGAGCACCACCATGCGCATTCTGGCGTGTTATCTGCCGGCCACGTCAGGCACGGTGCGCGTCGCGGGACTTGACGTGTTCGACGAATCGCGCGAAGTGCGCCGCCGCATCGGTTACATGCCGGAAAACAATCCGCTCCACCACGGACATGCGCGTCCGCGAATACTTGAAATTCCGTGCCCGGCTCAAAGGGCTGAACCGCAAGCGCTCCCGCGAACGCGTGGATGTGGTGATGGAACAATGTGGACTGACCGAGGTAAGCCGCCGCATCATCGGCCAACTCTCCAAAGGCTACCGTCAGCGCGTCGGCCTTGCGGATGCGCTGGTGCACGAGCCCGAACTGATCATTCTCGACGAGCCGACCATCGGCCTGGACCCGCACCAGATTCGCGCGGTGCGGCAGCTCATCAAGAACCTGGCGCAATCGCACACGGTGCTGATCTCCACGCACATTCTGCCGGAGGCGGAGATGACGTGCAACCGGATGCTCATCATGTATGAGGGAAGCATCCTGGCGGCAGACACGCCGGACAATCTGCAAAAGCTCATGGCCGGCAAGAGCCAGGTCATCGCGGAAATCGCCGCGCCGCTGGCCGATTTGCGGGAATGCTGGGCGCGGCTGGCGGAGATCGAGCAATTCGACGTCGTCGCCGGCGGACGGCGGCTATTTTCGCTGCGCGCTGACGCCGCGCGACGGACTGGACCTGCGTCCGCAGATTTTTGCGCTGGTGCGCGAGCGCGGCTGGACCTTGCGCGAACTGACACGCAACCGGCATTCGCTGGAAGACATTTACTTGCAGGTCACCAAACCGGACGAGGAGGAGGAAGGCTGATGCAGGCGTTCTGGACACTCACCCGGCGTGAACTGGCCACGTATTTTGTTTCGGTCACGGGTTACATCATCATCGCGGCGGCAACATTCCTGATCGGTCTGAGCTTTGTGGTCTTGCTGCGCAACCTGGGCAGCGATCCCTCGCCGATGCCGGTCACGGAGCTGTTTTATCGCACCTACTTTTTCTGGCTTATCCTGCTGCTGGCCACGCCCATCATCACCATGCGACTGTTTGCGCTGGAGAAATTTTCCGGCACGTTCGAGACGCTGATGACGACGCCGGTGAGCGATCTGCAGGTGGTGCTGGCGAAATTCACAGCGGCACTGGTGTTTTACATGGCGATGTGGCTGCCGATGTTTGCGTGCCTGTTTATCGTGCAACGGTACGCGAACCAGCCGGGCGCGCTGGACGCTGGCACGGTGGGCAGCACCTATCTGGGCATCTTCCTGCTGGGCGCATTGTTTCTGTCGCTCGGCTGCTTCGCATCGGCGCTCACACGCAGCCAGATGGTGGCGGCGATGGTGACGCTCCTGCTGGGTGTGACGCTGTTTGCGCTGGGTTTTCTGGCGGAGCAGATCCCCATCGCAGCGCAATGGCAGGCGCAAGTGCTGGGCTACTTTGCGCTGTTCCAGCAGATGCAGGATTTCGCGCGCGGCGTGGTGGATTCGCGGTCCGTGGTGGTTTACGTGAGTCTCACGCTGTTTTTCCTTTTCCTGACGCTCCGGGCCGTGGAAAGCCGACGGTGGAAATAGCATGACGACCGATTCTCAAAACAAACCCAGCTTCTCCGTGCTTCGCCGAGTGGGGCATTGGATTGAACCTGCTTCTGCGGACATTGGTGGTGTTGGCGTTGGTGGTGATGTTGAACTATCTCAGCAGCCGGTACTTTCAGCGTTTTTATCTGAGTTCACAGACCCGCATCGAACTTTCGCCACGCACGATCAGCCTGCTCAAGTCACTCACGAACGACGTGAAAGTGACACTCTACTACGACAAGGACGACCAGATATTTACCACCGTGGCGGCGCTGCTGAACGAATACCACAACATCAACCCGCGCATCCACATTGTTACCGTGGATTATCTGCGCGATGCGGGCGGGGCGCAGAAAATCAAGGAGCAATATAAATTAAGTTCCGCGAAGGACAAAAACCTCGTGATTTTCGACTGCGATGGTCGCGTCAAGACCGCCAATGGCGACGCGCTCTGGCAGTACAAACCGGACGGAATCACAAAGGAGAAAAAAAGCGAATTTCGCCCCGTCGCGTTCATGGGTGAAATGATGTTCACTTCCATGCTGTTGGCAGTCATAAATCCCAAGCCGCTCAAGGCCTATTTTCTTCAAGGCCACGGCGAACACGCTATTGACAGCAAGGACGAAACAACGGGCTACCTGAAGTTTGCTGAGCTGCTGCAGGAAAATTACATCCGAGTCGAGCCGCTCACCCTGCTGGGGACCAACGCCGTGCCGATGGACTGCGATCTCCTTATTGTTGCCGGGCCCACAAAACCTATTTCAGACGTTGAACTGGAGAAAATTGACCATTATCTCCAGCAAGGTGGCCGCCTGTTTGCGCTGTTCGATTATGCCTCGGTGGAACGGCCTACCGGCCTGGAAAACATCCTGGCAGACTGGGGAGTCAATGTGGTCGCTGATATCGTACAGGACCCGGACAATACGCTGAGAGGAACTGATGTGGTGGTTCTCAACTTCGGCCATCATTCCGTGGTCAATCCACTCCTTGGATCCGCGCTGCACCTCATTCTTCCGCGTCCGGTCGCGGCGCTGGAACGTCGCAAACAATCCGCTGACGCGCCGCGAGTCCAGGAACTTGCCTTTTCCGGTCCGCGTGCGGTGTTGTCCGGCAGCAGCGCACGCAAATCGCAGCAATACCCGCTCGCCGTGGCTGTCGAGCAAGGCGCGGTTAAGGGCGTCGTTACCGAACGCGGCACCACGCGCATGATCGTGGTGGGCGACTCGATTTTTCTGGCCAACCGGCAGATTGAATCCGCTGCGAACCGCGATTTCGCAGGCTATGCCGCCAACTGGCTGCTTGATCGCACGCAATTGTTGCAGGGCCTCGGCCCGCGGCCTGTCACAGAGTTTCGGCTTGTGATGACCAAGGCTCAACTGAAATCAGTGCAATGGCTTTTGCTGGGCGCCTTGCCCGGCGTGGTGCTCCTGCTTGGCGGACTGGTGTGGCTCCGTCGCCGAATGTGAAGATGAAAACACGGGGTGACCGAATGCCGGAATGTTGGTGTGGGGAGTCAATATTCCATCACTCCGTCACTCCATCATTTCTCCGCTCATTGTCCTCCTGCGCATGAACTCGAAGATCACCTGGTTTTGGGCGCTTCTGGCCGCGGGGCTGTTCGCCTTCATTTTCTTTTTCGAGGGGCGACTGCACAAGCCCGACTCCGGGCCGGGCCGGATTCTCCCGGCTTCGCCGCTTCCACCGTGACGAGCGTCCATGTGCGGCCCGCCGGCCAGTTGGAAATCCGCGCCGAACGCACAAACGCCTCGTGGCAGCTCACCAAGCCGGTTTCCTATCCCGCGCGAACCGCTGGCATCGCAGGTCTTCTTGCCGCACTGGAACGTCTCACGCCGGCCACTTACATCACGGCCCGTGAATTGCGCCAGCGGCCCAAGGAAGAGGAAGAGTTCGGCTTCGAGGCGCCGCAGGTGTCGCTGATAATTCAGGACGCCGAGAGCCGGAGGCAGATTTTGATCGGCAACAAGACCGCACCCGGCGACCAGGTTTTTCTTCAGGTCATCGGTCTTGAAGGCATCTACGTCGTGGATGCCGAGTTGCTCAAACTGATCCCGACAGCGGCAAACGACTGGCGCAGCACGTCACCCGTGGGTTTGCGGCACCCTCACCTTCAACCGGATTATCTGCACCAATGGCGCGAAAGTCATCGAATTCCAGCTCGACTCGACGAACCATCTCTGGCGCATGACGCGACCGTTGCTCGCGCGCGCGGATAAAGATCGCATCGCTGATGCCCTTGAAAAACTCCAAGCCTTGCGCGTCGTGCAGTTCGTATCGGACGATCCCAAGGCGGATCTGGAATCGTTCGGGCTCCAACCGCCCGAACTCGAACTCGCGCTGGCCAACGGCACGAACACCATCGCACTCCTCCAATTTGGCAAGGGGGCAACCAACGATGCCAGCCAGATTTATGCGCGCCGGAGCGGAATCAATTCCGTCTTCACCGTTGCCAGCGAGTCGGTTGCGTCGTGGCGGGCCAGTGTGAAGGATTTCCGCGATCCGCACCTGCTGGCTTCCCGCACAAATCCCGATCAAATTGAAATTTACGGTGAAGACAACTTTGTCCTGCAGCGCCATGGAAGCAACGACTGGCGCATCGCCTCACAAAATATCCCGGCGGACACCGCTCTCGTGAATGAATTCATCCACGGACTCGTCGGAATGCAAATCGTCCAGTTTGTCAAAGACGTGGTGACGGCACCGGACCTGCCGGGTTACGGTCTTGCCACACCGAAGCGACAAGTCATTTTGAAATCCACCGTCACCACCACCGCTGGTGTGACAAATGTCATCCTCGCGCAGCTTTTCTTTGGCACGACGCAGGAGGACAAAGTGTTCGCGCGTCGGAGCGACGAAGATTTTGTTTACGCCGTAAAGCTGGCTGAGTTGCAGCGGTTGCCGTGGGCGAGCTGGCAATTTCGCGAGCGCCGAATTTGGAACTTCTCCGAAAATGACGTTGCGGGACTGACAATCCATCAAGGCGGCAAAACGCAGCAGCTTCTCAATAACGGAACGAACGTCTGGTCGCTGGCGTCGGGTTCGCAAGGCATCATCAACGAATTCGCCATTGAAGAAACGGTGCATCGCTTGGGCGATTTGGTGGCATCGGCGTGGGTCAGCCGTGGCGACACAAATCTTGATCGGTACGGATTTACCACCAACGGCCTCTCACTCGTTTTTGATTTGAAGAACCGGAACACGCGCATCGTCAAGTTCGGCGGGATGTCTCCATCGGGATATCCTTATGCAACCACGACGTTGGACGGGCAAACATGGGTTTTTGAATTTCCACTCGTGCTTCATCAACTGGTGCTAAACTACCTCGCGATCCCCGACAACGCCCCTTGATATGGCAACCGAAACCAAAGGCCATTTCTGGCGCAAGTTTCGCATCCGCTTTCGCTGGTTTCGCGTCACCGTGCTCCTGCTTATTCTTTTGCTGGTGGGTCCGGCGTTTTACCTGAATCGGCGCGGGTTGCCGCAATTCATGACCAGACCCGTGCTCAACGCGCTACGGGCCCAAGGGGTGGATTTGGAATTGCGCCGGCTGAGGCTGCGATTTTATCGCGGCTTTGTCGCAACGGATGTGCGATTTGGCCGCGCTGAAAGGTCGGACAGCCCGCGCCTGTCGGTAAAAGAAGTCGAAGTGAAGCTGAATTATGGGGCCTTGCTGCGGCGGCAAATCCGGGTGGAATCGCTGGGCATCCGCAGCGGAAAACTCGAATGGCCGGTGGGCGACACGAATCAACCGTCGCAGCCATTCATTGTCGAAAACATCCGGGCCAACTTGAGTTTCCTGTCTGACGACAAGTGGGAAGTGGATGATCTCGAGGCCGGATTCGCCGGGCTCAAAGTGACTTTGTCCGGCATTGTGAAAAATGCTTCGGCCATTCAACGCTGGTCATTCCTTCACGCCAGGCAACCTGTTCCAGCCGCCACGGGAAAAATACGATTGCAGCAAGTGGCCGACATGCTGGGAAAAATCCACTTTGCCGCCCGATCCGAACTTCGAATTGTAGCAGGCGGCGATGCTCGTGATTTGCGGAGTTTTGCCATGCGCCTCACTCTGAAAATACCTGAAGCCACAACGCCGTGGGCCGGTATTTCGCACGGGATTCTCATCGCACAGCTTTTTCCAATGACCAGCAATGAACTGGCGCATGCCGATGTGAACATGCAGGCTGCAGAGGCCCGGACATCTTGGGCCAGCGCCAAAGAATTGAATCTTGCCGCTCGCAGCAGGTTAGTCGTCGGTCAAACCAACATCGCGGATTGCGATTTGGCCCTGCAGGCCGCGCAGATTGGATCCCGATGGGCGAACGCAACGAATGTGCAGTTCACTGCTCGCTGGCTTCATTCACTTACCAATCCCATTCCGCTTTCCGGCCACGGCGAACTGCGCGCCGCCACTGCGATTTCACGGTGGGGCAACGGAAAAGATTTCAATCTGATCGCAACACTCGCCCCGGCGTCAAATCCGCCGCCCGCCGACGCGTCATGGGCTTGGTGGGCCAAACTTCAACCCTGCCATCTCGACTGCGAATGCAAACTCACCGAGCTCCGCTCGGAGAAATTGGTGGCGGAGGAAATTTTCGTTGCCGGCCAATGGCGTCCGCCGTCGCTGACGTTCCCCAAGCTCCACGCCGGTTTCTCCGACGGCGCACTGGACGCCCGCGCGCAGCTGGACGTGCCGACACGCGATTTGAACTTCACCCTCGTCTCCGGTTTCGACCTCCACAAAGTTTCGCCGTTGCTGACGGAAAAATCGCGTCACTGGCTTTCAAAATTCTCCTGGACCACGCCGCCGAAACTCAGCGGCAGCGGTTCGCTGATGCTGCCGGCGTGGACCAACCGCCAACCCGATTGGCGGGGCGAAGTGCAGCCCACGGTGCATTTGTCCGGAGAACTGGCGGTCACCAACGGCGCGTATCTGGGCTTGCCGGCGGACTGGGCGCACTCTCACGTGACATATTCCAACATGATTTGGCACCTGCCCGATCTCGAAGTCCGCCGGCCCGAAGGAGAATTGCAACTGGTTCACACCGCCAACGATCGCACACATGATTATTCCTGGCGCGTCCACAGCACCATTGACGTGCACGCGCTACGACCACTGCTGGGAACGAACGAACAGCGCGGGTTGGATTTGGTCACGTTCACCCGGCCGCCTGTAATTGACGGTGAAGTCTGGGGACGCTGGTACGATTACGACCGCATCGGCTTTCAGGCGCATGTGGCTGTCTCGAATTTTTTGTTCCGCGGCCAGATTGCTGATCATTTTGAATCGATGGCGCGCTACACCAATCGTTTCCTCGAATTGTTCGAACCGCGCCTTCAACGTGGCGCACAATTCGTGAAGGCGGCGGGCATTGCTGCGGATTTCTTGACGCAACGCATTTATTTCACAAACGGGTTCAGCACTGCCGAACCATTGGCCGTGGCCCGCGCCATCGGACCCAAAACCGGACGCACGATGGAATCTTACCGCTTTACGCAGCCGCCGACGGTGCGCGTGGAGGGTTTCGCGCCGCTGCGAGGTTCGAATGATGCGGATTTGCGATTCGAAGTGGACGGCGGCCCCTTCAAGTGGTGGAAGTTCAGAGTGCCGCACATTTCCGGCAACGTGCGTTGGTTCGGCAAGACATTGCTTTTGACGAATGTTTCCGCGGCGTTTTACGACGGTGGGGCTGGGGGCTTCGCATTCTTTGACTTCAGAGTTGAGAAGGGAACGGATTTTCAGTTTGCCGTGGGCGTCACGAATTTGGATCTGCATTCGCTTATGGCGGATGTGTCCACGCGCACCAACCACCTCGAAGGCCGGATCAAAGGCAGGCTTGTCATCACAAACGCCAACTCAGCCGATCGGTGCTCGTGGAATGGTAAAGGGGCCGTGCAATTGCGCGACGGATTGATTTGGGAAATCCCCATTTTCGGCGTGCTGTCGCCGGTGTTGGACAGCATCCTGCCCGGCTTGGGCAGCAGCCGGGCGAGCGAAGGCACGGCGAAATTCGTGATCACCAACGGCGTGATTTATTCCGACACGCTGGAAATTCGTTCGCTCTTGTTTCGGCTGCAATATGTCGGAACGGTGAACATGGATCAGCGGGTCAACGCGCGTGTCGAAGCCGGTCTGCTGCGCGACACCATGGGTGGTGGGCCGGATTCGTCAGCCTCGCACTCTGGCCCGTGAGCAAACTCTTCGAATATAACATCACCGGCACGCTCAGCGAACCGAAAAGCGAGCCGGTCTATATCATCCCAAAATTGATTCTGATGCCGTTGCATCCGTTTCGAACGCTGGAGGGATTGTTTCCCGGCGAATCCAGCAAAACGAACGCCCCGCCTTCCAAGACCGCGCCGTGAGATTGACCCCAATAGCGCCTGATTGCATTTTCCCGCGCTGCCGCTATTTTCGTTCGAAATGAACAACAAGCTGGAAAAATCCCCGTCGGATCCGGAATTAAAACGACGCATTCAAGCGCTCATTGCGCAAAAGGGCGGCGGGCACAATGAAGAAGCGGTCGCCGATATCATCGAAAACGCGCTTAAGCTCCTGAGCGATGTCAAAGATACTGGCGATGTGCGGGTCATTCAGACCGCCCTGCGCGAATTGCGCTACGCTTTCAGGTTGTTCGCCCCCTACGCGGGCGTTCGCAAAGTCACCATTTTCGGTTCGGCCCGCACACAGTCCGACAGGAAGGAATACCAGCAAGCCGTGGAATTCGGACGCAAGATCTGCCGCGGCCGATTCATGGTCATCACCGGGCGCGGGACCGCGGCATCATGCAGGCCGGGCCATGAAGGCGCCGGGCCGGAAAACAGTTTCGGCGCCAACATCCGCCTGCCGTGGGAGCAGGCCGCCAATCCGATCATTCGCGAAGACAAAAAGCTTGTCACTTTTAAATATTTTTTTACGCGCAAACTCATTTTCATCCGCCACTCGGATGCCATCGCGCTCTTCCCCGGCGGATTCGGCACCATGGACGAAGGTTACGAGGCCTTGACGCTGATGCAGACCGGCAAAAGCCAGTTCATGCCGCTGGTCCTCATTGACCGGCCCGGCGGCACGTATTGGAAGACCTGGGACAAACATGTCCGCGAGCACCTGCTGCGCGACCAATTGATTTCCCCCGACGACCTTAACCTCTACCGCATCACCGACGACACGGACCAGGCGGTCAAAATCATTACCCGCTTTTACCGTAACTTTCATTCCAGCCGCTTCGTGAAAGACCTTTTTGTCATCCGCCTCAAATTCCCGCCGTCCGACTCCGCCCTCGAGGCTATGAACGAAGATTTCTCCGACATCATCGTCGGCCCGCCGATTCAGCGCATCGAGCCCACCCCGGAAGAACGCGAGGACAAAGACCACCTGGATTTGCCCCGGATCGCCTTTGGTTTCAACCGGCGCGATTACGGCCGCCTGCGGCAATTGATTGATGTGCTTAACAGTCAATAATTCCGACCGGACAAACATCGAGGCTTATGCCCAACTCCATTGTTCTGGCTGCATGTAACTTCCTTGCTACAAATGAATTGTGATAGAAGGTTGGGCGCTTGTCTGCACTCCATGGCCGATGATGGCGACTTGGATATCATTGCTATTTATTGTCGGCAAAGCAGCAAAACAAATTCATAAGCAAACTGCAACATAGAGATTGACTTTAACGGTGGCTGTTTTATGGTACCAGACGCTTGAGGTCTTTACCTCGGTTCCTCCCGACCCAGTGTCGATGGTGCATTGTCGGCACTGGGTTGTTTGCTATCCCGGCCTCGCCGCATCAACAGAGTCAGCAGCGCCGGCAAAAAAGTCAGTCCCGCGATCATGCACGTCGCCACACCGGTCGCCATCACATAGCCGAGGCTTTCCATGCCCCGATGTTTGCCGAGGACAAGGCTGCTGAATCCTGCGATGGTCGTCAGGCCGGAAACAAGCACCGCTTTGCCCGTGCTCTTGGCAAGAATGCTTGGATGCTTTTCCTCGGCAAAACGGTTGAGGATATGAATGCCGTTGGTTACGCCAATGCCGACCATCAAGGGCAGTGTCATGATATTGGCCGGGTTGAACGGCCAATTCAAGAAGCCCATGATACCGCCGAGCCAGACTGATCCCACGGCGACCGGCAACAACGCCAGCACTACGGAACAACGGTCCGGAAGTGAATGAACACCAGAATCACGATGGCGCCCAGCGCGTAAAGCGCCGCCTGCTCGTAGCTGTTCTTGAGCAGGCTTTCGTATTCGTAAAGTTGGACGGGCGTTCCGGTGATGACCGGATGACCTGTCTCCTTCGGATCAAGTGCCTGACGCAATTCCGTGATGAATTCCTGCTGGCAATCCCGCTGCCAGGCGTCTTTCTTCGGATACACCTGCAACAAATATTTGCCCGTCACACCCACAAAACGGTCGCGCACTGACAGTGGCAGGTCTTCAATCCGCAACGGCGCGCGGTCGTCCTGTTCCTGCAACGCTTCAAAGGTATCGCGCACGTCGGTGAAAAACGCCTGCTGGAACGCAGCCAGTTTGTCCGCGTGCGCCACCAGCACTGCGGCATCCCCCTGCAACATCGTCTTCCGCAGATCGGAAATCGCTTGACGCAGCGAATCGAGTTGCCGCGACAAGGCGGGATCGTTGGTTGAAACTTCATCCAATGCCGCTCCCAAATAACCGTAAAGCGAATATAGCGAACGGCTGAGTTCCGGAATTTTGACCGGTTCGCGATCCGGCTCGCGGAACTCGAAGGGAACCACCTGTTTTTTGATCTGATGGATCAGCTTGAGCTTTTCCCGCTGATCCTCCTTGAGAAGCCCGCCGATGGAATCCACGTTCGATACCGTCCGCAACCGCTTGATCCGATCCTCAAGCGCCACCGCTTCATCGAGCGAATCGGCAACCACAGCGCAAAAGAGCACCGATTTGTCCGCCGAGTTGATCAGTTTTCGCTCGAACTCGACCGCCGGCAAACCTGCGCTTTGCAGATCCAGCAGATTGTAATCGAAATACACTTTCCGGATCTGCGGGAGCGCCAGTGCGCAGAGCACCGCAGTGCAAACCATGACCCACACCGGCCGCTGCAGCCAGATGTTTTCAATTCGGGCGCGTTGGTCCTCGTTGCCGGTCTGGTGGTCAATCACGTTTTGCCGACCCCGTAACAACAGCACGGGCAACAAGGTCATCATCGGGAACAAGCAGATGAGAAGGCCGCCGCCGCAGATGATGCCCATTTCCTGGATGCCTTTGAAATTCGTCAGGCCCATCGCCAGAAACGCGCCCGCCGTGGTGAACGCGCCGGTGAAGATGCCCTGGCCGGTGAAGACCATCGCCTTTGTCAACGCCTCTTCCTCGCTCCGGCCATATCGCAGTTCCTCCTCGTAACGCGTCACCAGATGCACTCCAAAGTCAATCGCCAGCCCGATCAACATCGGCACGAACGTAATCGTAAGGATGTTCAAATGCCCCACCGTCAGCGTTGCGAACGCCATCGTGTAAGCCAGTCCGACAATCAGACAAATCGTCGCTTTGACGGGCCGCCCGGTTTCATTGTAGCCGTAAATAAAAATCAGGGCGCAGATGATGAGGGACACAATGCTTGCCAGCGTCGCGTCCTTTTGGGATTGCACCATCTGGTCGTAATCCAGCACCGGCCCGCCCGTCAGCGCCACGTTCAATCCCGGCACTTCACGTTGCGTTTGCGCCGTCAGCGCGCGCAATCGTTTCACCGCCTCGCCATTGAGGTCTTCATTCAAAGCTTGGGCGACCGCAATGCGAATCTGACCGTGCGCAAAGGACAAACGCCCTTCCACCTCTTCCTCGCCGGCGTTGAACAACGCCGTGATGCCGGGCGACGGCGGCACACCGGAACGGCCCAGGCATTCCGTCGCCTGCGTCACGATGCGTTCCAACACCGGGAACAACTTGATCAGTGCGTCATTTTCCGCGTTTGTCTCGCGTCGGGCCGTGCGAAATTGCGTGTTCACGAAGTCGATGAACGAAATCAGATTCGTCGCGTTGACGAACTGACGGATGAACGGCTGATATTCGGCAAGCTGCGTGTTCAGATCCTTCAAATGGTCTTCCGGCACGAACAACAGCGCCTTCGATCCCATCATCCGGAGGTCCGGCTTGTACAATACGTCGCGAAAGAGGTTGGTTTCGGCATCCAGCTTGGCCCCGAGGCGCTCGATAAACTGGCGGTTCTTTTCCGGATCCTCGCTTTCCACCACCACCACAAGATCGTCGTCATCCTGCTGCTTGAACTCCTTTTTGTACGCGAGAAAATTGCGGTGATACTTCCTGTTTGAGCCGACCAAGTTGTCCTGATTCATGTCGAATTGCAGGAACGCCGCGGTGTAAAGGACGCTCACCACAAAGAGCACCGCGTGCGGAATGATGAGCCACCGGCGATAACGACACAGCACCGTCGTCAACCTGCCCAGCAGGCGCGCAATATAAGTATCGGCGGTCAGTGTTTTCATTCTTCCGGCGCCGTCGTGTTGCAATCGGAAACCGGCCAATGGTTTCGGCGGCGATCCAGCGGCGTCGGGTCATCACCGGCTCAATTCGGAAACTCCGCGTTGAAATAAACTTCCTTCACGTCGTCGTGATCCTCGAACGCCTCGATAAGCTTGTTCACCGCCGCAATGTGGCCGGGATTGACCAACGGCACTGTGGAAATCGGCAACTCGGTCACTTCCGCCACATCGCACTTGATGCCTTTGGCTTCGATCTGCTTGTGCACCGCCTCGAAATGCGCCGAATCGGTGATGATCTCGTACCCCTGCTCTTCCGCTTTGAAATCTTCCGCGCCCGCTTCCAGCGCCAGCTCCATCAACTGGTCTTCGCCGGCGGCCTCGCGCGGAACGATGATTTGTCCTTTGCGATGAAACAGGCGGCTTACCGAACCGGGCGTTGCCACACTGGCGCCGTGTTTGGTCACCAGGTTGCGAATCTCCGACGCCACCCGGTTCCGATTGTCCGTGCTGACCTCAACCAGCACCGCAACGCCGCCCGGCGCGTAAATTTCGTAAGTCAATTCCTCGAAGGTCGCGCCCTCACCGCCACCGAGGCCTTTCTTGATCGCGCGCTCGATGTTGTCGTTAGGCATGTTTGCGCCACGGCATTTGAACAACACCATGCGCAGACGCGGGTTCATGTTCGGATCGCCACCGCCAATTTTCGCGGCGATGGTGATTTCCCGTCCCAGCTTGGAGAAAATCTTCCCACGCTTGGCGTCAATCGCGCCCTTGAAATGCTTCACCTTCGCCCATTTACTGTGACCAGACATAAATCAATTCCGAATGTCGAATGTCGAATTTCAAATCTTCTGCGCCGGCTCAACGAACACCGCCGTGCCGTAGCACAACACTTCCGTGATGCCCGGCGCGACTTCCGTGGCGTCGTAGCGCACGCCGACGACGGCGTTGGCGCCCAGTTCACCCGCGTGCGTCAGCATCTGAGTGAATGCGTCTTCGCGCGCCCGCTCGCACAGCGACGTGTAAAGCGAGATGTTCCCGCCGAAGATCGCCTGAATGCTCGCGCCAAAATTGCCGACGATGGAGCGCGACCGCACGATGATGCCGCGTACCACGCCGAATGATTTGACCACGCGATAGCCCGGCAATTCAAACGTTGTTGTCGTGAGCGGATGTGTCTGGTTCGTTGTCATGCCGGGATTGAACAAAACTCCGCCCGGAAGCAAAAGGTTAAACTTGCACGCCAACCGGCGAAATCCAAGCGCTCTGCTGGACAAATGGTTGCGTCCTGAATACAATCGCTCCGTGAAAAAGGATAGGCTGCAAACAGTGCTGTCGATTGTTAGTTAGACGGTATCACGAACGATGAACCAGATCGTCTTTGAAATCCTTCAGGTGCCTGTGGCCATTCTGATATACGGGAGTGGCTTGTTGCTCTGGCCAATCCGACGCTGGCTTCACCGCAAGCAGGCGGTTCGAGGAAGATTTATGCTGTTCGTTTTTGTCGCTCAGCTTGCCGCTTATGCAGCCGCAGCATGCTGTTCTATTTTTATTCGCCTTGATCACTTTTATTATTGGTTCATTTTTTTAATCGAGCTCAACATCGCATTCACCGTTGCAGGTGTGATCGCGTGGATTCGTGATGCTCGCTACGAGCGCACTGCGAAGGTGAGCCATGCCATCTAATACCTGAATAGGTTGCAAAAGTTCAATTCTTTGTGCCTCGGCGTCTCCGCGGTGAGAAGAATTAAGAATTTCGCACAAACAATTTCCACCACGGTTGTTTCAGCAATCGTTTCATTTTCAAGCTCAACAACTCCACGGATGCTGCCGAACTCGACAGCCCGCTGCGTCAGCGCTCACACCTTTGTCCCGCGCAGCTTGACGTTTTGCAGGCGCTCGACAAAACCGACGAAGCCTTCAGCCTGCGCACGCAGACGCTTGAGCAAATCGGCGTCTTTGAGCCGCCCGCTGTCGTCAAGCAGGTTGTTGACTTGCGGCAGGAAGACGCGTTCCGGGTAGATGAAGGCGTTGCGGTAGCCGAAAATCTGCTGGAGCTGCTCGACTGGTCGCAGCGCGCCCCAGACGCCCGCAGCCACGCCCACAAAACACACGGGTCGCCGCTCGAAACTCTCCGGAAATTTCAGCATGTCTATGAAATATTTCAACACGCCGGGAATGCCGCCGTTGTATTCGGGCGTCACGACGTGAAGGCCGGAAGATTTCAAAACTGCGTCAGCGAATGGCTGAAATGACTTCGGTTTCTCCGCGTAGGATCCGGGCGAAAAAATCTCTTGCGGCATCTGCGCGAGGTCGAGCACATGCAGCGGCACTCTCAATTCGGCATAAATTTCTTCCACGTGCCGGGCGACTTTGCGTGTGTTGCTTCCGGGACGATTGGTTCCAACGAGCAGGGTGATCATGGATGGAATGTAGAACGGAAAAGTGAATTTGCAATTCCAACGGCAAATGAGCGGGCGAGAGTGAATCTATGCCGGGCTTCGCGCTTGCGCCGGCTTTGTTCGCCCTACACCATCCTGCGCTCAATGCTCACGCTTTCCGGCATCAGCAAGGCGTATGGCGGACGGGTGTTGTTCGCCGACACCACGCTTCAGGTGAACCGTCAGGACCGCATCGGGTTGGTCGGTCCGAACGGCTCGGGGAAGTCCACGCTCTTTTCCCTGATTCTCGGCGAGGAATCCGCTGACGACGGCAAGGTCATGCTCGAACGCGGCGTTTCCATCGGCCACCTGCCACAGGAAAGCGCGCCCGTGGGCGACGAAACCGTCGTTGAACTCGCCACCGCCATCACGCCGGAATACACGAAGCTCCGCCGGATCATCAAAGCTTGGGAAGCGGACCATCCGGTCGAGGCGCTGCACCCGGAGGAAATTCACGACAACGTCCACGATCGATTCAACGAACTCGGCGGTTACCGGCTCGAAGCGAAGGCCAAGCAAATCCTCGCCGGCCTCAGTTTTCGCGATAAGGATTTCGACCGGCCTGCGCGCGAGATGAGCGGCGGCTGGGTGATGCGCGCACACCTGGCCCGATTGCTCACGCACGAACCGGACCTGCTCCTGCTCGACGAGCCGACGAACCATCTCGACCTCGAAGCGCTGCTTTGGTTTCAGGAATATTTGAAGAATTATCCCGGCGCGATCCTTGTCATTTCGCACGACCGCGAATTTCTGAACCAGCTTGTCGGCAGCATCGTGGAAATCCGCCAGAGCAAGCTTATCCGGTATCGCGGCAATTACGATGATTATCTCGTCCAGCGCGAGGCGCATGAGGAGCGACTCCTCGCCGCCTACAAAAACCAGCAGCGCGAAATCGCGCACTTGATGGAATTCGTGAACCGTTTCCGCGCCAAGAACACCAAGGCCACTCAGGCGCAGAGCAAGCTCAAGCAGATTGACCGGATGGAAAAAATCGAAGCGCCGACCGGCGATGATCGGAAAGTGAGCTTCTCCTTTCCGCAACCCAAACGCAGCGGCTTGAAGGTCATCACGCTGAAAGGCATTCACCATGCCTATGGCGAAAATGTCGTTTATCGCGGCATTGATTTTGTAGCCGAGCGCGGCCAGCGCATCGTGCTCGTCGGGCCAAATGGCGCGGGGAAATCCACGCTGTTGAAAATTCTTGGCGGCGTGCTCCAGCCGCAAACCGGCATGCGCGAACTCGGCCACAACGTCAAGGCCGGTTACTATTCGCAATATCGCGTGGACATGCTCAACCCGGCCAACACCGTGCTCGAAGAGGCGCTCAACACGCCGCAGCGGGTCACGGAACAATTCGTCCGCACGCTGCTTGGCTGTTTTCTTTTCATCGGCGACGATGTTTTCAAGCCGGTCAGCGTGTTGAGCGGCGGCGAGAAGAGCCGGCTCGCGCTCGTGAAGCTGCTGCTCGATCCACCGAACCTGCTGCTGATGGACGAACCGACGACGCACCTCGACATGTCGAGCATTGACGCGCTGCTTTACGCACTCGATCAGTTCGAGGGCACGCTCATTTTCATCAGCCACGATGTTTATTTTATCCAAGCACTTGCCAACCACGTCGTGCATATCAACGCCGGCAAGCTCACGCACTATCCCGGCGGCTACCAGTATTATCTCGACAAAACGAAGGCCCAATCAGCACGCGCCGCTTTGACTGCAGGCGCGACGCAACGCGTCCAGGTTGACCGGCAATTCAGCCTCGCCGCATCACGTAAAGAGCAGAAACGTCTCGAAGCAGAGCAACGCCAGTCCCGTTCGCGCGAACGCAAGGGACAGCAACAAATCGTTCATACGCTCGAAAAAAAATTCGCGCGTTCGAACTTCGCCAGGCCGAACTGATCGCCGAACTAGAAAAGCCGGAGACTTATCAGGAGGCCGGCCATGCCATGAAAATCAACCGCGAGCTGGTGGACATCCAGCAGAGACTCGCTGAATTGACTCCGCAGTGGGAAGGAGCCGCCACGAAACTGGCTGCGCTGGATGCGGACTGAATTTTCCAGCGTTAGTGGGCCGTTTGAGAAGCGACCGGCGGCGACACTTTCGCCGGTGCGGGCCGGGGCGACCGGCGTAAGCCGTTTTGCATCCACAATCGCCAGACCATGAATAAAGCTTCGCGTATGATGTGGCCCGACATCTTTGAGTGCCCTTGCACCCGCTCGGTGAAGATGATGGGCACTTCGACGACTTTCATCCCTTGCCGCCAGAGTTTGTGCGTCATCTCGATTTGAAAGCTGTAGCCGTTTGAATGCACAGCATCGAGATTGATCGCTTGGAGTGCGCGGCGATGGAAACATTTGTAGCCGCCAGTCGGGTCGGTGAACGGCATGCCGGTAATGAATTGCACGTATGTGGCCGCGCCTTTGCTGAGCATGAGCCGGCTGAGCGGCCAGTTGATGATGCGGATGCCGTTGATATAACGCGAACCTAGCGCGAGATCGGCGTCCTTTGCCGCTTCAAGAAGCGCCGGGATGTCGTCTGGATTGTGTGAAAAATCGCCGTCCATCTCGAAGATGAATTCGTAGCCGTGCGCCAACGCCCACTTGAAACCCGCGATGTAAGCGCGCCCCAGCCCGCTCTTTTCCGTGCGGTGCAAAACGTGGATGAACGGATGTTTCGCGGCGAGTTCGTCGGCGAGTTGCCCGGTGCCATTGGGTGAATTGTCGTCCACCACCAACAGGTCCACGCCCACCGGCAGCGCGAGAAGGCGTTGGGCCATGCGCGGAAGATTTTCCCGCTCATTGTACGTCGGCACGACGATGAGGGTCTGGTTCATGTTTTTGAGGCCCGCAACTAATTAAGCCTGAATGCACACCGAAAACAAGCGGCCATTTCGACAAAAATTTCCCGGCTGGTTCAAACCGCCAGTTCCTGTCCCGCCGCAGACGGGCGTCCTGGCCATCCGTTTGTGGGCAAATCATGTCACCGCCTTGAGGCAACCCCTGCCGCAAGGTGGTGCATCCGGGTGACTGAAAACGGCTTATTGGGACCCGGCAGTTGGCGCAAACAGGCCGGAAAAGCGCCCGCAGACACACGATGGAACAAAGCCTGCTTTCACCAAGCGCTAGACATACACAAGGCGCAGCACGCGGCGGTCTTGTGTTTTTGATGTGTTCTCGTGTCAAATCGTACGAATTTAGCCTATGGCGTCATTTACTTATGTAGCCCGGGAAACCAGCACAGGCCGGGAAATTCGCAGCTACAATGGAAGCGGTCACAGAACAGGCCGCCATTGTTGCGCTATTGAACCGCAATCTTCTGGTTGTCTCCATTGAGGAGAAGCTCGGCAAAAAGGGGCGCACCAGCGGTGGACGGGTGGCGCTGGCCGACCAGGTGATCTTCACGCGACAGTTGGCAACCATGATTGATGCCGGTCTGCCAATGGTGCAATCCCTCCAGGCACTCGCCGATCAAACCCAGAACAAGGTGATGCGGGACGTGATCAAAGACGTTTGCTCGCGCGTCGAAAGCGGCGACTCCCTTTCCGATGCGCTGCAAAAGCATCCAAAAGTCTTCAGCCGTCTTTATTTTTCAATGGTGTCCGCCGGTGAAAAGGGCGGCTTGTTGTCGGAAATCCTTGCCCGCCTGGCGGTTTACCTCGAAACCACCGCCCGGCTTCGGAAGAAGGTCAAATCCTCTATGATGTATCCCACCGTCGTCACGATCGTGGCGATTTTGATTACGATCTTCCTGCTTGTCAAAGTTGTGCCAGTGTTCGGCGAAATTTATTCGGGATTCGGCGCAGACTTGCCGGTCCCACACAGTTCCTGATCACTCTCAGCAACGCGGTGAAACACTACATCATCTTGTTTGTGCTGGCCGGCGGGGGGCTGGGATACGGCTGGGTTTACTTCATAAAGACAAAAGCCGGGCGTTATTTCTGGGATGCCCAGCGAATCCGGATGCCGGTTTTTGGATCCATTGCCCACAAGATTTGTCTGGCGCGCTTCACCCGCACACTGGCTTCGCTCATTCGCAGTGGCGTGCCCATTCTGGAAGTGCTGCAGATCGTCTCGCAAACAGTCGGTAACGCCGCCATGGAAAAGGCCATCAAAGCGGCTGCCACGGACATTGAACACGGCGAAAGCATTTCCGCGGCATTGGCCAAACATCCCATCTTCCCCAACATGATCGTCCGCATGGTGAGCGCCGGCGAACAAACCGGCAAAATTGACAACATGCTGGAGCGCATTTCCGACTTCCTGGACGAGGAAATCGAAACCACGCTGTCCGGCCTGACCTCGCTCATTGAACCCATCCTCATCGTGTTCCTGGGTGTCATCGTGGGCGGCATGGTCATCTGCATGTTCCTGCCGATTTTCAAGATGTCCGACATCGTCACTCGAAAGTGACGCCTCTTGGGCCGGCCGATCGCGCTTGGATAACCTCATCCGCACTTGTCAGCGTTATTTAAACGACGCTGCGGCCACACACGAATGCTCTGACTCCGTGATTTCCTGATTTCCAAAATCCCGCCTCGTGCTAACTTGAGTCCGTATGATCCTGGTCATAGACAACTACGATTCGTTCACGTACAACCTCGTCCAATACCTTGGCGAAATGAACGTGGCGATGCAGGTGCACCGCAACGACCAGATTTCCATTGACCAAATCCGCGCGTTGAAGCCGGAGCGCATCCTTGTGTCACCCGGTCCATGCTCACCGCGCGAATCCGGCTTGTCGAACGACATCATCCGCACGTTCGGCCCGCAAATTCCCCTGTTCGGTGTGTGCCTCGGGCATCAGTGCATCGGCTACACATTCGGCGCGGACGTGGTGGTGAACTACCGCATAATGCACGGTAAAATTTCGCCCATCGAGCACAACGGGAAGGATTTGTTTGAAGGCATGCCGAATCCATTTTCCGCCACCCGCTACCATTCGCTCGTCATCAAACGCGACACGCTCCCCGATTGCCTCGAAGTCACCGCGGAAACCGACGAAGGCGAAATCATGGGCGTGCGGCACAGGCAGTTCCCCATCTGGGGCGTGCAATTCCACCCGGAGAGCATTCTGACAGAGAACGGCAGGCAGATTTTGAAAAATTTCCTGAAGCTCAAGTAGTCACCGTCCGCGCCTCTCGCTGCCCGGTGGAACCACAAAAAATGGATTTTGCGAACGGAATGTGCCTGAGTATTCGATTGAACACCGTTATTGAGTCCCGAAGCGACGAAAGGCAGTAGTCCCGATAATGGACGATAAGCAGTTGACAAAGCGCGAGCGGCTCATAAAATTACATGTATTCGGGTAGCAGTACGTTTCTTCAGCGGGGTTCCCACCCCCACCTCCTTGGCGTCTGCTGCCCGAATATTTTACATTTTTGTATCGCTTCTTGACGCCTCGGACACGTTCTTTTAGCTTCACCTGCCCCTAGCGGGGGCGTAGCTCAATTGGTTTAGAGCGCTGCCCTGTCACGGCAGAGGTTACGGGTTCGAGCCCCGCCGCTCCCGCCATTCTCCCGCGCCATTCCCGATTCCTTCAACGGGAAACCGCTTGCCCGGCGCTGGCGCCCGATACTGTGGTGCCGTGAAACTGCTTTTCATCGGCGACATTGTCGGTCAACCCGGACGCAACGCGGTCAAAACTCTCCTGCCCAAACTCCGCGAGCAACACGCGCTCGATTTCGTCATCGCCAACGGCGAAAACTCCGCGGGCGGCTCAGGCATCACGCCAAAGGTTGCCGAGGAAATTTTCTCCGCCGGCGTGGACATCATCACCAGCGGCGACCATCTCTGGGACCAAAAGGAAGTCATGGAGCTGCTTGCGAACGAAAAGCGTTTTCTTCGCCCGCTGAATTATCCGCCCGGCACGCCGGGTCAGGGCAGCGGCGTGTTTGAAGTCCAAGGTCTGAAGTCTGAAGTCCAAAGTCCGCTTTTAACTGCGGTATTGAATTTGCAGGGCCGCACCTTCATGCCGCCGCTGGAAAATCCGTTCACACTCGCGCTCGACGAAGTGAAACGGCTGCGCGAGCAGACCCAAATCATTTTCGTGGATTTTCACGCCGAGGCGACCTCGGAAAAAATCGCGTTCGCGCGGATGCTGGACGGACAGGTGAGCGCGGTCGTGGGCACGCACACGCACGTGCAAACGGCCGACGAGCAGATTTTCCCCGGCGGCACGGCGTATTTGAGCGACGCCGGGTTCACCGGCCCCCACGAAAGCGTTTTGGGCCGCGAAATCGAGCCGATCATCCGCCGTTTCCTCACCAACATGCCGCAGAAATTCGACGTGGCGAAAAATCGCGTGCTGCTCCACGGCGCGGTGATTGAAATTGATGACGCCAGCGGCAAGTCGGTTAAAATTCAGCGTGTGGCGGAAGCAATTTAGTTTAGCCACCGATGAAACACGGATTGAACACAGATAAAAAATCTGACTGACACATGGCCAAACACGTCATCTTTCTTGGAGCAGGAGCTTCTCACACGTCAGGCTATCCGCTGGCTGCGGATTTGCGAGTTATTCTCTCCTCACCAGAAAGATTCCGTCTGCACTTCAATGATAAAATTGAGAAATTAGGCCATATCGGATTACCAAACAAGTTCGAGTTAACTGACAAATTGGAGAAAGCGTATGCCGGCTTTAAGGATGCCGTACAGCTTTTCCGCGAAGGAGGTTTTGCAACAGTTGATGAATTCAGTTAAGCAAGCAAACCAAATCGCAATGGGACTTCGGCGAGTTGTTTCCGATGGAAACCCGCAGTGCGGGATGGGCGTGATCACGGTTTGCGAAAGAGCACGATGCGATTCGTGTTCGTGCCTTTGAAATTGTTGTCCACACCCCAACAGTTGGCGGTCTTCGTGAATTTCTGGTCGTTGATGAGAACAAGAACAGGTTCCAGCCCGGCCTTGACGCCGCAAGGCAAGACAGCTTCTTCAAGTTTGGTTTTGCCGCTGTGAATCTCGCCGACTTCAAAGGCGACATGCCCGCCCGGCTTCAAGACACGGCGAAGTTCGCGAAACACCTTCGTCATCTCCAACTGCCAATCTTCGAGTTTTCGAGGCACGGTGAGTTTGACCGACTTGGGATCAATGCCGAGAAACCAGCAACGCAGCCAATTGTCCGTGGCGTAATCCACCACGTCGAGAAACGGTGGCGAAGTCACGACGAGCGAGACGGAATTGTCCGGCAGTTTGTGAGTGCGGTCGGCGGGCAAGTTGAGGAGCATCGCCCGGTCGGCCACGCTTTCCAGCGTCCGGCGCACCGTCGGCGTGCAATCGCCGAGGAGTTGTTTCGACTTTTTTAGAATGAGCTTGATGACATCGCGGCGCGGCGGTTTTTGGTTTCGTTTTTCGTTGATTTTACGCTGTGACCGCACGGAAACCGCCTGGTTCGGCGGCATTGTGTAAACCGAGAAAAAGCCCGGTGAGTGGCCGGTGAGGCGATTGAGCGATACCATGCAGAGCCAGGCGTCAACCGGATCAAGCGAACTTTCAGCGCGGCGAGACAAAAAATATTTCTTTAGCGCGCAGATTTCGCGAAGCGTGTCGGGGTGATAGAAGACCAGCAAGTCTTCCGGGAACTCGTCGTGGTCGGCGAGGTTGATCTGGCGAAGGCGCTTGTTTAGCTCGTCGAGCGTCGGCGGGCGGAGACGCGGGCGCGTGAAGGTGAGGCTGAGCGGGTTGATGTCGTTGCCCCACGGCACGCGGCCCAGCAGCGCGGCTTCAACCGGTGTCGTGCCTCGGCCCATGAACGGGTCATAAACGACATCGCCGGGCTGAGTCAGGCGTTCGATGAAGAACCGTGGCAACTGCGGCTTGAAACAGGCGCGGTAGGAAACTTCGTGAAGCGAACTAGCTTGACGTTGCCGCGCAGTCCAGAATTCATTAACGAAGGTGGGCGCTTCGGCGGACTGAACGTCATCACCCGCAAATCGCGTTACGATTTGGCGCGTCGGTTGCCCGAATTCGCAGAATGCTGTGAGTTCATTGACCAATGACGAATGTCTGACAACCTTGGTCGGAAGCCGAAATCCGGATTTTAATTGGCCAGCGTTCGCTTTTTTGGCGGCAACGGCTGGATTGGCTGCGGCCTGCATCGTCATCGGAGACAAGAAGACCATTGGCAAGCGGCGACGGCAAGCCGGCTTTTGCGCCAAAAGTGAACCAAAATTGGGCTAAAACAGGGCTTGCAAAGCAGCGGTGGGGTGTCTAGGCTTCCGTCCCTTTTCGGGGAAATTTATTCGCGGCGCGGAATTTTTTTGCGCTGCTGCAGTTGAAAATGATTTATGCCAGTAAGAATTCGAATGAAACGCATCGGGACGCAAAACACGCCTGTGTTTCGCATTGTGGTGGCTGACGGGCGCAGTCCTCGGGACGGCAAGTTCATCGAGGAACTGGGCACGTATCAGCCGTTGAAGAAGAGCGATAAATTCACCCTGAACCTCGAACGCGCCAAGTATTGGGTGAGTAAAGGCGCGCAGCCGAGCGAGACGGTCGCCAGCTTCATCAAAAAAGCGAGCAAGGCGCGCAGCGGCAACGGCTTGAATTTTTGGGTCATGCAGGCGTTTCTGGAATACGTCGTCAAAGGACTCGTGCAGAACCCCGATGCGGTGACCATCACGCCGGTCGAGCGCGAGGGGACGACGGTCTATGAATTGCGCCTGCATCCGCAGGACGTGGGCAAGATCATTGGCCGGCAGGGAATGACGATCAACGCGATCCGCTCGTTGCTGCTGGCCGGCAGTGCGAAGAAGGGGTTGCGCTGTTCGCTGGAAATCGTCGAGGACAAAAAGTAAATCGTATTCGTCGTCGTTCCCGGGTCGTGATTCGATTGCGAGGACGAGGACGAGAGCGAGGACGAGCAAGTGAAAATAGACGTGCTCACGCTTGTTTCCCGCGATGTTCGCGGGGCCGCTCGACGAAAGCATCGTCAAACGGGCGCGGCAGGCGGGCGTGCTGGAGTTGCAGTTGCACAATCTGCGCGATTGGACGCACGACCGGCACAAGTCGGTGGATGATCGTCCATTTGGCGGCGGGCCGGGCATGTTGCTCAAACCCGAACCGATCTTTGAAGCGGTGGAAGGTCTGGCGCGCGACAACACGCGGGTCGTTCTGCTGTCGCCGTCGGGGCGGGTGTTCAATCAGAACATCGCCCGCGAACTGGCCCAGGCGGAACATCTGTTGCTGGTCACGGGCCATTACGAAGGTTTTGACGAACGGGTGCGGGAGTGCCTCGCCGATGACGAATTGTCCATCGGCGATTACGTGCTGACGAACGGCGCGCTGCCGGCGATGGTGGTGATGGACGCGGTGACGCGGTTGTTGCCGGGCGTGCTGGGCGACGACGCGAGCGCGCAGGATGAATCGTTCAGTCACGACGGGCTGACTGGAATATCCGCAATACACGCGGCCGGCGGAATTTCGCGGGATGAAAGTTCCGGAAGTGCTTGGTTTCCGGCAACCATGCGGAGATCGCCAAATGGCGCGCCGAACAGGCCCGGTTGCGGACGAAAGAACGAAGACCGGATTTGATGTAACAGTGGTTAGAGCGCGGCATGTGGAACGCCGCGGCAAAATTTGAGAATTTATGAATCAGGCATTACTTGAAAAAATTGAATCGGAACAATTTCGCAAAGACAAAGCGGAGTTCGGAATTGGCGACTCGGTGCGCGTGCACACCAAAGTCGTGGAAGGCGACAAGGAACGCATCCAGATTTTCTCCGGCGTGGTCATCGGCCGCCGGGGACACGGATTGAACGAGACATTCACCGTGCGCCGCATCAGCTACGGCGAAGGCGTGGAACGTGTTTTCCCGCTGCACTCGCCACGCGTGGACAAAATCGAGGTCGAGCGCAAAGGCTCCGTGCGCCGCGCCAAGCTCACTTACCTGCGCAAGCGCCTCGGCAAAGGCGCCACGCTGGTAAAGGAATGGGAAGGCAAGGCGGCGGAAGAGGCGGCGGCGTAACTCACGTGAACAAATTTCAAGGCGGGGCTTCGGCCTCGCCTTTTTGATTTATCCCACCGACGGGAAGATTGACTCATTCCCCGACAACGCGCAGAATGCACACCGCTGTAGGAATTTGAAACCATTGAAATGTGAAGACCGCCGACTGGACGCCAGGCAATCCGTCGGCGAAGAAATTATGATTATTCGGAAACAAGCTTTTGCCCGCGCGGCTCTGGTGGGTAATCCGTCCGATGGTTATTTCGGCAAGACCATTTCATTTGTGGTCCGAAATTTCCGCGCTGAGGTTGTGCTGTACGAAACGCCTGATCTCGAAATCGTGGCCACAGCGCGCGATCAGTCAGTATTTCCAAGCATCGCGGCCCTGGCTGAAGACGTCGGAAAATTCGGCTACTACGGAGGCATCCGGCTGCTCAAGGCGACGGTCAAACGATTTTACGATTATTGCCGCGAACAAGGGATCAAGCTCGGTGACCGGAATTTCACGCTGCGCTACAACACCGACATTCCCAGCCAGGTCGGTCTGGCCGGTTCGTCGGCCATCATCACCGCGTGCATGCGCGCCTTGATGGCGTTTTATGAGGTGAACATTCCCAAACCCATCCTCGCCAATTTGATTCTCTCGGTCGAAGTGAAGGAACTGGGTATTCCCGCCGGTTTGCAGGACCGCGTAATTCAGGTGCACGAAGGGTTGGTTTACATGGATTTCGACAAGAAGGTGATGGAACGTCAGGGCTACGGTAATTATGAAGAACTCGATCCGGCATTATTGCCGTCTCTTTACGTGGTGTACCGCACCGAACTGGCCGAAGGCACGGAGGTTTTCCACAGCGACATCCGCGGACGTTTCAATCGCGGCGAGCCGGCAGTCGTCGAGGCGATGAAATTTTGGGCCAACCTCACCGACAAGGTCAAAGCGTGCCTGCTCAAACGCAAATCGGACGAAATCGCACCGCTGCTCGATGCAAATTTCGACAAGCGCTGCGAAATTTACAACGTCGGCGAGGGCAATATCCGAATGGTCGAAACAGCCCGAAGTGTCGGCGCGAGCGCGAATTTCACGGCCCCGGAGGTGCCATTGTCGGCACCTACCCGGATGAAGCGACTTACCGCAAGCTTTGTAAAAAGCTCGAAGCCATAGACGTCAAAGTTGTCAAGCCAGTCATTCTTCCCAAATAAAACTCCGGAGAACATCCATGATGATCCGCAAAGCCGTCATTCCCGCCGCCGGATTCGGCACTCGCTTCCTGCCGGCCGCCAAGTCCCAACCCAAGGAAATGCTTCCGATCGTGGATACACCCACGATCCAATACGTGGTCGAAGAAGCCGTTGCCGCGGGCATCACCGATATTTTGATGATCATCGGCAAAGGCAAACGCGCCATCGAAGAACATTTCGACCGCAACTTCGAACTGGAGAGCGAACTGCGGGAGAAACACCGCGAAGCCGAGTTGAAGGAAATCCGGCGCATCTCGGAAATCGCAAACATCCACTTTGTCTGGCAGAAGGAATTAAACGGCTTGGGCGACGCCGTTTCCTACGCCCAAGATCACATCGGGCGCGAACCGTTCCTCCTGCTGCTCGGCGACACGCTGATCCGGTCCCGCACTCCGCTGTTGCGCCGGCTCATGGAGCTGTACGACCGCTATAACGAGACTGTGGTCGCCCTTGAAACCGTGGAGCGATCCAAGGTGGACCTCTACGGTGTCGTTTCGGCAAACCTGTGGATGGCGGGCTTTACCTCATCGAAGACCTCGTTGAGAAACCCAAACCCGCGGACGCTCCTTCCAACTTGGCTATTGCCGCTCGTTACGCTTTCACACCGGATATTTTTGATTACATCGCCAAAACGCCGCCGGGGAAAAGCGGCGAAATCCAATTGACGGATTCCATGCGTCTAATGCTCAAAGATCGGGCCATGTACGGCGTGGTGCTCGACGGCAAACGTTTCGACATCGGCAACAAGCTGATTTTCTCAAGACGAACGTTGAATTCGGCCTTGCCCATCCTGATTTGGGCGCGGGCTTTCGCGAATTTATCAAGGAAATCGCCAAGACGCTGTAAGCGGTGAACGCCGGAGTTTTCGTGCGGCGCACTTTGCGCGGTTGTTACCTGATTTCAACCGTGTCACCCGGTTCAAGCGGCACGTCTTTCCCCTGCAGGAGGTCTTTGGGATTTACGCGGATCTGTTCGCGCTGCCGGATGACAGTGATTTCCGTGGGTCAAAGCGGGGCGTGTAGTTCGCCATCGCGATGGCTTGCGACAAGGTCAGGTTTTCCGCCCATTCGATTTCGTGGTTCTGCACGTTGCCTATCACGCGAATGTTCGTCCGCCGCGCCTCCTGCATTTGCGCAAACGCCTGCTGCTGGCCCGCTACAAAAGCCGCGCGCGCTTCGGCGCGAGCCTTCGCTTTTGTCGTGCAACCGGCAAACACAACAACCAATAGCAACAGTGGCAGCAAGGCTTTCATGAACGACCTTTCACCTCGCCGCTCACGCCGGCTTTCCATTTCCCGACAACCGTGCGCATCTGCTCGGCGGCGTTCAGTTTCGGCTTCACATGTTTCAAGTTGAACCACGGCAGCATCCCCAGCAAATCCGGCGTCACCAAAATCTGCCCGTCGCAATCCTGACCTGAGCCGATGCCGATGGTCGGTATCGGAATGCGCCGGCTGATTTCCTTGGCGACCGGCGGTGTAACCAATTCAAGGACAATCGCAAACGCCCCGGCGGCCACGAGCGCATCGGCGTCCGCCAGCAAAGCCTCGTGCTCGGTTTCATTTTTGCCTTTGACATGGTAACCGCCTTCTTCGCGCACGTGCTGCGGCAACATACCGAGATGCCCGCAAAACGGAAACCCCGCCGCAATAATGGCACGGACTTGCTCGATAATGTCGCGCCCGCCTTCGGCCTTCACCGCTTCGGCCCCGGCGGCGGCAAGGCGCTTCGCATATTCCACCGCACTGGCGGCGGTTTCGTAACTGCCGAACGGCATGTCGGCGGCGAGCAGCGCGCGCGGCTTGGCGCGTGCCGCGGCGCGGACGTGATGTTCCATGTCCGCCATCGTCACCGCTGTCGTGTCGGGATAACCGAGCACCACCATGCCGAGCGAATCGCCGACGAGAATGAACGGGATGCCCGCTTCATCGAGCAATCGCGTCATCGGGAAATCGTATGCGGTGAGCGCAGCGATCTTTTCTCCGCGCAACTTCATGGTGCGGATGGTGTCAGCAGTAATTTTGTTTTGGGTCATGCGGAATATCCCAGCTGTGGTTGTAAAGCGCGGATTCCGCCGATTCACATCGGCTGCTACTTGAAACTTTTTAGTAATTCTTCCGGCGACGCCGTGGCTGTGCCGAATTTGCCAACGACAATTCCCGCGGCGTGATTTGACAGAATGGCAGCCTCGACCGGTGACGCCCCCGCTGCAATGGCCAGCGTGAAAGTGGCGATGACCGTGTCGCCCGCGCCGGAAACGTCGAACACTTCCTTCGCCACCGTCGGAATGTGAAACGGCTTTCGCCCGCGCCGACAAAGCAACATGCCCAGTTCACCAAGCGTAATGAGCAACACCGCAGGCCGAATTTCGCGGAGCAATCGCTCGGCGACTTGCATCAGGTTTGCGTCCGCCAGCGGATTGGCATTGCGCGTTTCGTCCGCCAGATTTGCCAGTTCAAACGCTTCCTTGCGATTGGGCGTGAGGAGCGAAAGCCCGGTAAGGTTTAGGTTGTGAATGGGTTTGGGATCGAGGCTCAGCCAGACACCGCGACTGCGGCAAAGCGATTTGATTTCGTTCAACAGCGATTGTGTGACGACGCCCTTGCCGTAATCGCACACGATCACGGCGGCGGCCTTGCGAAGCCGGACCTTGAGCAAACCCAGCAGCCGACGGGCAAGTTCGGGCGACAAGCCGTCGCGCGTCTCGCGATCCACACGCACGACCTGCTGCTTGTGCGCGACGATGCGGGTTTTGACGCTGGTGGGCCGCGCCGCGTTGGCGAGCAGCCCGTCGCAGCGGATGCCCTCCGTCTTGAGCAGGCAGTTCAACTGATCCGCCGCCTGATCGCGACCGACAATGCCGAAAATTTCGGTCGGCGCGGTGAGCGCGGTGAGGTTGCGTGCCACGTTTGCCGCACCGCCCGGCATGACACTTTCACGCTCGAAATCCACCACCGGCACCGGCGCTTCCGGCGAAAGCCGCGCCACGCTGCCCCAGATGAACTGGTCGAGCATCACGTCGCCCACGACAAGCACGGGAGTTTTGCGCGCTTCGGCGAGTAGCCGACGCACACGATTCATGGAAAGTTTGATTCGGTTCATGGTTGCCTTTGCTGCGAACGAAATCGAATTCTGCCGACAGAAAAGCCGGAATCCGCCGAATTGCCAGCAAAAAGCGGTGATGGAAAACACGGCTCAATCCAAAAAACCCGTCAACGGGCTCGTCGCACTGGCTGTTTCCTGTTGCGCGGCCAGACCGGCTTCGTAAGCGATACGGCCCGCTTCTACGGCCATTTTAAACGCAACCGCCATTTGGTTCGGTTTGCTGCTGACAGCGATGGCGGTGTTGATGAGCACCGCGTCCGCGCCCAACTCCATCGCTTCGGCGGCGTGACTCGGTGCGCCAAGGCCGGCGTCCACGACGACGGGCACGGTCGCCTGCTCGATGATGATGCGAATCTGGTCGCGTGTCTGGATGCCGCGATTCGAGCCGATGGGCGAACCCAGCGGCATGACGGTGGCCGTGCCGATATCCTGCAATCGCTTCGCCAGCACTGGGTCGGCGTTGATGTACGGCAGAACGGTGAAGCCTTCCTTCACGAGCGTCTCAGCCGCTTTGAGCGTCTCGACCGGATCGGGCAGCAAATAGCGCGGGTCAGGATGGATTTCCAGTTTCACCCATTTGGGCAATCCGGCGGCGGCGGCAAGGCGCGCGAGGCGCACGGCTTCCTCTGCATTCAGCGCGCCGCTGGTGTTGGGCAACAGTAAATATCTTTTCGGGTCAATGAATTCGAGGATGTTGGCAAACGGATCCTTCTTCCCGCTCAAATCAGCGCGGCGCAGCGCGACCGTGACCAATTCGCGCCGCTGGCGGCCAGCGCGTCGCGCATTGTTTCCGGGGCCGAAAATTTTCCCGTGCCCAGAATCAGGCGCGACCGGAAGCTTCTGCCCGCGATAACCAACGTTTGATTGGCAAACGACATCGCGCGAATTTGGCCGGAATCGAACCGTTTGTCGAGAACGACGGTTGCCATCGGTGCCCTCCGGCGGTCGTTGTTTCGTGAGGACCGAGAACGTTTTCGCTTCGAGCTGCCATCAAGGCACTTTCAGGATTCGGAAAAATTGCGGGGCCGCATTCGTGATGGAAAGGGTGGCCGTGTCGACGGAAATGGTAGGGACAATGGGATTGCCCACACGGACCAGTCGTCAGGTTCGTTGAACCGAGCACTTCGTAAAGCTCATAGCCTTTGGCCTGCCATTGGATCGTATTGGCGCTGATGAAGGTGATGCGCTGGGCGGAACTGTGGTCGGTGGGGTTCATGCCCGCACGGTATTCA
>CAVQOW010000021.1:0-32881 GCA_963714605.1 uncultured Verrucomicrobiae bacterium | reverse complement strand
CGTCAGCATCTGAGTGAATGCGTCTTCGCGCGCCCGCTCGCACAGCGACGTGTAAAGCGAGATGTTCCCGCCGAAGATCGCCTGAATGCTCGCGCCAAAATTGCCGACGATGGAGCGCGACCGCACGATGATGCCGCGTACCACGCCGAATGATTTGACCACGCGATAGCCCGGCAATTCAAACGTTGTTGTCGTGAGCGGATGTGTCTGGTTCGTTGTCATGCCGGGATTGAACAAAACTCCGCCCGGAAGCAAAAGGTTAAACTTGCACGCCAACCGGCGAAATCCAAGCGCTCTGCTGGACAAATGGTTGCGTCCTGAATACAATCGCTCCGTGAAAAAGGATAGGCTGCAAACAGTGCTGTCGATTGTTAGTTAGACGGTATCACGAACGATGAACCAGATCGTCTTTGAAATCCTTCAGGTGCCTGTGGCCATTCTGATATACGGGAGTGGCTTGTTGCTCTGGCCAATCCGACGCTGGCTTCACCGCAAGCAGGCGGTTCGAGGAAGATTTATGCTGTTCGTTTTTGTCGCTCAGCTTGCCGCTTATGCAGCCGCAGCATGCTGTTCTATTTTTATTCGCCTTGATCACTTTTATTATTCGTTCATTTTTTTAATCGAGCTCAACATCGCATTCACCGTTGCAGGTGTGATCGCGTGGATTCGTGATGCTCGCTACGAGCGCACTGCGAAGGTGAGCCATGCCATCTAATACCTGAATAGGTTGCAAAAGTCCAATTCTTTGTGCCTCGGCGTCTCCGCGGTGAGAAGAATTAAGAATTTCGCACAAACAATTTCCACCACGGTTGTTTCAGCAATCGTTTCATTTTCAAGCTCAACAACTCCACGGATGCTGCCGAACTCGACAGCCCGCTGCGTCAGCGCTCACACCTTTGTCCCGCGCAGCTTGACGTTTTGCAGGCGCTCGACAAAACCGACGAAGCCTTCAGCCTGCGCACGCAGACGCTTGAGCAAATCGGCGTCTTTGAGCCGCCCGCTGTCGTCAAGCAGGTTGTTGACTTGCGGCAGGAAGACGCGTTCCGGGTAGATGAAGGCGTTGCGGTAGCCGAAAATCTGCTGGAGCTGCTCGACTGGTCGCAGCGCGCCCCAGACGCCCGCAGCCACGCCCACAAAACACACGGGTCGCCGCTCGAAACTCTCCGGAAATTTCAGCATGTCTATGAAATATTTCAACACGCCGGGAATGCCGCCGTTGTATTCGGGCGTCACGACGTGAAGGCCGGAAGATTTCAAAACTGCGTCAGCGAATGGCTGAAATGACTTCGGTTTCTCCGCGTAGGATCCGGGCGAAAAAATCTCTTGCGGCATCTGCGCGAGGTCGAGCACATGCAGCGGCACTCTCAATTCGGCATAAATTTCTTCGACGTGCCGGGCGACTTTGCGTGTGTTGCTTCCGGGACGATTGGTTCCAACGAGCAGGGTGATCATGGATGGAATGTAGAACGGAAAAGTGAATTTGCAATTCCAACGGCAAATGAGCGGGCGAGAGTGAATCTATGCCGGGCTTCACGCTTGCGGCGGGTTGGCCCACTCTGCACTATCCCGCGCTCAATGCTCACGCTTTCCGGCATCAGCAAAGCGTACGGCGGACGCGTCTTGTTCGCCGACGCCACGCTTCAGGTGAACCGCGAGGACCGCATCGGGCTGGTCGGACCGAACGGCGCCGGGAAGTCCACGCTCTTTTCCCTCATTCTCGGCGAAGAATCCGCCGACGACGGCGAGGTCATTCTCGAACGCGGCGTTTCCTTCGGCCATTTGCCCCAGGAAAGCGCGCCCGTGGGGGATGAAACCGTCATGGAACTTGCCACCGCGGTCACGCCCGAATACACGAAACTCCGCCGGATCATCAAAGCCTGGGAAGCGGACCATCCCGTCGAGGCGCTGCACCCGGAAGAAGTTCACGACAATGTCCACGACCGTTTCCACGAACTCGGCGGCTATCAACTTGAAGCCAAGGCCAAGCAGATCCTTGCCGGGCTGAGCTTTCGCGAAAAGGATTTCGACCGGCCGGCGCGGGAGATGAGCGGCGGCTGGGTCATGCGCGCGCATCTGGCCCGGCTGCTCGTGCAGGAGCCGGATCTGCTCCTGCTCGACGAGCCGACGAACCATCTCGACCTCGAAGCGCTCGCTGTGGTTTCAGGAATATCTGAAGGCTTATCCCGGCGCGATCCTGGTCATCTCGCACGACCGCGAATTTCTGAACCAGCTCGTCGGCGGCATCGTGGAAATCCGCCAGAGCAAGCTCATCCGCTACCGCGGCAACTACGACGATTATCTCGTCCAGCGCGAGGCCGCACGAGGAGCAGCTTCTCGCCGCCTACAAAAACCAGCAGCGCGAAATCGCGCATCTGATGGAGTTCGTCGACCGCTTCCGCGCCAAGACCACCAAGGCCTCGCAGGCGCAGAGCAAGCTCAAGCAGATCGACCGCATGGAGAAAATCGAAGCGCCGGGCGGCGAGGACCGCAAGGTCAGCTTCTCCTTTCCGCAGCCGCAGCGCAGCGGCCTGAAAGTCATCACGCTCAAAAACATCCATCACGCCTACGGCGAGAACGTGGTTTATCAGCGGCATGGATTTCGTCGCCGAGCGCGGCCAGCGCATCGTGCTCGTCGGGCCGAACGGCGCGGGCAAATCCACGCTGCTGAAAATTCTCGGCGGCGTGCTTGCAGCCGCAGGCCGGCACGCGCGAGCTGGGCCATAACGTCAAGGCCGGCTACTACTCGCAGTATCGCGTGGAGATGCTCAACACCGGCGCACACCGTGCTCGAGGAGGCGCTCGACACGCCGCAGCGCGTCACCGAACAATTCGTCCGCACGCTGCTCGGCTGTTTTCTTTTCGTCGGCGACGACGTGTTCAAACCGGTCAGCGTGCTGAGCGGCGGCGAAAAGAGCCGGCTCGCGCTCGTGAAGCTGCTGCTCGATCCGCCGAACCTTCTGCTGATGGACGAGCCGACGACGCACCTCGACATGTCGAGCATCGACGCGCTGCTCTACGCGCTCGATCAGTTCGAGGGCACGCTCATTTTCATCAGCCACGACGTTTATTTCATCCGCGCCCTGGCCAACCACGTCGTGCACATCAACGCCGGCAGGCTCACGCATTATCCCGGCGACTACCAATACTATCTGGACAAAACGAAGGCCCAATCCGCGCGCGCCGCGCTGACGGCAACCGGCGGGGACGCTGCGCCGGCTGTCGGGGCGGCCGGCAGGCCGGCTTCACCGCTTCGCGCAAGGAACAGAAGCGCCTTGAAGCCCAAGAACGCCAGGCCCGGTCGCGCCTGCGCAAGGAACAGCAACAGGTCGTGCACGGGCTGGAAAAGGAAATTCACGAACTGGAACAGCGGCAGGGCGAGCTGACCGCCGAACTCGAAAACCCGGATACCTACCAGCAACCGGGCCGGCGCCGCGCATCAACCGCGAGTTGGCGACCCTTCGCAGGGACTCGCCAAACTGTCGTCGGAATGGGAATCCGCCGCCACAACGCTGGCCGCGCTGGAAGCCGCCTGAATTTTCCAGCGTTAGTGGGCCGTTTGAGAAGCGACCGGCGGCGACACTTTCGCCGGTGCGGGCCGGGGCGACCGGCGCAAGCCATTTTGCAGCCAGAGCCGCCAGACCATGCACAGCGCTTCGCGCATGATGTGCCCGGACATTTTGGAGTGGCCCTGGAAGCGGTCGGTGAAGACGATGGGCACTTCGACGACTTTCTTTCCCTGGCGCCACAGCTTATGCGTCATCTCAATTTGGAAGCTGTAGCCGTTGGAATGGATGGCATCGAGATCGATTGACTGCAAGGCGCTGCGGCGAAAACACTTGTAGCCGCCGGTCGGGTCGGTGAAAGGCATGCCCGTGACGATTCGGACGTATTTGGCCGCGCTCTTGCTGAGCATCAGCCGGCTCAACGGCCAGTTGATAATGCGGATGCCGTTGATATAGCGCGAACCGAGCACCAGGTTGGCATCTTCGCCGCTTCCAGGAACATGGAAATGTCATCGGGGTTGTGCGAGAAGTCGCCGTCCAATTCGAAGACGAATTCGTAAGTGTGCTCGATGGCCCACTTGAATCCGGCGATATAGGCCCGGCCCAGGCCGCTTTTCTCACTGCGATGCAGCACGTGAATTCAGGGATGTTTCGCGGCCAACTCGTCGGCGATTTGCCCGGTGCCATCGGGCGAGTTGTCATCCACGACCAGCAGATCCACCGGCACCGGGAGCGCCAGAAGCCGCTGAGCGAGCGCAGGAAGATTCTCCCGCTCGTTATAGGTCGGCACAACGACGAGCGTGTTATTCATGCTGCTGAAGCCCGCAGATAATTAAGCCTGAATGCACACCGAAAACAAGCGGCCATTTCGACAAAAATTTCCCGGCTGGTTCAAACCGCCAGTTCCTGTCCCGCCGCAGACGGGCGTCCTGGCCATCCGTTTGTGGGCAAATGATGTCACCGCCTTGAGGCAACCCCTGCCGCAAGGTGGTGCATCCGGGTGACTGAAAACGGCTTATTGGGACCCGGCAGTTGGCGCAAACAGGCCGGAAAAGCGCCCGCAGACACACGATGGAACAAAGCCTGCTTTCACCAAGCGCTAGACATACACAAGGCGCAGCACGCGGCGGTCTTGTGTTTTTGATGTGTTCTCGTGTCAAATCTGTACGAATTTAGCCTATGGCGTCATTTACTTATGTAGCCCGGGAAACCAGCACAGGCCGGGAAATTCCGCAGCTACAATGGAAGCGGCAACGGAGCAGGCGGCCATAGCGGCTCTGCTGAACCGCAATCTCCTGGTCGTATCGATTCAGGAAAAGGTGGGCAAGAAGGGCAAAGACGGCCGGCGGTCCCGGGTGGCGCTCCCAGGACCTGGTGCTCTTTACGCGGCAGTTGGCCACCATGATTGACGCCGGTTTGGCGATGGTGCAGTCCCTCCAGGCGCTGGCGGACCAGACCACCAACAAGGTGATGCGGGACGTCATCAAGGATGTCTGCACCCGCGTCGAGGGCGGCGATAGCTTTTCCGAAGCGCTCCAAAAGCACCCCGAGGTCTTTAACCGGCTCTATGTTTGCATGGTGGCCGCGGGCGAAAAGGGTGGTCTGCTCGCGGAAATCCTGGCGCGCCTGGCCCTCTACCTGGAAAACGCGGCCCGGCTGCGCAAGAAGGTCAAGTCCGCCATGATGTATCCCACCGTCGTCACCGTCGTGGCTATCCTCATCACCATCTTCCTGCTCATCAAAGTCGTGCCGGTCTTCGGGGAGATTTATTCGGGATTCGGCGCAGACTTGCCCGGTCCCACACAGTTCCTGATCACTCTCAGCAACGCGGTGAAACACTACATCATCTTGTTTGTGCTGGCCGGCGGGGGGCTGGGATACGGCTGGGTTTACTTCATCAAAGACAAAAGCCGGGCGTTATTTCTGGGATGCCCAGCGAATCCGGACTGCCGGTTTTTGGATCCATTGCCCACAAGATTTGTCTGGCGCGCTTCACCCGCACACTGGCTTCGCTCATTCGCAGCGGCGTGCCCATTCTGGAAGTGCTGCAGATCGTCTCGCAAACAGTCGGCAACGTCGCCATGGAAAAGGCCATCAAAGCGGCTGCCACGGACATTGAACACGGCGAAAGCATTTCCGCGGCATTGGCCAAACATCCCATCTTCCCCAACATGATCGTCCGCATGGTGAGCGCCGGCGAACAAACCGGCAAAATTGACAACATGCTGGAGCGCATCTCCGACTTCCTGGACGAGGAAATCGAAACCACGCTGTCCGGCCTGACCTCGCTCATTGAGCCGATCCTCATCGTGTTCCTCGGGTGTCATCGTGGGCGGCATGGTCATCTGCATGTTCCTGCCGATTTTCAAGATGTCCGACATCGTCACTCGAAAGTGACGCCTCTTGGGCCGGCCGATCGCGCTTGGATAACCTCATCCGCACTTGTCAGCGTTATTTAAACGACGCTGCGGCCACACACGAATGCTCTGACTCCGTGATTTCCTGATTTCCAAAATCCCGCCTCGTGCTAACTTGAGTCCGTATGATCCTGGTCATCTACAACTACCTTAATTCGTTCACCTACAGCCTTGTCGAATACCTGGTGGAGATGAAGGTGGGAGTGCAGGTGCATCGCAACGACCAGATCAGCATCGACCAGATCCGTGATTTAAAGCCCGAACGCATCCTGCTCTTCCCGGGCCTTGTTCGCCGCGCGAATCCGGCCTGTCCAACGAGATCATCCTGGACCTTCGGACCGCAGGTGCCGGTATTCGGCGTCTGCCTTGGTCACCAGTGCATCGGCCACAACTTCCGGCGGCAATGTCATCGTCAATGACCCGGATGATGTACTGCAAGACCTCGCCCATCAAACACAACGGCAGCTACCCGTCCCGCCGACATGCCCAATCCGTTCGCCGCCACGCGCTACCATTCGCTGGTCATCGAGAAAAAGTCCCACCCTGCCGGATTGCCTCGAATAGTCACCGCGGAAACGGACTAAGGTGAGATCATGGGTGTGAAGCACAAGGAACTGCCCGTCTGGGTGTTCAATTCCACCCGGAGAGCATTCTGACAGAGAACGGCAGGCAGATTTTGAAAAATTTCCTGAAGCTCAAGTAGTCACCGTCCGCGCCTCTCGCTGCCCGGTGGAACCACAAAAAATGGATTTTGCGAACGGAATGTGCCTGAGTATTCGATTGAACACCGTTATTGAGTCCCGAAGCGACGAAAGGCAGTAGTCCCGATAATGGACGATAAGCAGTTGACAAAGCGCGAGCGGCTCATAAAATTGACATGTATTCGGGTAGCAGTACGTTTCTTCAGCGGGGTTCCCCACCCCCACCTCCTTGGCGTCTGCTGCCCGAATATTTTATATAATTCTATTCCGACTTTCTTGATGCGCGAACAGTGTTTTCATAGGTTCTTGTGCCCCTAGCGGGGGTGTAGCTCAATTGGTTAGAGCGCTGCCCTGTCACGGCAGAGGTTACGGGTTCGAGCCCCGCCGCTCCCGCCATTCTCCCGCGCCATTCCCGATTCCTTCAACGGGAAACCGCTTGCCCGGCGCTGGCGCCCCGATACTGTGGTGCCGTGAAACTGCTTTTCATCGGCGACATCGTCGGTCAACCCGGACCGGCAGCGCGGTCAAAGACTCTCCTGCCCAAACTCCGCGCAGCAACACGCGCTCGATTTCGTCATCGCCAACGGCGAAAACTCCGCCGGCGGCTCACGGCATCACGCCCAAGATCGCCGAGGAAATTTTCTCCGCTACGGCGTGGACATCATCACCAGCGGCGACCATCTGTGGGACCAAAAGGAAGTCATGGAGCTGCTTGCAGAACGAAAAGCGTTTTCTTCGCCCGCTGAATTATCCGCCCGGCACGCCCGGTCAGGGCAGCGCGCGTGTTTGAAAGTCCGTCTGAAGTCTGCCGCCCAGTCGCCGTGGTATTGAACGTGCAGGGCCGCACCTTCATGGCCGCCGCTGGAAAATCCGTTCACACTCGCGCTCGACGAAGTCGAAACGGCTGCGCGAGCAGACGCCAAATCATTTTCGTGGATTTTCACGCCGAGGCGACCTCGGAAAAAATCGCGTTCGCGCGGATGCTGGACGGCCAGGTCAGCGCCGTCGTGGGCACGCACACGCACGTGCAAACGGCGGACGAGCAGATTTTCCCCGGCGGCACGGCGTATCTGACCGACGCCGGGTTTCACCGGCCCGCACGAAAGCGTTTTGGGCCGCGAAATCGAGCCGATCATCCGCCGTTTCCTCACCGACATGCCGCAGACGATTCGAAGTGGCGAAAAATCGACGTGCTGCTGCACGGCGCGGTGATTGAAATTGATGACGCCAGCGGCAAGTCGGTTAAAATTCAGCGTGTGGCGGAAGCAATTTAGTTTAGCCACCGATGAAACACGGATTGAACACAGATAAAAAATCTGACTGACACATGGCCAAACACGTCATCTTTCTTGGAGCAGGAGCTTCTCACACGTCAGGCTATCCGCTGGCTGCGGATTTGCGAGTTATTCTCTCCTCACCAGAAAGATTCCGTCTGCACTTCAATGATAAAATTGAGAAATTAGGCCATATCGGATTACCAAACAAGTTCGAGTTAACTGACAAATTGGAGAAAGCGTATGCCGGCTTTAAGGATGCCGTACAGCTTTTCCGCGAAGGAGGTTTTGCAACAGTTGATGAATTCAGTTAAGCAAGCAAACCAAATCGCAATGGGACTTCGGCGAGTTGTTTCCGATGGAAACCCGCAGTGCGGGATGGGCGTGATCACGGTTTGCGGAACACGACGATTCGGTTGGTGTTCGTCCCTTTGGAATTATTGTCCACTCCCCAGCAGTTGGCGGTCTTGGTGAACTTCTGGTCGTTGATGAGGATGAGCACGGTTCCAGTCCGGCCGCGATGCCGCAAGGCAAGACCGTTTCCTCCAGTTTCGTTTTGCCGCCGTGAACTTCGCCGACCTCAAAAGCGACATGGCCGCCGGGTTTCAAAACGCGATTCAGTTCGCGAAAAACATTCGTCATGGCGTCTGCCAGTCGTTCGAGTTTGCGCGGGACGGTAGTTTGACCGACTCGGGATCAATGCCGAGAAACCAGCAGCGCAGCCAGTTGTCGGCGGCATATGGACGATGTTGAGAAACGGCGGCGAGGTGACAACGAGCGATACGGAATCGTCAGGCAATTGCGGCGTTGCGTCGGCAAGTGAGTTGAGCAACATCGCCCGGTCCGCCACTCCAGCGAGCGTGCGGCGAACGGCGGGGGTAATCGCCGAGCAACTGTCGCGACTTTTTCAAAATGATCTTGCGCGACGTGGCGGCGGGGCGGTGTTTGCTTCCGCTTTTCGTTGATCTTGCGCTGCGATTTTGCCGGAGACGGCCTGGTTGGGTGGCAACGTATAAACGGAGAAAAAACCAGACGAGTGGCCCGTGAGGCGGTTGAGCGACACCATGCAGAGCCAGTCGTCCACGGGATCGAGCGGGCCTTCAGCGCGGCGCAGACAGAAAATATTTCTTGAGCGCGCAGATTCGCGAAGTGTTTCGGCGTGGTAGAAGACCAGCAGGTCATCGGGAAACTCGTCGGGGTCGGCAAAGTCGATCTGCCGCAGCGGTCAGCCATTTTGTCAGCACGGCGGGCGGAGGCGTGGGCGCGTGAAGGTGAGACTGAGCGGATTGATGTCGTTGCCCCAGGGGACGCGGCCCACAGGGCAGCTTCCACCGGCGTTGTGCCGCGGCCCATGAACGGGTCATAAACCACATCGCCGGGTTGGTCAGTCGCTCAATGAAAAAGCGTGGGACTGGGGCTTGAAGCAGGCGCGATAGGAAACCTCATGGAGCGAGTTGGCTTGGCGTTGCTTGGCCGTCCAGAATTCGTTGACGAAGGTCGGCGCTTGGATGGTGCCATCGCCATTCGCAAAGGGTCGCGAGTTGCCGGGTGGGTTGCCCGAATTCGCGGAAAGACGACAGTTCATCGGCCAGTGACTGTTGTCCGAGAACTTGGCGGGTTGAGACCGAAATCAGAGATTCAGTTCCGGCGTTTGCTCCCGGCGGCACCACGATTCTTCTGGCTGACAATCGCATTCGATTCGTAAACAGCAGACCATTGGGAGACTTCGGCAAGCCGAGTTTGTGCGCTCGGAATCAGCCATGCTAAACAGGACTTGCCAAGCGGCTTGGCGCGCGCTAGGCTCTGCACTCCTTTTCGGGGAAACGGTTTGCGGGCTCGCGGTCGCAAGGCCGGAAGCCGCTGATTGAAAGACGATTTATGGCAGTGAGAATTCGCATGAAACGCATCGGCGCCAAGAACGCGCCGGTGTTTCGCATTGTTGTGGCCGATGGCCGAAGTCCGCGCGATGGCAAGTTCATCGAGGAACTCGGCACGTATCAGCCGTGCAAGAAGGGTGACAATTTCACCCTGGACCTGGAGCGGGCCAAATACTGGGTCAGCAAAGGCGCGCAGCCGAGCGACACGGTTGCCAGCTTCATCAAGAAGGCGGGCAAGGCCGCCGCCGCGGCCGCGGCTTAAAATGTGCGGGTTATGCAAGCGTTTCTCGAATACGTCGTCAAAGGGCTGGTGCAGTATCCCGACGCGGTCACGGTCACCCCGGTGCAGCGCGAAGGAACGACGGTGTATGAATTGCGCATGCATCCGCAGGACGTGGGGAAGATCATCGGCCGGCAGGGAATGACGATCAACGCGATCCGGTCGCTGCTGCTGGCGGGCAGCGCGAAGAAGGGCCTGCGCTGCACGGTGGAAATCGTCGAGGACAAGCCGGCGGTGAGGTGAGTTCGTGGCTTGCTTCCGGGACGTGATTCGTGCGAGGTCAAGGCCGAGACGCGAAGCGACGAGCACAGTGAAAATTGACGTGCTCACTTTGTTTCCCGGCATGTTCGCCGGGCCGCTCGATGAGAGCATCATCAAGCGGGCGCGGAAGCCGGTTGCTGGATCTGCAGTTCACAATCTGCGCGATTGACCACGACCGGCACAGGACGGTGGATGACCGGCCGTTTGGCGGCGGGCCGGGCATGTTGCTGAAGCCCGACCGATCTTTGAAGCGGTGGAAAGTTTGGCGCGCGAAAACACGCGGGTGATGCTGCTGTCGCCTGCGGGGCGGAGTTCAATCAGGCCGTCGCCCGCGAACTGGCGCAGGCGGAACGACCTGTTGCTCGTCACCGGCCATTACGAAGGCTTTGACGAGCGTGTGCGCGAGCAGTCTGGCCGACGACGAGTTGTCCATCGGCGATTACGTGCTGACGAACGGCGCGCTGCCGGTGATGGTGGTGATTGACGCGGTGACGCGGTTGTTGCCGGGCGCGCTGGGCGACGACGAGAGCGCGGAGGATGAATCGTTCAGCCGACGGGCTGCTGGAATATCCGCAGTACACGCGGCCGGCGGAATTTCGCGGGATGAAAGTCCCGGAAGTGTTGCTTTCCGGCAACCACGCGGAAATCGCCAAGTGGCGGGCGGAACAGGCGCGGTTGCGGACGAAAGAACGAAGACCGGATTTGATGTAACAGTGGTGAGAGCGCGGCATGTGGAACGCCGCGACAAAATTTGAGAATTTATGAATCAGGCATTACTTGAAAAAATTGAATCGGAACAATTTCGCAAAGACAAAGCGGAGTTCGGAGTGGGCGACTCGGTGCGCGTGCACACGAAAGTCGTGGAAGGCGACAAGGAACGCATCCAGATTTTCTCCGGCGTGGTCATCGGCCGGCGCGGACACGGCTTGAACGAGACGTTCACCGTCCGCCGCATCAGCTACGGCGAAGGCGTGGAACGCGTTTTCCCGCTGCACTCGCCCGCGTGGACAAGATCGAAGTCGAGCGCAAAGGCTCCGTGCGCCGCGCCAAGCTGACCTACCTGCGCAAGCGCCTCGGCAAAGGCGCCACGCTGGTGAAGGAATGGGAAGGCAAGGCCGCGGAAGAGGCGGCGGCGTAACTCACGTGAACACATTTCAAGGCGAGGCTTCGGCCTCGCCTTTTTGATTTATCCCACCGACGGGAAGATTGACTCATTCCCCGACAACGCGCAGAATGCACACCGCTGTAGGAATTTGAAACCATTGAAATGTGAAGACCGCCGACTGGACGCCAGGCAATCCGTCGGCGAAGAAATTATGATTATTCGGAAACAAGCTTTTGCCCGCGCGGCTCTGGTGGGTAATCCGTCCGATGGTTATTTCGGCAAGACCATTTCATTTGTGGTCCGAAATTTCCGCGCTGAGGTTGTGCTGTACGAAACGCCTGATCTTCGAAATCGTGGCCACAGCGCGCGATCAGTCAGTATTTCCAAGCATCGCGGCCCTGGCTGAAGACGTCGGAAAATTCACGACGGAGGCATCCGGCTGCTCAAGGCGACGGTCAAACGATTTTACGATTATTGCCGCGAACAAGGGATCAAGCTCGGTGACCCGGAATTTCACGCTGCGCTACAACACCGACATTCCCAGCCAGGTCGGTCTGGCCGGTTCGTCGGCCATCATCACCGCGTGCATGCGCGCCTTGATGGCGTTTTATGAGGTGAACATTCCCAAACCCATCCTCGCCAATTTGATTCTCTCGGTCGAAGTGGAAGGAACTGGGTATTCCCGCCGGTTTGCAGGACCGCGTAATTCAGGTGCACGAAGGGTTGGTTTACATGGATTTCGACAAGAAGGTGATGGAACGTCAGGGCTACGGTAATTATGAAGAACTCGATCCGGCATTATTGCCGTCTCTTTACGTGGTGTACCGCACCGAACTGGCCGAAGGCACGGAGGTTTTCCACAGCGACATCCGCGGACGTTTCAATCGCGGCGAGCCGGCAGTCGTCGAGGCGATGAAATTTTGGGCCAACCTCACCGACAAGGTCAAAGCGTGCCTGCTCAAACGCAAATCGGACGAAATCGCACCGCTGCTCGATGCAAATTTCGACAAGCGCTGCGAAATTTACAACGTCGGCGAGGGCAATATCCGAATGGTCGAAACAGCCCGAAGTGTTGGCGCGAGCGCGAATTTCACCGGCACCGGAAGTGCCATGTCGGCACTTACCCGGATGAAGCGACTTACCGCAAGCTTTGTAAAAAGCTCGAAGCCATAGACGTCAAAGTTGTCAAGCCAGTCATTCTTCCCAAATAAAACTCCGGAGAACATCCATGATGATCCGCAAAGCCGTCATTCCCGCCGCCGGATTCGGCACTCGCTTCCTGCCGGCCGCCAAGTCCCAACCCAAGGAAATGCTTCGATCGTGGATACACCCACGATCCAATACGTGGTCGAAGAAGCCGTTGCCGCGGGCATCACCGATATTTTGATGATCATCGGCAAAGGCAAACGCGCCATCGAAGAGCATTTCGACCGCAACTTCGAACTGGAGAGCGAACTGCGGGAGAAACACCGCGAAGCCGAGTTGAAGGAAATCCGGCGCATCTCGGAAATCGCAAACATCCACTTTGTCTGGCAGAAGGAATTAAACGGCTTGGGCGACGCCGTTTCCTACGCCCAAGATCACATCGGGCGCGAACCGTTCCTCCTGCTCTCGGCGACACGCTCATCCGGTCCCGCACTCCGCTGTTGCGCCGGCTCATGGAGCTGTACGACCGCTATAACGAGACTGTGGTCGCCCTTGAAACCGTGGAGCGATCCAAGGTGGACCTCTACGGTGTCGTTTCGGGCAAACCTGTGGATGGCGGGCTTTACCTCATCGAAGACCTCGTTGAGAAACCCAAACCCGCGGACGCTCCTTCCAACTTGGCTATTGCCGCTCGTTACGCTTTCACACCGGATATTTTTGATTACATCGCCAAAACGCCGCCGGGGAAAAGCGGCGAAATCCAATTGACGGATTCCATGCGTCTAATGCTCAAAGATCGGGCCATGTACGGCGTGGTGCTCGACGGCAAACGTTTCGACATCGGCAACAAGCTTGATTTTCTCAAGACGAACGTTGAATTCGGCCTTGCCCATCCTGATTTGGGCGCGGGCTTTCGCGAATTTATCAAGGAAATCGCCAAGACGCTGTAAGCGGTGAACGCCGGAGTTTTCGTGCGGCGCACTTTGCGCGGTTGTTACCTGATTTCAACCGTGTCACCCGGTTCAAGCGGCACGTCTTTCCCCTGCAGGAGGTCTTTGGGATTTACGCGGATCTGTTCGCGCTGCCGGATGACAGTGATTTCCGTGGGGTTAAAGCGGGGCGTGTAGTTCGCCATCGCGATGGCTTGCGACAAGGTCAGGTTTTCCGCCCATTCGATTTCGTGGTTCTGCACGTTGCCTATCACGCGAATGTTCGTCCGCCGCGCCTCCTGCATTTGCGCAAACGCCTGCTGCTGGCCCGCTACAAAAGCCGCGCGCGCTTCGGCGCGAGCCTTCGCTTTTGTCGTGCAACCGGCAAACACAACAACCAATAGCAACAGTGGCAGCAAGGCTTTCATGAACGACCTTTCACCTCGCCGCTCACGCCGGCTTTCCATTCCCCGACAACCGTGCGCATCTGCTCGGCGGCGTTCAGTTTCGGCTTCACATGTTTCAAGTTGAACCACGGCAGCATCCCCAGCAAATCCGGCGTCACCAAAATCTGCCCGTCGCAATCCTGACCTGAGCCGATGCCGATGGTCGGTATCGGAATGCGCCGGCTGATTTCCTTGGCGACCGGCGGTGTAACCAATTCGAGGACAATCGCAAACGCCCCGGCGGCCACGAGCGCATCGGCGTCCGCCAGCAAAGCCTCGTGCTCGGTTTCATTTTTGCCTTTGACATGGTAACCGCCTTCTTCGCGCACGTGCTGCGGCAACATACCGAGATGCCCGCAAAACGGAAACCCCGCCGCAATAATGGCACGGACTTGCTCGATAATGTCGCGCCCGCCTTCGGCCTTCACCGCTTCGGCCCCGGCGGCGGCAAGGCGCTTCGCATATTCCACCGCACTGGCGGCGGTTTCGTAACTGCCGAACGGCATGTCGGCGGCGAGCAGCGCGCGCGGCTTGGCGCGTGCCGCGGCGCGGACGTGATGTTCCATGTCCGCCATCGTCACCGCTGTCGTGTCGGGATAACCGAGCACCACCATGCCGAGCGAATCGCCGACGAGAATGAACGGGATGCCCGCTTCATCGAGCAATCGCGTCATCGGGAAATCGTATGCGGTGAGCGCAGCGATCTTTTCTCCGCGCAACTTCATGGTGCGGATGGTGTCAGCAGTAATTTTGTTTTGGGTCATGCGGAATATCCCAGCTGTGGTTGTAAAGCGCGGATTCCGCCGATTCACATCGGCTGCTACTTGAAACTTTTTAGTAATTCTTCCGGGCGACGCCGTGGCTGTGCCGAATTTGCCAACGACATTCCCCCGGCGTGATTTGACAGAATGGCAGCCTCGACCGGTGACGCCCCCGCTGCAATGGCCAGCGTGAAAGTGGCGATGACCGTGTCGCCCGCGCCGGAAACGTCGAACACTTCCTTCGCCACCGTCGGAATGTGAAACGGCTTTCGCCCGCGCCGACAAAGCAACATGCCCAGTTCACCAAGCGTAATGAGCAACACCGCAGGCCGAATTTCGCGGAGCAATCGCTCGGCGACTTGCATCAGGTTTGCGTCCGCCAGCGGATTGGCATTGCGCGTTTCGTCCGCCAGATTTGCCAGTTCAAACGCTTCCTTGCGATTGGGCGTGAGGAGCGAAAGCCCGGTAAGGTTTAGGTTGTGAATGGGTTTGGGATCGAGGTCAGCCAGACACCGCGACTGCGGCAAAGCGATTTGATTTCGTTCAACAGCGATTGTGTGACGACGCCCTTGCCGTAATCGCACACGATCACGGCGGCGGCCTTGCGAAGCCGGACCTTGAGCAAACCCAGCAGCCGACGGGCAAGTTCGGGCGACAAGCCGTCGCGCGTCTCGCGATCCACACGCACGACCTGCTGCTTGTGCGCGACGATGCGGGTTTTGACGCTGGTGGGCCGCGCCGCGTTGGCGAGCAGCCCGTCGCAGCGGATGCCCTCCGTCTTGAGCAGGCAGTTCAACTGATCCGCCGCCTGATCGCGACCGACAATGCCGAAAATTTCGGTCGGCGCGGTGAGCGCGGTGAGGTTGCGTGCCACGTTTGCCGCACCGCCCGGCATGACACTTTCACGCTCGAATCCACCACCGGCACCGGCGCTTCCGGCGAAAAGCCGCGCCACGCTGCCCCAGATGAACTGGTCGAGCATCACGTCGCCCACGACAAGCACGGGAGTTTTGCGCGCTTCGGCGAGTAGCCGACGCACACGATTCATGGAAAGTTTGATTCGGTTCATGGTTGCCTTTGCTGCGAACGAAATCGAATTCTGCCAACAGAAAAGCCGGAATCCGCCGAATTGCCAGCAAAAAGCGGTGATGGAAAACACGGCTCAATCCAAAAAACCCGTCAACGGGCTCGTCGCACTGGCTGTTTCCTGTTGCGCGGCCAGACCGGCTTCGTAAGCGATACGGCCCGCTTCTACGGCCATTTTAAACGCAACCGCCATTTGGTTCGGTTTGCTGCTGACAGCGATGGCGGTGTTGATGAGCACCGCGTCGCGCCAACTCCATCGCTTCGGCGGCGTGACTCGGTGCGCCAAGGCCGGCGTCCACGACAACGGGCACGGTCGCCTGCTCGATGATGATGCGAATCTGGTCGCGTGTCTGGATGCCGCGATTCGAGCCGATGGGCGAACCGAGCGGCATGACGGTGGCCGTGCCGATATCCTGCAAACGCTTCGCCAGCACTGGGTCGGCGTTAATGTACCGGCAGCACGGTGAAACCATCCTTCACGAGCGTCTCAGCCGCTTTGAGCGTCTCGACCGGATCGGGCAGCAAATAGCGCGGGTCAGGATGGATTTCCAGTTTCACCCATTTGGGCAATCCGGCGGCGGCGGCAAGGCGCGCGAGTCGCACGGCTTCCTCTGCATTCAGCGCGCCGCTGGTGTTCGGCAACAGTAAATATCTTTTCGGGTCAATGAATTCGAGGATATTGGCGAACGGATCCTTCTTCCCGCTCAAATCAGCGCGGCGCAGGGCGACGGTGACCAATTCCGCGCCGCTGGCGGCCAGCGCATCGCGCATTGTTTCCGGTGCCGAAAATTTTCCCGTGCCCAGAATCAGGCGCGACCGGAAGCTTCTGCCCGCGATGACCAACGTTTGATTGGCAAACGACATCGCGCGAATTTGGCCGGAATCGAACCGTTTGTCGAGAAACGACGGTTGCCATCGGTGCCCTCCGGCGGTCGTTGTTTCGTGTGGACGCAGAACGTTTTCGCTTCGAGCTGCCATCAAGGCACTTTCAGGATGCGGAAAAATTGCCGGGGCGCATTCGTGATGGAAAGGGTGGCCGTGCCGACGGAATTGGTAGGGACAATGGGATTGCCCACACGCGACCAGTTCGTCAGGTTCGTTGAACCGAGCACTTCGTAAAGCTCATAGCCTTTGGCCTGCCATTGGATCGTATTGGCGCTGATGAAGGTGATGCGCTGGGCGGAACTGCTGGTGGTGGGGTTCATGCCCGCACGGTATTCATTCAAATTATTCAGGCCGTCGCCGTCGGCGTCATCCGTTGCCCGCGACTTGTCCCCGGCCCGGGGGTCGGAATGTCCGAAATAGTAGAACATCCAATCATTTGGAATGCCGTCGGAAGAGGGAGAGTTGGTGTCTGGATCATGCGAAATCGTTCTGATCATAACGTAAGGCGAAGCATTCGTTCCATCCGAAAAGCGGACGTAGATAAGCTCGTAATAGTAATTGCTGGCGGGATCGAGGCGCGGGTCATTATAGTACGCGGGGGTAAATTTCAGAATATTGCCAACGAGCGAAAAATTTCCCGCAGAACTGGGCGTGGCGTTATTTGTGGCCACCGTCAAATTGGTGGACTGCAGGTCGTAACCCCGTAGTTCGATCTGGTTGATTCCCGCGACGTTCGGCGCGCCATACGGCGAGGTGGTGATATCCATGACGCGGCTGTAAGAATAGGGCGGAGTATTGGTTGCCGGATTGATGTGTTGGACGGTGGAAATATCCCAATTGCTCAGGCTTGCGCCGCGGCCATCCGTGTGAGCCAGGTAATACATGATTGCCTGATTGAGGGTGGAATTCGTTTCATTGGGATTCTCGCTCGAATGTGCCAGGCCGATGACATGTCCGATTTCATGGCAAAGAACTGCGGAGAAAGTGGAAAGCGTCTGCATGGCCGAATTGGTGTGTTTTAAAACCACGTATCCGCAGACGTTTGCGTCGAACTCCACGCCGGCCACGTTTCCGCCCGGGCCCCAGTTCGCGTTCGCGAGCGGTCCACCGATGTACCAACTGCCGCCCTCACCAAGAACGTTGGGGCTGGTGATGTAGTTGTAGTGGTCGTGAAGTTGAATGCGGAAAATGCCATCGTTGGCGCTGATGCCGGGCGAAGCAGTGCCGAAGTTTTGCGTTCCCGCAAAGGCGAATTTGAAACTGCTGACGGTGGCCCACGCCGACAGGGCGTTGCTCACGGCAGTCAGCGCCTGGGCAAGTGTGATGCCAGTGGGCAAGTAGGTCGCGTCCACCAGATAAGGAGTCACTTCGCCACGATCCGGCGTTGAAAGCCGCGAGGGCACACCATAAGCATCCACCAGCAATCCATTGGTGCTCGGACCGGTGATGTCACCACTGGGAGCCGTGACACTACCATCGGGGAAAAAGCTCGCGCCTTGGTCGCTGACATCCGCTCCGGGTGTCTTCCCGAAATTTGTCCTGATGCGAATCTCATCGAGTAAATTCTGATGGGACTGAACCAACGGGCCTCTATTGGTCCTTTGCAGCCTGACCGCGCTGGCATTCCCCTGAACGGCGGACAAGGTGCCATCGCGCTGGCGCGAAACAAACACCAGATGTTCCTCGCCGACTTTGAATTGTGGCGACAAATCATCCCTCAGACCGATGCCGTCCACCTCGCCGCCACGGTGAACCACGTTGATCGCAGGCGGGAATTTGCCCTTGAAGGCCTCGTCCACGCGAAATGAAGTCCGCGTGTAAATCAGACCGTCAGCTGCGTTTCGAAACGATTCCACTCGTAAAACTGTTCCGCGAAAGACGGCGTCCGAAACGCGGATGTGCTCGTCCAGCGACAATGGCAACACCGAGGAAGCACGCGCGGAAAACCCGACAAGCATCAAAACGAACAGGGCGACGCGTGGCAACTTCATTGTTTGACTGTTTCAACGCATTATCGCCCTCGATGGTAAAATGGCAAATGTGTTCTTGAAAGCGCCCCGAACTTGGCGCTTGGAACTTGGGGCTTGGAACTTTAGCTTTCAACCATGTTTCGTCCGTGCATTGACCTGCACGAAGGCAAAGTGGTGCAAATAGTCGGCGGCTCGCTGGGCGGACAGTCCGGCGGTCTGCGGACGAATTTTGTCTCCGACCGGTCAGCCGCCTGGTTCGCCGAACTTTACAAACGCGACGGATTGACCGGCGGTCACGTCATCATGCTCGGACCGGGGAACGAGGCGGAAGCGCGCGCGGCGTTGGCAGCGTACTCGGGCGGCCTGCAAATCGGCGGCGGCGTCAACACGGACAATGCCCGCGGCTGGCTGGATGTCGGCGCGTCGCACGTCATCGTTACCAGTTGGGTCTTCCGCGATGGACAACTTGATTTGGTACGGCTCGCGCAACTGGTTCAACTCGTCGGCAAAGACCGGCTGGTGCTCGACTTGAGTTGCCGCAAGCGCGGCGGCGATTATTTCGTCGTCACCGACCGCTGGCAGAAGTTCACGGAACTCAAAATCACCGCTGATACTTTGCAGACGCTGGCCCGTTCTTGCGCTGAATTCCTGATCCACGCGGTTGACGTGGAAGGTTTGTGCCGCGGCATTGACCGCGAATTGGTGGAAAAGCTCGGCCTTTGGTCGCCAATTCCGACAACTTACGCGGGCGGGGCGAATTCAATTTCTGATCTGGAGGAAGTGACGCGGGTGGGCCATGGTAAAGTTGACCTGACGATCGGCTCGGCACTCGACATTTTTGGCGGCACGGGCGTTCGCTATGCGGATGCTTTGGCATTCAACCTGCGGCCTACCAAAATAGCCGGCAACTGATGGCCGGGCTGGCGGGATTGCCAGCGCCCGTGGCAAGCTTGGAAATGAACAGACAGTATGAATTTGCGTGAGTGGTGGCAGGAACATTCGCTGAAACTGCTGGCGATTCGCGACACGCCGAACGCCATCGCGGGCGGGGTCGCCATCGGCATTTTCTTCGGTTTCACGCCGCTGTTCGGCCTCAAGATGCTGCTTTCGCTCCTCTTCGCATGGCTGACGCGATCCAATTTGCTGGCGGCAGCGATTGCGGTGACGCTGCACGACCTGGTGCTGCCGTTCATGCCGGTGATTTATCGGTTTGAATACGATGTCGGCTACTGGTTGCTCAGTCAGCCGCATCAGTGGCCACAGAAACTGAGACATTTTCGTTGGAACGCGGAGGAATGGCGGAATTGGACGACGTTTTTCACAATCGGCAAACCGTTGCTGCTCGGATCAGTCGTGTACGCAGCGCCAGTGGCAGCGCTGTCGTTCTTCCTGACAAAACAATGCGTGGCGGTGTACCACCGGAAACATGCGAAACGCCCTGAAAATCCGGAGCCCTTGAAACTATCCCATGATTGAATCGCCGTGTGCCGCCCACCCATTGTCCTCCGCCGTTTCAATCAAAGGCGTCGGACTTCTTGATCCGGTAAAACGCGCTGTCGTCAATCATGACCAGTCCCCGGCCCACCAACGTAACCAACGGCTGATCCGCCCAGTGTGGATTTTCCTCATAGAGGCGACGCTTCACGGCCTTTCGTGCGATTTCCCTCCGCGCAAATGACGTTTGGGGGTTTTCCCGCAAAAAAAATAAAATCGAAAGTTCTTCTTGTGTCATACGTCACACGCAGAAACCCAACTTTCCAACCGCTATGAACGTAGCACTGTTCTCCGTGTTCGCAACAGGCAATTCCTGCGTGCCCACGGCGGAAAATAACTTGCCCCTCCGCCGAGGATTCCTCCCGGCGGCGGACAGTGCGGAATCGTTCAGGGGACGGCCCTGTTATTTGACCAGCTCGATCTTGGTGGCCGTCAACTCCAGTTTGCCGTTGACTGTTTGAACCGTGCCTGTTGCTGTCGCTTTTTTCGATTCCTTGCACACGTTCTCGTGGAACGCCTTGCTGACATCATTGTCTGTCAGGTAATAGTTCACGGTTTTGCCGTCTTTCTGCGCTTGGATTACGGTTTGGCACTTGTCGGATTCCTTGAGCGCGCACTTGGCGCACATGGCGTCGCCCGTTATGACGACTTCCTTGCCCGTATCCTTGATCAACACCGCAGAGGCTGATGTGGCCAAGGCGAGCACGAAGAGACCGGCAATACCGGCCAAAAGAATGGATTTTGTTTTCATAATCAATGATTCGGTTTGTATTTATCAGACAACAGGATGGCTGAGTTCACTCAAATACAGCCATTCGAGGGTGATGCCACAATAGCACATCTGGCCTCACTTTCAACCGCTTGCAAAAAATATGGCGCGTTTGGTAAAACACTGCCACAGCGATGAACATTCTTCCCATCTGTGACCGCATCGCCGTCGTCGAAGGCGACATCACCAAGCAGCAAGTCGAAGCCATCGTGAACGCGGCGAACACGACGTTGTTGGGTGGCGGCGGCGTGGACGGCGCGATCCACCGTGCGGCCGGGCCTGAATTGCTGGCGGAATGCCGGACGCTGGGCGGTTGCCCGACCGGCCAGGCCAAGATCACCAAGGGCTATCGCCTCCCAGCCAAATGGGTGATTCACACCGTCGGCCCGGTCTGGCACGGCGGCGGGCACGGCGAGGATGAATTGCTGGCCAGTTGCTACCGCAGTTGCTTCGCGCTGGCGAAGCAACACGGCATTCGCACCGTCGCGTTTCCGTCCATCAGCACCGGAGCTTACGGATTTCCGATGAACCGTGCCGCGCACATCGCGCTAACCGAGGCCCGGAAATTTTTGGGGCGTAACTCGACCGTCGAAAAAGTTCTGCTGGTCTGCTTTGGTCAAGCCGCCTGCGACATCCACGTGAGGGTGATGAAAGAAATCTGTTTGGGATAGGCTCAAGGCGAAACGGACAGGCTAATCTTCTGACACACTGCGCGCCGTGACAACAGGTCGCCCTTCAATCTTCTCCGTCTTGAAAATGAGCCTGCTGCGGCTGGTTGCCAGTTCATTGGCATCAAAGAATTTCAAGGCGCTGTCGAACTTGTCCTCCGGATAAGCAGCCGCTGCACGCAGCAGTAAATCGCCCAAGGCCGCGCGCGCCGGTCCTTTGATTTGCTGATAAGGCCATGGCTTGGCCGGATCGGCATACGGCTCGCCATGAATTCCAGCGCCATGCGGATGCTGCGGCCATCGCCGGTCTGGTAATGCCATAAATCCACTCCGGCGTTTTGGCCGAGGCTGGCAAGGGTCAACATGGCGTCAAGATTGAGGACACAATAGTTGAACGAAGTGGCGCGGTGCAATTCGCGCGGTTGACCGCCATCCGGCTCGATTTGTTTGGCGACGCGTTCGCGCCGCGCGTTTTCGAGCGTCTCTCTGGCAAGATTCGTTTTACCGGTAAACAGGGCGAGTGCGGTCACTTGAGCATCATAGAAAGTGCCGTGATTGTTCGAAGCCTTGCCTTCGGCGCGACCGAGCTTGCTAGTCGTCAGCCACTCCAGATATTCCTGAGTCCAAGCGGTCATCGCCGCCTGATCGTCCGCAGTCCAAGCTTTGGAATTCGCGAGCAGGCCGAGGGCATCCACCAATTCCACGAGGTTGCACGTGCCGATGATGCCCGCGGCGCGACCGGGCGTCTTGCCGGGCACACCTTGGCCGAAATCGAGGTTGGGATTCATCCGCGTTGACGGATTCAGAAACCACACGCGCACCAGCTTGGCAGCACGCGCGGCGTATTTCATTTCGCCCGTAAAATAAAACGCCAGCGCCAGCGTGTGCGCGCTCGAACACACGGTTTCAAAACGTGCGGCGTCGGAATCAACAAGGCTTTCGGGATTCCGCTCGCCGTCCTTCCGGATGTACGGGCCATCGGGCGAATTGGCATCGGGCCAGTAGTAAGGAGCTTGGCTGACGAAATCGTGTTTGTCGCCGCTGGGCGGCGTCTTGCTTTTGTCCATCACCGAAGGCGGCTTCACCTTGAGCGCCTTGCGCGCATCGGCGAGCAATTTATCGAAAGCAGATTTGAGTGAAGGATCACCTGCAATATATTTCGTCTTTGCGTCAGCCAACGCCTGCGGATCGGCGCAAAAAACTTTCGGAAGTGACACTGCGGTTTGAGGCGGTTCCGCGCCGAAAGCAAAGTTTGCGAAATGAGAACCGCAAAGCGTGGCGAAGATGAAAAAACACGTTTGTCTTCGGGAGTGGTACAGCATGCCGTTGAGGAGGCTCAGCCGTTTCATGCCGAAAAGAATAATCCCCAGGCGTGGAAGGAGAAGCCAAATTTGCGTCGGGCAAAACTTTGACACCGCGCCTTCAACCCTTATCCTTGGTCCGTGCGCAGCGTCAATGTATCGCTTGGGAATCGGAGCTATGCCATCAGAATCGGCGTCCAGTTGCTCAACCGACTCGGCGACGACTGCGCGCGCCTGAAGCTTGGCAGCCGCTGCGCCATCATCACCGATACGAATGTCGGGAAGCGTTTCGCCAAACCTGCGTTCAACTCACTGGTCAATGCCGGCTTTGCCCCTTCGCTTGTCATCGTTCCGGCTGGCGAAACCGCCAAAAGCCTGAAAACTGTCCAAGGCTGCTACGACCGACTTGCGTCGCACCGGCTGGAGCGAAAGTCATTCATCGTCGCGCTCGGCGGCGGTGTCGTGGGCGACTTGGCAGGCTTCGTGGCAGCCACGTATCTTCGCGGCATCGCGTTTGTGCAAGTGCCAACGACCTTGCTGGCGCAGGTTGACAGCTCAGTCGGCGGCAAGGTCGGCGTGAACCTGAAAGCGGGCAAAAATCTCGTCGGCGCGTTTTATCAGCCACGACTCGTGCTGTGCGATCTCGACACGCTGGCCACATTGCCGATGCGCGAATTCCGCGCCGGTCTGGCCGAGGTCATCAAATACGGCATCATCTACGACGCGGCATTGTTCACCCGACTCGAACGTGATTTGCCGAAGTTGCTGCGTCGCGATTCCAAGACGCTCACAGACATCGTGGCGCGTTGTTGCGAAATCAAGGCTGACGTTGTCGGCCAAGATGAAAAAGAAGGCGGGCTGCGCGCGATCCTGAATTTCGGCCACACCATCGGCCACGCGATTGAAAATATTTCCGGCTACGGAAAATATTTGCACGGGGAAGCGATTTCCATCGGTCAGGTTGCTACTGTAAAACTTTCCGCCAAAGTAATCGGTTTTCCAGCCCGCGATGTCGGGCGAATCACGAACCTGTTCAAGCGCACCGGTCTGCCGACGGAAGTGAAACTTCGTGCCACACAGCGGGAAAGGTTCTTCGCCGCGATGCGCCTCGACAAAAAAGTCAGTGCCGGTGAAATCAAATTTGTCCTTGCAAAACGAATTGGCAAAGTTGTGTGGGGACAGAAAGTGCCGCAAGAAATCATTGAAGATGTTTTAACCACGGATGGACACAGATGAACACGGATGAAATGCCGACAGGCTTGAACCGCGAAATACACGGAATACGAGGACGAAAATTTACTTTCGTGCGTTTCGCGTGTTCTTTGGCTTCTTATCTGTGTCAATCCGTGTTTATCTGTGGTTGAATTTTACCATGAGCGCTGTCAGCGAAACCATCGTCCGCGAATACTTCGAGATGCACGAGTTCCTCGTGCGCCAGCATCGCAAATACATCGCGCAAACAAAGCGCGACGACGACGATATTGATTTCTTCGTCCTCAATCCGCGCCCGCAACCGCGCGAAGGCGACCAGCCGTTTGTGCTGGCCTCCGCGGATTTGCCGTTCATCGAACGGGCCATCGTCGTCGTGAAAGGCTGGCACACGGAGACGTTCAGTTCCGCGCGGCTGGCGAGTACGCCGGAGATTTTCCGTTTCGTCGAGCCGAAGGTGTTTCAGCAGGCTGTGCGTGCATTCGGCAAGGACGGCGCGCCGCTGAAAATCCTCGTCGTGCCCGCCCTGCCCCACGAAGCGAAGGCCCGCGACGAAAGCGTGGCCCTGCTCCGGTCCAAAGGCGTGGACGCGGTGATTCCGTTTCACACGATGCTCGCCGACCTCGTCTCGCACATCGAGGTGAACCGTAATTATCAGAAGTCCGATCTGCTTCAGATCATCCGCATCCTGAAGAACTACGATTTCTTCAAAGAACCGCAGTTGGAGTTGTTCAAGAGCAAACGCCACAAGCGGTGATTCCGAGAATGACTGGGAATCTGTCTTGGATGCCCCTGCCAGCATCCGAAATTTTGGTTTCCTTTCACCCGCCAAATTCATATTATTCCCGTTGTTAAACGAAACTTGGCTCAATAATTGGATAAAAACTATGCCACTCACACATACTAGAGAGCTCTTTGCGAAGGCGCTGAAGGGCAAATACGCATTGGGTGCCTTTAACGTCAACAACATGGAACTGCTCCAGGCCATCGTCGAGGCTTGCGAGGAAGAGAAAGCGCCGGTCATGCTCCAAATCTCCAAGGGAGCACGCCAGTATGCCAATCCCGTTTACCTCAAGAAGCTGATTGAAGCCGCCGTCAGCCTCTCCACGATTCCCATTGCCGTCCATCTCGATCATGGCGACACCGTCCAACTGTGCAAGGACTGCATTGACGAGGGCTTCACCAGCGTCATGATTGACGCCAGCCACGAGCCGTTTGACAAAAATGTCGAGATTTGCAAGCAAGTCGTCGAATACGCGCACAAGCACAATTGTGTGGTGGAAGGCGAACTGGGCCATCTGGTCGGCGCGCAATTTGACGAAGGCGAAGAAGGTGGCAGCTATTCGAAGAGCGGCCACTACACAAACCCTGAAGAAGCGGTCAAATTCGTGAAACTCTCCGGTGTGGACTCGCTGGCGGTCGCCATCGGCAACTCGCACGGCGCTTACAAGTTCAAAGGAGAGCAGCACCTTGACTTGGAACGTCTCAAAGCCATCAAAAAGGCGCTCATGGATGCGGGCCTTGGCGATTATCCGCTTGTGCTGCACGGGGCCTCAAGCGTGCCCAAAGACCTCGTTGAGGAAATCAACAAATACGGCGGCAAAATGGGCACAGACACCGCGGGAGTGTCCGAGGCTGACATCGAAATCGCGCGTCGCGTCGGTTGCACGAAGGTCAACATTGACACCGACCTCCGCCTCGCCATGACCGCGGCGATTCGAAAAGCGTTCGCCGAAAATCCGAAGGAATTTGATCCGCGCAAATACCTCGGCCCCGCTCGCGCCAAAGTCAAGGAACTCGTCCGGCACAAAGTCAAAGACGTCCTCTGCTGTTCCGGACACGCGTTCGACTGAGCCGCGCAATTTCACTTTTGACGCCCCAAGTCACGCGGCTTGGGGCTTTTTTATTTTCTGATTCAATCCGCGCAACAAGCGTGAGCATTGAGCGTGGGATGGTGTTGGGCGGACAAAGTTGGCGCAAGCGCGAAGCCCGGCACGGAAGCCCAGCGCGGAAAGCCATCCTGCAGCAAGTTACCCGCAAGACGCGGCTTTCTTTTTCCGTCCGGCCCGGGTTCACTCTCGCCCGTGAGTTTGGAAAATGGGAACTAAACGCGTCATCGTGGTTGGCGGCGGAGCGGCGGGTTTCTTCGCCGCCATTGCCTGCGCTGAAGCGGGGACCGGCGCGGAGGTTGTGTTGCTGGAGAAAGGGCCGCAGTTTCTGACCAAGGTGCGCATTTCCGGCGGCGGACGTTGCAATGTCACCCATGCCTGTTTCGATGCGCGGGAGTTCGCCACGCGGTATCCGCGAGGACAGCGGGAGCTGATCGGACCGTTTCACCGCTTTCAGGCGAGCGATACGGTGGCGTGGTTTGAATCACGCGGGGTAAAACTGAAGCGGGAGAGCGACGGGCGGATGTTTCCCACGACGGATTCGTCGGAGACAGTCATCAACTGCCTGCTGCACTCGGCACGGGCGGCAGGGGTGAAGCTGTTCACGGGGCGAGGCGTGGAGCGCGTGACGAGCCGGACGGACGGCGGATTCGATCTGACGGTGTCGGACGGTGTGACGCTGGCGTGCGATCGCTTGCTGCTGGCAACGGGCGGTTGTCGGACCCCGGCGCTCGGACAAATGGCCGTGGCGCTCGGGCACACGCTGGAGCCGCCGGTGCCGTCGTTGTTCACGTTCCAGATTGAAACGCCGTGGCTGCGGACGCTGGCAGGCGTAACGGTGGAAGTCGTGGAGGCGGCGGTGCCGGGCACGAAGTTGCGCGAGCGCGGGCCGTTGCTCGTGACGCATTGGGGATTGAGCGGGCCGGTCATTCTGCGGCTGTCGGCATGGGGCGCGCGGGTGTTGCATGGGATGAATTATCGTTTCCCACTGCGGATAAACTGGCTGCCGCATTTGAGTGCGGAGAAGCTCGCGGCGGAGTTTCAATCGCAGCGGCGCTCGCAGGCGGCGCGATTCGTAGTGAATTCACCCATTGCGTCCTTGCCTGCTCGATTGTGGGAGCAACTTGTTCTCGCGGCGGGCATCGGGCGGGAGGTTCGCTGGTCGGCGGTGTCGCGCGGCGCGCAACAGAGTCTTGTGCGGCAGCTCACGCGCACGGAGTTGCCGGTAAGCGGGAAAAGTCTGAACAAGGAAGAGTTCGTCACGTGCGGCGGTGTGCGCCTGAGCGAGGTGAATTTCAAGACGATGGAAAGCCGCATCTGCCCCGGACTGTACTTTGCCGGGGAACTCCTCGACATTGACGGGATCACAGGCGGATTCAATTTCCAAACAGCGTGGACTACCGGCTGGATCGCGGGCCGCGCGATGGCGGAGTTGTAGTGGCGTGACGACGGGAATGGCGTGCGCCTACTTCAACGCCACATAGACGCGATGCACGTCATCGTGGTCGTCGAGGGCATTGAGGAAATCGGTGACTTCTTTGCGGGCGGCTTCGCTAATTTCAGGAAAATTCTTCGCGAGATAACGAATCTCGGATGCGATGACGTTCCAACCGGCTGCTTTCAACGCCTTGGAAACCGCGTCGAGGTCGCGAATCTCCGTCAGGAAACGCGCGCCTTTCATGCCGGCGGGAACTTCGTCGGGTTCAAGCGGTTCGATTTCCTGCGCGCCCGCTTCAATGGCGTCGCCTTCTGCGTCGCGGTTGACGTCGGCATGCGTGGCTTCGACGACGCCCATGTGATTGAAGAAAAAGGCCACGCAACCGGGCTGGCCGAGCGAGCCGGCCTTGAAGATATTGCGAATTTCCGGCGCAGTTCGATTGCGATTGTCCGTAAGGCACTCGACGACGACGGGCACTTTGTGCGGGGCGAAACCCTCGTAGGTGATTAATTCATAGGTGATCTTTTCCTCAGTCAACCCCGCGCCCTTCTTGATGGCGCGTTCGATGGTGTCTTTATAGACGGAAGCTTTCTTGGCTTTCTCGACGGCGGCGGCGAGCCGCGGGTTCATATCAGGGTCAGGCCCGCCGAGTTTGGCGGCGACCATGATTTCGCGGGCCAGCTTGACGACCATCTGGCCCTTCTTCTGCGCGTTGGCTTCGCGTCCGGCTTGTTTCCATTGTGCGCCCATGAATGTGTTTACTTTGCAAGGCCAGATGCTTCGTTTCAATGCAAATTAGAAGGCATTTGGCAGGAAGAGGCGATTTCGGGCGGACGCAAGGTGTCTGAAAGCAGCCAGACGACGCAGCACGGCGGAATCTGCCCCCGGTCAGATTTGCTCGCATCATTTCTGAAAATCTGAAATCCTTAGGCACAATTTTTATGCGACTGGTCTTCCAGCGAAAATTCCGGCTTCTGACGACGCCTCTCATTCTTGCCATCGTGATGGCAACAGCGGCGGCGGAAAATTTTCTCGTGTTGAATCCAGAAACTTTTGCTCATCACATCGAACACTTCAACGGGATGGAGAATGAGAACTGGACGAACTTCGTTTCCAACGCCGATTCATGGACATGGCTGCGGACGAACATCCCATTCTTTGAGTGTCCCAACCGCGAGGTGGAGGAGATTTATTATTTTCGCTGGTGGTCGTTCCGAAAGCACCTCAAACAAACCACGAACGGATTCGTGTTCACGGAATTTCTGACGCCGGTGAAACACGCCGGCGTCTTCAACACGATCAGTTGCGCGTTGGGCCATCATCTTGCTGAAGGGCGATGGCTGCGCGACCCAGACTACCTCGACGACTACACGCGCTTCTGGTTTCGCGGGAACGCCGGCAAACCGCAGCCACACTTCCACAAATTCAGCAGTTGGGCGGCCACGGCGATTTACGAGCGATTTCTCGTGGACGGTGACCGCGTCTTCGTGACCAATCTGCTCGACGATCTGGTCGCGGACTATCGGCTTTGGGAACAGGAACGCCGGTTGACCAACGGACTGTTCTGGCAATTCGACGTGCGCGACGGCATGGAAGAATCCATCAGCGGTTCGCGCACGAACAAAAACATGCGCCCAACCATCAACAGTTACATGTTCGGCAACGCGCAGGCCATCGCAGCCATTGCGCGCCTCGCGGGCGACACAAACGTCGCGCAGGAATTCGATCAAAAGGCCGCCGTACTGAAAACGGCTCACGCTATCAACGCTCTGGGATTCGCAGGCGAAATTTTTCAAGGTGCGTCTGGACAACGGTCAATTGTCGGATGCCCGCGAGGAAATCGGCTTCATCCCGTGGTGTTTCGAGTTGCCCGACTCCGGCAAGGAATGCGAAGCGGCATGGGTACAATTGACTGACACCAACGATTTCCGCGCGCCTTACGGCATTACGACGGCGGAGCGGCGTCATCCCTTGTTCCGCTCGCACGGCTGCTGCAAATGCGAATGGGACGGCGCGGTCTGGCCGTTCGCCACGTCGCAGACGCTCAACGCGCTGGCCAACGTCCTGCACAATTACCCGCAGTCCGCCGTCACGGCGAAGGATTACTTCGACGCCTTTCTCGCTTATGTCCACAGCCAGCATGCCGATGGCAAGCCGTACATCGGCGAGTATCTCGACGAGACGACCGGTCAGTGGCTCAAAGGCGCGGAGCGCAGCCGATATTACAACCACTCGACGTTCGCCGATTTGCTGATCAGTGGCGTCGTTGGCCTGCGACCGCGTGCCGATGACACGGTGGAAATTTTTCCACTGCTACCCGACGGCGCGTGGGATTGGTTCTGCCTGGATGGTGTGAAATACCACAGCCACACGTTAACCCTTTTGTGGGACAAGGACGGCAAACGCTACGGTCGCGGCAAAGGCCTGATCGTTTTTGCGGACGGCAAGGAAATCGGGCGGACAAACAAATTGGAACGACTGACCGCGCAACTCCCCAGCTCGTTGAGCTGGAACGGCTGGGCCAGTTACACTGCCCAAATTTCGTCAAACCGTCGGCTGCGTTGAACCGTTGTTCTCCACCGTCGTTTCCGACGCCGCGACTTGCGATGGTTCAGCGATGCTCTCGACCACTGGCACCGGCGCTTCGACAGACTCAGACAGAGCCGGCTCAGCAGAAAGTTCGGCGGCGGCGGACTCGACCGGAGCTTCCGCATCCTGCGGCGCAAGCTCGGATGGAACCTCAGTTTGTGCTTCGCCTGCTGGCGCTTCACCGCCAAGCGCTGGTTCGGTTGGTGTTGCCGGGGCGGCTTCAGCCGGTTTGCGTTCCGGCTTGGGCGGTCTGGGCGCGGGTTTCTTGGCCGTGTCCAAAATTCCGTTGGCAAATTCGATCACATGTCCCTGGTGGATCAGCCAATGCAAATCCGCGATCACCGCCGTTTGTTCCGGCGTTGGCTCTGCAGGTACCGCAGCTGCAACCGGCTTGTGTGATGAAATCTGGCCGGCATCGCCCGCGCCTTCCTGCGGCGTTGCCGGAGCCGGAGTTGGAACTGGAATCGGGATCGCCGGCATCGGTGCCAGCGCCTCCATCAACTTCCGCCGCGTGCTCTTTTTATTCGTGTTGATGTAGTTGACGATGTTTCTGACGCCTTCTGAAACCGGCGTGGTTTCGAGATCGAGATAACTCGGCCGGGCAATCGAGACGTGCGTGACGGTTTTGTTGACCTTGAAAAATTGCAGGCCGCGTGATGCAAACTGCTGGCTCAACGTGCTCGCGAGAAGCAGCGGAAAACGTTTCTGATCTTCCCACGCCTCCCGCGCGAGACGCGACAATCCGACGCAACGCAGATTCCGGGCCGCCACGCCGGTGAGCGTGTGCGACTCGACAGGTTTGATGATCGTGTCCTTGTGGACCTCGCGGAAATGTTTCTCCACCTCGTCCCGCGTCGCGAGCTTGAGCGGTTCGGGCACATTCAGACAGACGTATTCCGTCTTCCAGCTCTGCTCCTCGACCCATTTCTTCACCACTTCTTCGTCGCGGACGATTCTCACGCGCGACTTGTAAACCTCGAACGGCATTCTTGAAAAACGACTGGCGTGCAGCTTGCGGAGCTGGTTCTGATAATCGTGATAATTGGGCGGGCCGAGAATCGCGCCGCTCATGCCGCATTGCGCGACAAAAGTGTATTTGCCCTTGGGCAGCTCCGTGGCCGTTCGCTCGGCCTGATAGAACGTGGCGAAATGTTTTCTCAGCACATGTCCCACCGCCTCGTCTTCGCTGAGCCAGAGCGTGTCGTCCAGCGCGCAAACGACCAGCGGCTGCACGACCTGTCCCTCGGCGTTCTTCTTCACGGCAAACCGGACCGTGTACCGCTCCGGCTTCTGCAAAATAATCAGCGCAATCTGGAAAAGCGGATAAGCCCGGCCCGTCATCCGGATTTGGCGCGCCAACGAATCCACGCCGGTTTCGTCTGGCACGAAAGTTAGATTGATCTCCGGCAACGGTGGTGGTGGCTCACGACGCTCGCGCGGTTCCCAGCGACGTGGTCCGCCGCGGTCGTCGCGCGGGGCCGGCCCCCGCCAAAGTCGCGGCGTTGCGGACCGGGGCGGTCGCCTTGCCGTGGGCGACCGGCATCACGATTGGGCCCATCGCGCCGTCCTTGGCCGAATTCCCGGCCCGGCGGGCGTGGGCCGCGACGGTCGCCGCGTCCACGGTCACGGTCATCCCGACCGGCGGGTTCACCGGCGAACTTGGCGTAGCGATTGATTGACGGTGATTCCTGCGCCCAAGCGGGCAGGAAAAGTTTTTCCAGGTCAAGGTCCGTTTCCGGATTGATATTCATAACAACACAACAGTCCGCCCGTATTGCGGGACTGGACTCGATAAAAATGAAATTAAAGCATGACGCGTTGCCGCGCGAATTGCAAGCACGGCTTCTTCACAATCGGCCTGAACAATTTACACGGGTGCAAACGATTTGAACAAAAGGCAACGAAGGAAACAAAGCGGAAAAGTCCTTCGTTCCCTTCGTTTTCTTCTGTTCGAGGTCTTTCTGCTTTACGGCGAGCGGATGCGATAGATGCGGCTGGGATAATTCGTCCAGTCCGGATCGCTGAAGTAGATTGAACCGTTGGTGAGGGTGCAGCTTTGTAACAGCTCCCACACCGGACTGGCCAGATTCGTGCAGGCTTCCAATACGATGGGGATGTTTGCTGTTCCCGTGATGTTGAAGCCGAATTGGTTGGTCAGCACTCCAAAACTGCTGTTACTGCTTTGGAATGACGGATTCCATAACACGGGCACTAGACCCTCAATAGTTGTATTCTTCCACCCGGCGGTTCCGGTAAGTAGTAGAGTGTTGTCTGGTAGAAGGGATCGAATGCAAATTCAACTCCAGGAGCGTTGCCTTTGAAATAGACACTTTTCAGGCTGGGGCAGTAATAAAATGCCTGTAATCCGATGTCGGTGACGCTGCTAGGAACGATCATGTTGGTCAGGCCAGTACAGGAATAGAACGCGTACCTCTCGATGCTGGTAACACCACTGGGAATTGTGTAGCTCCCGCTTCTGCCGCTGGGATATTCAACAAGAGTGTTCTGGCCCTTGTCGAACAAAACTCCATCCACACTGCTATAGGACGAACTGAGTTCGTCCACCGCTATAACCATAAGGCTGGTGCAGTGTGCGAACGCATTGGCCGCGATATTGGTGACACTGGCTGGAATCGTGACATTGGACAGGCTGTAACAATATGCAAATGCATAGCCTCCAATGCTCATAACACCGTTGGAGATCGCGATGTTGGTTAGACCGGTGCAGTATTCGAAAGCGAATTGCCCGATGCTTATGACACTGGAGGGAATCGTGACGTTTATCAGACCGGTGCAATTATAGAATGCATAGCTCCCGATACTCGGAACACCGTTGGAAATTGTCACGTCGGCCAGGCTGCTACACCCATTGAACGCATTGGC
>CAVQOW010000020.1:0-33215 GCA_963714605.1 uncultured Verrucomicrobiae bacterium | reverse complement strand
CAAAGCAGCGACCGGCGTGAATTGAATCGCCTGTGTCAAAGGTGGTGAGCCGTCCAGCGGCTGCACCGTCAGATTGAGCATCAATACTTTGACCGGATAACCACCCTGGATTTGCACGTTGATTGGAATCTGAAGGTCTGACCTGCGGATGCCAACGCGTCGCCAGCAACAAATTCGATGGCTGGTGATACGGATGAACAACGTTTGGAGGCGTCAGTCCTGCTCTTTAGGGATGAGGTGGTGATATTCGTGCAGCCGGGGATGATCTGGGCGGCGAGTATGCCGTTTGTCCAGAACCGTGGAACCAGACCAGCGAGCAGTCCAGCGAGCGACGGAACGTGACGTAAACGTCGCACACGTCCAATACACCGTCGCCAAAGGCGATCTGGTTGATGGTCGTGTCGTTGCCGTTAAAGAGCGGATTTCGTGCTGCGTTATCGGGAACATACGTGTTCCGTTTAAGATATCCTTTACCGTTATCAACATAGGTGTAACCGCACGAGTCCATGCTGTCGAAGAAGTCGCTGCCGTATGGAGGACTATTAAGACCATAGACTGCCGTTTGGAAAACCTGCATGACGTCGGGATTGTCGAGGTTATTGTCACCGAAGTCGCCGGCGTTAAACCAACCGAACGGGTAACAGTCACCAGCGATATATTTGCGTTGGCCAATGGTCACGTGTTTCAAGGCACTGATGGCCCGGTACCCCAGCGAGCCGTTGGTGGGCGTGGCGATATTCACGTTAGAGCCGGGTGCTCCGACGCCGTCTGAAGTCGCGGACGGACGGCCGATCCGGATTTCATATACGCTCTGGGCGGGCACGGCATTCGGAGGAACGGCGAATGCATAGCCACCGACTACGAATTCCCGTTGTTTTCACCAAAAAGGGTATCGTGAGTTGGGAATATTTGATGAGGTCTTGTGACGTTGGTCGTAAAGATTGGTTCCCTGACTCCACTTGCGTTCAAGCCAGCCGATCCCGAGCAGATAGAGTCCCCGTTGGTGTCAACGAACTGCAGACTCAGGAAGGCGTCGAGCCAAATGGGTAAATGATTTGATTGGCGGGCGGGGGATTTAGCGGCGTGCCGACGGCTATGTTGGTCACCAAAACGGCACCTCGAGAACTTTGTCATAACTGTCCAGATATTAAACGACATGACGACCCGCCAACTGTGATTGGAAACCGCAGCGATGTTGGTCGGGTATGTGCTGATGTTAAGCCAGTTGGTGACCATTCTATTTGACCGACCAAGCCGTTCATTTGGACATAATTCGTAATTTCCACATCTCCATTGGTTATTATTCCTGTGAAGTCGTTTGTGTTGAAATAGTCGGGCACAATATTATTCACTATCTCTTCATAAAGGTCGGTTACCTGAACAGGCACGTTAGACTGCGTTATCGTTTCGTTTATGTAGCCAGTGAACATGGCCGGTGGAATTGTAATGAAAAAATCAGTTCCCGGGACCGGCTTCTTCAGCATGGATTGAAAACCCACTGCACCCGGAGGTACCGGCGGTGTGGAGCCAAGGTTCGTAACCGTGATGTTGAATTGCAGGCTGTACATTTCGGTGCCGGTCAAAATGCTCAACGTTACCGGGCATAAAAGAATTGCCCGGGCGACGCGACGAAATCGCTGGAGGCTTCGCCACTGGCAAAACCGAAGGTGATTCGATTGGGCATGTAATTGGTTGGCGAGAAAGTTGAGCTGATGATGCTGCTGTTTGCATAATTGTCATGAACGGCGAACACTTTGAACGTGATGTTGCTGTCCGCGCTGACAGAAAGTGTGGCAGGACTGGTGATCGGGCCCAGCTTGGCGCTGCATTCGTGGATCGGTGCCGTCAATCGTGTACGGCCGCTCAGCCCCGATTGTCTGGTTCGTAACGATGAACGAGGCCGCGTTATTGCCAAGGATGGTCGGATTCGCGGTGATGAACTTGACCGGGCCGAGACCCGCTGTTTGGTCGTCCCACCTGCATGCCGATCGCTTTGATCGTCATGTCCGGCTGGGGCGACACGAGAGAAGGCGGCAATTGGCTCGGCAAGAGGTTGTCTTGATACGGCGGCGGCGTGCTGCACGCGCGGGTGGGATCCGGAATGGGGTTTCCTCCCAGCAGGGATGGCGTCGGCCCGTTTGTGAAGACCGTTTGGTTGTCATCCGCGCCTTCTATGGCAATGATGACGTCGTTGTTGAACACGAACGGCTGAGCGGTCTGCAGTTGGGAGACCCACGTGCCGATGGTTGGGTTATACACAAGTTTCACCCAGCCGATCTCGGGTCGGGGACGGCAGGCAAAGGCGGGCCGTTTTGAATGATGCGCAAGATGTTGTTGGCGAGGTCGGCAACCAGAATGTTGCCCGAAAAATTGAGGGCGAGGCCGATTGGGTTGTTGAATTTTGCCGACAAGGCGGCGGCATCCACATAACCCTGCTGGCCGGGTATTCCGGCGAACGTGCTCACGGCGTAATTATTGGGACCGAAGTTTGTGTAGAGCGTGGCCATGTGGATGGTCTGGTTGCCCGTGTTGCGATCAGGAGAACGGTGCCGTCCACCCAGAGGAATCCACGCGGGCCGTAAAACTGGGCATTCACTTCGCGCGTCGAATCCGCTGTGCCGTGGACTCCATTCGTGCTGCCGATGGTCGTAATCACACTGCCATCGGTGAGGTTGATGAGTTTGACGGCGTTGTTCGTGTGTCGGCCACCCAGAGTTGATTGGTGGTTTGAAGCGCCACGGCATTGGGTTGGTAAACGTGGTGTTCGCGTTGACGGTGGTCACGTTTTTCGTGGAGAGGGTCAAACGACGAATGAGGTTGTTTCCCGTGTCGGCGATGTACACCGTGGTTTCCGTCGGTCGCCATCCCGGTCGGCGAACTGAACGAGGCTTTGGACCGACGCCATCGTCTGAGCCGGGTTTGTTGGCCATGCCTACGAAGGTTGTGACCGAGCCGTCTGCCAGGTTAAAGAGGCGGATCAAGTGACTGCCCGTGTCAGTCACTACGAGGCCGTTGGGTGTCATAGCAAGTCCCTGCGGGTCGTTGAAGGGCGCTTGATAAGACGCCCGTCGTCATTGCCGGCAGCCTGATCCGGCAGCCCGGAAAATGTGCTTACGCTGCCGCTGGGTCATCAACTTTGACGATGCGATTGTTGACACTGTCTGACACGTAGTAGTTGTTGTTGGCGTCCACGGCAACATTGTAGGCTCCTGCAGACCGAAACCGTTGGTGATGACGGTGGCTACGGACCTGCGCACCAGCGTGCGCGGCAAGCAGACCGATCCCGCCAACGTTCCGAATAAGACTTTAGTTTTCATGATCGAACTCCGGTAGCGTTGTCATTTGCACTTTGTCATTCCTAAATTATCCTCGGTATTTTCTTCGCTTACTGCAGCACGTGCAGGCGATAGAACCGCGCCGAAACGGTGGCATTCGTATCTTGGTAAGCGATTATCGTGCCGTCGCCGACCGTTCCGAGCAAGTTCCATGGGCCTCCCGTCGGGTTCGAGGCCCATTGAATTTCGTATGCTTTGCCCGGGGCTGTCAGCCATTGAAGCGTCAACTGAGGCTGGCCATTGACAACCTGCCATTCGCACGGGTTCAACTGCAGGTAGGAGGCTGGATCGGTCGTTCCGCGCCGGTGAGGTATTCCAGCCAGTTGGGCACACCATCGCCATCCGGATCGCAGGTCGGCGGCCAATGGATTGGTCAGGCTGCCGAAGAAATTGATCTTCCACTCGTCCGAGCAAATTGACGCCGGGGCGGCGGGATAGCCCACTGAAACGGTGGCGCGCCTGGTTTCAAAATCGTATTGCGTTTGATCATCGAGTGCGCCGTCGGCGTTGGCTAATGAGACCGTATAAACGTCCCCTGCCTTTGCTCCAGTCGGGACCTGAAACCACTGCCGAGGAATTGATGCTCCGCGAACTGAAGGTGAAATCCGCCGCCGGCAAAGCGGCCAGCCGCATCCGATTTCGCCCGCCAGCTGGTTTGCGGTGAAGGGAGAAGCGATTCCCGCTGCCGGAATGAATTGCACCGACTGGCCGAAAGGGCGCATCGCCCTCGGGGCTGACAATGGCGCGGAACTGCAGGCCGGAAACCGTCACGCCGTCGGCCAGTTTCACATACCGGGCACATTCACGGTGTTGCCGGGAATGGCGTAGCCTTGAGGTGTGGCGCCAATCAGGGCCTGTCGGAACCATGAAGCCGGGGCGACAACTGCCAATTTGGTTGAAAGGCGCAAAAGGATTGGAGGCTGGGTCCCCGCCGGGGATCAAAGCAGTCGGGGCATTGGTATGTTGACCGGCGGTGGCCAGGCGCGGATCCAGTTGTTGGTGGTGGCCAGTCCGTTGGTCAGACGCAAGGAACGTTTGAGAATGACGTTCCAGTCTTGGAAGCGGATCAAACCGTCTCCGCCGACATGATTTAGGGTGTCTTCCGGGAACGCGTCCATCGCATCAAAGGCGTCCGAGAACGCGTACGGCGTGTAACCCCCAGCGCGGCGTAGAAGGCGTTGTTGACATCGGCATTGTCCAGGTCGTGATTGCCAAATCCGCCGGCATTGTCCAGTGGCCGTGCGCGGAATCGCCCACGACGTACGGGACATTGGTGACGAGAATGGTCGCCACGGGCATGGGCAGGAGTGAAACAGGGTTCTGATGGCCGTCGGATGTGGCGCTGGGATCCAGCACGATCAGGGAATACGTCTGGCCTTCGAGAGCGTTTGTGGGAATCGGACCTTCAGCATGGTGACAACGGCAAAATTGTCGAATGATATGGCCCCATTGGTACCGATGGCAGTGACATACAGGCCCTGAGCGAACTGGTCAGGTGCAACCGGATAAGAATATGACACAACTTGTACGGCAGAGGTGACGCCCGGCGGCGCGGTAGTGACGACGGGGACGAAATCCGTTTCCGGGAAAATGGACAATGGCTGAAATTGAGTGGAAATGTTGTTTGTGTTGCTGCCATCCGGTGTGATTTCCACCGGAACTGCAAGGACATGATGTGGTCGCTTGGAACGAGGTTTGCGACGACCGGAATGACGATTGTCGAGCCAATCCCCGCGTAAAGTTGTGTGTTCGGTCCCGGCGGAATGCCGATGTTGTTGGTGCTGACGGGTTGGCCGCCGACCGTGGCGCTGGCATTGGTGCCAACAAAGGCCTTGACGCGCAGGCCGGTCAAATCATTGGTCGAATTAAACCAAAGGATGGACCCCACGTTGCCGTTCATTGTCACGGCCCGGCTGTTTGTGGTGGGCTCCGTGCCATCCGTTGTATAATAGACATTGGGATTGGGACTGAGCACCGTGATTGTCTGGCCCATGGGATAGTAACCGGAGTTCGGACTGATGAGTGGAGTGACAACCAAAATGTTGGTCCCGGAACCGCCGCCGCCGCCGATGCCGGGCGGCTGCAAGCCCGAGCCGGAGATTCCGCGGATGTCGTCGTATAAAATTTCCGAGGAGTAAACCGCCGCGCTGCCGATTGCCACTCCAACGGGTTGAGCCATCGGCACCCATCGCGTGCTGTTCGGGCCAACCGGATCCCAGGATCTTCCGAACCACACAAGTGAATTGGTGGAATTCAAAACGTTGGTGATGGAGCCGGAGCGATCCACCGTCACCAGCCGGTTGTTGCCGAAATCCGACACCAACAGCACATCACCTGCGGCCTTGACCAACTGGTGGGGCTGGTTGAGTTGGGCGAACCCTTTGATGCCGATCGTGCTGCCAGGATTGTTTGTCAGTCCCGCCAGCCAACTCACCGCGTAGGTCACCGGGTCAATTTGCCAAATGACATCCACGCCAGCGTCGCTGACGGCGATGGTCCCGTCGTCAAGGATGGCGATACCTTGGAGTTGAGTGCCTGCGTTGGTGATGGTTGTCACGATTGCCGTCACATTGGTGCCGACGTTGAGTCGCTTCACGACGCCGTTCTGTTCCGCGATGTAGAAGTTTCCGACGCCGTCCATCGCCATGGCGGTGGGCAGGGCCAGTCCGGTGGTGTTGGTGGCAAGGAGGTTTCCATAGGTGTTGAATTCGACAATCGAACCATCTGCACCTGCGCCTTGATTGAGCACAAAAATATTGTCGGTCGGGTCAACCACGACTGCGACCGGCCGGTTCATGGCGTTGGTCGTGAACGTGGTTGTCTGATTGTCGGTGAAGTCCAACTGGCGAACAGCGTTGTTCCCTTGATCGGCGATGAACAAGTTGTTGCCGCCGCTGTCCAGCGCGATGCCCATCGGACCATTGAAGAATGGCAGCACGTCAAACGGGCCGGGCAGCGGTTGGCTCAAGCCGGTGCCAAGAAGTCCCCGAATGTCATTGTAGAGGGCTTCCGAAGAGTAAACAGTGCCCCCGGACCAACCGCCACGCCGACGGGCAATGCCATCGGCACCCATAGCGGACTGTTGGTCCCGACCGGATCGCCGGGCCGGCCAAACCACACAAGCGAATTGGTGGAATTCAAGACGTTCGTAATCGAACCGGAGCGCTGCACTACTACGAGCCGATTGTTGCCGTAATCCGCTGTCACCAGTTGGTTGCCTCCCGCACGAGCCAGTTGATGCGGCTGGTTGAGCTTGGCGAAATTCGACGCCCCAAGCGTGTTGCCCGCCACGCCCAGCGTTCCCGTCAGCAGACTGACAGCCTTGGTGATCGGATTAATTTGCCAGATGACGTGATTGCCAGTGTCGCTGACAGCAATGACCCCATCATCAAACAAGGCGATGCCTTGAAGTTGAACTCCTGCGTTGGTGATCGTGACAATCACATCGGAGCTGCCCGAACTAAATACTTGAATCATGCCACTCTGTTCGGTGACAAGGATGTTGTCAGAACCATCCAACGTGAGAGCGGTTGGCATGGTGAGTCCGGAGGCATTCGTGGCAAGCAAATTCCCAAATTGATCAAACTCCAAAATGGAACCGTTGCCGCCCGTCCCTTGGTTAAGCACGAAGAGGTTGTTATTGGTGTCAACCGCCACCGCGACGGGCTGGTTGATGCCATTGGTCGAGGTGAGGTAAGTGGACGTCAGGTTGTCGCTGAAATCCAACACCTGCACGGCGTTGCTCGTTTGAGCGGCGATGAACAAGTGACTGCTCGTGCTGTCTAGCGCGATGCCCATCGAACCGTTGAAAAACGGCAGGATGTTAACCGGTGAAGGTGGAGGAGGTGGAGGTTGAGTCAGGCCGGTGCCGAGGATGCCCCGGATGTCATTGTATAAAATTTCCGAGGAGTAAACCGTGCCTGCAGCCCCTACCGCCACACCAACGGGCGACACCATCGGCACCCATCGCGTGCTGTTGGTCCCAACCGGATCGCCGGGTCTGCCGAACCACACAAGCGAATTGGTGGAATTCAAGACGTTGGTGATGGAGCCGAAGCGGTTCACTGTCACCACCCGGTTGTTGCCGTAATCGGCAACCACCAACTGATTGCCTCCCGCCCGGGCCAGTTGTTGTGGCTGATTGAGTTTGGCGAAATTCGATGACCCCAGCGTCGCGCCAGGCACACCAAACTTCCCTGTCAGCACGTTGACAGCCTTGGTAATTGGGTTGATTTGCCAGATGACGTGATGGCCCGCATCGCTGACAGCGATCGCCCCATCATCAAACAGAGCGATGCCCTGAAGTTGAACGCCTGAGTTGGTAATCGTGACAAAGGTATTGAAGCCGCCCAAGCCCCCCACCATTACCGAGCCACCGCGCTCCGCGACGAAGATATTTCCGGAACCATCAATCGTGAGGGCAACGGGATCAGACAGTCCGAGCGCGCCACCCCAAAAATTGCCAAACTGGTCAAATTCACGAATGTAACCGTTGCCGCCCGTTCCTTGGTTAAGAACGAAAAGATTGTTGTTGGTGTCAACCGTCACTGCCACGGGCTGGTTGATGCCATCGCTGGTGTCAAGGAACGTGAACGTCTGGTTATCGCTCAAATCCAACTCTTGAACGGCGTTGTTCGCCTGATCGGCGATGTACAAGTGGGTGCTCCCGGCATCCACCGCGATGCCCATCGGACCGTTGGCACCAAAGAATGGCAGCACGTCAAACGGGCCGGGTGGCGGTTGGATCAAGCCAGTGCCGAGAAGTCCGCGAATGTCATTGTAGAGCGTTTCCGAAGAATAAACAGTGCCCCCGGCACCGACCGCCACACCGACGGGCGATATCATCGGCACCCATCGTGTGCTGGCAGGTCCGACCGGATCGCCGGGCTGACCGTACCACACATTTGCATTGGTGGAATTGAGCACGTTGGTGATAGAACCGGAGCGATCCACCACCACGAGCCGGTTATTGCCGTTGTCCGCCACAACCAGCAGATTGCCATTCGCTCTGGCCAATTGTTGCGGCTTGTTCAGTTGGGCAAAGCCTTTAATTCCAATAGTGTTGCCCGGATCGTCTGCAATTCCAGTCAGGAGACTGACAGCCTTGGTGATCGGATTGATTTGCCAGATAACGTGGTTGCCGGCATCGCTGACAGCAATTGCGCCATCATCAAACAGCGCAATTCCCTCCAATTGAACCCCCGCGTTGGTGACTGTCACAAGCAGGTTGGTGAATACGCCCGCACCAAACACTTTCACCGCTCCACCCTGTTCGGCGACAAAAATATTCCCGTAGCCGTCCAACGTGAGGGCAATGGGAAGAACCAGCCCGGATGCATTTGTGGCGAGGCAATTTCCAAACCGGTTGAATTCCAATATCGTTCCATCCCCGCCGGTGCCTTGGTTGAGCACAAAGAGATTGTCGTTGGTGTCAACCGCCACCGCCACAGGCCGGTTCATTTGGTTGGTCGAGGTGAGGTAAGTGGACGTCAAGTTGTCACTGAAATTCAACACCTGAACGGCGTTGTTCGCTTGATCGGCGATGAACAACTGACTGCTTCCATTGTCCAGCGCGATGCCCATCGGACCGTTGGCTCCAAAAAATGGCAGCACGTCAAACGGGCCGGGTAGGGGTTGGGCCAGGCCGGTGCCGAGGATGCCACGAATGCAGTCGTTCGAAATGACTTCCGAGCAGTAAACTTCGCCTCCAGCGCCCACCGCCACGCCAACAGGCAATGCCATCCGCACCCATTGCGTGCTGTTGGTCCCGACCGGATCGTCGAGCCGGCCAAACCAGACGACTGAATTGGTGGAATTGAGCACGTTGGTGATGGAGCCGAAGCTGTTCACTGTCACCAGCCGGTTGTTGCCGTAATCGGCAACCACCAACTGATTGCCGGCCGCCCGGGCCAGTTGGTGAGGCTGGTTGAGCTTGGCGAAATTCGGGCCGCCGAGGGTGCTCCCCGGTTGGTTGGTTTGCCCCGTTAGACGGCTGACCTGCTTGGTAATCGGGTTGATTTGCCAGATGACGTGATTGCCGGCGTCGCTGACGGCGATGGCCCCGCTATCAAACAGGGCAATGCCCTGGAGTTGAACGTTCGTGGTGGTAATCGTGACAATGGTGTTGGAATAGACGGGAGAGACGTTCGGATTAAATACCAGCACCGCACCGCGTCGTTCCGCGACGAAAATATTTCCGTAGCCATCCAACGTCATGGCGGTTGGGTTGGTCAACCCCGCGGCAATCGTGCCGAGCGGATTTTGCCAGGGGTCGAACTCCATGATGGAACCGTTGCCGTTCGTCCCTTGGTTAAGCACATAAAGATTGTCGTTGGTATCAACCGCCACTGCCACGGGCTGGTTGATGCCGTCGCTGGCATTGAGGAAGGTGGTCGTCTGGTTGTCGCTGAAATCCAACACCTGCACGGCGTTGTTCGTTTGATTGGCAATGAACAAGTGACTGCTTGCGCTGTCCAGTGCGATGCCCATCGGGCCGGAAAACAGCGGCAAATAGCCCGGCTGCGGGCCCGTGAGTCCCGTGCCGGTGACATGGCGGATGATGTGATAATAAACTTCGGTGGTGTAAACGCTGCCGTCTGGAGCGACGACGGCGCCGAAAGGCTCGCGTGCTTCAACGCTTCCCATTTCTTCAACCGGATCAACATTACCATCCCACCAGCCGGGAAAAGTTCCAGGGCCGGTGACCCAGAGATTGGAGCTGACACCGTAAAGCCGGGTCACCGTGCCTGAGGCATCAACCAATTTGACTTTTTGATTATAGCGATCCGCCACAACCAGCATTCCGCCTCCGGCTTTGGCAATCATTTCGGGGTGATTGAACTTGGCGATGGTGGACGGACCGTTCGTGTCGCCGGCCCCGTCGAAACCCGTCAGCTTGATGGCATTGTTTGACACGCTGGCAAGCGGATTCATCACCCAGATGCCGTTATTTCCAGCGTCGGTAAGCGCCAACTTGCCGTCATCCAGCACCGTGATGCCGTGCAGAGCAGTGCCGGCATTGGGAATGACGCCGATGTTGGTCACAACACCTGCCGGGGTGATCCGGATCACGGTGTTGTTCTTGATGGTGACGTAAAGGTTGGTCAGGCCATCCAACGCCAAGGCGGTCGCGTTGATCAGCCCGGTGGCATTGGTAGTCACTGGGATTGCGGTACCAGAGTCAACGTAAAGACCATTGAACTTAATTATCGTGCCGTTGTTGCCGTTGCCGCGGTTCAAAACATAAACGTTGGTCGCACCGTCCACGGCCACCGCCACAGGCCGGTTGATGCCGTTGCTCGTGCTGGCGAAAGTGGTGGTCTGGCTTGTCGCCGTGCTTCCGGTGAGCGTAATGCGGCGAACCGCATTGTTCGTGTAGTCAGCCACGAACAACAACGTGCCGGACGGATCAATTGCGAGGCCGGAAGGAAAGTCAAACTGCGCGGTGGAGAATGTGTTGCCATCCACGTAGCCGTAAAAGGTCTTTGTATTGCCTTGCCACCAGCCGCCAGTCAGCGTCTTGACATTGACGGTGGCAAAAAGGTTGGAGGCCCAAAACAGGCTCATCAGCAAGACGCAGACGACTGCCCGCCGTTGCACGGGGGCAAACTGCGCCTGCGGGAGCCAAGGGCGCTTAAACATTGCGGTTTTCATAAAGCAAATTTAGTGGCGTTCCATTTTCAGGAATTTGTTTCTGCAGAACTACGGCTTCGACGGCTTTGTCACATCGTCGCTTTCTCCCCAATAGGTATCATCGTTTGTCTTCGCCTTCGGATTGCTCCAATCGTAAGGTCTGCCGCTGTCCCAGAGTGAATTCGGATTGATGCCGCCCTGCATCTTCGGGAGCTGTGTCTTCAGGAACTGCGTTTCTGTCGGCCGGAAGTCGCTGTCCTTGATGACAGTGGGCGTAATGAATATGAGCATATTTTGTTTTGTGCGCTGTTTGTTTTCGTGCCGGAAGGCATAACCGAGAACCGGCACATCGCCAAGCAGGGGAACTTTTGTATAATTGTTCTGGATGGAATCAGTAATCAGACCGCCCATGACAAGGGTGTTGGCATTGGGGATGAGGACCAAGGTCTCAATTGCCCGGCTTTCTGTTATGGGATCCGATCCACTGCCACCGCCAGGAATCGTGTATGGTTGATAACCCACAATGTCGCTATTGGTAACAACCACATTCAGATGAATGTAGTCGTTGGCTGAAATGCGCGGAGTGACTGTTAAAAGCATGCCGATCGGGATATACGTCACGGTCGAACCTGCAGTCGTATTGGCGGTGCTGGCGGTCGTATCACGGATCGGCTGCATGATTCCTGAAGTGATCATCGCCGGCTGGTTGTCCAATGTGACGACCCGCGGCGTGGAGATCGCTTCCGCGTCCGAATCCTGGCTGAGGAATGAAAGCACGGCGTGCAAACCATCCGCGTTGAGGAATCCAATGTTCGGTGTCGTCCCGCTGAGGGTGTTCCAAGAGAAGTTGTTGGGCGTCTGTCCGCCACTGCCACCGCTGGTGCTGCTGCTGCTACTGCTGCTGCCGCTGCCACTACTACTGCCACCAGTGCTGCTGCTGCCCATTGTGGTGCTGCTACTGTAACCGGGGGTGGTGGTGATGGTTCGGCCACCCGGCAAAGTCACAGTGGTGGGGATGCCGGAAGCCTGCCAAACCGTATTGGCGGCTGCCGCGACGCCGTTGCCAAAACCGACGTTTTGGCTTTGCAGCGTTGCGGTCCAGTCAATGCCCTTGACCGTCGATGGGTTGCTGGACATTTGGAACAAGCGGGCCTCGATCAAGACCTGGCGGGTGGGTGCGTCGAGCTGGTTGACGAGGACATCCACGTTGGCCAATTCTTTTTCGGTGGCCACGATTATCAACTGGCTGGTGCGCCCATCCGCCACCACCTTGCTGCGTTTGTCGGTGAGGGTGGACTGCACGGCCGTAATCATGTTGGAGGCACCCGCGTATCTAAGCTGGATGATGCGCGTGAGAATGGGTTCCGGCGCCGCCATGTCTTTGATGGTGACGCGGGCGATTTTGGTTTTGGTATCTTCCAGCAGTTGAAGGCCGTAATTATTTAGCACCGCCATGAGGGCTTGTTCAGCGGTGATGTTTTCCCAACGGATCGAAATGTTGGGCTGCGCTTTGATCTGGCCCTTTTCATCGGGTTGCCCGTAGCCAACCCTCGGATCCAACATGTAATTGATGCCTGCCTGGCGCGCCAGGTTTTCAATCGCTGTCGTCAACGGAACATCCTGAAATTGGATGAGCGGAATGACGGGTGCGGCCTGCGGGCCGTTGGTTGCCGCCGGGGCGGGTGCCGGTTTTTCTTGGGGAGGCGCCGGCGCCGGAGCGGGCTTTTCTTCGGGTGGCGGTGCAACCGCGGGTTTTTCCCCGGCGGGCGCGACCGCAGAATTTTCCACGGCGGGCGCGGCCGGACTGGGTGCGGATTCAGCGGGCGCGGCAGCGGCAGGTTTTTCTTCCGCCGCCGCAGCCGGAGTTGCCGCGGTCGCGGGCTGATTTTCCGGAGGGGTGTTGGTCTGGGCTGGAATTAAGCTGCACAGAACAAGTCCAAGGAGTGTAAGAACGGCGATCTTTGCTTTCATGTTGGTTGGTCGTTTGGTTCCGGGTTAAACGGATGTTATACGGGACAGATTCCGATTGCCAGAAATTTTCCTGACGGTGCGCGGTGCGCGCGGATGGTTCGCGAGCAGGCTCGCCAGTCGGTCTGGCGACCGACTCCAGTCAAATCTTTCAATGTCATCAGTTTTTTCATGGTGCTGTTTTGCCGTGGGTTTGTGTTATATTTTGGCTCGCTTTCCACGTTGCTATTTCTTCAGGCGGAATTGCAATTCGCGGCGTTCCCCGCCGATTTCAACCACAACCGAATCGTCTTTGATGGCCACGCAGCGAATTCGAATGCGGCCCGCAGGCGTGTTGACTTCGCCCTCTTCACCCACTCCGAAGGAATGATCATTGATGATGGCCAGGCGAAAGCCCGGGCGCGCCGAGAAACCTTTCAAATCGAGCAATGCATCGGCGGTCGCGGCGGTCTTGGCAGACCTGGCGGACTTGCCATCGGCCGTGGTGTATTCCCGCGTTGAATTCGGGAAAAACGGGTCGCGGCCCTCTTTGGCCCTCGTCGGAACGATATAAATGGATTTGGGAATTTCGAGCTGGGCAGGCGCGGCATTCGTGGACGGCTTGGCTGGCCCGGCAGGGGGCGGCGGCGCGGCAGCGGTGGGGATTGAAAGGCGCGGCAGTGTCAGGACCGCGACCGCAGCCAGCAAGCTAAATGAAAGCGTGCGTTGTTTCATAACTGTCTGACGTGTGTCACATGCATTACTCACAAGTTCTTACGAATTGGGTTTGACAAGTGTAACGATGTCCATCCTGAACGAGATTTTTTCCCCTTCGCCGGTTAACTGAGGTTCGAGTTCCAGGTTCAGGATACGGCTGTGCTGGAATTCGTTTTCAAAATCGGCAATAAATTTTCCCAAGTCTTCATAATAAGCAGTCCCGGCAACGGTGACCGTGGCTTGTTTGTATGGGAATTTGGGCAACAGGCTCGTGTCGGCGATCACGGGTTGGCTGTACTGCGGGATCTCCACTTTGTAAGGCAGCTTGAAGCGACGGATGTTGTTGAACAATCCATGAATATAAATCACCGGAAGCCATGTTGTCCTCGACCGCCGCGAGCTCTTTGGACACATCATCCAGCGTGGCCTTGACTTGGTTTGGATTTTTGATGGTTTTTGCAACCTCGTTCAATTTCTTTTCCGTCGCCGCCTTCTTGAGGCCCAAATCGGCAAGCGCAGCGCGCTGATTGCGAATGAGGCCAAACCATCCCCCCGCCAGCACGAGGAGGGTCGCCAGCGCCACCAGAACAAGATACATGCGTTTTGCCTTAATGAGCTTTTTCATCGTATGCGCTCAGGAAACCGACATTCCAGTGTGAATATCACAAACGCCCGGCCATCCGGGCCGGCTTGGGGTGAAGAAAGGTTGGACAAGCGCACTTCGTTGGTCTTGCCCAACGCGCTTTGGAAATAAGGGTGCCGGCCGATGGCTTCTTTGAAGCGCGTCATCTGGTCGCCAGGATTTTCGCCAGTATCTTTGGCGTTGAGGTTGAGCACAATTTTTTCGGAAGTGGTCGCCGGTTTGCCGGGCAGTACGCGGTCGTCATTCGTTTTGGCTTTTATCTCTTCGGTATAGGTATAGGATTGATCCACTTTGAGCCGGATCAGTTGGACATCGTCCACTACGGTTTGCTGGAGGGCATTGAGCAGGTCGCCGTAAAGGAAGCGCTCGGCGGCCAGATGACGCAGGGCGACGAGCTTGTATTTGGTCTCGGCGGTTTTTTTCTCGCAGTCAAGCACTTGTTGATATTGGTTGGTACGCGAGGCCAATTGAGTTTCGATTTGGCCGAGAGCGCTCCGGACGATCATTGTCTGGACTTGCAGTAAACTGCTCCACACCAACATGACCACCACGAGCAGCGCTCCGATGGCAATCGCCCGCTTGACAGGATCGCGCCGGCGCAATTCTTCAACGGCCTGGTCTTCAGCAAGCAGATTTAGGGTAATCGGCATAACCTTAAAGAGCGGCCATGGCAGCACCAATTGCCACGGTCAAAGCCGGGGAGACCTGGCCAAGCTCGCTCGTCTGTTGCGATGGCAGCGCCATCTGGAGAAAGCGCGTGGGGTTCCAGGCTTTGCACGGAGCAATTAATTCGTTTTGCAGCACCTGCACGATGAATTCCGACCGGGCCGAGCCGCCTGTCAGGTACACCGCCGTGACTGCTTTGTCCTGCTGATGTTCAAAAAAATCAATGGACGCCCGCAATTCCCGTCCCAGAGGTATGACCAATCCCTCCAATGCCGGCTGCACTTCGTTGGGCATGCCGATCTTGATCCCTTCCGCCTCGGCGTAGCTGATGTTCATCACTTCGGCCAGCCCCGAGGTCAATCTGTCGCCGCCGATGGCCACCACGCGGCTGAGCATCAGTTCGCCTTCCTGCAAAATACAGATGGAAGAGTTTTTGAATCCAATGTCCACCAAGGCAACCGCTTCTTTCTGGAAAACTTCGGGCAGAGCCATTTCAAATGTATTAACAGGACCAACGAGACCGGGCAGAATGGTGGCGGGTATCATGCCAGCGGTTCTGATCGCCGTTTGGCAATCGTCAACGAGCTGTTTCCTGGCGGCCGCAACGAGAATTTTGTTTTTCTGGACTCCACCCGCGTCTTTGGCAGCGTCAGTCTTCTTGGTCAGCGATCGAGGGGGAATGAAGTAAAGATCGAACACGTGATTGGGGAGGTCCTGTTGAAGATACATCTTTGAGTTGTTTTTCAGGATGAGACGGATGTCCTCCACAGGCATGGGGGCGATTTCCGCGTGACGCACGATTGAGTCGTTGACACCGACCGCCAGTGTCACAAATTTGGTTTTGGGCTCCAGCGCCTGGCAGACGGCCTTCACGTGTTCGCCCAACAGTTCTGCTGTAAGACCCTTCTCAAAAATCGGCGCGTCCATCAACCAATAACGGGCCAACAGGAAATTTTCCCCTCGTCGCAGCAGATGTACGGCCTTGGTGGTGCGGCCACCCAGATCAATGGCCACCATCTGGTCGTACTTCTTTCTTGTTGGGCTGCTGAAAAATGCCAAGGCCATGGCCGTCTCTTATCTACTTCGTCTTTTGAATGCAAGCATATCGGATGCTACTTCGGCGTCGCCCATAGAAGCAACGCGCGGGCCATGCTCCAGTGAACGGCAACGTCGCACGATTTCTCGCCGTGATGCATGTCGGAATTGCATCTGAATGCCGGGCGTGTCCTGACACAAGGCAAGTATGCCTCGGAACTTGCCGCACCCATTGATCCCAACACGACTGATTATTCGACTGTGGTGCCAAGGCGCGAATCAATTCGGCACACGTCCAACTTCGCACAACCGTAACCGGCTTCAGCCGCTCGCTTCCAACCATTTTGCCGGGACGATCTGGATAAGATGGAATCCGCGACGCTGTGTTATTTCAACAGCAGCAAACTCGGATCCTCTCCTTCCATCAACGACCGGGCCGCCTGTTGGAGGATCTTCAAGAACGCGTCCAGCAGCACATTGCGCCGTCCCTGCCAGAGCACGCCAAACGTCACCGGCTCGAACCCTTCCAGCGGCAGCAGATGCACCCGCGGATGATATTTCATTTTCGGTACGGCAACGGTGACGCCAATGCCGTAGCCGCTGACCACGTAGGTTTGCACCATCTCCACGCTGCTCACTTCGATGCCGGCAAACCAATCCACCTTAAGTTTCGTCAGCCCATCCGCAAACGCGCGGGTGATCAATTCATTTCGGGGGACGGTGATGAGCGTTTCCTCGATCCGGTCGCGCCGCCAGAGTTCCTGTGCAGATTTGAGCTTGCTGTTTTTGGGCACAAGCAACACGAGCGGCATTTTGAAAAGCGGCATGGCCCCGATGCCTGCCGGCGGCTTGCCGCCGATCAAACCGATGGACACGTCAATCTCCTGCTGCTGCAACCAGGTCACGAACTGCGGGGAGTAGGCTTCGCGCAACGTCACCTTGAGTTTCGGAAACTGTTTCCGGAGCTCCTGTAACATGGACGGCAGATGGTCGCGCAGCATTATTTCCGACGCGGCGACGCGCAGATGTTGCGAGATGCCGCCCTGCAACTTTTCCGCCACCGGCGTGAGATTGTCGAAAAACGGTTTGATGAAATCGAAGAGTTCCCTGCCTTGGGGCGTGAGCGAGAAGGGACGCCGGCGAAACAATGTCACCCCGAGAAATTCTTCCAATTGGATGACCTGTCCGCTGATAGCGGGTTGCTGGATGCCGTAAGGCATGTGGCGCACGGCTTCGCTGATGCCGCCATGCCGCGCGACATAATAGAACAGTTCGAGGTGATGAATGTTCATTGAGTCAGCCGATGCTCCCCGAAGTTTTATCAATTAACACTTTAACTGCAAGCAGTGTTAATCTGCGATCAAGAAATGAATGAAACCTTGAAAACCGCTTTTGCAAAACAAATTTACGAGACCGGCTTTGTCACGGACAACCGTCGGCAACCGGTTTCAACTTTTGGTTTCCTGCTTCAAAGACCAATAGCATTCCGCCATCAAAACGAAGAAGACCGCGTCGGCCACGCCGAACAAGGCGGCGAAGGCGACGTGGGGAAGACCGCCCGCCGACCAGTAGTAAAATGCCGTGGCCGAGTAGGCCAGCTTGTAAAGCGTGCCGACGAGGATCAAATCCACGTTCCGCCGCAGGTCGCCGCGGGCAATCAAAAAGTAAGCGACGCCAATTACCAGCACGAACACGCCCAGCAGTGTCAGATAGCCGCCGAAGGCCGGCAGCTTTTCGCGTATGCCCAGCGCGTCAAAAGCCCGTGCGGGGAAAAAGGTGAACGTGATGCCGAGGAGAACGTCGTAAACGGCAGCGATCAGGAACAGGCTGCGATAATACTTTTCTTTGGCGGGACTCATGGCTTAGGTTTTAGCACCCAACCCGCTCAACGCAAATGAAATTTCATCTCAATCTGGCCATCGCCTGGCTTTGGATTTTACTCGGCTTCGTCACCGGCATGGTGCTCGGAATGTTCTTTCACGGCGAAAACTGGCTCGGCGGTTACGGCAGCTTCAAACGCCGGATGTACCGGCTCGAGCCACATTTCCTTCTTCGGATTGGGCGTCGTCAATCTGCTGTTTTGTCTGACGGTACAAACCTTCTCCCTGGCCGGTCCGTTCGTCGCCGTCGCGTCGTGGGCTTTCATTGCCGGCGCGATCTCGATGCCGGTTTGCTGCGTGGTGATGGCGCATTTCCCGAAGACCCACCTGATTTTTGCCGTGCCGGTGATCAGTCTGATAGCCGGTGGCGTCCTGACCTTTATGGAGATCATCAAATTATGAAAATTGGATTCATCGCCATGAGCGGTGTGCGCGCGCACAACGCGGAACTCACGAAGCTCGGTCTCACATTGCCCGGTTTCGTGGACCGCAATAAAATCATCGCTTCGCTGCCCAGCCTCGGCCTCCTCACGCTCGCCGGGCTGACGCCGAAAAAATATGACGTGGAGTATCACGAAATCGCCGACCTCAAAAAACCGCCGGAACTACCGGACCATTTCGACCTTGTCGCCCTCAGCACCTTCACCGCCCAACTCAATGAGGCGTACGAAGTCGCCGATTTTTATCTTGCAAGAAAAATTCCGGTGGTGATGGGCGGCATCACGGTCACTTCCCTGCCGGACGAGGCGAAGAAACATTGCACCAGCGTCGTCGTGGGCGAAGGTGAACCGCTCTGGCCGGAAGTGCTCGCGGATTTCGACCGCGGCGGGCTGAAGCCCGTTTACACGTCGCCGAATGAATTCGATTTGGCCGACGCGCCGATGCCGCGCTTCGACCTGCTCAATCCGGACAAATACAACCGCCTCACCGTCCAGACCAGCCGTGGCTGTCCGCACCGCTGCGAATTTTGCGCGAGTTCCATTTTGCTCACGCCCCGTTACAAGGTTAAACCGGTCGAAAAAGTTATCGCTGAAATCCGCGAGATCAAAAAAATCTGGCCGCGGCCGTTCATCGAGTTTGCCGACGACAACAGTTTCGTTCACCACGAGCACTACAAGAAACTGTTGCGCGAGCTGGCGAAGGAAAAACTCCACTGGTTCACCGAAGCCGACGTGTGCGTGGCCGGGGATGACGAACTGCTTGGCCTCATGCGCGACTCCGGTTGTCAGCAGGTGCTCATCGGCCTGGAAAGCCCGCGCCGCACGAGCCTCGACGGCATCGAGCTGAAAAGTAATTGGAAGGCGCGCCGGCAAAACGAATACAAAGCTGCAATCACCAAGATTCAGTCCTACGGTATCACGGTAAACGGTTGTTTCATCCTCGGCCTCGACGGCAACACGCCAGAAGTCTTCCACGACGTGCTGGATTTCGTGCGCGATTCCGGCCTTTACGAAGTGCAGGTGACGTTCATGACCGCGTTTCCCGGCACGCCGCTCTATGTGCGGTTGAAGCAGGAAAACCGCATTATTCGCGACAAAGCGTGGGAACTTTGCACGCTGTTCGACATCAACTTCCGCCCGAAAAGCATGAGCGTCGCCGAACTGCAAAACGGTTTCTTGAAACTGGTGAAACAACTTTACTCCGCCGAGGAAACGCACGAGCGCCGCGCGAAATTCAAACGGATGCTCAAAACATCGCCCAATTTTGGTCATCGTACCGCGCGGCAGGAACGGGCGCTGGCGGCGCGAGAAAACAATTGATCGCACCTTCGATTCGGCTCACAACTACAGCACACCCCGGAGAAAATCATGAAACACGCCGACATCCAAAAACTCCACGAAGTCGGTTTCGTCACCGACGAACAACGGGAGCGCATTGTAACCGTTTCAAACCGGGTCGTCGTCCGTCTCGCAAATCATCAGGATCGCGAGGAAATCTATCGCCTTCGCCACGAGGTTTACGCGCGTGAACTTGGCCAGCATGCTCCGAACGCTGGCGGCAGATTGAGCGACGGGTTGGATGAATCCAACGTTTATATCGTCGCTTCACTGCACGGGACTGTCGCCGGATTCATAAGCATCACGCCGCCGGACTGCGAGCGCTATTCCGTGGACAAATATATTTCGCGCGATGACTTTCCAGAGTTGTGCCGGAACGGGCTTCACGAGGTGAGGTTGCTCACCGTAAGCAATCGCTTCCGAGGTCGCGAACTCGCTTTGCTGTTGATGTATGCTGCGTTTCGCTGGGTCGAGTCGCATGGCGGAGAACGCATCGTGGCCATAGGCCGGCGTGAAGTGCTTGACCTTTATCTGCGTGTTGGATTGGTGAAGCTGGAGCGGGAGTTCCGCTCCGGTGCAGTAACGTACGAATTACTGACGGCCACGGTGACACGCTTGCGAACGCGGCTGACAAAATTCGCACCGCTGATGCGTCGGCTGGAACATTCGGTGGATTGGCAGTTGTACTTCCCATTTCGCAAACCCGCCGCGTGTTTCCACGGCGGCGCATTCTTCGACGCCATCGGGCCGGAGTTTGACTGCTTGGAGCGCCGGAATAATATCATCAACGCCGACGTGCTCGACGCCTGGTTTCCGCCATCGCCCGAAGTCATCGCCGCGCTCCAAGAGGATTTGCCATGGTTGCTTCGCACTTCACCGCCCACAAATTGCGAAGGCATGGCGCGCGTTATTGCGCGAGTGCGTCGCGTGCCGACCGAGTGTGTGCTGCCCGCCGCCGGCTCGTCGGACACCATCTTCCTGGCGTTTCGACACTGGCTCAATCCATCGTCGCGCGTATTGATTCTTGATCCGACCTATGGTGAATACGCGCACGTTTTGGAAAAAGTCATTGGCTGCCGCGTTTATCGCCTGACCCTGTTGCGCGGTGACAATTACCGCGTTGATCTTGACGAGTTGGAGCGTTTGTTCCAGCGCAACTACGACCTCATCGCGCTCGTGAATCCGAATAGTCCGACCGGCCAGCACGTAGAGCGGACTGATTTGGAGGAAGTGCTGCATCGCGTCCCGACGGCAACGCGCGTGTGGGTGGACGAAACCTATGTGGATTACGCCGGACCGGATCAATCAATCGAAAGGTTTGCCGCTGCCAGCCAGAATGTCGTTGTTTGCAAATCCATGTCAAAGGTCTATGCCTTGAGCGGCGTTCGTGCGGCGTATCTTTGCGGGCCGGAAAGAATCATCGCCGAACTGCGCGGCATCACACCGCCTTGGGCGGTGAGTTTGCCGGCACAAGTCGCGGCCGTGGCAGCGTTGCAAGACCCGGACTATTACGCAGCTCGTTACGCCGAATCGCGTGAACTACGTGCGGAACTTGAGGAACAGCTTGCTGCGTTTGAAGGGTGGGAAATAATTCCCGGTGCAGCCAACTTCCTGTTGTGTCATTTGCCTGTTGACGGACCTTGCGCCGCCGAAATTGTCCGTCGCTGTCGCACTCACGGACTTTTTCTGCGCGATGTTGGCACAATGGGCAGTTGCTTCGGCAAACATGCGCTTAGAATCGCAGTCAAAGACGCCGACACCAACCAGCGCATTTTGGACATATTGACTCGTGTCCTTGCCGGGCATCGCGATATGGTTGCGGTAGAAGCGGAGGAAATCCGGATTGCAGATTGATTGTTTAACAATTCGATTTCATAACCGCATCATTACCGGAGAAAATATGAAACACGCCGACATCCAAAAACTCCACGAAGCCGGTTTCATCACCGACGAACAACGGCAGCGCATCATCGAGCACTTCAACCTCAAGGAGGACGGCGGCGGGAAATTTCTCACCATCATCTCCATCATCGGCGCGGTGCTCATCACGGCGGGAATCGTCCTGCTCATCTCCGCGCACTGGAACGAAATCCCGCGCGGCGTAAAAATCGCCGTTGGCATCGCGCTCATGCTCGGCGCGCACGCCGGCGGCTGGTGGCTGCGCGAAGTTCACAGAAAATATCGCAAGACCGGCGAAGCGCTGCATCTCATCGGGTCCGGTCTGTTTCTGGCGAACATCGCGTTGCTCGGCCAGATCTACAACATCGTCTCGCGCCCGCCGAACGCCTTTCTGCTCTGGTGGATTGGCATCGCCGCGCTGCCGTGGCTGCTGCGGTCGAAGGCGCAGCACGTTCTGCTGCTGCTCGCGTTCGGCATCTGGTTTGGTCTGGAAGTGAACGAGCGCGGCGACTGGTTTTTTTGCGACGACGAACGCCAGATTTTGCTCTACGCGCTGCTGGGGCTGGTTTATCTCGGCGCAGGCTGGTTGTTGCGGCGCGGCGCGTTTGCCGAATTCGCTTTGCCGACGGAAAAGCTTGGCCTGCTCGGATTTCTGATTTTCTTTTATCCGCTCACGTGGAAGGGCTTTTCTGCTGGCTGGAACGATTCTGATTTTCAGCGCTGGATATTCCCCGCGCTCAGTTTGCTCGCGCTGGTACCGCTCGCGGCGGGCATCAAAAATCTCCGAGCGCTTGACCGCCAATGGCGCTGGACGTGGTTCACGGCGCTGTTGGGAATGCTGGTGTTTATGGCCACAGTTTGGTTCGGCTGCTGGCAACTCAATCACACCGGAGGCCCGCGCTACTGGCATTGGGGCGAATCGTGGAGCTACCTTGTCGGCACACTCTCGCTGTTCGTTTTCTGCCTGCTGCAAATCCAGGTCGGCTTGCAGGAGCGCTCGCCGTTTCTGGTGAACCTCGGCGTCACTTTCATCGCGCTCGACATCCTTGCGGCTTACTTCGGTTTGTTCGGTTCGATGGCGCGCACGGGCGTGATGTTACTGGTTTCGGGCATTTTCCTGATTGTCTTCGGCATTCATCTCGAAAAGAAAAGGCGCAGGCTGATGCAGCAAATCAAGACATCAACCGCTCCCGAGGACTGATGAAACTTAAATCGAACCGGAGCGAAAAGGAACGCGGGATGAAAGACAAACCATTGCCGGCCGCGTGCAGGTGGACGGCGCGAATCCTCGGTACGCTGCTTGTTGTCCTCATCTTTGCCATCGCCGTTGGTGAGGGAATGCCAAATCCTTTCACGCAACCTTTGGATGTCCGGATCGGTTTCCTGGCGCTGGCTTTGACCGTGGCTGGCATCCTGGCCGGATGGCGATGGGAATTTTCCGGCGGCATTCTCTCGCTGGGCGGATGGCTTCTGTTCATAGTGTCGGTCGTTTCCTTGAAACGCCTGAACTGGTTCTTATTGCTGCTGGCTCTGCCAGGCATTCTCTATCTGGCAAGCGCGCTATTAAGCCGCCGCAAGAAAGGGCAAATGTCATGAAACTCACCAATTGGGGGTTCGCAACACTGTTTATGCTCCACATTTGTGGTTGCGCAGTCGTCCCCAAGCAGCCCGGACAAATATCTGCCCTGGTTCCGGTTGATAAAAATGTCGGGGCAACTCCAAAAATTTCCGGAAGTTATGCAAACGTGGGTGATGCCTTTACAGTCAAGGGAGAAAACCTCGGACGTGTGTTGTTATCCCGGCTGCTCTTGATTGAACCGCCTCCGGCAACCTGCTGGTGTGTGGGGATTTCAAATAAAACAAGGGTTCTTTACGGCATAAATCCCTCTTACACCGGTGCCAACTCCGTCATGGTGGCGGAACCGGACGTGATTGAAATGCAGTTTTTCAGAGAAGGGCAGTCAGTTGCGATGCGACGCTATTCCAAATACACTTGGAGCCGAGCAACGGGCGGGCATGGAATTTTTGCGAACTGGGACAGCAACAAGTATGGCCAGCCTTACTATCCAGTAAAAGGTTTTTTGGACATTGGGACACGAGAGGAGCATGGCGGCGCTGCCGGGATCGGCGGGTATGCAGAGGGAGAGGACTGCTTGTTGCGGAAAGCGGTTGATGGCTGCCTCATCGTCCTTCACCGAGAACAACATTTCGGAATTTTCGTAATGGTGCCGTTTGGAGGCACGGAGGATATATGGTGTCGTTTTCCGCCAATTGAAGACCGAAATCAAGCGCAGCAAACTGCATCAAAACCGCAGATCAACTGATCACGATGTTAACCAAACCACTACATCTATGAAACTCAAAATCTTCTTTTTTATTCTCGCGCTGCAAACGGCGTGGTTGCTCGGAACGGTCGTAGTACAAGAGCACGCGCTGGCCACTGGCAAAGTCATTCTGCTCGAAACGCGCCGCGTGGACCCGCGCGACCCGCTGCGCGGCGATTACCTCATCTTGAATTACAAAATAAGCGATGTGCCGACGAATCTGTTTTCGCCACCTGTGAAAACGGATTTACCCCGCGGTACGAAAATTTTTGTCGCTCTCGCGCCCGGCACTAACCAGTTTTATGTCGTTGCCCGCGCCAGCACCAATGAGATCGTGCCACTCGCAGACGAAGTTTTGTTGAAAGGCAAAAGCACATGGGCACGTTGGAATGCAGTCACCAACTCCATTCACGTCGAATATGGACTGGAAAATTACTACGTCGCTGAAGGCACGGGCAATCCGACCGGCAAGCTCACAGTGCAAGCCGTTGTACCCGCGTCCGGTCGCGCGAACATCGAACAGGTTTTTGTGGATGGCAAACCTTACGCCGAGGCGATGAAAGATGCCGCGCACTGACCGCCATCACGCGCATTTTTACCCAAGCCATTCCGGATAACGCGCCGTGCCGTCGTAATGCGTTGAGGTTTTGAATTGCTCGCATTGACCTGTGGCCGCAAGTTTTTCCGTTCGTGCCAGCAGCGCAGCCACCTGCTCCTTACTCATCGGCTTGAAGGTGCGTACCGCTTCCAGCGCCTGATCCAGTCGTTCCATGTTTTCCATGCCGTTAATGACGACGGACGTGGGCAGGTTCAGCGCGTAATGCAGACATTCGATGGCCGTCACCACTCCTGTTCTGCACAATCGCCCCGTTGCCCAGCGATTTCATTCCCAGCACGCCGATGCCTTCCTTCACAAGCACTGGAACCACCTGCTTTTCAAAACTGCGGAAATGCGCGTCCATGACGTTGAGCGGCATTTGCACGGTGTCGAACTTGAACTGGTGTTGCGCCGCGATCTCCAGCATCCGCAGATGCACCACCGGATCCTTGTGACCCGTGAAGCCAATGTAACGAATCTTGCCGGCCTTCTTCGCTTCCAACACCGCGGCCATCGCGCCGTTCTCAGCGAAGATGCGGTCCGGGTCCTCCATGCGAATGACCTCGTGATGCTGCATCAAGTCAATGCGATCCGTCTGGAGGCGTTGAAGACGACTCGTCAATTTGTCTGGCGGCGGCTTGTTGGGTGCGCCCGTCAATTTTCGTCATCAGGAACACTTTGTCGCGGTAACCATCGCGCAACGCCTTGCCCATGCGGATTTCACTGCCGCCGCCGTTATAATCCCAGCAATTGTCCATGAACGTAATGCCGCGATCTATGGCGCTATGGATAATGCGAATGCTTTCCGCCTCGTCCTTCGGCGCGCCAATGTGCCATCCGCCCAGACCGATGGCCGAAACTTTTTCGCCTGCCCGACCCAGCGTGCGGTAAATCATGTCGCCCGATTTTGATTCCGCCGCCCACCCGTGAGCGCCCAGACTCACCGCCACTCCGGTGGCCGCCATTGTTTTTACAAAGTCGCGCCGCGTCATGCCCTGATCGCACAACGTTCCGTCGCCAGTCCTGAATTCGTCACATGCTGCGTCATTCATAAGCTGTCTCCGGTTGGTAATCTTGTATTCTTGGATCGCATTGAAAGCGGGAAAATGCAAGCCGGCCGCCGCGGTGATTGGCTGGGTGCAATAAATTTGTCGGAAGTGATCTTGACTGAACCGGCAACAAGGCGTAGCAGACAAATAGAATTCACCATGAAACCACGCAATCTCATCATGCTGGCAGGTGCTCTCGTGCTGTTTTGCTCCTGCATTCCATCTGTCAACCCGTTTTACACCGACAAGGACATCATCTTCGACAATCGTCTGTTGGGCGAATGGTTGGAAAAGAACAGCAAGGAGGAGCCCGCAGGTCTGGAAATTCGAGAAGGGAGACGATAAATCTTACAAACTCACGGTCATTGAAAAGGGAAACAAGGAAGGCAGGTTCAGCGCCCATCTTTTCACGCTCAAGAAGAACCAGTTCCTCGATCTCATTCCGACTGACTGCGATTACGCAACCAACCAAGCCGGCCTTGTGGTAGCTTCGATGTTTCCCGGCCATCTGCTGGTGCGGGTGTGGCAGCTTGAGCCGGAATTGAAGCTCGCGCTCTTCGATTTCGACTGGCTGAAGAAACATCTCGAAAAAAATCCGGAAGCCCTCGCGCATCGCACGGAAAATGGAAGTATTCTCCTGACCGCCGAGACGCGCGCCTTGCAGAAGTTTGTGCTTAAACACCTCGCCGATGGCGAACTGTTTGACAAACCGGGTGTAATGATCCCCAAGACCGACAAACTCTCCGGCGCGCCATCAAAATAGGAATGCCCGGCATGCCGCCGCCTCCGCCGTCGATTCTTCGCGAACGGCTCAATGCCTTTCGCCGATGGAGAACGCCTTGCCGATGAAGTTGCCGATGCCATAATAACCTTGCGTGTCGGGCGCGAACGTCAGCGGTCTGACTTTTTTGATGTCAACCAACCCGCCGGCAGCCATCACGCTTTCCTCGGCTTTCACGTTCAAAACCTCTCCGATGAACTGTGTGTGCAGTCCAAGCTCGAAGAAGCGGCTTAGCCTGCATTCGACAATCAACGGAAACTCCTTCACATACGGCGCGTCCACCAGGTCGCTTCGGATTGGCGTCAGGCCCGTCACGGCGAATTTGTCCGCATTCCGGCCGGAAACCAATCCAAAGAAGTCCGTTTCTTTGACATGATCTTCCGACGGAATGCTGATGGTAAACGCCTTTCGTGTGAGGATGTTTCCGTGGGTGAGAGTCGCCTTGCGCAACGACACGGCGACGCAGGGAGGTTGAGAGCAGCAAATGCCGCCCCACGACGCGGTCATGACGTTGGGCTTGCCATCCTTGTCGTAGGTGCCGACGACAAACACTGGTGTCGGATAAACGAGAGTCTTGGCTCCGAGCGATTGTTTCATATTGTCGCGAAGATAAAACATTTTCGCCGAAGTTCCAATACTCAAACTGCGCAACGGAACACGCACCCGTTCCAGAGCAGCCGCATTCGAAACCGCTCGATAAAATCCGCCCTCAAAAAAGCGATGCCTCCCGAAGGAAGATTGTCAAGAGGCAGCGTTTCCCCTTGCCGCGTCTTCACCCTTTCCGCATTCTCTGGCGCGATGGCCGAACGCCCGGTTTCCAGTTTGAACAAACCCGATGCCGCGTTGGAAATGACGCTGCGGCCGTCGCTCTTTTCCGAATTCACCGGCCAGCTCAAGGTCAAGGAACGGCTCGAAATTGCGGTCGCCGCCGCCAAAAAACGCGGCGAGGCGCTCGACCACATCCTGTTCAGCGGCCCGCCCGGTCTGGGCAAAACCACCCTCGCCAACATTCTGGCCAAGGCGATGAGCGCGAATCTCAAAAGCACCAGCGGCCCGACCATTGAAAAGGCCGGCGACCTTGCCGGGCTGCTCACCAATCTCGAAGCGGGCGACGTGCTGTTCATTGACGAAATCCATCGCCTTCAGAAAACCATCGAGGAATATCTCTATCCGGCAATGGAAGATTTCAAACTCGACATCATCATTGACCAGGGCCCGAACGCCCGCAGCGTCCGCCTGAACCTTCCGCGCTTTACGCTCATCGGCGCGACCACGCGCAGCGGCCTGCTCACCGCACCGTTGCTCACGCGTTTTCCCATGCGCGAACGGCTTGATTACTATCACGCTGAACAATTGCAAATCATTGTCGTACGCTCTGCGCGGTTGTTGAACGTGGAAATTGACGACACCGGGGCGCATGAAATTGCCCGGCGCAGTCGCGGCACGCCGCGCATCGCGAACAATTTGCTCCGCCGCGTGCGCGATTACGCGCAGGTCCGGCACGACGGTCGCATCACCGCCGACGTCGCCGACAAAGCGCTCGCCATGCTGGAGATTGATCAGAACGGCCTCGACGAAATGGACAAGCGCATCCTCGAAGCCATCATCGTGAAATTCGGCGGCGGGCCGGTCGGCATCGGCTCGCTTGCCGTGGCCGTCGGCGAAGAGCCGGACACACTCGAAGAAGTTTACGAGCCGTATCTCATCATGGAAGGCTACCTCAAGCGCACGCCGCAGGGCCGCGTGGCGACAGAATTGAGCTACAAAAAATTGGGATTGAAGGCTACATCAGGAAAACAACCCGGCTTGCTTTAACCGCAGCGGATTTTCATCGCGCAGAATTCTTGAATTCCACCGGGTATTTTGAAATATTCTGGTGTCGTGTTTCGCACATCGTTATCCGGTTATATTGGGAAACTGCCCCAAAACACCCGCAACATCCTGCAGACCTGTCTATACGGACTGACTGCCGGCGTGGTCGTGGTGGCATTTCAGCTTCTGATCAATTTGTTATACAATGTTACCTTCAAACAACTGGCGGTGCAGTCTCATCTGGTGTTTCTGGTCGGCAGCTTCATCGTCATGGTGGTCACCGCGTTGTTGGCGGGTTATTTGTTGAATTCCTTTTGCCGGGAGGCAGCGGGCAGCGGTATCCCGCAGGTCAAAGCGGCTTTCTGGAAGGATTTTGGCGTCATCCCGTGGCGCGCAGTCTGGGTGAAGTTCTTGGGCGGCGTGTTGAGCATCGGTGGCGGTGGCAGCCTCGGGCGGGAAGGCCCGAGCGTGCATGTGGCCAGCGGCGTGGCATCGCGGCTGGCCAGCCTGTTGGGCGAGGCGAAACAAAAACAGCGGCGCGCGACGGCGGCAGGCGCAGCGGCTGGACTGGCGGCGGCCTTCAACACGCCGATTGCCTCCGTGACGTTTGTGTTGGAGGAAATCATCCAGGACCTGAACAGCAATCTGCTCGGCAGCGTGCTGCTGGCTTCGGTGATTGGCGCGCTGGTCGTGCATGGCTTGGTGGGCAGTCGGCCGGCATTTTCCATCGCGCACATTGATGCCCCCACATGGCGGAGTTATTTGCTGACGCCCCTGGCCGCGGCGCTGGCAAGTTTCGCAGGAGTTTTTTTTCAGAAGGCAACGCTCGATTTGCGCGCGCAACTCCAGAAGCCCGGCAGGATTCCCGGCTGGCTGAAACCAGCGGTCGGCGCAACCCTGGCTTGGAGTATCGGCGCTGCGGTTTTCCTCGTGACCGGCCGGCTCGGCGTATTCAGTCTTGGCTACGATGACCTCTCGGCCGGACTGAACCATCAACTGGACTGGGAAATTGTCGGCGTGCTGCTGTTCGCCAAGTTGCTGGCAACCATTCTTTGCTACGGCTACGGCGGCTGTGGTGGAATTTTTTCGCCGACGCTCTTCTTTGGCGGCATGAGCGGTTTGCTGCTCGCGGGCCTGGTCAACTTGGTGACACCGTTGCCCGCCGAGGATGCACTCACGCTGGCGGTGGTCGGCATGAGCGCCTGTCTCGGCGCGGTGGTGCGCGCGCCAGTGACGGGCATCCTCATTGTGTTTGAGATGACGCACGAATTTTCCCTCGTGCCTGCGCTGATGCTGGGCGCGCTGGTCAGCCAGGCCGTCAGCCGCCGCCTGACACACGGAAATTTCTACGACGCCATTTTGGAACAGGACGGCCACAAGCTGGAAAAATTGCTGCCGCCGCGCGATTTGCAAAGCTGGCAAAAGCTGCCCGTTTCGACGATTGCGAATTTTCAGCCGGTCACCTTGAACAGCTTGGAGCCGGCGGCGGTGGAGAAAATATTGAAGGTTCACGCGTTCGCCAATTTTCCGGTGATGCAGGAAGGCAGATTGATCGGCATCGCCACGCGTGCTGAACTGGCCGAGGCCTTCGCCGAAAAACGCCCGCCCAAACTGGCTCCGGTCGTTCGTTGCCAACCGCGCCAGACAATTCGCGAATTGCAGGCACTTCTCATCGAATCGCCGACCGGCATGGCCGTGGTCTGCGATGCCGCCAATGCGAACCTGCTGGGCCTGGTCACACTGCACGATTTGCTTCGTGCTCAAATCAACGCCGCGCAAACAAGTCTCTGAACAGCCAGCTTTTTCCTTTCGCTCCAAGCGTGTTCCGTGTTCAATCTCTGGCCGTTTTACGATGAACTTTCAGATCGTAAATCGGCGGTCGTAAATCGAAAATTAAACATGTCAAAGCACACCGGCATTCTCAGCTTCAAATCATCGCCGCCGGTCCGATTCAAGACGCTTGAAAAATTGACTGTAACAACTCGGACGATATTGTCATTGACCGTCGTGACCACAGCTACAGCCATGAATGCATCTGCTGCCGATGCGAGCGTGAAGCTGATGACGCTTGACCCGGGCCATTTCCATGCAGCGCTGGTGCAGAAGTCAATGTATCCGCAGGTGGACCCGGTGGTTCACGTTTATGCGCCCGGCGGCGCGGACCTTGATCTGCACCTTAAGCGTGTAGAGGCTTACAACACGCGCGCCGAAAATCCCACGCACTGGCAGGAAAGGGTTTACACCGGCGCGGATTTTCTTGATCGCATGGTGCAGGAGAAACCCGGCAACGTGGTCGTCATCTCCGGCAACAACGCGAGGAAAGGCGATTACATCCTGCGCTCGGTTCAGGCGGGACTGAACGTGCTCGCGGACAAGCCGATGGCCATCAACCCCGCCGACTTCGAGAAGGTGAGGCAGGCGTTCAAGGAGGCGGAGAAACGCGGCGTGCTGCTCTACGACATCATGACCGAGCGGCACGAGACGACGACAATTCTGCAACGCGAACTGTCGAAGATGCCCGCCGTTTTCGGCGAACTGGAGAAAGGCACGCCCGCCACGCCCGCCATCACCAAGGAGAGCGTCCACCATTATTTCAAATACGTTTCCGGCAATCCGCTCCAGCGCCCGCCTTGGTTCTTCGATGTGAAACAGCAGGGCGAGGGCATCATGGACATCTCCACGCACCTCGTGGATCTCGTGCAATGGGAGGCGTTTCCGGATATCGCGCTCCAGCCGTCCGACGTGACAGTCATTTCAGCACGGCGCTGGACGACCAAGATCAGCCGGGAGCAGTTCAAAAAAGCAACCGGACTCGACGAATTTCCCGATTACCTGAAGCCCCAAGTCAACGCCGCGGGCGAACTGGAGGTGTATTGCAACGGCGAGTTCATCTACAAATTGCGCGGCGTCACGGCGAAGGTGTCGGTCATCTGGAATTTCCAGTCGCCCGAAGGCGCGGAAGACACGCATTTCTCCATCATGCGCGGCACTCGCGCCAACTTGGTCATCCGGCAAGGCAAGGAACAAAATTACAAACCCACGCTCTACGTCGAGAAGAAGACCGACGCCTCGGATGCGGAATTTGAAAAGACGCTGCTCGCCAGCCTTTCCAAATTGCAGGGAATTTATCCAGGCGTGACCGCGAAAAAGATCGCGGGAGCTTGGGAGATCATCGTTCCGGACAAATTCAAGATTGGTCACGAGGCGCATTTCGCGCAGGTAATGGACGATTATCTGAAGTATCTCGCCGCTGGAAAACTGCCTGATTGGGAAGTGCCCAACATGATCACGAAGTATTACACGCTCATGGAAGCCTACCGCTTGAGCCGGTAATCGTGAAAAGCTGCCGACTTCGTTTTATCTTTAATTCGTGTTCAATCTGTGTTTCATCTGTGGCCGTTTGAACAATGCCTAAACGCACTGACATCCACAGCGTCCTCATCATCGGCGCCGGTCCGATTATCATCGGACAGGCGTGCGAGTTCGATTATTCCGGCACACAGGCCTGCAAAGCCCTCAAGGAAGAAGGCTACCGCGTCGTTCTCGTCAACTCCAACCCGGCCACCATCATGACCGACCCGGAGTTTGCCGACCGCACCTACATCGAGCCCATCACGCCCGAGACAGTGGAGAAAATCATCGTCCGCGAACTGGAAGAGATGAAAAAGCTGGGCGTTCCCGTCGGCCAATCCGAAATCGCAAATCGCAAATCGCAAACCGCAAATAAGTTGGTTTTGCTTCCGACGCTCGGCGGCCAGACCGCGCTCAACACTGCCATGTCCCTTTTTCGCAGCGGCGTGCTGGAGAAGTACGGCGTCGAGATGATTGGCGCCAACGCCCGAAGCCATCGAACGCGGCGAAGACCGGCAGGTCTTCAAAGACCTCATGCTTTCCATCGGCCTCGACGTACCGATTTCCGGCACGGCGCACGCCTGGACGACGCCCGCGCCGTGACCGAGAAGATTGGCCGATTCCCCGCTCATCATCCGCCCCGCGTTCACGCTTGGCGGCACTGGCGGCGGCATCGCCTACAACCGCGAGGAATTCGACGAATTGGCCAAGCGCGGCATGGAACTTTCGCCAGTTTCGGAAATTCTCATCGAAGAATCCCTGCTTGGCTGGAAGGAATTCGAGATGGAAGTCATGCGCGACAAGGCCGACAACTGCGTCATCATCTGTTCCATCGAAAACTTCGATCCGATGGGCGTGCATACCGGCGACAGCATCACCGTCGCGCCCATCCAGACGCTGACCGACAAGGAATTTCAGATCATGCGCGACCAGAGCTTCGCCGTCATCCGCGCCGTGGGCGTCGAGACCGGCGGGTCGAACATCCAGTTCGCTGTCAACCCGGAGAATGGCCGCATGGTCATCATCGAGATGAACCCACGCGTCAGCCGCAGTTCCGCGCTCGCGTCCAAGGCGACGGGATTTCCCATCGCGAAAATCGCCGCCAAACTCGCCGTCGGCTACCTGCTCGACGAAATCCGCAACGACATCACGCGCGAAACCCCGGCGAGCTTCGAACCGACCATTGATTACGTGGTGGTGAAAGTGCCGCGCTTCGCCTTTGAGAAATTCGCGCAAGCCGACCCCACGCTGAACACGCAGATGAAATCCGTGGGCGAAGCCATGACCATCGGGCGCACGTTCAAGGAAAGCCTGCAAAAATGCCTGCGTTCGCTGGAGATTGGCCGCAGCGGCCTGGGCGGCGACGGCAAACCGTGGCGCATCGGCACGGAAATCTATGGCGACCGCGACATTTTGCCGAGCGACGTCATCAGCCGCAAACTGAGCGTGCCCAACGCCGAACGCATCTTCTTCATCCGCCACGCCCTCCGCGCCGGCTTCACCATCGATGAGATTTTCAACTTCACGAAAATTGACCGCTGGTTTCTGGTGCAGATCAAGGAGATCGTGGATTTTGAGGAGGAACTGGCAAAGACAGCAGCTTAACGGCGCTAAAACAAACCCGCCGTTACGGTTGCCGCAACGTCTGGGTTAAAATTTGTTTCAACAATTGGGACTGTCACCTTAACTCATCCGGCGGCTGGTGGAGACTTTGCAAGTTCCAAAGCGCACCGATTCCAAACAAGAATCCAAATACGCTGTGATTGGC
>CAVQOW010000019.1:0-57863 GCA_963714605.1 uncultured Verrucomicrobiae bacterium | reverse complement strand
GGAGTCGCGGCCTGGACGGGCGTCGGCGTCCAGGTGAAGACCGCGCTCGTCGGCGTGTTGTTGACGAGGGTAGCTCCGTCGGGCGCGTTAAGCAGGCTGAATACGAGAGCGTTATTGGGGTTGTCGGTGGCTTGGGCAGAACTGGTAAAGGTGAGTGTCGTTCCTTCGGCCACGGTCTGGGGCGGGATGGTGGCAATCACAATCCCGCCTCCAGTCGGGACGGCGTTGGTGACGGTCACGGTGAAGCTCATGCCAGCGGTGTTAGTCGTGTTGAACTGACTAACGCTGACGGTGAAGATTACGGACTGGGCTTGTGCCGGCGTCCAACTAAATGTAGTCGGGCCCACCGGACCGGTGCTGACGGAGGCAATAGTCGCAGAAGTGGTAGGGTTACTACTAAGGCTCCAGGTCAGTTGGCTGTTGGCGCCGGTAGTGTTCGTGACAGTGATTTGAAGGGTGATCGGCGTGCCCACCCCGACATTGACAGGGTTGATGGAGCTGATAGCAAAGATTTGGGCGTCTGTTCGCATTGGCGCCCAAACCAAGAGCCCGCCGAGCACAAGCAGCATTGGAAGGATAATTGCCCCAATGCGCTTCCGCAGCGGGCGGAGACACGCACGCCCCGGGGTTGCCTGGTTTGAGCTGATCATACACAAGGAACGTCTTTAACCCATCTGCCTGCTGTAACGGACATAATTGTTTTGGTTGCCGCTCGGACGCGCTGGGCTCCACACAGCCCTCACGGATTCAGCAGCTTCTGGGGAAGATCCGCTTTTCCTTGATTGTCGAGCTGCTTCACACGTTGGATTTCCTCGGCCTGAATGTCTCGCTCCGTGGCTCGGACTCCGGGCATCTTGTTCTTCTCGGCCGTCGCCGCCAGAGCCGCAATCTCCGGCGACTGCAACACCGTCGGGCGGATCAGCACAATGAGTTCGTTGCGCGTTTCTCCTTGTGCGAGCTGCGAAACAGATAACCCAACAGCGGGAGGTCCTCCGGGACCGGCACCCCGGAGTTGTTCTTGTTCTGGTCCGTCTCGACCAACCCGCCCAGATAATCGTGTCGTGGTCCCGTACCGAGACCTTGGCCTGGGCTTCCTTATCGCTCGTCACGGGCACGTCGCCGACATTTTGGATGGTCACGTTGCCTTCGAAGGCGTCGATCTTGGTGTGGATGTCCATCGCCACCAGCCCGTCGGGATTGATCAACGGCGTCACATCGAGCTGGACACCGATCTGAAGTTGCTGGATGAAGAATACCCGCCATAAGCACCGCCTCCGTAGTAGCTGGACGTCGGGTAAGGCCGCGATTCACCCACGAAAATGCTCGCCGGCTCGTTATGCGAAGTCTGGATGCGTGGCCCCTGCAAGATCCTGGCTCGACTGTCGCCTGCCACTGCCGTCAGCGTCACATCCAGGTCCTGGCCCAAGGACATCAAATAGCTGAAGCCTGAGGGAAGAGGCCGCCGGCGTTGGTTACCGCCGTTGATCCAGTGAAATTATTGGCCTGGAAGTGGTTGTTGTTGTTGACGGCCCCGACGCCGGTCCAGTTGCCCGACCTTCTGCGGGATGTTGAAGATAGCTGATGCCCAGGTCGCGGCTGTCGGTCAGCGTCACCGAGATGACGGCGGCTTCAATCAGGACTTGCGCCAAGACGATGTCCAGCTTGGCGATAATGTCCTTGATTATTTTCATGTCATCCTTCGAAGCGTAAACCAGCAGCGAATTGGTGCGTTCGTCTGAGAGGATTTTAGTATTACCCAGGACCTGACGACCTCAAACCGAGGATTACGCCATTCGCTCTCGATCAGGCAAACGAGGCGCTGGCCGCCATCAAGAGCGATTCGATCGACGGTGCGGCGGTGATTGTTCCGTAACAGAGCCAAACAGTCGCGCCGGAAATTCGTCCCCCCATTGTTTCAATCTGCCCGTAAAGAAATTCGCACGATGGTGCGTGGTGCCTAAAGTTTCGCCCCCGATTTCCGATGAAATTCACGTGAGTGGGTGTGTTTTGTGCAGGGCGGGAGATCTCTGTGCGGAGAAAATTTGGACAGTGCTTAACGGTTGTCGCTCTTCTTTTGGCTGGCGCAACCCGCCTTTATGCCGGGGCGTGGACGCAAGAGGCGGGCCATGGCCAGATCATTTTTACTTCGACTTATTTTCGCACCAGCAGTGAGTTTAGCGCCTCGGGACAGAAATACGGGAAGTCGCGCTCGTGGAAGGTCCAGGCATTTGTCCCTTTTTTCAAATCAACGCAAAGGAACTGGTTTTCAAATTGTCCGAAATAGGCACGGCCACCGACCAGCGCGGCTGACGCGGCAATATACGATCCGACGTTGATTTCCTTCACCAGTTTTCCATCGGCAAGCGAAACGACATGCAACACGCCGTCGCATCCGCCAAACACCGCCTGACCATCGGCCATCGCCGGGCAGCCGTTGATGAAATTGCCGGTTTCGAAAACCCAGTTGCTCCTTCCGGTGGCAGCGTCCACGCAATGTAATTTGAAATCATAGCTGCCGACGAGAATCCAGTGCGCGTCGCCAGTCGGCGATTTGCACCAGTTCGGCGCGCCAAGGATTTTATCGCCTGTCGAGTATTTCCAAAGTTGTTTGCCGGAACGAGCGTCGAGCGCGTAAAGGTTGCCATCGCCGGAACCGATGAAAACTTTCCCGTCGAGGACGAGTGGCGACGACTCGACGGGACCTCCTGTTTTGGAGGCCCAAAGTTTGTTTCCGTCGGCTGAGTCCAGCGCGTACACGTTGCCGTCGTTTGAACCGATGAAGATGCGGCCTCTGACCACGGCGGCGGAGGATTGCACCGGACCGCCGGTCTTGAATGTCCAGAGCAGCGCCGGCTTGTCAGGCAGCGTGCCGGATGCGACGCCAGTGAGCGCCGGTGCGCCGCGAAACATCGGCCAGTCCGCCGCCCCCGCCGCTGTTGCCAAGGCGAGTGCGGCAGTCGTGAGATGTTGCCAGAAATTCATTCTGCCGGGCTTTTGACGCGGAGACTATCGCTGACAATTCGCGGCCAGACAAACGGATTATGCTGTGAGGGCTGCAGATGTGGCGAAACGGATGGCGAAGCAGGTTGTGAATTTGTTGTGAATATGTTGCGAACAAGTTTTCTGTGAAACGCTTGCCTGCGACAGCGGGAGTGATTAGAACTTCAACACACGAAGCCGACAATCAGAAGCGTTCCGAAACGTGGTCGGGACAAACGAGAGAAGCCCATGCATTCCGACAAGGCTATAACGAAGCATCTGCTACGGACGTTGTCTTGTTAGCCGATCTAAAAAAACAACTCAAAACCTACCTATGAAACGAATCCGAAATTTGAAGGCCGGTCTGGTGGCCGCCGTGACGATCCTGTCATTTTCGTTCCTCGTCACCAGCAATGCGCAAATCAACATGAGCGCCGGGACCACTTACAATCAGAACTTCAACACGCTCGCCAGCTCTTTCGGTGCTGACACAAACTGGAACGACAACAGCACCCTTCCGGGCTGGTATGCCTCGCAGAAAAGTGGTGGCACGATCACCAGCTACCGGATCAGTTCTGGAAGCGGAACATCGAGTTCCCTCTACAGCTATGGCGCGAGCGGCGACAGCGACCGGGCATTGGGGTCCCAAGCGGGCGGGACGCCGGGCGACTTTGCTTACGGCGTGCGCTTCGTGAATGACACGACCAATGCGATGACCAACTTCACGATTTTGTACACGGGCGAACAATGGCGCAGGGTGACGAATGCTCCCGCGCAAACCTTGGCCTTTACTTATTCCTCCGGCAACACGTACACAAGCGCCGACGCCGCCGGAACGGTGTACACTTGGACGCCTTTTAACGCGCTGGATTTTTGGACTCCAAACTTTTCGGGGGCGACAACCGCATTGAACGGCAACGCCGGCACGAACAGGCAGGTTTTTTCAAATGTCATGCTTCCAGGTGTCGTGGTTTTTCCCAGCGAAGAAATATTCTTCCGCTGGCTGGATGTGGATGACAGCGGCTCCGACCACGCCGTCGCCATTGACGATGTGACGATCACGTTCGCAGCCGTGCTCGCCAAAACCAACCCGCCCGCCATTGTGACGCAACCGCAGAGTCAGACGAACAAGGCGGGAGACACGGTGAGTTTCACCGTGGTCGCAAGCGGCTACGAGCCGCTCAGTTACCAGTGGCAAATGGACAGCGCCATTCTGACAAACAGCAGCCGCGTGACTGGAGCGACTTCGCCGACACTCTCAATTTCCAGCGTATTGAAGGCAGACGAAGGGTATTATTCCTGCCTCATCACCAATATCGCAGGTTCGACCAACACCGACACGGTGATGTTGACGGTCATCGAGCCGGGGATTGCCACACAACCGACGAGCGTGACCAATGTCGCCGGTGACACCGGCCATTTCTTCGTGACCGCGGCCGGGACCGCACCGTTCGGATACCAGTGGTATTACAACAACGCGGAAATGGATGGCGCCACGTCGAACATTCTCGACATCGCCAATGTGTCGGCAACCAACCAGGGCAATTACTTCGTCGTTGTTACCAATGCGTCCGGGAGCATCACCAGTTCCATAGTCGCACTCCGGGTCTTTCCTACACCGTCCACGCGGCTGGCACGTTGGGACTTTAATAACACGAACGATCTCGCGTCGCCACCGCCATCGGAAGGCATTGGTGTCGCGTCGCTGGCAGGCCTTGCTTCTGCGGCGTTCTCTTCGGGCAGCATTTCAGATCCCGCCACGATGGCAGGGAGCACCAATGCCGGTTGGAACACGACTCATTACCCTGCACAAGGCACCAGCAACCTGCAGCACGGCGTCGAGTTCCACGTGAGCACGACGGGTTACCAGGACATTGTTCTGACGTGGGAGCAGCGGAACTCCGACACCGCCAGCAAATACACGCGCCTGCAATACAGCCCCGACGGTTTTACCGCTACCACAAACAACGCCGATGCCGTTGTGATGAGTGATACGAACAACGCGTTCGTGTTCTATTCCAGCGACCTGTCCGGCGTTTCTGGCGTGAACAACAACCCGAACTTCGCGTTCCGGTTGGTCGCCGAATTTGAGGCCACGGCCATCGGCAACGCGAACGCGAATTACGTGGCCACGACGCCGGGCAGTTCTTACAGTGGCGGCCAGGGCACAATCCGCTACGACTTGATGAGCGTCTATGGCAACGTGCTCGGCACGGCTTCACCCATTCCGGTTCACATTCAATTATTCGGCAACAAGGCTGTGCTGACGTGGACAAATGCGTCATTCGCCCTGCAAACCGCGCCCGATGTGACCGGCACTTACACCAACATCATCGGCGCGACCAGCCCTTGGACCAACCCCATCACAGGTTCGCGAAACTTTTTCCGCCTGAAGGGGAATTGACGCGCCACTGGAAGTCAAATATTACGGGTCGCTTGGACCGCTCTCTGTGCGACAAATAACGAGCGCGGAAGAATCCGGTGGCAGGCGGCGCGAATTTTTGAGATTCTCAACAGCATGGTTGGCGAGACGTTAGATAGCCGGGAAGCGACGGCCTCTGAAGGCAAAAGCCGTTGGGAGCACTGGGCAGTCTTGGCCACCGTGTGCGTGCTGATCATCAGTTTCTTCGCCTGGAGCGCCAAGTCAGGCTTTAAGGAATTGTTGAACTCGAAACCAGCAGACAGTTACTACAATCTGTTGGTGCAGGGCTTTCAAGCCGGCCAGCTTAACCTAAAACGAGAACCGCCGTCCGAATTGGCACAACTGGCCAATCCCTACGATATGGAAGCTGGCCGGCCCTATCGTTTCATCCCCGGTTCTCCGGTGTATGATATGAGTTACTACAAGGGGAAGTTATATCTTTATTTTGGGGTTACGCCAGCGTTGGTAATCTTCTGGCCCTATGCGCTCCTGACCGGCCATTATCTGCTTCACAAAGAGGCGGTGGTGATCTTTTGTTCGTTGGGATTTCTGGCCGGGGTGTGGCTGTTGTGTGCGCTGTGGCGGCGTTACTTTGCGGAGGTGGGCATTGGGGTGGTGGTGGCTGGGACGCTTGCGCTGGGTCTAGGGACGGGTATCCCGGTGCTTTTGGAGGAGTGTGATTTTTATGAGGTGGCGGTCAGTTGCGGGTATGCGCTGACGATGGTGGCGCTGGTGGGAATCTGGAAGGCAATGCATGAGCCGGAGCGGGGTTGTTGGTGGCTGGCGGGTGCGAGTATGGCGTATGGGTTGGCTGTGGGAGCGCGACCATCCTTGCTGTTTGGCGGGGTGATTCTGCTGGTGCCGGTGATAGGGGCGTGGCGGGAGGGGCGACGGGTTTGGCCCATGTTGATGGCTGCAGTCGCCCCCATGGCTGTCATTGGACTGGGGCTGATGCTCTACAATTTTCTGCGATTCGACAATCCACTGGAATTCGGCTGGCGCTATCTGTTGCCCTCAGATCGGCATGCGCAACCATTTAGTCTGCGTTATTTCTGGTTTAATTTCCGGGTATATTTTTTGGAACCGGCGCGGTGGAGCGGTCGGTTTCCGTTCATTCGTGAGATTGCAGTGCCACCCTTGCCGGCGGGCCATGGGGGAGTTCTTTATGCACACTTCGGTGTGTTGAGCAATATTCCGGTGGTGTGGCTGGCGTTGGCGGCACCGCTGGCTTGGCGCGGTCGGACGGCGGAGGCCGGTTTCACCTTGCGGCGCTTCGTGGCGGCGGTGGCCCTGCTTTTCGGGATTTGTGCGCTGACACTCTGCCTCTTTTTCGCCGTGACGTTGCGCTACGAGATGGATTTTCTGCCGATGCTCGGGTTGCTGGCAGTGATCGGCATCTTCGGTTTGGAACAAGCACTGGCAGGTCGGGGGGTGTGGCGGAATGCGGTGCGGTGTTGCTGGGGATTGCTGCTGACTCTATCCGTGGCATTCAACCTGGTTGCGAGTTATGAACGCCATGCGGATTTTCATTACAACCTGGGCGCTGTTCTTTACGGCAGGGGACAGGTGGATGAAGCCATCGCTCATTTTCAAAAGGCATTGGAAATCAGGCCCAACGACGTGGAGGCTAACAACAGCCTCGGCACTGCGCTGTTCCAAAACGGGCGGGTGGACGAAGGCCTTGTGCATTTACAAAAGACCTTGGAAATCCAGCCTGGTAATATTGTAGCCCGCGTCAACCTCGGCTCTGTTTTTCTCCAAAGGGGGCGGGTGGACGAGGCGATCGCCCAGTTCCAGAAGGCATTGGAACTGCAGCCCAACGATCCAGAGGCTCACAATAATCTTGGCTCCGCACTGTTCCAAAAGGGGCGGATGGACGAGGCGATCGCTCAGTTTCAGAAGGCATTGGAATACCAGCCCAACTATTCAGAGGCTCACTATAACCTCGGATACGTGCTGGTCCAAAAGGGGCAGAGGCACGACGCGATCACCCATTTCCAAAAAGCCTTGGAACTTGAACCTAACAATCCAAATATCCACAACCAGCTCGTCTGGCTGCTGGCCACCTGTCCGGACGCCTCCATCCGAAACGGGCCCAAGGCAATCCAGTTGGCGCAACAAGCGGATCGGCTTGTCGGCGGCCAGAGCCCGTTGATTCTGCGCACGCTGGCTGCGGCCTATGCCGAGAACGAACAATTTCCCGAAGCCGTTGCGAGTGCCCAGCGAGCCTTGCAGTTGGCCACGGCCCAGAATGATGTTGCATTGGTGAGTGACCTGAAGATGCAACTCGGATTTTATCAGGCTCGGCTCCCCTTTCCGCGACACACCACTGACCAACCCCCCCGCTTCCAACACGCAAAACACGCCTCGGGAAATAGGGAAATAAGACGAGTTTTCGTTTGTGCCTTTGGCGTTTCGTTGTCCGTTTAGAGCGCGGAAGAATCCGGTGGGCGGCGGTGCGTAAATTTGAGATTCTCAATGGCGTGATTGGCAAGACATCAAACAGCCGGAAGACGACTGCCTCTGGAGACAAGAGCCGCTTGGCGCACTGGGCGGTGTTGGTCACCGTGTGCGTGTTGATCATCGGTTTTTTCGCTTTGAGCGCCAAGTCAGGCAATAAGGAATTGTTGGATTCTCAGCCCGCAGACAGTTACTACAATCTGTTGGTGCAGGGATTTCGAGCGGGCCAGCTTAACGTCAAACGAGAAGCGCCGCCCGAATTGGTGCAACTTGCCGATCCCTACAATTCGCCTGCCGACCTTCGCTCTTTGTGGTCTTTGCGGATTGGGGATATGAGTTATTACAAGGGGAAGTTATACCTCTACTTTGGGATCACACCTGCGTTGGTGCTCTTCTGGCCCTATGCGCTCCTGACCGGTCATTATCTGCTTCACAAAGAGGCCGTGGTGATCTTTTGTTCGTTGGGATTTCTGGCCGGGGTGTGGCTGTTGTGGTCACTGTGGCGGCGATACTTTGCGGAGGTGGGCATCGGGGTGGTTGTGGCTGGAGCGCTTGCGCTGGGTCTGGGCATGGGCATCCCGTTATGGTTGGAAGAATGTGATTTTTATGAGGTGGCAATCAGTTGTGGATATGCGCTGACGATGGTGTCGCTGGTGGGGATTTGGAAGGTATTGCATGAGCCGGAACGGGGTTGTTGGTGGCTGGCGGGTGCGAGTGTGGCGTATGGGTTGGCGGTGGGTGCGCGACCGAACTTGCTGTTTGGCGGAGTGATATTGCTGGTGCCGGTGGTAGGGGTGTGGCGAGGGGAGCGACGGGTTAGGCCCGTGTTGATGGGTGCGGTTGTGCCGATGGCGGTGATAGGGCTGGGGCTGATGCTCTACAATTACCTGCGATTCAACAATCCACTGGAATTTGGAGAGCGCTACCAGTGGCCCACAGAAAATCTGCATGCGCAACTATTCAGTCTGCGTTATCTCTGGTTCGATTTTCGGCTCTATTTTCTGGAGGCGGCGCGGTGGAGCGGCCGGTTTCCGTTCATCCGTGAGATTGCAGTGCCCCCTTTGCCGGCGGGTTATGATGTGGTAGCCCCACACTTCGGTGTGTTGAGCAACATTCCGGTGGTGTGGCTGGCGCTGGCGGCACCGCTGGCCTGGCGCGGTCGGACGGCAGAGATCGGTTCCGTTTTGCGCCGTTTCGTGGCAGCGGCGGCCCTGCTTTTTGGGATTTGTGTGTTGACGCTCTGCCTCATTCCACCGTGACGTTTCGTTACGAGATGGATTTTCTACCGACACTCGGGTTGCTGGCAGTGATCGGCATTTTCGGTTTGGAGCGTGTACTGACGGGTCGGCTGGCGTGGCGGAATGCGGTGCGGTGGGGCTGGGGAGTGCTGCTGGTCATCTCGGTGGCGTTCAACCTGTTTGTGAGTTATGAACGTTCTGCGGATTTTCATCACAACCTGGGCTCTATTCTTTATGACAAAGGGCATGTGGATGAAGCGATCACTCAATTTCAAAAGGCGTTGGAAATCAGGCCCAACGACGCGGAGGCTCACAATGGTCTCGGCAGTGCGCTTCTCCAAAAGGGACAGAAGGACGAGGCCATCGCTCATCTCAAACGAGCCGTGGAAATCAGACCCAACTATTCAGAGGCTCACGTCAACCTCGGCAGTGCGCTCCTCCAAAAGGGGCAGGTGGACGAGGCGATCGCTCAATCCCAAAAGGCATTGGAAATCAACCCCGCCAGCGCTGCGGCTCACATCAACCTCGGCAGTGCTCTTCTCCGAAAGGGGCAGGTGGACGAGGCGATTGCTCATTTTCAAAAGGCATTGGAACTCCAGCCCGCCAACGCTGTGGCTCACTATAACCTCGCCCTTGCTTTTCGCCAACAGGGGCGGGTGGACGAGGCAATCGCTCATTTCCAGAAGGCCTTGGAACTCCATCCCGACGACGCGGAGGCTGACAATGATTTGGGCCTTGTTCTTCTCCGAAAGGGGCGGGTGGACGAGGCGATCACTCAGTTCAAAAAGGCCGTGGAACTCAGGCCTAACTATCCCGAAGCCTGCTACAACTTAGGCAACGCGCTCGTCCAAAAAGGTCAGATGCACGAAGCGATCACCTGTTTCCAAAAAGCCTTGGAACTCGAACCTAACAATCCAAATATCCTCAACAAGCTTGCCTGGCTGCTGGCCAACAGCTTGGACGCCTCCATCCGAAACGGTTCCAAGGCAATTCAGTTGGCGCAACAAGCGGATCAACTTGTCGGCGGCCAGAATCCGGTGATTCTCCGCACGCTGGCTGCGGCCTATGCCGAAAACGAGCAATTCCCAGAAGCGGTTGCCACTGCGCAGCGAGCTTTGCAGTTGGCCACGGACCAGAACAACGCTGCATTGGTAAATGCCTTGCAGGAACAACTCGGATTTTATCAGGCAGGTTCTCCTTTCCGCGACACACACCTGACCAACGCACCCGCTCCCGGCATGCAGAACACGCCTCGGGAGGTTGGGAAATAAAACAAGTTTTGGTTTGTGTCACCTTGGATTTTATTCGCCATACAACAACCAAACGAAATCTACACTATGAATAACTCTGTGAACTGTCAGCGTAACCACCTATCATACAACAGGAAAAACATCTTGTGGAGTGCGCGAAGTTCGAGAGGCAACTGGCCATCGGCCTTCACCTGTGTGGGAAATGCTCCAGAAAACATAACGGGAGGGGGGAAATTGAGCTTTTTTTTAAGTGGAGAGTGGTTTAACTCTTAAGAATGAGCGCCAAAGCAGCCGATTACACCATTGTATCTGAACATGACCTCTATGTTCTGATTAGTAAGGTGTGCGAACTCCTGAAGCAGGGTTATGAACCACTTGGCGGGGTTCAAGTAGTGCCTCCGGTTTCGCGCGACTTGGAGGCAACGTCCGTTTATTTGCAGACCATGATTCTGAAAAAGTAAACTCTTCCCATGGAGGTGGGAGCTTTCGTAAACGATTGGTAATCGTCTGGCAACCAATTGAGCGCACGCCAAAGCGTTCCAGTTACACTCGCGTAGCTAAAGAATCCGGTGGCAGGCGGTGCGAACTTTTGAGATTCTCACCGGGATGATTGGCGAGACGTCAGATAGCCGGGAGACGACGGCCTCTGGAAACAAGAGCTACTGGGCGCACTGGACGGTCTTGGGTGCCGTGTGCGTGGCAATCATCTGTATTTTCGCTTGGAGCGCCGAGTCAAGTCTGATCGAAATGTTGGACTCGCAGCCCGCAGACAGTTACTACAATCTGTTGGTGCAGGGATTTCGATCTGGCCAGCTTAACGTCAAACGAGAAGTGCCGCCTGAACTGGCGCAACAACCCAATCCCTACAATCCGCCTGCCAACGTTCGCTATTGGGCGATTGGGGTTGGCGACATGAGTTATTACAAGGGGAAGTTATATCTTTATTTTGGGGTCACGCCAGCGTTGGTGCTCTTCTGGCCCTATGCGCTCCTAACCGGCCATTATCTGCTTCACAAGGAAGCTGTGGTGATATTTTGTTCAGTGGGATTTCTGGCCGGGGTGTGGCTGTTGTGGTCACTATGGCGGCGGTATTTTGCGGAGGTAAGTTTTGGCGTGTCAGTGGCTGGAACGGTTGCACTGGGGCTGGGGATGGGCACACCGTTGTTTTTGGCGGCGTGTGATTTTTATGAGGTGGCGGTCAGTTGCGGGTATGCGCTGACGATGGTGGCGTTGGTGGGGATTTGGAAGGCATTGCATGAGCCTGAACGGGGTTGTTGGTGGCTGGCGGGGGCGAGTGTGGCGTATGGGTTGGCTGTGGGAGCGCGACCATCCTTGCTGTTTGGTGGGGTGATTCTGCTGGTGCCGGTGGTAGGGGCGTGGCAAGAGAGGCGACGGGTTTGGCCCATGTTGATGGCGGCGGTAGTGCCCATGGTGGTGATAGGGCTGGGTCTGATGCTTTACAATTTTCTGCGATTCGATAATCCGCTGGAATTCGGCTGGCGCTACCAGTTGCTCCCACATCGGGATGCGCAACAATTCAGTCTGCGTTATTTCTGGTTTAATTTCCGGCTCTATTTTTTGGAGGCGGCGCGATGGAACGGTCGGTTTCCGTTCATCCGTGACGTTGCAGTGCCACTCTTTCCGGCAGGCTATGAGGCAGTTGAGCCACACTTCGGTGTCTTGAGCAACATTCCTCTTGTCTGGCTGGCACTGGCGGTCCCGCTGGCATGTCGCGGTCGGACGGCTGAGACCGGTCCATTCTGCGCCGCTTTGTGGCGGCGGTGGTTCTGCTGTTTGGGATTTGTGTGTTGACGCTCTGCTTCTTTCGCCATGTGTCCACCCGCTACGAGATGGATTTTCTGCCGACGCTCGGGTTGCTGGCGGTCATCGGCATCTTTGGTTTGGAGCGCTCACTGACGGGTCGGCTGGTGTGGCGGAATGCGGTGCGATGGGGCTGGGGAGTGTTGCTAGCCATATCCGTGGCGTTCAACCTTTTTGCAAATTATGAACGCCATGCGGATTTTCATCACAATTTGGGCGGTATTCTATACGACAGGGGGCGGGTGGACGAGGCAATCGCTCAGTTTCAAAGGGCGTTGGAAATCCAGCCCAACTATTCAGAGGCGCACAGTGGTCTCGGCGGCGCGCTTCTCCAAAAAGGAGAGGTGGACGAAGCCATCGCTCAGTTTCAAAAGGCGTTGGAAATCCAGCCTGACAATACGTTAGCCCACCGCAATCTCGCCATCGCTCTTCTCCGAAAGGGGCAGTTGGACGAGGCCATCACTCATTTCAAAAAAGCCGTGGAACTCCAACCCAACTCCGCCATTAATTACTATAACTTCGGATACGCGCTCGTCCAAAAAGGCCAGATAGACGAAGCGATTGCTCTCTACCAAAAAGCCTTGGAACTCCAGCCCGACTATCCAGAGGCTCACTATAACCTCGCCCTTGCTCTTCGCCAACAGGGGCGGATGGACGAGGCTGTCGTTCAATTTCAGAAGGCAATGGAACTCCAGCTCAACAATGTGGAGGCTGAGAACGAATTGGGCCTTGGTCTTTTCCAAATGGGGCGGGTGGACGAGGCCATCACTCAGTTCAAAAGAGCCGTCGAACTCCGCCCTGACTCCGCCGCATATCATTACAACCTCGGATCCGCGCTCGTCCAAAAAGGCCAGTCACACGAAGCAATCGCCTGTTTCCAAAAAGCCTTGGAACTCCAACCCAACAATCCGAATATCTACAACAAGTTTGCCTGGCTGTTGGCCACCAGCCCGGACGCCTCCATCCGAAACGGCCCCAAGGCAATTCAGTTGGCGCAACAAGCGGATCACCTTGTCGGCGGCCAGAGTCCGATGATTCTCCGCACACTGGCTGCTGCCTATGCCGGGAACGGGCAATTTCCCGAAGCGGTTGCCAGTGTCCAGCGAGCCTTGCAGTTGGCCACGGCTCAGAACGACGCTGGATTGGTGAATGATTTGAAAACGCAACTTGGATGTTACCAGGCCGGTTCCCCATTTCGCGGCGCACCCCTGACAAACGCTCCCGCTCCCAGCACGCAGAACATGGTTCGGGAGGCTGGGAAATAAAACGTGTTTTGGTTTGTGGCGGCTACTTTGCCATGACCATTTCCAACGTCTCGTCCCGTTTGTGCGGCGCGTCTTCCTCATCATCCACCGGCGGTGAGGCCAGCGGCGTTTCGATGGTCTGCGGACGATGGTCCGTCACGACCTCGTTGCTGGATTTGTGGAATTTGACGCTGACGATCTTGCTCACGCCGTGTTCTTCCATCGTCACGCCGTAAAGCACGTCGGCCATGCCGATGGTGCGTTTGTTGTGCGTAATGACGATGAATTGCGAGTTGGCGATGAACCGTTGCAGGATGCGGACGAACCGGTTGATGTTCGATTCGTCCAGCGGGGCATCCAGCTCGTCCAGCACGCAGAACGGGCTGGGCCTGACCTGGTAAATCGAGAACAGCAGCGCCACGGCAGTCATGGTCTGTTCGCCGCCGGACAGCAGCGAAATGGTCTGCAATTGTTTGCCGGGCGGGCGCGCGACGATGTCAATGCCGCTTTCGAGCACGTCGTTTTCGTCCACGAGGATGAGATCGGCTTTGCCGCCGCCGAACACTTCGACGAACATCGTGCGGAAATTGTCGCGGATTTTCTCGAACGTCTCCGCGAACATTTGCTTTGTCTGAACATTGATGCGATTGATGACTTCGAGCAATTGCGCCTTGGCTTGGACGAGATCGTCGTGTTGTTTGCTCAGGAACTGGTAGCGCTGTTCAGTTTCTTCGTATTCTTCGATGGCGACGAGATTCACCGGTCCGATTTCGTCGAGACGCTTTTGCAGGGCATCAATCTGTTGGGCAACCGCGTTCCAGTCCGTGGAAACGCCCGCCGCCGCCATTTCCTCCGGCGTCATCACATGCACCTTGGCCGGGCCTTCATCGGCAAACGTGATCGTGATGCACTCGCTGCGCACGTCGTCGAGGTTCACGTGATATTTTTGCTGAATGCGCTCGCGGAGATTCTGCGCCGACATGTTTTTCTGAGCGAGTTCCACGTCCAGAGCGCCGCGCTGGTCCTGCAACCCGGTCAAATTCCGGCGTTGTTCGCGCAGCGATTCCTCGCGCGCGGTCACGTCGGTTTCCTGCGTCTGTTTGCGGCCCAGTAATTCGGCAGCTTGCGCGTTGACCTGTTCGCGATCGTGGGTCAGACGTTCGATCTGCCCGCGCGATTCTTGGATTTCCGATTCCGCCTGCGTCTTGCGGCCAAGGAAGGAGGCGACCTCGCCGCGCCGCTGCTCCACGAGTTGCGTCAGTTCGCGGATGCGCTGCACGAGCGTCTCCTGCTGCTGCTGGAACGACGCGAAGATCTGTTCTTCCGTGGCCAGCGCCACTTTGCATTCGGTCAAAGCGGTATTGGCCGTGTCGCGCTGCTGGCGGAGGTTGTCGAGGCCGGAAGTGAGCGCGGTAACTTGCTGCTGGCGGGTTTGCTCGGTTGTTTCAAACTCGCTCAACTGCGTTGCCAATGCGGCGTGTTTGTCGCGGCCTTCCTTGTCCTGCGCCGCTAGGCTCTGAATTTCAAAAACGACCGTGTCAATCTTTTGGTGCAACAACCGGCGCGAATTTTCAGCGCGTTGAACTCGCCTTCGCGCGTGGCGATGGCGACTTCCTGTTCGCGCAATTCGGTCTGCGTCTGTTGCAGGCCGGCCTGGAGTTCGGTCTGTTCGCCGAGCAACGCGCCGCGTTTGCGACTGACTTCGGCGACGCGCTCCTGAAGTTCAGTCAGTTCGACATGCAAATCGGTGATTTGATTTTTGCGGCCCAGAATCGAGGCCGGGGCTTTCGGGTTGCCGTGGCCGTTGAGATAACCGCCGGTGTAAACGCCGTAGCGGCTGAGAAGGTCGCCTTTCAACGTGACAAAATCGCAACCCGCGTGGCCGTTTTGGATTTGAGCGGTGGCGTTCGCGAGGTCGGATGTAAGAAATGTGCGGCCCAACAGCGACTTCACCAGCTTCTCTACAGAAGGTTCGCTTTGAACAACGTTCAACGCCGGAATGACGTCACCTTTGGCAAGACGGTCTTGAACACCTCGCCCGTCGCGGCGCGGCATGATGTCGGTCGCAAAGCCCAGTTGCTCGTCCCGTTGTTCGATGGAAAGCGCCGCCACACTTGCCCGCCCGGCCTTGCTCTCGGCCAGTTCGGCCAGAATATTTTGCGCGGATTCGGGCTGTTCGGTCAGGACCAGTTGCAGGTGGTGGCCCAGCGCATTTTCGATGGCGACGACAAATTCTTCCGGCACGCGAATGCGGTCCGCGAGCGAACCCATGACGCCGCGGGAACGGCGCAACGCGGCGAGCGTGCCCGAATCTGAAACCTTCGCGCGAACCTTCAAGCTGTTCGAGCACGGTGAGGCGCGAGCGCTTTTCGGCCTGCTGCCGCACAAGCTCATCCTGCCCGGTCGAAGATTGCTGCAATTCCACCTGCAGTTCGCGCAAACGTTCCTGCCGCTGTTCGAGCGTGCCGCGCTTGGTCTGGACGCTGAGTTTTTCGCTCTCGACGTTGACGGCAAATTCGTGGAGGCGCGTTTCAAGATGTGTGCGCTCTTCTTCAAGCTGCACTTTCTCGGCGGAAAGTTTTTCGAGACGGACGACGTTGCCCTGTTTTTGCAGGTCGAGCGCGTTGATTTCATTTCGGATGCGCGTCAAATCCTGCGCGGCGGCAAACGCGTCTGCCTGCGCCTGACGAAGCGACTCCTGGTCGCGTTTGATCTGCTCTTCGATGTCGTGAAGCGCGGCTTGACGGGACTGCAGGGCCTGCTTGTGTTTGGCGAGCGCAGCTTCGCAAGCCGCCAGCCGGTCGCTGAATGCCGGCCAATTCGTCTTCCGCGACGTGACGTCGTTCTTCAGCCTGCGTGATGTCGCTGCTGGCCTTTGTATTTTGATCAACCAGTTCCCGCAGGCGTTCTTCGTTGAACTGAATCCGGCTTTCGTGCCGGTCCATTTCGCTTTTGATCTCCAACCCACGTTGCTGCGCGGCGTTGATTTCCTGTTCGAGTTCCGAAAGACGCTCGCGAAGCCGGCCAATTTCATCTTCGCAACGCAGTACATCGGCGGAACCGGTTTCGATTTCGCTTCGCAGTGAATCAACGGCGGTCTGCTTGTCGCGGATTTCGCCAAGCAACACGTCGAGTTGATGCCGGGAGAGCTGCGTGTCGAGATGCTGCAATTCGGTTTGGATTTGTTTGTAGCGCCGCGCCTTGCCGGCTTGACGTTGCAGCGAGCCGATTTGCCGTTTGACTTCGCGGACGAGATCGGCGACGCGCAAAAGGTTTTGTTCGGTGTATTCCAGTTTGCGGAGTGACTCTCTTTTCTGGCTTTTGTATTTCGTGATGCCGGCGGCTTCTTCAAAAATGAGACGGCGGTCTTCGGGTTTGCTGGAAAGAATCTGCGTGATATGGCCCTGCGCCATGATGCTATAACTGGCGCGACCCACGCCCGTGCCCATGAAAAGTTGCTGGATGTCCTTGAGCCGGCACGGCAATCGGTTGATGAAATACTCACTGCCGCCATCGCGAAAAATCCGGCGTGTGACCGTCACTTCGTTGAAAGTGACTTCAACTCCCGCTGCTCGAAGATTATCTTCGTCCACGCCACCGAGCGTCAGCGAAACTTCGGCCATGCCCGTCGGCTTGCGGCCATCCGTGCCGTTAAAGATGACGTCGGCCATTTCGCCGCCGCGCAATGCTTTGGCCGATTGTTCGCCGAGTACCCAACGTATTGCGTCCGACACGTTGGACTTACCACAACCGTTTGGGCCTACGATGGCCGTCACGCCGGGCTGAAAATTGAGCGAGGTCTTGTCCGCGAAGGACTTAAACCCTAAAACGGTCAAGTTCTTGAGGTACATGATTTTTCTTAAGTTTTCAAATTGGCCATGCCAAGTAAAGCAAAAACCACCATATGCTGGGCATGAATTTCACCGTGGCACAACTAATTGGTGAGGAACCGAGATTTGACGCTGTGCCAACTATCTAAACTATTTTGTCAACTACGCTGTCTTTTTACCAAATACTCTGGTTTCGGTCAACAAATTTTAGAATGCCTTGCCAACCGTTACCGTCTCCTTCATATCACCATGTGGCACAGTTTGCAAATCAATTATGGCCTTAACGCGAACACTTCTTTTGCAGGGTCTGCTGACGGTCGGCTTCGTGTCGTTACTGTCGGGCGCAAGTTATGAGCCAGCGACAATTTTGCCGCCGAAACCGATGCGGGAATTTCGCGGTGTGTGGGTGGCAACGGTGAACAACATTGACTGGCCGTCGAAACGCGGGTTGAGCACGGCGGAACAAAAGGCTGAATTGCTCGCGATCCTGGATCGCGCCGCGCAGCTCAAACTCAACGCCATCATTTTCCAGGTACGACCCGCGTGCGATGCAATGTATGCGTCGAAAATCGAGCCGTGGTCGGAATATCTGACCGGCACGATGGGCAAAGCGCCGGAACCGTTTTACGATCCGCTGGAGTTTGCGATTGAAGAGGCGCACAAGCGCGGGCTGGAGTTGCATGCGTGGTTCAATCCTTTCCGAGCGCTTCATCCATCAGCCAAATCCCCCATTGCCACGAATCATGTCAGCAAAACCAAATCCGATTTGGTCCGACGGTACGGCAAGCACCTCTGGCTCGATCCCGGCGAGCGGGACGTGCAGGACTATACGTTGAGCGTTGTGTTGGATGTGATGAAGCGATACGACGTGGATGGAATTCATTTCGACGATTACTTTTATCCTTACAAGGAAAAGAATGGCGGCGGGGCAGAGATGGATTTCCCCGACGACGCGAGTTGGAAAAAATACGGCGCGCGAAGCGGGCTGAGCCGCGACGATTGGCGGCGACGAAAACGTGAACGCATTTATTGAGCGCACCTACAATTCCATCAAGGCGATCAAACCGTGGGTGAAGTTTGGAATCAGCCCTTTTGGCATCTGGCGACCGGGATATCCCGCACAGATTCGCGGCAAAGACGCTTATTCCGAACTCTACGCCGACTCCCGGAAATGGCTGGCCAACGGCTGGCTCGATTACTGCGCGCCGCAGCTTTACTGGCCGATCGAAGCGAAGGGGCAAAGCTTTCCCGGCATTGCTCGATTGGTGGCGAGAGCAAAACCCGAAAGGTCGTCATCTCTGGCCGGGCTTGAATTCAATCAAGGTCGCCGACGGTGGCTGGGAACCCGCTGAAATCTTGGATCAGATCAAACTCACGCGAACTTCCACCGCCGATCCGGGCCAAATCCATTGGAGCTTCTCCGCTTTGAAGAATGATCGCAACGGGCTGGCGACGGCGTTCGAAAATTCGTCTTACAAACAGCCGGCCCTCGTGCCTGCGAGTCCGTGGCTGGACGGCGTGCCACCTCCGAAGCCGCTCGTTTCGATCGTGGTAAATCCAACCGCGGTGAATATTTTCCTTTCTATGACAAACAATGTCAAACCATGGCTTTGGCTGGTGCAAACAAAACAATTTGGCGATTGGAAAACGCAGGTTCTGCCGGGGAATAAAACATCCATCGCGTTCGATTTTCAGCCGGAGCAAATCGCGATCAGCGCGGTGGATCGAACAGGAGCATTAAGCGTCCCCGTGGTGGTCGCATTGAAGAAGCAGTAATTGCTGAAGTCATCCTTCGAGTATTCGAGGTGAGAACGACGGGGAAGAAATGGTTTTGGAAGGGCTGTAAGCCGATTTCTGTCTTCGCCTCTTGCGAAGCGGAGAGAATCATTTGTCTCAGCAGCCAGTACCCGGAACCCGTCTCGCATTGCGAGACATGAAGCGGGCCACTTCAAGGTCCCCTATTTGGCCTTGCACCCGATGGGGTTTTCCGTGCCTCGTCGCTTGCGCTTCGAGCGGTGCGCTCTTACCGCACCTTTTCACCCTTGCCCTCCGTGGATTTCAAATTTCAAATTTGAGATTTGAAATCCACGGAGTCGGCGGTCTGTTTTCTGTGGCACTGTCCGTCGGGACACCTCGCGGCGTCACCGCCCGCGTGTATCCCATCCCACAAAGCGGGACTGAGTTACGCGGCATCGCGCCCTATGGTGTTCGGACTTTCCTCTCCCGGCTTGCGCCGGGAGCGATTCTCCGCCCTTCCAAAACCGGAGATACATTAACTGAGTTTTGCGCGGATGACAAGCCGGGAAGTTATCTGCGAATCGGAAAACAATAATTCAGAGTCCAAGAAAATGGGATTTGGAATCCTGACGGCAGCCGGCAAGAACGTCCTTTGGCTCTCAATCGGCGGACTTCGGATTGTCCATCACTCCGCTCCCGCCAACTCCATGTCGCGGGTGTAGTAGAGAATGCGTCCGCAGTTTGTGCACGAGACGATTTCCTGCTCGCCCTGACACGTCACAAGTATTTGCGCGGGCAGTTTCATGTGGCAACCGCCGCACACGCCGCTTTGCACGCCCACGACGACGTTTTCGCCCTTGCTCCTGACCAGCCTTTCGTATCGCCCACGGACATTCTCATCGACGGCCGCCGCAAGTTCCTCTCGATTGCTTCGGAGTTCGCTGAGTTCTTTCTGTAAATTTTTTTCGCGTTCGCCAAGCTGCGCGACTTGCTCATCCATTAGTTTTTTGGCGTCGTCGGCCTCGCGGCCCAGTCGGGCCATGTCCTTTTGCGCCTGCTCGCCCTGTTCCATCAACTCAATTTCCTGATCCTCAATCTTTACGATGTCGGCCTTGCAGGTGTCGATTTCGTGGGCCAGTGCGCGATACTCGTCGTTCTTGCGCGTTTGAAACTGCTGCAGCGAATACCTCTCGATGAGTTCTTTCTTCGCCTCCACCTCCAACTCCAACCGTTTGCGGTCGGATTCGATATGTTTCATGCGCTGCCTGACAGTTTCGAGATTGCCCTGTGCCGAGGAGGCCTTTGCTTTGAGCATCTGGCGTTCAGGTTCGATATGCGCGAGTTCGCCCTCCAATCGGCGAATCTTCCGATCCCGATCCTGCAAAATCAGCAGTTTTTCGATGGCTTCAAGCATCACGTGAACTCGGTTATGCTGAAAGGCTATCCGTCGTTCCCCGCCAAGTCAATGCGCGGTGCCGGGCGAAAATCACTGCCACGCATCGGTATTGCAGTTTGGCTGCCGCACGCTACCCTACGCACATGCGCTTCATCGGCACGGTGATCGAAAAATTACAGCGGCATCCCAAGCGGATTGTTTTTCCGGAGGGCGAAGAACCTCGCGTGTTGCAGGCCGCTCGGCAGTTTCACGCGCTGCGGCTTGGCGCGCCGATTTTGCTTGGCGACAAGGTGAGGGTGAAAAAAATCGCCGACGAACTGAAAATTTCACTCGATGGCATTCGCGTCATCAATCCCGCTGAGAGTGAAGACTTGGACAATTTCACACGCCGCTTTCGATCGTTGCGTCGCGACAAAGGCATCCGAAACACTGAAGCGCGCAAGGCCATGCTCCAGCCGAATTATTTCGGGGCGATGATGGTGGCTCTGCATCAGGCCGATGGCATGGTGACCGGCACGAACATCGCCACCACTGCCGTGTTGCGCCCGCTCATCCAGACGATCCGCCCGGCGCCAGGCATTTCCACCGTCGCGGGCTGCACCATGATGGAATTTGAGAATACGAGCATTGGCGAAGAAGGCGTGCTGTTTTTGGCCGATTGCGCCGTGGTGCCCGATCCCACGATGGAAGAGCTCGCGGACATTGCCGTGTCCACCGCGCGGTTTGCGGGGCACCTTTGCGGTTTCCGACCGCGCGTTGCTTTGCTCTCTTTCGCAACAAGAGACAGAAGTGCGCCGCCTGCCATTGGTAAAGTGCGGGCGGCAGTCGCGCTGGCTGAAAAAAAGGCCAAACAATATCGCCTTGAAGCAGATTTCGATGGCGAACTGCAAGCCGATACCGCGCTCGTGCCGGAAATTGCTGCCCGCAAACTGCCCAAAAGCAAAGTCGCCGGGCGTGCCAACGTGCTGATTTTTCCCGACCTCCAGTCCGCGAACATTGCTGCCAAGCTCCTTCGCAATCTGGCTCGTGCCGAAGCGTACGGCCATATCCTGCTCGGCCTCGACCGGCCCGCCGCCGACGTTTCACGTGGCTCCACGGCCCGCGACATTTTGGGCGTGGCGGCACTGGTCGGCGTGCAGGCAATCGCTTACAATCAACTCTATCCCGGTGCGAGCCAACCGCCGCCCGGAAACTGACAACCATCATACGTTCATTATGAACCAGCCACTTCCCCTCAATTCCGTGCTCGAAAGGCTGCCGGTATACCAACCCGGTCGCCCCATCGAAGAAGTCGCGCGCGAACTCGGCCTGCCCGCCGATGACATCATCAAGCTCGCGTCCAACGAGAATCCGCTCGGGCCGTCGCCCCTCGGACTCAAAGCCATGCGCAAGGCCCTCACGCAGGTGAATCTCTACCCGGACGGTAATTCCTTTTATCTGAAACAAAAACTCGCGGCCAAACTCAACGTCACGCCGGCCAACCTGATTCTAGGCAACGGTTCAAACGAAGTCATCGAACTCGTCGGGCACGGCTTGCTGTCGCCGGGCGCGGAAGTTGTCGTTTCACAATACTGCTTCGCCGTTTATCCCATCGTCACGGCCTTGTTCGGCGCAAAGCTCGTCATCGTGCCGGCGAAAAATTATGGTCACGACCTGGATGCCATGCTCGCCGCCATCACGCCGAACACGCGCGTTGTCTTCGTGGCGAACCCGAACAACCCGACGGGCACGCTCGCCAGTCGCGAGGCGCTCGCCAAATTTGTCAATGCGGTCCCGGCCAACGTTCTTCTGGCACTGGACGAAGCGTACGTGGAATTTCTCGACGAACCGCTCGACTTGCTGTCGGAAATTCGCAGCGGCACGAAGCCAAATCTGCTTCTCATGCGCACGTTCTTCGAAGATTTACGGCTTGGCAGGACTGCGCATCGGTTACGGCATCGGGTGTCCTGACTTCATCGGCGCGCTGGAGAAGATTCGCCAGCCGTTCAACATCAACTCCGTCGCGCAGGCTGGAGCGCTGGCGGCGCTTGACGACACGAAGCACGTCGAGAAAACCCGAAAAACGAATTTCCGAGGACTCAAATTTTATGCACGTGCTTTCCGAAAACTGAAGTTGGAGTTCGTCCCCTCGGTGGCGAACTTCATTCTTGTGCGTGTCGGCGACGGACAGCGGGTGTTCGCGGAATTGCAGAAGTTGGGTGTGATCGTCCGGCCGATGGGCGGCTATCAACTGCCGGAATGGATTCGCATTTCCATCGGTACATCAAAGGAAAACAAGCGTTGCCTCGATTCGCTCAAGAAGGTGCTCGGCACAAACTGACCACCGACAATCGAATGCTTGAGTTTGTTCAATTGGTTGTTTAAGTGTAGGAAGATTGGCGAAGGCATGGTTCCGGCTGGCCGTTCGTGAACGCGCGCGTGGCGGAATGGCAGACGCTCCAGACTTAGGATCTGGTCCCGAAAGGGGTGGAGGTTCGAGTCCTCTCGCGCGCACCACTCCACCACTCGACGAGGTTTCGAGAGTCCATTCACCGAGCGAGTTGTGTTCGCCAGAAATGCCTCAATTTAGGGCAGGGATTGCTGGCTTCTTAAGCATGCGTTTGCCGCGCCGCGTTTTTCTGAACGGCGGATTGGCGAAACATGCTCTGGGCAGGAAGGTCTGAAGCAATCTACGCAGGCAAAAAGCTCGTTGTGACCGAGGGCATGTCGGCTGCTGTCATGGCAGGCATGAAGAACCGGTTCAACACGACGCTTGTGGTATGCACAAGCGTTACGAGCCATTTCGCGACGACGGGAGCTCTGCACCCAGATCAAGGGAGGGAAATCACGACGATCCAACCAACCGAATCAATGGTGGATTTCGCGCCTGACGTGAGGAATCTTTTGCAAGACTGATCGAGGACTGCGACATGGGCAAACCGCGCACAAAACCAATCGTGAGTTTCCAGGCCAAAGTGCTGGTGCCGGTGATTGCGGTCATGGTGCTCTTGCTGGCGGTGACGGTATGGGTCGTTGACCGGCGCATCACGCAGCAGTTTGAAGTGGAGGCCAGGCACACGCTGGCGACGGCCGACGCCGTGTTTCGTTATTCCCAGGAAATCCGCATCAAGAACCTGCTCCTGCGCTTCGACGACCTGCCAAACGAGCTGCGCTTCAAAACCTTTTTCCTGACCGGTCACCCGGAGACACTGCGCGAATTTCTCCAGGAAGTGCTCGGCGAGCAGGGCGTGCATGTTGTGTTGTTCACCGGCGATGACGGAAAGTTGATCGCAGCGGCAAAACGGGATCCGCTTCTCACGATAAGCGCATTCGAGAAAGCGTGTGCACCAACCATACAACGCGCGCTCCAAGGCGCGAAGAAGGCGGATACTGTCCGCGCCGGTGATCAGCTGTACGATGTGGTTTCGATTCCAGTGACAGGCGTTAGCGGCACGTTGATCGGGGCGCTGACGTTCGGTTCGGAACTCGATGCGACTGCGGTGCAAGAATTCAGGCTCTTAACGCACAGTCAGGTTGTTCTGCTGACGGGCGGCCAGGTGATTGCTTCCACACTTGAATCCCCGGAAGCGATCGCGCAGTTCTCCGATCTATTCAATGAGATTGGTCGCGGCAGCAATGCAGCCCCCATGCGACTGGACGAAAACGGGGCTGTCAAGAGCGTGGTGCTGGGGGGCAAACATTATTTTTGCTCGGGTGGCCGTTTCAATTCGCTGGGTGGCAACGGGACGCTGGGGTATTTGCTGTTGAGTTCTTACGAACAATCATGGCAGGCGCTCCAGACGACCAAAGAGTTGCTGCTCCAACTCAGCCTGGCTGCAATCTTGGCCGGGGCGACCGTAGTCTGGCTTTTTGTCCGCAAAGTCACCGCGCCATTGCGCGAACTGCGCGACAGCGCCGAAGCCGTGGGCTGCGGGGATTTTTCCCGGCATGTTGAAGCCCGATCCCGCGACGAGTGCGGAGAATTGACGTGCGCGTTCAACCAGATGACTCAAAACCTCAAGCAATCCCGCGAGCAACTCGAACAGACCGTTGAAACGCTCAAAACCACCCAGGCTCAATTGGTCCAAAGCGAGAAGCTCTCCGGCATCGGCGAATTCATCGCCGGCGTGGCCCATGAATTGAACAATCCGCTGACCTCGGTCATGGGCTTTTCAGAATTGCTGCGCCAGTCGGACCAGGATCCGCAACACCTGCGCCAGCTCGAACTGATTCACAAAAGCGCGCAGCGTTGCCAGAAAATCGTCCAGGCGCTGCTCAGTTTCGCGCGCCGCCATCCACCCGAACGCAAGCCAGTCTGCGTCAACAGCCTCATCGAGGCGACCCTTGAAGTCCTCCAGTATCAATTGCGCACCAGCAATGTTGACATCATTGCGCGTTTCGATCCCAACCTGCCGCTGGCGATGGTGGACCCGCACCAAATCCAGCAGGTTTTCCTGAACATCCTGAACAACGCCCGTCAGGCCATTGAAGCGCATCGGCCCGAGGGTTGGATTCGGATTACCACCGAGACCTGCGACTCGACTGTGCGCATCACCATCCAGGACAACGGTCCGGGGATTGCCCCGGAAAACATTTCAAAAATTTTCGATCCCTTTTTTACGACCAAGGAGGTGGGGGCAGGTACAGGTCTCGGCCTGAGCCTGTGCTACGGCATCATCAAGGAACACGGCGGTACCATCACGCCGCGCAGCAAACCCGGGGAAGGCGCCACATTCATCATAGAGCTGCCGATTATGTACACGCCGCCGCCGGGAAAAAATGAAGGCACCGCGGAAATGGAAATCATCACCAGCCGGGAGGGCGCAGGGAAAAGGGTGCTTGTCATTGACGACGAGGAAGCAATCCTTCAAATGGCGCGTGAAGCGCTAACGCGCCAGGGGTATCAGGTGGATGTGGCGACCGACGGGGAAGCCGGCTTGCGCCGCCTGAGTCAGACCCACTATGACGTGACACTTTGCGATTGGAAAATGCCGGGTTTGAACGGCCAGCAGGTCTTCGAGCGGATTCAAACCCAAAATCCCGCGCTGACGGATCGCATCATCTTCATGACCGGCGACACGGTATCCTCGAAAACGCGCGGGTTCTTCGAAGAGGGAAAACGGATCTGCCTGCCCAAGCCGTTTACGCTTGCTGAATTTCGGGCAGCCATCGCCAAAGTGCTTGCGGCATCGCGCGTCGTTCGCATGGCGGATGCAACGAAGCCCTGACCCTCACCGCGTCAAACCCCACCAATTCGCGCTTGCCAATGTATCCTGTCCCTTGCAAGTTGGAGACGCTGCTGGATGCGCGGTTAGCTCAATTGGCAGAGCACTACCTCGACACGGTAGGGGTCACAAGTTCAAATCTTGTACCGCGCACCATTTTTATCCACGGCTCTGCTTTCTCGCCCCGCCTTCGCCAACACAGGCTTGAAAACTTCCACGTTTGAGCCACACTGACAATACGTATGCCATTGATCAAACTGAACAGGATCAACAAAGGTGGAGACATTATGCTCAACAGCGAGCACATCATTTTCATCGAGACCGAATCCAGAACGACCACCGTTCATATGACGGGCAACCTCTTGTTCTCAGTCGAAGAGTTGCCCGTCGCCATCGCTGCACGGATTGAGGAAATCGAAACCGAACGCATCAAAAATGCGATCATTGGGAGCGGCTTGGTGACGAAGCCGGCTTGAAGGCTGCGACAGTCTCATCGCGTCACCGAAGGAGATTTTACTCCATTTGCAATGGACGTAAAGGGGATTATGTTTCCAATGCAAACTGCAAATGGCATGAAAACCAAACAGCCAAAACCGGTCGAACAGCCGAGCCCGTTCACTTCCGGCGTCACCAAGGGAATGGTGCGGGGCATGCGTTTGAATTGTTTCGCGACAAGCTGCCGGATCGCGCGCTGACGTTGCAGGATTGGGTGCTGGCTGAGAAAGAGCTCGTTAATTCGATGGAAGCCGACAACGTGGAGGCATAATCCATCGTGGGGCTTCCTCAGCGCGTCTCAGCGTGGGCATGGATCCGCCAAAGGAAATGTGCGCCTGCACAACAAAGGCTTTTTTTGGCAAATGATTGAGGCGGGACGGGCCTTTCAGAAACTTTTCTAGGCCACGCCACCGGCAGCGCTCAATTTGAGTTCACCTTTGACCAGGGCCACTGCGAAGTCGCGATTCATCTTGGCGATGAAGTCGAGGCTGATTTCCTTGGGGCAGACTGCTTCGCACGATCCGATCACGGTGCAATTGCCAAATCCTTCTTTGTCCATCTGCGTGACCATGTCTCGGACGCGGCGGTCTTTCTCAACCTTCCCCTGCGGCAAATAATTGAGGTGCGAAACTTTCGCTGCAACGAACAGCATGGCGCTGGCGTTTTTGCACGCGGCCACGCATGCGCCGCAGCCGATGCACGCGGCCGCGTCCATCGCGAGGTCGGAAAGCTCCTTTGACACCAGAATCGCATTGGCTTCGGGCGCGTTGCCGGTGTTCACCGCAATGAACCCGCCCGCATGGATGATGCGATCAAAGGCAGTGCGGTCCACAATCAGGTCTTTGACGATGGGGAACGCCTTGGCGCGCCACGGCTCGATCGTGATCACCTGGCCGTCCTCAAAATGCCGCATGTGAAGCTGGCAAACCGTTGTGCCTTTGCGACCGCCATGAGGCACACCGTTGATGACCAGCGAACACGTGCCGCAAATGCCCTCGCGACAGTCGCTGTCAAAGGCAATCGGTTCTTTGCCCTCAGCGATAAGACGTTCGTTGACGGCCTCCAACATTTCCAGGAAGGACATGTCCGGGATGACGTCGCGGGCTTCGTAGGTTTCGAAGCCGCCGGACGATGTCGAGCACTTCTGTCGCCAGACTTTGAGCGTGAGGTTCATGGCATTGCCGATTGCCAGTTGCCGATTGCAGATTGCCCGGCAAAGCGCCGTAGGATAGTAAAGCAAATCGTAAATCGTAAATCGTAAATCATAAATTTACTTGTAGCTCCGCGTTGTCATCTGCACTTCTTCGTACGCGAGCCGTTCCTCGTGCAGGACAGGCATCTTGTCCGGTCCCGCATATTCCCAGGCAGCGACGTAGGCGAAGTTGGCGTCGTCGCGTTTGGCTTCGCCGTCTTCAGTCTGATGTTCCTCGCGGAAATGGCCGCCGCAGGATTCCTCCCGGTGCAGCGCGTCGAGGCAAAGCAGTTCGGCAAACTCCAAAAAGTCGGCTACGCGCCCGGCCCGTTCCAGGTCCTGGTTCAGGTCCTCGCCAACACCGCTCACTTTGACGTTTTTCCAGAACTCCGCCCGCAACTCGGGAATGCGTTTGAGGTTGGTCTCCAGGCTCTGGCGGCTGCGGACCATGCCGCAGTTGTCCCACATGAGCTTGCCGAGTTCCTTGTGGAAGCTGATCGCGGTGCGGTTGCCGTTGATGGAGAGAAGACGCTGGGTGAATTTGCGCATTTCTTCCTCCGCCTTCCTGAAATCGGCATGGCTCGTCGGGATTTTCACCTGCTTCGTCGAAGCAAAATAATGTCCGATCGTATAAGGCAAAATGAAATAGCCGTCGGCCAGCCCTTGCATCAGCCCGCTCGCGCCAAGCCGGTTGGCGCCGTGATCCGAGAAGTTCGCCTCGCCGAGCACAAACAGACCGGGGACGGTGCTCATCAAATCGTAATCCACCCATGTGCCGCCCATGGTGTAATGCACCGCCGGGTAAATGCGCATTGGCTGACGGTAGGCGTTCTCGCCGGTGATGCGCTCATACATTTCGAAAAGGTTGCCGTAACGCTCGCGAATGCGGTCTTCGCCCACCCGCCCGATGGCGTCCGCAAAATCCAGATACACGCCGCGCCCGCCGGGGCCGACACCGCGGCCCTCGTCACAAACCCGCTTGGCTGCGCGCGATGAAATATCGCGCGGCGCAAGGTTGCCGAAGCTGGGGTACATGCGCTCAAGATAGTAGTCGCGCTCGCTTTCCGGAATTTCGCTTGGCGGACGTTTGTCACCGTTCTGTTTCGGCACCCAGACGCGCCCGTCATTGCGCAACGACTCGCTCATCAGGGTGAGTTTGGACTGGTGGTCGCCGCTAACCGGGATGCATGTCGGGTGAATCTGGGTGTAACAAGGATTCGCGAAACACGCGCCCTTCTTGTACGCGCGGAAAGTCGCCGTGACGTTGCAGCCTGTCGAAGTTGGTGGAGAGGTAAAAGACATTGCCGTAACCGCCTGTCGCCAGCACCACCGCGTCCGCCGCGTGCGAGGAAATTGCGCCGGTGACCAGATCGCGAATCACGATGCCCTTGGCCGCGCCATCCACCACCACCACATCGAGCATTTCCGTGCGGGGATAAATGCGGATGTTGCCCAGCGCGATTTGCCGGCACATTGCCTGGTATGCGCCCAGCAGAAGTTGCTGGCCGGTCTGGCCGCGCGCGTAAAACGTGCGCGAAACCTGCGCCCCGCCGAAACGAGCGGTTCGCCAGCGTGCCGCCGTATTCCCGCGCGAACGGCACGCCCTGCGCCGCGCACTGGTCAATGATGTTCGCGCTCTCTTGGGCAAGCCGATAGACGTTGGCCTCGCGCGCGCGGAAATCGCCGCCCTTGATGGTGTCATAGAACAGGCGGAAGACGCTAGTCGCCGTCGTTTTGATAGTTCTTCGCGGCATTGATGCCGCCCTGTGCAGCGATGGAGTGCGCGCGGCGCGGGCTGTCATGAAAACAAAATGCCTTCACGTTGTAGCCGAGCTCGGCCAGCGAGGCGGCTGCCGAGGCGCCGGCCAATCCCGTGCCCACGACGATGACCTCGAACTTTCGCTTGTTGGCGGGATTGACCAGCTTCATGTCGAATTTGTAGCGTGTCCCATTTTTGGTCGAGCGGGCCCGAAGGAATCTTGGCGTCAAGATTCATGTTACCTGCCAACCTCCTTTGCAGTGTCCGCGCGCGCGGCGAGTTGCTGGAGCGCCTGTTCCTTGTAAGCTTTGCCGTAACCACACAGCACGGCGACCGGGATTGACGAGTAGAGAATGAAAATCAACAAAGCGCCCCACTTGGCGATCTTGTTCGGGAGACCCGTGCTGCCTCCGAACGTCCATTTCCAGCCCACGGATTGAAACATGGCGCGCATGCCGTGGCTCAGATGCAGGCAAAGCAGTCCCATGGCAATGATGTAAAAGATGGAAATTGGCCACTGGCTGAAACCAAGGAGCAGCATAAGGTAGATATCCGGTCGGCCTTGGGCGTCTTGCAGAGTGCCGAAGTCCCGGCCCGTGAGGTTAACCGCTCGCACGCAAAGTGTGTAATGAAGTAGATGGAAGATGACAAAGACCGCGATGATGATCCCGCTCATCAGGATCGTGCGCGAGGCATAAGTCGCGGCAAACGGGGCCGGGTCGTTCGCGTAGCCAACGGGCCGGGCGACCTTGTTCTCGGCCCTCAGTTTCGAAGCCGACCAGATGTGCAGCATGACCATCGTCATCAGGATGATGCGCGCGGGCCAAATGACCTCATGGCGTTCGTGCAGGAACTGACCGTAAGTGTTAAGCCAGTAGGGACCGAAAAAAAACTGGAAGTTCCCCATCATGTGCGTGAAGACGAAGGCCACCAGCACATAGCCGCTGATGGCCATGATATACTTCTTCCCAAGCGAAGAATGCCAGATTCGTTCCAAAAAATTCATGAAGCCCGTTGTACTAAGGAACTATGATGCGCACAATCTAGCAACCTTAACGTTATCGCGTCAAACACACTTTGAAAGTATAAGGCGTGTGGATTTGGGACGCAGTGACATCAACTGGTTCTGCTTTGTGGAATTCTCAACTCCCGCTTGAACTCCTGCCTCGCGCCAAAAATGAAGGCAACTCCGTCAGCCGTCTGATGCGAGAATCTGCGACCGGCTCAGTTTTCCGACTCAGCAGCAACGCCTGAAAACCCGCGGCTTGCGCACCGGCAAAATCCTCTTCGGCATTGTCGCCCACGTGCAAAATGGCGTTCGCCGGGAGCGCGAGCTGCTTGACGGCCGTCTGGAAAATCGCGGGCGATGGTTTGCCGTCGCCCACCTCGCACGACACGACGATTGTTTCAAAGCGCCCTGCCAGTTTAAGCCCGTCCAACAGCGGACGCAGCCGTTCGTCCCAATTTGAAATCACACCCAGCCGAATGCCGCGCGCAGCCAATGCTTTCAACGTTGGCACAACATCATCGTAAATCCGCCACGCATCAGCTTGGGCAAAACGTTCGTACAGCTTTGGGAAAAACGTCCGGCTCGGCGGTTCGGCAGTCAATCCCGCAAAGACGTCATCCACCACCGCGGCCCATTCCGCCGCACCGTTCGGAGATGGTTTGCACGCCCGGAACGCGGTGACGAATCGCCGGCTCATTTCCTCTGGCGAGAGATTTTTGATTCCGTGGCTCGCAGCGACTTCGGCATAGACGTGTCCGACCGATGGCCATGCCTCAATCAGCGTTCCGCCCACGTCGAACGTGACGGCACGAATTTCCGCAAATCGCTTCATCGCACGTACGCCAGGACGGCGTCATGTTTCGTGCCGACCCACTCGTTCAACCCCTTTTCGTCGTTGGACGGCGCGGGGGCAAGGTGCATCAGTTCCATCGTTTCACCGATGAGATAGAGCGAACCGGCAATCACCACGAAGGGATCGTTTGCAGTCAGGTTGAGCGCTTCCTCCAGCGATGCGCACGCCACGACATCGGCGTCAGGGTTGGTAAGGCGACACGCTTCGCGGAGTTGGTCAGGTTTTGCGCTGCGTTCGCTGCGGACGGGCGAACAGAAAATGCGCGAGGCCAGCGGTGCGAGAATTTCACACATCAAATCCCAGTCCTTGTCTTCCAAAATTCCGAGAACGAACGTCGGTTTGGTGTTCGGGAAATGTTCCTCAATGGCGGCGCGCAGCGACGTGACGCCACTGGAGTTGTGCGCGCCGTCGAGGAGGATTTTCTGACCAGCGGAGCGCTCCACCAATTGCAGCCGGCCCGGCCATTGAACTTTCAGCAAACCTTGGCGGACTGCCGCGTCGCTGACGGGCAACTGCGCCTGCAAAGCGTGCACAGCAGCCAGCGCGACGGCGGCATTCATGCGCTGATGCCAGCCGAGCAGTGGAATCTGAAGCGCGTCCAGCGGCGGATGCTGCGTGTGCACTGGCGTGACCAGCGTCAAAGGACTATGCTGCCGCAGCGCCGTTTCCTGAATGACTGCCAGTGCTTCCGGCGCGTCCACGGCTGTGACAACCGGAATGCCGGGTTTGATGATTCCCGCCTTTTCCGTCGCGATGCTCGCGAGCGTTTCGCCCAGCCATTTCTGGTGGTCATATTGGATGTTGGTGATGACGCTGGCCAGCGGCGTGACGATGTTCGTCGAATCGAGTCGCCCGCCAAGCCCGGTTTCCCAGATCACCAGACCGCACTTTTGCTCGGCGAAATAGCGCAGTGCCATGACGGTGATTGCTTCAAAAAAAGTCGGGTGATGGTCTGGCGGAAAATCTTTCAAAAACTCGCGCATCTCCGCAACGAGCCGGATAACTTCACTTTCCGAAATAAGCTGGCGGTTGACCTGAATCCGTTCACGGAACGAAACCAGGTGCGGCGAGGTGTAAAGCCCCACGCGCAACCCCGCTGCGCGATAGATGCTTTCCAGAATGGCACACGTCGAGCCTTTGCCATTAGTGCCGGCAGCGTGAATGAAGCGGAGTTGGTTTTGCGGATTACCGGCGAGCGCGGCAAGCTTGAACGTGTTCTCCAAACCGAACTTCGCGCCGAACCAGCGGAGGTCGTAGAGAAACTCGATGGTTTTGCAATAATTCACTGCCCACAGTTTGGCAAACTTCAAAAGATTTCGCCACTTTCTTCAGTGAATTTGTCGCTTGACGTTCACCATGCTGGAAATAATCTCAACCCATGCCTATCGACAAGCAAACCCTATCGAAACTGAAAAAATTTGCCGATGTCTTCAGGGCTGCGCGGGATCGTAATGCCGACGAATCCAACACCGTGATGTTTCTCATCAAGTTCTTTGACGAGGTTCTTGGCTACGACCCGCTGGCTGGTGAAATCACGACAGAGATACCAATCAAAGACCGTTACTGTGATTTCGCCATAGTTCTTGGCGGCAAGGCCGATGACGGTAAACCTAAACCTGAATTCCTCGTTGAGGCCAAGGCCGCACACGTCAAGACTCTCAACGAGAAACACATTGAGCAGGCGGAGAACTACGCCCAACGCTCTGCCGTTAACTGGGTGTTACTGACCAACGGCGTCGAATGGCAGTTGTATCATCTGACATTTGATAACAACGGCAGCCATCCTGACCTTGTATTCAGGCTGGATTTTTTAGAGACGCTTGCGACTGACGAGGATTTGGCATGGGACACATTATCCGTGCTGGCCAAAAGCAATGTTCAAGATGGCTCGCTTGAGAACTACTACGAGCAGCAGAAATTGTTAAGCCCGAAAACGATTGTTAACACCTTGGTTGGCGAGGAAGTCTTAATGAAGATTCGTCAGGAACTAAATCGCAAAGCTCCCGCTCGCCTGGAGCTCAAAAAAGTGTTTCATGCCGTTGTGCAGGTTCTCAATTCGGAAGCTGTTGCTGCCGCTGGAAACTTGAACGCGCCTGCGAAAAAGAGAAAGCATCGTCATCGCCGCGCGACTGGAGAAAATGCGCAGACCGAAACAGAGACTCCGATTGTACCTACCCAAGCGCAGCCACAAACTCCAACCGGGGAAGAGATGCCAAGCTAGCGCCGCAAAAAAACTTCGGCAATCAAAGCACAAATTCCGGCATCGTTTCCAAGCTTTCCGTTTTTAATCGGCGCTCTTCTTCGCTCGGTGGAAACAGCCGAAGAGCTTCGTCATTCAGCCGGACGGTTTCGTCAAACGTCATGCCAGACTTGACGTGTTCCTTGAACCAAGCGTGGCGTTGCCTTCCCATTTCAGTCGGTGGCACATATTCCGTCTTCATAATTTTCACAGCGTCTTGCGATGCAACTGCCCGTGTGCGGCGGCGATGAAGCCTTTGAAGAGCGGATGCGGCTGGTGCGGTTTGCTCAGGAATTCCGGATGGAACTGGCTGGCCATGAAGAACGGATGGTCCTTCAGCTCGATCAATTCCACGAGCTTGCCGTCGGGCGAGAGGCCGCTGAAAATGAAACCCGCTTTCTCAAATTTTTCGCGATAGGCGTTGTTGAATTCGTACCGATGGCGATGGCGTTCGTTGATGACGAATGAGCCGTAAAGTTCCGCCGCCTTCGTCTTGATGGCCAACTGGCACGGCATCGCGCCCAATCGCATCGTGCCGCCTTTCTTGGTCACTTTGCGCTGCGCATCGAGCAAAGCGATCACCGGATGCGGCGTATCGGGATTGAATTCCGTGGAGTGCGCTTTCTCCAGCTTCAAAACGTTTCGGGCAAATTCGATGGTGGCGATCTGCATGCCGAGGCAGAGACCGAGATAGGGGATTTTGTTTTCGCGCGCGAACTGCACAGCCTTGATTTTTCCTTCGATACCGCGTTCGCCAAATCCGCCGGGCACAAGAATGCCGCCCAGGCCTTTCAGGATTTTCACCGCGCCTTCTTTTTCAATTTCCTCGGCGTCCACGCGCACAATTTCCACGCCGCAATCGTTGCCGATGCCGCCGTGGCTGATCGCTTCATAGACGGATTTGTAGGCATCCTGCAGGCCGATGTATTTGCCGACGACGCCGATGCGGACGCGATGCTGCGGCGCGATGAGCGTGCGGATGATTTCCTGCCAATGCGCCATTTTAGGTGGCGGACCGTCAAGTTGGAGCAGACGGCAAACCAGATCGTCCGCACGCTCGCGTTGCAACATGAGCGGCACTTCGTAAATCGAATGTTCCACGTCCTGTTCTTCAATCACCGCCTCGACCGGTACGTTGCAGAACAGCGAAATTTTCTGGCGCAATTCCTTGTCGAGCGGCTTTTCGCAGCGACAAACAATGAGCTGGGGCGCAATGCCGATTTCGCGCAGCTTGGCGACCGACTGCTGCGTGGGCTTGGTCTTGAGTTCTCCCGCTGCCTTGATGAACGGCACAAAAGTGACGTGGACAAAAATGGCGTTGTGCGGCCCTTGATCGAGCGCGAATTCGCGGATGGCTTCCAGGAATGGCAAACCCTCGATGTCGCCGGTCGTGCCGCCGATTTCGGTGATGATGACGTCGGCATTGGACTTTTCTGCCAGCACACGGATGCGGTTCTGGATTTCGTCGGTGACGTGCGGAATGACTTGGACGGTCTTGCCGAGGTATTTTCCCTCGCGCTCGTTGTTGAGCACGGTTTGGTAAACCTGACCACTGGTAAGATTGTTCAGGCGCGTGAGCTTGCAATTGGTGAACCGCTCGTAATGGCCGAGATCGAGGTCGGTTTCCGCGCCGTCGTCCAGCACATAAACCTCGCCGTGCTGATAGGGATTCATCGTGCCAGGATCCACGTTGAGGTAGGGATCGAACTTTTGCAGCGCGACCTTGAGGCCGCGGTTTTCAAGCAGCGTGCCCAGCGACGCCGCCGTCAGGCCCTTGCCCAGCGAACTCACCACACCGCCTGTGACAAAAATGTATTTCATTTCAAAAAGTTTTTAACCACGGATGGACACGGATGAACACAGATTAAACACACTATCAATTTGTTAATTCATTTGCACTAATTTCCGAAATTCCGCACTTGCTGAAAGCGACTTGAAGGATTTGGCGGGCAACGTTCAAATCCGCAGGTTCAACACCAATGGCAAAAAATTCATCTGACATAGAAATACCATCACCATAATTTCTTTTTTCGACTACTTTGACTGCACCTGGAACTTCTTCATAAGCACGTTTGAATTTCCAAGGTCCGGGCTTTTCCGAAACTTCAACTTCATCTGGAAGTGATTCGAGGACGGCTTCAATCAATTTTACATTCAAATGAGGGCAAAATCTAAAAGCTTGAATGTTCGTGTTGATTTCATGAAGAATTTTTTCCTTATTGAATCTCCACACAAAAGTTTTTTTCAAAAATCCTTTTGGCTTAAAGCTGCCGTAAGCAAACCAGCCAGCCCACGACGCCCAATCCATCCGAACTTGCCTGCAACCCCAAAGGTTTAATCTTTTCTCGTCTTTTCCAAAACAGTATTCGGCAGGCTTGTAAGCGAGTTCGCGTTGCGAGGCACACCACGAGAAACCGAAGACTGCATTCCAATCTTCTTCTTGTCCGTCGATGTAAATTTTTTTGTTCTTTTGTCCTCTCAACAAGTCCGACAGTGCAACTGCTTTTTGAAATTCATCACCATTAAAAATCGCGAGATGCCAATTTTTTCCGCTTTTTAGACACGTCTGATAAGAAAACGACGACTTAGCCTTTTCCAAAGCAGCAGGAAAATCACTCGCTGAAGAATCTGAAAATTCAATGGCAAAGCCGGAATCTGGCAATTTGAAATTTAATTGAACCGAATCTTCTTTCTGTAAAGATGCACCACAATTGCCACAGAACTTGGCCTGGGCTGCAACTTGTTGGCCGCAAATCGGACATATGATTGTGCTGGAATCTTGACTAATACGTCGTTGAGTTTCGGCCAAAACTAGAGCCTGTTGTTCTTCTGTTATGCCTATGAGTTTGCAAAAAGTAGAAATCAGTTCTGTTTCAGGTTTAGCCAATTCGCCATCGGTAAGGCAAACGAAGAGCATGTCTTCTAGGTTTTGAATTTGTGCAGAAAAAGATCCCACCTTGGCAAGTTGGTAAGAACTTGATTCGGCAAGCCTTTGAGCTTTGGTCATTTCACCTTTTTTGGCACCGATTTCTTGACGGATTTGTTCCAACGCTGCGCTTTCGCGAGCGGAGAGAAAGGCATCTGCACGAGCTAACAAGATGATGTTCCCAAGGTAAAGCTGAATTTCTGTTTCATGTAGTTTCATTGTTACCTAAGATTTTTGTCAAAAAAATCTGTGTTCATCTGTGTCCATCCGTGGTTAAAATCTTTTCGACTCGCGCCACATCTTCCGGCACATCCACGCCCACGCTGTCGTAATCCACGGTCACGACCGCGATTTGAACGCCGTTTTCCAGCGCGCGCAACTGCTCCAGCTTCTCCGCGCCTTCAAGCGGTGACACCGGAAATTTCACCAGCCGCAACAGTGTTTCCCGCTGGTAACCGTAAATGCCCAAGTGCTTCAGAAAAACAAACGCCGCCAGCTGTCCCCGAATGTCTTCGGGGCTGGCGGCATCGCGCAGATACGGAATCGTACGCCGGGAGAAATATAGGGCGTGACCGGCGGCGTTGACAACGACTTTCACGACGTTCGGATTGTCGTATTCAGCCGGATTTTTGATGCGCGTGGCGGCGGTGGATATTTTATTTTGTGCCAGCGCGCCGGCGACGGCATCAACCACCTTTGGGTCAATCAACGGTTCGTCACCTTGAATGTTTACGACGGCGCCGCATTTGCAGCGCGCGGCGACTTCGGCGATGCGGTCGCTGCCGCTGGGATGATCGGCGCGGGTCATTTCCACCCGGCAGAATTTTTTCGCGACTTCGGCGATGCGCGCGTCGTCCGTGGCCACGATGACTTCACTCAACGACTTTGCCTTCTTGCATTGCTCGACGACGTGTTGAATCAGCGGTTTGCCTGCGATGGGCGCGAGCGGTTTGCCGGGAAACCGTGTGGAGGCGTAGCGGGCCGGAATGATGCCGACGATTTTCACGGGCATTCATTAAGCCACAGATTGAACACGGAAGAAACACAGATTTTTGCATTTTCCTGAGGCAAGAATGTGTGTTCAGCCTGCGAAGTGCAAATCCCCCCGTTGTGCGACCCGTTCTCGTTGCGCGAAATTCCACCGGTTCCTTTCCAAATAGCTTGTCCGGTGTGACGCCGGAACGTTATTCTAGCCCCCGCTTATGAAAACTTCTGCAACTTTGCTCGCAATCGTTTTGCCACTCATGACCGTCGCCAGCCTGCACGCGCAACCGGCCAAAGACGCCACGTTCCAATTCCAGCCGCCGAAAGTTTTGGAACCAAAGATTCCACGCCGAACAGTCAACGTGACCCAATTCGGCGCGGTGCCCGACGGAAAAACGCTCAACACCGACGCGATTATCCGGGCCATTGCCGCGCTGGAAGAAAAAGGCGGCGGCCAACTGATTTTCCCGCCGGGCATCTGGCTGACCGGCCCGATTGGCTTGAAGAGTAAAATCGAATTGCACCTGGAAGATGGCGCGCTGATCCAATTCACGCCCGGATATGAACGCATATCCGGGCCGCGATCTGACATGAACGGTGAAAAAGGCACGTCGCCACTTCGCCCGTTGTAGGGCGAGAATCTGGAAGACATTGCCATTACCGGACGTGGCATTGGACGGTTCGGGCCAGGCCTGGCGACCCGTGAAACAATCCAAAATGACCGCCGGCCAATGGAAAAAACTGCTGGCCTCCGGTGGCGTTGTCGCCACCAAGGAAAGTGACATTTGGTGTCCTTCTCGACCGAGGCCCGCAAGGGATCCGGCGGCCCGTCATGCTCAAGTTCTTTGATTGCCGCAAAGTGCTGTTGGAAGGCGTCACGTTTCAGAATTCCCCGATGATGGAATCTGAATCCGACACTTTGCCAGGACCTGACGATCCGCAACGTCGACCGTGCGCAATCCGTGGTATGCCCAGAACGGCGACGGCCTGGACTTGGAATCATTGCCGCAATGTCGTCGTGACGCGGCTCGCGCTTTGATGTGGGAGACGACGGCGATTTGCCTGAAGTCCGGCATGAACGAGAGCCGGCCGCGCATCGGCGTGCCGACCGAGAATGTGTTGATCGAAAACTGCATCGTCTATCACGGCCACGGCGGGTTCACCATCGGCAGCGAGATGTCCGCGCGGCGTGCGCAATGTTCGCGTCAACAATTGCCTGTTTCATGGGCACGGACGTCGGTTTGCGCTTCAAGAGCACGCGCGGACGCGGCGGCGTGGTGGAGAAAATCTCCATCAGCAACATCCAGATGACGGACATCGCCGACCGACGCGATCGGCTTCAATATGTATTACGGCGGACAGGCGCCGACGGATAGCCGACGGCGATCCGGGCCAAGGCGAATCAAAAGCCCGTCGCGTCCGGGAAAAGACACCACAGTTTCGCGACATCTATATGCAGGATGTTGTCTGCCGCGGCGCGCGTCAGGCCGTGGCTGCTGCAGGGATTGCCGGAAATGCCGATTCGCGGCATCCACCTGCGGAATGTCTCAATCACCGCCGAGCGCGGCATCGCCTGTTCGGACGCGCAGAACATCACCTTTGACAATGTTCAAATCCTCAACGCCAAAGGCCCGGTGGCGACTTTGACTGGCAGCCGCGACGTTTTCATCAATAAGCTCGCCTACGCGCCGGGTGTCGAAGCACTGTTCAAAGTTCAAGGCACGAACAACGCCGCAATCACGGTCAAGAACACTGATTTGAAGGCTGCGGCAAAAGATTTCGTGTTCGACAATGGCGCGACGCGCGACGCTTTCAAGATCGAGTAACCCGATTCCCATGAAATTGTAGCGGCGCTCTGTGAGTAGGGGTTTATTTGGCGACTGTCATAGACCACCGATAAAAATTTCATGAACCTGACAGCAGACGACAAATTTCAATTCATCCTCGGCCGGCGGAGCATCCGGGTTTACCGGCCCGGCGAAGTCAACGAGGCAATGGTCACAAAACTCCTGCAAGCAGCGATGGCGGCGCCGTCCGCCGTGGCCAAAGACCCGTGGCGTTTTGTCGTCATCCGAAAAAGAGAAACACTTTCGCGGATCGCTGCGGCCCTGCCCAATGGCGGAATGCTCGCAACAGCGTCGCTGGGAATCGCCGTTTGCGGCGATATTGACGCGGCGCACGACCGTCAGCTCAGTTATCTGTTGCAGGATTGTTCGGCAGCCATTGAGAATCTCCTGCTTTGCGCACACACCCTTGGTTTGGGTGCTTGCTGGCTGGGCGTTCATCCGCGGGAAGACCGGATTCGAAAACTCAAAGAAATTCTATCGCTGCCCGTGTCGGTGATTCCGGTGTCATGCATTTCGATTGGCTATCCGGGTGAAGAAAAAGAACCACGCACAAGATTCAATTCGGATTACGTGCATTGGGAAAAATGGTGAATGCAGTTTGAGAAAGTCACTCCACCGTCTCGCTCTTGACGATGAGCGCCAGCGACTTGTCGGGAAAGCGCGTCGAGGCGCAACTGCGGATTGGAAAAACTGCCGGCTGGAGTTAGACTGAAAACCGAATTACAGCACCGAACCTGAACCGAAAACCATTATGCCATTGTTAAAACTCGAAACCACCGTCGCGCTCTCCGATGAAAAGAAAAAACGCGTTGCTTGCGTCCCTCTCCAAATTTGTGGCTGGGACGATCGGCAAACCCGAACAATACGTCATGGTCGTCGTCAGCCCGGCGGCCATCCTCATGTCTGGCAAACCGGGTGACACCGCGTTTGTGGACATCCGCAGCATCGGCGGCTTGAACGATGAGGTGAACCGTCAGATCTCACAGAAGGTTGGCAGCTTGTTGAAAGAATCTCTCGGCGTGCCGCCGGATCGGGTTTACCTGAACTTTACCGACGTCGCCGCTGCAAACTGGGGTTGGAACGGAAGCACGTTCGGATGAATTGAACCCCGGATGGACACGGATTCACACGATACCGAAAATTGTGAAAGTCGTTGCGCCGTGGTGTTGACCCGCCGGGGCTTTGGAATTAGTTTTCTGCGTATGGCAACGGCAAGCCAGGTTCGAAAGAATCTTCGTGACGCGATGAAAGAAGCGTTGCGGATTCAGGACCGTTTTGTGGCGGAACCGCTCTTCGCCAAGACCGGGCGCGGTTATTTGAAAAGCGAGGGTGTCGCAACTCTCCAGAAGATCAAATCCAGCCTTCGCCGGCGCACCCCAGCCAAGTCCAAATGAAGAGGCGTTGGCTGAAGGATTGGCCGTGGGAGACGGTGGTGGCCATCAACGCCGGGCTGTGCAAAGAAAAGAGCGCCTTGCACAAGCCAACTTCTGACGGTTACAAGCCCGCGGAAAAACTCTGGGAATCATCGCGCAAGCGTGAACTGACGTTACGGGAAACGCTTGATCTCTGCCGCCGGTGCCGCAAGCCGCTCCTTTCTGCTTTTATAATGGGAACACGTTCGTGGCGATTGGTCGTACGCTTATCCAAGGCCTGCTCCGCAAAATGCCGCCGGTGAAAGCCCACAGTTTCCGCAGCGTGGTCGGTCATTACGTCGCGGGTACGGCTGGCGCTGACGAAATCAGCAAGGCGCTCGACGAACTGGCGAATGCGAAGTGAAGGAATTCTTTCGCGTATTTGGCGTGTTTCGCGGTTAGCCTCAGCGTTTGCTCATCTTCACTCCACCATCACGCTCTTGGCGAGATTTCTCGGTTTGTCCATGTCGCCAGGATTATTCAGCACGGGCAATCCCGTCTCGCACCACGACCATCATCCAGACGGATTTGCATCAGCCGTAATTCCGTCCGCAGGTCCAACCGGTGTGCGTCCAAAACCTCATGCCTGCCGCATTATTGGCGAAGAGGAAGATGTTGCATTTTTGAATGCCAGCCTTGCGGAGTTTCGCCAGACAAGCGCATACCAGTTGCCGGCCTATGCCGCGATGACGATACCGCCTGGCCACGGCCAGATGATGCAGGTAACCGCGCCGACCGTCGTGACCGCACAACACGGCACCAATGATTCGGCAGTCCTTCTCCGCAACGAAACTGAGGCGCGGGTTGCGTCGCAGATACGCGGTGATGGCGCGGCGCGTGTCGGATTCGTTCAGCCCCACACCTTCGGTGCGCCGCCACAAGGCGATGACTGCGTCGTAATCTTCGATACGGAAAGAGCGGACGATTGTTCCCTCGTCGTTAGAACAACTGGAAAGTTTCTTTTTCACTCCACCGTCACGCTCTTGGCGAGATTGCGCGGTTTGTCCACGTCGCAGCCGCGCAGCACGGCGATGTGATAGGCCAGCAGTTGCAGCGGCACGACTGTCAGCAACGGTTGCAGGCATTCCAGCGTGGGCGGGATGTAAATCACATCGTCGGCTTTCTTGCGCGATGTCCGTGTCGCCTTCGGTGGCGACGGCGATGATCGGGCCTTTGCGGGCTTTGATTTCCTCGATGTTGCTCATGTTCTTGTCGTACATGGCGTCGCGCGGCACGACGAACACGCTGGGGAAATCCGGCGAAATCGAGCGCAATCGGGCCGTGCTTCATCTCGGCGGACGGATAGCCTTCGGCGTGGATGTAGGAAATCTCCTTCAACTTGAGCGCGCCTTCGAGTGCGACAGGGAAATTGTATTGGCGGCCCAGGTAAAGGAAATCCGTCATCCGGTAATATTTCTTGGCGATGGCCAAAATGCGCGCGTCGGACGCGATGATTTTCTGCGAGCTTTGCCGGAATGGTTCTGAGTTCGCGCACGAGTTTTTTACCTTCGGCCAGTGAAATGCATCCGCGCGTCCGGCCCATCGCCAGCCCGAGCAGCGTGAGCAACAGCACTTGCATTTCGAACGCCTTGGTGGAGGCGACGCCGATCTCCGGCCCGGCGCGCATGTAAAGGTCGGCATCGGACTCGCGGGCAATGGTCGAGCCGACGACGTTGACGATGGCCAGTGTGCGCGCGCCCTGCTTCTGCGCGGCGCGAACCGCCGCCAGCGTGTCCGCCGTTTCGCCGGACTGCGAGATGGACACCACCAGTGTGTCCTTGTCCAACGGACGATTGCGGTAGCGCATTTCGCTGGCGCATTCCACTTCGACCGGCACACCGGCGAGGTTTTCAATCAGATATTCGCCCGCCAGTGCCGCGTGCCAGCTTGTGCCGCAGGCAACGAGCACGAGACGACGAATTTTTGCGAGTTCCTTCCCGCTCAATGCCGAGCCGTCGAATTCCGCCGTGCCCGTTTCGGGCCGGAGCGCGCGTTTCAATTCATCCGCCACGCGCGCCGGTTGCTCGTGGATTTCCTTGAGCATGTAGTGCGGGAAACCGCCCATCTCCGCCTCTTCGGCGGACCATTCCACTTTGCTGACGGCGCGTTTGATCGGCTTGCCCTTGGCAAACAGTCGAACGCGGTCGCTCGTCAGCAGCGCGATATCGCCGTCCTGCAGATAAATCACTTTGCGCGTGTCGGTGACGATGGGCGAAACGTCGCTGGCCAGAAAGTTTTCGCCCTTGCCCACGCCCACGATCAGCGGCGCACCGAGCCGCGCACCGACGAGTTGACCGGGCAATTCGGCGTGCAACACGGCGATGGCGTAAGTGCCCTCGGCCTCTTGCGTGGCCTCATGCACCGCGCGCGTCAACAATTCCGGTGTTGGCCGAAGCCCGCGCGTCGTCAGGCGGTCGAGATGATAGCCGATGAGATGCGCCAGCACTTCGGTGTCGGTCTGCGTATGAAAGCGGTGTCCGAGTTCAACGAGCTTTTCGCGTAGCTCCGCGTAGTTTTCGATGATGCCGTTGTGGACGATGATCAGCCGGCCTGACTGGTCGAGATGCGGATGCGCGTTTGCGTCGGTGGGCAGTCCGTGCGTGGCCCAGCGCGTGTGGCTGATGCCGAGCGAGCCGGGCAACGGCCCGGCCCGCAACGATTGCGCCAGCGCCTCGACGCGGCCCGCGCATTTGCGCAGGTGCAGTCCATTGCCGTCCAACGTGCAGATGCCCGCGGAATCGTAGCCGCGATATTCCAGCCGCCGCAGTCCTTCAAGCAGGATTGGCGTGGCCACTTTTTTTCCGACGTATCCAACTATGCCGCACATAAATTTTTAAATCCGAAATTCGAAAACCGAAGTCCCCAAAAAACCGATCAACTCGCGCTGTCCCGCATAATCCATTCCGCCGCTGCCGGTAAATCACCCACTACCACGGCGCGGGCCAGCGCGTCCGCCGCTTTTCGTTCTTCCTGCACACCGTGGCCCGTGCGCACGAGAATACTGCGTTTGACGCCCGCATTCCAGCCGCATTCCAGGTCAATCAACTTGTCGCCGATCATGTAGCTCTGCGCCAGGTCCAGGCCGAATTCATCGCGCGCATCGAATAAAAACTGCGGCAACGGTTTGCGCCCGCGACTCGACTGTTCGGGCGCTTCCGGCGCGATGTAGATTTTATCAAACCGCGCGCCGTGGCGTTCAAATTCAGCGGAGACATGGGCGTTGACCCGCTCGACATCGGCCAGCGTGAAATAGCCGCGTCCGACGCCGGATTGGTTTGACACGATGAAAAGTTTGAATCCCGTGTCGTAGAGCCGCTTCAGCGCAGAAGCCGCGCCGGGAATGAACACCACGTCCTCGACGCGGTGCAGATGATTTCTTTCTTCAATCAACACCCCGTCGCGGTCGAGAAACACAGCCCGATTCATCGGGAACGGATTGTGGGGCCGAGGCGAAAGAAAGGGAACAGATTTTTAACGCGATGGAAACGAAAGCAAAGAATCGGTCGGCGAAATTTTGCAAGTGCGGTTTCCGGCAGAGCGGATATAGTTCTGGTAGTTTAGACCATGAAGATTACCGAAGCGCTTTTGGCGGAACATGTCGTGTTCCATAACATTTTCGATCACATCGAACGCGTGCTGCCCAAACTCAAAACGCTGGGCGAGGTGAAGTCGTTGGCGGAATTGATGGAAAGCCTGCTGGGCGCGCACGGCAAGACCGAGGAAGAGTTGGTTTTTGCGTCGCTGGATCATTGTCTGGAACAGATTGGCCAAGCCGACACTTTTGAACACGAGCATCGGGAAATAGACGCCAGCCTAATGAAGGTGAAGGCGGCGCGGCGGCTGCCCGAAGCGCGGCGGTTGTTGTCGGTGGCGGTGCTGGCGTCGCGCAAACATTTCGACCACGAGGAGCGCATCGCCTTTCCTCTTGCCGAGAAAGTTCTGAAGCGCGATACGCTGGTGGCCATGGGCAAGACCTGGATGAAGCAGCGGGAAGTGCAGGTGGGTTCAAATCCACCTTAAGCCACCGCAAACTTTTCGAGGACCGCGTTCACTCCGGTGGTCAATGCTGCGATTCTTGCCGGCAACGGGAAATCCGATGGCGCTTCGAGGGTGTAGGAGACTCGCGTTTTGTTCACTATGAGGTAAAACGCCTCGGCCCATTGCGGTCTCGTGAGCGGGTCGAGGTTCGGCGCAATGATTCCATTTTTCGCTGGGCGCTCTTCAATTATTTCCGAGAGATCAATCGGACAAACTTTTGCGACTTCCGCGATGATGGCTTCGGCCAGCGATGGGCGATTGTCCGGGTTCAACTCGTAAACGTAAAAGCCGTGCGACTCCCAGTCTTCGTGCAGGCACAGGCCGAGATTGAACTGCGGCTGGCGTTCCAGCCACGCGCTGTGCGCCCGGACTTCGGCTGTTTCCAAATGGCGATAATCGCGGTTCAAATCCTTGCCATCGGCGTTCTCGCGCCGATTCAACGTGAAGCCAACGGGATTCAAACACGGACACAGCCACAACTCTGCGTTTGATGGCCACTTGTTTTCTTGAAGCAGACCGAGTGTCGCAAGCGGTCCGGCGGGTTCGTCGCCGTGAATGCCGGTCGAAAGGTAAATGCGTGATGAAGGTCGAGAGTCGAGTGACGAGGGTCGATGAAGGGCGAGCAGGTTGAATTCGCCTTGGTGGCCGAATGGCTCGATTGCCCAGCCGTGTTGCTGCGCGGCGGTTTCGACATCACGGAGCACGGCACGGATGTCAATCGTCTCGCCGTGGTAGCCGCCGTGATTTTTACCAAGTTTTTCCACGCAGGAAATTTCACGCAAAGTCGCGAAGGCGCAAAGTATTTTTGTCTTGCGACTCTGCGACTTGGCGCGAGGTCAGGCTGTCACCGCGGCCGTTTCACAACTTTCATTTCCGCAACCGCAGTTCTTTTCTTCCTGATCGCTGAAACCGTGCTTGTCCCAACTCGGGTCGAGGCCAAGGTCTTTGAGCATTTGCAAGTCCTTTTCGACCGGCTGATTGAGTGTGGTAAGATAATTGCCAACCATCAGCGCACTCGCGCCGGCCATGAAAATCATCGGCTGGATGTCGCGCAGATTCACAACGCGCCCACCGGCAATCATGATTTCCTGGCGCGGCAAAATGAATCGGAAGCAGGCGATAGTCTTCAGAACTTCCAGCGGAGGCAGGAGCGGCAAGTTCTCGAACGGCGTACCTTTGATGGGATTGAGAATGTTGATCGGCACGATGTTCGCGCCAATTTCGCGCAGGGAAAAAGCGAGGTCGCATCGGTCTCCGCGCGTTTCGCCCATCCCAATGATGCCGCCGGAACAAATTTTGATGCCGGCGTTTTTCAGAAATTGAACGGTTTGTGTCCGCTCTTCATATGTGTGCGTAGTGCAAACGTTCGAAAAAAAACGGCGCGAAGTTTCGAGATTGTGGTTGTAACATTCGACGCCCGCTTTCTTGAGCCGGTCCGCGACGTTCTGGCTCTCGATGATTCCCAGCGAAGCGTCGGGGCGCGTTTTGCTGCTCATCTTAAGCGCTTCGAACTGTTCGCATAGCGCATCGAGCACCGGGCCTTCCCGCAATCCACGCCACGCCGCAACGAGACCGAGACCCACGACGCCGTTTGCTTTTGCTTCGTCGGCGGCAGCGAGAATTGCATTCGTGTCCACCAAATCATAACGCGGCGAGTCGGTCTGGTAGCGGGCGGATTGCGCGCAGAAGCTGCAATTTTCAGGACAACCACCGGCCTTGATGTTCACGATGGAGCAAAGATGAATTTTGTTTCCTTTGAAATGTTCCCGAACGTGGTTAGCCCAAGACATCAAGTCGTAGATGTCCGCCGTGTCGTCGAGTTCAAACAACCACTGTGCGTCGGCGCGTTGAATTGCTTCGCCCGCCAACACGCGCCGGCCCAATTCAGCAATTCGGACGTGATTGGCGGCGTCAAACGTTTTTCCAGTCATGCTTGACAGCATACCGCTAGGAGAAATTTGAGCAAGTCAGCACGCGCCGATGGTGATTTGAGAAGAGTCAACAACCGCCAATGGACCAACGGCGTTGGCATTCAGAGGATGAACAGGTTTTCGACGAGAGAACGACCTCCATTCTGCGGCCAAGACGGTCGCAGTGGGATGATATCCGGGCCCGGTTGCTCGTGGTCAGGGAGACGGACTATAACGCTCGGCACGAAAATGCCGGCCCGTCACCATGGGCATCACGATTTCGTAAAGTTGTTCCTCGAATTTGAGGACCAGTTGAACACCCGTGATTTTGTGAGTGGCGCAGAAATCAATGGCTTTCGTGGAATTGACGAAATCCATGGCGTCTGCGGGGTTGTGCGCCCATCCGCCAACCTCTTTGAAGTAGAGGCCCGTCTCTTTTTGCTGAAGCAATATCCTCATCGCTGATGGTTGCTTCCCGGCTCTTCTGGTCGCTGCTTTAGCCGGCGAATATGGTTCAACGCATCAAAACTGCAAGTTGCCGGCTGATTGATGATTCAAGTTTAGCGCGATGAAAACCCGAAAGCAATGTTTTTTTACACCTCGGGCGTGCGCGAACATCATCACGGAGCAGAAAAGAGTTTGAGTCGGGTCATTGAACAGCGCCTCGGGCATGACCAACCCAAGAATATTCTGGCGCTTGATCGCGCCGTACGCGCGGCTGTCCAGGCTGTTCATCCGGTTGTCGCCCATGACAAAATACCGATTGTTTCCGCAGACAATGTGTTCTTCTTTTGCGTTCTCGTAAGGGAAGGTCGGCGTTCCAGGCGTGAGATAGGGTTCTTGGAGTTTGTGACCGTTGATGAAAACGCTCCCATCCTTCAGACAAACTGAGTCGCCACAAGCAGCGATGATGCGTTTGATGGCAAAGGTGTTGTCAGTCGGATCCTGAATGACCACGATATCGCCGGGCTGTGGATTGTTGAACAGATAGGTCCAGCGCGTGAGCAGGAAACGTTCTGACGGCTGAAGCGTCGGCTTCATGCTCACTCCGACGATTTCGACCGATTCAAAGAAGTAATGAGTGACGAACAGATAGCTCATCACAGCCAACGTTGCGACAACCAGGCATTGAAGGATTTGATCGATTAACTTGGGGCGCTGCTTCTGGCCGGTGTCAAATGGCCAAAAGGCCGCGTCGGCGGAGTCCAACGTCCGCGACTCTTTACGAAAGAACATCTCTGCATTCATGGCTCGATCAGGAATCTTGCTGACACAACAATATCATTTTGCCGGCACGCCATGACAATTTGGCTGAATACGTAATTCAGACGGGTCGAGTACGGAAATTTTTCAGACGGCCGAAGTGCGAAAAGGCGGGACTGGTCGGCCCTCCGCTGCCTGTTTTCGGTGAGATCAGCCCGGTGAAGCGTTTTCGCCTGTGTCTGTGGGGATGGTTTTGGCGATCGCTTCGCGGAGGTTTTCGAGCAGAAAAGGCTTGCTGATGACGAAGTCCACGGCGGGGAACGATTCCCCGGAGACTTTCAACATTTCGGCGTATGCCGTGATCAGGACGACAGGTTGGCCGGGGGAACGCGACTTGATTTCGGCAGCCAGCGTGTCGCCCTTCATCACTGGCATGGCGTAGTCCGTGATGACCAGATCGTATTTGCCCTTTTCAAACAACGCCAGCGCCTCTTGGGCGCTGGTCGCCGTGTCCACCTGATGACCGTCAAAGGCCAGCATCATCTTCACCGCATCGCAGACAAACGGCTCATCATCTACGACCAGAATTCGTTTCGGTGTGATGGAAAACGCACTCATAGTGGCACCTAAATCGCAGTCAGCAATGTACGGTGTTTCGCATAGTCCTGAACAAAAGACCAGCTTTTTTCGGTATATTTGTCTGAGACGTGGCCGTCACGTCAGATTTGACCCCGTCCGTTTTTTCCCGCACAATCATTGCATGGCAAACATCTTCGGCCATCTGTTCCGCATCACGACTTGGGGCGAATCCCACGGTGGCGGCGTGGGCGTCGTCGTGGACGGCTGCCCGCCGCGGCTCCGGCTCACTGAAGCCGACATCCAGCCCGATCTCGACCGCCGCCGGCCCGGCCAATCGCGCATCGTCTCGCCTCGCAAAGAATCGGACACGGTCCAAATTCTTTCCGGCACGTTCGACGGCAAAACACTCGGCACGCCAATCTGCCTTTGGGTGAAAAACGAAGACGCACGGCCCGAAGCGTATGTGGAAATGAAGACCAAGTTCCGCCCTTCGCACGCGGACTTCACCTATTTCGCCAAATACGGCATTCGCAACTGGCAGGGCGGTGGCCGCGCCAGCGCGCGGGAAACCATCGGGCGAGTCGCTGCCGGCGCCATCGCAAAAAAAATCCTTCGCGAGCGTTACGGTGTGGAAACCATTGCCTACGTCAAACAAGTCCAGCGCATTGTTGCCGAAGTTGATCCCGACAAAGTGCGCTTCAAGGACATCGAATCGAACATCGTGCGCTGTCCGGACAAAGCGGCTGCATTGAAAATGATCCGGCTGATCGAGAAAATGCGCAACGCGGGCGACACCGTGGGCGGCATCGTTGAAGGCGTGGCGCGCGGCGTGCCAGCCGGCTGGGGCGAACCCGTATTCGACAAACTGGAAGCGGATTTGGCCAAGGCGATGTTGAGTCTGCCGGCATCGAAAGCCTTTGAGATCGGCTCAGGTTTCGGAGGAATTCTGCTGACGGGCCGCCAGCACAACGATGCGTTCCGCAGCCGGGCCGGCAAGGTTTACACCACGACAAATTTTTCCGGCGGCATCCAAGGCGGCATTTCCAACGGCCAGACCATTTTCTTCCGCGTCGCTTTCAAGCCCGTGGCAACGGTGATGCACGAACAGGACACGGTGGACGAACAACTTCACAACACCACGCTCAAAGGCCGGGGTCGTCACGACCCGTGCGTGCTGCCTCGCGCCGTGCCGATGGTTGAGGCGATGACGGCGCTGGTTCTGGTGGATCACGCGCTCAGGCACAAGGCGCAGTGTGGTTAGTTGCGCAAACGGTTGCGCCCAAAAGTTTGTCAGCCGCCGACAGATGCGCGAGCTTCCGCGGCCAGTGACGTGCTCAGGTAACGTTCGCCGGTCGAGCACGCGAAGGTGACAATCATCTTGCCCTTGTTTTCAGGTCGCTTTGCCACTTCGATGGCGGCCCAAACGTTCGCACCGGTGGAAATTCCAGCAAGGATGCCTTCTTCCTTCGCCAACCTGCGGGCCATCGCAAAAGAATCGTCGTTGGAAACTTGGATACACTCGACGATTTGCAGTTTTCCATTCGCGTCTTTCAAATGAAGATTTTTCGGAATGAACCCGGCGCCTGTGCCTTGAATTTTGTGCGGTCCCGGTTTGATGGGCTGCCCCGCCAGACATTGTGAAATGACCGGCGAATCCTTCGGCTCAACTGCGACAGCTTGAACTGATGGCTTGCGCGACTTGATCACTTCGCAACACCCGGTAAGAGTGCCGCCAGTGCCGACGGCTGAAACAAGGATGTCCACCTTCCCGTCGGTGTCCTGCCAGATTTCCTCTGCTGTTGTTTTGCGATGGATTTCCGGGTTGGCGGGATTTTCGAACTGCTGCGGAATCCATGCGTTTGGTGTGTCTTTTGCCAACTGTTCGGCCTTGGCGATGGCGCCCTTCATGCCCTCGGTGCCGGGCGTCAGGACGAGCCGGGCGCCAAGCATTGCCAGCAACGTGCGCCGTTCGAGCGACATTGTTTCGGGCATCGTGAGGATCAGTTGATAACCTCTTGCTGCCGCCACAAACGCCAGCGCAATGCCCGTGTTGCCGCTGGTCGGCTCGATGATCACCGTATTCTTCTTGAGAACACCACGGCGCTCGGCGTCCTCGATCATGGACATGCCGATGCGGTCTTTGATGCTGCCAAGTGGATTGAAAAACTCGCACTTCAGCAAAATGGTGGCAGGCACTCCGTCCGTGACCTTGTTCAACCGGACAAGCGGCGTATGCCCAACCGTTTCAACGATGTTGTTGTAAATGCGTCCCATAAAAATTAATGCCTGACTGGTATCAGCAGTTTATTTGTTTGGAATGTCGTTGCAAAGTTCATGTGGGGCAAGAACTTTTCCGCAAATGCCTCTCGATCAAAACCAAAAAATAAGTCCCTGCCCGACCTTGCGGTCAAACAGGGACAATATTGGGGATGGGAGTGCGCCACGCTCTCTTTCCCGTGCCGACATTAGGCGCGCACCTCACGGTGGCTGCCGGTTTCCCGACGCTATTCTCCACGGCAAGCGGAGTTATCGGCCTCGTAGCAGGGCCGTCCAGTGTCTTGCGGCACTGGATTTCGAGTGAGGCTTTTCAGCTTGCTTGGGCTGGTGGTTGCGCCACCGGCTTGCGAACCAGGTCAAGACACGTCTGCAACATTGATTCCGCGTCTTGACCACTTGGCGCTGGTCGGCCACCGCTTTTGACGGCGCGTTGGCCAGTGCCACGGGTCTCGCCTCTTAACTCTCAGGTTGCCTTTCGTTCACAGGCCAGCGGTGTCGTTTTTAACATCGCCGGCACTCGGAAGGTTTTCACGGAACCTGCCTCGTCCCCTGTCCTTCCCGTTGCGTGCGCTCCGTTTGTCCACCTTTCGGTGATTTTCTTTGGGCGGTTTCAAACGGTTGATCGAACCCGCCAGAGTCGCTCGCTCCGTGCTGATGCACAGTAGCAACCGGATACCCTCTGGGTAACTGCGTTTCACTCAAGCCCGAAACCAGCCTGAGCTACTTGACTCAACTCGGAGCGGTTTCTCATCGCTCCTGGCTGCCAAGTTCCTGCTTCGCGTTACTGACGGCGCGCGAACGCCGCCAGAGGAACTGGTGAATCCTGCCTCCGCTGTCCCGGCACAAGTGTCGGGATTTAAGAGGGACTCGCCAACCAGCCTGACTCGGCCTTTCCCCAGTCGCCTGGGATTATCCTGGAAACGACCGGCTTCAATCTTGCGACTGCCGTCGTCCGTTTCCGTTCTTTCAATGAACTGTTTACATTCTAACCCCGAATGCCATTTCAACAATGGATTCTTGTGCACAGCTTATTGACCGAAATCCGCCTGTGAACAGCATGCGAACAAGTCAAATCAGCCTGTTAATCCAATTAAATCGGGCATGCGGCGAAAAATTATTAACAGTGAAACGGCGTCGAAATTTGCGTGGTGAACAAGTCTTTTCTTCACGAGACGACAAAAAGCTGCGGGTGACCACGCCAGTCCTTCCCGAATAAATCCCCCAAAGACCGCAGCGGCCGCCAAGGCAAAGCGGTGGGTCGAAACTTCTCAAAGTCAGCGCGACCATGAACGAGCGTCTTCATCAAATCGGGCAATACTTTTCGCGCCGGAACTCGCTTCACAAGACAAACTCTGCCCCACCTCACAACGGTCAGATTTTGCTTAAGGATTTGTGTCGATGCACAAGGTAAAAGCCAACTAATATGAATGAATCAAACGACATGCAATTCGATATCAAACGTATTACGGCAGCCAATTGGCAACACCCGGATAAACAGACTATATCCTTGCTGGAAATTACAGCCGTGGCGAAAACAGACAAAGAATGGGTGGAAATGTTTCTGCGTCCAATGTTGAATCCATCTGTCCCCAAAGAAATCGCAAAACTTTTGGAAGTGGCGCGAGCCGCGATGATTTATGGTTGGTATTTTTATCCTCTATCAACTCTTGGCGCCGAACAATGTTGGCGCATCGTTGAGGCAGGAGCACGTATCCGTTGTCAACAGGTTGGTATTTCGACAACAAAAGCCGTTAAAAAAGGCAAATTGAAAGGCCAAGTTAAAGAAAATAGTTTTGGCGAAAACATCGAAGCCCTAGTGAAGCACGGGAAAATCCCTAAAGCTGATCTATCACATTGGAAAGCAGCCAAGGACTTAAGAAATTTAGTTTCACATCCCGAGCGGCAAACAATTTTGGATTCTTGGCAGGCGTTGGGAATTTTGCAGAACAGCGTGGATTTTTTGAACAATTTGTTTCAATGATTCACATTCAAAACATTGACTCGCTTGATCTGCCGGACCTCGCGCCCTATCGCACCATGAAACGGCCTGTGGAGCACGCGGCACAAGGCATCTTCATCGCTGAAGGCGAAAAAGTCGTGCGACGCCTGCTGGAAAGTCATTTCACCGTCGTCTCGGTTGTGCTGCCGGGAAAATGGCTGATCGAATTCGAGCCGCTGCTCCGCGCGAGGCCCGAGGACATTCCGGTTTATGTCGTTCAAAAAAAACAGGTGCTCGAAGACTTGGTCGGTTTCTCGATGTTCCAAGGCGTGATGGCCGTCGGAAAAATCCCCGCACCGGTTTCACTGGACGACGTGCTCGCACGAAGCGCCAAGCCGCGGCTGCTGGTCGCCATTGACGCGCTGACGAACGCGGAAAATCTTGGCGTGCTCGTGCGCAACAGTGTCGCGTTCGGCGTGCAGGCATTGCTCGTGGGCGAAACGTGCGCCAGTCCGTTTCTCCGCCGCGCCGTGCGCAACTCGATGGGCACGATTTTCCAGTTGCCCGTGGTTGAGCCGGCAAATTTGGCGCGGGCATTGGAAGAACTGCGCCAATGCGGTGTGCGTTGCATCGCAGCACATCCGCATACGGAAAAAAACGTTTTGTCGCAGGCGAATTTTTCTGGCGATTGCTGCATCATCTTCGGCAGCGAAGGTTACGGTATCACTGCGCCGGTACTCGAGGCGTGCGACGAAGCGGTGGCCATCCCGATGGCCGCTGGCGTTGACTCTCTCAACGTGGGCAGCGCGACGGCGGTGTTTCTTTACGAAGTCAATCGTCAACGAAAGAAATGTTAGTCCCGCCCCGACGATGACTCCCGGGCATGTTCCCGACATTCGCACCGCAGATGTATCGCGCCGACAAGCGGCGGCGGCGCATCAGATGAACTCGGATGTGAACCCGATTGACAGACTTGGCGTTATTGTTTAATCATGCAGTGGTTACCGGGGAGGGTATATGAACCCTTAAAAACCCCAAAAATTATAACGTTTTGTCATGAAAATACTCAGGATCAAAAAGACGCAAAAATTCATTGGGATTGGCAGCCTTCTTCTGTTGCTGCTTCCGAGCGCTTGGGCTGTATCAACCCTTCCATTTTACGAGCCTTTCGGGGAATACGCCGAACTAGAGAATCTCGGCAGCAGCCATACCAATCAGACAAGCGGTAAAGTTTGGACTTTTGGCAACACCGTGGGCGAATCCAGCGCTAAAATCACGACTAATGCCGCGCTTTCCTATCCCGGCTTGCCGGGGGACACAAACCCGCAACCTAAAGGCGTTCGTGCCAATGGCATCGGCAAGAATCGTGGCACGGTTTTCACCGAACAAACCAAAGGCTCGGTTTATGCGTCCTTTCTTTTGCAGATTACAGCCAACCCGGCGGACCCAGGATCATTGCCTGTCTGAGTGGTACTACCAACGGGACAGGGACACCCACGGCAAACGCCGGAGTTTATGTTGATGCTTCCGGGCGGTTGACACTGACAAAGAATTGCGAGATCCGACAATCGCCACCGGCGGATGCCCCAACCATCCAAACATCGCTTACCAACAAAATTCATTTGGTTGTGCTGAGCTACACGTTCAATCCCAACCGTGGCAGCAACGATGTCGTTTCCCTCTGGCTGGACCCGACCTCGCTGGGTGATGACAGCAAAGTCCCCACTCCCACGATTACATACTCAGCGGGCACCAATGCGACGATCATACAAAGCTTCGTGTACATGTCGCCTTCGGCCACTTCTAAAATCGGTCTTAATATGGATGAGATTCGAGTGGCCACCGACTGGGCAGGCGTGACGCCAGCAGTGACCGTCACTCCAACTCGACGCTCAAAGTGACGAAAGACTGAGCAGGCAGTAGAGCCTGTCAAATTCTGCGCTCAATTTCATCGTTGAGAATGCGGGTCGGCTGATCTTCAGCGACACCAGAATTGTCCCGGACGATGCCGTTGTCTCGAGTTGTTCTAATCCGCCTTGAGCAGTTCACGTTACCTTTACCCTCCGATTTGCCGGAGGTTGCCGACCGGCTCGTCTCCATTGCATTGAATCGGATCGTTTATCCATGACGAACCTGACCGGGTAAAAGCCTGGCGCAAATGACTGCCAAGAAATCAATCATTTCCCACCGGTACCTTACCATTTCCAGACACTCACGGACGGTTTTTTCGCCGCGGAAACAGCCCTGCGCCACTGGCATCTCACTAGCTTTGCAGGACGGGTGGCAAGCCACCTTTTATGGGCACGACAACGTCCGGCAAAACAGCTGCCTCCGTGGGTCAGACTGTCAAAATCGGTCGCCGCTTTGGCGCGTGGCATTGGTGTTCCTCACTCGCAGGGATCACATTGTCGCTTGCGCTTTACGCTGCCCCGGAAGCGCCGCGATCTGTTCCCGGCCAGATTCTCATCAAGCCCAGGGTTTCCCTTTCTGAATCCAATTTGACTGTACGACTCAAAGAACTTGGCGCGGCACACCGGAAAAAACTTCGCCACCTCAACGTCCGAGTCATCACCGTTGCTGAGGGTAAAACCGAAACAGTCCTTGCCGCCCTTCGGAAAGATCCTGACATCGAATTCGCCGAACCCGACTACATCGCCAAAGCGGCCTTCCTGCCCAACGATCCTTACGTGCTCTCTGGTGACGAATGGCATCTGGCACAAATTCAGGCGATGCAAGCATGGGATGTGACCACAGGTTCCACAAATGTCGTCATCGCGGTCATTGATTCGGGCGTCAACTCCGCGAATCCGGATCTCACCAACCAGATTCTGCCGGGATACAACTTTGATTCGGGAAACTCCGACACATCGGACGATTTTGGGCATGGCACGGCCGTGGCGGGCACGGTGGTTGCGGCGGGCAACAACGCCATTGGCGTGGCGGGCGTCGCCTACGGTTGCACCGTGTTGCCGGTCAAAGTCATGGGAACTTCGGGGTCGGCGGCCTATTCGACTGTTGCGGAGGGAATCGAATACGCTGTGAGTTCCGGGGCGCGCATCATCAATCTGAGTCTGGCCGGCAGTTCGTCTTCAGTGACGCTGCAAGATGCAATTAATGACGCATGGAGCAGCAATGTCGTTGTCGTCGCCGCAGCCGGCAACAATGCCAACAACGTTCCGCAATATCCTGCTGCCTGCTCGAATGTCGTGGCTGTGGCTGCAACTGCAACCGACGATTCCCTTTCTTGGTTTTCCAGTTACGGCAGTTTTCTCACGCTCTCGGCGCCGGGCGAGGACATCTGGACGACACAGAACGACCCGCTCAATCCCTACGGCCCTTGGTACGGCACGTCGTTCGCGAGTCCTGTTGTCGCAGGTGTCGCCGCGTTGGTCGCCTCCGCCAATCCAACGCTGTCCAACACACAAATCGTTGAAATTTTGGAACAAACGGCTGACGACCTCGGACCGGCGGGTTACGACGAATCATTTGGATACGGCCGGGTGAATGCCTTTCGCGCGGTCAGTGTGGCAAGCGGTGAAGCCATCACCACACCTCCAGCTTCAACACTTCCTCCCTCGGTAATTGTTACCAACCCTCCGGACAATGCGCAGTTTACAACCAACGCCATCGCTTTGTCAGGTGTGGCGCTGGATAACGTGCAGGTGGATTACGTGCTGGTAAAGCTGAACAGCGGTTCTTTCCAGAGCGCTGCGATGGTCCGGCCAAAACCAAACACAGCGAATTGGATCATGCCAGTGACGCTGGCCGGGGGCACCAACATCGTACAGGTCAAAGCCGTGGACTCATTTGGCAACGAGTCTGCCCTGATCAGTCGAAGCCTTTTTCTGCATGTGACATCCCAGTTGACAGTGCAGACTGACGGAACCGGCAGTGTGAAACCCAACTTGGACGGGGCAAATCTCCTTGTGGGCCGGACGTACAACATGACTGCTCTGCCCGGATTGAACTGGCTCTTCACCAATTGGGTGAGCATCGTGGACGGCGTAACCAATATCGCCGCCAACACGGCAAAAATCACTTTTCCGATGCAGACCAACCTGACGTTGATCGCCAACTTCGTGACCAATTCGTTCATTGACGCGGCAGGCACCTATTACGGCCTCTTTAGCGACACCAACAACGGAATCTCCCAGCAAAGTGCCGGATTGTTCAAACTCTCAACCACGAAGAAACAAAAATTCAGCGGCCAGCTCTGGCTGGACGGCGATATGGTTCGTTTCAGCGGTACGTTCGATTTGTCAGGCGTTGGCTCGACGACCGTGTCGCGCAACGGCAAATCACCGCTCACGCTCACCGTGCAACTGGCGCTGGACGGAAGCGACCGCGTCGCCGGTGTCGTGAGCAATGCCACCGATGGCTGGTCCTCAGTCCTGCTGGGGAATAGAGCTGTGTTCAAGGCTGCCAATCCTGCAGTAAACTTCTCCGGTCGTTACACCATGCTCCTGCCCCCCGACACCAATGCTGAGGTTGCCCCGGGCGGGGACGGATACGGCCTGATCAGCATTGCCTTGAACGGGAATGTGACAATTAGCGGTGCCTTGGGCGACGGAGAACCGTTGAAGCCAAAGGCTGCGCCGGTGAGCGAGAACGGAGATTATCCGTTGTATGCGCCAGCTTACGGTTCAGAAGGATTAATCATGGGCTGGGTGAATTTCACCAACGCGCCGGCACGCACGCTGACGGGCAATCTGGTCTGGATCAAACCCGTGGGGACGGATGGATTTTATGACGCAGGGTTTGCGAATGAGGTTGCGCTGGTGGGTTCGGGCTACACGATACCGGTTGCCGGACAGCCGACACTTCTGATGACGAACGGAGTGATTGTGTTGACGGACGGCAATCTGCCAGAACCGATCACCAACTGGCTGACGTTCTCGAACGTGAACACGGTGACGATGGTCACGACGAATGCCTTGATGAAGAAGCCGACGTTCACGCGGGGCAGCGGGTTGATGAAAGATAAATTTATTCATCCGGCCAATCCGGGTATGTGGACGGTCATGGCGGGTGTGTATCTCCAAAACCAGAATTATGTGGGTGGGTATTTCAAAGGCACCAACCAGACCGGCTCATTGCTGCTGCAAGAACGTTGACGGGTCACTCATCTCCTTTGAAATAAGCCAGTTGCGACGGACTTCACGCAAGCCAACCGCCAGACTAAAAATCTTCAGCCACAGCTTGCGAATGCTTTATCGGACGCCTTCAGGGCATTTTTGCTTTCAGGGAGTACGTACAGTACTTACTGAGAGTGCGTGCTTTTTGGGAATAAAAAGTTCTTGATTTTTCACGATAATTATAAAGGATGAACCATCCACCGCTCTCCGAGGGAACCGTTCTGGGTTGACGTATCGAATGGCGGCGATTTTTGTCGCAAGATGAAGACGTCGAGGGAATGCCTATCAAAGGCATCGGGAAAAACTCCGATACCGCGCGACGATTGTATTCTTCACCGGCGTTCAGCAACGCCACCAACCAATCTCTGATTTATGAAAAAACGCTCATCACAAAGGAATTCCATGAACAAACGACTACTACTGACCGGCCTGTTGTTGGCGCTAACCTGTGCTGCCAATCAGTCCAAGGCGTCTTACGTAATGGC
>CAVQOW010000018.1:0-28096 GCA_963714605.1 uncultured Verrucomicrobiae bacterium | reverse complement strand
GCTGACGGTATTGGCGTATCTGCCGGCGTTGACGGGGAAATTCGTCTGGGACGACGACTCGTGGACGACACAAATTGTCGGGTTGTTGCGGGATTTCAGCGGGTTGCGGTCGATGTGGTGTCAGCCCACGGCGCTGCAGCAGTATTATCCGCTGACCGGCACCACGTTTTGGATGGATTACCATCTCTGGGGTTTCTGGACGCTGCCCTACCACGTGGAGAATGTCCTGCTGCACGCCTTGGCCGCGCTGTTGTTCTGGCGGCTGTTACGGCGGCTGCAAGTGCCGGGCGCCGGGCTGGCGGGAGCCATTTTCGCGTTTCATCCGGTGATGGTCGAGTCGGTGGCTTGGATTACGGAACGCAAGAACGTGCTTTCGCTGGTGTTCTATCTCGGCGCGGTGTTGGCTTACGGACGGTTTAATGCGTTCTGGAACGAGGAGAAGGATTCTGCTACCCGAGTTCCCAAGCAGCGGGATTGGATTGCGTACGGGCTGGCCTTCGTTCTGTTTCTGGCTGCGTTACTGGCGAAGACGACGGCGTTTTCGCTGCCGGCGGTGATTCTGCTGATATGCTGGTGGAAGCGCGGGAGGATGCGGTGGCGGGGGGATATTTTGCCGACGGTGCCCTTTTTTGGAGTGGCCATCGGGCAGTGTGTGGTGACGGCGTGGTTGGAGAGGAATCATGTTGGGGCCAAAGGGGCGGAGTGGGTGATATCGTTTCCGGAGCGGTGTTTGATCGCGGGACGGGCGGTGTGGTTTTACGCGGGCAAGCTGTTCTGGCCGGCGAAACTGTGTTTTGTGTATCCGCGGTGGGAACTTAACTCCAATTCGTTGTGGCAATGGCTCTATCCTGTCAGCGCTGTCGCCGCACTTCTGGCCCTCTGGCTTGCTAGAGCACGGCTTGGGCGAGGGCCGGTGGCGGCGGCGTTGTATTTTGTCGGGACGCTCTTTCCGGTGCTGGGGTTTATGAACGCGTATTTTATGCGCTTTTCGTTCGTGTGCGATCATTGGGTATATCTGTCGAGTCTGGGGCTTATTGCGTTGGGGGCGGCGCTGGTGGCACGGGGGGCCGAACATCTCCGCCCCAAGGCAGTGCTATACGGATTGGGGGCGGTGGTATTGCCGGTGCTTGGGATGCTGACCTGGCGGCAATGCGGGATGTACGCCGACATCGAAACGCTCTGGCGGACAACTCTCATGCGGAATCCCAATGCTTACCTAGCTCATAGCAATCTCGGCTACGCTCTTTTCCTAAAGTTGCAGATAGACGAAGCGATTTTTCATTACCAAAAGGCACTTGAAATCCTACCCGGTGATGCAATGGCTCACAGCAGTCTTGGTAACGCTTTACTCTGGAAGGGGCAGGTGGACGAGGCGATTGCACATTTCCGAAAAGCAATCGAAAGCCGGCCTAACTATGTATACGCTCATGAACACCTTGGCTTTGCTCTTCTCAAGAAGGGGCAGGTGGACGAGGCGATCACCCATTTCCAACAAGCCTTGGAGATTCAGCCCGACGATGCATACGCCCACGACAACCTCGCCAACGCCCTATTCCAAAAGGGACAGGTGCGTGAGGCGATTGCGCAGTATCAAAAGTCTTTGAAAATAGACCCCAATCGTGCTGGTACCCTGTCCAAACTCGCTCGCGTGCTGGCGACCTGGCCTGAGCCGTCGGTTCGAAATGGGGCCGAGGCGGTTGCGTTGGCCGAACGGGCGAACCGGCTTTCGGGCGGCAAGAATCCGGTGATTCTCGAAACACTTGCCGCAGCTTATGCTGAGGCAGGGTGTTTTTCAGAAGCAGTTGCAGCGGCTCAAGAAGCCTTGCCGTTGGCCAGTGCTCAGACCAACGCGCCCCTGGTGAAAACTCTTCAGGCTCAAATTGAACTTTACCAAGCAGGACAACCGTTCCGCGAAGCCGCCCAAACAACTACTCCTTCGGATCGCGGCCAGCCCTGACCAGCAATAAGAACACATGACTAAAAAATCCGTAACACGATGAAGAACGCGTGGAAATCATCTATCCCAGGCGCGATTCTGCTCATATTGCTGACGGTATTGGCGTATCTGCCGGCGTTGACGGGGAAATTCGTCTGGGACGACGACTCGTGGACGACACAAATTGTCGGGTTGTTGCGGGATTTCAGCGGGTTGCGGTCGATGTGGTGTCAGCCCACGGCGCTGCAGCAGTATTATCCGCTGACCGGCACCACGTTTTGGATGGATTACCATCTCTGGGGTTTCTGGACGCTGCCCTACCACGTGGAGAATGTCCTGCTGCACGCCTTGGCCGCGCTGTTGTTCTGGCGGCTGTTACGGCGGCTGCAAGTGCCGGGCGCCGGGCTGGCGGGAGCCATTTTCGCGTTTCATCCGGTGATGGTCGAGTCGGTGGCTTGGATTACGGAACGCAAGAACGTGCTTTCGCTGGTGTTCTATCTCGGCGCGGTGTTGGCTTACGGACGGTTTAATGCGTTCTGGAACGAGGAGAAGGATTCTGCTACCCGAGTTCCCAAGCAGCGGGATTGGATGGCGTACGGGCTGGCCTTCGTTCTGTTTCTGGCTGCGTTACTGGCGAAGACGACGGCGTTTTCGCTGCCGGCGGTGATTCTGCTGATATGCTGGTGGAAGCGCGGGAGGATGCGGTGGCGGGGGGATATTTTGCCGACGGTGCCCTTTTTTGGAGTGGCCATCGGGCAGTGTGTGGTGACGGCGTGGTTGGAGAGGAATCATGTTGGGGCCAAAGGGGCGGAGTGGGTGATATCGTTTCCGGAGCGGTGTTTGATCGCGGGACGGGCGGTGTGGTTTTACGCGGGCAAGCTGTTCTGGCCGGCGAAACTGTGTTTTGTGTATCCGCGGTGGGAACTTAACTCCAATTCGTTGTGGCAATGGCTCTATCCTGTCAGCGCTGTCGCCGCACTTCTGGCCCTCTGGCTTGCTAGAGCACGGCTTGGGCGAGGGCCGGTGGCGGCGGCGTTGTATTTTGTCGGGACGCTCTTTCCGGTGCTGGGGTTTATGAACGCGTATTTTATGCGCTTTTCGTTCGTGTGCGATCATTGGGTATATCTGTCGAGTCTGGGGCTTATTGCGTTGGGGGCGGCGCTGGTGGCACGGGGGGCCGAACATCTCCGCCCCAAGGCAGTGCTATACGGATTGGGGGCGGTGGTATTGCCGGTGCTTGGGATGCTGACCTGGCGGCAATGCGGGATGTACGCCGACATCGAAACGCTCTGGCGGGATACGCTGAGAAAGAATCCGGGCGCTTGGATGGCGCAATATAATCTGGGACAGATGTTACAGACCTCTGGCAAGATGACGGAGGCGAAGGAACACTACGAGCAGGCCTTGGATTTCAATTCCCAGTGCGATGAAGCTCAAAACAATCTGGCCTGGCTGCTGGGAACGCTTGCGCCGGCAGAAGGCGGCGACCCGGTTCGGGCCGTGACTCTGGCCCAGCGTGCTTGCAAGTTGACCGGCAACTGTGACGCGAATTGCCTCGACACGCTGGCCGTCGCTTACGCAGCCACTGGTCGATTCAACGACGCCATTGCGACGACACAAAAGGCCATTACGCTGGCACATTCTGCCGGACAGGCGGAATTGGTTCAAAAGATGGAAGCCCGGCTGGAGTTATATCGCGACGGACATGCTTACCACCCGCCAGCCAAGACGACGAGTCAAGTCAACCCATAATGCAAATGGTTGCGGGCGCGTGGCGGCAACGTTCTGCTGCGAAGGGCTTGGACTGAACCGCACGACGAAGCTCAAGCGGGCGCAAATCGAACAGCGCATAAAGGAATTGGAAAAGCTGGCGAGGTTTTAAACGGAATGGACGGTATCATCTTGGACCCACTGCCCAATTAGTCCAGCCCCGCTTCGCTTCAGAAAAATGCTGAGCAAGCTTAGCAATCTCGCCATCGTTCGGATAATTTGTTCGTGCGTACCCCAGCAATGCTTCTGCTTCGGCAGATTGGCCGAGCAACGTCAGCAGGACAATCTGCTGAAAGACTTGATTGGCGTCGGAAGGATTTTGACGATGCCTGGCTTGATGCAATGAAAGTGCTTGTTCGTAAGCTTGTCGAGCGCGTTCGGTCTGGCCAAGCCGCAAGGATGCCATGCCGTATCCGACCCAAGCTTCCGCAAACCGAGGATTAAGGCGGGTCGCCTCCGCTGCCAAAACTTGCGCTTTGGCATAGTCAATGGCGTTTAATGCTGCTGCGCTTTCAGCTGCCAGTTGTTGTGAATGCTTTACGTTGGTGCTGTGCGGAGTCCGTGTGCAAGACACAAAAAATAGGAGAGTTACCAGCGAGAAAACTATGAATGTGGTTTTCATATTGGCCGGACACTCTTGTCACCCAAACAACAGCAATGTTAAATCTGAAACTCCGCCGTGCTCTTTTTCCGCTCCTTCTTCATCACCTTCACGTTGGCGTCTTCCTGCACGACGAGCGAATGCGGCGGGACGCTGTGGGTCAGAAACACATTCGCGCCGATGGTGCTGCCTTCGCCCACAATGGTGTCGCCGCCCATGATGGTCGCGCCGGCGTAAATCGTCACGCGGTCTTCGAGGGTCGGATGGCGCTTTTGCCCGCGCAATTGCTGGCCCGCCGCGAGTGATTTCGCCACCAAGCCTACGCCTTGATACATCTTCACGTGATTGCCGATGATTGTGGTTTCGCCGACGACCGTGCCGGTGCAATGGTCCACGAAAAAGTGCGTGCCGATTTGCGCGCCGGGATGCAGGTCCATGCCGGTGCGACCGTGCGCCCATTCGGTCATGATGCGCGGGATGAGCGGAATGTTTTTCAGATACAGCTCGTGCGCCAGCCGTTGCACGGCGACAGTCTCGACGAACGGATACGCGACGATGACTTCCTCCTTGCTGAGCGCTGCAGGGTCGCCGTTGAACGCGGCTTCGATGTCGGTCTGGAGCAACTCGCGGAGGCGCGGCAGGCTGCCGATGAATTCAAGCGTCAAGCTGTGCGCCACGGAGCGCAGGTTATTCTTCGGGTATTCCGGCGGCGGATTGTATTCGAGGCTTTTGCGGATTTCGTCTTCGAGCGGGCTGAGCACCGAATCCAGCCGCCCGGCGGTCTGTGCCTTGATCTCGGACGAGTGAATCGGTTTTTCGTCGAAAAAGCCCGGGAACAGCAATCGCAGCAGTTCTTCCGTGATCGAAGTGATGATGCTTTTGGACGGAAGATTTTTGCCGTCGAGGTGGTTGATGCCGCCAACCTGGGCGTAGGAGGCGACCAGTTTTTCAATGAGCTGGGTGACAGTCGGTTCCACGACAGAATTATCCCAGAGCCGCGGGGGGAAAGCAAGCCGGCGGGTGGCGGACATCCCGCAGGCCCGTCCAGCCCGTGGACGGGCATATAAACTGCTTGCGAAAGAAGTAACTTGATGGTTACTTGTTCCGCCCGCATGAGCAAAATTGAAACAACAAATTGCACGGCGACAATGCGCAATCCTGAACGCACCAAGGAGCGCATTCTGGCGGCGGCGCTGCGAGAATTCGCGGCCAAGGGCTTTGCCGGGGGGCGCGTGGACGTGATTGCGCGGCGGGCGGCGATCAACAAACGGATGCTTTACCATTACTTCGGCGACAAGGAAGGTTTGTTCCGCGAAGTGCTGCGGCGCAAAATCACAGAGCGGCAGGCTTTGGCCGGGGCTGCGCCGGATGACCCAGTGGAAAATCTTCCGTTCTGGTTCGACCTCGCATGCAAAGACGCGGATTGGATTCGCCTGCTGGAATGGGAGGGTCTGCAAAGCGGGGACAAGCGGCTGATTGACGAAGAAGAACGGCGCGAAGCAGTTGCACGATCGCTGGGTCGCGTCCGCCGCCGACAGGCGCTCGGCTATGTGACCGGAGAATTCGATCCGCGCCATATTCTGCTGGCAGTGCAGTCGCTCACCATGTATCCACTGGCGTTTCCGCAATTGACGCGGCTCATCATGGGACGGTCGGTTTTTGATCCGAAATTTCGGAAGGAGCGCGCGGAGTTTTTGCGCCAGTTCGCCATGGCTTTTCGACCGGCGAAACGCCGCCGCGCTCACGGCAGTTCACCCAAATCAAAAGCGTAATGAAAAATTCAGTTTTAATTCGCCCCACCGGAATGATGACGCTGGCGCTGGCCGCGACGGTTTTTCTCAACGGCTGTTCGCGCGGCGACAGTCAGGCGAAAAAAGGCGGCATGCCGGTACCGGTGCTTGTGGCGCAGTCGGTGGAAAAAAACGTGCCGGTGCAAATCCACGCCATCGGCAATGTGACGCCGATCTCCAAAGTTACAATTCGCTCGCAAATCACCGGCAAGCTGGAGTCGGTGAATTTCCGGGAAGGCCAGCCGGTCAAAACCGGCGATTTGTTGTTCACATTTGATCCGCGACCGCCGCAGGCGGCATTGGCGCGAGACCAAGCGCTGTTGGAGAACGCCAAAATCCAGTTCGTGCGTGAACAAAAATTGTTCGATCAGAAATTGATTTCGCAGGACGAATACGACACCAGTAAAGCCACGCGCGACACGCTTGCCGCGACGGTGCAGGCAGACGAATTGAATTTGGGCTATTGCGAAATCCGCTCGCCGATCGACGGTGTGACCGGCAGCCAGCAGGTGTTCGAGGGAAACATCGTCAAGTCGCCGGACGACGTGATGCTGATGATCAATCAGATTCACCCGATTTACGTGACGTTCGCCGTGCCGGAGCAATATCTGTCGGAAATCCGGCGCGAGATGGCCGGGAAAACGCTCAAAGTCCAAGCCTCGTTCGCGGGCATGTCCGGTCCGACGCCGGAAGGGGATCTGACGTTCGTGGACAACTCGGTGGACACGACGACAGGAACGATCCAGTTGAAGGCCACATTCGCCAACGAGGACAACAAACTCTGGCCGGGACAGTTCGTAGAGGTTTCCCTGACGCTCTCGGAAATATCCAACGCGGTCCTCGCGCCCAACCAAGCCATTCAAACGGGACAGAACGGGGAATATGTTTTTATCGTGAAATCCGACCAGACCGTCGAAATGCGCCCGGTGAAAACGGGCGAGAGTTTCCAAGGCGAGACAGTTGTGTCGAGCGGTTTGAAGGCCGGTGAGACCGTCGTCACGGACGGGCAATTGAATCTCGTGCCCGGCAAGACAGTGGACATCAAGTCGTCATCAGTCGTCGGCACGGCAACCAACGACGCACCCGGTCAGCCATGAACGTTCCGGAGCTATTCATTCGCCGACCGGTGATGACCACGCTGGTCATGTCCGGCATTTTGCTCTTCGGCGTCCTCGGCTACCGCTTGCTGCCGGTCAGCGACCTGCCGAGCGTGGATTATCCGACGATTCTAGGTGTCGGCAAGTCTGCCGGGCGCAAGTCCGGACACCATGGCCGCATCCGTGGCCACACCGCTGGAAAAACAGTTTTCCACCATCGCGGGCATTGATTCGATGTCGTCGGTCAGCGCCATTGGGCTCACGCAGGTCACGATCCAGTTTACGCTCGAACGGGACATCGACGCGGCGGCGCAGGACGTTCAGGCGGCCATTGCGCGCGCGGCGCGGCAGTTGCCGCCGAACATGCCCACGCCGCCGACTTACCAGAAGGTCAACCCCGCTGACTCGCCGATTCTCTACATTGCATTGTCGTCGCCCACGCTGCCGCTCTCGGACGTGGATGAATACGCCGAGACGATGATGGCGCAGCGTATTTCGATGGTGAGTGGCGTGGCGCAGGTGTCGGTCTTCGGCTCGCAGCAATACGCGGTGCATGTGCAGGTTGATCCGAACAAACTGGCCGCGTACGGCATCGGCATTGATCAAGTCGAAGCCGCAGTGGAGAACGGCAACGTGGATCTGCCGACTGGGCACGCTTTACGGCCATCATCAGGCATTCACCGTGCAGGCCAATGGCCAGTTGGAGAAGGCGAAGGATTACGGCCCGTTGATCGTCGCCTATACCAACGGCAATCCTGTGCGATTGGCGCGATCTGGGCCGAGTGATTGACAGCGTGCAAAATGACAAGGTGGCAAGCTGGTACAACAACGTGCGCGCCATCGTGCTGGCCATTCAGCGCCAGCCAGGCGTCAACACGGTGGAAACCGTGGACGCGATCAAGCGGCTGCTGCCGCAGTTCCGCGACAAAATTCCCGCCTCCGTCAACATGGAAATACTTTACGACCGCTCGGAATCCATCCGCAATTCGGTGACGGACGTGAAATTCACGCTCAAGCTGACTGTTTGCCTCGTGGTGCTGGTGATCTTCCTGTTCCTTCGCAACGTTTCAGCCACGATCATTCCCAGCTTGGCGCTGCCGATGTCCATCATCGGCACTTTTGCCGCAATGGGGTTGTTCGGTTACAGTCTCGACAACCTTTCGCTCATGGCCCTGACGCTTTCCGTCGGTTTCGTGGTGGATGACGCCATCGTCATGCTCGAAAACATCGTGCGCCACATGGAAAACGGCGAAGCGCCGATGGAAGCGGCGCTGAACGGCTCGCGCGAAATCGGATTCACGATCATTTCCATGACGCTCTCGCTGGCGGCGGTGTTCATCCCGGTGCTGTTCATGAGCGGGTTGTTGGGCCGGCTGCTGCACGAATTCGCCGTGACGATTGTGTCCGCAGTGCTGATTTCCGGATTCGTCTCGCTGACACTGACACCAATGATGTGCAGCCGTTTCGTGCAATCCATGCACGGGCGGAAGCACAACCGCGCTTACAACGCATTCGAGCGGTTTTTCGACGGAATGCACAACACTTACGGCCGCACCTTGCAGGTGGTGATGCGTCATCGTCTGACGACACTGATGGTTTCTTTTGTCGTGTTGCTGGCGACGCTATTCTTGTTTTATGTGATTCCAAAAGGTTTTTTCCCCAATGAAGACACCGGGCAGATTTTCGGCACCACCGAGGCGGCGGAAGGCATTTCCTTTGACGCCATGCGCGAGCATCAGATGGCCTTGGCCAAAATCGTAGGTGCGGACACAAACGTCGCTGGGTTCATGTCCGCCATCGGCATCGGCGGTTCGACGGTGAGCGGCAATAATGGCCGCCTGTTCATGCACTTGAAGCCGCGTTCGCAACGCCGCTTCAGCGCCGACGAACTCATCCAGCAATTCCGCACCAAGCTGGCGTCGGTGCCCGGCATCAACGTGTATCTGCAAAACCCGCCGCTCATCCGTGTGGGAGGCTTATTGAGCAAGGCGCTTTACCAGTTCAGCCTGCAGGACACCGATACCAAGGAACTTTATTACTGGGTGCCGATTCTGACCGCAAAGATGGCCGGATTGCCGGGATTTCAGGACGTGTCGAGCGATCTATTGATCGCCAATCCCCAAGTTGCCGTGGAGATAGACCGCGACAAGGCGTCGGCGCTGGGCGTAACGGCGGCGCAAATCGAAAACGCGCTGAATGACGCCTACGGCAGCAAACAAGTCTCGACGATTTACACCGACGTCAATGAATACTGGGTTATCTTGGAAGTCGAGCCGCAGTATCAGCGCGATCCGATTGCGCTCTCGCAACTCTACATCCTCTCGTCCACGGGCAAGCTCGTGCCGTTGAGCGCGGTGGCAAAATTGACACGTGACCTCGGTCCCACGACGGTTTCGCACATCGGCCAGTTGCCCGCCGTCACCATATCGTTCAACCTCAAACCCGGCGTGTCGCTGGGCACTGCCGTCGGGCAGGTGCAAAAACTCCAGGCCGACCTGCGAATGCCTCCGACCATCAGCGCCAGCTTTCAAGGATCGGCTCAAGTTTTCCAATCGTCGCAAAAAGGCCTCGGCGTGTTGCTCATCATGTCCATCCTCGTCATCTACCTCATCCTGGGAATCCTTTATGAAAGTTTCATCCACCCGATCACAATTTTGTCGGGCCTGCCTTCGGCGGGATTCGGCGCCCTCGCCACACTGATGCTTTTCGGCCTTGACCTCAACATCTACGCCTTCGTCGGTCTCATCATGCTCGTCGGCATCGTGAAAAAGAATGCGATCATGATGATTGATTTCGCGCTCGACGCGCAACGACAGGGAAAGCCGGCGGCGGAAGCAATTTACCAAGGTTGCCTGCTGCGTTTTCGCCCCATCATGATGACCACGATGGCGGCACTTATGGGTACATTGCCCATCGCAGTCGGCCTGGGCGCGGGTGGCGAATCACGCCGGCCGCTTGGTCTCGCGGTCGTCGGCGGACTGGTTGTCTCGCAATGCCTGACGCTCTACATCACACCGGTGATTTATCTCTACATGGAATCCTTCCACGAATGGTTCAAGCGCAAGCGTATCCCCCGACACACCATGACGCAGCCGGAAATCAAACCCGCAACGACCTAGAGACAAACATCGAAGCTGCGGCAGGGGACAAAAACGATTGCGCTTTTGCCCGCGCTTGGCCATAACTCTCGCATGTTGGCCAGGGTCTGTTCAGCCGCACTGAATGGGATTGAGGCTTACCCCGTCGAAGTCGAAGTCAACGCCGGTTGGGGCGACACCATCGTCGTCATCGTCGGACTGCCCGACGCCGCCGTGAAGGAATCCCGAGACCGCGTCTCCACCGCGCTCACCAATTCCGGTTTCAAATTTCCGATGGGCCGCACCACCATCAATCTCGCGCCTGCCGACGTGAAGAAAGAAGGACCGAGTTTCGATCTGCCCATAGCGCTGGGCATGCTGGCGGCAAGCGAACAACTCGAAACCGACCAACTCGACAACTTCGTCATCGTCGGCGAACTCGCGCTGACCGGCGGGGTGCGGCCCTGCAAAGGCGTTTTGCCAGTGGCGATTCGCGCGCGCACAGATGGCAAGGTTGGAGTGCTCGTGCCAGCGGAAAATGCCGCTGAAGCCGCCGTCGTGGACGGCCTGCAAGTCATCCCGATCCAAAATTTGCGCGAAGCCGCGAGTTTTCTCGAAGGCGAAATCAAAATCGCGCCGGTCAAAGTGGACATCGCCAAAATCTTTGACCGATTGCACGATGACGATTTGGATTTCGCGGAAGTTAAAGGTCAGGAAAATGTAAAGCGCGCGCTTGAAATCGCCGCAGCCGGCGGGCACAACGCGCTGCTTATCGGCCCGCCTGGCACAGGCAAATCCATGCTCGCCAAACGGCTGCCGACGATTCTGCCACCGCTGACTTTGAATGAGGCGCTCGAAACGACAAAAATTCACAGCATCGTCGGCTTGTTGGCGGCAGGCCAGGCGCTGGTAACGCGGCGTCCGTTTCGTGCGCCGCATCATACAGCCAGCGACGCAGGGTTGCTGGGCGGCAACATCAATCCGACACCGGGCGAAATTTCGCTGGCGCACAACGGCGTGTTGTTCCTTGACGAGTTGCCGGAATTCAAACGCAGCGTCCTCGAAACCATGCGCCAGCCGCTGGAGGAAGGGCGCGTGACCATTTCGCGCGCAGCAGGCACGATGACGTTTCCATCACAATTCATGCTCATCGCTGCGATGAATCCGACGCCTGATGGCAAAATGCCCGGCGAATCGCGCAGTTCGCAACGGGAAATTCAAAATTATCTCGGTAGAATTTCAGGCCCGCTGCTCGACCGTATTGACCTGCACGTGGAAGTGCCACAGGTGAAGTTCCGCGAGATTGCCGGCGACCGCACGGGCGAAACCTCGGCGCAAATCCGCGAACGTATCGTTGCGGCGCGGAAACGCCAGCACACCCGCTTCGCGCACAAGCCGAAGATCACTTGCAACGCCCGGATGGGGACGAAGGAAATCAAGGAATTCTGCGCGCTGGACGACGCGACAAAGGAATTGCTGAAGAACGCGATGGCGGATTTGAACTTGAGCGCCCGCGCCTACGATCGCATCCAGAAAGTCGCCCGCACGATTGCCGATCTGGCGGGTTCGGAAATAATCACCGCAGACCACGTCGGCGAAGCCATCCAATATCGCTCGCTCGACCGGCAGATTTGGGGGTGACGACTGACCGGTGTCTTGTCTGCCGTCACCAACACTTTCAAGGTAATTTCCCAATGTACAGCACTTCGTAATTGAGCCTCGTTACCTCGTCTCCCACGAGGTTTTGAAAGAGCCCTCAGTTCAAAGGAAATCCCTTTTGATCCTCGGGATTTACGAAAACCAATTCTTGCGAATGCGGGCCAAGGCGGACGAGCACCACTGGTCTCGGCGCCGCGAGAGCAAGAAGTTCGTCATCGCCAATCTCCTGAAATTGTCCGCTGCTGGCCGGCGTCGTGATGATGCTCGCGTTCGCAACCGAAGCGACAAACCTGTCCGCTGAAAACGGCTTTGTCGTTACGAGCGCAGCCTCCGGCAGCGGTTGGGTGTGGACGACGCCATAAGACTTGCCTGCCGTTTGTGGCACTACGCCGCGCGGCGAAAGGCTTTGCCACACCAGCGTAGCCAGGCCAACAAGCACGACCACCGCCGACACCGCACGCCGCGCCTGTCGGATCCTCCGGCGACGGCGGGCAAGGCACAACGTCTCGCTGAATAGGGCTTCGCGAAATCCGGCCTCGTCCGCCAGCACGTCGGTCAGCAGGCGTTCGTTGTCAGCGGGATCATTCATGGTTCAGGCCGGCCAGCATGGTGTTTTTGATTTTGCGGCGGATGCGGATCAGCCGCGATTCGACGGTTTTCTCGGACATTTGAAGTTCTTCGGCAATCTCACGGACCGACCGGCGCGCGAAATACTTCCGCTCGACCAGTAACCGTTCATCAGACGCCAGTGCCGCCACGCCGCGATCCAGCAACGCGAGCAGCTTGGCGTCGGGCTGGCCATCTTCTTGGGCGACGTGTTCGCCGCGAGCGTGTTGGGTGAACCGGTCCAGGAACGCCAGGTAACGCCGCCGTTTGCGGGACTGGTCGCTGAGGGCGCTGCGGGCCAGCACCGTGAGCCAACTCCAGAAAACGGCATCGTTCGGGAAGACTTTGATGTGGCGAACGACGCGCACCAATGCCGCCTGCAAGGCCTCGTGTGCCGCATCTTCATTACCACCGGCGACGACGAGGAGGTAGCGCGACAAGCGATCAAAGTAGGCATCATAAAAAGCGCGGTAAGCTGCCTCGTCAGCCTCGACCATCCGGCGCGTCAACGCTGCCACGTCCAGCGGCTCGCGCAGGCCGGCATCCGCCGCCGTGGAGCAATCGCCCGGAGATTGTGAGTGAACGTCCAAGTTGATGCATTGACTGCTGGCTGGCGACGCTCATTAGTCCGCTTTCAGCGTTTCACCCTATTTTCCCGCCGGGGCACGATCGAGCATCGCCTGTTGGCGCGCTTTGATTTTCGCCTGCTCCTCGGTTTGTGGCGGCGGTTCCAGCGCCATGAGCACAGCGTCAATGGTTTCCAGCTTGCCCGGCTCGCCCACGGCAATCAACAGCTTTGTCTCTTTGTGGAAACTGATCGCTGGCGTGTCGGTGACGCTCATCATTTTCCAGCCGGTTTGAATCGCGGTGGTGATGTCGTCCACTTTCAATCCGCGTTCCAAGAATGGTGCCAGCGAGTAAAAACGACAGACTTTCTGCTGCGGTGTGGAACCCCCGTAAACCCAAATCGAGTCTTCATATTGGATGCCATTCCTGTCGCCCTCTGAACAGAAGGCGTGGCCACTTTCCCGCAGAGCATGGAACAATTGGACGACATCCACGTTCTTCAGTTTGAGTGGTGGCATGACAGCGCCAGCATACTCATCGTAAACGATCGCATTCAAGGGCTTGCCGATTTCCTTCTGAATGGCCGTCAACAGTTCCTTGGGCGTGCCGCCAGGGAAATCGAGGTTGAACTTGGTTAAAACAGGAGTTTCGGGCGGAGCCGCCTTTGCGTCTTTTATCTGATTGGTCGCGGGAGACGCGGGTGGTTGCTGGCCCGAGGCCGAATTGAACGCGAGCGTTGTCAGGCAGATGAGAAGGTAGTTCAGTGCTTTCATAGAAATATTTGTTTCGTGTTACGTCTTCATCCAGAAACACGCCGGCCAGTGCAAAATCCTTCACCCAAAATGACCCAATTCTACTGATTTGTTTTCATAACTCCGTAGGAGCCGAGGTGACGAGGCTCATTCTTTGCGGATTTCAGAGACTCCTCACGTCGTCTCCTACAGTTTTGGAAGAACCTCTACTTTGACCGGGTAATGATTTTCAAAATCAGCGGAGCGGTCTTCTTCGGCTTTGTCGAAATCTCAAACGCCGCCTTGAGCCGGGCGCGGGCGGTTAGCCTGATTTTCAGAAAAAATCACTGCCGATCACGTCGGCGAAGCCATTCAATACCGCTCGTTGGATCGGCAGATTTGGGGGTAAGAACGGTTGAACCAGTTTGTATGGGATCGAGCAGTTGTTCCAAGTGTTCGAATCCTAGTGGATAAAACAGACCGAGGAACAAACACGACGTCAGCGACGCTTTGGTACGGTCCCAAAGGGGCGACTTGTCGTGGGTTTGATCTCTGCTATTGTTTTGTCCGTGAAGCCATTGGTGTTCGACGACTTGGTTCGCCTGCCCGTAATCCAGTATTACGAGGCGGCGTTCTCCAAGGCAACTGGTGTGTCGCTCAAGGTTGTCCCAGCGGACGAACCGACGCGGCGATTGTGTCTCGGTCCTTCCGAGAACGCGTTTTGCGCTTTGGCGGCCGGCACCCCGGCGGGTTGCGATGCCTGTCTGGAAACGCAGGTGCGTGTCCAACGGAGTGCTGCCAGAAGACTTGCCCCGCAACAAGTGTATTGCTTTGCGGGCCTGACCGAAGTCGCTGTGCCGGTCGTGATTGGCGGCCGGCACGTGGCGACGTTGATGAGCGGACAGGTGTTTCGCCGCGAGCCGACCGAGCGCGATTTCACGATGGTGGTCAAGATGCTCCGGGGCGAAACAGGCGGTGACTGGGAAAAGAAGGCGCGAAAGGCCTATTTTGAAACGCCCGTGGTCACGGCGGAACGGTTTCAAGCGATCATCCAGTTGCTGAACGTGTTCGCGCAGTATCTGGCAGACTACGCCAGCCGGCAGGCGATTGCCGCGTCAGCCGATGAGCCTCTGCCGGTGGCCAGCGCCAAGCAATTCGTCCAGTCCCACGTCGAAGAACCCATCACCCTGGCGCAGGTGGTCCAACACGTAAACGTCAGCCGGTTTTACTTCTGCAAACTGTTCAAGAAGGCCACGGGCATGACGCTTACCGAATACGTCTCGCGCGTCCGCGTGGAGAAGGCCAAGACGCTGCTGGTGGATCCATCGCTGCGAATCTCCGAAGTCGTCTTTGCGGCTGGTTTCGGGTCCATCCCGCGTTTCAACAGTGTGTTCAAGCGTTACGTCGGGCATGCCGCCGACGGAATATCGGGCCACGTTGCGGTCGCAGTTGCCGGTTTGAGCAGCGTCCAGCGTTCTCCTTCGCCCGACGCGCTTTCTCTCTTTCACCAGGCCAATAGGCAATCAGTAAATGCCAAACGGCAAGTAGCCGCCTCCCCTCTTTTGCGTTACAAACCAGTGTTTGGAAAACGGTATTCCAGACACATAGAACAACCTTAACTCGATGAAAACTATGAAGCGACTCAATTCATTGAAACTGCGGATGCGGGCTGGTGCTCGCGCTTGGCAGTGATGGTGGCCATTTACGCGGCATCCACCGCCTTCGTCACAGGCGCGGACACCAAACCGGCGGACCTAAAGCGGATGCCGACGCGAAAGCCGCGCCAACCGGCCAAGAAAGCCGAGAAGAAGAAACTCACGGGCGCGGAGTTGTACGCCATCAACTGCAATCGCTGCCACGCGGAACGGTATCCCACCGAATTTACGTCGGCCCAGTGGAAGACCATCATGACGCACATGCGGGTGCGGGCCAACCTCCCGGCGGCGCAGGCGAAGGAGATTCTGAAGTATCTCCAGGAAGACAGCGGAAACTAATCAAACCAAGGAATCACGCCCATGAAAATTCGATCCCTGATGTTTGGAGTGTTGGCCGCCGGCTGTCGTCGCCTTGCCCCGACCGCGTCGGCGCAGGTAAGCGACGAGGATTTCAACGCGTTGAAGGACATGGTCCAAAAGCTGGGCCAGCAGGTTCAGGAACTGATGAAGACGCACGACCAGGACCAGAAGACGCACGAAGCAGGACCAGAAGAAAATCCAGAACTTGGAGCAGCAACTGGGCGAAACCAGAATCGCCGTCACCAACGCGGACCAGAAGGCCGAAGCGGTGGCCCAGGTGCAATCGGCCTACCCGGTCGTCAGCGGCCGGCCAGGGCGCGCTGCATAACTTCTCGATGGTGGGCGACGCGGAAGTTCAGTTTGGCAAGACCGCCGGGCAGCACAGCGCCTTTGCGCTGGCCGATTTTGCGCCGATCTTCCTGTTCCGGGCGAGCGACAACGTGCTGTTCGAAGCCGGCTTCGACATCATGCTGCAGAACAACACCGATCAGAACGGCAACCGCGCGGCAGGCAGCTCGACTTCGGTGGATCTGAGTTTCGCCCAGTTGGATTATCTGTTGAACGATTACGTGACGGTTGTGGCCGGCGACATGCTGCTGCCGCTGGGCACCTATAGCGAGCGGGGCGCGGGCTGGCTCAACAAGATACCCGATGATCCGTTGGCGCGCGCGATTTCCTGCCGGGCAGCGGCGTGGGCGTGCAGTTGCGCGGGGCCGTGCCGGTCGGCGAGTCAGGACAGATGGTCACCTATTCCGTTTATGGCGTCAACGGACCGTCGTCCAGTTCGATCAGCACCGGCACCGCCAACGCCGGCAGACCTTGATCTCGACGGCAACGTCGGGCGACACGCCGAATTGGCACGCCAATCCCAGCGCCGGCGGACGCATCGGCTGGTTCTACCCTGGAAAGCGCACTACGATCTCGAACTGGGGGTTTCGGGCCAGTCCGGCGAGTGGAACGATCAGGGAACCGACTTTGGTCCGCCGCCGTGGTGGATGCCGCCCTGCATCTCAGCCCGTATTTCGAAGTGAAAGGCGAGTACATCAATACCTGGGTGCGAGACCGACGACGTCGGGACGATTCGTCCGCGAGGCTGGTGGGTGCAGGCGGGTTACAAGCTGGCCGGTCTGAATCTGGATTTGCCGTACATCAACAACGTCGAGTTGGTCGGCCGCTACGATACGTCGAACGACGGCGCAGGGAACGACGAACACGACCGCTACACGGCTGGGCTACGTCTATTACTTCTCGAACACGTTGCTGTTCGAGGGCGACTACGAATTGGTGCACAGCCACGGGCCGAATGCCCTGCCGCCCAACGAATTTGTCTTCCAACTCTCCTATGGATTCTAATCGAAAGGAATACACTTATGACAATGAACAGCAAATTCACCGCCGTCCTCCTCGGCGCGGCTGCGCTCGGCTCTGACCGGAGCGGGTGTGGCCGCGCCGCCGCGCAGGAACTCGACGCCGAAACCAAGGCGCGGGTCGAACGCTTCGAAAAAGGCCCGGCCACCATTGATGTCTCCAAATACCCGGACGGCATCAAGGAGAACTACGAAGTCTTCAGCCAGAAATGCTCGCAGTGCCACAAGTTGAGCCGCCCGATCAATTCCGACTACGCGCTGCCCGACGAGTGGTCGCGCTACATCAAACGCATGATGCACAAGCCCGGCTCCGGCATCAGCAGCGCCGAAGGCAAGAAAATCTACGAGTTCCTGTCTACGACTCCAGCGTCCGCAAGAAGGCGATGCTGGACGAGAAACTCGCCAAGGCGACGCCGCGAAGAAAAGACGGCGGCGGAAACCAAGATCAAGGAACTCCACGACAAGTACGATTCGAAGTAATCCGCTCGAGCCGGAACTCGCGCAATGCCCCCGACCTATCCAGTCGAACTGCCGGACGTGAATTATTTCACGCGGCAGGTGCTTTGCCGCGAAGGCTGCCCGGTGCGCACGGATTCCGGCGGCTACGTGCAGGCCATCGCCGAGGGGCGTTACGAGGACGCCTACATCATCGCCCGCACGCCCAACCCGTTCGCCTCCATCTGCGGCCGCGTTTGCGCCGCGCCGTGCGAGGCGAAATGCCGGCGCGGCGCGCTGGACGCCGCCGTCTCCATCCGCGCGCTGAAACGGTTCGTCTGCGAAAAGTTCGGCGTCGAGTCCGACGACTTCGACCTCGGCCGCGTCTATCCCGAACTGCGCGATCCGCGCCGCGAGCGCATCGGCGGCGGACGCAAGGTCGCGATCATCGGCGCCGGCCCGGCGGGCCTGTCCTGCGCGCACGAACTGGCGTTGATGGGTTTTCGCGCCGACGGTTTTCGAGGCGCAAAACGTCGCCGGCGGCATGCTGGTGCTCGGCGTGCCCGAATACCGGCTGCCGCGCGAAATCATCCGGGCGGAAATCGAGGCCATCGAATCGCTCGGCGTGGAGATTCGCCTGAACACGCAGGCTGGGCAGGGATTTCGCTGCTTGCCGACCTGAAGCAACAGGGCTATGAGGCGGTGTTCCTCGGCATCGGCGCGCACAAGAGCCGCGAGCTGGCCATCGAAGGCGTGCAACTCGACGGCGTGCTGCGGGCGATTGAGTTCCTGCTGAACGTCAACCTCGGCTTCCGCGTCTCGCTCGGCCGCAAAGTCGTCGTCATCGGCGGCGGCAACGTCGCCTTCGACGTGGCCCGCTCGGTGGTCCGCCAGGCGGAGAAATTCGCCGGCATGAGCGAGGCGGAATTGCGCGTGGCCTTGCACCAGGCCGCGTCGGCGCTGGAGCAATTGACCGCGCGCGAACCGGAAGCGCCCGACGAGGTGCGGCTCGCGCTGGACGTGGCGCGCGAAGCCATCCGCAAAGGCGTGCCGGAAGTCCACATGTATTGCCTGGAGAACCTCGACGAAATCCCCGCCGCGCGCGAGGAAATCGAGGAGGCGGAAAAGGAAGGCATCCGGCTCCACACGCGCTTCGGCCCGAAACGCATCGTCGGCCGCGACGGCAAAGTCACCGGCATCGAACTGATCAAGGCCAGCCGCGTGTTCGACGAGAACCGCCGGTTCAACCCGCAGTTCATCGAGGGCAGCGAGGAAACGGTGGATTGCGACACCGTGGTGCTCGCCATCGGCCAGTCGGCCGACCTGGCCTGGATCCAGCCCGAGGACAATCTGAAGGTGACGCCGCGCGGCACGCTGCAGACCGATCCGGCGACGCATGGCCACCTCGCGGCCCGATGTGTTTGCGGGCGGCGACGTGGCGTTCGGCCCGCGCATCATCATCACCGCGGTCGCCGAGGGCAAGCAGGCGGCGAATTCCATCGCGAAATTCCTCACGGGCCGCGTGCCCGCCGAGCCGCGCCAGGCGCGCGTGACGATCTACAACACGCAGCAGTACCGGATGAAGCCGGATTACGAGAAGTTCGACCGCCGTCGCCGCCGACGCTGCCGCTGGACCGGCGCATCGGCATCGCCGAGGTGGAAAAGGATTATCCCGAAGCCGGACGCGCGGCGGCAGGCCGATCGCTGCCTGAAATGCCACGTCGGCCCGGTGTTCAACGGCGACGAGTGCATCCTCTGCGGCGGCTGCGCCGATGTCTGCCCGGAATATTGCCTGCGCCTGGTGGATGTCGCCAACCTGCGCGGCGACGAAAAACTGCAGGCGCGCGTTCCTGGCGCGCTACGGGCGCGTGCCCGAGCCGCGGCGAGCAGGGCGCGATCATCAAGGACGAAACCCGCTGCATCCGCTGCGGCCTGTGCGCCGTGCGCTGCCCCACCGGCGCGATCACCATGGAACGAGTCGAACTGGTGCCCGCCTGATATGAATCACTCCACTCCCCAGACAAAAACGACGTTTCCCGGCGCGGTTTCTTCCAGCTCACGCTCGGCTGGCTGGCCGGCACCTTTGCCGTGGCCGCGTCCGCGGCGGGCGCGGTGCGCTTTCTGGTGCCCAACGTGCTCTTCGAGCCGAGCCAGCGTTTCAAGGCCGGCAAGCCCGAGGATTATCCCGACGGCTCGGTGACCTTTCTGGAGGACGAACGGGTTTTCCTCGTGCGCCAGGGCAACACCTTCCGCTGCCTGTCGGCGATTTGCACGCACCTTGGCTGCACGGTCAACCGCGCCGACAACGGCTATCATTGCCCCTGCCACGGCAGCGTGTTCGACGACCAGGGCAGCGTCAAAGGCGGCCCGGCGCCGCGCGGCGCTGGAGTGGTTTCAGGTGACCTTGAGCAAGGACAACCGGCTGCTGGTGGACAAGAGCCAGCGCGTCGCCGCGGACAAATACTCTCGTCTTGTGAACACGCCCTTGCCCAAACGCATCTGGCAGACGGTTCGCGCGCACGCGCGTGGGCCGCTCGATCTTCCGCGTCGGCCTGCCGGAGAGCAACCTCGAGCGGTCGCAGGCGATGGTCTCCAGTTTCCTGCTGCACGTGCAGCCGGCCAAGGTCCACCGCCATTCGCTGCGCGCCTCGCTACTCGCTCGGGCTGGGGCTGATTTCGCTCTACCTGTTCTTCATCCTGATCGGCACCGGCGTGCTGCTGATGTTCTATTACGTGCCCAGCACCGAGCACGCGTACGACATCGATGAAGGACCTGCAGTTCGTCGTCTCCGCCGGCCTGCTCATCCGCAACATGCACCGCTGGGCGGCGCACCTGATGGTGCTGTTCGTGATGCTGCACCTGTGCCGCGTGTTTTACACCGGCGCCTACAAACGCGCCGCGCGAGTTCAACTGGGTGCTCGGCGTCGGGCTGTTCCTGCTGACGCTGGGGCTGAGCTTCACCGGCTATCTGCTGCCGTGGGACCAGCTCGCGTTCTGGGCCATCACCGTCGGCACCAACATCGCCGGCTACGCGCCGGTCATCGGTCCGAAAATGAAATATCTGCTGCTCGGCGGCAACGTCGTCGGGCAGGAGGCGCTGACCCGCTTTTACGCGCTGCACGTGATCGTGCTGCCGGCGGTCGGCGCTGCTGATGGTCGCGGTCCATCTCTGGCGCGTGCGCAAGGACGGCGGGCTGTCCCGGCCCGACGAACCGGGCGACGTCGTCGAGCAGATTCGACGCTCGGCCAGTTGCCGACGAACAAGAGCTACGGCCTGATGGAACTGGCGCGCGGCACGACGCCGCAGGTCGGCAAGAACCCGGAGGACGAGGTGTTCTCGTGGCCGCATCTGGTTTTCCGCGAGCTGCTGCTGTTCCTGCTGGTCATGGCGGTGGTGCTGTTCCTGGCGATTTTCTGGAATGCGCCGCTGGAGGAACTCGCCAACCCGATTCATCCGCCGAATCCCGCGAAGGCGCCGTGGTATTTCCTCGGCCTGCAGGAACTGGTCAGCTACTCGGCGTTCTGGGGCGGCGTGGTCGTGCCGGGCCTGCTGGTGACGGCGCTGGTGCTGCTGCCCTACCTGGACCGCAAGCGCCAGGGCGTCGGCCGCTGGTTTGCCCGCGAGCGCGTGGTGGCCAACACGATTTTCACCGTCTGCCTGGTCGCTGCCATCGTGCTGACCATCATCGGCACCTGCTTCCGCGGTCCGAACTGGGGCTGGGTGGAGCCGTGGAAGCAACCGCCCGCAGTCACGGAGGGCCACTGACATGAACGAACCGCTCCGCTCCGCAAATTTTACGGCTGGTTCACCGCGCTGGGCCTGCTGGTCGGCGGGCTGGTGGTCCTCGGCTATTACCAGGACGAATACCGCGAGTGGAAGGATTACCAGCGCAAGTTCATCCAGGAGGAAATCCGCCGCGCCGCCGACGCCGCAGCAAAGGGCGCTGGCCGAAAGCACCCCGGTGCAAATCCGGCAGATCCTCCTGCCCGACCTCAACCGCGTGGACCGCTGCACGACCTGCCATCTGGCGGTGGAAGACCCGAGCTACGGCGGCTACCCGCAACCGCTCGCCTACCATCCGCTGCACGAGCAACACCCCTTCGAGAAATTCGGCTGCACCATCTGCCATCGCGGCCAGGGCCGCGCCACCACCACCGCCGACGCGCACGGCAATGTGCCGCATTGGGACCAGCCGATGCTGCCGCTGCAAGTACATCCAGGCCTCCTGCGGCCAATGCCACGAGGCGGCCGACAATCCCGCCGCGCCGGAACTGGCCCGCGGCCAGCAGGTCTTCGAAGACAGCGGCTGCCGCGGCTGCCACAAACTCGGCGGCGTCGGGCGGCATCCTTGGGCCGGAACTCGACAAGGTCGGCGCCCGCCGTTCGCCGGAATGGCTGAAGAAACATTTCCTCGCGCCCGCCAGCTGTCACGCCCGGCTCCGCCATGCCGCCGCAGAAATTTTCGGAGACGAACCTCGAGGCGATCGTGCTGTTCATGCTCAGCCAGACCGGCGAATCGGCGCCCGGCTACTACGCTTCGATGAAAGTCATTCCCAACACGCGCGAAGGGCAGCGTCTTGTTCCAGCAGAAAGGCTGCATCGGCTGCCACTCCGTCGGCGGCAAGGGCGGCAAGGTCGGCCCGGCGCTGGACGACGTCGGCCTGCGGCGCACGCCCGAGTGGATGATCGCAGCATTTCCGCGAACCGCAAAGCGTCACCCCCGGCTCCGTCATGCCGAAGTTCGGTTTCACCGAAGCCGAAGCCCGCGCTCTGACGGATTTTCTCGTGCATCTGCGCGAACAGAACGTGGCATTGAGCCTCCCGTCGCTGATGGGGCCGGTCGAGCGGGGCCGCGAAGTCTATCGCAAGTACGGTTGCGCCGGCTGCCACGGCGCCGACGCCAAAGGCGGCGTGCCCAATCCCAATGCCAAGACCGCCGAACTGGTGCCGGCTCTGATCCACGTCGCCGAAGGCTACACCAAGGATGAATTGAAGGCGCGCATCCTGAAAGGCCAGCGCGAAATCCCCGCGCTCGATGCAAAACGTCCGCCGCCGCCGCTCTACATGCCCGCCTGGGGCGGCACGATCAAGGACGCTGAAGTGGACGACCTGATCGCCTACCTGATCAGCCTGAAACCCAAAGGCGAAGACGTGGGCTTCTAATTGTCGCCGTGTGATACCCCGCTGAGCCAATACCAGCAAAGCTTGCCACACACGGTTCGCACGACTGAAGCTGGAACTGAAGACCAAAGAAAAAAGCCAGGCCGTGAAGCCTGGCTCTTACGAAGAAAATATCTGTTTGAAGCGCGATTTACCGCGCCAGTTTTAGCGCAATCTGCTTGTCCAATTCGTGAATCAGGTCGAGGTCGCGTCCACCCCACTTGTTGCGCGCCTGAATAATGATTGATGTCACCTTCGAATCCACCGGCTCGACGCGGATCCACACGGTGCGCTGATTCACTTTGCCCTCAAACGAGCGCGCGGCGTTGGTGCCGCCGAGGAGCGTGGATTCCCTGAGCAGCACGCCGTTGTCTTGCATGACCTGCTTGGCTGCTTCGCAAACCTGATCCACGGAGCGTTCATAACGCGATTCCGTCGTGTCCTTCCCAAACGTTGTCGCTCCGGTATGTTTGCCATCCACCGTGCGGACGCAACCGGCGGCGACAATGCTGAGTCCAATCAAAGCTGCAAAAAATTTTGTTTTCATTTGCCGCAATGCAACCACATCCGCGCCCGGCGTCAAGCACGGATTCGTGCAACGTCTGACGACCCCGGCCTCAGCCGCTCTGCGCGGCGGGCATTAGTATTCCAGTTTCACACGATAAAACCGGTTGGTGGCGCTGGAGGAATCGTCCAATTCAAGCGTTCCTTCCACTGAAGAGGGTATTCGAAACTGGCCGGTGACGGCGGCCCAGTTCGTGGCAAGCTGATCCGCGCACAACAGCGTGTAGAACTTCCCAGGCTCGCAGGTCGCCAAAATTCTCGTCGGCGACCCGAGGGACAGACCCACGATGTGTAAATAGGAATCGGCATTGGTTGGATTTGTTCCGGAAAGATACTCGGCCAGGTTGGACACGCCGTCGTGATCGGGGTCACAACTGGCACAGGAAGTGGCATTTGTCGTGTGCCGCTACCGCCAAAGTATTGAGCACGCCACCAGTCCGGTATGCCGTCACCGACGGTGTCGCTCAAGGTCCAATTGGGAATGCCAAAGGTAGCATTCCGGTCGTAACCATCAAAGCTGCCGCCCAAAAAGCGCTTGGGTTTGATTTGCGACCAGGCCGAAAGCATTTTCGAACTGGCATAACCATCGTAGCCGTTTCCGGCAAAGCGCGCCTGTGCCGGAGTCGCGGCGGGTTGATATCCGAGCCAGATGGAAGAGGCGTAACCGTCACGACTGCCGCCGAGAAAATGAGATGCCACCGATGCCAGTTGCGGCGTGATGAAATCCCCATGCGCGTAGCCGTCCCGAACGCCGCCGAGAAAATGAGACGCCACCGAAGGCAGTTGCGGCATGATGAAATCCCCATGCGCGTAGCCGTCGCCCATCCCGCCGGTGAAGCCAGCGAAGGAACTGGCGAAAACGGCGGAGTTGAACGTCAGTGATAGCGCGATGAGAATTGATTTCTGCATGGCGAACTCAAGGAGCAGAACGGACACCGCGTCCACCAACGGTCGAACTCCGGCCTACCGAATACCACAGTGCCGTGTAGCGGCACGAAGTTTGGGCTAACGTTGAATTTCCCCAGTCTCCGCCGCGAAGTCCCTGTCCCAAACCGCCGTTGTTCGGCCATGTCAAGGCGGAGGTCAATTCGTTGCCATCACCGGGTTCGTTGATGAAAGCGCGACCGGTGGCATCGCCAGTCGTCACCACCGGTTCAGCCACATTGTCGGCCAAATTCATCACGCCATAATAACTTGCGCCGGCGGCGTGCCGGCTGGAGGTGGCGGTGGCAAAAATCCCCACGCGCACCGGGCCTGTAATATAACCACTCGAAACGAAATTGGCGTTGGTGGGCGCGGCGGTTTCCGTGCCGCTGCCATCCGTGCCGTTGAAGCCGGTCAGGTAGGTGAAAAGTGTGTCGCCCCACGGATATTCGTTCGGCACGGGATAGAGCGGGCCGCGGCAGGCTTTTTCAAATTCCAATTCATCCATCGGTCGCAGAGCCGCCCATTTCAAGTAGGTGGTCAAGTCCAGCCAACACATGTAATTGCAGGCGCGATCCGGCGCGTCGGCGGTGTAAACCAGCCCGGTCTGCGAAATGGTGTTGCGGGTATTGCCATAGTTCATGAAACGCGTGGCCGCCGAGCCGGGATCGATGAAGTTCAGGAAGTCGGTGTATTGTCCCTGCGAAATCTCGTATTTCATCATGTAAAACGCGTTGTAACCCTTGGGAAACGCGGCGGAATCGGCCCTTGCTGGTCGCCCGAAGAGCCGGTGCTCATCACATAGTTCAATCCGTTCGTGCCGATCGTGATGGCCGCCTCGTTGGTGATCTGATACGGCTGCAAGGTATTCGTGCCCGCGTAAAAAGCGTTGTATTCCGTCCCACCCGAGCCGACGTAGAACGCGCCTTGCGGGATGTAAACCATTTCAATCGCGTGAACGCTGACATCCACCGCGTTCGTGCCACCAAGGCCGGTGGCGGCGTAATTCCATTTCAGCGACATCGCCGTGCAGTTGAGCGTGCCGTTGCCGTCGGCACTGCGATGCACAAACGCGCCCACCGGCTGGCCGAGCTTGTTCGCACCCGGATCAATTTGCGCCCCGCCCGTTGCCACATGGCCGGACGCGTTGAGAATGGCGTGTTGCCAGTGTCCGCCAGCGCAGCGGAACTTGACGAACACCCACGCAGCATCCCAATTGGTCATATTGAGCGCGCCGCCGTATTCCGGCCAGGAACTGTGCCATGAATTGTCCCAGCTCAAATCGAACTGGACATCCGCCAGACCGCCGGCGGCATTGAGCACAGTCACGTTGGTGACGACGATGTTGTTGGCCAGCGCGGAAACAGCCGCCAACCCGGCGATGAATACAGCCAGTTGTTTCATGATTTCATTTTGATTATTGAACCTGCTTTGTCGGAAAGTGATAATTTGATGTCATCAAAAACTTCCTCGGCCACAGCCTTTCTGCGAGGCGGGCCAGCGGCAGCAAAGCATGAATCCGCAACAAAACCAATCAAAAACTGGTTTGTCGGATTACCTCAAAGGTGAACTCAGGCACGCGGGACCAACCAGCATGAACCGCGAAACGGAACTGGAACGGCCATCCCGCGCCTTGCTCGCGATGTTGTTTATCGGAGTTGCCTGCAGCGATTTGTTAGAAAACATGAGGTTGTAAATCAGCGGGGTAAGGGAAAGGTGTTGGGCATACCGTTGACTTTGCGGAGCCATGAACTGTCTCTCGGATAAAAAACGCCATTCGAGCAGCCGAACGAATCCAAAGTAACAATGGTGGTCGAACGCGGAGTCACATCATTCGTATGAATCGTGCCGATGATTGCAGACCGTGGCTTATTGGAAGAATCTAACACAAAAGTGAGAAAATAGGGTGCGCCCGGCCCAGAACCGATCATGGTATTTGTGCCGTTTGCGATCTCGTACGAATAAACACCCACTTCTGCTCCGTTGTGATAAAAGCTCTGCGAGCGAAACAATACAACTCCATCCTTCGTGTGAGTTTGGCGAACTAGATTGGTCTGACCGCCTCGTGTAAACACCTCCACCGTGGCCAATGAATCTTCCGGCAAGACCTTGTATGACCAGGTGACGACTCGAATATCGTTGGTGTCCGCAGCGAAAACTGACAGACAAGATAGAATACAGACGATGATAGCTTTCATAAATGTGTGAACATGACCTAACGTAGAAAGTTGAGCCACCGCCGACATGCGGCGTGAACCTTGTCAGCGGAACTCGATTCCTCCATCGTTGGCTGCATCGAGAGGCTGTGTGAAAACTCATTTTTCGACGATCCCATCCATCTGCTCGATTCATCAAAGTGCGTCATAACTCAAATGTGAGCGAAGTTTTTCCGGGTTTGGGAGTTTTCACACAGGCTCGCGCCGGTATTAGGCGACTTCTTTGCAGGCCACAAACAGAATGCAAGAGGAAGAACGCCACATACCAAACAGATCGCAGAATCCATAATGCGCCACGACATAGGCATTCCGATGATGGTTTCCACGATATAAGACACCACCGCAGCAATCAAATGAAGCGCAATAATGGCAATCACTACGGGACGGTATCGGACTACGTCCGTCGCAACGACCCAAATCACCATGCCTGTACCCACACATATCAAACCAGCCCATCGCAAAACAAGCATCATGGGTAGCCCATGCGGCACCCGCCCCACACCGAACCCAGCAAGAAATACATTATCCCAACTGTCAGGGAAGAAGCAGCAAACCCCGTTGAGTATCCAGAAGACGGCAAGGACTCGCAGAGCATTGGCTATCGAACGGATACGAGTGAATGTTTTCATAAGCTCAGGCACGCGGGACTGGTGACATCCACCAACCAGCGACTTCTCGACAAACTGAAGCCGCCATCCCGCGTTGCCTGCAGAAATTTGTTAGACCACACGGTCATAAATCATTTCGCTTTCTCCCTTTCAGACTCATACCAATACTCCAATCCCCTACGGCTCCGAAGTCCGCGAGAACCGCGAAGAATTGTACGCGTGAACAACCACCAAAGGCTCAAGAAAGAATGTGCGCGAGCCTTGCGCCCGGAAGTAACCACCGTCTCGGGTATAATGACAAACCGACCCTGACGCTTGAGAGCAGCGACAAACCACAACTCTTCCGCCGCGTAATAATTCTCATTAAAACCGCCCGCCGCCTGAAAGGCACTGCGAGTGCAAAACAGGCATGCTCCGCTCGGAAAAAAGCGCAACCAGCGACACATGCGCTCTAAAACCGGCACCCACAGTCTTACCCAAAGCGGCAGCCACCCCTCGAACCGTGGAAAACAGCCGCCCCCAACCGCGCCAGCACGAACGCTGCGCAAAGCCGATTGAATCGCCGGGGCGTTCACCAACGTGTCGGCATCCACAAAAAATAAGATGTCACCGTGAGCCGGTCGCGCGCCTGCATTGCGAGTGGCAGAAATCTGCCGGTGCTCCACTCGAACCACCTGCGCGCCTTGCTGCCGGGCAATAGCAGCCGTGGCATCTGTGGACGCATCATCCACCACAATGATCTCATGCGGTTCGTCAAGAGATTCCACGCCGCTGCGAATGGCGGACACACATCGGCCAACCCAAGCCTCCTCATTGTGTGCTGGAACGATGAACGAAACCATTTGCGTGTAAGTGTGGTCTAACGTCCAAAGCTCTGGCACAGCCGCCGAGCGGGACGTTGAAATGAAAGTAGGATGAACAATTTCATAAATCAATCGCAACTGGAAGGGGCAGCGGCTGTTGCCTGCAGC
>CAVQOW010000017.1:0-554289 GCA_963714605.1 uncultured Verrucomicrobiae bacterium | reverse complement strand
GCCTTGCTCATGGGCGCAGTCGCGCTGGCAAGAACGCGTTTTACACACAACCATGCTCAACCCATTCATGAAATTTAATCCGCTGAAATTTGCAACCCTTCCAGATGGCATCCCGGTAGATTTTTTTTACGCGTCCGGGATTCACCACCATGATTCGCCTGTTATGATGATGAGGCGGGCCAGCCTTTCTCAATACGAGCCGCGCCAGTCTGTCGGCGGCCGGAAGAGAATAACCGATGATTTCCAAGCGCGGAGTTGCATGGATTGCCGAAGAAAACGATGCCCAAATCCTTTTGAGGTCTGGATTTTCAACCTGCTTCATGGGTGTGGGAGGAATGATTACCGGCTCTTTCCATTTTCGGAAGCCAAGTAATTTGGAATCGAGCGTTAAACAGACCTGTATGCAATCATCCGGGTTACTCTCCTCCATGCCTCGTTGGTCCACGTGCGTTCCAAGATCAAAAACATCCACGTCATCACGCAATTTTGTCCCCTTATTGAACCAGTTGATTGAGCCGTGCGGCTTCAAAACCGCAACCTCGTCGGAATTAAACTGCAAAGTGTAGGAAAATGGAATCTGCTCCGCGCTCAATGCGCTCTCCAGCAAGAGGTCGTAATTGAAAGTGATGTAAATAACCTTCGTGCCATTCGCGCGCACAAATTCACGGAATAAAGAAAATTCTTTCAACTGAATTTTTTCCTGGAATGACCAGAGGTATTCGCATAGCAGTCGAAGAAACGTTGACCGTCTGTTTCTCACTTCATCATCGCGCCAAAAATTGCCCCTGCTGATGGGGCTTCTGATTTTATAGTATTCCAATGCAACTTCCATCATGGCGAGGACATCTTCCGCCGGAGGAAACCATGAGCGATTGCGCCGAAACGCGGGGTAAAAGTATTCGAGAAATTTGAATATCCGTTCCAGTTGGGAATTATTGCCACGCGCCCTGTGCCACGCGATCATATCTTGAAGCAGTTTGTCCGCAAGTGGGAGGCCAAACGATTTGGAAGTGCCAGCCCCAAGAACGATCACTTTCCGAACGCTGTGTTTAACAAGCGGACTGCGAGCGCCAAGCTGTCTGCGAATAAGCGTGCTCTTTAGCTGGCACAAGCTGGAATCGGCTTCGCACATGCCGCAAATTTACAATAGCCAAACAAAATGTGCGATTTTTTACGAGCAGACGCCCACTTTGCCGACGGTCAGCCGCGCATCAACACGAACGAAAATCAAATGTCCCAAGTGAGGTCTCGCACACGGCATTTGAGGGCTTTTGCAATTTTTGCAAGCGTTTCAAGTGTAATTTTCTTTTCCGCCCGCTCGATGTCACCAATATAATTTCGCGTAAGATCGGCCTTTTCCGCCAGTTGCTCCTGACTCAAGCGAGCCTTTTTCCGCCTGGCGCGGACGGTCTCCCCCAGTAGGCGATAAATTTTGCGCGAAGATGATTGCACGGTTTCCCATGAAACCAGAATGTCAAAACCGAGCTACCAACTGGTAGTTGGTATTTATTCGCTTTTTGAGGCTTGCAGTTGTGGGGCAAATTGCCTATAAATTGCTATGTTCGATGGCAAAGCAGCGCCTCTTATCGGCAACATGAGACAATGCCAATGGGGACGCCTTTGCCAGAATTTCGCCCGCATTCTGGTAACCTGTTTTGACCTGTTTAGGTCAGGCCCTTCGCGGTGTCCCGGCGCGTCAGGTCCGCGCCCTTATTTTTTTGGTTTTGGCCAAATAAAGGAACACGATGAAAACCCTTAAAAAACACCACAAACAGTTGGCAACCGGTCTGTGTTGTATCCTGGCTGCATTCGCCACCGTCACGAAGGCCGAAGATATTCCGTCGCTGAAAACCGTCGTCGCCGATGTTGCCAAAGCAACCGTGCCCGCGCGGAACTATTCCGCCAGCGTCCATCAGAAAGTATTTCAGGCTGACGCGCTGGCTTCACCGACCGTAAAGGCAATGTCCGCATCCGCACTTGCGGCATCCACCAATGAAATTGAAGAAGCTGATTTCACGGTGAATGGCGAAACGACCGGGGCGTTTCGTGTGACCAAGGCCGTGGCCTTGAAACGCATGGCGCAAACGCAAAGCACCAATGTTGCGTCAAAAGCCGCACCGACGCAAAACATGCGCCTGATGCTCACTGTGAATCCGATGAATACCTTGCGGCAGATTGAAAAAATGAATTCAGCCACAATCACGAACGATTTGTATCAGGGTATTCCGTGCTACAAAATTTCCGCAACCGATGACCGGTTTGGTTTCGTGGTGTGGGTGAACAAGACCAATTCGACGGTCTGCCACCAAATTATTCTTCAAGATTCCAGCACGCTGCTTGAGTCGGATTTTGATTATACAAATTGGAACGGATTCCTTGTTCCTACGCATACGATGATTTTCAAGCCATCGAACGGAACGCGCGTAGATCAAGAGTTTTCAGGGCACTCATACTGAAGGGAATAATATGAATCCTGCCAAAAAAATGATGCGCCTGGCGATGCTCGCCACGATTTTGGTGTTCGTCTCACCGGCTGCCTTCGCTGGAACGGTTACGGTTCAACATGGAACGCTGTCCGCAACATTGGGAGCGCCGGTAAACTTTTCCTATACCCCCGATTGGTATGTTGTCAATGACCCGACGCATACCATCGGTTTGGGATTACAGCCATACGCAACGCTGGGCAGCACGCTGGCCAGCGTTCAGTGTCAAGGTTCTGCAAATCTTTCGGTGAGCCAGAATCCCGGCTGGAATACGCTGTCGCTGACTCCAAGTTCAGGAACAGCGACGATGAATCTGGGGCTAACTGCCGGGTTGAACATAGAATTCATCGCTTTTGGCCATACGCTTCAAGGCAGTCTTAACAACACGCCAAATTGGGGATTCTATGACAACCAGAATTTTTCATCCTATCTGCTTAATAATCCGGTTACGCTTTCGGGACAGATTTCACAAAACTTGGTGTCGCTCAATACCTTGGATGCCTTGACTCTTGAGTTCGGCGTCGTCATACCAAGTTGGCTTGCCGGGATTAACCTGAACATCAATGCCGTGGCAAACTTGGATCAAACGATACAGGGAGCCAACATTAGCACTTCAGCCGGGGCAATCTCGTCGGAAGGTCAATCGCTCAACGTCTATACGAGTGGAACGAGTTACCAGTTGCAGAACGTGCAAGAAACGTGGTCAGATTCAGCCACTCTTTCCCTTGGCCTGGGTGCTGATGTGAGTGCCGATTTACTGAATGGTATCCTGTCAGTGCAATTGGTGGATTTTGGCAATGTAACCCTGATTTCAGCGTCGCAAACTTACCAATTGCAATCGTCGGCGATTTCGACAGTTTCATTCGACTTGTCCACGGGTGGCGGCTCCACCGCTCCGGTGATTAGCACGGTTTCTCCCTCCACGATGACCGGATTGCCCACCGGCCAGACACAGCTTATCCGCATCATTGGTTCTGGCTTCACCAGTGCTTCAACATTGACGTTCAATGACGGGGTGAATCCGTCCTACACGGGCCGGGTGCCATCTTCATGGAGCGCAAACGAACTCGATTACAACATTTCCGTTGGCACCAATCAGGCGAATTGGTCGGTGGTGGTGGTCAACGGCGCTCAAACTTCCAACTTGAAGTATTTTACAGTGAACGCGCCGACGGCGGCTCCGACCGGCTCGCTGGTGGTGACTCTTTCCCCGTCCGGTGCAACTTCTGCCGGGGCGCAGTGGTTGTTGAATGGCAGTTACCATAATTCCGGAGATGTTGTTACCGCGCTGACGCCCGGACAATACACCGTTTCATTCAAGTCCATTTCTGGCTATACGACGCCTGCCAGCCAAATCGTGAATATCACGGCCAGCGCACAAGCAACAGCGAATGCGACGTATGCGACTATCGCCCCCAGCACCTACACGCTGGCGTTAAATTACAACAACACACAAGGTGGGGCTTCAGCCTCGCCGTCGGCGAGCGGGAACATTTACACCGCCGGAGCAGTGGTGCAACTCTATGCCAGTGCGAGTTCCGGCTATCACTTCACTGGCTGGAGCGGCGATGTAAGTGGCGCGGCCAATCCAATCACCATCACGATGAATGGCAACAAAAACATCACCGCCAACTTTGCTTCCGGCGATCCTAACCTTGGAACGCTGACGGTAACGATTCAACCACTGGCAGCGGCAGCGGCGGGTGTGACGTGGGGTTTTAATGCCAATGATTTTCGTGCCAGTGGCAGCAGCTACACGACGTTCCCCGCCAGCTATTTTATCACCTTGCATCCAGTCGCAGGCTGGCTCGGCCCGACATTGCAACTGATGACGATTACGGCGGGACAGACCACGAATGTCACGGTCAATTTCACCCAAGATACGACGCCAGGCTTGCTAACCGTTACGCTTTCGCCGCCAGGTGTGGTGACGGCTGGCGCGCAATGGCACGCCAATGGGGGCACGTATGGCAATGGTGCTTCCGCGTCATTGCCACCCGGTAATTACACCGTCACTTTCGACACTGTTTCCGGTTGGTCTGCTCCTGCCAGCCAAAACGTGACAGTCCAACGCGCCCAAACCACAGTCGCTTCTGGCAACTATACGCCGCCAGCGGGACAGCCAAGCATTGTCAGCATTCAACCGAGCGTTGGAGCGTTGCCGGGTGGCACGCAGTTAACGATTCAGGGTTTGAACTTCACCGCTCCGGCAACTGTGCTGGTCGGGGGACAACCCGCAACCAACGTCACTGTGGTAAGCGATTCGCAAATCACCTGTTTCACGCCGTCAAATTCATTTTATGGCACCGCTTCTCTCGTAGTGCAAACCGCAAGTGGCAGCACGACAAATCTGAATGGTTTCGCGTATGGCTTTCCGCGAGGCAACGGCATCCAACTTGCCGGAAGCATTGGTGGATACTTCACCGCGATGGCCGCGCAAGGTAACTACGGTTACGGCGGGGAAGGAAGCACTTTCACGGTGTTTGATCTCTCGAATCCTGCGGCTCCGACGCCGGTCGCGCGGCTCGCCATGCCGGGGCTGGTTCAGGACATCACCCTGTTTTCATCATCCGGGCGACAATACGCCGCCGTTGCCAATAACGATTCAGGACTTCAAATTGTTGACATCACGACTCCTACCGCACCGGCACTGCGCGGTTATTACAACACCGGAGATTATGCCTCTGGCGTTGCCGTGCTTGGCACTAATGCGTATGTCGCGAATGGCAACAGCGGTTTGATGGTGTTTGATATTTCCAATCCAATCCAACCGCAACGGGTCGGCTCGCTGTCCATCGGCAACAGCGACCGTTTGCTGGTTCAGAATTCCGGCACCAGCGTCTTTGCGTATGTGTCCACAGGAGGAGCATTGGCTGTCGTAGATGTGTCCAATCCAAGCGCCCCGGTGTTGCGGGGCACGACTGCCGCGATCACTCAGTCATGGGAAGCACACTCTCTGGCGTTCTTGAACAACCGTGTTTTCTTCGCTGACGGTTACACCTATCTCCAATCAGTTGACGTGAGCAACCCAAGTTTGCCAACGGCACTTGGCTCCATTAGTTCTGACGCACCAAGCGCAGTTGCGGTTGCTAACGGCCTAATCTACACATGGGGCACATTGGGACTGCAAATTTATAATTTCCCTGGAGGACCGGGAAACAGGGTTGGTTTCGTTTCTCTCGGCACCGGTCAAGTCTATGGCAACACGATGTGCATTCTTGGAGGAAACGCACTCTGCACCGGAGGAGAGAATGGCTTTAGAATCTTCGATGTGAGCACACCGAGTAGTCCGAGCTATCGGGGTGCGTTCGGCGCGACCGCAGGATACTATCTTGCAGAAGCCATCAATGGAAATAATGCCTTTCTCGCCACTCAAAACAGCGGCTTGAAGATTCTCAATGTCAGTAACGCAGCCGCTCCTGCTCTCCTGTCTCAATATGTTCCAACCTTCAACGGCGGCTACGGCGGGGAAATTGTGCAGGTGTCAGGAAACCGCGCTTATTTTGTATCCACACATCAGATCAACATCTTAGACGTGTCAAATCCACAAACGCCGATACTCTTGGGCACAAACTCGACGGCCCAATTTCTCACCGATGATTTGTATGTGCTCGGAAATTCTGTTGTTGCTGTGGGCGCGGATGAATCGGTCACTCCATACAGGCCCACAATCGAAGTTTTCGATGTCAGTAACCCAGCATCCGTTAGCCAGCGGAGCAAGCTAAACTTTACGACCAGCCAAGGGGCCGCACCCACAGTGACTGGAAACAGCAATATCGCCTGCGTCGCAGTGCCACTCGCCAGCGGAAACGATAGCTCACTTGCGGTGATTAACGTCGGCAACCTGTCGAGCCTGCAACAAATTGGCCAAATACCGGACATTGGAGTCGTGAGCGCAATGCGGCTGGCACCTGACAACCGTTATCTCTACATCGGCTGTTACCAAACCGATTTGAGTTGGAAGGTCATTGATTTGGTAAATAGTAATGCGCCGGTTCTGGTAAGCTCAAATTACGTCGGTGTGGCTGTTTTTGGGTTCGATTTTGCCGGCACCACTGCATATTTGGCGACGGGAAATGGTGTCATGGTGTATGATGTCAGCAATCCAGCCCAACCGCAGCTTCTTCGTTCTTACAGCCTGCCAGTAGTGCCCTTCGGTGTTGATGGGATTAAAGTGTCAGGAAATACCGTTTATGTTGCGGATGCACGTGGAGGATTCAATATTCTTACGCTTTCTGATATTAACCCACCGGAAACCTTTATCACCTCACCTACATCGTCTCCCATCTACACAAACTCAACCGGCACACTGAATTTAAGCGGCACTGCCGATGATAACTTGGGGCTAGTTCATGGAATGGTTGCGAGCGTGACGTGGGCGAACAATCAAGGTGGTGGTGGCAACGCGACCGGCACGACAAATTGGTCTGTGAATGGCATCACACTCCTACCCGGAACAAATATCCTTTCACTTACCGCCACTGACACGTCCGGTAATAGCAGCAACGCCACATTGACGGTGGTTTATCAGACCACAAACCAGAACCAAACCATCACGTTTCCCGTCATTGCGGATCACACTTTTGGGGACGCCCCGATTCCGCTCGTGGCGGCGGCCAGTTCCGGTTTGCCCGTCACTTTTAGCGTAATTTCAGGCCCAGCGACTTTGTCGAGCAGTAATGTGTTGACGTTGACAGGTGCAGGCGCGGTGATCGTAGAAGCCAACCAACCCGGCAATGGTTCGTTCAATTCGGCTACGCCGGTGGACATGAATTTCAATGTCACAAGAGCGAATCAATCTGTCGCACTTCCCCCTGTCCCCACCCATTTGGCAAGTGATCCGCCTTTCACCGTCACAGCCACGGCAAGTTCCACGCTGCCCGTTAATTGTAGCATCTTGTCCGGCCCGGCGACCGTGAACAGCAGCAATGTGGTCACGCTGCTCGGTTCCGGCACAGTAACCGTCAGTGCGTGGCAGCCCGGAAATTCAAACTACAATGCGGCCGCATCGGTGCAAGGCAGTTTCACCGTGGCAGGCTCGCCGCAATCCATCACCTTCAATCCGTTGAGCACACAAAAGTATGGCGATGCACCATTCCAAATCTATGCAACATCAAGTTCCAGCTTGCCGGTAAGCTTTTCGCTGCTTTCCGGCCCGGCGCAATTGAGCGGCAACATCCTCACTCTGACCGGCTGGGGGAATGTCACCGTCACGGCGGCGCAACCCGGCAACAACACATACGCGGCAGCGCCGAATGTGACACAATCTTTCTCCGTTATCCCGCCAGACAACACGATTGTTGATCCGCAGCGATTATCCAATGGCAGCTTTGAGTTCGCGTTCTACGGCGCGGTGGGCAGCAATTATACACTTCAGGCATCGTCGAGCCTGACGAACTGGACTTCGCTTTTCAGCTTCGCTTGCACGAATTCACCAACTGTTGTGCTGGACGCAAGCGCGACAAATTATAGCTGGCGGTTTTATCGGGTCGCGCAATGAAACTTGCCCGGCAAATTCGCCCAACTTCGCCACCGCTCTGTCCAGCCGCACCGACCGCATTTGTTCACAGGGATTCGGCAACAGCGATGGCTTCAAACTCCGAATAAATTTCTGCGTGATTTGCGTTCAAATACCGGACGACCTTTGCGTTCTTCAGCAGGTTTTTGATGTAGGTTTGAGCCGTTTGCAGCGTGAACATATTTTCCGTGTAATTGTCCGTGACCGTTTTCAGGTCGCGCTCCAGCGATTCCATTTCACTCTCCATGCGAGCGATGTCCTCCGCCGACAGACCCTTCTTTTTCTTCGGCACATCGGGGTTGACCATTTGATCCTTGGACGTTCCCAAAACCAGCGCCTCCGCGTAGCCGGTAAAAAAATTATTGTGCGTCACCATCATCTCCGCGATTTCAATCTGCCGCAATCCGCTGACCTTCTTCAATAGCCGGATGGCCGGAGGCGAAATGTTCTTGTCCTTCAATAAATCAGCCGCTTGGTCATGAATACCTTTCAGCAGATTCATGGACGCTTTCACGACGTGAACAGGCATGTTCAACGTAAGCGTCACGCCAGAGACCTTCTTGACAGAGCAACTGCAGCGGCTTCGTAGATGTCGTAGCATAATGCTACGACGTTTATGATACGGTTTGCGTCTGCAATGTCCGTTTGGCTTTTGCCCAGGCTTCCGGTGTGACTTCGGGGATTTGGCGATTGGTCATGTGGGGCAGGCGCGTGAGGACATCTTTCAAGTAAGCGTAAGGATCGAGGCCGCGACGGCGGCAGCTTTCGATGAGGGTGTAAATGATGGCGCTGCGTTCACCGGCGTCGGCATCGCCGACGAAGAGCCAGTTCTTCTTGCCGATGGCCGTGGGGCGAATGGCGTTTTCCACCAGGTTGTTGTCGATCTCCACCCGGCCGTCCGCCAGATAAACGGTCAACGTGCTCCACAGGCCCAATGTGTATTCAATGGCTCCGGCCAACGGACTCTGCGGCAGATGTCGTCCGCTGGTTTTGAGTTTGACCAGCGCCCGTTGCAACCGTTCCACAATCGGGCCGGCTTTGATGGGCACGCACCGCCGCCCGCAACTGTGGGCCGGCCCGGTGCTCGCGCAGCCCAGCTTCGACCTGGTAAAGTTGTTGGATTTGCCGGACGATCCAGCCGGCGATCTTGGGCGAGGACTCGATGGCCTCGTAAAACTTCCGCCGCACATGCGCCCAGCAACCGGCCAGTTCAATCGTCTGCGCCCCGGCTGTTGGCAAAGGCCGATACGCGGCGTAGCCGTCGCATTGCAGCGTGCCGGTGAAGTTCAGCGGGATGACGTTGTCCAGGCACGCGGCGGCGCGGCTGGTTTCCCAATGGAAAAACACGTCGCCCTTGGGACGGCTGCCCGTCCAGAAATAACCCTGCCGGGTCCGGCCATGGCCGGGCTCCAGATAATTGACCGGCGTTTCATCCACCTGCACATAGCCGCCGGCCATCACCCCGGTGCGGATCTGTTCGTAAATCGGTTTCAACCAATCGGCGGCCAACGCCACCCAGCGCGCCAGGGTCTGACGCGGCAGATGCACTTGCTGCCGGCGCAGAAAAATCTGTTCCTGCCGGTAGAGCGGCAGATGGTCGCAGTATTTGCTGACCAACACTTGCGCCAGCAAGCCCGGCGCGGCAATGCCGCGTTCCTGCAAACATTCGGGCAACGGCGCGATCACCGGGGCCAGGTCCAATTCCACGCGGTGAAACATACTTCTTGCGGATCGTCCGGCGGCGCAGAAACCGGGCCGGCTCATAATCCAACTGCTCGCTGACTTCCTGCCCGATGCAACGCCACTGTTCGGGCGCCGCCTTCACCGGTTCGGGTTCAATCACTTCTTCGACCACCGGCAAGTTATCCGGCAAACGCGGCGCGCGGTCTTTCCGTGAACGGCTGACCAGCGACTTTGGGTTCTTCCACCACAGCGACCGGAGCGCTGGTTTCCGCCAGCGCCGGCAGTTGCAAGAGGAGTTCCAGTTGCGCGCGATCCAGCTTCTCGCTGCTCGCACCAAACACCCGCCGCACCAGCAAATCAATCTTCTGCCGCAGCAAAATGTTTTCCTGACGGGAGAGTTCCAACGCCTGTTGCAGCGTGCCGACGAGTTCGCGCAGCGTGGCAAGTTCAGCGGCAATCGGCGCGGTGTCCATCGTCGCGAACTCTGACGCTCGCCGCGAAACAAAGTGTTCAAACTTTTTGAAATTATTTTTAGCGGATATTTTCAACCCTCGCGCTCATACCACGGACGCAGTTTCGCCCCGCGCAAATCCACGCCATCCGTCAGCATCGCCAGCGCCTGCGGCGTCAGCTTCAACTGGGTCGTTCCCGGCTCCACGTTCTTCGGCCACGAAAAAGTTCCTTGCTCCAGCCGTTTGGTCAGCACCCACAAGCCCGTCCCGTCCCAGCACAGTATCTTTATCCGCGTGTGCCGCCGGTTGCTGAACACGAACAAGGTTCCCTGTCGCGGGTCTTCCCCCAACCGCTCCGTCACCAGCGCGTGCAGACCGTTGAAGCCTTTGCGCATGTCGCAGGCTTCCACCGCCACCAACACCTTCAGGCTGCCGGAAAAACTTAACATGCCCTGGCCAGGGCCCTGACCAGCACCGCCGCCAGCACGGCCTGCTTTTCATCCGCCACTTCCACCCGCGCCCCGCCCGGCAGATGCAACACCATGACCGCCAAGTTTTGCTGGCCGGGATGTCTTGCCTGTTCCACCACCGCCTCCAGCCACCGAGCTGTCTCCGCAGACTTCGCCGGAGCGTGTGTTGCCCCGCGCTTGCCGCCGCCGCTGTTGCACCCAAGTGGCAAAGGTCTGATATTTGATCCCTGACAACGACGCGAACTCCTGTCCGCCCAACCCGCTCCGCTCAAACTCATCCAGCAATCTCTCCCGCCGCGCCGCCGGCGTCTTCACGCGCCCCAACTTGTCGGCCTTCAATATTACCGGTTCACCGGCCTCAATCATATTTGTCATAGCACTACGCTATGACAAATATGAACCGTTTGAATAGTGGTGCTACGCATGACGCTTACTGTTCAACGCAGCCGCCACGCGCTCCAAGCTGACTCCGTCATTCACCGCCTTGACAATCATTCTGTGTTCCTGAATGGGCGGGAGTCGGCTGATACGCGCATTGTAGGTGTAGCATTCGTCGTCGGTGGCGATGATGCAGTCGGCGGTCGTTTGTCCCAATTCCTTCAGCGCGACGTAGCGTAGATGTCCGTTTTTTAGCAGGAATTTCCCCGGCGCGTCTTTTTGCGGATACACCACCAGCGGTTCGACCAGACCGACCTCCTTGATGGATGCCAGAATCTTTTTGTAGCGCAGGACGCCTTTGTGCAGGTCTTTGATTTGGCGCATCGGCGAAATATCTTCCAGTGCCAGCCGGATTGTCCGCATCTCAAATCCAATTTTCATTTCATTCATGCCGCCTCCCTTTGTTCGGGCGAAAGTTTCACCGACAGATATTTTGGAATCGTGGCCAGCGATTCCGCCCGTAACAGGGTGAAGAAATTTTCATCAGCCAGGAGCTTGTTGAAAGCCGTCACGATGAAAGACAGCCTGGCATCGCACACCCGCGCCTTTTTTATCATCAACTTTTGGCGTTGGCTCTCCTTCCGATACGCGCTCACCATGCTTTCGACACTGGTTTTTGGTTTTGCTCCCAGCCCTTTGACGGCACGCTGTTTGCCAATCAACCGACGCTGCACAATCAGACCCTTCACATATTTGAGGGACGCATAATCTAGCTGCTTGCTTTCGTAGGCTTTGAGCAGCTCGCGCTGCGTTTCGAGGGTGTCCGTTTTTGCAATGTCCACCGCGACCCATATTGGAATTTTCCCGATCAAGGCGACTTCCAGCAACCGTTCCTCGCCCGCCTTCTTGAGTGTCATCAGTCCCCCAACCAGATTGCCGCTGACATCCAACTTTTCGCCGATTTGATGGTGGCTATATCCCAACGCCTTCAACCGTTCGATTTCACGAATCAAATCCATCGGCTGCGGATAACGTCGTGCGATGTTTTCCACCAAACTGCGAAGGAGCAGTTCCTCTCTTGAGATTTCAACCACGATAGCCGGAATTTCCTTGTGCCCCAGCGCCATGAAGGCTTCCAGCCGTCCTTGGCCACAAATCAAATCGTATCCCGCCTCATCTTTCTCGGTTGCTGGTCGCCGACTGATTTGAATCGGCATTTTCAGCCCGACGTTTTTGATGTTTTGAACAATGGCCGCAAACTTTTTTGGGTCGCGATGCCGGTGATTCACAATGCGAATCTGACCAATTGGAATCATCTGGACTTCATCATTCATACAATCTCCTCCAGTTTTACGCGTTCAGTCATCCCGAAGAAATAATCCAGCGTGTCAAAACGGTAGGCGTCCAGATAAATGCCGTTGGTCTCGGCAATGCGCAGATTTTCCCACGTCATGTCAATCCCCGGCAGCACATAATAATCTTGGATGCCCTCATTCGTGAAATCCATGCGAACGGCAATCGTGATGTCCGGTCGGGTGCTGGCATCCAACCGGATCAGCCAGCGTGCCGAACCCGCGCCGGTCTGGGTATGCCGACACAACACGATGGACACGCGCATTTCACCGTTTACGTCCAGTAATCCGGTTTCGTCATTCCACACGGCCTGCGCACCCAACGCCGTGATTTGCTGGACGACCGATGCCACAATTTCCGGGTGAAGTTTTCGCAATCGCCGGTTTTCCTCGATGAAACCGTAGTCAATGCCGGGGTCATAGCCAATCAGCCGGTAGGCGCTGACCAGTGTTCCGAACCGATGGCTAAACGCCGTGCTCGATGGCAGACCTTCCGCTTCGTCAATGAGTATGCCGGAGATTCGGCCATGCAGTTTTAGCAGAACGCGCAGTTTTTCCAGCATCTCCTCATCGGTCAGCTTTTGGCTTCTCGCCAAAATGATTTCCCGCGCCCGCCAGAATAGTTCAGGTTCAACGATGCCTTCAAACACGCCGTCCGCCCGAATCCATTTATCCGGCGGATTGACGACATGCTTCTTTTTCAATTTGCACGAGGTCCGGTGATACACGTTGTTGCCGATATATTTTTCATTCGTGAGAATTTGATGCACCGTCGCGCGATTCCATTCCCGTCCGAAATCCGTCTTCACGCCTTGCGTGTTCAAAATGGCCGCGATTTCCGATTCGATTTTTCCCTCGCCGGTGAACGTGTGGAAAATCCAGCGGACGATTTTAATTTCTTCTTCCGGGCCACGCACCAGCACCACGCGGTCAGTCTGGATGCTTTTTTGCTCACCCATTTTCAGCATCGCTTTCCGCGCTCCGTTCTGGTCAATCAGCATCCGGCGCAGGCCGAACCCGGCCGTTCCACCCTGCTTGTAACCAAGCTGAATCAACCGGCACGCGCCCTGAAACACTTTCGTCGAAAGTTCCCGGCTGTATTCACCGGCCATCGTCCGCTTCATGCTTTTCATGACCGTGGACATCGGGCTGCCATCATTCTCGAATTGTTCCGCACAGTAGTGAACCGAGATGCCCGCCCGCCGGCAGATGTATTCGTAATACGCGCTTTCATCCGCATCCTGAAAACGCCCCCACCGGCTCACGTCATAAACGAGGATGGACGAGTATTGCGCCCGCCCCTCCTCGACATCGCGGATCATCTGTGAGAGCGAGTCGCGCCCTTGGATGTTTAACCCACTTTTGCCTTCATCGGAATACTCTTTCACGATTCCCAGACCGCGCTTCTTCGCGTTTTCGCGGATCACGTCCATCTGATTGCTGGTCGAATACTGCTGATGTTCCGTGGACATGCGCACATACACGGCGGCGTTGTTCAACCAGCGTTCTGTGTCCTTGCGGCTCATGCGGCGCGATTTCTGATTTGTTTTTGTCTTCGTCCGAAAACTGCTTCACGATTTCAAATCCTTCCGCTTGGCAAATTCGCGCATTAGACCATCTGTTTCGGGTCGAAAATCGCTTGTGATTCGTGGACTTGCGCACATATGGCGGCGCTTTTCTTCCGGCGTTCTTTTTCTTTCGACTCATACACATGGCTTCGTTACGACTTCCAGCTAAAAACTGGAAAGTATTTGTCCATGATGACAGAAGGGTGCGAGTGGCAACGATGAAATCTATGTAGCGCAATTTAACGTCGGTGGAATAAGGGGAATGTGCGCTTCCAGTATTTCGGATGAGTCTTGCGCCATGCCCGGACTCGCTCCACTTCAGCCGCTCCGCCCCATAATTTCCAACTCTTCGGTTTTGCCAGCCATTGTTTATGGCTGAAAATCTTGCTGGCCTTGCGGCAACGTGCCCGCGTGCAGAACCGCTGGTGATGGTGATTGCGCGGATCAGTGGTGAACCATTTTTTACAGCAACGGCATTTGCGGCGATGGCGTTTGTGTTCCATAAAAAACACCACCGCCAGCCGCAATTCGGGCACAACTTAAAAAATCGGCACAAAATGCGTGTGGGATTTCGCATCCGCACACCGAGCGTGCCTCGTGCCTCCATTATATGGCTCGCTCACGCCGTCAAGGTTGTGCGCCCTGCCACCCGTCGCCTCCACCTTGACTGCGTTCGCTCCGCCAAGGGATGGCACTTAGGAATCACGCTCGGAGTCTGCATGTCTGGTTTCAATGGACAGATTCCACCATGCGTGCGAATCTATCAGCACCCTCATTAAAACTGGACGTGACTGGTTTTCTGTTGTAAAAACATATAGCTTTTTTCAACATGAAAAGACAGACTAAATCAACACAAGTCATTGAGCCAAAGGCTAGAGCGATCATCTTTGGACATGGCAGGGGTTGGGTATTCACTCCGCGAGACCTGACCCAGCTTGGCGACCCGCGTTCGGTCGGCATGGCTTTGACTCGCCTGTCGCGCAAAGGCGTGATTCGCCAGCTCGCGCGCGGTCTTTATGACTATCCGATTGACCACCCCACGTTAGGTCGTGTGGCTGCATCCGCCGACGCGGTGGCCAAGGCGCTGGTCAGCCGCGATTCTGTCCGGCTCCAACCCGCCGGAGCCTACGCCGCCAACGTCCTCGGTCTTTCCGATCAGGTGCCGATGAAAATTCTTTTCCTGACCGATGGAGCATCCCGCCGCGTCAAACTCGGCCAGCGTGAAATCATCCTCAAGCACACCACTCCGCGCAATGTCGCTACTGCCGGGCGCAAAAGCGGCACCGTCATTCAAGCCCTTCGCCATCTGAGTCAACGCCATGTGGACGACAAGGTGCTCGCCATTTTGCGTCGTCAACTCAACGCCGACGACAAGGTGCAACTGCTCAAAGACCTCAAATACGCTCCTGCTTGGGTGGCGAACATTCTGCAACGGCTCGCCGCCAAAACGACTTGAATCATGGATGGCTTCCTCAAAATGTCCTCGAAGGATCGCCGGCTCGCCTGCCTTCAGGTCGAGGAGCGGATGCACTTGCAGGCCGCGAGCGTTGAAAAAGATTTTTGGATTTGCTGGACGCTGCGCGAACTGTTCGCGCTGCCGGGAATTGGACCTCATCTCACCTTCAAGGGCGGCACTTCGCTTTCCAAGGCGTGGAAACTTATTGAGCGTTTTTCCGAAGACATTGATCTCATCGTGGACAAACAGACGTTGGGTTTCGCCGGTGACGCATCTCCCGACCAGGCTCCGAGCAAAAAGCAACGCAAGCTCCGCCTCGAAGCCCTGATGGAAGCCTGCCGCCGCTGGGTGCAGGAAACTTTACAGCCCGCGCTGGCCGACCGCATCCATGCCGCGCTCGGCCCCACCGGCTGGAAACTCGAAGTTGATCCCGACATGGACGATGGCCAATGCCTTCTGTTCCATTATCCCGGCGATTTTGACCCGACCGAGGCCGGTTATGTGCGTCCGGTTGTAAAAATCGAACTCGGTGCGCGCTCGGATGACTGGCCGCACAGGAAAAATTGATTCAGCCCTATCTCGCCGAAGCTTTCCCGAATCTGGCAAGCGGGGCGGCTATTCCCGTCCGCGTTCTCGCTGCCGAACGCACCTTTTGGGAAAAAGCCCTGTTGCTGCATGAGGAAACTTTTCGTCCCGCTGACAAACCACGCAAATTTCGCATGGCCCGGCACTACTATGATGTCTGGTGTCTCATCACGCGCGGTGTGGCCGAACGCGCTGCCAAAGACCGCGCGCTTTTTGACCGTGTGGCCGCGCATCGTGAAATCTTTTTCCGCTGGTCATGGGTGGACTACACCACGCTCCATCCCGGCGCGCTCCGGTTCGTGCCGCCCGCCCACCATCTTGATGCGTGGCGCAAAGACTATCAGGAAATGCGCGGCGAAATGTTCTTCGGCGAAGTGCCCGCCTTCGACGAAATCCTTCGTGTCGTCGGTGACTTCGAGAAACGTTTCAACCAGTTGTCACCAGCATGAAGAATTCAAAACTAACCTCGTCAAAAAGTGCCAGCAGAAGTGCCAGCAAACCTCATCGGTGGGGAGTAAAATGGAGTTAAAAAAAGTCGGCTGGAGTTATCCTTGACATAATGCAGGAAAGCCTTTAGTATCAAGGCAACGGTGATGATTTAGACAGTTGATTTTGAGTGGCTTGTGGAAGGCGAGACGCGTCCGATTCCGACCCCCGCCTCCAGTCTTAACTGTTTTTGCAGCAAGGACATTGGAGCCGAGGAGTCCGCAACGGACACCAAAACGGACACCTATTTTACTACTCCGTAAGAACTAAGCGTAACCGGCGTTTACTCGCCATCTACTCGCTAACTCTTCGGAACCGGCTTCATTTATCCTCGCGGTTGCGTGAAAACTATGAAGACACGTTACCGCTTAATTCGTCGGGGGATTCGGGGCGACACGTTTTATTGCGTGGACACCAACACCGGCAAACGCACCAGCCTGCGCACGGGCAACCCGGAGCAGGCCCGCCAGATTGTCGAAGCCAGGAACCAAGCCCAACGCCAGCCCGTGCTCAATCTGCAAATCGCCAAGGCGTATCTAGCAGGCACCGACAACGGCATTGCTACCCGCACCTGGCATCAGGCCATTGAATCCCTCACCAACACCAAACAGGGAGCCAATCAGCAACGCTGGCGAATCGCAGCCAAAGACAAGGCATTCATTGCCTTGATGCCAAGGATCATCATTGAGACACCGGGCGAACTGCTGTTGAAGGTGCTGCAATGCGGCACGGTGTCCACGAATGTTTTTCTCCGGCGCTTGCACAACTTCTGTGTGGACATGAACTGGCTACCGTAGCCGCTCATCCCCAAACGCCAATGGCCCGCTGTCCGGTTCAAAGACAAACGCGCCATCACGCTGGAGGAACACCAGAAGATCATCGCCGCCGAGGTGAACCCCGAACGGAAAGCCCTCTACCAATTGTGCTGGCACTTGGGCGCGAGCCAGGGTGACATTGCCGACCTGAAAGGCGAGGACGTGGACTGGACCAACGGCACCGTGAGCTTCTTCCGTAAAAAGACCGGCGTGCCTGTGCTGGTCCACTTGGGCGCGGAAGCCTTGAACCTGTTCAAAGACCTGCCAGCGGAAGGAATGTTGTTTCCGTATCTGTCGCGGGTGAGCGCGGGAGATCGGGCTACGGAGTTTGGGTCGCGTTGTCGGCAACTTGGCATTAACGGTGTGACTCTGCACAGCTACCGTTACGCCTGGGCGGAACGGGCCAAGACGGTGGGCTACCCGGAACGGTTTACGCAGGAGGCTTTGGGCCACAACAGCAAGGCAGTGCATCGGGCTTACGCCAAACGCGCGCTGATGAAAATTCCTTCGCTGGAAGATTACGAACAGGGCACAGCTACACAGGTAATGCCCGCAACAGGAGAGTTACAAGTGACGCTGCCGCCGTTGGAGAAATACGGATAGAAAATTGTGCAGTTGGCGCAGGTGACCCCAATTACATCCACTTCGATGGCAAAACGAAAGCTACGGTTTCTTGAGGCTTATTGAGCCATGCGTAATTTTCTCGCTTTTCGAACCATAGGCGACAAAATTTCCTGTTAGTGAACCTGCATCAGCAGATAACTTCAATAAGATGGTGCCAAAATGAATCACGTCAACCTTGTTATGCGTAAAATCTATTCTCAAATATTGGTTGTCGTAAAACCCACCTTTAAAATGAACAGTCTTTGCTGGTATTGGTTGATCATACCATGCGGTTCCGGATATAAACTTCCAACGTAAATTAAAAGAAAACCCAACCGGGAACGGACTTTTCTCTCCTGGAGGAAGATTTGGCTGCTCAGCCATTCCACTCCAAGCCCCGACGATAGCTCGCCTGCGTTCTTTACTAGCAAAAACAAAGTTGCCAGCTGCAATTGTTTTCTCGATCAGCAGTGTGACTATTGGGGCAACCACTGTGCAAGCTCCCAGGATTATCGCACTCTTAATGGCAGAGTCCATACAAGTTCATTATGATTTCATTTTGGGCAAAATCTTTGCCGCCAATTCATTTACTGTTGTAGAATATATCACTGACGGAATCCCGCCGTCATTAACTTCTTCACCTATCAGTGACGCCAGTTTAGAAAATGTTTTTAGAAGAGATATATTAGCTTTCTCCGTCTTAAATATAATTTGTATTAGACCATCCTTTTGCATTTCGAGTATCAATGTATGCAGTAAAGAACGAAACCCGCCACAACGTTTTCGAAATGCAGGGTTTAACACAGCGGCATAAATGTAACCGATTTGGTTATTGTTGTAGTGCTTAGATGGTTCACCATATGTGTAACCGTAAAGCCCAACGACTTCAGACCCTTTTAGTGCAAAGAAAATTTTCCCGTGACCAATCATCAACTGTAGTGCTCCTTCAATTCCTCCCGGACCGGTGCTAAGATCGAAATCATCCTTCATAGCATATAAGAACTCAATAACCTTCTTTCGATTCTCTTCATCAAAGGGCAACCATTTCATGATTTAATCAAACTTATCACCACTAGCCCCTAAAACCGGCCCGACGCAGGCGCGCTGGAAATCCGCCGCCAGGCTGAATTTCCAATTCTTGTCCGGTTCATCAATGCGTTCTATAAATCGTCTTCGCTGTTCGTCCTTCGACAGATGAAGGAAAAATTTGATGACCCGTGTGCCGTTGCGATGAAGGTGTTGCTCCAAATCCGTGATGGACCGATACCGCTCCTTCCAGATGGTTTTTTCGTCGCGCAGCTCTTCCGGCAACCCCTGGTTGCGGAGAATTTCCGGATGCACCCGGACGACCAGCACTTCCTCATAATAGGAACGATTAAAAATGCCGATCCGCCCGCGTTCCGGCAGATGTCGTGTCGTGCGCCAGAGAAAATCATGTTCCAGCTCGTCGGCAGTCGGTTGTTTGAAACTGAACACCTTGCAGCCTTGCGGATTGACCCCGGACATGACGTGCCGGATGGCACCGTCCTTGCCGCCCGCGTCCATCCCCTGAAAAATCAACAGCAACGCATAGCGGTGGGAGGCGTAGTGCAGTTGTTGCAATGAACTCAATTCCGCAACGTGCGCTTCCAACAGTTTTTGATACCGCTTCTTCGACTTGCAAACGGGTTTCACCCGCGTCGACCACTGTTTGAGTTTCACCGCAGCTCCGGGACGCACGCGGAAATCCTTTGATTTGATTTTCATCTATATTCTTTCAGCCATGTCAGCCACGTGTTTCGCGCCGGCTTATTTTTTGGTTTCCTCCTCGGGAATCTTTTGCTTTGCCTGATCCGATTCCTCAACGGCACGAACATCCTCGCGCCCTAATTGCTCGTAAAATTTATGGACTCTTTTGACGAGCTGCGGTGACACCTCGGCCGCAGGTTTCCCATTCGTGTCAGGTTTGGCTTCCACTTTGGCATCCGGCTTCGGCTCAACGTTGTCCGTCGGTTTGGCGTCGGCTTTAATGTCAGGTTTCGGCTCTGCCTTGTTGGCGGACGGCGGCACGGCTTTGGGATCAGGTTTGGCTGGAGCTTTGACTTCAGCAGCCGGCTCGGTCTTGGCTTTTGGTTTAAGTTCGGAGGTTGCCTCGGATTTAACGTCTGGTTTGGTTTCAGGTTTAGGCTCGACCTTTGCTGTCGGCGTCGGCGCAACCTTGGCCTCGGGTTTTGAATTGTCGTCAGGATTAGGTTGAGCTTTTGTTTCTGGCGCTGACCCGGCTTTGGCCGCTGGTTTGGTTTCGGTTTTGGGTTCACCCTTGGCTTGAGTTGCGCGAATCTCCTGCTCGGCCGTGTTCCAGTTCTGCGCCGATTGTCCATCCTGATGGCCTTGGCGCTCGTAGAGTTCATAGGCCCGCGCCGCGATCTGCGGCGTCAAATCGGCAGTCGTCCTGGCTTTGGCTTCCGGTTTCGGCTCGACTGCGGGTTTGGCTTCAACTTCAGCTTTGGTTTCGGATTTAGACTCGACTTTGGCATCAGGCTTGTCCTCGACTTTGGCATCAGGCTTTGATTCAGGCTGCGGCTCGGCCGTTGCTTCAGGTTTAGGCTCCGCTTTGCCATCTGGGTTGGCCTCGGCCTTGGCGTCCGTTTTAACCTCGGGCTTTTGCTCGTCTTTAGCGCCAGATTGCGGTTCAGCTTTGGCTTCGGGTTTAGCCGAAGTTTTCTCATCACCTTTGGCATCGGACTGAGATGCAACTTTGATTTCAGGTTTCGCCTCGGCTTTCTTGACGGGATCAAAAATCCGATACGCGAGCAGTTTCACGCGGTCATTCAAGAGGAACCACAACAGCGCATAGCCCCACACGAACCCGGCCCAACCCCAGCCAAGGGGTGTCATAAACAACCCGTAAACCGCGATCAACGTCGCCACGATTTGCGTGCCGACCACGGCCACCCACAAAATCCGCGCCGGACGATGAGACCAGAACGGGCCGCGCGTGCGGGTGAGGAAAATCGTCAGATGTCCCGCCACGGACAGCTTCAAATACATCAGCGTCTGGATGTGGGCGCGGTCGAGATGAAAAACACGCTCACCGAGATAAAACAAGCCGAAGGCGGAGACGACCCCGATGACGCCCAGCACCGTGGAGATCCCCAGCACCATGCGCATGTTCCAGGATTCGGGCTTATCCTTGTAATGAACATTGTCATAGGCGATGGACAGGATCGCGCCGTCGTTGAGCAACGCCAGCATCACGATCATCACCGCCGTCAATGGATAAAAGTTAAAGATCAGGATCGCCAGCGTCATGAACAACAGCACGCGCATCGTCTCGGCGATGCGGTAGATCGCGTAGCTGTTCATCCGCTGGAAAATTCTCCGGCTCTCCTTGATCGCATCAATGATCACCGACAGGCCGGGCGTCATCAGCACGATGGCCGCCGCCGCGCGCGCCGCGTCGGTCGCACCCGAAACGGCGATGCCGCAGTCGGCTTTCTTCAGCGCGGGGGCGTCATTCACCCCGTCGCCCGTCATGCCGACGATGTGGCCGCGTTTTTGCAGAACATCCACAATGTGAAACTTGTGTTCGGGAAACACCTGGGCGAAACCGTCGGCCTTCTCAATGGACTCGGCCACCTCAGTGGTCTCTTGCTTTTTCGTGTCACCCAGGCTGGCGGCATCGAGGATGTTTGTGCCCATGTCCAACTTTTTGGCGGTTTCCTGGGCGATGGCCAGTGCATCGCCCGTCACCATCTTGATCTTTACGCCCATCGCCAGCGCGGTCGCGATGGTGGCCTTGGCATCTTCGCGTGGCGGATCGAACAGGGGCAACACGCCAAGAAACTGCCATTGCCCGTCGCCCTCGGCCCGCGCCACGCCCAGTGAACGAAAGCCGCGCGCCGCGAATTCGTTGACCGCCTTCTCGACGGCGGGCTTCACCTGCCCGGCATTGGCCGACAATGCCAAAATCACCTGCGGCGCGCCCTTCGTCACCTTGAACGTCTTTCCGTCTTTGGCTTTGACGGTGGCCTCGGTGCGTTTATGCACCGGGTCGAACGGCTGGAAATGGACCACCTCATAACCCTTCAATGCCTCTTTGTCTTTCAGGCCGCCCAGAACGGCCAGATCAATGGTGTCGTTATTTTCTGCGCGCGACGCCAGCGCGCCATTGAGAATGACTTGCTCGGCGGGAACATTGTTCACGCTGAACGGATCGCCCAGCGTCAGTTTGTTTTGGGTCAGCGTGCCGGTCTTGTCCGCGCACAGCACGTCCACGCCCGCCAATTCCTCAATCGCCACCAACCGGCTCACAATCGCCTGTTTCTTGGAGAGCAGGCGCGCGCCGACCGCCATCGTCACCGACAGCACCGTCGGCATCGCCACGGGAATCGCGGCCACGGTCAGCACCAGGGCAAACTGCAAAGTCGTGAGGATCGCGTCACCGCGATAAATTGCGAAACCAATGATCACCGCCACCAGTGCCACCGCGAGAATGATCAGGTAATTGCCGATTTTCAAAACCGCCTTTTGAAAATGGCTGACGGTGTGCGCCTCCTGCACCAGTTGCGCCGTCTTGCCGAAATAAGTTTTCTCGCCCGTGGCATAGACCATTGCGCCAGCTTCACCCTGGCGGATGATCGAACCGGAAAACACGGCGTCGCCGGATTTGCGCTCGGCGGGCAACGACTCTCCCGTCAGCGCGGACTGATCCACCTCCACCGGGTCGCCGTCCAGCAATCGCGCATCCGCCGGCACAATGTCGCCCAAGCGCATGCGAATGACATCGCCCGGCACCAACTCGCGCGCCGGCGGGTTGATCCACTTCCCGTCGCGTTTCACCCGGGCCTTGACCGCCAGCTTGGCCTTGAGGGCCTCGATGGCGTTGCTCGCTTCACGTTCTTCCCAGAATCCGACTACGGCGTTGGCCACCAGCAAAAGCAGGATGATGAAAAAATCCGGCCAGTGTCCGACCACGCCCGACAGAATCACCGCAATCTCAATCATCCACGGGATGGGTCCCCAAAAATAGGAGAGGAATTTCAGGAAGAGATTCGTCTTCTTCTCGGTAAGTTCATTCGGCCCATATTGAGTGAGCCGTTTCTGCGCCTCGGCTTGAGTGAGGCCGTCCGGCGACGACCCCAATTTTTTCTCCACCTCCGCCAGCGGCAGCGTTTTCAAATCATCTTTCGCATCGGGTTTAGCCTCGGGTTTCGCACCAGTTTTGGGATCAGCTTTGGCATCAGGCTTCGCGCCCGGTTTGGATGCGGGTGCTGTGGGCTTCGATTCTGCGGATGCACTCGGTTTTGGTTCGGGAGCCTTGGGCTGGTTGGCATTGGCTTTCATGATGTGTGTCCTTTCACGGTCTTGAATTTTCGAGAACAGGCGTGATACGCGTTGCTTCCGGCTGGTCGGCGGCTGCTCCTGGTGGCAGGACTTCCGGCAGGTCAAGGCGTGCGACGCCAATCCGGTTGTCGGCCATTCCGTAATAAACGTCAAAGCGGTCGGGCGTGCCGAGATCGTCACGCCGGTCTATGCCGGTGGGGAAAACGACGTTGGCGATGGTCCCGTGGCGTTCTTGCGGCAACTCCGGCGTCAACACCGGCTTTGCCGAACGATAGCAAATCGTGCGCGGATGCTCCTTCGAGAGCACCATCACCCCGGCTGAGTAGCAGAGCTGGCGTCCGTCGCTGCCCGGTTCAGCCATTTTGCTCACACCGTGGTAAAGAATCAGCCAGCCGTGCCGGGTCAGGACGGGTGGAGTGCCGCCGCCAATTTTTAATTTTTCCCAGGGCGACACCGGAGTTGCCAGCCGGTGATGCGAGTTGAACAGGCCCGGACGATGCGGTGCCATGCCCTTGGGCGGCATTGGACAATAGGAAATCCAGATGCTTTCATGCTCGCGATCCACAATCCGGGATTCGGCCTGACAGGCGGTTTCCTCGGGGCGGGTGCCGGGAAAAAGCGGACGGTGGAGCAGGGCCAACTGCATCTTCCCGGCGTGATTGGGAATGGCGACGGGGAAGATGCTGGAGTCCTTGTTGTCCACGTGGACGAAATCAATGCCTTGAAAGGGTTCAAAGGTCGCCAACCCGATCCGCTCCCAGTGGAACAAATCCTCCGACATCGCCAGGGCAATTCGGGGTCCGCTCGGCGAAAGCGCCGTGTAAGTCATGACGTAATGCTGAAGCGGCTCGACAAAAGTAACTCGTGCATCCTCGCAGCCGCCGCCGCCGTCAGACCAGCCGCTCGTAATCTGCTTCAGGCTTAAGCGCAATGCCAAGCCGCTCAACTCCGGACGGGTCACCAGCTTCGTTGAATTTTACGCGGGCGATGCCGATGCGTGAATAGTTACCCTTGGCGACGAGCCGCGGGAACAGGTAAAGCTTGCCATCCGGGCCGCGAGTGGCCGCCGGATTCAGGACGCCTTCAATCTCCTGCGGATTGCCCGGCTCCGGCTCCATCAACATTCCCAGGCGCTGTAATTGAAAGCCACTCATCCGGTCTTCTCCTCACGAGGTTTTGTGGTTTGAACGCCACCCAGACAAGCGACGATGGCTTCAATCACCCGTTTCGACTCGTTGGGATCCCGGACGCGGATGGACACGACACCGGCTTGTTCGGCCGGATAGTCGTTTCCGCCGGGAAACAACGCATCGCCGATAAAAATCATCTCATCAATGGCAATGCCAAGGGTGTCCCGGAGTTTTCGAATCCCGTAGGCTTTATCAATGCCCGGCTTGGTGACGTCAACGGATGTCGTGCCACCCAGGCGCACGGAAAACTCGGGGATCAGTTTATCAAGGAGTGCCTTGATCTTCTTCCGCTTGGTGAAGTCAGGGTCCCATTTTTTCTTTTCTTCGATGGGTGCCTGCTGCCCCAATGCGGAGAACGTAATCTGGCTTCCCCGGTCTTCAATGGTTTCTCCCCAGACCTTTTCGACCTTGAAGCCCGCTGATTCAAGCGCCTGTTTTAGCGAACTGATGATTTTCTTTTTTTCATCCGCAGTGAAATCCTCTGAATAGATCTTTTTCCAATCCCCTGCGTATTGGTAGAACTTTGTTCCACAGGTGGGAAGGAGAGACAGATTCTTCAGGTGTTCGTCGTGGGGAAGATTGGAGAGCACTTGTTTCTCAAACTGCGGCCAATCGCCGCCGGAAATCACGGCCACCTTCACAATTCCCAGCAGAGCGGTGAGCAGTTTGGCCATCTCGGCATCGAGAGATGCTTTGCTTTCGGCAAGCGTGCCATCCAGATCGAAAACAATGAGTTTTTTCATGGGTCAGGTGCCTTCCGGAAGTGAAATTTCCAACAAGCTGATGGCACCACGCGGTCGGCACAAACACGCTCCAACCACGGCGGGCAAGAGCAGCACATCCCCTTTGCCGATGGCGTAATTGGCGCCATCGTGCTCCACCTGACCGTCACCGGCGAGGCACACCAGCACCCGCGGGGTTCTTTCGGCGCCGACTCCAAATGGCGATTCTGCGCCGAACCGCCACAACCCGAAATGTTCACAATCAAAGAGCCGCTCTCGCAACACCGGCTTTACCTCATCCACCATTGGCACCACCGGACCTATTGCACCTTGCGCAAAATCAATGCAGGCCATCGCCTGATCAACTTGCAGAGGTCGAGGCTTGCCGGTCTTGGCATCAACATGGTCCCAGTCGTAAAGACGAAACGTCACGTCGCTGTTTTCCTGCACTTCAAAGACCACCACGTCGCCCAGCGAATGAACGGTTCCGGCCGGTATGAAAATTCCGTCGCCGGGCTTCGGAGTGAAGGATGCGAGCTGGTCCGCCACCGTTCCGTTCGCGAGCGCCTGCCGCAGAGTGTCTGTCGTGGTGGCAGGCTTGAGGCCCGCGTAGATGCGGCTTTTTGTCCCCGCCTCCAGCACCACCCAGGCTTCGGTCTTCCCGGTCTCGCCTGCGGGAATATACTGGGTCTGCTGATCCGATGGATGCACCTGAACCGAAAGTGTGTCGCGCACGTCGAGAAATTTCAGCAGCAGCGGGAACCGGCGGAAGCGCCCAGCCAGTTTTCCCAGCAACTGCTCCGGCCACTGATGAAGCAATTGCCCGATGCTCCGTCCCTTGAGCGGTCCATTGGCGACGCGGCTGGGCTGGTCCTCGCGGTCGCTCAACAGCCATGCTTCGCCGATGGGGCCATCACCGGGCAGCGGCGCGGAGAGTAGATTGGCCAATCGTCGCCCACCCCAGAGCCGATACTGGTAGATCGGTTCGAATCGCAGTGGATACAGAGGTATTTCATCCATGGCATGTCTTTTTGCTGTCATGCTCATGTCCTTTCCATCGCGGCAGTGTATTCGCCACGGCGCGCAGCCCGGTTGCATCTGGCACGATGAAGCAAAGCTTGCTGTGCCGCTTTCACGTTGGCCTCCTTGCCTTGCCAAATCTCCAAGGCCGGTTGCTGGATGGCGCGGGCAAACGAAAACGCCAGCGCCCAAGGCAATCGCGAATTGAATCGAAGATTCATGGTATTCAAACGGGCCGAGGCCAGTTCAGCGGATTGGCCGCCGGACAAAAATGCAATCCCCGGAACCGCAGCGGGGACAGTTCGCCATAGACTCTTCACCGTGATGTTGGCCACCTCGTCCACGGATTCCTGCGTGGGGCAGGTCAATCCCGGCAGCACCATGTTGGGTTTCAAAATCATCCCTTCCAGCAGCACGCGCTGGGAATTCAGTTGGTTGAAAACGGTTCGCAGGACTTCCTCCGTCGCCGCGCGGCACTGCTCCAGAGTATGATCGCCGTCCATGAGCACTTCCGGCTCGACGATGGGAACCAGTCCGGCTTCCTGGCACAACGCGGCATAGCGCGCCAGCGCGTGCGCGTTGGCCTCGATGCAACCCCGGCTGGGAATATCATCGCCGATGGTAATCACCGCACGCCACTTGGCGAAACGCGCGCCCATTTGAAAGTATTCCGCAAGGCGGTCGCGCAATCCGTCCAGACCTTCGGTGATTTTCTCTCCGGGATGACCGGCCATGTCCTTGGCACCGGTATCTACTTTGATACCGGGAATAATTCTCGCATCGGTAAGTGACTTTGACAAAAGGAGTGCCGTCCTTCTTCTGCTGGCGAATCGTCTCGTCGTAAAGGATCGCGCCGCTGATGCACTCGCCAAGACCGGGTGTGGTCACAATCATCTCCCGATACGCGCGCCGGGCATCCACGGTCTGCGGAATGTCCAGCTTCGCGAATCGTTTGTTACAGGTCGGATTGCTTTCATCCATCGCCAGCAACCCTTTGTCGTCGGCGACCAGTGCCTTCGCAGTGTCCATTAAATTTTGCAAATTCATTTACATGATTTTTGGTTGTTAACGTTTAGCGATGGTTCGGTTACTGCCCGACAGCGGCTGGCAACATCGGCTGCGGATGGCCATGAATCCGCCAGCGCAAGTCACCGCTTATCAAATAGACCGCCATGGCGGCCAGCATCAAAATCACGCAGAACCAGATGCGCCAGTCACGATGGGCGCGTTTCCAATAAGGAGGATGGCCATGATGAAGTTCTTCGCCATTTGGATTTTCAAACCGGTGGTGTTCGTGCTTTAGCTCATTCATTGGTTTCTACTCCTCCGCCAACCACTTCCCCGCCTCAGCGGCTTGGGAGTGATCAAAGTATCGGACCGTCGCTTTCGTGAACGGCTTGCAGAATGTCGCCATGCCTTGCTGCCACTTCTTTTCCCCGACCATGGCGAGTCGCTCGATATCGGAGAAGTGTTTGATGGCGAACTTGGTGTCCTCCCACAGCGCGCCGGCTTCCCAGCCGTGGAAGCCGGTCATATCGAACAGCACGCGCAACTTTCCGTGCTGCCGGACGAGTCGCTCGAACTCGGGCACAAAGTGCTCATAATCTGCTTTTACCAGCTTCCCGCTGATATGAACGGCGAGAATCTTCCCGCCGTTTTCTTCATTGAGTTGAATGGGCATTTTAGACTCCTTTGGTTCGTGTCAGGCTGTTATGTTTTCCATTTTTGTTCCCGCTGATCCGCCGTAACTTTGGTTCCGAGACACGTGCCTTTTCCGCCAGCGATTTCGCATTCTGCGTTTTGCTCTGGCCCCACTTCCAATTCCGAATCTCCGGCAGGTCCTGGCCGTGCTTGTCAATGTAGCGTTTGTGCTCGATGAGCTTGTCCTGCATCTGCTGCTTCAGGTAGGCGCCCTTGGAACCTAAATTCGGCACGCGGTCCACCACGTCTTGCACCAGATGAAAGCGGTCGAGGTCATTCTGCACCCGGATGTCGAATGCCGTCGTGATGGTGCCCTCTTCTTTGTAGCCACGGACGTGGAGGTTGCGGTTGGTCCGGCGGTAGGTCAGCCGGTGGACCAGCCAGGGGTATCCATGAAAGCCAAAGATAATGTGCTTGTCTTTCGTGAACAGCGAATCGTAATCCGTTTCGCTCAGCCCGTGCGGATGTTCGGTTTTGGGTTGGAGCTTCATCAGGTCAACCACGTTGATCACCCGGATTTTCAGATCGGGCAGATGCTGGCGCAGAATGGAAACGGCAGCCAGAATCTCCAGCGTGGGTGTGTCGCCGCAACAGGCCATCACCACATCCGGCTCGGTGCCCTGGTCATTGCTCGCCCATTGCCAGATGCCAATGCCTTCCGTGCAATGCACAACGGCGGCGTCCATGGTTAGCCATTGTGGCAAGGCGTGCTTGCCGGCCACCACCACGTTGACGTAATGACGGCTGCGCAGGCAGTGATCAAAGACCGACAGCAAACAGTTCGCATCCGGCGGCAAATAAACCCGCACAATGTCGGCCTTCTTGTTGATGACGTGGTCGAGGAAGCCGGGGTCCTGATGGGTGAACCCGTTGTGATCCTGCTGCCAGACGTGGGAGGCGAGCAGATAGTTCAGCGAAGCGATCTTCCGGCGCCAGGGCAGTTCCAACGTTACCTTCAGCCATTTGGCGTGCTGGCTGAACATCGAGTCCACGATACGAATGAAGGCCTCATAGCTGTTGAACAGCCCGTGCCGCCCGGTGAGTAGATAACCCTCCAACCAACCCTCGCACTGGTGTTCGCTGAGCATCGAGTCCAGCACGCGTCCGGCGGGCGCGAGGAATTCATCATTCTTTATTTCTCGGGCGTCCCACTGACGGTTGGTGACTTCGAAGACCGCGCCCAGAAGATTTGAGAGCGTTTCATCGGGACCGAAGACACGGAAATTGCGTTGATCCTGATTCAGCTTGGCCACGTCACGCAGAAATTTTCCCAGCACGAGCGTATCCTGGCCGTCCACCGCACCGGGCGAAGGTACATTGACCGCGTGGTCGTGGAAGTCCGGCATGATGAGGTCGCACAGCAGAATGCCGCCATTAGCGTGCGGATTGGCGCCCATCCGCCGGTCGCCCTTCGGCGCGAGATCGGCCAAGTCGGAATTGAGCCGGCCATTTTCATCGAACAACTCCTCGGCCTTGTAGCTTTTCATCCATCTTTCAAGTTGTTTGACGTGCTCGGGATGTTTGGCATCCACCAAGAGCGGCACTTGGTGCGCCCGGAACGTGCCTTCCACTTTCAGGCCATCCACTTTTTTTGGCCCCGTCCAGCCTTTCGGCGACTTGAGCACAATCATGGGCCAGCGCGGACGAGTGGTGTCCTTTTTGTCCCGCGCATTCTTTTGGATTTGTCGGATGTCCTTGATGGCTTTCTCCAAGGTCGTGGCCATGAGTTCGTGCATCTTTTTCGGCTCATCGCCCTCTACAAAGTAAGGCGTCCAGCCGCAGCCACGGAAAAATTGCTCCAATTCCTCAGGCTCAATACGGGCCAGGACGGTCGGGTTGCTGATCTTGTAGCCGTTGAGATGCAAAATCGGCAGCACGGCTCCGTCAGTGATCGGGTCGAGAAACTTGTTGGACTGCCATGCCGTGGCCAGCGGACCCGTCTCCGCCTCGCCATCGCCGACGATACAGGCGACGACCAGATCGGGATTGTCGAACGCGGCCCCGAAGGCATGGCTGAGCGAATAGCCCAATTCGCCGCCTTCGTGAATCGACCCCGGCGTCGTTGGCGCCACATGGCTGGAAATCCCACCGGGAAACGAGAATTGAGTGAACAACTTTTTCATCCCGGATTCGTCTTGGCTGATGTTCGGATAAATCTCACTGTAGGAACCTTCGAGGTAAGTATTTCCTACCAGCGCCGGGCCGCCGTGACCGGGACCGGCGATGTAGAACATATCCAAGTCATATTTCTTGATGACCCGGTTCAAATGCACATAGATGAAGTTCTGCCCGGGGGTCGTGCCCCAGTGTCCGACCACCAAGGGCTTTACGTCAGATAGTTTCAGCGGTCTCTTCAGCAGCGGATTGTCGTAGAGATAAATCTGGCCAACCGACAGATAGTTGGCGGCGCGCCAGTAGGCATCCATATTGTAGAGCAGTTTCGGTGTGAGAGTTTTTGTTTTCATATTTTGCATAAACCCATGATTAATTCTTGGACAGCTTGCCAATCGCGACGACCAGCAGGACCAGCACCGCTACGCCGATCACCGCCCAAATCCACATCCCTCCGCCCGTCCATCCACTCATCCATCCATTTGTATGGTTCATCATGTTCTGTGGCTTTCTTTTTGTTGTCCGTTGTCGGCGTCCGTCTGACAGCGTGTTTGATAAATCGGTTACACCGCGATCTGCACGGTGGCACACAAACAAATTACGTAGGCAGGGGCGGCTTCGCTATGGGGTATAACCCGGACGAGGATTATGGGGGGGACACCGCTCGCCGAAAACGGATCCATTCGGGAGTTTTTCATTTCGCTCCCTTCAATGTTCGATAATGGCGAATCAGGTTGTTCGTCGAATTGTCGTGTTTGAGCTTGGGCGCTGTCTCGCTCTCAAGTTCGGGAACGATTCGCTGGGCGAGCACCTTGCCTAACTCGACGCCCCACTGGTCAAACGAATCAATGTTCCAAATCACGCCCTGCGTGAAGACGCTGTGTTCGTAAAGCGCAACGAGTTTGCCGAGAACTTTCGGCGTGAGCCGGTCGGCGAGAATGACATTTGACGGTCGGTTGCCTTCAAAAACACGATGCGGCACGAGCCAGTCCGGAGTGCCTTCGGCTTTGACCTCTGCGGCAGTTTTGCCAAAAGCGAGCGCCTCGGCCTGGGCAAAAACATTGGCCAGGAGAATGTCGTGGTGCCGGCCCAGTGGCGTGAGGGCGTGGCCGAACGCAATGAAGTCGCACGGGATGAGCCGCGTGCCTTGATGGATCAATTGGTAAAACGAGTGCTGGCCGTTCGTGCCGGGTTCGCCCCAATAAACCGGCCCGGTCTGGTAATTCACCTTTTTGCCATCCAGCGCGACGTGTTTGCCATTGCTCTCCATTGTCAACTGCTGAAGATACGCGGGAAAGTGTTTCAGATATTGTTCGTAGGGCAACACCGCCACGGTTTGCGCGCCGAGAAAATCGTTGTTCCAAACCGACAGGAGCCCCATCAGCACCGGCAGGTTTTTCTCAAACGGCGCAGTGCGGAAATGTTCGTCCATTTCGTGAAAGCCGGCGAGCAGCGCGTGGAAATTGTCCGGGCTAATCGCCAGCATCGTCGAAAGGCCGATGGCTGAGTCCATCGAGTAGCGTCCGCCGACCCAGTCCCAGAAACCGAACATGTTCACCGGATCAATGCCGAACGCGGAAACTTTTTCCGCATTGGTCGAGACCGCCACAAAATGCTTCGCCACGGCTTTGACCTCGCTGCCGAGTCCAGCCAGCAGCCAGTAGCGCGCGCTTTGCGCGTTGGTCATGGTCTCCAGCGTCGTGAAGGTTTTCGAGGAAATGATGAAGAGTGTTTCCGCCGGGTCGAGATCCCGGACTGCTTCCACAAAATCTATCCCGTCCACATTCGAGATGAAGCGGAAGGTCAGACTGCGCTCGCTGTAATGTTTGAGCGCCTCGTAGGCCATCACCGGACCAAGGTCGGAACCGCCGATGCCGATATTGATGATGTTCTTGATGCGTTTGCCGGTATGGCCTTTCCATTCGCCGCTGCGGACCCGATTGGAAAACTCCGCCATCTTGTCGAGCACGGCGTGGACTTCCGGCACGACATTTTTCCCGTCCACCAGAATGGATGTGCCTTTCGGCGCGCGCAAAGCGACGTGCAGCACGGCGCGGTTTTCCGTGACGTTGATTTTTGCGCCGCTGAACATCGCGTCCATTTTCCCGCGCAGGCCGGATTCCCTGGCCAGTTGCAGGAGCAGCTTGAGCGTCTGGTCGGTGATGCGATTCTTGGAGAAGTCCAGAAACAGTCCGGCGGCTTCGGCGGTGAATCTTTGGCCGCGTTTGGCATCTTCAGCAAACAGTTTTCGCAGGGGCAGCTTTTGGATTTGTTGGTGATGCGCGGCGAGGGTTTTCCAAGCCGGGCGTTGGGTGAGTGGTTTGATATCGGTTGCCATACTCGTATTTATTTTCGTTTTTTCCACTGCTGGATCAGGCTTGCTTTTTGAGCGCGGCGCTCTTGGACGCGATCACCGCCAGCAATTCGTTCCAGGATTTCACAAACGATTTTGCGCCCTCGTCCTGAAGTTGCGCGGCCAAGGCATCCACGTTGATGCCGGCCTTCGCAAACTCGGCCAAGACTTTTTCGCAATCGCCACCGTCGGCGGCCATGACCGGACTAATTTCTCCGTGATCGGCGAGGGCTTTCAACGTCGCCTCGGGCATCGTGTTCACCGTGAACGGCGAGGCGAGCGCTTTGATGTAGAGAATGTCGGAGGCCTTGGGATCCTTGGTGCCGGTGCTGGCCCACAGCAAACGTTGCGGCCGGGCACCGGCATTATACGTCCGCTGTGAGCGTGGAATATTTATCAGTTCGAGATATGCCTGATAGATGCGACCGGCAATGGCGATGCCGAGTCGGTTATTCAACGTCTTCGGAACTTTGCCCGCTGCGGCGGCGTCCCAACGGCTGATGAACATCGAGGCCACGGAGCCAACTTGGGGATTAAGCCCGGCAGCGATGCGCCGTTCGATGCCACGCAAATACGCCTCGGCTGCGGCAACGTATTGCTCGCGCGAAAACAGCAGCGTCACGTTGACCGGCACACCTGCAAAAATCGCCTCCTCAATGGCCGGCAAACCTTCCTTGGTGCCCGGAATTTTGATGAACAAGTTCGGCCGTCGCGCCCGCGCGGAAAGTTTTTTAGCGGCGGCAATGGTGCTGGCCGTGTCATGTGCCAGCAGTGGCGACACTTCCAGTGACACCCAGCCGTCCACACCGTTCGTGTGGTCGTGAACTGGTCGGAACAGGTCGGCGGCGCGGCTGAGGTCGTCCAGTGCCAGATCGAAAAAGAGTCCCTCGCCGGATTTCCCCTTCTCCAGTCCCTCGCGGATCGCAACGTCGTAGGCGGAACTCTTGATGGCGTGATCAAAGATGGTCGGGTTTGAGGTCAGCCCGGTCACCGACAGCTCGGCAAGATAGCGTTTGAGTAAGCCGCTGTTCAGCAGGTCGCGCGTGATGTTGTCGAGCCAGAGGCTCTGACCAAGGTCGTGTAGCCGTTGGGTAGCATTCATAATGTTCAGCCTACAATGATAATTTCCTTGCGCCTGCCGCACAGGAACGCAGAACCGAGCGCGCAATCATCAGTTCTTCGTCTGTGCGAATGACGCGAACGGTGACGCGGCTGGAATTCTTGGAAATCACCGCCGCAGTCTTCACGTTGCGCGACCTATCCAGTTCAATGCCGAGAAAGTTCAACCCTTCACAGATGCGGGCGCGGACGATTGGCGCATTTTCACCAATGCCGCCGGCGAAAACGAGCGTGTCCAATCCACCAAGCGCGGCGGCGAAGGAGCCGATCCACTTTTTTGCCTGGTAACAAAACAGCGCCACGGCTTCCGCCGCGCGCACGTCCTTTTTTTCATGGTCGAGCAGATCACGCATATCCGATCTGGTCTCCGAAACGCCGAGCAGACCCGACTCGTGATTGACCATTTTGTAAAACTGGCTCGTGGTCATCTGCTCGGTTCGCGCCAGATACGGCGCGAGGCCAGGATCCAAATCGCCCGAGCGGGTGCTCATCACCAATCCCGCCGTCGGAGTGAAGCCCATGCTGGTATCAATGCTTTTGCCGTCGCGCACGGCGGCCAGGCTGGCGCCATTACCGAGATGCGCGAGGATCACACGGCCCTTCGTTGCCGCCGGATCGCCGAGGCGCACGAGTTCTTCCATCAGATAAGCGTAGGACAAACCGTGGAAGCCGTAACGCTGAATTCCCTTGGCGTCGAAGCGTCGCGGAATCGGAAGCAGCTTGGCGACGCGCGGCATGGTTTGGTGAAACGCCGTGTCAAAACAAGCCACCTGGGGCAGTTTCGGATGACGCTGGCGGAACGCCTCGATCAATTCAATTTCGCGCGGCAGGTGATCCGGGTCGTTTGGGCTGATGCGACGCAGCTCATCCAATAGTTTTTTGGTGACAATTTCAGGCTCGGTATGTTTCATCCCGTGAACCACGCGATGTCCCACGCCTTTGACCGATGCGAAATCAATTTGCTTTTCGAGCCAGTCGATCAGGGAATTCGCCGCTGATTTGTGATCGGTGGCGGCGAGCTTGTGGCGTTCCGGCTTTTTCTTTGTCAGTTCATTGAATGTCAGGTTCGTCCCGCTTAGACCGATGCGGTCAACCTTTCCATAAACCCCTCGCTTCAGTGGTTCTTCGACCTGGTAGAGCGCGAACTTGATGCTCGACGAGCCGCCGTTGATGGTCAGGATGTGTGGGTTAGCGGGTTTCATGGATGACTCCGTCGTCAGGCTGCAATCCCAGCGATGCCAGTTTGGCACGCGTGGATTTGTAGTTAGTATGAAAAATGCTTCGAATCCCCAAACCTTCCGCGACCTGGACGAACATCGGGGTGTTTTCGATATAAACCACCTGACGGGCTGGCACCTGGGCGATGTCCAGCGCGAGTCGAAAGATGTCCGCGTCGGGCTTGCGGACGTGGACGAAGCTGGAGGAAACAAAAGAATCCACGAACCCAGCCAGCTTGAATTTCCGAATCCGATACGCATTCAGTTCGCGTGCTTCGTTGCTGACCACGGCGATCTTCAATCCATACCTTGCCTTAAGTTTGCGGATCAACTCGATCATCAGGAGATACGGCTTGGACTGCGCGAACATGAAGCGCCGAAACTGAGCCCGGGTGAACGGTCGCTTTCGGTGGAAGACCACCCGGTCCAGGTATTCTTCCAGCGTGAGCTTTCCTTCCTCGTAGGTGTCGAAGGTCAGGTGATGCCGATCCTCCATTTCGGCCCACTTCAGCTTGAAGTTCGTCGCCGCCCGCTTGCGGGCATAATGATCCCATCCGTCGGTGAGCAAAACACCACCGATGTCCAAGAACAAGCAGGTGATGGCCGGTGGTTTTCTCATGTTCTGTCTATCATCAATCGGGTCATCGTTGCCAGAGGATTAGGGAGTCTTCCAGTGGGATTGCTACTCCATCGCATTGCGGCATCACTCGCGCCGTATAATCCGCTTGTGGCCGTGCCGCAGACACGGTCGCGCTGTAAACGTAGCTGCCTGATTCGTCGGACAATGGGTGATGAAAAGTCATTTCCTGCCGCACAGGAGGGCTACCTTTGATTCCGTCGGCGTAAAGTTCCACCCTCACCGCCTTGGAGTCGAGGCCATTGAGATAGACTTGAACCTCAAATACGAGCTGCTTGTCTCGAGTCTCCGCCTTCACTGCGCCAAAGTGCAGCGTAGCCCATTTCTGTTCCAGACTGTGCCGCCAGTCTACCATTTGCCTGCCGGCTGCACCTTTGTTGGCCACGCGCGAAAGGTAGGCAGCCGCCGCCGGGAGATAATGTTGTTCGGTGTATTCGCACACGGCGCGGTTGGCGGAGAAGCGCGGAGTCAACCGCGCCATGCTTTCACGCATTCGCGCGACCCAAGCCGTGGGAATGCCCTTCTCATTGCGGTTATAAAACTCCGGAATCACCTCGCGTTCGAGCCGTTTATAGAGCGCCTCGGCTTCCGCCGCGTCCCAGGCCGGATCGTTGCCATGTTCCTGACCGTCACCGAGTGCCCAGCCCACTTCTGGCGTGTAGGCTTCCGCCCACCAGCCGTCCAATTCCGAAAGGTTGATGCCACCGTTGACCAGTACCTTCATGCCGCTCGTGCCACACGCCTCCCAAAGCCGCTGTGGCGTGTTGAGCCAGACATCCACGCCTTGCACCAACCGCTCGGTCAAGTGCATGTCGTAGTCACTGAGGAAAATCGCATGCGGACGAACCGCAGGTTGACGAATGAACTGTATCCATTTCTGTATCAAGCCCTGTCCCGCCAGATCCGCTGGATGAGCCTTGCCCGCAATGATGATTTGCACGGGGCGCTGGGGATTGGATAACAAACGCAGCAGTCGCTCCGGATCGTGCAGCAGCAGATTGGGTCTTTTGTAGGTCGCAAAGCGCCGTGCAAAACCCAAGGTCAACGCGTTGGGATCGAAAAGATGCCTCGCCGCTTCAACGGCCTCGGGCGACGCGCCGGCGGCGGCATAGTGCCGGGCCAGGCGCTCGCGGGCGTACTCCACCAGCGACTTGCTGGTGGCGAGGCGAAATTGCCAAAGGCTGTCGTCGGAGACGCGTCGAATGTCCCGCTCCAAATTTTCCGCTGTCCCAAGCCAGCGGTTTTTGCCACAAGCCTTTGTCCAAAGTTCGTCGGCGGCCGCCGAGTCCCACGTCGGCATGTGAACTCCGTTGGTCACATGGCCGACGGGTACTTCGTCCGCCGGCCAGTGGGGAAACAGCGGCGCAAAGAGCTGCCGGCTGACTTTTCCATGCAAGCGGCTCACGCCATTCACCGACCCGCTGCCGCGAATGGCCAGATAGGCCATGTTGAAACTTTCCGACGCGTCGTCCGGATTCTGGCGGCCCAAGGCCAGCAAATCATGGAGGGAAATGCCAAGTTTCTTCTCCGCGTAACTGCCGAGATATTGCTCGACGAGCGCCGGAGTGAAACGATCGAAGCCGGCGGCCACCGCCGTGTGGGTGGTAAAAAGATTTCCCGCCCGCGTGGCAGTCAGCGCCACCTCAAAAGACTGCGAGTTATCCTGCATGAAACTGCGAGCGCGTTCCAACACGGCAAAAGCCGCATGACCTTCATTCAAATGGCAGACATCCGGCTTGATGCCGAGTGCCGCGAGCAACCGCCAACCGCCAATCCCAAGCAGCATTTCTTGTTTAAGGCGCAACTCCGGTCCGCCGCCATACAGTTCGCTGGTGATTCCGCGATGAGCCGGAAAATTCGCCGCGTCATTACTGTCCAGCAGATAAAGTTTTACTCGACCCACTTGAACCTGCCACGCGCGCAGCCAGACCGAGTAACCAGGCAACGCGATTTCCAAGCGCAACCATTCGCCGTTCGGCTGGCGCAACGGCGTGACCGGCAACTGGCCGGGGTCGTTATACGGATAAAGGGTTTGCTGCGCTCCGTCCTTGTCAATGACCTGACGAAAATAGCCTTGCTGATAAAGCAACCCCACGCCGACCACTGGCACACCAAGATCGCTGGCAGCTTTGAGCTGGTCGCCCGCCACATTGCCGAGACCGCCGGAGTAAATGGGCAGCGCTTCGCTCAACATATATTCCATGCTGAAATATGCGACGCACTTCAAGGGCGACTGCGGATGTTTTTGCTGAAACCACGCGGGCGCTTCCGCCGCCTGCCGCTTGGCTTGCAGCAGGTCATCAATGTTCTTCCGAAAAGTGGAATCGGCCAGCACGCTTTTGAGTTTGTCCTTGGAAACCGTCTGCAAAACCACCCAGGGGTTTTGCGTTAGTTCCCACAGCGCGGGATCAAGTTTTCGCCACACTTCGTCGGCGCAATGATTCCACGACCAGCGCAGGTCCAGCGCCAGCTCCGCCAAGGAATCAAAGCCTTCGATTTCCGTTGGCAGACAATTATCAGTCGGATTCCTGGCCGGTGATTGTTTGTTTGTCATAAAATTTCCTTCGCTCATGACTGGTTTTCCAAATTTGCCACTTTCGCCAGGCGGCGGCAATGACGCTCCGCACCGGTGAATTTTGCGGCGAGAAATGTTTGCAGCAGTTCCCAGGCGAGGGCGTGACCAAGCACGAGGCCGCCAAAACAGATCAGGTTCAAATCGTCGTCCTCGACGCCTTGATGCGCCGAAAAGTTTTCGTGAATCAAGCAGGCCCGAACCCCCGCCACCTTGTTCGCGCAGACCGATGCCCCGACCCCGCTGCCGCAGACGCCCACGCCCCGATCCACCGTCCCGGCGGCAACCGCGCGCGCCAGCGGCACAATAAAATCCGGGTAATCATCGTCCTCTTTCGGCCGGCCGTCGCCGAAGTCAACCACTTCATATCCGGCTTCGCGCAACTTCTCTGCCAAATATTCCTTCAACTCGTAACCGCCATGGTCAGCGGCGATGCCGATGCGTTTTGGCGCTTTAAGCGCAATCTGACAAACGTGTTTGTTCATTTTCTTGCCATGGAAACACTGCTGCTTTTGACCGCCGTGAACAACAGGATGTTCACCCCACAAGATTCAAAAAACGGAGCCGGATCGTCTTCGTTCTCGTCCTCGAAACCGGCCCAGAAAAAAGCGATCACGAGAAAGATGACGAGAACGAAATCAGCCGGAAAGTTAACTGTCCCGCTTCAGGCTGGCTTGACGCATTTGATCTTGCTCTGCTCCGGCGATGCCTTCATCGACCAGTCTTTCATTATCGCTTCGCCCTTCGTCGTCCTCATCGTCGCTGGAAGCCACTGGCACTTTGTGTCCGGTCGAGCCGGTCACCGGGTCCCAGCGATCGGATTCAGGCGCTGATTCAAGCACCGCCTCTTTCGTGTCCGTGTCCGGTTCACCCGTCAATTCTCGTTTGGCCTGTTCCCAATCGGTTTTTGACACCTCCTGTGCCGAACGTCCGTTGATGACGGCCAGTTCAACCGCGCGCTCCCGCACCATCTTGCGGGTCACCGTGCCGATGCCGGCGGAATTTTCGGCCAAGACGCCTTCCTTCAGTGGATTTCTTTTCATAGGTTAATAATTACCGCACGTGCGGAAATGTTTGTGAGCTATGCGAAGTTTTCGTCTGACACGAGCCGCGATCCTTGCGCTTGTTGCGGAACTCCGCTCGACGACTCCACAACGTTTTATCTGGAATTGCGGCGAAAACTTGCGCGATCATCCGCTTCGAGCCAGTCGAACGTGGTGTTTCTTTCCGGATTCAGCCCGAGCTTGGAGCAGCTCTCCATGAAGTAAGCGCGCTTCTCTGGATTTTTCATAAGACTGTCGGCTTCCATTTCATCCGACCAGGTTTTGATTTCAGCGGGCGTTTTCGTCGTGCCGTTGGCCTGCAGCCAGGTGCCGACATCTTCATAATTCTTCGCAGCTTGAACGGCGGTTTTGAATTGATCGCCGGTAATGCCCTTGAAACTGAAGAGCATGTTGTCCAGAGGACAATCGTAATGATATTCGCCCAGCGTTCCCGCCAGACTGGCGCGGCATTTGTCAACGGCACGACTCGCGATGGCGAATCCAGTGATGCGTTCGCGCGGGCTGTGCGGGGCTTGTTTGGTCAGGTCTCGGACGATGATGGGGGTGTTCATAATTTTATTGTTTTCCTGGTTTGGTTTGTGTGGTGGAAGTTGTGGTTTTTATTTCGGCGCTTGGGAATGGGCTTCAACAAAACAAAGACATTTATCTATTCCGCGCGAAATCTTGGTGAACAGATCCGCCGTGTCGGCATCATCCAGTTCGTCCGCTTCGTTGATTGTGTTGCGGGCTTCGTGTCCGAAGGTGGACAGCGCACGGGCAACGGCTTCGACATGGGCAAGGCCGTCGGCAATCGTGAGCGGATACTCTTCGAACTGCGAGCGCGCCGCGGCCACACGCTCCGTGCCCTCGGCGATGCCGCCCAGTTGCACAATGCGTTCGGCAATCATGTCCACGTAGGATTCCACGGCTTCGTCCACCTGATCAAAGAGTTCGTGCAGGCCGATGAAGCTCGGGTCCTTTCACGTTCCAATGCGCCTGCTTCATCTGCGTCTGCAGATCGATCCACGGCGGACGCCAGCCGCTGGTTCATGAGCGCGTTCAGTTCCGACCGGCGCTTTTCTGAGATATCGTTTTCGGTTTCATACATTTTCGGTGCTTCGACGAGGTCAGCGATGGATGTTTTCATAAATCGATTCTTTCTTTGTGGGTTGCTTGGGAAATTCATTTTATGTCCGGTTATGAAAACCGTGAACCCGGGTGAGTTTGCGTTCCGCGAGCAATTCCGCCTCAGCCTCGAGCCAGTGGTGATACTATTTTCTAACAATACCACATTTACGCCACAGCAAATGGAAATTCAAGTTGAAGTGGCCCAGGCAAAAGTTTCACCTAATTCTTCACCTAAAGTTTCGCCTGACGAGTAATAACAGGGCGGTGATGGGGCATTACCCTCCAACATCCCACAATTCTCCGCTAAAGGCCTCCCAGATTAAAAACGGCGGACGTGGGTCCCCAGCCGAAGGCGTTGTGCGCCTGCACGGTTACCGACCAGTTCGGGATGTAATCGACGGTAAAGCTCGCGGTCGGCGTTGTTCCGGACACCGTCTGCGTGAACGTGCCAGCGCCATCGCTGCCGGTGATCGTGATCTGATATTGATCAATCGGGCTGTCGCCGGTAACCGCCGCCGACCAGGTGGCGACAAGCGTGTCGTTCGTGCCCGTGGGGTCAGGATTCGACCAACTCGCCATGACGTTGGTCGGAGCTGAAGCTGCGATCGAGGCTTCCTCGGTCGTCACATTTATCGGAATCGAGGCCGGACTGGAGCCGCCGATGGTGGTGCTCACGGCGGTGATCTGATACGTGGTCTGGGGCTGTAGCGACGCGATGACCCCGTTCGTGGCCGGCCCGGTCACGGTAGTCATGAGAACCGAATTTGTTGAGTTGACCGGCGTCGCCGTCAGGGTTGACGACGTGATGGCGACCGGATTGACCCCGTTCGGCGTCCAGGCAACCTGAAACTGATCGCCCGATTGAACGGCGGTCACACCGGACGGCGCCGCCGGAACGGGAACGATGAGATACGCGCTCGTGCCGGCATTATAAAGAATGTCCTTGAACTCGTCGGTGGCAATGAACGTTGGATTGGCTGGCGCCCCGGTCGCGGGCGTAATCGCGGAGATCACGTTGCCGGCTAAATCCCAGGTCACGGTGACCGAAGCCGTGTGTACGGAAGGGGGACTGCCGGCCTTGCCGGTGCTGCAAGAGGTCTTCAGATCCACGTTGCCGGTAGGATATTCAGTGGCGGGGTCGAAGCCGGTGGCGTAAATCTGCTCCGAGATGCCGCCGCAGTCGTAACCGAGAATGGCGAAGGCGGTGGACTGCGGCAACAGCAGTTGCATCGGCCTAGGTTGGAGCACCAACCGGTAAAATCCCTGGCTGGCTTCGATCGCATTGCTGATGGTCACCGACCTCACGATTCCGTCGCCCTGAATCCCGGCCTGAATATCGGTCCACGGCTGCGACAAACCCAGACACAATTGCAGCCCGTAATAGTTCGTGCTGGTGGTCGGAAACGACAAAACCAGGTTGTTACCCGATACGACCAGCGTCAAGCCTCCCGGCGGGATCGTCACCGCTGTCGCGGAAAGCGAAGCTGCCAAAGTTGCGCCCAAAAGCAAGGCCATGGCAAAAGCAGGTGGGAAACACACTTTTGTAATAGCTAGCATAAATCTACCTGATTAAAATTAACAGCAATCGCAGCAAAATCAACCCCGGCAATCACCCGCCCAGTGCTCAGTGCGAGCGGGCGCGCGAAAAGGAATTTCCTATCAGTTAAACCCCACGCTCGTCGTGGAGGTAGTAAGTGAGTCGGGCATCTGCGGATCTTGCAAACCGCGTTGGCTCGCGGAGGTTCGATCGGCCAGCAATAGCGACTGGCCGGTCGGGAGGTTGAAGCATATCCCGACATGCCCGGACAGGACGCTGGCTGCGTGCTCTGGGATCGCCAGGAACAAAACCCGGTGGTCACATTGCATGCCGCTTATACCAACGCCTTCTGTTTGGAAACTACCGCACGCGACCAGCACTCGAATCCAAACTTGCCGAGGTTGTGCACGTGGAGAAGTGCATGGCGCTGGCGCGTCGCAGCCAAGGATAAGGCGTTCGCGCCCTTGATGCCCAGAATCATCATTGAGACGCCGGGCGAATTACTGTTGAAAGTGCTGCAATGCGGCACGGTGTCCACCAATGTTTTTCTCCGGCGCTTGCACAATTTCTGTGTGGACATGAACTGGCTGCCCTGGCCGCTCATTCCCAAACGCCAATGGCCCGCCGTCCGGTTCAAAGACAAACGCGCCATCACGTTGGAGGAACACCAGCGGATCATCGCCGTCGAGGTGAACCCGGAACGCAAAACCCTTTACCAGTTGTGTTGGCACTTGGGCGCAAGCCAGGGCGACATTGCCAATTTGAAAGGCGAGGACGTGGACTGGACCAACGGCACCGTGAGTTTCTTCCGCAAAAAGACTGGAGTGCCGGTGCTGGTTCACTTGGGCACGGAGGCCTTAAACTTGTTCAAAGACCTGTCCGCCGAAGGCCCGTTGTTTCCGTATCTGTCGCGTGTGCGTGCCGGCGACCGTGCCACGGAGTTTGGCTCGCGTTGTCGGCAGCTAGGCATTACCGGTGTGACGCTACACAGCTACCACTACGCTTGGGCGGAACGGGCCAAGACGGTTGGCTACCCGGAACGGTTTGCGCAGGAGGCTTTGGGGCACAACAGCAAGGCGGTGCATCGGGCTTACGCGAAACGCGCCCTGATGAAAATTCCGTCCCTGGAGCAATACGAACAGAGGGCTGCCAACGTAAACTCAACCTGATGTCAATCCTCATGACCCTTTCCATGCACCAGCGGCAGTACAGCTAATTCAGATAACGAGTTGAGATAACGCCCATGATTTGCAATTGACGCGTGAAACACCCAGGCGCAAAGTCGGCACATGAGAACAGGCAAGAAACAATTCTGCGCCGCGAGGTTGGTGCCGCTGGTGCTGCTTTTGATGCTGCCTGCCGTGGTGCCAGCCCAAACTTATACGAACAGTTACGGCGTCTGGGGTTACGCGGACGTTAACCGCACGATCACCATCACGTCCTTCACTGCCTATAAGGACTCAGTGACCATTCCCCGCACCATAGATGTTGGTGGCAATAACCTACCCGTCACCAGCATCGGGGACTATGCGTTCGACTCTTGCACCAGTCTGACAAGCATTACGATCCCCAACAGCGTCACCAAAGTCGGGGTCGGTGCGTTCTACTATTGCTACAGCCTGACCAACATCACGATTGGCACTAACGTCACCAGCATCGGAGACGATGCGTTCGACTATTGCACCAGTCTGACCAGCATCAACATCCCCGACAACGTAACCAACGTCGGGGTCGGTGCGTTCTACTATTGCTACAGCCTGACCAACATCACGATTGGCACTAACGTCACCAGCATCGGGGACGATGCGTTCTATGACTGTACCAGTCTGACCAGCATCACGATCCCCAACAGCGTAACCAACGTCGGGGTCAGTGCGTTCTACTATTGCACCAGCCTGACCAACATCACGATTGGCACTAACGTCACCAACATCGGGTCCGATGCGTTCGAGGACTGCACCGGCTTGACGGCAGTCAATTTTCTGGGGAACTCTCCGACACCAACCAATGACTTGACTGTTTTCTCTGGTGACACCAATGGGGTCGTTTATTACCAGCCGAACACCACCGGCTGGGGCTCGCTGTTTGATGGTATGCCAACAATGCTGTCTATTGATTTCACCTATACTACCAATGATGACACAATCACCATCACGGGATACACTGGTCCTGGCGGTGCGGTGACCATTCCCGGCACGATCAACGGCTATCCGGTTACCACCATAGGGCCAGGATCCTTCTATGATTTGACCAGCCTGACCAGCGTTACCTTCCCCGACAGCGTCACCAGCATCGGAGACTTTGCGTTCTCTGACTGCACCAGTCTGACCAGCATCACGATCCCCAACAGCGTCACCAGCATCGGGGACGATGCGTTCGACTATTGCACCAGTCTGACGACAATAACAGTGGATACAAACAATCCCGTCTATAGCAGTGTGGCTGGAGTCTTGTTCAACAAGAGCCAGACCACGCTCATCCAATGTCCGCAAGGCTTGATGGGTAGCTACACGATCCCCAACAGCGTAACCAACGTCGGGGTCGGTGCGTTCTACTATTGCACCAGCCTGACCAACATCACAATTGGCACTAACGTCCCCAGCATCGGGGACTATGCGTTCGACTCTTGCACCAGTCTGACCAGCATCACGATCCCCAACAGCGTCACCAACATCGGGGACGATGCGTTCGACTATTGCACCAGTCTGACGACAATAACAGTGGATACAAACAATCCCGTCTATTGCAGTGTGGCTGGGGTCTTGTTCAACAAGAGCCAGACCACGCTCATCCAATGTCCGCAAGGCTTGATGGGTAGCTACACGATCCCCGACAGCGTCACCAACATCGGAGATTATGCGTTCTACTATTGCTACAGCCTGACCAACATCACGATTGGCACTAACGTCACCAGCATCGGGGACGATGCATTCGACTATTGCACCAGTCTGACCAGCATCAACATCCCCAACAGCGTCACCAACGTCGGGGTCGGTGCGTTCTACTATTGCACCAGCCTGACCAACATCACGATTGGCACTAACGTCACCAGCATCGGGGACGATGCATTCGACTATTGCACCAGTCTGACCAGCATCACCATCCCCAACAGCGTCACCAACGTCGGGGTCAGTGCGTTCTATTATTGCACCAGCCTGACCAACATCACGATTGGCACTAACGTCACCAGCATCGGGGAGTATGCATTCGACTATTGCACCAGTCTGACCAGCATCACGATCCCCAACAGCGTCACCAACGTCGGAGTCGGTGCGTTCTACCATTGCTACAGCCTGACCACCATCACGATTGGCACTAACGTCACCAGCATCGGGGACGATGCGTTCGACTCTTGCACGAGTCTGACCAGCATCACGATCCCCAACAGCGTAACCAACATCGGAGACTATGCGTTCGAGGACTGCACCAGCCTGACCAACATCACGATTGGCACTAACGTCACCAGCATCGGGGACGATGCGTTCGACTATTGCACCAGTCTGACCAGTATCACGATTCCCAACAGCGTAACCAACATCGGAGACTATGCGTTCTATGACTGCACCAGCCTGACCAACGTCACGATTGGCACTAACGTCCCCAGCATCGGGGACTATGCATTCGACTATTGCACCAGTCTGACCAGCGTTTATTTCAAAGGCAATGCCCCCAGTGTTGGTTTTTATCCGTTCTACGGTGATAACAATCCAACCGTCTATTACTTGCCGGGACCACGGGCTGGGGTGACTTTTCCGCCGTTACCGGTCTTACACCCGTGCAGTGGAACCCGCAGGTGCAGACCAGCGATGCCAGCTTCGGCGTGCAAACAAATCAATTCGGGTTCAGCATCTCCTGCACCAACAGTCTTGTCATCGTGGTGGAAGCCTGCACAAACCTGGCCAATCCCACCTGGACTCCGCTGCAAACCTACACTCTTACCAACGGCTCGTCATATTTCAGCGATCCGCTGTGGACAAATTATCCCGCCCGTTTCTACCGCCTCCAAATGCCGTAACTTGGTTGTTCGTCGAACCATTCGTAGGACAGTTTTTCTTGGCGGCATTTCTCTTTTGCCAGTGTTGGTTCAACGCATTCGTGACCTTGGCCAGCCATGTCCCGGTCTTGGGCCTGTTCCAGCAGTTCTGACGCGGCAAAGAACTTGACGCTGTGCGGCTGTGGATTACCCAGCGGCTTGAGCAGGCGTGCCGCCACCAAAATCGGCACATCATGCGGCTGGCAATTGAGCACCCACGCTGCCTGTTCCGCTGTCAGCCGGGCTGGCAACTGACCCAACAACCGCATAAATTGTTGTCGGTCCTCTCTCATTCCAGTTTGAAATCCTTGAACGCCGGATGCCGCTGGCCCACCAGCTTGACATTCCACCATGCGCCCTCCTTGGTCACATACTTGGCGCAATAGTCGGAAACATCATCCCTGTACTGTGTAAAAACTTGGATGCCGTTAGAGTGTTCGGGGTTTGTCGTATCCCGGACCGTCCGAAAACTCGAACGAAGCTCAACGGATTAGAATTACGGGTACTAGCATGCCAACTGCACAGGGCAATCTCCGACAAAATGCTCGCCGCCAGGGTCCGCTGACGAGATGATGGCCTCATGAATCCCCTCCCCTTCCTCTTGGTTTGCTGTGCCGGATGGATGAACCGCCACCAACAAGTCCTCATCGAATACCTCGAAGAGGAAATTCACGTCCTCAAAAAGCAATTGGGAAAACGCCCTCGTTTCAATGATGACCAGCGCCGCCGACTGGCCGTGAAAGGCAAATCCGTCGGTCGCAAAGATCTTTTGCGGCTGGTCAGCATCGTCACTCCAGACACCCTGCTGGCGTGGCATCGCCGGTTGATTGCTCAAAAGTACGACTCAAGCCAGAAACGCAAGCCCGGTCGGCCTCTGACCACCGCCAGCCTTCGAGAATTGATTTTACGGATGGCTCGAGAGAACCGTTCTTGGGGTTACACACGCATTTAGGGTGCGCTCCAGAACTTGGGCCATGAAATCGGCCGTGGTACGATTGCCAAGGTGTCGCACGAGGCCGGCGTTGACCCGGCTCCACTCCGGCAAAAACGAACCCCTTGGAAAGAGTTTCTGCGGACGCACTGGGAAGTGTTAGCCGCAGCCGACTTCTTCTGCGTTGAAGTATGGACCGCTTTGGGATTGGTCCGTTACCACGTATTGTTTGTGATCCGGTTGGCAATGTGCGAGGTTCACATTGCGGGCATCATCCCGCGCCTGCAATGGCCCAAGCCGGTGTTCAAGTTTAAGCGGGCCATCACGGCTGAGGAACATGCCGCGATTGTGGCGCGGGAACAGAACGCGGAGCGGCGGGATTTTTACGAACTGCTGTGGCATACAGGCGCCTCACAAACAGACGCCGCCTGTCTGCTGGCGGAGGATGTGGACTGGAACAGCCGCACGATTAGCTACTCACGGGCAAAATTGAAGTTGCGCGGCGGGATGGGTATCAAACCGGCGCTGATTCGGTTCTCCGATCTGGCCGCGGCACACTCGGAGCACGCGCCCTACCCAGCGTTTTTTCAACCATCCAGAAATCCTTTTCCCAGAGGTCAGCCCACCCCACTTGCCGCTTGCGCCGATGCCCCACCGGATTAACCTCTCGTCGTGGCTTGGTTCACTGACCGACATTTTTTCCTGCTCGCCGTGGTCGTTTACGGCGTGAGCGCGATTCATACGATTTTCCTGTGGCGGAAAGGCTTTCGCCGCGATGACCACGTCAATTATTTCCTGCTGCTGGTTGCTTTTGCGTTGCACACCACCGCCATGGCCCAACGCGCCTCATTTTATCATCGTTGCCCGGTCAAAGGCATTCTCGAAGCCGCCTTGTTCATCGGCTGGGCAGTGGTGACAGTTTATCTCCTTGTCGGTTTGCTGCCGCGCCTGCGATTCCTCGGCGCGTTCGCGTCACCGGGGCTTTTTGCCATCGGTGTGTTCGTGGTTTTGTTTTGGAATGATCCGGCGCTCGGACCGCATCCGGAACTCGCCGGCCCGGAGTTTTCCGGCCAGCTAAAAACGCTTCACTGGCTGATGAGCCTTCATGCGGCGCTGGCCCTGCTCGCTTACGGCGCGTTCGGCCTCAGTTCCGTGGCCGCGTTGATGTATCTCACCCAGGAACGCAATCTGAAGTTTCACAAGCTGCAAGCCGTCCTTTCGCTCATGCCGCCGATTCAGCGGCTTGAAGTGACCGCGGCGCGCTTGCTCGTGAGCGGGCTTGTTCTAATGACGATTGCGCTGGGAATTGGCGCTTATGTCCTTGCACACGTCAACAATCCCGAAACTTACCGGGGCGATCCGAAGATTTTGTGGTCCATCGTGGTCTGGTTGTTATACGTCGGTCTGGCGATCATGCGCCGGCGATTTGCCTGGAGCGGACACAAATTTGCCTGCGCTGCCATTAGCATCTTCGTGTTTGTGCTGCTGACGTTCTGGATTACGAACCTTCTCTCGCCTTTGCATCACCCATGAAACGAGTCGAGAGTCGAAGGTCGAGAGTCGAGAGCCGGAAAACGGCAGAGTACATTTTTTACTTCGCACTTCGCACTCCGCATTTCACACTTTCCTAGCCATGCTCGTCGTCGTCGGCCTCAGCCATCATTCGTCGCCCGTGGAATTGCGGGAACGATTCGCTTTTGCCGAGGCGCGCGTTCCAGCGGCGCTCAAACAACTGCGCGACGACAGCATCGCCAGCGAGGCTGTGATTCTTTCCACCTGCAATCGCGTTGAAATTTACGCGGCCACGGCGCTTGACCCGGCAGAGGCGTTTGTTGAATTGAAAAAATTCCTTGTCACCGTCCACGAGTATCGCGACCCGATTCACGACGAACTATATCTGCTGAGCGAGCCGCAAAGTTTGCATCACCTGTTCAAGGTCGCCTGCGGTCTGGACTCGATGGTGCTTGGCGAAACGGAAATCCTCGGCCAGCTCAAAAAAGCCTACGACCTCGCGCTCCAGCACGGCTACACCGGCAGCCGGCTTAACAAGGCGTTCCAGCGCGCCTTCAACGTCGCCAAACACATTCGCACCGAGACGAACATCCAGCGCGGCAGCGTCTCGGTCGCTTCCGTGGCCGTCGAACTGGCCGAGCGCATCTTCAATTCGCTCGATGGTCACGACGTGATGGTCATCGGCGCTGGCGATACCAGCGAGAAAACCGCGCGCGCCCTGATTTCGCGCGGCGCGCGGAGTATTGTCGTCGCCAGCCGCACTTTGGATCGCGCGCAGGCATTGGCCAAGGAACTTGGCGGACGGGCCGTGCCGTTCGACGATTGGACGACCGAATTTGAGAAGATTGACATTGTCATCAGCAGCACCGCGGCGCCGCACCACATTCTTGACCGCAACCGGCTCGAACCGCTGATGCATCTCCGCCGCAACCGGCCTTTGCTGCTCATTGACATCGCCGTACCGCGCGACATTGATCCGGAGGTGAACGTCATGGAAAACGTTTACCTCTACAACATTGACGATCTGCAAACCGTGGCTGATGAATATCTCAAGCTTCGCAAAGAAGAAATCGCGCGGTGCGAAGCCATCATCGCGGAAAAAGTCAAGGCGTTGCTCGCTCACGCCGCGCCGCCTGCCGCATCCTCAAATGAATAACACCGATCGCCCCGTCATTGTTGCCACGCGCGGCAGCGCGTTGGCGCTGGCTCAGGCCAATTTGATTTTGGCCCAGTGCCGCGCTGTCTTCCCAAAGCTGCGGTTCGAACTAAAAATCATCAAAACCACCGGCGACAAACTTCAACGCGCTTCGATGGCGCAAAAGGCCGGCAGCCTGCCAAAAGGTTTGTTCACGAAGGAACTCGAAGTCGCGCTGGTCAAGCGTCAGGCCGACCTCGCCGTGCATAGCTTGAAAGATTTGCCCACCGATTTGCCCGGCGGCTTGAAACTCGCCGCCACACCGAAGCGGGCCGACGTGCGCGATGTTCTAATTTATCGCGACGCCGATTTTCTGCGGGACCAGACAGCAGAATGGTCGCCGGGCATGAGCGCGCTTCGCGGCTTCAAGGCGCACACCGCGTTGAAAGTTTTCCCCAAAGGCGCGACCATCGCCACCAGCAGCACGCGGCGCAAGGAGCAGTTGCTCGCGCAGCGGCCCGATTTCAACGTGGTCGAAATTCGTGGCAACGTTACCACGCGAATGCAGAAGGTCGCTGACCGCCCGGAGTTGGACGCCACGATCCTCGCGTTCGCCGGCATCAACCGCCTGAATTTCCTCGTCACGCCCGAAGGCAGACTCGAAGGCGACGCCGTGCCGGACGGTTTGTTCGCGACGATTCTGGACGTGGAAGAAATGCTGCCATGCGTGGGACAGGGCGCCATCGGCATCGAAATCCGCGCGAATGATGAACGCATTGCAGCCATTTGCGAACGCCTGAATCATTACAACACGTTTCAGTGCGTCGCCGCCGAACGGGCGTTTCTGCACGGAATGGGTGGCGGCTGCCAAAGTCCCGTGGCCGCTTACGCCGAAATCATCGGCGACAAAATCAATCTGCGCGCCGTTTCCTACCGCGACGAGAAGGTACGACGCGGCGAAGCGAAACTTCCCATCAAGGAAGCCGTGGAACTCGGCAAACAAATGGCGGTGGAATTTAAATGATGAAACCGAAAACCACGATTCAACTGGACACCGCCGGAAATCCCGTCGCACAGACCCGGCTTCCGCTCGGCGGAAAGCGCATCGTGGTCACACGCGCGCGGAATCAAGCCGCCGATTTTGTGCAAAGTCTGACCGATCTCGGAGCCGAGGTTCTGGAAATTCCGACCATCAAAATAGTGCCACCCAGTAAATTCGAGCCTCTCAAAGACGCGTTGCTCGGATTGAACGCCTACGATTGGCTCGTCTTCACCAGTCCGAATGGTGTCGAAGCGTTTTTTGATTATTTTTTCAAAGCGTTCGACGACCTGCGCGACATCGGCGGCGTGCGCATTGCGGCAGTCGGGCCGGCAACGGCGGCGAAAATCCGCGAACTTCACTTGAAGGTGGATTTGATGCCGGACGAAGCGCGGGCTTCAAAAATCGCCGCGGCGTTTGCCAAATACGAAAGCATGGAAAACCTGAAGATTTGCCTTCTGCGCGCCGAAGTGGCCAATTCCGATCTGCCGAAAGCGCTGGAAGAACTTGGCGCCATCGTGGACGACATTGCGGTGTACCGGACCGTCGCCGAGACACAGGACGACAACGGCGCTGGAACGAGGTTGCTCGAATCCGGCGCGGACTGGATCACATTCACGAGCGGTTCGACGGTGGAACATTTTCACAAGCGGTTCAATCTGCCGGAACTGATGCGGAAGTTTCCGCAAATGAAGCTGGCGACCATTGGGCCAGAAACTTCCAAGGCGCTTGAAGTTCTTGGCCTTCAGCCGACGGTTGAAGCCAAAGAGCACACGATAGACGGACTGTTGAACACGCTGACAAAAGCCGGGCAAAAACGATAAGCCACCGGGGCACAGTCCGGGACGCTTGCAACCCACGAAAATTTTACCGAACAAATCCACGCTGGATTTGTCCATATAGCGTCCGCTAAAACATCGGGGAACTGACGTCGATCCGGCGGACAAAACTGGGCGAAGCATGGAAAACACGCTGAGGGACAAACCTCTTCCTGTGCGCAGCCGCAGCATGATTTTACTGCGGAGTGTCGTCCTTTTGTTTCCCGTGGTTCTGTTCGTCGTCGCCGCCCGGCTCGACGCGGCGTCGTTCACCGCCACATTGGATCGGGACACCATTACACTAGGCGAAAACGCGACTCTCACGCTGACGTTTGAAGGCGGGTCGCCGAAAGACATACCGATGCCGACGATCCCGAACCTGCAAATTTCTTCCGCCGGCGAGTCGAGCCAATTCAACTTCATCAATGGCCGGACCAGTTCGACTGTTTCCCACAATTTCGTGCTCACGCCACGACAGGTCGGCGAATATTCGATTCCCTCGTTCACCGCCAGCATCGGCGGGCAAAAAATGAGCTCGCCGGCATTGAAACTGAAAGTGCTCAAGCCCAACGCGCCGCCGCCCGACGCGATCCAGTCCGGCTCGCAAATCGCTTTCCTGAAACTGCAGTTGCCGAAACGCGAGGTTTACATCGGTGAAATCATCACCGCCGAACTTCAACTTTATTTGCGTGATGTGGTCCAGAACTTCGGCAATTTCCAGCTCGGCCCACCTCCCGCGGACGGTTTCACCATCGGTAAAATGGCGGAAGGGCAACGCCGCAGGGTGCAAATCGGCAATGGCGTTTACACAGTCGTTCCCATCGCAATCGCGCTGACTGCGGTGAAAACCGGGCCGGTGAGCATCGGCCCCGTAACGGCGAACATCGTGGTCCAGTTGCCGTCCAACAACCGGCGGCGCGATCCATTTTTCGACGGATTCCCTGATCCTTTCGGAATGTTCGGCGGCAACGGCGAACAGAAGCAACTCTCCCTCGCCGCGGACTCTGAAAACCTGCAATCGCTTCCTCTGCCGACCGAAAACGCCCCGCCGAATTTCAACGGCGCGGTCGGCAGCTACAGCATGACCGCGACCGCCGGCCCGACCAATGTGGCCGTGGGCGATCCCATCACGGTTCGCGTGCAAATCGCCGGACGAGGCGCGCTCGATGCGCTCGCATTGCCCGAGCAAAGCGCATGGCACGATTTTAAGACTTACCCGCCGACGGCAAAAGTTGAAGCCGTTGATTCGCTCGGCCTGCAAGGCACAAAAACCTTCGAGCAAATCGTCGTGCCGCAAAACACAAGCATTCACGAACTGCCGCAATTCTCGTTTTCGTTCTTCGATCCCGACCAGAAAAAATATCGCACTCTGACGCAGTCATCCGTGCAACTCGCCGTGCATCCGGCGGGTGCGACGCCCGCGCCCGTGATTGCAGGAACGAAGACCGCTCGTTCCGAAGCGCCGCCGCCACAGCAGGACATTGTGCCCATCAAACAGCGTCTGGGCGCCGTGGCACAGATTGCGCCACCGCTGGTCAGACAAACGTGGTTCATAGCGCTTCAAGGCGTCCCGGTGCTCGCATGGCTGGCTGCATTCGCATGGCGGAGACGTTCCGACGCACTCGCAAACAACCCACGCCTTCGCCGACAACGCCAAGTCGCGCAAATCATCCGCAGCGGTCTGGCCGACCTGCACCGGCTCGCAGCCGAAAACAAATCGGACGATTTCTTCGTCACGTTGTTCCACCTGTTGCAAGAACAGTTGGGCGAACGTCTTGATTGTCCGGCATTTTCCATCACGGAAGCGGTGATCGACGAAAAGCTCCGTCCTCGCGGCGTTCCGGAAACCACGCTGACCGTGCTTCATGAACTTTTTCAAACCTGCAATCTGGCGCGCTACACTCCGACGAAGACGGGTCAGGAACTGGCTGCACTCATCCCCAAATTGGAAGCGACACTCGGCGAATTGAGAAATATCAAGGCATGAAACCACATGTCACTTTTCTGCTGCTTTTGGCAACGACGCTCGTCGGAATGTCGGGCACAAGCCTGCTTGCAGCCACCGACATCGCAGGCAGCTTTGACGCGGCCAACAAACTTTACGAGGAAGGCAAGTTTACAGATGCCGTCGCGGCGTACGAAAAAGCGGTTCGGTCCGGTTCCGTTTCGCCCGCGCTTTATTACAATCTCGGCAACGCGTTTTTCAAATCGGGCCAGACAGGACGCGCCATCGTCGCTTACCGACAGGCCGAGCGATTAAGCCCGCGCGATCCGGAGTTGCGCGCCAACTTGCAATTCGTGCGCGACCAGGTTCAAGGCCCGACACTGCGCGTGACTCGTTGGGAAAGCTGGCTGGCCACGCTGAGTTTGAATGAATGGTCGTGGCTGAGTGCAAGCGCGGTCTGGCTGACTTTTTTGCTGCTGGCGGTGATGCAACTGAAACCGCAAACAAAGCGCGTGCTCCGAAGTTATGTGTGGCTGGTGGCCAGTGCGGCGATGGTTCTTTCGGCGTTTCTCGGTTGCGCGTTGGCGCATCGTTACACCGTGGAAACGGCCGTTGTAACAGCACCCGATGTCGTTGCGCGCCAAGGACCTTTGGAAGAATCGCAAAGCGCCTTTACCGTTCATGACGGCGCGGAATTGCGCGTCCTCGACCGAAAGAATGACTGGCTGCAAGTGACTGACAAAAACCGCCGCATCGGATGGCTGAAGCAGGGGGAAGTATCGGTTCTCGATCATTCGTAACAACGCGCCCGCAAATTGGCTGACTGGAAATTGGTAAACAAACCGGGCATATTCCAATGACGTGAACACCTTCTTCGACACCCACGCGCATCTGGATTACACGGATTTCGAAAGCGATCTCCTGCAAGTCATCGAGCGGGCACAGGCCGCCGGCATCGCAAAAATTATTTCCATCGGCACGGACTTCGAAAGCAGCGCCCGCGTCGTAAAAATCGCGGAACGGTTTCCTTGTGTCTATGCCGTCGTTGGCTGGCATCCCTCGCACGTGACGAGCGCGCCGGAAGACGTGCGCCCCGCTCTGCGCGAATGGACGCGGCATCCCAAAGTCGTTGGTCTCGGCGAGACGGGATTGGACTACCATCGTTTGCCAAGCAAGCAAGACAACGGCACGCCGGGCGATGACGAGGATTACAAACGGCGGCAAACCGCACTTTTTTGCCAACATCTGGAAGTTGCCGCTGAAATCGGCTTGAACTGCGTCATTCACCAGCGCGACGCGCTGGAAGAGACGCTGGCAGCGGTCGCACCATTCGCCGACCGTGTACGCGGTGTTTTTCACTGTTTTGCCAACGACGCGGAAGCGATGCGACGGATTCTGGCGATGGGCTCGATTGTGAGTTTCACCGGCATCGTCACGTTCAAGAACGGCCAGAACGTGCGTGACACAGTCGCTGCCACGCCGCTCGGCGAATTCATGCTGGAAACGGATTGCCCGTTTCTCGCGCCCATGCCTTATCGCGGGAAACGATGCGAACCCGCTTACGTGAAGGAAATTTCGGAAACCGTCGCGCGGGTCAAAAATTGTACGCTCGAAGAAGTTGGCGCTGCAACATGCGGAACGGCGGAGAACTTTTTCCAGAAAATCAAGTCGCCTTAATTACTCCAGCGCATCCGCCAACACCTCGGCCATGTGTTTCGGGCGCACGGACGCGAGGTGATTGATCTGTTGCCGGCAACTGGCGCCTGAAGCAACGATGATCGTGCCGTACGGCAGGCCGCGGACTTTTTCGATAAGCGGTTCGGCGACGCGAACCGAAAGGTCGTATTTCGACTCCAACATTCCGAACGCGCCCGCCATGCCGCAGCAACCCGCGTCGAGGTAAGTGACTTTTCGGTCCGGCAGTCGCACAGCTAGCCGATGCATGAAAGCCGCGCCGGTCAGCGCTTTGGCGTGGCAGTGCGGTTGGATGGCCAAGTTGACTTGTTCGACACCGAAGCGCAGCGCGGCCGGCTCCTGCCTTAAATACTCATCCATGAACGCTTCAAACAAATAACATCGCGCCGCCACTTGATCGGCACCGGGCAGATTCATCTCGCGATAATCCTCGGCGAACATCGAATAGCAGGACGGTTCGAGGAACAAAATGGGCGTGGTGTCTCCACTACTGCCCAGCAAGGCGATGTTGTGGTTACCCAGGCGCATTGCTTCATCAAGATTTCCCTGACTGAAAGCGGGCCGGCCGCAGCACTCGCGCCCAACCGGCAGCACAACTTCAAATCCCGCCGACTCAAGGACCTTGACGGCGGCGATGCCCACCTGCGGCTCGTGATAGCGCACGAATGTGTCGTCCCACAAAATGACCCGTCCCCGCCACGCGCGTTTCCGGCGCATTCGTTCGTCGAACCAACGATCGAAACGCACCTTGGCGTATGGCGGCAATGGGCGTTTGGGAGAAATGCCCAAGGGTTTCGCGATCCAACGACGAATCAGATAAGAATCAATGAGCGCGTTGGCGAGACCCGGCATCTTGCAACCCATCCGGCACAGATAATCCACCGAGCTGAACAACCGCTCGGTCACAGTCAGTCCGTGCTGCCGGATGCGGGCGTGCTGCAACTCCGCCTTGAGCAACGCCATGTTCACATTCGTTGGACATTCCGTGGCGCACGCCTTGCACGAAAGACAGTTGCTCAACGCGGCTTCGAGTTCCTCGGAACGCAACGCGTCGCTCTCCTTGATGCCCCGAAACTCCAGCACCGCGCGAATCACGTTGGCGCGACCGCGTGTGGACATCACTTCCTCGCCGGTCGCGATGAATGTGGGGCACATCGTCGGAGTCTCTTTGCGGCAGCCGCCGCAGCCGTTGCACTGCTCAAGATTGTGAATGAACGATCCATCCCGCCCTGTAAACGCCAGCACCGGCTGAAATGGCAGTTTCAATTCGTGCCCCGGCAATCCGTGCCGCAGCCGTGTGTCGAGTTTGTATCGGCCATCGCTGATGATTTTGCCGGGATTGAACACGTTGTGCGGATCAAACGATTTTTTGATCTGCTTCATCAACGCGTAGAGATCCTCGCCGACCTGTTCCTTGAGAAATTCGGTGCGCGCAATGCCGACGCCATGCTCGGCGGCAAACGAGCCTTTGAACTGTCGCACCAGCGCCGCGACTTCTTCAGTAACCTTGCGGAACTTTTTCAAATCCTCCGCCGAATGAAGATCGAGCACCGGTCGCACATGCAACAATCCCGACGCGGCATGGCCGTAGAACGACGCCCGCAGTCCAAGCCGCCGCATCACCGACTGCAACCCCTCGTAGTATGCCGGTAAATCCTTTGGCCGAACCGCCGTGTCTTCGATGCAGGTGACCGGCTTGGCCTGACCTTTGCAGCCCGTCAGCAGCGACAATCCGGCTTTGCGCAACGCCCAGAACTGGTTGATCTCGGCCAGGGTCTGGAGAATTTTCTTTCGCACACCGAACCGTTTTTTCTGAAGCGCGGCGACTTGATCGTCAACGTCTGCGTAGAACTCAATGGCAAGCACGGATTCACAGGGATGGGCATCAAGATCAAGCAGGTGGCGCGCTCCCTCAAACTCGCGCTGACCGCGGGTTTGATCCAGCAGCAACCGGTCAATGTGCTCGACGGCCACGGGCTTGAGATCGCTCAATTCGAGCGTCGCCTGCATGGCCTCTGCCGTGGAGTTGAAAAAAATCAATCCCAGCCCGATCTCGTCGGGCGTCGGGACGATCCTGACTTCGGCGCCGGTAATGGCCGCCAGTGTGCCTTCGCTGCCGATCAAAACATTGAGCAGATTGCCCGGTTCGCGCGCCACGCGATCCAATGCGTAGCCCGGCCAGCGTTTCACCAACCCCGGCAAAAATCGCTCGGCAATTTGCAGTCCATTAAGCATGGCCATGTCCTCCAGCATCGCGCGCTCGCCTTGAAGCGTGTCTTGCTCCGGCCCAACCTTCACCACGCGCCCATCGCCCAGGACAATTTCCAGTTCGACAACATGATCCGCCGTGGTGCCGTAAACCATGGAACGCGCCCCGGAAGAATTGTTCGCGATCATGCCGCCGAGCGTGGCGCGGGAACTCGTCGCCACGTCCGGACCGAAACAAAAACCGGAGGGCCGGAGGTAATTGTTGAATTGATCAAGGATTACTCCCGGTCCGACGCGGACAGTACGGCGTTCCAGATTAAAATCGCTGATTTCCCGGTTGTAACGGGAGAAATCCACGACCACCCCTTCGCCAATTGCTCCGCCGACGAGACCCGTGCCGGCACCTCGCGGGATGATGGAGACGCCGGCATGGCCTGCCGCCACAATCATGGAACTGGCTTCGAACGCATTGCGCGGGAACGCGACCGCCAGAGGCTCGACCTGGTAATGCGACGCGTCGGTCGCATAGAGTTGCCGTGTCAGGTTGTCAAAGGCGACCTGGCAGTTGGCGGCGGCCAACGTTGCTTGATGTTGCGTCGGCGTCATCGGTTGATGTTGAGGACGGCCAAAGTCTAGAGTCAGATGCTCTCACTGACAACGTTGAATTCATCCGAAATCGTGCCAAGGACCGAGTCCGACTTCCGAAGACGAACAGAACACGAAAAAGAAATCTCCCCGCCACTTTCGCAGCGGGGAGATTTTGTATCTTACTCTGGCGCACCCTGGCGGCGCGCCAGTGAATTATATTCAGTTTATGGCGCTGCCTCAATTGTCACCGGGCCGGTATTGATGGCTGGGAAGCCGGCACCGCTCTTGGTCCACTGCAGACCGTAGGCCGTGTCCTGATTCTCCAGTATGACCCCCTGGAACTGGAATGCGTTGAGCTTGTTCACATTGTCGTAGAACGATCCCTTAACCACACCCGTGACGGGGCTCAGCGTCATCTTGACTACGTTCAAGTTGTTCGTGTACCCGCCCGGCTTGCCGGCAGCCACAACCTTGTTCGGACCAAAGGCCGGCACGTTCAGCAGGAACGGAGCGCCATTCGTCCAGATCTGGGTGATGGTGTTCGTCCCCAGCGTCGTCAGATACCCACCCGACGTCACTACCTGGCCAAGGCTGAAGGTCGTGAAGCACGCCTGCGATCCATTGTTCGTCCAGGACGATGCCTGTATCTGGAATGTGTTGGTGAACCCGCCCGTGTAGGTGGTTGACTTGAGCGTCAGTCCCGTGGCCAGCTTCTTGACCCACGTCAGGCTGCCGTCAATGCTTCCATTCGTGAAGGTCAACCAGCCAATCACAGAACCGTGGAATGCCCCATCCGTGGTCTTATACAACGCCTGATAATACGGCCAGACGCCGTTGGTGGACACGTTGGGCGCAAACGGCTGCAGCGCTTCCGTGTCACCGTATAGACCCTTCGTGGCAACGCCTTTCAGCCCGAGGATGGCCGTGCCATATCCGTAGCCACCCGGCTCCGTCGGATCAGACGAATTCCCTATCGCCATCGTGTATGTGCCAGACGCCGGTGAAGGCCCGAGCAATATACCCTTGCTCGGATCACCATAAGGCGAACGATACGCCGTGAATGTCGAACTCCAATTGCCCGTTGTCTGGTTGCTCACAGTGCCCGTCACCACCTGGCCGCCTGCCAGATCGAAGTTGGCCGTCACCGTAAGGACATCAGTGGACCCACCCTTCTTGCGGGTCGGTTGCTTCGCCTCGCCGAACGTCGTCCCGCTGCCGTTTAGGTCAAGGTTCATGGTAAAGGAAACCTTCTCCCCTTCCACAACCACAGCGCCCGAGGCAACCTGCTTGCCCGTCTTCTGATCCCCGGCTTTCACTGCCAGTTCGATCAAGCCGGAGCTCTCAAATTGCGCATTGGTGACTTCAGCAATCGGATCGTTGGTGACCGTGTAATACAGACCCCAATACGTTCCCGTCGAGCATTGCAGGAAGCGGTCGGGCACGAAGTCCACTGTCACCGTCATGTTCGTCCGCACCGTGTCCGCCACGAGCTTATACTTGGCCGGACAAGGCAGGTTGTTGCTAACCCCGTAATCCGCCGTGACCACCAGGTTGGAGAGCAGATAACCCGGGCCCGCCAACATGGTGAGGTTGTAGATGCCCGACATGCACAGATCAGCATTAACCGAACCCGGCGCGACGGTCCCAAACGTCTCGCTGACCTTTCCGTCCGCACTCTTGGACGTGCCAATAACACTCCCATTCCCGTTCTGGATCAGCGTAATGTGCGCCCAGTTTACATAGTAATAGCTGGTAAGGAGATTCGCAGTGACATACCCCTGATCGTCCACGGCATACGCCGCGAACCCATGAACTCCCAATGACGGCGCCGGCAATGTGGCAGACCAGTTCGAGAAGCCGTTGGCTGTGCTGGCCACCTGCCATGGACCGGCATCGAATTTATACACCACTGTCGCGGGTACCGGTGGAGGACTGACCTTGTTTGTGGCAAGAGCGGGCACGTACGTCCCTGTCACAATGATCGGCGACGCGTTGCTGAATATGGTTTTGTTCGCCGTGGTCAGTGCCAACTTGCCCGCCTTGTTCCCCTTGGGATAAATACTGCCATTTTGAACGGTCACGGAATAAGCCTGTGATACCGTGTAAGGATCCCCAGAGCTTGCGATCACCGTAAAGGTGAATGCGCCGGGTGCGAACGGCGTGCCCGACAGCAATCCGGTGTTGGGATCCAATGTCAACCCAGTAGGCAATGTACCTGAACTCGAGTACGTCCATCCCGCCATGTCGCTCGCGACAGCAGCGCTTTGGCTGTAAGCCGTGCCGTTCGTGGGATTCGGCAGCGTTCCGGGCAAGCTTGCCAGCGGTCGCGTATCGCCATAGAGCCAGAGGGCGGGTGTAGTTGCATTAATATAATTCGGATCGGTGTTCAGCAACTGGTGAGACCAAGAGGCGCGGGCGCTCGTGTTAATCAAGGCACCGTTCGTATCCACGCTCTGGTATTCCCAGTCGCGCACGTTGGCGGCTGTGGTACCGCCGTTGGTCAGCCAACCCTTCTGATTGATGAGGTTGGTGTCCAAGGTGCAGCTAATGTACGCCATGTTGGCATAAAGGTTGCCGCCGTCTCGACCCAGGTAGGTATCGACGGTGCCGTTATCGTTGGTCCGACCGGGTCCGCAGAGGACGCTGCAGTTCACGAAGGAGAACCCGTTTGTGTTCTGCGGTGTGGACGCCAAGGTGACGTTCGTTCCGTACGGCAGGCAGACAATCCGCGAATTGGTGAAGTATGCGTCACCGCCACCAGTAATAAAGTCCTGGTCGCCTTCGATGTCGCAATTTTCGAAATAAGCGGTGTCACCGGCGCCGTTGATCAACAGCGTATCCTGCATGGCGCCGAGGAACTTGCACTTGTAAGCCACGAAGGCTCTGCTGGTGTTGCCCACGCGCAGTGTCCCCGCCGCGCCTTGAGGCGTAATGGTCTGGTTGGTGGGCGTGGTGTTGGTGAACGTGAGCGACAACATGGTGATGTTGGAGCACCCGGAGACCTTGAAGAGGTTGCGTGTGTCCGAACTGTTGTTCAGCAAGGCATTGTTCTCGTAAGTGAACACTGGACTATCAACATCCTGTCCGCGGAAGGTAAGGTTGTGCCTGCCGCTCAACAGATCAAGCTCCCGATAGGTGCCGCTCTTGATGTCAATGATGTGATGTATGATGCTGTTATTTGTGATGAAGTTGATCGCGCCCTGCACGGTGCAGAAGTCACCGCTGCCATCGCTGGCAACCTGAATGGTTTCGGTGGATTGATCCGGTGGCGTCGCCTTGGTGCTGAACTTCCAAGTATTGGTGTCACCCGTGGTGCCGCCGATACCCAGACCCTGGAAATATATTCCATTGCCCTGTTGCTGCACGACACCCGGAGTCATGGTGACGTAGTAGGTCTCGCCGTTGGTCAGGGTCTTCGCCGGCAGGGTAATCATCGCGGTGAGTCCGTTGCTGATGACCAAGACCGGGAAGGCCTGGTAGGAGTTGTCGGCACTCTTGAAATGGTACACGTTCGGCCCGTTGGTCGCAACGGTGTCCATACTCAGGTCATTGGTCCATGAAGGAACGTTGTTCGAGCGAATGTCATAGACGCTGATGACGCCTTGATCCACCGGCAATACCGGGAAGTTAAAGGTCATGTAAAGCGGCGTGTCAACGCAGACGTTGTTTGCGCCATTCGCCGGGACGATGTTGTTCGACCCGATCAGAGTCGAGCTATACAAGGCAAGACGGGCGTTGGTACTCAAGACTGTGCCGACTACGTTGCTTGCCAGGCACGTGAAGGTGCTCTTGTTGCCCGCCGACGCATTAAACGCAAGGGTGCTGTCCCCTGTCGTACCGGGAGCGGCGTCATAAATGCTGGGTGAGCCGTTTTCATACCAATAATACACTGCCGCAGGTATGGAAGTGGCCAGGCAGGTAAAGCTGACCGGTTGGCCGTTGACGGTGATTACTCTCTGCGGCTGCGTGGTGATTACGGGCGGAGTATAGATGGTCAGGGCCATGTGGTTGGTGACCCAATTGTCGTGCGGCACCGACGAAATATCATTGGTTACGTTGTGCGCAACGATGAAGTAATCCTTAGCGTCGGCGACCTGCTGGACGTTGGGGAGCACGAGCGTTTGGTTCGTCGCCGTATTATTTGCCCCCGAATCAATGGGCACCAATGCGCTCGTGATGTCGCTGGGGTTGATGTTGGTGTACCATTGGATGTCCGGGAATGGCACGCCGTCAACCGCCGAGGCAATATTGGCGGTCACGCCCTGGAAGACTGTCTGGTTGGTCGGCGCGGTGGTGATTACGGCCGCTTTCCACGCCACGTCCAGGTACACATACGCACTTGTGACCGTGTTGAAGCTGTTGGAAACAATCACATCGTAGAAGCCGATATTCGCTGCCGTCGGGTCGGCAATCGTGTAAGTGCTGCTGGTGCCGCTCTGCACTGCCACAGGCGACGGGCTGTTCGACTTGAACCAGTAGTAATAGATGGTCGCAGCGCCATAAGCACCGACGTTAAATGAAACGGACACGTGCGGCGGTGTCGCGGCGGCCACCGGCGGCTGGTAGATCGTCACGTTGTTGTTGACATCCAGCTTGATGACGCCCGGAGTGCTGTAATCAATTGACGGCGAACCGTTGATCGCACCCAGGACCTGTACTGCCGGGTTGAAGTTCCCGCTCAGCGCGCCCGAGTATGTAATAATGGGGTTCGTAAATGCTGTGAGCGATCCGGACGTATTGGTGATGTAAAGCGTGCAGGTGGGATCAACTGTCAAGTTGCCCTGCACCTGCAATACATCGTTCGTTTTATTCACGTAATCAATTCCAACGAGGGCGGACGCACCCGCCTGCAAGGTCAGATTGGTCGCGAGGGTCAGTGCACCGACTGCATCGCCGGCTGCAATCTCGCCGCCGCTTGCAACCGTCACGGGACCACCGATCGTTCCATTTCCACCCAAGATGCCGCCGCTATTGACCTGCACGGCACCCGCCTGCCAGGTTGCGGCGTCGCAATTGTTTGTCCCGTTGACGTCGAGCCTGCCGGTGTTGACCACTGTGGCACCGTTGTAATAATTGCTGGCTGTGAGGGTCAGCGTGCCGCCACCATTCAACGTGAGGCCGCCAAAGGCGCCGATGGTTTGAGCGGGGGTGTTCACCTGCGGTTGACCGTCGGAGAAGCTGATGGGGCCGCTCAGAGTGAGGGAGTTACCGGGGTCAACGGTAAACGTGCCGCCTGCACCGTTGACATTAATCGTCTTGCTGCTGGTCACGCTCGCGCCGGTGAAGTGGACTGTGCTGCCGTTTATGGTGACGGTGCTGCCTGAAGGCAGGTAGGTATCATCAACGGCTTGAACCGTGCCGCCGTTCAGGTAACTGTTGCCCGTCAGGCTGTCTGTTCCGGTCAAAGTCAATTTGCCGTTGCCGGATTTTGTCAGCGAGGTGCCGCTGTTATCGGCCAGGGTCGAACCAATGGTCAGGTTACCCGCGTTTTGGATGATCAAATCCGCCCCGCTGGCGCCGCCACTGATTGAACCGCCCGTAATGCTGGCCGCCGGGGAGCCAACGGCGAGCAAGCCGCCGGAAGAAAGTGTCAATGTGTTGCCGCCACCGATCGCAACGGCGGGACCATTGGCCAGTTTCAACGAATTGATCGTCTGGTTCCCGACACTGGGTGAAGGAGCAGAACTCAGACTGACGTTGTCGCTGGAAGCCCATGAACCTGGAGTCGTGGCGGTCTGGTAAGCGCCGTAAGGAACGACGTTCAAATTGCTGGCGCCAATCATGCCCAACTGTGCCCAATCCGAGTTGGAGTAGGTGGCCCAGCCGCCAATGATCGTGTTGGTGTTGTAAAGATTTGCCATCGTATAGTCGGGGCCGGTGTCGAAGAGCGCCGGGTCCCAAGCTGTGATGTAATTAGAGCCGCCAATTCCCGGTGTAGTGAGGCCAATCACATTGAAATCCAGTGTGCCGCCGACCTTGCGGACAATGTTCGTGAACATGACCGGCCTGATGCCAGCAGTCGCGGCCGGCCCCGTCTCGGTGGCCAGTTTGGCAACCGCCCGGGTTGATGGTCCAACCCGCCGGGATTTCTATGGCTGCTTTAGAGTTATTGTTGCTGAAAATCAACTGACCGCCGTTCAAGTACACTTCAACTCCGGTGTTGGTAGTGGAGGAGGTAAGTTGCGGGTTGGAACTGCTGCCATCAAATATGAGTTGACCCGCATTCAATGCGGAAACGCTGTAACAGTTTATCGAACCAGTCTGATTGGAAGGCTTATTCGTAATGGTCACCGTCCCCGTCGTGGACTTGAAGACACTGACGTTCATGTATCTGCCTCCCAATCCGTTGACCATGGAGCCGGCGCGGGCGTCCAAGTTGGTGGGCCCCGCACAGAATCTTTCATTATAGCCCGCCTGATAATCTTGAATCGTTGCGTTGTTGGCCAGCACCATTTTGTTCAAATACATGTGCTTGCCGCTGCCATTATCGAAGTTTACGGCCACTGTGCCGCCATTCACTATGAGCGTGCCAAAAGGCGAAAGCGGACCATGGTTTGGCATGCCTTTCGCCGTGGCGTCACCCTGGTTCAAGCAAAGCATGCCGCCCGAATTGACCAGCAAATCGCCAAAAACTTTGGGCCGTTCATCGCTGCCCGTCATGTACACCCTGCCATTATTGATGGTGGTAAGACCAACCGCCCCGACTTTGTTGGTGTCACCCGGGCTCAGGAACAACCAGCCTGTTCCTTCCTTGGTGAAGGCATGACCGTCAAGTATTGTCCTGAGCTTGTTCGTCAGGTTCGGCGTCGGCGTCCAAACATAGATGACGGGATTGAGCTTGGGATTGGCAGGATTGGTCAGAAACACAGTTGTGGCCGCCGAGAACCCAATGGTATAATCGTTGCTGAAAGTGATGTTGTTGACAAAGATGTTGGTGCCCCCGGAAAGACCAATATTAAGATTGGTGTTGTCGGCTGGATTCGCGGTTCCAAATTCCACGCTGTCATAAATATAACTGCCAGGGCTTATGTTGGTCCACGCAACATCAGCTGTACCATTCCACCATACGGCGTTGTTGGTATTCCAATTACCGGCCATCGTCGCGCCTGTTTGGTTCGTGCCATCCGAGGGGCCGGTGCCGGTGACGTTGCCGTCCCACTGGAGCGTGGTGGCGTGCGCCAATGGCATGCCCACCATTGTGAGGAGCACAATAAGCGGGATGAGACTGAGATGTTGTCCGATCCTTCGAATGAAGGAGGATTCGGTTTGACTGTTTTTGCTGGTGGGCTTTTTCATGGTGTTCTTGGGGGGCTTTGCTGGGTTTTTTCTACTAACATTCATTCACATTATGCGTTGCTTCCAATTCCCAACCAACAACAACGAGGTCGTGAATTGGAATGTCGGCGTCCTGAACGTACAGGACTTTAGGCAACAAGTTTTTCTTTGCCGCCATCAATAGCCGACCGTTTGTACGCATAAGTGAGTGAAAAAAGGTATGTCTGTTTTAACATACTGTCAAACGGTGTCAACAACATTTCCGATTTTTTTATCGTATTTGGAACGGTTTGTTTGTCCTGTTGCCACCGGGAACTGGCCGCCCGGCGGAAATGAGCCTCTGACGGGGGCAGTTCCCGCCTTCTTCCGGCTTGTTGGGAGCCAAAAGAGGGTTCAATCCGGTGGAGTTACACCCAGGGCGCGTAATTCCTGCTTCGTTTCCGCATCGTCCGGGCGCAACCGCAGCGCCTCGGTCAGTTGCGCAACCGCCTCGTCCCGCCGTCCCAGCCGTCCCAGCGCGCTGCCCAGGTAGAAATGCGCCCGGGCATAGTTGGGATTCAGCCGCAAGGCTTCCCTGAAATACCCCACCGCCTCCTCAATCCGTCCGGTCTCCATGAGCGCGTAACCCATATTACTATATATCGGCACCGAGCCTGTCTCCAGCCGCAACGCCTCGCGGTAATGCGGTATCGCCTCGGCATACCTGCCTTGCGCCGCCAAAATGACGCCCAGATTGCTGTGCGCGTCGGCGTAATCCGGCTTGGATTGAAGGGCGGCCCGGAAATGAACAATCGCTTCGTCGGTTTTTCCGCTCATGAGCAGAATGTTTCCCAGATTGTTGTGCGCCTCGGCGTAGTCGGGCTTGAGCCGCAGCGCTTCTTCATATTGCCGCACCGCCTCGTCAGAAGGACCGAGTTCGGCCAGCACACAACCGAGATTGTAGTGAGCGGGCGCATCACCCGGCGCGAGCCGCAAGGCTTCGGAATACAGCGCAATCGCCTCGTCGTACCGGCGCAGAAGAACCAGCACGTCGGCGAGGTTGTTGCGCGCGGTGACATCGTCGGGCGCGAGCCGCACCACCTGCTCAAGTTCGGCGACAGCCTCGTCCGGCCTGCCCTGCCGGACCAGGGCCATGCCCAGATTCTTTCGCGCTTCAAGGAAGTCGGGCTTGTGTTGCAACGCCGCGCGGTAAGACCCGATGGCCTCTTCGAGTTTGTTTTGCGAAAGCAGGACGGCGCCGAGATTGTTGTAGATCTTGGCATCATTCGGATTGGCGCGGATGGCTTCGCGAAAACTTGCAACCGCTTCGTCAAGTCTCCCCTGCGCAGCCAGCGCGTTGCCCAGGTTGTTCCGGGCATCCGACAAATTTGGATCCAGACGCGCGGCCTGGATGTATTGTCCGATGGCCTCGTCGTTTTTTCCCAAGGCGACCAGGGCGATACCCATGTTGTAATGGGCTGTGGCGTAATCCGGTTTTTTCCTCAACGCCATCTCGAAGCAGTCGATCGCGTTCGTGTATTGACGCCGGGCGATCAAATCCAGGCCCAGGTTGTTCAAAATATCCACATCATCCGGCTTGCTCTTCAACGCTTCCCTGAAATGCGTTTCTGCCTCCACAAACCTTCCACGGTCTTTCAAGACCAGGCCCAGATTATTGTGAGCCATCCACGAAGCGGAATCTTTTGCCAGCGTGTCGCGCCACAACGTCTCGTTATCTCGAAAAACGCCCGCTTGCTCCCATGTCAACACCCCAAGCACCGTGAACAGCGCTCCACAAAACAACGGTTTCAGAAACCAATTCTTCTTTTCAAGCGGTTCAAATACTACCGTAATCACTGCCCCCGCCAACGCCAGCGGGCCCATGCTCGCCAGATACTCAAAATGATCCCCCACATACGAATAGCGGAAAAAGTAAACATTGAAAAATCCCAGAACCGGAAACAGCGAAACTACGAAATAGCCCAACGCAAAAAACAACGAGCGACCATACGCGTTGCGCCGCCACCAGACAACCAAGAGACCGGCCGCTGCGGCCAAGGCAGGCAAAAATGCAAGCAGCCGCCCGGCGTCAATCTCCCAACGTGGATAAATGAACATCAACGGATGCGGCCAAACCAACTTCCCGAGATAAAACCACACCACCCGTCCCGCGATCACCACCCGTTCCGGCCAGCTCTGCGTCCACTCGGGTCCCAGTGCGCCGGAGTGATACTTTTGCTCCCAAATCGTCCAGACACTTGCCACAGCCGAAATGAGGAAAATGGGGATGAGGCTGACGACGACCCGCCAGCGCCGCCGCCCATCCATCCACCAGGCGCTCAACCCGAGCACCACCGGCAGCATCACCGTCGAAGCCTTGCTCAGAATCGCCAGCCCCGCACACACCAATACCAGCAGGTAAGTCGCGCTTCCTCCCTTCTTGTCCAAATGACAACTCGCTTGCCGCCATTTCACGAAAAGCAAAATCGCCAGCAGGTAAAATAGACACGACTGCGTGTTTTTCAATTCCGTTATCCAAGCCACTGACTCCGCCTGCACCGGGTGCAACGCCCACACCGCAGCGCCCAGCCACGCACCCCGCACGCCCAAGCGCAACAAAACCCGCCATGACACAACCGCACACGCCGCGTGCATGGCTATATTGACCAGGTGATATGGCAGCGGATTGAGACCCCAGAGCGCATGCAGCAACCAGAAACTGCTCAGTACCAGTGGATAATAAACCGCCGCACTGCTCGTCCATATCCCCTTAAAACCGAGCGGCCCGACGATGCAGGAATTTTCGGTCAGATGCGAATCATCGTCCCAGATGAACCCGCCCTTCAATGCAGGCCAATACGCCACCACCGTCATCAACAGGATGAGGACGCCTGCCGCAATATCCGACTTCCAGATTCGTTTTGTCATGTCAGATCGCGCTCTTGTTTCACTCTGACGTCTCGCCAATCATGCCGTTGACAATCTCAAAAAATCGCGCTGCCTGCCACCGGATTCTTCCCCGCTCTCGTTATTTGTCGCAACTCGTTTTATTTCCCAACCTCTGGAAGCGTGGTTTGCGGGACGGGAGTGGGAGCGTTGGTCAAGGGTGCGCCGCGAAATGGGGAACCGGCCTGGTAACATCCAAGTTGCGCTTTCAAATCATTCACCAATCCAGCGTCGTTCTGGGCCGTGGCCAACTGCAAGGCTCGTTGTACGGCGGAAACTGCTTCGGGAAATTGCGTGTTCCCGGCATAGGCCGCTGCCAGCGTGCGGAGAATCACCGGACTCTGTCCCCCGACAAGCCGGTCCGCTTGTTGAGCCAACTGGATTGCCTTGGGACCGTTTCGGAGGGAGGCGTCCGGGCAGTTGGCCAGCAGCCAGGCAAACTTGTTGTAGATGTTCGGATTGTTGGGTTGGAGTTCCAAGGCTTTTTGGAAACAGGTGATTGCCTCGTGCATCCGGCCTTTTTGGACGAGTGCATTGCCCAGGTTGTAGCAGGCTTCGGGGTAGTTAGGACGCAGTTCCAAGGCCTTTTGGAAATGAGCAATCCCTTCGTCCACCTGCCCTTTTTGGAGAAGAGCCGAGCCGAGATTGTAGTGAACCGTAGCGTCGGCAGGCCGGAATTCCACGGCCCATTTGAATTGAGCGATCGCCTCGTCCACCCGCCCCTTTTGGCGAAGAGCAAGGCCGAGGTTATAGTGAGCCTCTGGATGGCTGGGCTGGAGTTCCAAGGCTTTCTGAAAATGAGCGATCGCCTCGTCCACCTGTCCCATTTGGAAAAGAGTAGAGCCGAGGGTGTTCTGAGCCGTAGCATCGTCGGGTTGGAGTTCCGCGGCTCTTTTGAAATGAGCAATCGCCTCGTCCACCTGCCCCTTTTGTCGAAGAGCAAGACCGAGGTTATTGTGAACTGCGGCGGAGTCAGGGAGGAGTTCTACGGCTCTTTTTAGCTGAGTGACCGCCTCGTCCACCCGCCCTATTCGGAAAAGAATAAAGCCTAATTCATTGACAGCCTCCACGTCGTTGGGCTGGAGTTCCAAGGCCTTTTGATACTGAGCGATCGCCTCGTCCACCCGCCCCTTTTGGAAAAGAGCGGAGCCGAGGTTGATGTAAGCCTCTTCATACTTTGGTTGGAGTTCCAATGCCTTTTGAAACTGGGCAATCGCCTCGTCTATCCGCCCCTTTTGGAAAAATGCATAGCCGAGGGTGTTGTGAGCCCAAACGTCGCCCGGCTGGAGTTGCAAGGTCTTTTGACACTGTGCGATCGCCTCGTCCAAACGACCCTGTCGCGAAAGAACAAAACCCAAGTTGTGATGAAACTCCGCAGAACGTTCATAACTCGCACACAGGTTGAACGCCACGGAGATAACCAGCAGCACTCCCCAGCACCACCGTACGGCTCGCCGCCAGACCAGCCGGCCTGCCAGGGCACGTTCCAAACCGAAGATCCCGATCACTGCCAGCAACCCGAGCGTCGGTAGGAAATCCATCTCGTAGCGCAACGACACAGCCCAAAAGAGGCAGAGCGTCAACACACAAATCCCGAACAGCAGGGCCAACGTCACCACGAAACGGCGAAGGATGGAACCGGTCTCCGCCGTCCGACCCCACCAAGCCAGCGGTGCCGCCAGCGCCAGCCACATCACGGGAATGTCACTCAACACACCGCAGTGTGCCTCAACCCCCACATGGCCCGCCGGCAAGGGGGGCACTGCAAAGTCACGAACAAACGGAAACCGACCGCTCCACCGCGCCGCCTCCAGAAAATAAAGGCGAAAATCGAACCAGAGATAACGCAAACTAAAGTGTTGCTCATCCCGTTCTGAGGGCAACTGGTAGTGCCAGCCGAATTCCAGTGGATTATTGAATCGCAGGAAATTGTAGAGCATCAGCCCAAGCCCTATTACCACCATCGGCGCAACCGCACCCATCAACACGGGCCAAACCCGTCGCCCCTCCCGCCATGCGCTGAACACCGGCACCAGTAAAATCACACCGCCAAACAGCAAGTTCGGTCGCGATCCCACCGCCAACCCATACGCCATACTCGCCCCCGCCAGCCACCAGCACCGCCGTTCCGGCTCATGCATTGCCTTCCAGATCCCCACCAGCGACACCATCGTCAGCGCATAGCCGCAACCGATTGGAACCTCATAAAAATCACATTCCTCCAAAAGCACCGGGATACCCGTCCCCAGACCCAGCGCAAGAGCTCCAGCCACCACCACACCAAAACTTACCTCCACAAAGTACCGTCGCCACAGCGACCACAACAGTCCCACTCCGGCCAGAAATCCCAACGAACAAAAGATCACCACCGCTTCTTTGTGAAGCAGATAATGGCCGGTCAGGGCCACATAAGGCCAGAAGAGCACCAATGCAGGCGTGATCCCAAAATAAAGGTATAACTTGCCCTTGTAATAACTCATATCGTTCACCGGAGAGCCGGGGATATAGAGATAGGCCATGTCAGCCCTGTTATCGTAGGGATTGGCCAGTTTCGCCAGTTCGGGCGGCGCTTCTCGTTTGACGTTAAGCTGGCCGGCTCGAAAGCCCTGCACCAACAGATTGTAGTAACTGTCTCCCGGCTGCGAGTTCAACAATTCCTTCAAACCTGATTTGGCGCTCCAAACGAAGAAACCGATGATCAGCACGCACACTGTGCCCAAGACCGCCCAGCGCGCCCAGTTGTTTTTGCCTTCGGAGGCAGTTGCCTCCCGGCCGGCTGACGTCTCGCCAATCATGCCGTTGAGAATCCCAAAAATTCGCACCCCTTGCCACCGGATTCTTCCGCGCTCATTATTTATCGCAGCTCGTCTTATTTCCGAATCTCCGGAAGCCCGTTCTGCGTGCTGGGAGCGGGGGCGTTTGTCAGGCGTGTGTCGCGGTAAGGGGAACCGGCCTGATAAAATCCGAGTTGCGTCTTCAAGTCATTCACCAATGCAGCGTCGTTCTGAGCCGTGGCCAACTGCAAGGCTCGCTGAGCAGTGGCAACCGCCTCGGGGAATTGCCCGTTCCCGGCATAGGCCGCAGCCAGCGTGCGGAGAATCACCGGACTCTGTCCCCCGACAAGCCGGTCCGCTTGTTGAGCCAACTGGATTGCCTTGGGACCGTTTCGGATGAAGGCGTCCGGGCTGGTGGCCAGCAGCCAGGCGAGCTGGTTGAGGGTGTTTGGATTGTTAGGTTCGAGTTCCAAGGCTTTTTGGAAACAGGCGATTGCCTCGTGTATCTGTTTTTTTTGGACGAACGCGTTGCCCAAGTTGTAGCAGGCTTCGGGGAAGTTAGAACGCAGTTTCAAGGCCTTTTGGCAATGAGTTATCGCCTCGTCCACCTGCCCTTTTTGGAGAAGTGCAAGGCCGAGGTTATTGTGAGCGTCTGGATAGTTTGGCTGGAGTTCCAAGGCCTTCTGGAACTGATTGATCGCCTCGTCCACCTGCCCTTTTTGGAGAAGCGCGGTGCCGAGGTTGTGGTGGGCTATCGCACTATCAGGCTGGATTTCCAAGGCCTTGTGGAACTGAGTGATCGCCTCGTCCACCTGCCCTTTTTGGACGAGCGCGTATCCGAAGTTATAGCGATGTACGGCGGAATTGGGTTGGAGTTCCACGGCTCTTTTGAACTGAGCGATCGCCTCGTCCACCTGCCCTTTTTGGCGAAGAGCAAGACCGAGATTATAGTGAGCTTCTGGATTGCTAGGCTGGATTTCCAAGGCCTTGTGGAACTGAGTGATCGCCTTGTCCACCTGCCCTTTTCGGAGAAGAACAACGCCGAGGTTATCGTGAGTCACGGCGTTGTTGGGCTGGAGTTCCAAGGCCTTTTGAAAATGAGCCATCGCCTCGTCCACCTGTCCCCTTTGGAGAAGAGCAGTGCCAAGGCTGTTGTTAGCCTCCACGTCGTTGGGCCTGATTTCCAACGCCTTTCGAAATTCAGCAATCGCTTCGTCTATCCGCCCCTTTTGGGAAAGAATACTGCCTTGGTTGTGATGAAATTCCGCGGAGCGTTCATAACTCGCAACCAGGTTGAATGCCACGGATAGAGTCAGCAGCAATCCCCAGCACCACCGAACCGCTCGCAGCCACACCTGCCGACCGGCCAACGCTCGCTCCAATCCGAACATCCCGATCACCGCCAGCAACCCGAGCGCCGGTAGAAAATCCATCTCGTAGCGCAACGTCACGGCGAAAAAGAGGCAGAGCGTCAGCGCACAAATCCCGAACAGCAGGGCCAACGCCGCCACGAAGCGCCGCAAGGTGAAACCGGCCTCCGCCATCCGACCGCGCCATGCCAGCGGTGCCGCCAACGCCAGCCACGCCACCGGAATATTGCTCAACACACCGAAGTGTGCATAAAGAACTCCCCCATGGCCCGCCGGCAAGGGTGGCACTGCAATCTCACGAATGAACGGAAACCGACCGCTCCACCGCGCCGGTTCCAAAAAATATACCCGGAAATTAAACCAGAAATAACGCAGACTAAATGGTTGCGCATGCCGATCTGAGGGCAACAGATAGCGCCAGCCGAATTCCAGTGGATTGTCGAATCGCAGAAAATTGTAGAGCATCAGCCCTAGCCCTATTACCACCATCAGGACAACCGCACCCATCAACATGGGCCAAACCCGTCGCCCCTCCCGCCACGCCCCTATCACCGGCACCAGCAGAATCACCCCGCCAAACAGCAAGGATGGTCGCGCTCCCACAGCCAACCCATACGCCATACTCGCACCCGCCAGCCACCAACAACCCCGCTCCGGCTCATGCATTGCCTTCCAGATTCCCACCAGCGCCACCATCGTCAGCGCATACCCGCAACTGACCGCCACCTCATAAAAATCACACTCCTCCAAAAGCACCGGGATACCCGTCCCCAGACCCAGCGCAAGCGTCCCAGCCACCACCACCCCAATGCCCACCTCCGCAAAGTAACGCCGCCACAGCGCACACAACAGCCACACCCCGGCCAGAAATCCCACCGAACAAAATATCACCACGGCCTCTTTGTGAAGCAGATAATGACTGGTCAGGAGCGCATAGGGCCAGAAGATTACCAACGCTGGCGTAACCCCAAAATAAAGATATAACTTCCCCTTGTAGTAACTCATATCATACACCGGAGAACCGGGGATGAAACGATAGGGCCGGCCAGCTTCCATATCGTAGGGATTGGCCAGTTGTGCCAATTCGGACGGCGGTTCTCGTTTTAGGTTAAGCTGGCCGGCTTGAAAGCCCTGCACCAACAGATTGTAGTAACTGTCTGCTGGTTTCGAGTTCAACAATTCCTTAAAGCCTGACTTGGCGCTCCAGGCGAAGAAACTGATGATCAGCACGCACACGGTGGCCAAGACTGCCCAGTGCTCCCAACGGCTTTTGCCTTCAGAGGCCGTCGCTTCCCGGTTATCTGACGTCTCGCCAACCATGCTGTTGAGAATCTCAAAAATTCGCGCCGCCTGCCACCGGATTCTTCCGCGCTCATTATTTATCGCAGCTCGTCTTATTTCCGAATCTCCGGAAGCCCGTTCTGCGTGCTGGGAGCGGGGGCGTTTGTCAGGCGTGTGTCGCGGTAAGGGGAACCGGCCTGATAAAATCCGAGTTGCGTCTTCAAGTCATTCACCAATGCAGCGTCGTTCTGAGCCGTGGCCAACTGCAAGGCTCGCTGAGCAGTGGCAACCGCCTCGGGGAATTGCCCGTTCCCGGCATAGGCCGCAGCCAGCGTGCGCAGAATCACCAGATTCTGGCCCCCGACAAGCTGGTCCGCTTGTTGCGCCAACTGAATTGCCTCGGGAGCGTTTCGGATGGAGGCGTCTGGGCAGGTGGCCAGCAGCCAGGCAAGCTGGTTGAGGGTGTTTGGATTGTTGGGTTGAAGTTCCAAGGCCTTTTGGAAACAGGTGATTGCCTCGTCCACCAGCCCCTTTTGGAAAAGAGCAGAGCCGAGGTTGTAGTGAGCTGCGGCGGAGTCAAGGTGGAGCTCTACGGCTCTTTTGAAATGAGTGATCGCTTCGTCCACCCGCCCTTTTTGGAGAAGTGCAAGGCCGAGGTTATTGTGAGCGTCTGGATAGTTGGGCTGGAGTTCCAAGGCCTTCTGGAACTGATTGATCGCCTCGTCCACCCGCCCCTTTCGGAGAAGAACAAGGCCTAGGTCATTGTCAGCCTCCCCGTCGTTGGGCTGGAGTTCCAAGGCCTTCTGGAACTGAGCGATGGCCTCGTCCACCCGCCCCTTTTGGAGGAAAGCAAAGCCGAGGTTGTGGTGGGCTGTTGCACTATCAGGCAGGAGTTCCAAGGCCTTTTGGAATTGAACAATCGCCTCGTCCACCTGCCCTTTTTGGAGAAGAACAGCGCCGACACCAGTGTAAGCCTCCCCGTCGTTTTGGCTGATTCCCAACGCCTTTTGAAAATGAGCGATCGCCTCGTCCACCCGCCCCTTGCTGTAAAGAATACTGCCCAAATTGTGATGAAACTCCGCAGAACGTTCATAACTGGCAAACAGGTTGAACGCCACGGATATTGTCAGCAGCACTCCCCAGCACCACCGCACCGCATTCCGCCACACCCGCCGACCTGCCAGCACACGTTCCAAACCGAAGATCCCGATCACGGTCAGCAATCCCAGCGCCGGTAGAAAATCCATCTCGTAGCGCAACGTCATGGCGAAAAAGAGGCAGAGCGTCAACACACACATCCCGAACAGCAGGGCCAACGCCGCTACAAAACCGCGCAGGATGGAACGCGTCTCCCCCGTCCGGCCGCGCCAGACCAGCGGTGCCGCCAGCGCCAACCATACCACCGGAATGTTGCTTAACACACCGAAGTGTGACTCAACCATCCCATGGCCCACCGGCAAAGGGGGCACTGCAAGGTCACGGATGAACGGATACCGACCGCTCCACCGTGCCGCCTCCAGAAAATAAAGGCGAAAATTAAACCAGAGATAATGCAGACTAAATAGTTGCCAATGCGGATCTGAGGGCAACGCGTAGCGCATGCCGAATTCCAGCGGATTGCCGAATCGCAGGAAATTGTAGAGCATCAGCCCCAGCCCTATCACCACCATCGGCACTACCGCCCCCATCAACACGGACCATACCCGTCGCCCCTCCCGCCAAGTTGCAATCACCGGCACCAGCAGAATCACCCCGCCAAACAGCAAATTCGGTCGCGATCCCACCGCCAACCCATACGCCACACTCGCGCCCGCCAGCCACCAGCACCGCCGCTCCGGCTCATGCAATGCCTTCCAGATCCCCACCAGCGCCACCATCGTCAGCGCATACCCGCAACTGATTGCCACCTCGTAAAAATCACACGCCGCCAAAAACAACGGTGTGCCCATCCCCAGCCCCAGTGCAAGAGCTCCAGCCACTACCACGCCAAAACTTACCTCCGCAAGGTAACGCCGCCACAGCGACCACAACAGCCCCACCCCTGAGAGAAAACCCACCGAGCAAAATATCACCACGGCCTCTTTGTGAAGCAGATAATGGCCGGTCAGGACCACATAAGGCCAAAAGAGCACCAACGCAGGCGTGACCCCAAAGTAGAGGTATAACTTGCCCTTGTAATAACTCATATCGTACACTGGAGAGCCGGGAATTAAACGATAAGGCCTGCCCGCCTCCATATCGTAGGGATTGGGCAGTTGCGCCAATTCGGGCGGCGCTTCTCGTTTGACATTAAGCTGGCCCGCTCGAAAACCCTGCACCAGCAGATTGTAGTAACTATCTCCTGGCTGTAAGCCCAATAATTCCTTACCGCCTGACTTGGCGCTCCAGGCAAAAAAAACGATGATCAGCACGCACACGGTGCCCAAGACTGCCCAGTGCGCCCAGTTGTTTTTGCCTTCGGAAGCAGTTGCCCCCCGGCCGGCTAACGTCTCGCCAATCATTCAGTTGAGAATCGCAAAAATACGCAACGCGTGCCACCGGATTCTACCGCGCTCTTTAATCGTGGATTCCCGGTTCAATTGCCGCAATGAAGCATGAAAGGCGCAACAACATGGAATGCACCCCAAGTTCAATCTGACACCCGGACCCCCAGCGCCCGCAACTGTTCCTTCGCTTCCGTGTAATCCGGTTTCAGCCGCAAAGCCTCCCGGTACTGCGTGATGGCCTGCTCTAATTTTTGCTGGCCGGCCAAAGCAACGCCCAGGTTGAAGTGCGCCCGGGCGTAGTTGGGATTCAGTCGCAACGCTTCGCCAAGCTGCGCCACCGCCCCGTCGAGGCGTCCGATTTGCATCAGGGCGTAACCCAGATTGTTGTGCATGAGCGCCGAGTCCGGTTCAAGCCTCAACGCCTCGCGGTAATGCGGTATCGCTTCGGCATATTTGCCTTGCGCCGCCAGAATGACGCCCAGATTGCTGTGCGCGTTGGCGTAATCCGGTTTGTATTCAAGGGCGGCCCGAAAATGAACAACCGCTTCATCCAATTCTCCTCTCATCGCGAGGATGTTTCCAAGATTGTTGTGCGCCTCCGCGTAGTTGGGTTTGAGCCGAATGGCCTCTTGATAATTCCTGACCGCATCGTCGTGCCGCCCCTTTTGTTCAAGGACGCCGGCCAGATTATAATAACCCGCCGCAAGCTGCGGGTTGATTCTCAGCGCTGCGGTGAATTCAGCCTCGGCCTCGTTCAATTGGCCACGGTCAAGATATGCCGAGCCCAGATTGTTGTGTGCCATCCAGCAAGCCGGGTTCTTTGCCAGCGTATCGTGCCACAACGTTTCAAGATTTTGGTAGATGCCCGCCTGTCGCCACGTTAGCACGCCCAACAGGAGCAGAAGAGGCGGCGGCATCGCCCATCTCCAATAAAAACCCGCCGCCCCTGCTGTCAACCGGCCTGACAGCGTCGCCGCGAACAGCGCAATCAGGCCGAGGCTTGCCACATACTGATAATGATCCGCCACGAAAGAATAGCGAAACGTGTAAAGCGGGATAAACCCCAACAGCGGTGACAAAGTCGCCACGTAGAATATCACTGCCGCCACAGCTCCACGTCCCACGGTCTTGCGTTTCCACCACAAAACCCACGCCACCAGAACGCAGCCAATCACCCACACAAACGATGCAGGAGCGTGAACGTTTACTTCCCACCGTGGATAACTAAACGTCAAAGCGACCGGCCATACCAGCTTTGCCGCATAGAACCACAGCGCATGGCCCGCAATCAACAGCCGCTCATACACACTGAACGAAAACTTGACCTCTTCGCCATAATTTCCCAAATGGCTTTCCCACCATACCGACACCAACCCCATCGCCACACCCATCACGATAAAAGGCGTTACTTGTGCAATTCTGCGACGATCGATGGGATCATTACGCATCCACAACACCAGCAGCAGCGCCGCCGGCAATGTGCATGCCGTGGTTTTGCTGAACAACGCCAGGGCGTAAAGACCCAGTGCCGCAAAATAGAACCGCCAGGAACACGACGCCTGTTTATCTGTGAATTTCATCCACGCCAGCAGCGCCAGAAGATAGAAAAGAGTGGATTGCACGTTTTTCAGTTCCGTTATCCACGCCACCGATTCCACCTGAACCGGATGCAGCGCCCAAATGGCCGCCGCCAGCCAAGCCCCCGGGAGAGCCAGCCGCCGCAGCACCGCCCACACCAATAATACATTCGCGCAGTGCAGCAGCACATTCACCGCGTGATAGCCCAGCGGATTCATCCCCCACAACCCACGCTCGAGTCTCAACGTTGTAAATACCAGCGGGAAGTATTGCGATTGACTATGAGCGGAAAACCAGATGCGCCATAACCCGTCAGTCGCCGTCAACAAAGAATTTTTTGTAACATACGCGTCATCGTCCCATACAAACCCGCCCTTCAGTGCAGGCCAATACGCCGCCACCGTCGTCAACACGATGAGGACGCCTGCCGCAAAATCCGATTTCCAGATTTTTTTTACCATGTCAGGTCGCGCGCTGGTTTCACTCTGTTATTTGTACTCCCAGCGCCCGCAACTGTTCCTTCGCTTCCGCGTAATCGGGTTTCAGCCGCAATGCCTCCCGGTACTGCGTGATAGCCTGCTCGAATTTATGCTGGCCGGCCAAAACAACGCCCAGGTTGAAGTGCGCTTCGGCGGCATTGGGATTCAGCCGCAATGCCGCGGCAAATTGCCCTTCCGCCTCGTCAAGCCGTCCCATCTCCATCAGGGCGAAACCTAGATTGTTGTGCATGAACACCGAGTCCGGATCGAGGCGCAGCGCCTCGGTGTAATGCGGAATCGCCTCCGCAAACCTGCCCTGGCCGGCCAGAGCAACCGCCAGATTGCTGTGTGCGTTGGCGTAATTCGTTTTGTATTGGATGGCCGCGCGGAATTGCGCAATGGCTTCGTCCAGTTCCCCTTTCAGGAGCAGAATGTTTCCCAGATTGTTGTGTGCCTCCGCAAAACCGCGATCGATCCGGATGGCCTCGCGATAATTCCTGACCGCCTCCTCGCGACGCCCCTCCCGGTCAAGGACATTGGCCAGGTTGTAATAACCCATGGCAGTGTGTGTTTCCGTAATCCAGGGTGCATGTTTGAACTTCAGCGCCGCAGTGAATTCGCCCTCCGCGTCCTTCAACCGGCCCAGCTCAAGAAACGCCGAACCCAGATTGAGGTGCGCGGCCGCGTTGTTTGGATCAATCCGCAATGCCTCCCGGTAATGCGCAATGGCTTCGTCGAATTTGCGCTGGTCGGCGAGAGCAATGCCAAGATTGACATGCGCCTCGGCGGCCATCGTTTTGTATCGAATTGCGGCGTGAAAATGTTCAATCGCCTCATCCGGTTCTTTTTCGGTCGCCAGTATGATCCCCAGATTGTTGTGCGCCAAGGAACACGTTGGATTTTTTGCCAGCGTATCGCGCCAGAGTGTTTCAGTATCCCGGTAAACGCCGCACTGCCGCCAGGTTAGAATGCACAGGACACCGACAACCAGCGCCCCAAGCCCCCGGCCCACAAGCATGAACTTCCCGGTTGATGCCAGGTACCGATTTACCGCACCCACAATCAATGCCCCCACCCCAATGATTGAGAAATATTGCCAGTAATCCGCCACCAGCGAGTAACGCTGGAAGTATATCTTCAATAGACCTAACACAGGTAGCAACGTCACCACAAAATAGCCCAGCCCAAACAATAGCGGCTTCCCCCAGCCTCCACGCCAACGCCAAAACATCCCAAAGCACAATACCCATGCCGCAAACGGCAGATACACCAGCGGAGAACCTGCGTTGATCTTCCACTGCGGATACACAAACGCCAAATTCCCCGGCCATACCGCCTTCCACAAATAAAACCACGCCGCCATTCCCGCTCCAGCCAGCCGCGCCCCAAAACTTCTTGTGGCCACGTCTTCCCCTGAATGTGCGCTATAATACTGGAACCATATCGTCACCAAACCCCAAACCAATGCCAGTCCGAAAAACGGCGCGCTCTGCAGCAAATCCCGCCGGGAAATTCCGCCCCGCCGCCACCACGCGCACAAAAGTAGAACCACCGGAAACATCACCACCGACGTCTTGCACCACAATGCGAAAAGGAACGCCAGCAACGATAATCCATACCATCGCCAATAAAAACAGTTGCCCGTTTCGCCCTGAGTTGGATTTTGCTCCACTTCAAATCGTTGATACCACCAAACGGCCAGCGTGTAGAAAAACATGGACAAAGTATTCTTTCGCTCCGAAATCCAAATGACAGATTCCACGTTCACCGGATGCACGGCAAAAATCAGCGCGGCGAGCCACGCCCCCGGAATCGCAAGCAACTTCAATATCCGCCACCACAACAGAGCACTGAAGATGTGCAGGAGGAGATTGGTAATGTGGTAGCCCATCGCATTCATCCCCCACAAGCGCCATTCCAGCCATAAACTGCTCCAAGTGAGCGGATAGTAATCCGGCAGATTCGTGCTGAACCAGATGTCCTTGATTCCACCCGATGACCGCATTATCGCACTATTTGTCAGCAATGAATCGTCGTCCCAGATGAATCCGGCGCGCAACGCAGGCAGATAAGCCAGTGCGGTCAACAGCACCAAAAGAGCGCCGCCTGCCCATGCGGATTGCCGGAACTTCATCATGCTCAAATATCAGTGACCTGTTGCACCTGATTGCAATTGAATTGTTTTCTGCCGTTTCATTGCGTCGTCTGCATGCCCAGGGCGCGCAACTGTTCCTTCGCTTCGTTGTTGTTCGGATCAAGCCGCAAGGCTTCAGTGAACTGTTCAATGGCCTCCTCACGCCGTCCCAGCCGCGCCAGCGCACTGCCAAGACCAACCCGGATCTGCGCATTTTTCGGGTTGAACTGCAGCGCCTGACGATAGTGCCCCACTGCCTCTTCAAACCGCCCTTGCTCCACCAGCACTGAACCCAGACTGGCATGAGCCTCCGGATAATCCGGTTTGGCCCGCAAGGCTTCCCGAAACTGCGCTTCCGCTTCGTCCAGTCTGCCCGCCGTCACCAGCAGGCACGCCAGATTGTTGCGCGCCTCCGCATAGTCGGGTTTGAGCCGGAGGGCCTCTTGATAATTCCTGACCGCTTCGTCCGGGCGTCCCTCCAGGTCAAAAACGTTGGCAAGATTGTAGTAACCCATCGCCAGTTGTGGATTGATCTTCAACGCCTTGGTGAATTCGTCCTGTGCTTCACTCAACCGGCCAAGCCACAAAAAGGCTGAACCCAGATTGAGATGCGCATCCGTGCTCCTTGGATTAATCCGCAGCGCTTCCCGATACTGCGCGATGGCCTCGTCGAATTTCCGCCGGCCAGCCAATACAACGGCCAGCTTGAAATGAGCCTCGTCGAAAGTTGGATTAATCTGAAGCGCCCGGCGGTAATTGTCCGTCGCTTCCTCCGTGCGTCCACTCGTTTCCAGCGCCATGGCAAGACAATCATAGGCAACGTAATTATTTTTAGTCACCGCAATCGCATGACGAAAGAGAGTTTCGCTGTTTTGCCAATAATGTAATTGATCCCGCGTCCGCACCCCACAAACAGCCAGCACCAACATTGCCGCGCTGACCATCACAACCTTCAGCCGCTGCCACCGTCCCAATACTTCGCCCGCACCCCACGCGAGAATGATGAATATCCCAATCAACGGCACATACGTGAAGCGGTCGGCCATGGCCTGGCTTCCCCATTGAATCACTCCGATAACCGGAATCAGTGTCCCCAAAAACCAATACCAGCCCACAAAAAAATAAGGTCGCCTGCGCCCAAGCCAGACTGCCGCAATGCACAAACCCATCACCAGCGCGGTTGCACACACAACCAGGATCATTGGCCACTGTCCCGGATGCGGATAGGGCAACGCCAGACCTGCCGGCCAAAATGTTTTGCCGAGATATCGAGCGTAAGACACAAAGGCATTGGCAATCCGGGCTGCAAACGAAAGAGCGGCCAGCGCGACTATCGCTCCTGTTTCTTTATGCACGAAAAATGTGACCGCACACGAAATCGCGCCAAGCGCAAAAAACGGAACTTTTTCCCAGACCAATCGCCGCAGGCCTGGAGAACGGAGAAAGGAGAAAGGAGCGAAACTTGTGGCCATGTCGTCGGCCACACCACTTGACACTTGACACTTGAAACTTGAAACCCTTCCCAGCGGCCAGTAATCCAGCAACAGCATCACAAACGGCAACGTCACCACCATCGGCTTGCTCAACAATCCCAGCGCGAAAAATAAAAGCGCCAGCCCATACCACCGTTTCGGACCTGCTTGACACTTGACCCTTGACACTTCAAACGCCGCATAGCGGCTGTATGCCCACAGCGTCAGCAAACCGAAAAACGTGCTTAGCACATCCTTGCGCTCCGATATCCAGGCCACCGATTCCACGTGCAGCGGATGCAGCGCAAACAGTCCCGCCACCAGCGCGCTGCGCCAACGTGTCCCTGTCAGACGCCGCAGCAGCAGGAACAGCAAAACGGTGTTCGCTGTATGGAACAGCAAATTCATGAAGTGCGGTCCGGCGGGGCCAATTCTAAACAGGTTCACGTCGAGCATGAATGACAGCCACGTCAGCGGATACCAACTGGAGTCGGCGGTTGCACGGAATGCCCACGCCACGCCTTCCCACGTCAGCCCGGCCTGAACATGCGAATTGGCCGAGAAGTAATCAGCATCGTCGTAATTGACAAAGCCATAGTTCAGCACCGGCCAATACACGGCAAATGTAATCACGGCCAACAGCAGGCAGATGAAAACAGGATGAAGCGCCACGCGCGCCAACCCAACACCGGTTCCTTCCACGTGTTGCATCTCCGGCATTCTTTTCAACGACGGCTTATTCATGCGTTCGATTCATATCATGCTCATTGGGACGTCTGCGCGCCCAGCGCTTGCAACTGTTCCTTCGCTTCCGCGTAATCCGGTTTCAGCCGCAATGCTTCGGTCAATTGCTTGATGGCCTCCTCGCGCCGCCCCAGCCGCGCCAGCGCACTGCCCAGGTAACAGTGCGCCCGGGCGTAGTTGGGATTCAGTCGCAACGCTTCCTTAAAATGCCCCACCGCCTCCTCAAGCTGCCCCGCCTCCATCAGCGCGTAACCCAGATTACTCTGCATCAGCTCCGAAGCCGGCTCCAGCCGCAACGCCTCGCGGTAATGCGGTATCGCCTCGGCATACTTGCCCTGCGCCGCAAGGATGACCCCTAGGTTGCTGTGCGGGTTGGCATAATTCGTCTTGTATTGAAGGGCTGCCTGTAAATGCACAATCGCTTCCTCCAGTTCTCCCCGCATCGCCAGTATGTTCCCCAGATTGTTGTGCGCCTCGGCATAGTCGGGCTTGAGCCGGAGGGCCTCTTGATAATCCCGGACCGCATCGTCACCCCGATTTTGACGGTCAAGGACGTTGGCTAGATTATAATAACCGGCCGCAAGATACGGGTTGATTCGCAGTGCCGCGGTGAATTCACCCTCTGCCTCGTTCAATCGCCCAAGCTCAAGAAACGCCGAGCCCAGATTGAGGTGCGCTTCCGCATTATTTGGGTCAAGCCGCAACGCCTCCCGATAGTGTGCAATGGCCTCCTCAATTTTGTGTTGCCGGGCCAATGCAACACCAAGGTCATTATGCGCGAGCACATGGTCGGGATTGAGTCGCAACACTTCGCGGTAATTTTTTATGGCCTCGTCGAATTTGCCTTGTCCGGTCAAAAGAACGCCAAGGTTGATGTATGCAAAGTCGTAAGCCGGGGAAATTTGGAGCGCACGGCGGAAGTCATCCATCGCTTCATCCGCGTGGCCGTTCGCGGACAGCCAGAGACCAAGGAAATTATAAGCAAGGTAATTGCCCTTGGTCACTGCAAGCGCATGACGAAAGAGGGTTTCGCTGTTTTGCCAATTGCGCAATTGATCCCACGTTCGCACCCCACAAGCAGTCAGCGCCAACACCGCCACAGCGACAACCATAACTTTCAGCCGCTGCCATCGTCCCACTATTTCGGCTGCGGACCAGGCAATAATGATGAACATGCCGACAGATGGCATGTACTGATGTTCGCATATCCCCTGATCCAACCATTGAACCAACCCAATGACCAAACAGCATTCCGACAAACCAGAACCAGCCCACAAAAAAATAAGGCCTTTTTCCCCCAAGCCAGACAGCAGCCCCGCACAGGCCGATGACCAGCAACACGGCCAAAATCATCCACGCCCAGGGCCAATTCTCCCGATACGGATGAAAAATTGTAAGATTCACCGGCCAGAATGTTTTCCCCAGATACTGGGCATAATAAACAAACATGTTTTTAATTCGTGCGCTTAGTGCTGCGCTGGCCAGCCCCGCCACCGTTCCGGCATTTTTATATACAGTGAGCGTAATCGAACAGGAGATCGCGCTAAGAGCGAAGAACGGTGTTTTCTCCAACACTAAACGACAAATGAGTCGAGGGTCGAGCGTCGAGGATCGAGCGTCGGCCATCGTGGGCGTCTCCAGAACCCGAAACTTGAAACTTGAAACTTGAAACTCTCCCCAACGGCCAGTAATCCAGCAACAAGCATCACAAACGGCAACGTCACCAGCATCGGCTTGCTCATCAAGGCCAGCGCGAAAAACAAAAGTGCCAGCCCATACCATCGTTTGGTACCAGCTTGAAACTTGAAACTTGAAACTTGAAACACCGCATGGCGGCTGTAAGCCCACAGCGTCAGCAACCCGAAAAATGCGCATAACAAATCCCTCCGGTCAGCAACAGGGCCACTGACTCGACCCGCAGCGGGTGCAACGCAAACAATCCCGCCACCAGCGCACTCCGCCAATGCGCCCCCGTCAAACGCCGCAGCAGCAGGAACAACAAAACGGTGTTGGCCACATGCAGCAGCAGGTTCGTGAAGTGCGGCCCACCCGCTCCCTTGCCGAACAACGTCACATCCAGCATCCATGACAACCAGGTCAGCGGATACCAACTGATGTTGTAATCGGTGGTAAATGCCCAAACCACATTGTTCCAGTTCAGACCCGCCAGAACCCGGGGATTGGCCGAAAAACTTTCAGGATCATCGCAGTTGATGAAGTCGAAGCCCGTCACCGGCCAATACACGGCGAATGTAATCACGGCCAGCAGCAGGCAGATGAAAACAGGATGGCCCATCACGCGCGGCAATCCACCACCACTTCCTTCCGCGTGTTGCATCTCCGGCATTCTTTTCAACGACGGCTTGTTCATGCGTTCGGCTTGCATCCATATTAGACAAAGCCGTCATGACCGCGAGCCTGTTCTAGCCAGCAACAACACGCCATTCTCCCGTGGCAGGAGAATCGTCCGCCGTCCCCTTGAAATTCGCGTGATGGGATTTGCAGCTTGTCTGCGGTGGCAGGAAAATTATTTTAACAAGAAATGTTTTTTCGCGACGTTGTCAGAATCATCTCGTTGACCGTCTGTTTGAATTTGCTTCCGGCAATGCGCTCCTTGGCCGGACCGCCGTTTTTGACCGACGACCCGGAGCCGGTGGATTATCAACATTGGGAAGCCTACCTGTTCGCCAACGGCGACCATGCCAGCGGCAGCTACTCAATAAACGGCCCGGCAGTGGAACTGAATTACGGCGTGCTGCCCGACACGCAACTGCATCTGATCGTGCCGATGACCACGGTTGGCGGTAACAGCGCACCGGCCGTTTCCGGTCTGGGCGACACGGAGTTCGGCATCAAATACCGGTTTGTCCACGAGACAAACGGCTGGCCGCAAATCGGAATTTTCCCGATGATCGAATTGCCAACCGGCGATTCGGGCCGTGGTTTGGGCAACGGACGGACTTGGTTTCAATTGCCGTTGTGGCTGCAAAAAAGTTTTGGCCCGTGGACGACTTACGGCGGTGCCGGGGAAGTGTTGAATTCCGCGCCCGGACGGCGCAACTATCCTTTCGGCGGCTGGCTCGTGCAGCGCGATTACGGGCCGCACCTTGCTCTCGGCGGCGAGTTGTTTGCGCGAGACCGGGACACGGACGACGATAAAGGGTTTGCTGCACTCAATTTCGGCGGTTCGTATAACTTCAACGAGCATTTCAGCCTGTTGTTCAGCGCGGGACACAGCATTGCTGGCGACGAACACACGCTGTGGTATTTCGGGCTTTACTGGACTTGGTGACCGGAAGAATCTTCCAAACTTCAAAGGAAAGGATAATTTATGAGTCTCTGGAAAAAAATCGCAGTGCCAACTGGCGCAAACGCCAACGTCCTCATCCGCCTTGTGGTTGGTGGTGTGTTTCTAAACGAAGGCATCCTCAAATTCCTGTATCCGGCCGCGCAGGCGGCCGGTCGCTTTGCGAAAATCGGCATCCCGTATCCGGATTTCTTTGGTCCGTTTGTCGGCACGGTCGAAACCTTCTGTGGACTGATGGTGATTCTTGGTCTGCTGACACGACCGGCGGCCTTCGCCTTGTTCATTGATATTTCCATGGCTATTTTCACCACCAAAATTCCGGTTCTGATTGGGCGTGGTTTTCTTGGCTTCTCGTTGATGGAACTGCCTCATTATGGTTTTTTGAGCATGGTGCATGAGGCGCGCACGGATTTCGCCATGTGGTTCGGGCTTTTATTCCTGCTCATTACCGGACCGGGGCGATGCTCGGCAGATGCTTTAATCGCCCGCACTTGAATGCGTTTGGGGGATTCACGTTTCCCATATAATACGACACGTAGAAAAACACTTCCCGTTTCGACAGGAGCACTTTGACGTTGGTCTCTGCATTGTAATGTTTCAAATCAGCAGTCGCCGCGATTTCTGGAATTGTGCGACAGTTCTGCAGCCTCATTGCAGAGGCCCTGCAGCGCTGCCGCAGTCCCCGCGATTTCAAGAATCGTGAGACGGGCCGCGTCCAGTGCGGTTCGGCGGGATCACACTGCCGCACCATACTAGCATCATTCTGCTGTTCGCACTTTCAGCGCTTGCAACTGTTCCTTCGCTTCCGCGTAATCCGGTTTCAGCCGCAATGCTTCGGTCAATTGCTTGATGGCCTCCTCGCGCCGCCCCAGCCGCGCCAGCGCACTGCCCAGGTAACAGTGCGCCCGGGCGTAGTTGGGATTCAGTCGCAACGCTTCCTTAAAATGCCCCACCGCCTCCTCAACCTGCCCCGTCTCCATCAGCGCGTAACCCAGATTACTCTGCATCAGCGCCGAGCCCGGCTCCAGCCTCAACGCCTCGCGGTCATGCGGTATCGCCTCGGCATACTTGCCCTGCGCCGCCAGGATGACCCCCAGGTTGCTGTGCGGATTGGCGTAATTCGTCTTGTATTGGATGGCGGCTCGGAAATGCACAACTGCCCCTTGTTCAATTCTCCCCTCATCGCCAGTATGTTCCCCAGATTGTTGTGCGCCTCGGCATAGTCGGGCTTGAGCCGGAGGGCCTCTTGATAATCCCGGACCGCATCGTCACCCCGATTTTGCCGGTCAAGGACGTTGGCCAGATTATAATAACCTGCAGCAAGATACGGGTTGATTCTCAGCGCCGCAGTGAATTCACCCTCTGCCTCGTTCAATCGCCCAAGCTCAAGAAACGCCGAGCCCAGATTGAGGTGCGCTTCCGCATTATTTGGGTCGAGCCGTAATACTTCCCGATAGTGCGCGATGGCCTCCTCAAATTTGTGTTGCCGGGCCAATGCGACGGCCAGATTGAAATGCGCCTGGGGATAATCCGGACAAATTTGAAGTGCGCGGCGGAAGTCATCCATGGCTTCCTCTGTGCGCCCATTTACCAACAACCAGAGTCCGAGATAATTTGAGGCAAGGTAATTGTCCTTGGACACCGCCAGCGCATGGCGAAAGAGGGTTTCGCTGTTTTGCCAATTGCGCAATTGATCCCGCGTTCGCACCCCACAGGCAGCCAGTGCCAACACCGCCGCGGCAATAATTACTCCCTTCAGCCGCTGCCACCGTCCTGACATTTCACCCGCGCTCCACGCCAGAATGATAAACAACCCGATCAGCGGCACGTACGTAAACCGGTCGGCCATCGCTTGCGGTCCCACCTGAATCAGGCCAATCACGGGAATCAGTGTTCCGACAAACCAGAACCAGCCCACAAACACATAAGGCCGTCGGCGACCCAGCCAGACCGCCGCAACGCACAAACCCATCACCAGCCCGGTTGCGCACACAACCAGGATCATTGGCCACGGCCATGAATAGGGATAGGGAGTCGCCAAATCCACCGGCCAAAACGTTTTGCCGAAGTACCGGGCGTAGGACACGAAACCGTTTTCGATCCGCGCATATGCCGGGAGATCAGCGAGTGTGATCACGGCCTCGTCCATTCGATGCAATGAAAATGTGACAACACAGGAAATCGCACTCAGGGCGAAAAATGGAATTTTTTCCCGCACCAAACGCCACAGGGCTGGAGAACGGAGAAGGGAGAAAAAAGCGAAGCTTGTAGAATTGTCGGTAGCCACACCGCTTGATACTTGACACGTGACACTTGGAACTCTTCGCAGCGGCCAGTAATCCAGCAAGAGCATCACAAACGGCACCGTCACCAGCATCGGCTTGCTCAAAAGCCCCAACGCGAAAAATAAAAGCGCCAGCCCATACCACCGTTTGGGACCTGCTTGACGCTTGACACTTGACACTTGAAACGCCGCATGGCGGCTGTAAGTCCACAGCGTCAGCAGCCAGAACAACGTGCTTAACACGTCCTTGCGCTCACACACCCACGCCACGCTTTCCACGCGCAACGGATGCAACGCAAACAGTCCCGCCACCAGCGCGCTCCGCCAGTGTGCGCCGGTCAGCCGCCGGAAAACCAGAAACACCAATACCGTGTTGGCGGTGTGCAGCAACAGATTCGTGAAATGCGGCCCGCCCGCCCCCTTGCCGAACAATGTCACATCCAGCATCAGCGACAGCCAAGTCAACGGATGCCAGAAGCGGAAGTCGCCCATGTGGAATGCCCACCCCACATCCGCCCAAGTCAAGCCCCCCAGAACATGAGGATTGGCCGTAAAATAGTCGGGGTCGTCCAAATTTGTGAAGTCGCAATTCATCACCGGCCAATAAATGGCGGACGTGATCACGGCCAACAGCAGGCAGATGAAAACAGGATGAACCACCATGCGCTCCAACCCGCCGTCAGTTTCCCCGGCATGTTGGACGTCCGATACCGTTTTCAGCGGCGACTCATTCATGCGCGTTTTTCATATCATCCTCATTGGGACATCTGCACGCCCAACGCCTGTAATTGTTTTTTCGCTTCCGCGTAATCCGGTTTAAGGCGCAACGCTTCGGTCAACTGCTCAATGGCCTTCTCGCGCCGCCCCAGCCGCACCAGCGCACTGCCCAGGTAAAAATGTCCTTTGGGGTCGTTGGGGTTCAGCCGCAACGCTTCCTTAAAATGCCCCACCGCTTCCTCAAGCCGCCCCATCTCCATCAGCGCGTAACCCAGATTGTTGTGCATCAGCGCCGAAGCCGGCTCGAGATTCAACGCCTCGGCGTAATGCGGGATCGCCTCGGCATACTTGCCTTGCGCCGCCAGGATGACGCCCAGGTTGCTGTGCGCGCTGGCGTAATCCGGTTTGTATTGAAGGGCGGCTTGAAAATGAACAATCGCTTTGTCCAGTTCACCTTTCATTGCCAGGATGTTCCCCAGATTGTTGTGCGCCTCCGCATAGTCGGGCTGAAGCCGCACTGCTTCGGCATAGTGCGCCATGGCTTCGTCCAAGCGACCCAATTTCGCCAGCGCGTTACCCAGCTTGTTGTGTGTGAGCGCAGAGTCGGGTTCCAGTTCCAAGGCTTTGGCGTAATGCTGAATCGCCTCGGCAAATTTGCCTTGGGCGACCAGGACGTCAGCCAGGCCGACATGCGCGTCGGTGTAATTCGGATCACTGCGAAGCGACGCCATGAAATGAGGAATGGCTTCATCCAGTTCACCTTTTGCGGCCAGAACAATGCCTAGATTGCATTGGGCTATAGAATGATTCGGAGCGATCTGGAGTGCATGCCGGAAGTTGTCCATCGCCTCATCCAAATGTCCCTGAACAAACAAGTAATAACCAAGGTTGTTATAGGCTAATTCATTATCTTTCGTCACCGCCAATGCTCGGCGGGAAAGCACTTCACCATTTTGCCAATACCGTAATTGATCTCGCGTCCGTAAAGCGCAGGCACAAAGAACCAAGACCGCGACGGTGCTCATCACAAATTTTAGTCGCTGCCATCGCAGCGCCATTTCACCGGCACTCCACACGAGTATGATGAATATCCCAATCAACGGCACGTAAGCGTAGCGGTCGGCCATGGATTGGGCTCCCACCTGTACCAATCCAATGACCGGAATCAACGTCCCCCAAAACCAAAACCACCCTGCAAATACATAAGGCCGGCGGCGACCCAGCCAGACTGCAGCAGCACACAAGCCCACCACCAGCACGGTTGCCAACAGGACTTGCCGCCAGGCCCAATGTTCTGGATGCGGATAAAAAACCGCCAACTCCACCGGCCAAAAAGTCTTGCCGAGGTATCGAACATAGGAGACGAAAGCATTTGCGATCCGTTCGCCCACCGGGAGCTCGCGGAGCGTAATCACCAGTCCGCCCTTTTTCTGCGCCCAGACCGTCACCCCGCATGAAATGGCACTCAAAACGAAGAAAGGCCCTTTCTCCCACACCAAGCGCCAAATGAGTCGAAGGTCGAGCGTCGAGGGTCGAGCGTCGGCCGTTGTGGGCGTCTCAGAACTTGAAACTTGAAACTTGAAACTTGAAACTCTCCCCAACGGCCAGTAATCCAGCAACAGCATCACAAACGGCAACGTCACCACCATCGGCTTGCTCAACAATCCCAGCGCGAAAAATAAAAGCGCCAGCCCATACCACCGTTTCGGACCTCCTTGACCCTTGACCCTTGACACTTCAAACGCCGCATAGCGGCTGTATGCCCACAGCGTCAGCAGCCAGAACAACGTGCTCAACACGTCCTTGCGCTCCGATATCCAGGCCACCGATTCCACGTGCAGCGGATGCAGTGCAAACAACCCCGCCACCAGCGCGCTTCGCCAGCGCGTCCCTGTCAGACGCCGCAGCAGCAGGAACAACAAAACTGTGTTCGCCACATGGAGCAGTAAATTGATAAAATGCGGTCCGGCGGGGCCAGTTCCGAACAGTTTCACGTCGAGCATGAACGACAGCCACGTCAACGGATGCCAGTTGTTGGAACAGGCCGTCTGAAACGCCCACGCCACGTTCTCCCACGTCAATCCACTCAGAACATGAGAATTGGACCAGAAGTATTCGGGATCGTCGTAATTGGTGAAATCACACTTCAACACCGGCCAAAAAACGCCCAGCGTCATCGCAGCCAACGCCAGACAAATGACGAGAGGATGACCCAAAATCCGCCTCAACCCGTCATCTGGTTCTGTGGCTTGTCGCGAGCCAGGTTCTGAATTCAGCATCGGCGTGTTCATGGAGTTCATTCCGCCACCGGCACTCCCAAGGCGCGCAACTGTTGCTTTGCCTCATTGTCGTCGGGACGCAGCCGCATTGCCTCGGATAGTTGGACAATGGCCTCCGCCCGCCGCCCCGATTGCGCCAGTGCGCAGCCCATGTTCAAATGCGCCGGCGCATAGTCCGGCTGAAGTCGCAACGCTTCGGTGTAATGCGTCATCGCCTCGTCCAAACGTCCCAATTTCATCAGGGCATAACCCAGATTGTTGTGCATGATCGCCGAGCCCGGCTCGAGCCGCAACGCTTCGCGGTAATGCGGAATCGCCTCCACATACCTCCCTTGCGCGGCCAGAGCAACTCCCAGATTACTGTGCGCGTTGACGTAATCCGGGTTGTAACGAAGTGCCGCTCGAAAATGCGCGATGGCTTGGTCCAATTCCCCGCGCATGACCAGAAGGTTGCCCAGATTGTTGTGCACCTCCACAAAGTCGGGCTTGAGCCGCAACGCTTCGTTGTAGTGCGCCACCGCTTCATCCAGGCGGCCCAATTTTTCCAAGGCATAACCCAGACTGTTTTGCGTGGGCGCGGAGTCCGGCGCGAGGCGCAGGGCCTCGATGTAATGCGGAATTGCCTCGGCAAACTTCCCTTCGCGGGCCAGAATAATGCCGACATTGTTGCGCGCCTCAGCGTAGTCGGGTTTGATTTGAAGCGCTTTTTGCAGGCAGTCCATCGCGGCGCTGGTGTCTCCTTGATCGGCCAGCAGCATGCCAAGATTGTTATAGGCGAGCCAGTTGTCTTTCGTCACCGCCAGCGCATGGCGATAGAGGGTTTCGCTGTTTCGCCAATAACCGAGTTGATCCCTTGTCCGCGCCGCACAGGCGCACAAAACCAAAACCGCAACAGCCCCTGCCACAATTTTTAACCGCGGCCTGCGCACCAGCAACTCGTTCGCACCCCACACCAGAATGATGAACGCCCCAATCAACGGCACATACGCGTAACGATCCGCATGCGCATGTAAACCGACTTGAACCAATCCGATCACCGGCAGGAGCATGATCACATACCAGAACCAGCCCACCGCCAGATACGGCCGCTGCCGAACCTGCCACAGCGCCAGCGCCGAAATCGTCACAACCACGAATCCAGCCACCAACACCCACATCATTGAAAACGTTTTGAGGTAGGGATAATAAACCGCAAGCTTTGCCGGCCATAACGTCTGCCAAAGATAACATCCATACGAGAGAAACGCATTGGCCAGTCGCGCTTTCATGGGCACCAAAGCCGTGGCCGGCAACGCACCCATTCGTTTTTCAGCCAGAACGGTCAGCAAGCCGGTGAAAATTGCCAATGCCAGGAAAGGAAGTTTCTCCGAAACCAAACGCCACCAAATTATGAATTGCGAATTGGGAATTGCGGATGGCGGGGGGTGCTGCACTGCACTTGACACCTGACACTTGACACTTGAAACCCTTCGCAGCGGCCAGTAATCCAGAAGCAACATCAGAAACGGCAGCGTCACCACCATCGTCTTGCTCATCAGACCCAGCGCGAAAAACAACAGGGACAGGCCGTAATTTTGAATTTTGAATTTTGAATTTTGAATTTGAGAGCCGGCATAGCGCGCATAAAAAATCAGCGCGAGGAATTCGAAGAAGGTGCTCAACACGTCTTTGCGGGACGCGATCCAGGCCACCGGTTCGACATGCAACGGATGCAGCGCAAAAAGGGCCGCGACCAGTGCGCTGCGCCACAGCGCGCCGGTCAGTTGCCGCAGCAGCGCCAACAGCAAAACGGAATTGGCCGCGTGCAACAGCAGATTTGTAAAGTGAAAACCGCCCGCGCCCTTTCCCCAGACCGTTGCATCCGCCATGCAGGACAACCATGTCGTCGGCTGCCAAAAGCCCGCATCCAAGGTGGTGAACGCCCATCCAATCCCTCCCCAGGTCAGTCCCTTCAGAACATGGACATTGGCGGTGACATAATCCTGATCGTCCAAATCGGTGAATTCGAATCCCACCACCGGCCAGAACACAAGAAGTGTGACCGCTGCCAGCCCCAACATCACTGCAATTTGACTGCGCGCATTTCGACTCATGTGCTTTATCTCATCTGGCTTGCGAAACCCACGGCGCACTTTTGTCCGGAATCCTCCGTGTGGATTCGTGTTTGGAAAACGGCACGGCTTCAAGCCGCTGTCTCAGGTTAGCGATACGCCCGCACGAATGCAAACCCGCGAACAGTTGAGTAAGAAAGGAGACATTGGTCAGGCTTCGACTTTTTTGCGCCTTTTGTCATTCTTTGCGGCAATTGAACAAGGAATCCAGGATTAACGAGCGAGGAAAAATCCGGTGGCAGACGGTGCGTATTTTTGAGATTCTCAACGGGATGATTCGCAAGACGTCAGATAGCCGGAAGACGACGGCCTCTGGAAGCAAAAGCCGCTGGGCGCACTGGGCGGTCTTGGTCACCGTGTGCATAGTGGTCATCGGCTTTTTCGTCTGGAGCGCCAAATCAGGCCTGAAAGATTTATTGGGTTCGCAGCCCGCAGACAATTACTACAATCTGTTGGTGCAGGGTTTTCGAGCCGGCCAGCTTAACGTCAAACGAGAGGCCCCGCCCGAACTGGCGCAACTGGCCGACCCCTATGATGAAGAGGCCAACAGACCTTATCGATTAATTGTCGGCTCTCCGATGGAGGATATGAGTTATTACAAGGGCAAGTTATACCTTTATCATGGAATCACGCCTGCGTTGTTGCTCTTCTGGCCTTATGTGGCCCTGACCGGTCATTATCTGCTTCACAAGGAAGCCATGGTGATCTTTTGCTCGGTGGGTTTTCTGGGTGGGGTATGGCTGCTGTGTGCGCTGTGGCGGCGTTACTTTGCAGAGGTAAGCTTTGGTGTGGTGGTGGCTGGGGTAATTGCACTGGGTCTGGGGATGGGCACGCCGTATTTTTTGATAGATTGTGGTTATTCTGAGGTGGCAATCAGTTGCGAGTATGCGCTGACGATGGTAGCGCTGGTGGGGATCTGGAAAGCGCTGCATGAGCCGGAGCGGCGGGGCTGGTGGTTGGCGGCGGCGAGTCTGGCTTATGGGTTGGCAGTAGGATCACGACCGAACTTGCTGTTTGGGGCGGTGATACTGCTGGTGCCGGTGGCAGGGGCGTGGCGAGAGGGGCGACGGGTTTGGCCCGTGTTGACGGCAGCGGTTGTGCCCATCGGGGTCATTGGGCTGGGGCTGATGCTCTACAATTTCCTGCGATTCGGCAATCCACTGGAATTCGGCTGGCACTACACTTTGTTCATTGAACGGAAATGTCAACCCTTCAGTCTGCGTTATCTCTGGTTCAATTTTTGTTTGTATTTTCTGGAAGCGGCGCGGTGGAGCGGTCGGTTCCCCTTCATCCGTGACATTGCAGTGCCACCTTTGCCGGCGGGCTACGGGTCAGTTACGGAACACTTCGGTATGTTGAGCAACCTTCCGGTGGTGTGGTTGGCAATGGCGGCACCGCTGGCTTGGTGCGGTCGAACGGCGGAGACACGTTGCATTCTGCGCCGCTTTGTGGCTGCGGTTGCCCTGTTTTTCGGGATTTGTGTGTTGACTCTCTGCCTCTATTTCTGGGGGACGTTCCGCTTCCAGATGGAGTTTCTACCGACGCTCGGGTTGCTGGCAGTCATCGGCATCTTCGGTTTGGAGCGTGCCCTGGCAGGTCGGCGGGTGTGGCGGAATGTGATGCGGTGGTGCTGGGGAATGCTTCTGACCTTATCAGTAGCGTTCAACCTGTGTGCGAGTTATGAACGCAATACGGAATTTCATTACAACCTGGGTTCTATTCTTCTCCAAAAGGGGCAGGTGGACGAAGCGATTGCTCATTTACAAAGGGCGTTGGAACTCCAGCCCAACAACGTGTATGCTTACTATAACCTCGGCGCTGCTCTTCTCCGAAAGGGGCAGGTGGACGAGGCGATTGCCCACTACCAAAAGGCCTTGAACATCCAGCCTGACAGTACGATAGCCCACCGCAACCTTGCCATCGCTCTTCTCCGAAAGGGGAAGATGGACGAGGCGATTGCTCAGTTCCGGAAGACATTGAAACTCCAGCCCAACAACGTGCAGGCTGAAAACGACCTGGGCCATGCCCTTTACGACAAAGGGCAGGTTGACGAGGCGATCACTCATTTCAAAAGAGCCGTGGAACTCCGCCCTGACGCTGCTATACTTTACTTCAACCTCGGCTCTGCACTTCTCCAAAAAGGCCAGGTGAATGAGGCAATCACTTATTTCCAAAAGGCCTTGGAACTCGAACCTAACAATCCAAATATCTACAACAAAATAGCCTGGCTGCTGGCCACCAGCCCGGACGCCTCCATCCGAAACGGGCCCAAGGCAATCCAGTTGGCCCAACAAGCGGATCAGCTTGTCGGGGGCCGGAATCCGGTGATTCTGTGCACGCTGGCTGCTGCCTATGCCGAAAACGAGCAATTTCCCGAAGCGGTTACCACTGCGCAGCGAGCCCTGCAGTTGGCCACGGCCCAGAACGACGCTGCATTGGTGAATGACCTGAAGACGCAACTCGGATATTACCAGGCCGAGTTCCCATTTTCGCGACACACCCCTGACAAACGCGCCCGCTCCCGGCACGCATAACACACCTCGGGAGGTCGGGAAATAAAACGAGTTAGGCCAAATAACAAGACTGCGGAAGAATCCGGTCGCAGACGGTGCGTATTTTTGAGATTCTCTTCAGATAAATACCTGACAAACGGAATCAACGCCGCCAGATCGTGAAGGCAGTCAGGTTGGTGACGACTTGAAAATGATTTACCTGGAGGTATTCCGTCAACGCCCCGTTGGCATCATAAACATCCGGCCTGGAGGCGAACACCCAATCCGGCACTGGCGCGCGCTGCAATTCGTCCGCCGACGGATTCATAAAATACCGCGACATCGAGCTGTCATTGGTGACCATCGCCACTTGGTAGTAACCTGCGCCGCGCTGGTCGGCGTTCCACCAAATCACCTTTCCCTCGTGCAAAACCTCGCGCGCCATGGCCGCTGCACCACGGTAATCGTCCTTCAGATGACGGGCCGCGTATCGCAACTCGAAACACGACACCAGGCTCATCGTCGTAAAAAAAACCACCCAGGCCCGGCTCAACCACCTGCCCGAAGTCCACATCCGAACAATCCCCAGCCCCAGCAGATAAATTTCCAACACCAACAACGGCGTGAAATGCCGTCCCAGGATTCTGAACGGCGACAAATAACCCGCCGCCACCAGCACCATCGAAGCTGCTCCGAAAAACAATAACGTGAAAAATAAAACCCGCCGCGACGTCAACTGGACCGCCTGTTTCACCCCCGCCAAAACAACCAGTCCCAGCGCCAACGCATAAACGGCAAGCCAACCCGCGTACGGAACGAACGCACCGAACCCCTGGCCACGAACATCCAGCCGGCCCGGCCCCAACCCACTGAATCCGAGCAGTTCATAAAAAATGAAAATCAGATTCCGGACGTCCGTTCGTCCCACCAGCGTTGCCCGCGAACCCGATTTGAGCGTCCACAAATAATAACCGCCCAGTCCAGCCAGCAGCGTCAAGATCCAAATAAACAAACACAAATGTTTTCGCATCAACCGCCGGCTTTGTTCCGATCCCAAAACAAACCCGGCGGTCGCCGCCGCCGCCAGGGCCCAAATTTCCCCCAAAAGATTGCTCGCCGAAAGCGCAACGAGTCCCAAACCGAACACTCCCAGCCACAGCCTGGAATTGCTGTCACCCGCGTAAAGCCGTTGCACCGCCGCCGCGATCAAAAAACCGCCGCCGACCTGCATGGCGTAAGGCCGGGCTTCATTCAGGTAATACCACAAAAATGGACTGCATGCGGCCACCACCGCTACGCCCCACTTGGCGGAGGACCGGGGTGCGAACGCTTGAAACCACGCCAAAAAGCCGAGCCAGACCCACGGAAGATTCAGCGTTCGCAACGTCCACTCGCCGGTGCCCATCACTTTCGCGGCAATCCAAACATAGAAAACATAACCCGCTATCTGCGAATCCGTGCTTCCCTTTTGCGCGATATCATCCTGCCACCATTCCGTCAGCGTTGCTTGCCGAGCCTTCCAGCCGGCACCGTGCACTTCATCCAGCCATAAGCTCCGGTTGCTGATGGCCAACAGCCAGAGCAAACCCACGGCTATCAAGACGCCCCGCGAAAACCAGTGCAATTTCTTTTCCCCGCCAGTCACGTTTGTCCCGCTCCCGCCATTCATAATTCGTCCTCAAATCGTCGGACTTCCGACATCAGCTCATTCAAGCTTGGATTTTAATGCGTCAACCGGCGAAAATTTTCCGTGCGAATATCGCTTTGTTCTGCAAATCGCGATGCCACAAACACCGCGACTCGCAGGCTGGCTGAATCCTTCGTCCCAGCCCGCCACGCTGCATCCAACCAGGCAATGGCCGCACGATTTGCGCCTTGCATTCGTTGACCTGCCGGAATCAGCGACTGGAACGACGGAGTGCAAGCGCGCCACTTTTCAAGCCGGGAATTGTAATCCAGCATCACCGCGATTTCTCCGCCACTACCGGCTCTTTGCGTTGCGGATGATTTCCCCATGAATCCACGCGTAGGTTTTCTCCAGACCGTCGCGCAGGCGGGTGACTGGCTCCCAGCCGAAACATTTTCGGATGAGCGTGTTGTCGCTGTTGCGGCCGTTCACGCCCTTGGGCGCATCCAGATTATAACTCCGCTTGAGTTTGATCCCGGCGATGTCCTCCACGATGTCCACCAGTTGATTGATGCTCACCAATTCGCTGCTGCCCAGATTCATCGGCTCAACCATATCGCCATGCATGATCAACTGCACGCCCTTCAGACAGTCGTCAATGTACATGAAACTGCGCGTCTGATGACCCGTCGCCCCAGATTTCGATTTCAGTGTTTGCCGGACAGTTTGGCTTGAATCACCTTGCGGCAGATCGCCGCCGGTGCCTTCTCGCGTCCGCCATCCCACGTGCCGTGCGGACCATAAACGTTGTGAAAACGCGCCACGCGCGTGACAACGCCGAAATCCTCGCGGAAATGCCGGCACATGCGCTCGCTGAAAAGTTTTTCCCAGCCGTAACCATCCTCGGGCATCGCCGGATAAGCGTCCTCTTCTTTCAACGCGGTCACGTTTTCGTCGCGCTGCTTGTCCGCGTTGTAAACGCAGGCCGAGGAGGAATAGAAATACCGTTGCGCGCCGAACTTCTTTGCGGCCATCAACAGATGCGTGTTGATGAGCACCGACAACATGCACAGGCAGCGGTTGTTTTCGATGAAGCCCATGCCGCCCATGTCCGCCGCCAGATTGTAAACCTCGGCCGCGCCCTTCATGCGATTTTTCGCACGCTTCCTTGCCGCGCAAGTCAAGCTGGAGATTTTCGACTTCAGGGAAACGCTGATACCATTCGTCGGCCGGCTTGATGTCCACCGCCCGAATGTCCCGGTGGCCTTGCTTCAACAGTTCCCCCGTCAAATGTCCGCCAATGAATCCGCCAGCGCCGCAAATGAGAATTTTTCCGCTGTTCATGTCACCTTGCGCTTCTGCAAGAGAGGCGAAAATAATCAGCCCCACGATTTATTCAAGCTGATATTTGAAGACAACACTCGAGCGCTCCGCCACCGGCAAAAAAAACTGGCGGACGAGCAGCCATCGGGCACAACATTGCGTCTGCACCAAATAAACCTATGTTCAAAGCTATCGCCATCATCGCCTTTGCGGCGCTCGCGGCTTCGGCCCAGACAAACGAACGCCCTGTGAACTTGCCCAAACAACCCGGCATCGTGAAAGCGGAATTCATTTACGAAACCGCGCCGTTTCCATCGTGTCATGCCTCGACCATCGCGGAGACGAAAAGTGGTCTGGTCGCGGCGTGGTTCGGCGGGACGGCGGAGCGGAATCCCGACGTGGGCATCTGGCTTTCGCGTCACGAACATGGCAATTGGACCGCGCCGATGGAAGTCGCCAACGGCGTCGGATTCGCCACGAACCGTTTTCCGTGCTGAAACCCGGTGTTGTTCCAGCCGAAGTCGGGTCCGCTGCTGTTGTTTTACAAGGTCGGGCCGAATCCGCATGAATGGTGGGGCATGATGATGACTTCGGACGACAGCGGCAAATCGTGGTCAAAACCTGTGCGCCTGCCGGAAGGCATTCCCGGCCCGATCAAAAACAAGCCGGTGCAACTGGCCAACGGCGAAATGCTGTGCGGCAGCAGCACGGAATTCGGTCAAGGGCGGGTTCATTTCGAGCGCACGGCGGATTTGGGAAAAACGTGGCAGGCCACCGCGCCGGTGAACGGCACGAACATCAGCGCGATCCAGCCGAGCATTTTGTTCCACGCCAACGGGAAATTACAGGCGCTGGGGCGCACGAAGTCGGGAAGGATTTTTGAAATCTGGTCGGGCGACGGCGGCAAGTCGTGGGGCACCATGACGTTGACGGATTTGCCGAATCCGAATTCCGGCATAGACGCGGTGACGTTGAAAGACGGACGGCAACTGCTCGTTTACAACCACAATGACAAACCGAAGGGCCGTTCACCGTTGAACATCGCGGTTTCGCGCGACGGCAAAATCTGGCAGGCGGCGCTCGTGCTGGAAAACGAGCCGGGCGCGGAGTTCAGCTATCCGGCGGTCATCCAGACGCGCGATGGGTTGGTACACATCACCTACACGTGGAAACGCGAGCGCATCAAACACGTCGTTTTGGATACCGAAGAAGCTCCAGCCTCGGGATTTCGTGGACGGCGAGTGGCCGAACCCGTGAACTACAGCGGACAAAAAATTCCCAGCTACGCGTGGATTGTTGTCGCACTGCTTTGGCCGGTGGTGATGCTGAATTATCTCGACCGGCAAATGGTTTCCACCATTCGCGCCTCCATCCGTGCCGACATTCCAAGCATCGCCAACGACCAGGATTTCGGCACGCTCATGGCGGTGTTCATGTGGGTCTATGCACTCTTGAGCCCGGTCGGCGGATTCATCGCGGACAAATTCAATCGCCGCTGGACGGTCATCGGCAGCCTCGGCGTGTGGTCGGCGGTGACCTGGGCGACGGGGCATGCGACAACCTACTCACAAATGTTCTGCTTCCGCGGACTCATGGGCATCAGCGAGGCGTTTTACATCCCGGCGGCGCTGGCGCTCATCGCGGATTTTCATCCGGGCTGCACGCGGGCGCGCGCCGTGGGCATTCATCAAAGCGGCATCTACGCCGGTCTCGCGCTCGGCGGCATGGGCGGTTACATCGCGCAAACGAGTTCGTGGCGGAATTGCTTCACGTGGTTTGGCGCAGCGGGCGTGATTTATGCGATGGTGTTGATGCTGGCGTTGCGCGATGCGGCGAATGAAGGAGGCGAATCAACCGCAAAAAAAACTTCCGTGACCGTCGGCAGCACATTCCAAGCGCTGTGGACGCAGCCGGCGTTCTGGATTCTCGTTGTTTACTTCACCTTGCCCGCCATTGCAGGCTGGGTGACAAAGAACTGGCTGCCGACTTTTCTGGCCGACACGTTCAACCTCAAGGAAGGTCCGGCAGGACTTTCGGCCACGGGTTACATTCAACTCGCGTCATTCGGCGGCGTGCTGCTCGGCGGCGTGGTCGCGGACTGGTGGATGCGCGCGACGCCGCGTGGACGGATTTACACCAGCGCCATCGGCGTGCTGTTGATGGTGCCGGCGCTGCTCGGACTCGGCTGGGCGTGGAGCCTCGGAGCGGCCATTGGGTTCATGATTTTATTCGGTATTGGCTGGGGATTTTTCGACTGCAACAACATGCCGATCCTCTGTCAGATTGTGCGCCCGGAACATCGCGCGACGGGTTACGGCTTCATGAACCTCGTCAGCATCAGCGTCGGCGCGGGCGCGACGGTGGCGCTGGGCTGGATGCGCGACCACGGCATCAAATTTTCCGTGGCGTTCGCCGTTTCGGCGGCGGTGGCGCTGTTGAGCGCGGGAATGATTCTGCTCGTCAAGCCGCGCCGCGATGATGAATCTTCCGGGCGATGAATGTTTGAAATGAACGCTCCTCTCACCGGCATTGTTCCTCCGATGATCACGCCGCTGCGCGGGCGCGACGAACTCGACGCCGCGGGGTTGGAGCGGCTGATTGAACACATTCTCGCGGGCGGCGTGAGCGGACTTTTCCTCCTCGGAACAACCGGCGAAGGGCCGGCCCTGAGTTACCGGCTCCGGCGCGAACTCATCGCGCGCACCTGCCGCCAGGTGAATAAACGCGTCCCCGTGCTGGTCGGCATCACGGACACCGCGTTCGTCGAATCGGTAAACCTCGCGCGTCACGCGGCGGACACCGGCGCGGACGCTGTGGTGCTGGCGCCGCCTTATTACATGCCGGAAGGACAGCCTGAATTGTGGGAATACCTCGACCACATCGTGCCGGAACTGCCGCTGCCGTTGTTCCTCTACAACATGCCGACGCTGACGAAAGTCTCGTTCGAATTGAAAACCGTTCGTCGGACGATGAACGATCCGCACATCGTCGGGCTGAAAGACAGTTCCGGCGACATGGCCTATTTCCGCCGTCTCGCCAAACTGGTGAAGGAAAAACCCGGCTGGACGTTGCTCATGGGCCCGGAGGAATTGTTGGCGGAATCGGTTCAGGCGGGCGGTCACTGCGGCGTCAGCGGTGGGGCGAACATTTTCCCGTCGCTTTACGTCGCGCTTTATGAGGCTGCGCGTACCGGCGAAATAGCACGAATTAACGAACTGCATTCGCGCGTGTTGAGCGTCAGCAAAAATCTCTATCACATCGGTCGCCATCCTTCGGCGATCATCAAGGGCATCAAGTGCGCGCTGTCCGTGCTTGGAATTTGCGACGATTTCATGGCCGAACCGTTCCATCGTTTTCGCGCTGAAGAACGCGCGGTGGTCGAAAAATACGTTCGCCAGACCCAGTCTCTGTTTCCGTAACATTACGTCAAAACTGCATTTGACGGCTGGCTGCGGACGGCACAACCTTGGCACCGAAGCACGAGCAAAACCGCCATGCAGCAGACTCATTCACGACTACAAACCATTTCGTTGCGCGCGCTTCAAAGCGTTTTGGTGATCGTGGCGGTGCTGTCGTTTTCGATTCGCATCCCCGCCCAACCCGTCAGCCAACCTCGCGCTTCGGAGGTGGCTCGAAAGCTCGACATGCTCAAGGAAACCATCGCCTCGGAGGTCACTGCCGAATTGCTGCGGACGAATTTTGCCAGCAGCTACACGACCATCTGGCGGGCTTATGAGGACACAGCCATTGATGCGCTGATCGAAATTCTGCCCAAACACGTTGAAGGATTGACAGAAACGAATTTTGATCGCGGAAAGAGCGGCAGGGAGAAAAATCGCCTTGCGGACCTGGCCATCATTTGCGGCAACGAACAGATTGAAGTCTCGATCAAAGCTTCGCGGGCATCAGCCAATCCGGAAAATGACATGGGTACGTTCCATGAATATCCGGCGCACAGAAAGTTGTTCGCAGATTCGTTCACGCTTTGGGTGCGTTACGACGATGGCAGCGCGCGAATCAAGTGTGACCGCGTGTTCTTCGACCGCACGTGGCGATTCGTCGGCAAATCTTCGCTGGTGGACGGCGTGAAGTATCGCAAGAAGGACGGCAACATACGGCCCAAGCCTTGGACGATGTTCGACGCGGGCACATCCTATTGGAAATCGGAGGCGGATTTTGAAGCGGCGGTGAAGCGGTCGGAACTTTACCGCGCCAACGAGTTGATCAAACAATATCTGCAGGATTTGGACGAGAGCGATCAGCGATTGCTTTACGAAAATTTGAAAAGGAAATTCACCGAACAACCCCCAACCAAACCTTGAGTTGCTGTACCGCTCGCATCCGCGGTTTAACGCCGACTCATTGCACCTGCAGGGCCTGTTGCAAAAGCTGCGGCAGATGATTCAAGATTGTGGCGTCGCTTGTAACAACCACCGCACCCGCTTGACGCGCGGCAGCTTCCAGTTCCCCGCCCACTTCGTCCAGAAAGGCAACGACGGGCACGTGGCGTGTGGCTGAATTCTGCTTGAGACGCGCGATGCTGGCACAAACATCGGCCCCGCTCGATTCAAGGTCTGCCAGCACGATCATTGGAGCTTCGCCTTCGGCGCAGGCAACGAGGGCATCGGGACCGTTGACGGCATGGACACGGTAGTTGAGGTCCTGCAAACGATTGACGAGCTGGCTTCCGGGCAGAAGCTTCTCGTAAAGGACAATCGCCAAAGGTTGTGTCACGGGATTAAATTGAAACGGGTTGGGGCAAATTGCAACGGGTTTCCAAACATGGATTGGCAAAACCTGCAAGCTTCCCGCGTTCTGAATCAACCAATCAGCGTATCAACATTGCAACGTTTCACGCATCCTTTGATGTCGGGCGCCAGTTCCTCCCGCACATCCGCCAAACGCCTTGATTAAAATAAAATCCGGGCAACAAGCAATGCAAAGGGGAACTTAAACATCACCTGTTGCCCGATTGCCGGCAAAATCCGGTGGAAAGAGAACGGCAGACCTCCCCCTCAACCGCCTTTTACTCACCTTCTCTACCAGTGGGAGAGAAAGATGAGATGAGGGGGAGGTCAGAAACTTACGTTGCCATGAGCGCGGCGGGCACGCACCAATCGCTGTAACCCGTGCTGCCGCCAATGGCCCGCGCCCGCACGTTGTAAGTCGTGCCCGGCGTGAGACTCCCCAGCACAATGCGGCGGGCCTGCGTGAAAATGCCCGCGTCCTGCCATGTGCCATTCCCGTTCGTATTGGTCTGCACCTGATACGACTTGGCGTTGAGCACCGGCGAAAGGCGCAACAACAATTCCGTGGTCGCCAGGTTCTCAATATCCACGATGACCGGCTGGTCCAACGGTGCTTGTGCATGATTGGTGCTGGTGGCGTAATAACCTGACGACAACAGCATTTCCAAGTCATGACTGGCGATGGTCTGGACATAATTGGCATTCTTGCGCAGAGTATCCAGCAACGCCTCACGCGCCTTGTTCTTGGCGGCGGTGAATTGCGGATCACCCGTGGCCGCCTCGATGGCATTGCGAAATGCCGTGTCCAGATCGGCAAGGTCGCCTGATGGGACCGGCGGTGTGGGAAACGCCGGATTGTTGGTGATGCTGGTAATGATATGATTGGCGAACTCGTCCAGATCGGAATCCGAATAATTGATGAATTCCCTGGAGACTTTATAGTTGATGGTCATAGTCCTTGCTTTCTAGCCCCCCTTTGAAGTTGAAACGGTCGGTCGGATCACTCAATTCAACGGCAACCGTTCTTGAATTTAGAAAATAGCAAAACATGTACCAACGAATCGAATGCAAACTAATCCAACAACCGGTGGACTTTGACGATCAACGGGCAGATTTCCATCACGAACCGGTGAACTTCCGTGACGGACAGGCAGTTTTTGCTGACAGACTTGGGAACTTCCATGACGGAGAAGCAGCCTTCCATGGCGGACCAGTGCTCTTTCGCGACAGAGAAGCAGACTTCCGTGACGAACCGGCAGACTTTGCTGATCGACTTGGGAACTTCCTTCGCGAACCAGTGCTCTTTCGTGAAGAACAGGCAGGCTTTGATGGCGGACGGGGGGAGTTTGCCCGCAAGAATTTGCGTTTTTGAGACAAAACACCCTAAAAATGACTTGAAATGAGACAGTTTGGGGAAGTTTCGAGTAAAAAACTATGAATGATGAATTCCAATCCATGCGGGAGCAACTCGACCATATACTTGGAGCGGTCGTGTTTCCTTGTTTCATATCCTCAAAAATGAATTGACAGATGCCCTCGAGTAAGATTTAAGTCAGAACAGTTAACTCCACCTTGGTAGTCGCTCGCGTGGGACTAGTCGTCCGGGGTTGAAATCTCAGAAAACATGAATGCGGGTCGTGGAGTTGTCTGTCGGGAATTCTTCGGGGTGCAGTTCGGGCCGCCGCACGTAAAGTCCATATTCTCCACGCTACCGAGGTTTCGGCGCAACATTCTTCTCAATCAAATTCCAAAAAGGCTACAACACATGAAAACGGTTCTATTGGTTGGTTGCCTGGCAATCGGGATTCAGGCGCAAACGGTGGATGAGAGCACGGCAAGTGTGACGCAGACAGTGGGCGCGTCCACGCCTTATTCGATTGTCGAGCGTGGGCCGGACTACCGAGTTTGGGAACAGGTGACATACAAAACGGGTCCGACGGGCAATGCGGTGACCAAAGTGCATCGCTATACTGAACTGGCCACAGGGATGCATTACCAGCAGGATGGGCAATGGGTGGAGACCAAGGAAGAAATTGGTATTCTTCCATCCGGATTGGGTGCGGCAGCGACGAATGGCCCGTATCAAGTTTATTTCCCGCCGGATATTTATAGCGGGGTGATCGAGCTGGTGACAACAGACGGGCAACACCTGCGCAGCCGGCCTTTGGGCATCGGCTATTTTGACGGCACCAACAGCGTATTGATTGCGGAACAGACCAATTCCATCGGCCAGATTCTATCCTCAGGCAACCAAGTGATTTATCCCAACGCCTTCACCGATTTTGCAGCGGATTTGGTCTGCACGTATCGGAAAGGTGGCTTTGAATGTGATTTGGTTTTTCGGGAACAGCCGCCGGGCCCCGAGCAATTCGGATTGAATCCGCAGACCAGCCGGTTGGAATTGCTGACGGAATTCGTCGATGCACCGGCACCGGTAATGGAAACTGGCGCACCCAGCGCGCAAGACGGATTGACGGACACGACATTGATGTTCGGAGCGACGACGATGGGACCGGGTAAGGCTTTTTCGGTGGGCGATTCGCCCTCGGCGGTTCGGGTGTATAAGAGTTGGGAACAATATCAAGGGCGAACGTTTTTGATTGAGGAAGTGCCGTATCAACGGATCAGTCCAGCGCTACAAACCCTGCCGTCACCAGCCAACGTCATGTTGACTGCAGGCTCAGCAAATTCGGTTCTACACAAAGTCTCTTCAACACGGCTGCTGCCGCCAATTCGATTGGCTCAGCGCGGCACCAACGAGGTGCGCTTGGCCAGGACCTCTTTGAAACAGAAACCGGGCGTGGTGTTGGATTATGCCATCCTGAACGGAACCACCAATAATTTCACGTTCCAAGGAGACACCACGTATTACTTCACTGGCAGTTTCTCTATTAACGGCACTGCGACATTCGAAGGCGGGGCCGTGATTAAATACACCAACGACAGCTTTGCTCTTCATCTATACGGGACTGCCGTTTGCAAGACAGGCCCGTATCGTCCGGTTATCGTCACATCAGAAAACGACAACTCCGTTGGTGAAACATTACCTTGGAGCACAGGAAACCCGGGCAAGGGATACGGAAATGACGGGGTGCTCCAACTGCACGGCAGCAGCTACAGTTTGAAGTATTTTCGGTTCAGCTTTGCCTACATGGGAATCGTGGCTTGGGACAATGTCCAACTCGACATATCCGACGCCCAGTTCGTTGAATGTCTTTATGCCTTGGACATGTATGCGTATGACGTTTCGTTACACAACGTGCTGGTCAGTGGTTGTACTTACCTGGCGTATCCGGATGGCAGCGCCCTCACAATCCGTGGTGAACATCTCACTGTGGACCAGTGCAGTGAACTGATCTGCGGGGGAGGTTTCCCGGGGGTTGTAAATCTTACCAACAGCATTCTTACCGCCGTAACCAACAGTGACGGCGCAACGCTGACAAACAGCATTCAAATCACAAATGGAGTGGGGGTTTATCAAACCGCCGGAGCGGGGAACTATTATCTTGTGAACGGCAGCACCAATCGCAACGCAGGCACGACCAATATCACCCTTCCGCTTCCTGACCGAACTAAGGCAGAAAACCACCTACCCACCCGATGCGGTTCATTACACCAACGTTACGATCACCACCAACCTGACGTTGGGGCTATTTGTCGGGCGAGACACCAACGCCCTGCTGGACTTGGGTTATCACTACGATCCCATTGATTACATCACTCAGATGTTGGGCGTTACCAATGCCACCGTAACCGTGACCAACGGGTCTGCCATTGCCTGCTACAACACCAACGGCATCTTGCTGCGGGATGGCAGTGCGATTGTTTCAATGGGGACACCGCTTTCTCCGAATCGGTTTGCCCGTTACTCATCTGTCCAGGAACAGTCGGTCTCGCCGGTAGGAAACCCACCCTCCGCCGGTCGCAATGTAACCGCCTGGCCCAGTGGCAGCGTGGGACCAAATGGGACATTCCGATTTACTCAATTTTCGTGTCCTGCCGATGGCAGCTATAACATCTACGATTCCGCTGATACGACTTACAACACCCTTGTCGTTCAGGATTGCGAGCTTTGGAACGGGGAATGGGATTTCAGTGGTCCCGGTTCCGGGTCGGCGACTGCCATAGTAAAGAACAACCTGTTTTATCGTTCATCCGGCAACGCTAAGGTAAACAGCTCACAAGCTTTTCTATCCTTCTCCAACAATCTGTTTTGGGGAGGGAGCGTGAGTCTTACTGCTTTCAGTTCGAATTCGTGGCAGGCCCATGACAATGCCTTTGATTCCTGCTCGATTACTTGCCGCGGATCAATCACGAACAGTTACAACGCCTATCTCAATTGCAGCGGACGGCTTAATCCGACCAACGTTTTTGACATCATAACCAACAACACCTTGGCCTATCAACCGGGCCCATTGGGTTATTTTTACCAACCCACCAACAGTCTTTTAATCCATGCCGGAGATGTGATGGCAGGCCAAGTGGGCCTGTACCACTATACCGTCACGACCAATCAGGTTGTTGAAGGCACCAACACTGTCAGTATCGGTTACCACTACGTGACGGTGACAAACGGCGTTCCCATTGACACAGACGGCGATGGCATTCCGGATTATATCGAAGACGCCAATGGAAACGGCCTGGCCGATAGTGGCGAAACGAGTTGGTTGGATACAGACACCGACTACGATGGTTGCTCGGATTATGAAGAACTTCTTGAAGGCACAGGCCCTCTGGACGCCGGCAGTTTCACGCCTCTGCAGTTGGGCTATTTCCGCTTCAACGACACAAACTGGTTGGGTACTCGTGGTCAATCGCCTCTTGTGACTTCCAATCTGCACCTTGTGGACGGTTGGATTACCAAGGCCTTGGAAGTAAACACCAACGGCGCAATTTTGAAGTATCGAGACGTGGAATCCGGCGGGGCAGCCAACATCAATTTGCGGAGCGGGACTGTGCGGTTTTGGTTCAAGCCGGAGTGGACATCAGGGGCGGGTGGCCCAGGGACTGCTGCAAAATTGATCGAAGTGGGCAGCCAAGGGGCAAGTGTGACGAACGGATGGTGGGCGCTGTATTTCAACGCGCAGGGAACGAGCCTGATTTTTGTGAGCCAGACGAACAACATGAATGCGACGACGAACCTGACGGCGACGGTATCGCTGGTGTCGAACCAGTGGTGTCAGGTGGTGCTGACTTTCACGACCAATGGGTTTGCGCTCTACACCAACGGCGTGCTGGCGGCCACGAACACAGGCACGCTGCAATGGCCGGGCTTGGCGCAACGGCAGACCGGCTTCACGGTGGGCAGCGGCACGGACGGCAGCAATCAAGCCAAAGGCGTGTTTGAAGATTTGGAGACGTTCAACTATCCGTTGAACGCAAATGACATTCTGAACAATTTCCAACTCACTCAGCCGCCGAATCTCATTCCTAATTTGTTCTTATGGTTGAAGGCGGATGTAATCGGAAAATCAGTCACTAACAAAGTTAGCGAATGGGATGATCAAAGTGGAAATGGCAATAACGCCATCCAAGGGTCGGACTCCTCTCGGCCTTTGTACGTTACTAACGGTATCAGTGGCAAACCAGCCGTCTATTTCCCAAGTACAAATTCAACTTGGTTGGGCCTTCCGTATGGGATGTTCAGTAACGCCGTTCAAGTTGAGGGGTTCGTGGCTTTGAATGTGGATTCGAACACGCCGCCTACGCCTCGAGGATTATGGCGAATCGGTGGGACTTCGAGCCTATATCCAAACACAGACGGTTCCATCTCGGACTCTTTTGGCGCGAGCGGCTTAATAGGGTCTGGACCGGCCTCCCAGTCGCTGGAGCAGCCGCACATCTACAATGTGTACTCCAAGACCAACGACTGGGGTGCTTCCATTAATGGAATCCCCTACGCTGCGGCGAATAACAACTCGGTTCAATTTACGCCCGCCGTGCGATTGGGCGATGGGAATAATTACTATTTTGCCGGTCATATTGGGGAGGTACTAATCTATACACGCGTCCTGACAATAAACGAGCGGATGGCGGTGGGGGCGTACTTGAGCCAACGCTACAACATTGCGACCAATGCGCCTGCCACGCCCAAGGGCATGACGGCTTTAGCGGTTTCCACGAACCAGATTTCGGTGACTTGGACTGCGGAACTGACCAACGCCGGTGTCAATTATACCCTGCAACGTCGAACGGCTGGTGGCAGCTATGGCACAGTGACAGTGCTGCAAAATGCGACCTCGTATTTGGATTCGGATTTGGCGGCAGGAACGCAGGTACCACTACCAGGTTAAGGCGATCAATTACGCCGGAGAGTCGGCATATTCCGATGAGGTCAATGCCACGACCCAGACCAACGGTGCAGGCATCCCGCTTGATGTGCTGAAGGTCTGGCTGAAAGCGGACAGCGGGGTCGGCGGTAATCCGATGAATTGCTGGGTGGATCAGACGACCAACAACAACACGCCGATTGTTTCTCAGAGCCAGGACCCGCTGGTTTTGCGACCTGTCTGGGATCAAAGCGCGATGAACGGCCAGCCTGCGGTTTATTTTGCGGGCACGAATTGGTTTACCATGACTCAATTTACGACCGGTTGGACCCAAGGCGAAGTGTTGGTGGTGCTCAAGTCATTAGGCACAACCTCGAACAATCAATGCTCGGGCTTATGGCTGATGGGCAATGGCTCACTCCCCAGTTGTTATCCCTACACAAATGGTCCCATTTGGGAAAATTTTGGGCGGGGCACATTTTACCTGGATACCGGTAAGCCTGTCATTTCGTTGAGCAATGCCCACCTCTACAATGTGATGTCCAAAACCAATTCTTGGATCAGCCGACTCAACAATACGACACACTATACAAACAACATCAACTCGGTGGGATTCAGTCCCGGGCCTCGCTTGGGTATGGAGGATAGTGATTATTTCCGTGGGTACATCTCGGAGTTGATGATCTTCAACCGGGAGTTGACGACCGCCGAACGCGATACGGTTGCCACGAACTATCTAAAAGTAAAATTCAACCTGTGGTGAAAGGAGCCAGTATGAAAATGAAAGTAATCGAACTATTATTGATTGGTTTTCTCGGAACGAATGCATTCGGGCAGGGAACAATTCTGTGGAATGAATCGGTTAATGGTCCGCTTTCTAACGACGGAAGTAATCCAACATCGCTCTCCCCTCTTCAACCCGGTATCAATTCCGTAATAGGCACGACTGAAGTCGTGCCGGCGGGAACCGTTTGGACTATTTATCCCGATTTTTTCACAATCACGATTCCGGCCGGTTGGGTTGTCACTGCAGTTAATCTTCAAGTCAACGAACCCAATGTATGGACTTGGATTGGAGACACGAGCTATGCCAATCAGTTGGCTTTTGTGACAAATCCGTCGAGCGGGGACCTGCTGGCTCAATGGGGATTGACTTCCCTCGGTTCTGGCGTTTACGGCATCGATATAGAAAATCACGATTTTCAGTCTGTCACTTCGATTGCCAGTTACGAGTTGGATTTTGTCCTTCAAGCCGTTCCTGAGCCAAGCGCGTTTTCCTTGTGGCTGGTTGGGGCAAGTTGTTTTGTCGGCTTGCATTGCTGGAGGAAATTCCGGCTCAAAGCGCGATGAACGGCGCGCCGGCGGGTGTGAACCTGACCAATCCGCACCTTTACACTGTAACGGTTGCGGACCAATTATCCCTCGGCGGGGACCAACTTGACTGTCTGGATAAACAACTATGCGTATTATACCACCACCAACCAAACTATATCTAGAAAATCACGATGAACAATCTTTCACCTCGGTAGCCAGTTACCGTTTGGATTTCACCCTTCAAGCCGTTCCTGAGCCAAGTTCGTTTTCCTTGTGGCTGGCCGGAGCAAGTTGTTTTGTCGGCGTTTGCATTTGCTGGAAGAAATTCAAGTTCAAAGCGCGATGAACGGCCAGCCTACGGTTTATTTTGCGGGCACGAATTGGTTTACCATGAATCAATTTACCGCCAGTTGAGACACAAGGCGAAGTTTATTTCTTCCGATAATCGCCGCGGCTGAAATATTTTTCCAGCCACACGTACAGGCAGATGAAAAAGTAGCGGCTGCCCATCTCCTTGATCTTCAGTTTGGCCTCGCCGGTGCGGCGATTGCGCCAGGTGATCGGGATCACCGTCCAGGTGTAGCCGCGCACGATCGCCTTCAACGGAAGTTCCACCGTCAGGTTGAAATGCGGCGACGATCAGCGGACGGCAGCCGTCAATCACCTCTCGGCGATACGCTTTGAACGCGTTGGTGGTGTCGTTGAGCCGGATGCTGAAACAGCATCCGGAGAAAAGATTGGCCAGACGGTTCACGCACAGCTTGAGCCGCGGATAATCGATCACCCCGCCGCCCTTGATGAACCGGCTGCCGAAGACGCAATCGTAGCCCTTGTTCAGCAGCTTCCAATAGCGCACCACGTCGCGGCAGTCGTCCGATTCGTCGGCCATCATGATCACCACCGCGTCGCCTTGCATGTGCGTCCAGTCCGCAGATGATGGCCCGGCCGAAGCCGTGCAGGCCGGGGTTTTGCATCGGGCGCAAGGTCGGGAATTCGTTCGCTTGAGCTCGGCAAGCAGTTGCCCAGGTCGCGTCGGTGCTGCCGTCATCCACCACGACGATCTCGTGCGGCACATTGTGCAGGCGCAACTCCACGTGCAGGTGCTCCACGGTCGAGGCAATGCAGCCCTCCTCGTCGCGCGCGGGAATCACGACGGAAAGCAACGTCAAAGGTCTGGCGGCGTTGGAGTCGGCTCGCTCATGACGCGGCGCGGACAATTCCAGCCATTCGCGGATTCTGCTCCGGCGTGGTCGGCGATCTCGTCGAGAATCTTGCCAGTCGGCGTTCGCGGCTGCCAGTCCAAAGCCGCTCCGCCGAGCGCGGAATCCAGCACCATCCAGGGAATGTCGAACGGCCGCGGCGCTGCGTCGCTCGCGACGGGGTGCTGGCCGAACCGCTGCGCGCACCATTCGCTCAACTGCGCCAGCGACATGGCGCTGTCGACGCCGCCGCGCAACGTTGATGCACGCGCGGCTTGCCTGTGCCGCTGCTCGCGCATCTGCTTGTCGCAGCAACGGCAGCAAGATCGCGCGGATGCAGGCAGTCGCGCACCTGATGGCCGTGTCCGCCGAAGCCGATGTATTTGCAGCGGACGCTGCGCGCAGTCAGCGTGCATCCAGTAGGAGAAGATGCCCTGGTCGGCGCGTGCCGAACTGCCCTGCGCCGGCCAGCACGCCGCAGCGGTTGATCCACACCGGAAAGCCGAAAGCTGCGCCGTATTCCAGCGCCAGCGTCTCCGAGGCGAGCTTGGTGCGCCGTAGAGCGAAACGGGCGGCGCGGTGGAAAAGTCTTCGCTGATGCCGTCCGCGCGTCAAGCCCGGCAGGCGGATCTCGCGTCAGCACGGGACGAAACGCCGTCGTTCACCGGCTTCACCGGCAGCGCGGCCAGCGGCGCGAATCGAATACACGCGGCTCGTGCTGAGCAGCATCAAACCCGCGCGGTGCGCGCTTGCAGTATTCCAGCATGTTGACCGTGCCGCCAGAGATTGTGCTCCACCAGCTGGCGGCTGCTGGTCTGGCCGTCCACGCCGGCCAGCACGCTGGGATTCGCGGCGGCGTCGATCACCCAGTCCACGGCGGGCAGCGCTTCCAGATCGCTGGCGATGCGGATGTCGCCGTGAAAAAGTTTCACGCCGCAGCTGCTTGAGTGCCGGCGCGGTTCGTTTCGCTGCCGGGGCGGATGAAGTTGTCGAACCCGAAAATCTGCGAGCCGCGATGCGCGCTCGCACAAGTCGCTCGCGCCAGCGTGCTGCCGACAAATCCGCAAATCGCCGGTGATCAGAATCTTCATGATGCGGTCGGCGCCTGCTATGACGGCGTTTGTCGACCACAGTCGTTGACTCCACGAGGCCGCGATTTCCTCGAATGATCTGTCGCAGAGTCTTGGTGATGTCCCATGCCGGATAGTGGCTCGCGCATCTTGCGCAGGTCGCTGTAATAGCAGATGTGGTCGCCGATGCGGTTCTGGTCGACGTACGTGTAATCTCGTCGTCTGGCCGGTCAATTTCTCCGCCATCGCGAACGCTTCGAGAATCGGAGCAGGAATTGTCCTTGCCGCCGCCCAGGTTGTAAACCTCGCCACAGCGCGGCGCGGATGCAGAACTCGAACATGAACGCGCGCCACGTCGTGCGAGTGGATGTTGTCGCGCACCTGTTTGCCTTTGTAGCCGAAAACCTTGTATTCGCGGCCCTCGCAGGTTGCATTTGACGAGGTAACTCAGAAAACCGTGCAGCTCCACGCCGGAATGATTCGGGCCCGGTCAGGCAGCCGCCGCGCAGGCAGCAGGTCGGCATGTCGAAATAGCGGCCGTATTCCTGCACCATCATGTCGCGCCGCCACCTTCGACGCGCCAAACAGCGAATGCTTGGACTGGTCGATCGTGAACGTCTCCGGAATGCCGTGCGCGTAGGCCGGGATCGGCGTAATCCCAGCGCGTCGTCCAGTTCCTTCAGCGGGAATCGTGTTCGGCGCGTCGCCGTAAACCTTGTTGGTGGACATGTGGATGAACGGCGATTCCGGGCAGGCCTGCCGGGCCGCCTCCAGCAGGTTCAACGTGCCGACGGCATTGGTGTCGAAATCGTCGAACGGAATGGCGGCGGCGCGGTCGTGCGACGGCTGCGCCGCGGTGTGGACGATGAGGTCGGGCTTGACGTTGTTTGACGAGCGCAAGCACGCCGGCGCGGTCGCGGATGTCCAGTTCGTGGTGGTGAAATTCCTTGAGCGTTGCGGCGCAGACGTTGTCTGATTCCAGCGGGTGTCGCCTTGCGGGCCGAAGAAAACGGCGCGCTGGTTATTGTCAATGCCGTGCACAACGAAATCCTTGTCCGAAAAGAACGAACAAACTTCCGAGCCAATCAAACCGGATGAACCGGTCACGAGAATCTTTTTAGCCATTGCTGCAGTGTTTTTACAGCAATGGCAGGCAGTGACTCAACTCTTAATCTGCGATCAGCAGATCCCGACTTGGAAGCCATTACGAAGATTGGAACGCGCTTGAAATTGTCCGGCGAATAATCAAAGTCAGGTCCGGTTTTGGGCGGTGGAGTCGTTGGCGAGTTTTCCGCCTGTTAATATCAAAGCTTGCGTCGGGCGGCGGGGGCCGTAATGTTGTGCAAGTGGGCAATGGAGTTTGCCCTCCCCGCTGCGGGGAAAACCGCCTGAACCTGATTCAGCGCTGATGACTCCTACCGATGTCCGTTGAATCAGCGGTCGTTGGCAGGAGTATTTTTATGCTGATGTATCTTTGGGTGGCAATCGGCGGCGCGTTCGGCAGTGTGGGCCGCTTCTGGCTCAACGGCCTTGTCTCGGCGCGTTTCGGCGAAACCTTTCCGTGGGGCACGATGCTCATCAACATCACCGGCTCCTTCATCATCGGCTTCTTCGCGTCGCTCACCGGAACGGAAGGCCGCTGGCTGGTGTCACCGGCGTTCCGCACGTTTTTCATGATTGGCATCTGCGGCGGTTACACCACCTTTTCCTCGTTCAGCCTCCAAACGCTGAACCTGGCCAACGAAGGCGAATGGTTGCGGGCGGGCGCCAATGTCCTGCTTTCGGTGGCCCTGTGCCTGGCCGGCGTGTGGCTCGGCTGGCTGCTGGCCAATAATTTTAACCAAATGAAATAAAATCATGCACCTGCCTCACGACGCCATGTTGCTCCGGATTTTCATCGGCGAAAGCGACCGCTGGGAACACAAACCGCTCTACGAAGCCATCGTCCTCAAGGCCCGCGAAATGCACATGGCCGGCGCCACCGTCCTGCGCGGGCCGATGGGCTTCGGCAAGACCAGCCACCTGCACACGGCCAAAATCCTCCGGCTTTCCATGGACCTGCCGCTGATCATCGAAATCGTGGACAGCGAGGAAAAAATCAACGCCTTCCTGCCCGTGCTCGACGAAATGATGGGCGGCGGCCTCGTCACGCTCGAAAAGGTGAAGGTCATTGATTATCGCGCCGACCCGGATTTGCCGGCGCAATAGAAATCGTCCTCGTCCTCGTCCTCGTAATCGTAATCGAACGAACGAGGACGCACGAGACGAGAACGAAAAATTTATGACGGAAAACATCTGGTTCATTGCAGCCATCTGGATGGGGCTGGCGTTCATCGCCAGTTTGATTTCCATCCGCGTCGGCATTTCCGTGGCATTGATCGAAATTGTCGTCGGCGTCGCCGCCGGCAACATTCACTTCGCCGGCGGCCAGCACATTCTGCAAACGACCGATTGGGTCAATTTTCTGGCGATGCTGGGCAGCGGCGTGCTGACGTTTCTGGCCGGGGCGGAGATTGACCCGGTTTCGCTGCGCGCCAATATTCGCGCGAGCATGGCCATCGGCGTTGCGGCGTTTCTCCTGCCGTTCGCCGGCGTGTGGCTGTTCGCGCAGTTCGTTCTCGGCTGGCCCATCCATCAGGCGCAAATCGCCGGGATCGCGCTCTCCACGACTTCCGTGGCCGTGGTCTATGCCGTGATGATTGAAACGCGGCAGAGCGAAACCGCCGCTGGGAAAGATGATCCTGGCGGCGTGCTTCATCAACGACCTCGGCACGGTGCTGGCGCTGGGTCTCATTTTCGCCAATTTCAACCTCTGGCTGCTGGTGTTCGTCATCGTCACGTGTGTGATGCTCTGGTTCATGCCCAAATGGACCGAGTTCATTGTCGTGCGCATGGGCGCAACGCGCGTGAGCGAACCGGAAATCAAATTCATTTTCTTCGTGCTGTTCTTCCTGGGCGGACTGGCCTCCACCGCCAAAAGCGAAGCCGTCCTGCCGGCTTATCTCATCGGCCTGGTCGTGGCCGGCGTGTTCCTGCGCGACAAAACGCTGGTGCATCGGATGCGGAGCATCGCTTTCGCGGTGTTCACGCCGTTTTACTTTATTCGCGCCGGCTCGTTCGTGTCGCTGCCGGCGCTCTGGACGGCGCTGGGCGTCATCGCGGTTTTGCTGGCGCTCAAAATCATCACCAAATTCGTCGGCGTGCTGCCGCTCTCGCGGATGTTCTTCATGCGCACGCGCGAGGCCAATTACACCACCCTGCTCATGTCCACCGGGCTGACGTTCGGCACGATTTCGGCGCTGTTCGGGCTGCAAAACAAGATCATTGATCAAAAACAGTATTCGATCCTGGTCACGGTCGTCATCCTGAGCGCCCTCGTGCCGACGTTCATCGCGCAGAGATTCTACGAGCCATCCCGGCGGACGATGGTGGCGTGGGGACGGCTTTATCAGCGCAAAATCAACGGCAAATCCACCGAACACCACCCAACCCATTGGAAAGTGAGGCAACCATGTTTCAAAAAATACTGGTCGGTTATGACGGTTCAAAAGGCGGAAAGGCCGCGCTCGAACGCGCCGCCGTCGCCGCCAAACATTACAACGCTCAACTGACGGCGCTCTGGGTGCGCCAACCCCTGCCCCAACACGCCGACCTGCCCGGCGAACCCGAGGGCGAAGCCGAAGCCGCCGCCGATTATTTCGCGGAGCGCAAACGCGAAGTCGAAGAGTTGGCAAAACGATTTGGCATCGCCATCGCCTGCGAAAGCCGTGCCGGTCACGCCGCCAAAGTCATCGTGACCTTCGCCAAAGACGGCGGCTACGACCTCGTCGTCGTGGGCCACAGCGACCATTCGGAGTTGTGGGGACGACTGCTAGGCGACACCGCCGACCGCATCAGCGACCATGCCCATTGCAGCGTCCTGATTGTGAAAAACTAGCCTCGTCGTTTTAATCAATAATCGTTCGTAAAGTAATCGAATACCGCGCCGGCCAGGAAGATTAACCCTTCTTCCCAAATTCCGGATCGAGCGGGACTAACAGTACCACCAGAAAACTTGGCACGGTCGCCAGGATGACCCACAAGAAGAAATGCTGGTAGCCGACGGTTTCCTGCAACCAGCCGCTCCACATTCCGGGCAGCATCATGCCCAGTGCCATAAATCCTGTGCAAATGGCATAATGCGCCGTCTGATGCGGGCCGCGCGCGATGTAAATCATGTAAAGCATGAAGGCGGTGAACCCGAAACCGTAACCGAATTGCTCGACAGCGACACCGGTACCAATCGCCCACCGACTTTCCGGCTGCACATAAGCCAGCCAGATGAAAACCGCATCCGGCAGATGAATTGCCAGCACCATGGGCCACAGCCAAAACTTCAGCCCCTGCCGTGACGCAACAAAACCGCCCAAAAGCCCGCCGAGCAGCAACGCAATCACTCCGACCGTGCCGTAAACGACGCCGACCTGTTCCGTTGTCAGCGCCAGCCCGCCTTTGTCCCGTGCGTCCAGTAAAAACGGTGCGACCATTTTCACCAGTTGTGCTTCGCCGAACCGATAAAGGAGCAGAAAAAGCAGCAGCACCACGATCCTCGGTTTGTGGAAAAACGTCCGGAACGTGGCGAAAAATTCGTTGAAGAAACGCGTCAACGATTCCGCACTTCCCGCCTGATCGCTCGCAGGACGCGGCAAAATGAAACGGTGATAAAGACCAACGGCAATGAACAATCCAGCCATCACGCCAAATGCCGCCGACCACGCCAATGCCACGTTCCCGGTGCGATGCTGAATCGTTCCCGCGAGAACAACCAGTCCGCCCTGCGCACAAATCATGGCGACACGATAAAATGTGTTGCGGACCCCGACGAAATACGACTGCTCCCGTTCCGGCAGCGCCAGCATGTAATACCCATCCGCCGCGATGTCGTGCGTGGCTGAGCTGAACGCCAGCAAAAAGAAGAACGCCAGCGTCCACTGAAAGAATGACGGTGAAGGAATTGTCAGGGCCACGGCTGCCAATCCGGCGCCGACGATTAATTGCATCACCCAAATCCACCACCGCCGCGTTTTGAGGATGTCCACCACCGGACTCCAAAGCGGTTTGATGACCCAGGGCAAATACAGCCAGCTCGTGTAAAGCGCGATGTCGGTGTTCGAGATGCCGAGGTTTTTGTACAGAATGACCGACACGGTCATCACCAGCGCGTAAGGCAGCCCTTCCGCGACATAGAGCGTCGGAATCCACGCCCACGGATTCCGGGAAGTTGGTTTGTCGATTGGCATCAAGTGCGCTTCGGGTAACACGGTCTGTTGACGGAATGCGACGCGTTAAACAACAAAATGGTTCGCCTGCAAGCCTGAATGAACTTCATCAAACCATTCATCTTGACGAAGCGCGGGACTGCGGAGTAAATGAGAGTCGCCAGCAGCAGCCACTGGCTGCGCAAACTTTGTCCGTCATCGGCAACAATACGGAAAGACACCATGATAAATCGGAATCCGTTCAATCTCGCCATTGTCGTTCTGGCACTGGCTGCTCTGCCGTTACAGGCGCAGAAGGCCCGACCGAAACTCGATGTCCTCAAAGGCCCCGCCACGGCCAAGCTTGGAGATGTCGCGCAAATTGAAGTTCCCGCCGGGTTTGCCTTTATTGATGGCAAGAACACGCGCGATTTGATGAAGGCGTCGGGTGAACCGACCACCGGCAAAGAGCTCGGCCTGCTTGCGCCCACCAATGAGCATTGGTCGGTCATCTTCGAGTTTTCCGACATTGGTTACGTAAAAGACACCGAAAAGGACAAGCTCGATGCCGACAAACTGCTTGCCGCGATCAAAGAAGGGACCGATGCCGCCAACAAAGAGCGCGAACGCATGGGCAATCCACCGCTCATCATCGTCGGCTGGGAGCAGCCTCCGAAATATGACGACGTCACGCACAACCTCGAATGGGCCATTCGCGCCACCAGCGCCGGACGGCCCATCCTCAATTACAACACCCGTCTGCTCGGCCGAAAAGGCGTCATGGAAGTCGTGTTGATCGTCCGGCCGGACAGCCTGCCCGCGACGCTCCCCACGTTCAAAAACTTGATCGCCGGTTACAAGTTCGGTTCGGGCCAAAACTATGCTGAATACCGACCCGGCGACAAAGTCGCGCAGTACGGACTGGCGGCACTCGTCCTCGGTGGCGCGGCGGTGGGCGCGGCCAAGCTCGGCATGTTCGCATGGCTGGCCGTGTTTTTGAAAAAGGCATGGAAACTTGTGGTCGTGGGTTTTGCCGCAGTCGTCACTTTTTTCAAGAAACTCTTCGCACGATTCTTCGGCAAACGGGATGATTCCAACAGGGTTTAGTCAATTGCTTCGCGCCGCATGAGCGATGTGCAACTGCTGTTTCTCGTGCTGGCGGCGCTTTACGCCTGGGAATGCGCCTGCTGGTTGCCGCGCGGTTCGGTGGCATTTGTGACGTCGTTCGGTCGGAAGTGGCGGACGCGGCATCCGGGCGCACTGGCCGGCAATCAAAGAGGCGGATTCATCTTCGCTGCGCCTCTGCCGCCACTTGGATCGCTACTCACGGCAAATCAATGTCCGCTGTCGCTCTCGCCCGAAGCTGTGCTGGCCTACGTTTCAACCAACGTCAATCCCGGCTGGCGACCAGGCCAATCCGCCCGATTCATCCGCTTGAACGAAATTCGCAAAGCCGTCGCGGACGGAAAAAAAGTCCGCGTCAACGGCGAGATTTTGCTGAAGCTCGCGTCACCAACGCTCGCAACGCACTTCGCCAGTCAACTCGAACGACTGCGCAAGCTCGACCTCAGCCAGCGTGCCGCCGCGATTGACACACTGGCGCGCGACAGCTTGGATACTGAAGCCGTCGAATGTCGGTGGCGACAATTTCTGAGCGTCACGAAGTCGCTCCGCATCTTGACCAACACAATCGTAGCCTGCCTTTTCATCTTCGCGCCCGCCATCATCTGGTATTTCGGCTTCAAACTTTCCTGGCTGGGATTGCTCCTTGGGCTTTTCGCGCTGACGAGTGCAACCGCCACGCTCTTTCACCACGCGCACAAGGAACTCTATCCGCCAGCCGATGAAGATCGCTTGACTCACACGCTCACAATTCTCCTGTCGCCGTTAACCGCGGCGCGCGCGCATGACATTCTATCCCGCCCGCTGGTTGAGACCTTTCATCCGCTGGTTGTCGCAAAAGTGTTCCTGCCGGCAATCCAATTCCGTGATTTCGCACGCCGGATTCTCCTTGATATTCGGTATCCAGCACTGCCGGTATGTCCGGGCGATGCTGCCGGGATTTGCAGCGCGGAATCGTTTATCGCGCGCCGTATTGCAAAAGGCCGTGGAAAATTTCCTCACAAAGAACGGGATTGATCCAAATCAGCTTTGCAAACCTCCGACACCGACCGACGACACTTGCCACTCCTATTGTCCGCGCTGCGGCGCTCAGTTCACGACAGCGACGGGCTTATGTGCGGATTGTGGTGGGTTGCCGCTCCTGGGATTCTCCAACTAAGATTTGAGGGACGCATCGTGTTTTACTCGTTCCGCAGCGCAAAAAGCAAATTCCCGCGCAACGCCAGCCGTGTCGCCGCCCACGTCCAGACCGCGCCGTTTGCAAACACAGCCATGAGCGTGAGTGCCAACGAGCGCACACGGCAATTCTACGTTCGGTGACAACAGTGTCGGCAATACCGCGACCGCCGCCGCGATCACTCCGATGCCCAGCCCGAGGGCGAGCAACGCGCCGTTCTCGATCAACAGCAGTTGCTGTAACGTCGGCGTTCGGAAACCCACCGCCAAAAGCACGGCCAGTTCGCCGCGACGCTCGAGCACATTTCGCAGCACCACGATGCCCAGTCCCACGCTGCCCAGCAGCAGTCCGAGTCCGCCGAGCACCTGAAACGTGCCCAGATATGTGTTCTGCACAGCGTTGAACTGCGCAAGTCGCGGCGCCGCCGGTGTCAGTTCCAGCCCGGCGTCCTGCATCGCGCGCGACAGCGTTGCCGATACCGTCGGCACGCGATTCGTCGGAGCATCAATCAGCAACATCCGGTAGCCGCTTTCGCCCGGAAACCGTTTCACGAATTCGGCTTCGTCAATGATCAGGCTGCCTTGGAGAATCGAATTCGCCACCGCGCCGACGATGCCGCACCTTGAATGGCTGCCCGCGCTCGTCCGTGTAATCAATCGAGTCGCCAATCTTTTTGCCCAGCGCCCACTCGATGGAGTTTGCGTCGCCGATGGCGGGGATTTCAATTTCGGATTTCGGATTTCGGATTTCGGATTTGAGTAACCGCCATCCCGCTGCCCTTCGCAAACGAGAACCGTCCCTCCAAAAGCTCCGGCTTCACCCCCAGCAATCGCGGTTTTTGCGCACGATTGAAATTCAGGCAACTCGCTTCGTCGCCATCATGCATACGGAACGGCACGAAGTTTACGCCTTCAAGATCGCGCTCGCTCAAAGCGAAAAAATCACGCCCGGCTTTGGAATTCAAATCCTGCACGACCGGCATGGTCGTTTCGCCGATGAGCGCGAAACCGCCCGTGCCGGAACTCGCGTTTCGCCGCATCGCGATTCGCATCGAGCCGGAACACTCCGATGGAGACGATGAGGAAACTTCCGCACGCCAGCATCGCAACGGTCGCCAGACTGCGTTTCCGTCGCCGGGCGCAGCCGCGCAAGCCGAGCGAGCCAAGCGTCAAAGCGGGCGGCCCGCCGTCTCCTTTTAATGAGCCGCAGGTTAGGGACAATCCGTCCGGCCTGTAATCGCGCCAGCCACGCGCTGACAAAACCCAACCCGGCGATCAACACCAACGCGCCCGCACCAAAAAGCGCACCGCATTCGCCGTGTCGCCTTTTGCCAGCACGTCCAACCGACCAGCCCAATCGCGCCAACCAGCAGCCGCAACCACCAATCAAACGGCCTCGACTTCGAACCCGGCACTTCGCACTTCCGAACTTCCCCCGCGAAATTCCCGCGCCGGCCGCCGACAAATTTACGCAGCGTCAGCCAGATCGTCACCGCGCTCACGATAACGCTGGCGAACAAACCGATGGCCAGCGTCTGAGGCGTGACATGAAATCTCAACGCAGACGCGCCGACTGCGTCGCGCCAGATTGTCGTCAGTCCATGCAACATTGCCCGGGCGTAGGCCATGCCGCCCAGCGCGCCGATGACGCCACCCAGCAGCGACAACGCCACGCCTTCACCGAGCAAAAGCCTGCGGACTTGTTTGGGCGTAAACCGAGCGCCAGCAATGTGCCGATTTCGGCCGTGCGTTGTTCGAGTCCAAACTGAAACAGCATCGCCATCAACAGCAACGCCGCGGCGATGAGAAAGAGGCTGAAGCCGAGGAACAGTTGGCCGAAATCCTGCGACTGTTCCGCCGCCTTCAACGCCTGTTCGCGTACCGGCTCAAAGCGCAGGCCCAGTTCCTCCGGCTTGAGGTCGGCGAGGATTTTATTTTCCGAGCGCGGCCAAAGTTCCGCTTGTGGGATGCATAGTTGTTGTGGCGTGAAGCGGGCTCCAACGGCACCGGAAACCGGATCGCCGTCAGATTGCCGAAGCGGTTCGCCCACATCTTCTGTCCGGCGGCGAGCGTGACGAACGCCTTGGGCGTACCGCGATATTTTTCCCAATAGTCTTCGTCTTTGGGCCGGATTTTGTGAACGAGCGGAAAGCCCGCATCCCAATCGCGAGTGCTCTCCGGCCTTTTCGATGCCCGGAAAATCCGGCATCAACGTGCGGTCCGCCCACGGCATTTCCATCGGCACGATGGCACGGACGCGAAAGGCATTCGTCCGCTCGGTGAGGCGTGCACCGGATTCCGGATCGAAATAGGTCAGCGCGATTTCGTCACCGGGCTTCACCTGCAAATCGTCCGCGAGCCATTGGCTGATGATGATTTCGTCGTCGCGCATGTCCGCCGGCGTCCACGGCGCTCCAGCGGCGGCAACTATTGAATACGGAGTGGAATTTGTTCCAGCGCGGAGCAAGTTTGCGAGATAAGTGAAGATCGGATGGGCATTCGTGTCCGCGGCGAGCGCTGCACGGACAACCGGCGGGCTGAGGAACACTCGCGACGTTTGCAATTGCATCATGTTTTCGTTCGTCATCAAACGCAATTCCACTTGGGCGTCCGTCAGTCGCCACCATTTTCCCAGTTGCTCCGACGTTCCAGCGCGTAGAGAAGAATCATAATGATTGGACTCGGGCCGGGGCACATATCCGCCCACTAACATCAGGTTTGCCCGTTGCGTCATGTCCAGCCGGTCTTGCAAGTCCGCAATGGAAACGAAGGCGTTGAACAAAGTGATTTGGCTCGTTTGAAGCGTGAAGCCACCCAAATCCGCGTCAGAAATCACGTCACGAACAACGAACCGCAGCGCAATCGTGGAATCCGATTTTGGAGAGACCGCAAAATCGCGCGCCAACGCTGTGACTTTTGGAATGCGGATGATAATGGTGTCGCCGACTCGCGCGCCAAGTTGCCGCGCCAACAGATCGTTTAACATCACGGTGCCGCGCGGAATATCCCCCAAACCGCGTTTGCTTCGCGCCAACTTCCAAAAGCCGTTCTCCACTCCGATCACTTGCAGATGATTCGCTCGCGCCGAACCGTCGGTGGTTGAAGCCGTGCCGTTGACGAGAATCGCGGGAACAACCGTCACCGCCGGCAAATTTTTATCCAACAAACCGCGCTGGATTTCACCAGCAAGGTCATGGCGGAAGAAATGATCGCGCGCGTCCAAGGCAAGATGGATTTCCCCGATCTTGTTCAGCGCTGTTTCCCGCAAGCTCTCTCGCGCCGAATCACCAACGACGAGCGCGCCGACCAGTGCCGCGCTGCCCACCGCCGCGCCGAGCGTTACGCCCAGATGCGACCGGGCGTGAAAGCGCAGACTTCGTTGGATCAATTGCCAGAAGGTCATCGGGCGACCAGTTTGCCATCCGTGAGTTCCATCACACGCTCCATTCGGTTTGCCAATTCCAGCGCGTGCGTCACGACGATAAGCGTCACGCCTTCCTCACGATTCAACTCGATCAAAAGCTGGCCCAAAGCGGTTGCGGAGGCGTGGTCAAGCGCGCCGGTAGGTTCGTCGGCGAGCAAAAGTTGCGGCTGGTTGATGAGCGCGCGGACGACCGCGACGCGCTGACATTCGCCGCCGGAAAGCTGGCCCGGGCGGTGATGCAAACGGTCACCAAGTCCGACGCGTTTGAGCAGGCGTTCCGCGCGGGCAGCAGGCAACTCAGTAGAAGCCGGTCTGAGCAAATTCTGATCCATTTGTGATTTCGATTTTCGGTTTTCGGATTTCGATCGGGCCAGTGTCGGCACGAGGATATTTTCCAAAACGGAACATTGCGGAAGAAGATAGTGCGACTGAAAAACAAATCCGATCTGGCAATTGCGCACAGCAGCAAGTTGGAAATCGTCGATCTGGTTTAAGTTTCGACCATTCAACAAAATCTCGCCGCTGGTGGGACGATCCAGTGTGCCGATGATTTGGAGCAACGTGCTCTTGCCCGAACCGGACGGGCCGACGATGGCGAGCGTTCCGCCGCGCAAGATGGCAAATGAGATTCCGTTGAGCACCGACACCGGGTTCGCGCCATCGAACGAATCGTAGCGCTTGGTCACGTCGGTCAGTTGAAGCAGGGCTGCTGGCATTGGCATGACCCTATTTGTGCGCCAAAGACGGCTGCGATGAACAGCACTTTTTATTGCAAAGTGCGTGCGGGACTCATTCTTCCTTTGCTGCGACAGGCGTTTCGGCGCTCGGCTGCGGCTGTGGCACTTCACGGAGTTTTTTCAATGCGGCAAGGGCGGCCTCGGTTTCAGCGGCCTTTTTGCTTTTGCCCAAGCCGCGCGCCAATTCGACGCCGCCATGGTGCACGGTGCACTCGAACATGCGGTCGTGGTCCGGGCCGGTCACCGAGACGAGCTGATATTGTGGCGCTTCGGTGGACTGGGCCTGAAGCAGTTCCTGCAACTCACCCTTCGGGTTGTCGAGAATCGGAGTGATGGTCAAATCGGCCAGCGCTTTCCGAAATTCACACAGCACGAAGTCACGCGCGGTGTCGAATCCGCCGTCGAGAAAAATCGCCCCCAGCACCGCTTCAAACGCATCGGCCAGCGTGGACGGACGTTCCCGCCCTCCGTGCATTTCCTCGCCGCGGCCCAAGATCAAATGTTCACCAAGCCCCAGTGCGCGGCCATGTACCGGCAAGGGTCCGACGATTGACAAGTTTGGCGCGGGCCTTTGTGAGCGGGCCCTCGTCGAACTCCGAAAATTGTTCGTAAAGCTCGCGGGTCAGCACCAACTGCAGTACACAGCATCGCCCAAGAATTCCAAACGCTGGTTGTGCTCCACCAGCCCGCCCTGCTCATGCGTCACGGACGGATGCGTCAACGCCAGTCGCAGCAACGCTTCGTCGCGAAACGTGTATCCAAGCCGGGTTTGGAGGAAGGCGTATTCAGACACGAGCGCGCGCGGTTTGAATCAATTCAACAGGGATTGTCCGATGGATTGCGGCGGAACGGCGGTTTCGCTGATCGGGACGGCGGCAATCGGAGGAGATTGCTGCGCGGGCGGCGGGTTCAGGCCGTGTTCAAGCAGCGCAGCCACGTCTGTACTGGACTTGTTCAAGCTGGTCCAAACGCAGTGCAGGATCGGTGATCGTGAGGACATCGCCGGTTTTGGGATGTTCGTAAATGAGCACGCGTTTGCCGTCGCGGGCGAACTGTTCCTTGACTTTGAGCGCGCGCTTGCGTTCGAGCATGACGGCAAGAATGAATGCGGCGGGAATATAACGCGGGTCATTTAATTCGATGAGTTTTCGGAGCATCGTTTCGGCGGTCTCCTTGTGAATCGGGTCCGTGGGCGGCGGTGGAGCTTCGTAAATGCCCTGCCAGCAGGAGAGGAAACCTTCACGTTGACGGGCGTTGGCGTTGAATTGTGTTCGCCAGCAATCTTGGCATACATCAAGCCGCCGGAACGCCTGTCTCTCGTCGAAGAGCAGCGTATGATACGGCTTTTGGTTGGCAAAGGGTTTGCCGCACGCCTGGCAGGCGTGTGCACGGGATTGGATGTTCCAATCGTTCATGAAAAATACATCTGTAGTTTAGAAATCAACTTATGGCATTATTGTCGGAACGCAACGTTGCGCAATCCCAATTACGTGCCGGCACACCAGTTGTTTTAATTCACTTGAAGACTGACCGAGCCACTTTCGCTGGGACCCAGGAAGAGACCGCTCGCAGCGTTTACATTTTGCAGAACGGCACCGTTGATGTTCGTGACCTTGTTGCTGTTGGCCTGGTTGACAAAAGTGCCTTTCAGCAGACCGGTCTTGGTCACCAACTGCAGTTTGACCTTGCACGGGTTGGGTTGCTGCACAACAAAGGTGTTGTTCGTGGTGAGAATTGCGTTTACGCCTAGCGGTGCAGCTAGGTTGCCCCCATCAAGCACCACGGAAACGCTGGCCGAGGTAAGAGCGGGTCGGCCGGCAATCTCAAGAGCGGGTTGGCCGACAACCGGCGGTACGTAACTCGATCCTTGCAAGTCCGACACATTGGTGAAACCGTTGGGATAATAAATCTGGCCCGGCACAGCGCCCTTGGAACAGACCAGTGTCCCGTTTAACGCGGACGAACCGTTGGTCCCGAACAAAACCCAGCCGATAAGCGAGCCGTAATATTGTTTGCCCGTCACCACGGCGAATCCATTCGTGTAAACAAAGGGCGCGCTGTAGAGCGGCACGTAAAGCGGCCAGTAACCGTTTTTGGAAATCGGTAACGGTTTGCTTGATGGACGCGCCATCGCCGTAGGCGCCGGCGAGCTTGACCACCCCGTTGGCGCCGACGGTGGTCAGCCCGTAGCCATTTCCAGCCGGTGCCACAGCCGAATTATTGTTGCCCGGAACAATCATGTATATTGCCCCGCAAACTGTGTCGCGGGGTTCGTCGTGGCGTCGAATGTGGCCCGGTCGCCCAGCAGGTCGGCAGACCACGTCTCGTTACTGACCGTTCCGGCGATCTGGTCTGAGCCATTGGCAAGGTCAACTGCAACGCCATCGTGATCGGGCTTTTGCCATTTCGGGTAATGGTTTTGCACACGCTGCCATCGGTGTTGAAGGCTGCTATGAATACGTGCCGCCACCCACGGAAACCTTGCCGCTGAACGACCGCTTCTTGGTCACTTTCAACGTGAAGAATCCGGCACTCTCATGTGTGACGCCGCCCGCCGCACTGAACAAACCGTTGTAAGCCCCCGATGCGGCCACAAACTGGTTCGTTGCAAAATTCGCGACGATCACCATGTTGGTTTGCATGAGGAACGACAACGTAAGATTGGTGCCCGGAAACATCACCGCTCCAGTTGACAAACACATTGTCCGTGGCCGGAATTGGCGTGAGTTTGTAAGTCTTACCAATTTCAAGAGTGGTCCCGTTCAAAGCTGGCGTCACACTGCCGCTGCCGTAAATTGTGATTGTCAACGGCCAGGTTACGACACAGAAGAAATTCCGCGTGACGAGTGCCGATTGGTTGCCGGATGAGTCCACGCTCTTGACTGCAACCGTGTTCGTCCCCGCCTGCAACGTGACGACTGCGGACCAATTCGTCGTGCCGACGGCTTGCACAAACGGTCCGCTGTTAAGACTGTAAAGCACTTGGGCCACCTGTTTGTTGTCCTTGGCGATGCCGGATATTGTCGTAGTGGCGCTGTTGATACGGGCGTTGGCCGCAGGGGACTTAATGCTCACCACAGGCGGATTCGTGTCTAACAACAGCCCAGCCGCGATAACCACAAAGCTCTTCGCGTCGCTCAATGGTGGTATGCCATTGTCGGCAACCTGCACAGTCACGATATTGGTGCTGGGGCGCTGGCTGGGCGACGGCGTCCAGGTAACAACACCGTTGGTCGGATTGATCGTCATGCCGCTCGGCGCGGACACCAGATCGAACCTCAGCGTATTCGCCGGAATGTCCGGGTCGGACGCTGTGTTTGTCACACACAAACTGAGACCCACCGGCAATGTTTGATCCGCCGGCACGGTCAGCGTCGGCGGCAAATTCACTTCGCGGACGATGACCGTGAACCTCTCGGTGTCGCTTAATGGTGGCGCGCCAGCGTCAACGACCCGCACGGTGACAACCCACATGCCCGGACCTTGCGCTTCGGTTGGCGTCCAGGTGATCACACCGGTGTTCGGATCAATCGTCATGCCGCTCGGCGCAGACACCAGACTGAACGTCAGATGGCTGGTAGGATTTTCGCTGTCGATGGCAGTGGCCGTGACGGTTAACGTCGCCAATTCATTGAATGACTGGGTGGCGGGCACAGTGAGCACCAAGCCATTGACCGCGACTGTGAAGCTCGTGCTGTCGGTCAACGCGGGCGAGCCGTCATCACTCACCTGCACAGTGAATGTGTTGGTGCTCGGTCCTTGCGCTTTCGTCGGCGTCCAGGTGATTACACCGTTGGTGTCAATGCTCGCGCCGGATGGGGCAGCCATGAGTGTGTAAGTCAGCGGACCGCCATCCTCGTCGCTCGCGGAAGTGGCGACTGTCAGTGTGCCTTGTTCAATGATGGTTTGATCTGCAATCGGTGTGAGAATTGGCGAATGGTTGATTGTCAGCGTCGCGCTTGAGTTGGTGGTCAAACCGCTGGCGCTGGTCACGATGACCGTGTAAATGCCCGCGTCGCTGTCGTGTGCGCTGGTGATGCTCAGAGTTGCATTCGTTGCGCCAGCGATGTTGGTGGAATTCAGTTGCCATTGATACGCGAGCGGCGGCGTGGCATAGGCGGAAACGGTGAAGGTGACAGGCGAACCGAGGTTGACACGCTGGCTGAGAGGTTGGCTCAAAATGGTCGGTGGAATGGGTTGCACCACGACGTCGTCCACATTCATCATGTACGAGGAGTCGGAGGTCCACATTTCGGCGCTGATCCCGCCACTGGAATAGTTCGTATCCGTCGCCTGGATCACGAGATTGGTATCGTAGAAGACAGATATGTTGGTCCCTTGGAACGCCAACTCCAATGTGTGCCAGTTCGTGCCGACATCGGCCACGCTGACTTCGCCCAACAGCGTCCAAGACGACCAATCAGCAAACTGGAGCAACTCCAAAACATCGGATCCACCGGCCGCACTTGCGGGATAAATCCAAGCGGCATAACGCGCCCCCGTCGTCGGGTCCAGGCGTCCGCCCAGCCCTCCACCCAAGCGCCTTCGGGAAATTGAATCCGGCCTTCCACTGAAAAGTCGTCCCAATTTGTTGCAATATAAACATACCCGTAACTGTTGGGCGAACTGCTTCCCTCCAACACGCCTCCAGTGATCGATCCACTCCCGGCTTCCAGTATCCAAGGCGACAACGAGCCCGGATCCGTTGGACGTAAGAAATCATCGAACAACCATGACCCGGCCGGCTTCAAGATGAGAATGCCGTTGACAAAGATGAAATCGTAATTGCCACTGTTCAATGAGCCTTGGCTGATTGTGATCAGGTAGGGATTTCCCGACACGGGACTGTTGGTTGTAGCCGTGGTGCTCAAATCCGGGCTGCCGTTCAAGACATTGGTATCCTCGCCGTTGACAAACCCGGAGTAAGTGGCCGTCAGCGTCGGTACGGGAGTGCCATAGTCCATGGTCTTATTATCCGCTGTCACCATCAGGGCAGCCTTGGTGATGGTCAACTGCCCGGCTACAAACGCAAAATCGTAATTGCCCGCGCTCAACGTGCCCTGGCTGATCGCAATCGGGTAAGGACCGCCGGCCACCGGACTGTTGGTGTCAGCGTTGCAGCTCACGAGCGGCGCACCGCTCAGCACGTTGGTGTCTTCACCGTTTACAAAGCCAGTGTAGAAAACCGTGAACGCCGGATTGGCCGCGCCGTAAACCCGGTTGGTATCGTTCGCCGTCACCGTCACCGTCGCCGGGGTCACCGTCAGCGTGCCGTTGGCATAACTGATTGTGTAATTGGCCAGTCCCGTGCCCACTGCATTACTAGGCACAATGTCATAGTCGCCGGGCGGCACTGTCGCCGCCGCGCCACTGCTGCTCAACGTCACGCTGCCGACCGTGTCGCTGTTCACCAAACCGCTGGAGGTGAATTCGGTCCCGGCAAAGGTCTTGGTCTGGCCGTAGCTCTTGCTGACGTCGTTTGCCGTGATCGTCAGCATCGCCTTGTTCACTGTCAGCGTGCCGCTCACATAGGTAATCGTGTAGTTATTCAGGCCGGTGCGACAGCGGCACTGGGAACGATGCTATAGGGCGAACCGCTCACCGGCGCGCTCGCCGCCGCACCACTGCTGGTTAGCGTCACACTGGTGACCGCATCGCTGTTCACCAAACCGCTGGAGGTGAATTCCGTCCCAGCAAAGGTCTTGGTCTGGCCGTAAGTTTTGCTGTCGTTATTGGCAGTAATCGTCAATCCCTTGCCCGTGATGTTCGCACTCAGGCCACCCGGTTGCGTCAGACTGTAATTGCCCGACGCACTGCCACTCAAACTCAGGCCACTCACTGTCACGCTCTTCCCGCTGCCCACTGTCGCGTTGTTGAAGTTCGCCACGTACCCGTTGGTGCTCAAACTCACGTTCCCGCTGTCGCCCGCCAGCACTCCGCTGAGCGCGACACTGTTCGAGCTGATCGTCGCCGACGTGCTGCCGTCGTAAGTCTTGTTGTTCGCACTCAAGCCAGAGGATACCGTCACCGTCGCCACCGTGATGTTCGCACTCAGGCCACCCGGTTGCGTCAGACTGTAATTGCCCGACGCGCTGCCACTCAAACTCAGGCCACTCACCGTCACGCTCTTCCCAGTGCCCACACTCGCACTGGCAAAGCTCGCCGCGTACCCGTTGGTGCTCAAACTCACGTTCCCGCTGTCCCCGGCCAGCACCCCGCTGAGCGCGACACTGTTCGAGCTGATCGTCGCCGACGTGCTGCCGTCGTAAGTCTTGTTGTTCGCACTCAAGCCAGAGGATACCGTCACCGTCGCCACCGTGATGTTCGCACTCAGGCCACCCGGTTGCGTCAGACTGTAATTGCCCGACGCGCTGCCACTCAAACTCAGGCCACTCACCGTCACGCTCTTCCCGCTGCCCACCGTCGCCGTGTTGAAAGTCGCCACGTACCCGTTGGTGCTCAAACTCACGTTCCCGCTGTCGCCCGCCAGCACCCCGCTGAGCGCGACACTGTTCGAGCTGATCGTCGCCGACGTGCTGCCGTCGTAAGTCTTGTTGTTCGCACTCAACCCCGACGTGATCGTCACCGTCGCCACCGTGATGTTCGCACTCAGGCCACCGGTTGCGTCAGACTGTAATTGCCCGACGCGCTCCCGCTCAGACTCAGTCCACTGACAGTGACACTCTTCCCGCTGCCCACAGTCGCCGTGTTGAAAGTCGCCGTGTACCCGTTGGTGCTCAAACTCACATTCGCACTATCCCCCGCCACCACCCCGCTGAGCGCGACACTGTTCGAGCTGATCGTCGCGGACGTGCTGCCGTCGTAAGTCTTGTTGTTCGCGCTCAACCCCGACGTGATCGTCACCGTCGCCACCGTGATGTTCGCGCTCAGCCACCCGGTTGCGTCAGACTGTAATTGCCCGCCGCACTGCCGCTCAAACTCAGTCCACTGACCGTCACGCTCTTCCCGTGCCCACCGTCGCCGTGTCGAAATTCGCCGTGTACCCGTTGGTGCTCAAACTCACATTCGCACTATCTCCCGCCACCACCCCGCTGAACGCGACGTTGTTCGAGCTGATCGTCGCCGACGTGCTGCCGTCGTAAATCTTGTTGTTCGCACTCAACCCGGACGTGATCGTCACCGTCGCCACCGTGATATTGGCGCTCAGGCCACCCGGTTGCGTCAGACTGTGATTGCCCGACGCGCTGCCACTCAAACTCAAGCCGCTCACCGTGACGCTCTTCCCGCTGCCCACTCTCGCCGTGGCGAAATTCGCCGTGTACCCGTTGGTGTTCAAACTCACGTTCCCACTGTCCCCGGCCAGCACCCCGCTGAACACCACACTGTTCGAGCTGATCGTCGCCGTACGTGCTGCCGTCATACGTCTTGTTGTTCGCACTCAACCCCGAGGTGACGTGACCGTCGCCACCGTGATATTCGCGCTCAGGCCACCCGGTTGCGTCAGACTGTAATTGCCCGACGCACTGCCGCTCAAACTCAGGCCACTGACCGTCACGCTCTTCCCGCTGCCCACCGTCGCCGTGTCGAAAGTCGCCGTGTATCCGTTGGTGCTCAAACTTACGTTCCGCTGTCGCCCGCCAGTCACCCCGCTCAACACCACCTTGTTCGAGCTGATCGTCGCGGTCGTGCTGCCATCGTACATCTTGTTGTTCGCGCTCAGTCCAGAGGTGATCGTCACCGACGCCACACTGATGTTGGCCGTCAGTCCGGCGGGTTGCGTCAGACTGTAGTTGCCCGATGCACTCCCGCTCAAACTCAGTCCGCTCACCGTCACACTCTTGCCCGTTCCCACACTCGCCGTGGCGAAAGTCGCCGTGTAACCGTTGGTGTTCAAACTCACATTCGCACTATCTCCAGCCACCACCCCGCTCAACACCACGTTGTTCGAGCTGATCGTCGCCACCGTCTCCCGTCATACACCTTGTTGTTCGCACTCAGTCCGGAAGTGATCGTCACCGTCGCCACCGTGATATTGGCGCTCAGCTGGGTTGCGTCAGACTGTAGTTGCCCGACGCACCCCCGCTCAAACTCAGTCCACTGACGTGACACTCTCTTCCCGTTGCCCACACTCGCCGTGGCGAAATTCGCCGTGTAACCGTTGGTGCTCAAACTCACATTCGCACTATCTCCCGCCACCACCCCGCTTAACACCACGCTGTTCGAGCTGATCGTCGCGGTCGTGCTGCCGTCATACACCTTGTTGTTCGCGCTCAAGCCGGAGGTGATCGTCACCGTCGCCACCGTGCTCCTGTTCACGCCCGTGATCGAGGTCACCGTCGCCGTGTGCGCCGCCCCGTCATACGTCACGCTGTACGGCGCGACTGCGACCGTCCTAGGCCTTCCGATGGTATCGCTGATGGTCGTCGCGCCGATGTCGTCTAGTTGGCCGCGCCCGTGAAGCTCCAGGTGTCGCTGGCTAAGTCCCCGCGTACCCGTGTGCGTCGCTCCAACTCACGTTGCCCGCTGTCCCCCGCCAGTCACCCCGCTGAGCGCGACACTGTTCGAGCTGATCGTCGCCGACGTGCTGCCGTCGTACGTCTTGTTGTTCGCACTCATAGCCGCGACGTGATCGTCGACTGTCGCCACAGTGATGTTCGCACTCAGTCCAGCCGGTTGCGTCAGATTGTAGTTGCCCGACGCTTGCTCCACTCAGACTCAAGCCACTCACCGTCACGCTCTTGCTCGTACCGACCGCTCGCCGTGTCGAAAGTCGCCGTGTATCCGTTGGTGCTCAAACTCACGTTCCCGCTATCGCCCGCCAGCACCCCGCTCAACGCCACGCTGTTCGAGCTGATCGTCGCCGTCGTGCCGCCGTCATAAACCTTGTTGTTCGCGCTCATCCCCGACGTGATCGTCACCGCCGCCACCGTGATGTTCGCACTCAGTCCACCCGGTTGCGTCAGACTGTGTTGCCCGCCGCGCTGCCGCTCAGACTCAAGCCACTCACCGTCACGCTCTTCCCGCTGCCCACCGTCGCCGTGTTGAAAGTCGCCACGTACCCGTTGGTGCTCAAACTCACGTTCCCGCTGTCCCCCGCCAGCACCCCGCTGAGCGCGACGCTGTTCAAGCTGATCGTCGCCGACGTGCTGCCGTCGTAAGTCTTGTTGTTCGCACTCAACCCCGACGTGATCGTCACCGTCGCCACCGTGATGTTCGCACTCAGGCCACCCGGTTGCGTCAGACTGTAATTGCCCGACGCGCTGCCACTCAAACTCAGGCCACTCACCGTCACGCTCTTCCCGCTGCCCACCGTCGCCGTGTTGAAAGTCGCCGTGTACCCGTTGGTGCTCAAACTCACGTTCCCGCTGTCCCCCGCCAGCACCCCGCTGAGCGCGACACTGTTCGAGCTGATCGTCGCCGACGTGCTGCCGTCGTAAGTCTTGTTGTTCGCGCTCAACCCCGACGTGATCGTCACCGTCGCCACCGTGATGTTCGCACTCAGGCCACCCGGTTGCGTCAGACTGTAATTGCCCGACGCGCTGCCACTCAAACTCAGGCCACTCACCGTCACGCTCTTCCCGCTGCCCACCGTCGCCGTGTTGAAAGTCGCCGTGTACCCGTTGGTGCTCAAACTCACGTTCCCGCTGTCCCCCGCCAGCACCCCGCTGAGCGCGACACTGTTCGAGCTGATCGTCGCCGACGTGCTGCCGTCGTAAGTCTTGTTGTTCGCGCTCAACCCCGACGTGATCGTCACCGTCGCCACCGTGATGTTCGCACTCAGGCCACCCGGTTGCGTCAGACTGTAATTGCCCGACGCGCTGCCACTCAAACTCAGGCCACTCACCGTCACGCTCTTCCCAGTGCCCACACTCGCACTGGCAAAGCTCGCCACGTACCCGTTGGTGCTCAAACTCACGTTCCCGCTGTCGCCCGCCAGCACCCCGCTGAGCGCGACACTGTTCGAGCTGATCGTCGCCGACGTGCTGCCGTCGTAAGTCTTGTTGTTCGCACTCAAGCCAGAGGATACCGTCACCGTCGCCACCGTGATGTTCGCACTCAGGCCACCCGGTTGCGTCAGACTGTAATTGCCCGACGCGCTGCCACTCAAACTCAGGCCACTCACCGTCACGCTCTTCCCGCTGCCCACCGTCGCCGTGTTGAAAGTCGCCACGTACCCGTTGGTGCTCAAACTCACGTTCCCGCTGTCGCCCGCCAGCACCCCGCTGAGCGCGACACTGTTCGAGCTGATCGTCGCCGACGTGCTGCCGTCGTAAGTCTTGTTGTTCGCACTCAACCCCGACGTGATCGTCACCGTCGCCACCGTGATGTTCGCACTCAGGCCACCCGGTTGCGTCAGACTGTAATTGCCCGACGCGCTGCCACTCAAACTCAGGCCACTCACCGTCACGCTCTTCCCGCTGCCCACCGTCGCCGTGTTGAAAGTCGCCGTGTACCCGTTGGTGCTCAAACTCACGTTCCCGCTGTCCCCCGCCAGCACCCCGCTGAGCGCGACACTGTTCGAGCTGATCGTCGCCGACGTGCTGCCGTCGTAAGTCTTGTTGTTCGCACTCAACCCCGACGTGATCGTCACCGTCGCCACCGTGATGTTCGCACTCAGGCCACCCGGTTGCGTCAGACTGTAATTGCCCGACGCGCTGCCACTCAAACTCAGGCCACTCACCGTCACGCTCTTCCCGCTGCCCACTGTCGCCGTGTTGAAATTCGCCGCGTACCCGTTGGTGCTCAAACTCACGTTCCCGCTGTCCCCGGCCAGCACCCCGCTGAGCGCGACACTGTTCGAGCTGATCGTCGCCGACGTGCTGCCGTCGTAAGTCTTGTTGTTCGCACTCAACCCCGACGTGATCGTGACGGTTGCCTTGTTCACCGTCTGCGTGATGGCTGTAGAGGTGCTGGCAAGAAAAGTAGAATCCCCAACAAACGTTGCCGTGATATTGGCGTGCGAACCGGCGGAAAGCTGCGTTGCTGTCGTGGTGTAAGTTGCCGTCTTTGTCGTTGTCCCAGCGATTGTGCCACTGCCTAGCAATGTTGCGCCATCGAAGAAATTGACAGTTGTCCCGTTGACGACTGTATTCGGCGTGACAGTCGCCGTGAATGTAACCGCATTGCCATAGGTGGATGGCGTGCCGGAGGTAGCTACCGTTGTCGTAGTAGCCGTACCGCCGGTAGAGACGTTCAGCATACCGGTCGTCGCAGCGAAGTAAGTGTTGTTCGTGTGAGTTGCGGCAGAACTGGTCGAACCCCAAGTCCCAGAAGTTTGGATGACGCCACCCAAGGTGAGAGCGGTAACCGGATCAGTGACACCGGCGGCCAGACTGACGTTGGCACCCGTGGCGATTACGAAGTTGGTGACAGTTGTCGCGGTGGCCCGGGTCATCGTAAGTGTGCCACCCGTGTTGCTATCGGTCAGCGAGTTGACGGAGGACGGCAGGCCGTTGCCCGTCGCCTGGCTGCCAGTGCCAGAGTAAATGTAACTGGCACCCTGGCTGTAAGTGCGTGTGCCTGTGATACGAATGTTGCCGCTCGCTCCTGAAGTCGTGATGCCCGAAAGATCACCTATTCCAAGTGTGCCCCCTGAAGAGAGCGTAAAAGTGCCGCTGCTACCATTGCCCAGAAGATTCGTTCCCAACATCAATGTAGCGCCGCTGTTGACGGTGAAATTGATCGTATTGGTGACGGTACCGCCCGAGGTGTACGTCTGATGACCAGTTCCGTCGAAAACAATGGTTGTGGTATCGCCCGAGCCGGTTTCCGTGATCTGACCTCCCGTCTGGCTGAAGTTGCCTGCCACATTCAGGGTGACAGTGTCATTCGTGGCATCCATATCAAGCGTACCGCCACTTAGGGAAAAATTACTCGTCACATTGATTATACGGTTGGTGCCATAAGACATACGGAGGATGCCGCCAGTCTGAGAAAAGTTCCCCCCAATTGTCAGGGTGCCAGGTCCGGTATTCCCGAGTCTCAGTTCAGCAGAGCCTGTACTTGTCACAGTAAAATTGCCTGTCACATTGGTCAAAGCCCCAGCCAAACTGATGTAGTTATATGTTCCACTGGTATTTTGATTGGGACAATTCCATGTGAAATTCGCGAATGACTGGGAATACCCGCCAACCGGATTGCCTGAATAGCTGGTGTAACCAACGATGGCGCAGGTCGAGCCGGTATTCCAAGTCGCAGTCGGGATATTGGTGTCGGTGGTCGTGAAATTGTGTTGGTACGTCGCACCGGAGTTGAAAATCAGTCCACTAGCAGTGTTGCTTGTGATGGTACCCGAATTCCGCAAAATACCGCCCGAGCCGACCGTGATCGCCCCGCTGCCGGAAAAGCGTAGTGTACCGTTGGTAAGGATGAGCGTGCCAAGCAGGCTCACAGCCACATTGTTTGTCACCGTGTAGCCGCTCTGAATGGTGATGTTGGTGCCGGCTCCGCCACTGGGAATGGTGGTGGAGTTTACCCAGGCAGTACCGTTCCAAGTTGACCAAGTGTTGGTGCTGTTCCAGTTGCCGGTGGCCTTGGAGATGAAATCGCCGGCATTTTGAGCCAGGCCTCTCGTCGCGGCGAGGCAAAACAGGCTGACGCCAGCAACGACGAAAAGTTGACTCTTCCAATGCGTTTGTTTTGTCGGATTCATATCTCGCTCTGAAACGGTGGGGCATTTGCAAAAAGTCTCGGCGTAAGGAGTATGCCCGGCCAGCGCCAGCGCCGGCATGAAAGGTTTCCCGTTGTTTCTTCCGCACATCATACTGCCTTTTGATAACAATTCTTCCGCGGGGTACGTCTTTGCTAAAAAGCCGTCTCGATGTTTGGATGTAGAACAAGCGACTACACCTCACTCCGAACGAAAACGGCCTACAACACGGTGCGTTTAGCAAACCACGTTCCAACGGTGTGATAGTGGAAGGGGTAATTTACGTGGTGCGGTGTCGTGTAAAGTCGCCTATGGATATCTCCACTTTACCCCCGACTGAGGCCGGTTGGCGGCAAATCGAAAGGTGGAAATGCAATACTTGATGACAATGAAGAACTTAGCGCGGTGCTTGAGGCTTGGAAGTTCTGTCTTATTGTGTCTTTAAACGAACCGTCCTCGTCCTGTTCCAAGACAGAACAGCAATGACAGTTTTACACCTGACCGGGAGCGTTCATGTGGACAGTACGCGTTTGGTGGACTGTCTCAGTTTCCGCCCACCAGTGCCTGATGCACTGCTTCAAAAACGCTTTCAACACGAACTGCGGCCATACAACACCGAAGCTCTTCGTCGGTGCCTTTGATGCCGTGCCCGTCGTAACGATAAAAATACAGATTGCGCCCGGCGACGGCGGAATTTTTGACGAGAACAAACGGATTGCCGTAAGGCTCGATGGGTTTGTTCCAAGTCGGCGTTTCAATGACAATCTGGTGCCGCACTTGCATCGCAGCAGCCAGGTGCATCAACGCCGTGTCCACGCTCAAGAAAACCGAGCAATGTTTCAACAGAGCCGCGGCTTGACGGAGGTTTTGCGTGTGCGGTTGCAAAACCTGTTTAGGTCCGCCCCAGCCTGCAAGCGCGCGTGGTCGGCTTCCTCCTCCGGCCCGCCGAACAACAGCACCGACGGATCGGGATGGGCGCAGGTCAGTTGTCGAATCAACTCCGCAAAATTTTCCAGCGGCCAGCGCCGGAGCGCGAGATTTTTCGTACCGCCTGAACCGACGTGAACGCCCAGCATTCGCCGTCCGGAAAGATCGTGCTGCGCGATGAAGTTGGTTGCCCACTGTCGTTCTGCATCGGTCAAAAAAAGTTCATAGCCGTGCTGAGTCATGAGTGGCTTCGCGCCAAGGAATGACAGAAACGACAGATTATTTTCGATACTGTGCCGCGTGTAATCCTGCGGCAATGTCCGGTTCACCAGCAGGCGATCGCACCAGCCCGCGTGGTCGTAGTCGTGGCTGATGCGGGTTGGCGCGTTGATGAGTTTTGCCACGAGCCGGTAAGCAACCCGACTTTGCGGATGGGTGTTGAGCGAAACGTCGTAGCGGTTGGCACGAAGCTGCCATAAAAATTTCAATGTTCCGGCTTTGAGTTCGGCAATCAGGTCGTGCTGATAAATGGCGTTGAGATATGGATTGCCTTCCAGCAGGTCCCGCGAGCCGCGCCATCGCACCAGCACGTCAATAACGGCGGTGGGAAAATTCGCGCGCAACTCGTGAATAAGCGGCGTGGCAAACAGCGTGTCGCCGATGCCCGCGTACGAAATGACCAGTATTTTCATTGGCGCGTCCGCTTGATTTACGCCCGGTTCAAAGGCGGGATATCTTTTCCAGCAACGCCGTCGTGGATTTGCCCGGCACGAAGGGGATTATCACGATTTTGCCGCCGGCCCGCTCCACCGCCCGGCGCTCGTCTTGATTCAGCGTGTCCAGTGTATAATCGCCACCCTTGACGTAAATGTCCGGCTGGGCGCGCGTGAGAAAATTCGTCGCTGTCTTCTCGGCGAAAATGCAAATGCCATTGACGCTTTCCAGCGCGGCCAGGACGGCGGCGCGGTCAGCCTCGGCATTGACCGGACGGGGCGGACCTTTCAACTGGCGCACCGCGGCATCGCTGTTGACACCGACAAGCAAGGCATCGCCGAGATTGCGCGCGATTTCGAGGTAGATAACGTGCCCCAAGTGCAGAAGGTCAAAACAGCCGTTGGTGACGACGAGTTTTTTGCCCGCCCTCCTCATTGCAACGCGCCACTCGGGCAACTTGTCCCACAGGATGATTTTTTCACGAAAATTCACGGCGCGATTCTGGCGGAAGCTACCCGGCCTTGGCAACGACTTTCAAGATGGCGGAATATTTCCGTCTCGCGGTTTTTCGCCGTAGTTGATGCTCATCGCGCCGCCGAGCAGATTCACGATGCGCACATTCATCAGTCTCATTTGGCGCATGGCCGCGGCCACGCCTTCCTGCGCGGGATAATGCTCCAGCGATTCAAGGATATAGGCGTAGGCGGCGGCGCTGCCGCAGAAGACGCGACCAAGGAACGGCACGAAAAATTTCAGATAGCCGAGGTAAATCGCTCGCCAAAGCGGGTTCGCCGGTTTGCCAAAGTCAAGCACCAGCAGTCGCCCGCCCGGTTTGACGACGCGCTCCATCTCGCGCAGACCCGCTTGCCAACTGGCCAGGTTGCGCAGGCCGTAACCCACCGTAACGATGTCGAACGATCCGTCGGAAAACGGAATTTGTTGCACGTCACCCTGAAGGAATTTGGGATTTCGGATTTCGGATTTGGGATTGTTTTTTTGCCGACGCGCCTCTGCGATGGCGAGCATTGCTTTGCTGAAGTCCAGCCCCACGACCTCCGCCCCCCGCGCCGCGAGTTTGAAGGCGATATCACCCGTGCCACAGCACAAGTCCAACGCGCGGTCACCCGGTCGCACGTCGGCCAATTCCACGAGGCGGTGTTTCCAGCGTCGGTGCAGCCCGAAACTCTGGAGGTCATTGATCAGGTCGTAGCGGCGCGCGACGCTGGCGAAGAGGTCACCGACCCTCGCCGCACGTTGCCCGTCTGGCGCATAAAACGCATTGCTCATCCGCCCCCACTTTAGCATGACTGCCAATCGGTTCGTCAAATCCGCGTAAAAACGGGGAAATCCGGAGCCCAAGCCGTGCGGAATTTTCCTGAAAACCGCATTTGCCATTTCCATTGAACCTGCTATCTCTTCCTTATGAGTGTGTGGTCCAACATCAAGAACTTATGGTCTGAAGAGGAGAAAGCGCAGCCGAGCACCCACCCCGTTTCACCTTCGCCAGCCACATCGGAACCGCAAAAACCGGTGACTGCAAAATCAGAAAAAATCCTGGTGGTGGACGATAATCCGGTAATTGTCAAGACGCTCACCTTCAAGCTGAAGTCCGGCGGCTACCAGGTGTGCACGGCGGCGGACGGCTCCGAGGCGGTGAGTGCCGCGCGGAAGGATAAACCGGATTTGATTTTGCTCGACATCAGTTTTCCGCCGGATTTGTCATTCGGCGGCGGTGTCGCGTGGGATGGATTCAGTGTCATGGATTGGTTGCGGCGCGGTGACGAGTCGCGCAAGATTCCCATCATCGTTATCACGGGAGGCGACCCCGCGAAATATGAGGCGCAAGCGAAGGCCGCCGGAGCCGCGGCGTTCTTCCAGAAACCGATCGACCATGAGGAATTGTTGAAAGTCATCCAACAAATCCTGAAGGAGAAAGCCAGCCCTCCGGCGGATGCTCCTGCCGCCAGTACCGATATCTGACCGCCGATTTTCGGCACTCCACAATGACCTTGGAGTTCTGGTTCCCCGAAATGCTTCAAGGCCGGTTCAACGGCGCATTATTCCCGGCAAACCACCGCCCATGCGCGCCATCATTTTCTGGAACTTGCCCATCTTTTTCATCATTTGCTGCATCTGCGCGAATTTGTTCAGCATCGTGTTCAGTTCCGTAACGGTGACCCCGCTGCCGTCGGCAATGCGGCGGCGGCGGTTTGGCGTTCAGATTTGCGGGTTGCGCCGTTCCTTTGGCGTCATCGCGCAAATCATCGCTTCCATGTGCCTGAATTCTTTCTCCTGCTTTGCACAGATCGGCGTTTTTGAGCGCTTCGGCGCCCCCGGGCAGCATGCCGACAAGGTTTTCCAGCGGACCCAGCTTCTTCATCTGGCGCAACTGGTCGAGGAAATCCTCAAGGGTGAACTGGCCTTTGCGCATTTTTTCTTCCATGCGCTTGGCCTCGTCCAGGTCCACCGCTTCCGCGGCTTTTTCGACGAGGCTGACAACGTCGCCCATGCCAAGAATGCGCGAGGCCATGCGTTCGGGATGAAATGGCTTGAACTCCTCGAGTTTCTCGCCCACGCCGGCGAACTTGATGGGTTTGCCGGTGACGGCTTTCAGGCTTAACGCAGCGCCGCCGCGCGCGTCGCCGTCGAGTTTCGTCAAAATCGAACCGGTGATGTTCAGCGCCTGATCAAAATGCGTGGCGACGTTGACGGCTTCCTGGCCGGTGGCGGCATCGAGCACGAGCAAAATTTCCTGCGGCTTCACAAGATCGCGCAGCCGGACGAGTTCCTGCACCAGCGGCTCATCAATTTGCAACCGCCCGGCGGTGTCGAAAATCAAAGTGTTGCGGTTGTCGGCTCTGGCAAAGTCGAGCGCCTCGCGGGCGATTTTCAGAACGTCATTCTCGCCGCGTTTGACGAACGACGGGGATGTTGAGCTGCTTGCCAAGCGTTTCGAGCTGGTCCATCGCTGCGGGACGATAAACATCTGCGGCAACGAGCAATGGCGCGCGACCTTGTTTGTGCAGCAACCGCGCAAGTTTGCCGCTGGAAGTGGTTTTGCCCGAACCGTGCAAGCCGACCATCAGAATGCAGCTTGGACTGCCGCCAATTGCAGGCTGGCGTTGGTCGAGCCGAGCAATTCTACAAGTTCGCCGTGGATGATTTTGATGATTTGCTGGCCGGGCTGGATGCTTTGGATAACCTCCGACACCGACGGACTTGGCCTTGACGCGCTCGATGAAATCGCGGGCGACCTTGAAATTCACGTCAGCATCCAGTAGCGCCATGCGCACTTCGCGCAAAGCGTCGGCGACGTTGGCCTCGGAAATTTTGCCGAGGCCGAGCAGGTTACGGAAGGTATTCTGCAGTTTGCCGCTTAACGAATCGAACATCGCGCCAAGCTAGGGCAGGTTGCATGGGTTGACAAGGCTGCGGCGGTCTGGCTTAATCCACACCCCGTGCAAATCGGTTGGCTGGTAGGTTACCCAAGTGGCCAACGGGGGCAGACTGTAAATCTGCTGGCTATGCCTTCGATGGTTCGAATCCATCACCTACCACCACTCCACTTTTTACAAGGAAAACGCTATTTTTATCCAATGTTTTCAATTGTTTTATCCACATCCCTGTTTTTGAGTTTGTGCGTTTTTGTGCTTTTACCGTCTTTTGCGTTCCCGTCCAGAACGATGCACATAAAGCAATCATAAAGCAATCAATATCCCAGCGGAGAGGAGGATGCAAGTGGACTTGAAACGCGCACTACAGGGCAAATGCGGCGCTGCACGGCGCAAAATTCTTTGTAATAAACCGAATTTGTGCGGTCAAGGAAAGCAGGCGGGGCGATATTAGGCTTGTGTGAAGTCGTCCGGCTGATTTTTTTAGGGGAATCGCCCCCTTCCCTCAATGATCGCGACTGAATGTTCGTTCCTTCCACTTTTTGTAATCAACGGCGGGAAACGATTCCTCTTGTACAAGGCGCATGGTGAACCAAACTAGATTTCCAGCTTGACCCAAAGGACCGGCTTCAATACGGACAGGAGTTATCATGCCCTCCCTTACCAAGACCTGTGTAGTCGCGGTAGCGTAAGGATTATTGAGTCCACCAGTATTGACAACCTCGAATACATGTGTTCCCGGCTTAACCGCGATGCGAAGCGTTGAATCGTGAGTCCAGCTAGTAGGAATGTGCTCTTCCTTGATATGTCCCAGTTCGTCTTTCATTATGATCCATGGAAAAGGCGAAAATGTTTTTGCACAGTAGAACAATGTGTAACCCTTGGGCGCGCCTGCGGGTAGATTGTCCACCGTATTACAGCCTGCGCTCAACCAAATCACCAGTAACAGCGGACTGAACAAAGTCAGGCTGCGAATCCAATTGCAATGGCGTTCCATGCTCACCTCCGTTTCGGTTTTTGTTTTGCTCATAATTCATTGGGGAAGTTTGGGTTCTCCCATTGGACCTTCCCGATTCCATAATTGCCGTTGATGACTTTTTACACTCTGAATCTTAACTCCGTAGTCGTTCAGAGTGAGCCATCGCCTTGGTAAAGCCCACTGCGGTCGATGGGTCATGCACGCCATCGTGCACGGCTGCTTTTTCAACCTCTCCTGCTGCCATGCGGTTAAGTAACCAGACTTGCGAATTTCCATCAAGGATTATCACCGGCCGGTGTGCGGTTCAGCGTCGCGGTCAACTTCGCCGTGCGAACGGCAACCCCTCCATTTCTTCGCTATGCTGGTCGTCGGCAGACGATTGCCCCGGTTTAAGACAAAGTATGGCTGATTTCTGACCAACAGAGACTTAAATACTCGCCTCAAAGACCCGGCGAACAGCGGCGGCTCAATCCGGATGTCTTTCCGGTGTATCTTATTGGAGGCATTAGGGCGGAAGACCGCCGGACGACGAGCTGATTTGTACCGGTTTGGCTTTATTCGTGCTGAATCTCTCGCAGAGCGATGCGGTCCGAGTGTGGATGCCTTTGTCCGCGAGCGGCGCGGTTCGTTTGAGGATATGGAGAACTGTTTGGCGGGGCTGTAACAACGGTTTCTCCGGTCAAATCGGTTTTTTCACGAGAACAGGCATCAGTGCTTCAAGGCAACGACCAGTCTTCTCCGCTCGACGGGAACGTTTTAGTGACGGAGCAAGGGTCAACACGGGTTTTCAGAGATCCAATTCCGTCGGCGCAGAAAATCAATGCAGTCGGTTGATGTGTTATGATGACGCCTGAACAGATACTAAATCTAATCGCAGGATTTTTGCAGTTGGTGGTGGCCTGTTACGCGCTGCGGCTGAACAAGCTGTTCGGAACGACGCGGGCCGGGTGGACGTTGTTCGCAGCGTTTATCCTGATGATTTTGCTCTACTCCACCCGCGCGTGGGACGAGTCCACTGGACCGCCGCCGTTGGGTTTCGGTCCTGAGATTATTTATTTTTTCATTTCGCTGCTGTTGCTGCTGGGCATGGTGCACTTGGAGGCACTGTTCAAGGCGCGTTTGCAGGCCGAGGCCCTCACTCAAAATGTAAATCGGGAATTAGAGGTGCGCGTCCGGGAAAAGACTGCTGAACTGGCGGAAACCAACGAAATTCTTAAAGAAGAAATCGCCGAGCGGCGGAGCAAACAACAGTCCCTTGAAGAGTCAGAGCAAAACTACCGCCTGTTGTTCGGCAGCAATCCCCATCCGATGTGGGTTTTTGATCGGGAGAGCCTCGCCTTTCTGATGGTCAATAACGCGGCCATAAACCATTACGGTTACAGTGGAGAGGAATTTTTGGGAATGACCCTTAAAAACATTCTGCCTACCCACGATGCGCCTCAGTTTCTCGGCGAGGTTGCCCGAATTTCAAACCAGGTCCAGCTGGGTGGCACGTGGCGGCATCTCAAAAAGGATGGGACCGAAATCGAAGTGGAAATCGCCACGCAGGAATTGAATCTGGGCAAACGCGCCGCCTGTCTGATGCTGGCGACCAACGTCACCGAAAAACGGCGGCTCGAAGCGCAGTTGCGTCAGGCGCAAAAAATGGAGGCCATCGGCCAGTTGGCAGGCGGTGTGGCGCACGATTTCAACAATCTCCTGACCGTGATGGGAGGACACGCGCAAGTGCTGCTGTGCCGGAAGAAGCTGGATGCGGACACCACCGATCAGTTGACCCAGATCGTAACCGCCGCACAGCGGGCCTCAAATCTCACGCGGCAATTGCTCACATTCAGCCGCAAGCAAATAATCCAAGCCAAGGTCGTCAACTTGAACGAAATCGTCGGCGACGCCACCAAGATGCTCAACCGCATTATCGGCGAGGATATCACCTTGCAAACGAATTACTCTTCCCACCGATCGTATATCTATGCCGACACGGGCATGATCGGGCAAGTGCTCATGAACATGGCTGCCAACGCCCGTGACGCCATGCCCAAAGGCGGGCGACTCGTCCTCTCCACCCGGCTGGAACAAGTGGATAGCGCACGGGCGCGCCTCTACCCCGAAGCCCGTTGCGGCGAATTCGTTTGTCTCAGCGTGCGGGACATGGGATGCGGCATGACGCCGGAAATCTTGTCGCACATCTTTGAACCGTTTTATACGACCAAAGAGGCGGGACGGGGCACGGGCTTGGGTCTGGCCACGACATACGGCATTGTCAAACAGCACGGAGGATGGATTGAAGTCACCACGGCGCCCAACTGCGGAACGGAGTTCAAAATCTTTTTCCCAAAGACGACCCGCTCCGATGTAATGTCGGCGGAAAAACCGGTTGAACCGATAGCGCGCGGACACGGTGAAACCATTTTGGTGGTGGAAGATGAACCCGCCGTGCGCGAGTTGGTGCGACGAATCCTGCAAGATCACGGCTACGGGGTGGTCGAAGCCAGTTCGGGCGTCGAAGCCCTCTCGGTTTGGGACCAACGCGCACAGAACATTGACTTGGTGCTTACAGACATGATCCTGCCGCAAGGGATGAACGGCCGGGAATTGGCCGCGCGGCTGCGGGCGCTGCGACCGGAACTTAAAATCATTTTCACCAGCGGCTACAGCCCCGGCCACTTGGGACAAGACCTTAGTTACCTGGAAGGCCTGGATTTTCTGGCTAAGCCCTATGAATCCCGCCAACTCCTTCAGACCATCCGCGAGCGTCTGGATGCCTCAGCCTGAAAGCTGGTAAAAAAGTCAGAGGTCACGACGCATTCGAAGCGCCAAACGCACGCACCCCTCCGAGAAACAGACAACCTTCGGCTGCCGTTATGACGTCGGAGACATTTCCAACGGGCGGCTGACGCACAATTTTCCTTCATCTGCGGCGTGAGATTGGCCATTCTACGGCCGTGGAACCACTGGCCACCGCAGAAATTCGCCGTGCCGTCCGCGCCGCGCTTGCCGAAGACATTGGCACGGGTGACGTGACAACGCTGGCAACCGTGCCGGAAAGCGCAACGGCAAATGCGTTCATACGGGCACGCGAACCGCTCGTGATCGCCGGACTCGAATTTGCCGAAACGGCGTTCCGCGAACTTTCAACCGCAGCCAAAATTGGACGCTTGGCCAAAGACGGTCAGCGAGTAAAAGCAGGCGAAGATTTGCTGAAAATTTCCGGCTCGGCCCGCGCGATTCTGAGCGCCGAACGCGTCGCTCTGAATTTTGTTCAACGGCTTTCCGGCATCGCGACGCTCACAGCGCAGTTCGTGAATGCAGTCAAAGGCGCACGAGCGGAAATCCTCGACACACGCAAAACCACACCCGGCTGGCGGCGATTCGAAAAATACGCCGTGGCCTGCGGCGGCGGGCGCAATCATCGTTTCGGCCTGTTCGAGATGGTGCTCATCAAGGATAACCACCTGGCTGCGTTGCGCGGCGAGTCGCCAAATGCCATCGCGGCGGCGGTGAAACGGGCGCGCGAAAAATATCCCCGGCTCAAAGTCGAGGTCGAAGCGGACACGATTGAACAGGTGGAACAGGCGATGGAAGCCGGCGCGGATATTGTGCTGCTCGACAACATGACGCCGGTCCAGTTGCGTCTTGCGGTGCAAAAAACGAAGGGCCGCGCCAAGACCGAAGCCAGCGGCGGTGTCAGTCTGGCAACGGTCCGGGCCATTGCTGAAGCGGGCGTGGATTTCATTTCCGTCGGCGCGCTGACCCATTCGGCTCGCGCGGTGGACATCGGATTGGATTTTGAAGACTGAATTTATGAAAACGCCAAATCTCAAAAAATGTTTGACGGGAGTATTGTTCGTTGGTCTGGCGATTTTGATGGGTTGCAACCCGTCCATTCACAATGTGATCAAGGTTCTTGCCCCAGTTTCGCTCGGAGCAAGTCGCAGTGAAATTAGAAATGTCTTGGTCGCCGCTTACGACAAGAAGTATTCCAAAAATAAATACGCTTATGACTTAAGCAACCCGCCAGTTTCTATAGATGATAAATTTAGAAACTCATTTATGGATATGCTGGCAGCATGTAATACGAATGGATATTACACTTATATTTACCCTTCCGATCTTTTTGATAAAATCCAAACAGCGGCCTTTACAGATACTGTCAGTTTAATTGCGGAAGCTGAAGATGGAAATGGGCGTTTTAACATACTTTACGACAGCCACACCAACTATTTGGGGGTTTTTGCATGGTCTGCGAAAAGAGTTCGATGACTACCGACGCCCAAATACTTTCAGCTTTGCGCGCCGCGGGTGATGGCTCGGTGTCCGGCACCGAGTTGTCGGAGAAACTCGGCGTGACCCGCGCGGCGATTTGGGCGCGCATCGAGGAACTGCGCAAGCTGGGCTACGAAATCGAGGCCGGCCCGCATCTCGGCTACCGGCTCATCAGCACGCCGGACTTGTTGCACGCCGACGATTTGGTTTCGTGCCTCGGCAAAACCAAGGTCATCGGCCGCGACATCCGCGTGTTCGAGGAAACGACTTCCACCAACGACGTGATCGAGAAACTCGCTCGCGATGGCGTCAAGGAAGGCGTCGTGGTCTTCGCTGAATCGCAAACCAAAGGCCGGGGACGGCTCGGTCGCAAATGGGTGTCGCAGAAACAAAATGGCCTGTGGTTTTCGGTTCTGCTCCGGCCCGAATTGCGTCCGCAGGAAACGACGCAACTCACCGTTGCCTCCGCCACGGCATTGCGCCGCGCGATTCACGCTCAAACCAATCTCCTGCCCGAAATCAAATGGCCCAATGACATTTTGATTCACGGCAGAAAAGTGGCGGGTATCCTCACCGAGTTGAGCGCGGAACTCGACCGCGTGAAACACGTCATTCTCGGCATCGGCGTGGACGTGAACCAAGCCGCGGGCGATTTTCCGTCTGAACTGCGCAAGCAAGCCACATCGCTCAAGATTGAACTGGGCAAACCGGTTCCCAGACCCGAACTGGTCGTAGCCATGCTGCGTGAGTTGGACCACGACTACGCGCGAGTTTGCGCCGGTGAGTTTGCGGCTGTCGCGGATGAATGGGAATCTCACTGCACAACGATCGGGAAAAATGTGGCCATCCAGATCGGCGACCGGCGGATTCGAGGCTGCGCCGAAGCGCTCGACGACGACGGCGCACTGCTGCTGCGCACGGAGCACGGACGGCTGGAACGCATCATCGGCGGCGATGTAACTTTGGAAAAATGATTTTACTTTTCGACATCGGCAACACGAACACGCACGTCGGTATGGCCAACGACCGGTGCGTGCTGCGGCAAACCAACATCCCCACCGCTGCTTGGTTTGCGGGAAAAGCGGAAGTTCCGCTGAAAAAATTCGTGGGTGCAACGAAACTGGATGGCGTCGCGTTGTGCAGCGTCGTGCCGCGCGCCACGCCGCTGGTTCGGCGGATAGTGCGAAAACTTTGGAAGCTCTCCTGCCTCGAGCTGACGCTGAAAACCGTTTGCGGCATCGGCATCGATTATCCGAAACCGAAAACGATTGGCCCGGATCGGCTGGCGAATGCCGTGGCGGCACGACATCGCTTTGGCACGCCTGTTATCGTGGTGGACTTCGGCACGGCGGTCACGTTCGACGTGGTCAACGAGCGCGGTAACTACGTGGGTGGTGTCATCGCGCCGGGGTTGGCGGCGATGACGGATTACCTGCACGAACACACCGCGTTGCTGCCGCGCATCCGCATCCGGGAATTCAAGCGCGCCATCGGCAGGAGCACTGAGGAGGCGATGCTCATCGGCGCGATCCACGGCTATCGCGGATTGATTCGCGAGGTGCTGATGGAATTGAAACGTGAGTTGAAAACAAAAAAAATGCCAGTTGTGGCCACGGGTGGTTACGCAAAACTCATCGCGGCAAAGCTACCGGAAATTTCCGCCGTCGAACCGAACCTGACGCTGGAAGGGCTGCGACTGGTGTGGAAACAGTAGCACCCGCGTCTCGCGGGTTAAATTCGGCGTCTCGCCGAATTTTGTTGCTGAACTTACATCAACGGTTTCATTTTGAGCGTGAAACAGTCTTGCCACTCATGAATGTTTTCGGCGGGACGCCGAAAACGAGAGGCCGGAGGCCTGTGCCACCACCAAAAAACCAAACTTGAAACCTGACACCTGAAACTTGACACTTCCCTCCGCATGAATCGCATCGTGGAACGCTTCGCAAAGCTCAAGCGCGACGGCAAGAAAGGCTTTGTCGTCTATATCGGCGCGGGCGATCCAAACCTCGACGCGACGCGCCAGCTTGCGCTCGCGTTCGACAAAACTGGCGTGGACGTGCTGGAGCTTGGCGTGCCGTTCAGCGACCCGCTCGCCGACGGTTTGGTCAATCAGCTTGCGGCGCAACGTGGTTTGGAGTCCGGCACGACGACACCGAAGGTTTTGGAAACCGTGGCCGCGGTTCGCAAAAGCTCTCAGATTCCAGTCGTCCTCTACATTTACTTCAACCTGATTCACAAGGTCGGTCTGGAAAAGTTCGTCACCGACGCGGCGAAAGCTGGCGTGGACGCTTTGCTCGTGCTCGATTTGCCGCCGGAAGAAAGCGACGACTACGAGGCGCTCATGCGCAAGGCGGGCTTGTGCAACATCTACCTCGTCGCGCCCACGACGACCGAGGACCGCATCGAAATGATTGTGAAACGCGGCGCGGGTTTCATCTACTACGTCTCGCGCGAAGGCGTGACCGGCATGCAAACGAAGGTGGCCGACACCATCGGCGCGATGACAGCAAAGATTCGCGCCCACACGGATTTGCCCATCGCCATTGGCTTCGGCGTTTCGACACCAGAACAGGCGAAGTCCGTCGCGGGTTTCGGCGACGCGGTGGTCGTCGGCAGCGCGGTGGTGAATCAGATCGCGCAACACGGCAAATCGCCGGAACTGGTAAAGCGTGTGAGCGATTTTGTGAAGTCGCTCGCTGACGCGGTAAAAGGTATTTGAACCGCAGATGAACACAGATGGGCACGGATTTTTTAACGCGACAACGGTTTCCTGTTAAACAGGAATTGTTATTTTTTGCGTTGGCACTTGTTCTGATAATTCCATTTCAGACAACGGCCGCGACCAATGATGCTTTTGCGATTGCACTTCAAGAACAAATGCCCGCTCTGTTGGCAACGAACCATGTGCCCGGTGCGGTTGTTTCTTATATTAAAGATGGCGAGGTGATTTGGACGAAAGCTTTTGGCGTTGCCAATATTCAAAAAGGTGCTCCGATGCGGCCAGACATGGTTTTTAACCTCGGTTCTTGTGGCAAGGTTTTGACAGCTTGGGGCATCATGCTTCTGGTCGAAGAAGACAAAATTGATCCGGATGCGCCAGCCAATCGTTACCTGAAGCGTTGGCAGATTCGCTCAACCAAATTCGATCCAAATGGAGTGACCATCCGCCGCTTACTTAGCCACACTGCCGGTCTGACGGTTCATGGTTTTTCCGATTATCCGCAAGGGAAACGATTGCCAAGCCTGACGCAGATGTTGGAAGGCAAAAATCAAAACGACGGCGCAGTGTTTATTAAATGGCAACCAGGATCAACCAACATGTATTCCGGCGGCGGGTTTGTAATTTTGCAAATGGTTATTGAAGATGTCACTGGCGAACCGTTTGCGGGTTTTATTCGTCGGGAGATTGCCGAACCTTTGAGGCTTTCAAGTTTGGAATGGACTTGGACGCCGCAACTCGAAAAGCGTGCGCCAATTCCATACGATGAGCGGCAGAAAAATGTGGGCTATCGGCAGTTGGCCAGTCAGGCCGTTGGCAGCGAGATTTGCACCGTTCCTGACTTTGCCCAATTTGTGGCTGCGGCTGTGACAAGTCATCATGGCGAACCACTGGGACGTGGAATTCTTAAACCAGAAACGGTTGCGGCGATGCTTCAAATACAACCGAACGCAAAAGACCACGGCCTCGCTTACGGAGTTGTTTTCTTCGACGGCGAGAAGTTCGTTGAACATAGTGGCTTCAACCCTGGTTGGAGAGCCGCTTTTGGCCTTTCCATCAACCGACGTGATGGATTTGTTATTGCCAACAACTCATCTCTTGGCGACTCGGTCAATGAGGCTGTTGGAAAGCTGTGGGGAAAAACAAGATAAGGGATGAATACTGACATAGATGGAAATTTTATGAGCGCAAAAGTTAAACCTGACACCAAAGACCGTTTCGTCATCATCATGGCCGGTGGGCGCGGCGAGCGTTTCTGGCCGGTGAGCCGCGAGAAAACACCCAAGCAACTGCTCACGCTGCTGGGCAAACGCTCGTTCCTCCAGGAAGCGGTGGATCGCGTGCTGCCGCTCGTGCCTGCCAAAAATATTTTTGTCATCACCAACGAGATGCAGTTGCCAGAGGTCCGCAAGCAGCTTCCGAAAATCCCAAAAGCTAATCTCGTCGCCGAGCCGATTGGCCGCGACACCTGCGCCGCGGTCACATTGGGTGCGGCGCTCGTCGGCGCGCGTTCGACGACGGGTGTCATGGCGGTTTTGCCCGCCGACCACGTGATTCCCGACGAGAAAAAGTTTCAGCAAGTGCTGGCCGATGCGTTTGATCTGGCGTCGCGCGGGCAGGCCATCATCACCATTGGCATCAAGCCGACCGAGCCGGCGACGGGTTACGGTTACATCCGCGTGGGCGAGGCGCTGCCGCCGCCGCCGGGCGTGAAGGCTTACAAGTCGGTGTTCCATCGCGCCGAGGAGTTCGTCGAGAAACCGCATTTCGACAAGGCGCTGGAATATTTGAACAGCGGCCAGTATCGCTGGAACGCGGGCATGTTCGTCTGGTCGTTCGTGACGATCACCGAGGGATTGCAGAAGCATCAACTGGAGATGTACGCGGCGTGCCAGCGATGGTTCAAAGTTGCGAACAATCCGGCCAAGCTCGCGAAGGTGCTCGCGAAGGAATATCCCGAAGTCAAACGAATCTCGATTGACTACGCGCTGATGGAACACGCGCAGAACGTCATCGTGGCCGACGGCTCATTCGAATGGGACGACCTCGGCTCATGGAACGCCCTGGCACGGCATCTCACGGCCGACCCGGAAGGCAATTGCGCCGTGGCCGAATTCATTCACGTGGACGCGGCCCGCAACATCATCTACGACGCGCGCACGAAAAACCGCACGCCCATTGCGGTGGTCGGTCTGCGCGATTCGATTCTTGTCCAGACCGACGACGCGGTTTTGCTGGCGCACAAAAGCCAGGCGCAAAAAGTGAAGGAACTGGTCAAGAAACTCGCCGAGGATGCGAGATTGAAGAAATTAGTTTGACCAGTAAGCGCAGGTCGGTGAAGACTGCCGGTCAACGATGAATCTGCATGATTTGTTACCTTATCTTTGCCTGTTCATTGGCGTTTGCATTTTGATTCTTGGGTTTGTAATTCGAATAAAGCTTCAAAATTCTGAAAGATGGCCCAAAACTACTGGAGCCATTCTTGAATCAACAATCCAATCGGAATGGGCTTGGGCAGGAGGCAGTCGTATTTACGTCGTAAAACCCAGAGTGATTTATGAATATTGCGTGGATGGGGAAAAATACACTTCGTCGCAGTTAACCCTTGTTGAGCACAATACGGCAGACGAGAATTTGGCCCGAAGGAAATCAGAAAAGTACTCGAAGGGACAGCAGGTGGACGTCTATTACAATCCTCGAAAACCAAAATTTGCCGTGTTAGAAGTCGGCGATCCAACTCATGGTAAATTGCCGTACGGAATGACTATTTGCGGAATCCTTTTGACAGTATCGGGGGTAGTTTGGCTTTTGGTACGACAGCCCAAACCGTAGAATAATTTTATTCCCTCACCGCCGCCTTTAACTGCGCCTTGAACGCTTCCACGACTTTCGTGTGCGCGGCGTTCACTTCGGTGTCGGTCAAAGTTTTTTCTGGCGAGCGATAGGTAAATGCGTAAGCCAGACTCTTCTGCCCTTCCGGGACGTTTTTGCCGCGGAAAACGTCGAACAACTCCACGGCTTCGAGGTTCGCAGGCTTGGCTTGCTTCACGGCTTGCAGGACTGCTTCGTGCGTCGTCGTTTCGAGCACGAGCATTGCCACGTCGCGGCGGATGGGCGGGAATTGCGGCAGCGGCTTGAATGACTTCGCCGCGTTCCGGCGCGCAATGAGCTGGTCGAGGTTCAACTCAGCGAGGAACACGGCGTCGCGCAAGTCGTACTTCTTCACCAGCGCAGGCAAAAGCTGGCCGACTTCGCCAAGCGGCAATTTGCCACCCAGCGCAATCGTCGCGGATTCGAGAAACATTGCCGTGCTATCGGCGTCCCGCTTGGCGGGACTGAACGTGACGCCGCGAACGCCGAATTGTTCGAGGAATTCCTCCAGCATGCCCTTGAGATCGAAGGCGTCGAACTTTGCGTCGCGCTCGTCGCCGCTCCAAAAATTCTGGGCCCGCTGACCGGTGAGCGCGATGGCGACGCGGCGTTCTTCCTTCATCGCGCCGTTGTTCAGCGCAAACACCCGTCCAACTTCAAACAACGCCACGTCGTAATTCTTGCGACTGACGTTGTGGCGAAGGATGTTCAACAAACCCGGCTGCAAGCTTGGTCGCAGCACATCCATGTCGGAACTCAGGGGATTTGCCAACGCAACCAATTCTTCATTCTTCATTCTGCATTCTGCATTCCCCACCAGCGTCTGGCCCTGCGCCTCATTCAAACCCAGACCGGCCAAGATGCGTCGCGCTTCGGCAATTTGGTCGTGAACTGAATCAAACGGATTCGAGCCAATCGCGCCGCGAGGCGGTGTGGCTGGAACTTTCTCCACGCCGTAAAGTCGTTCGACTTCCTCAGTCAAATCAGTTTCGCGTTTCAAATCCACACGCCAGGTCGGAATCTGGAAGGTGACCGGTTCAACCGGGCCGTCGTCGCCAACAGGCCGGGCCTTGCGATTGACAATCTTCAGCCCGAGCTGGCCAAGGTAATACTCGATTTCCTCCGGCTTGAGTTGGATGCCGAGCAGGTCGTTGACCTTTTGATGGCGCAAAGTGATTTGCTTTGGTGCGACTGGCAACGGATACGCGTCCACGATGCCTTCGGCGAGTTGGCCGCCGGCGGTTTCAATAATCAGCTGCGCGCAACGGAGGCTGGCCCAGTCATTGATCTCGATGTCCGCACCGCGCTCGAACCGATAGCTGGCGTCCGTCCGCAAGCCGAGTGTCTTGCTTGTGCGGCGGATGTTCGTCGGCGAGAAATAGGCGCTCTCAATGAGCACGTCCACGGTGTTGTCCTTGATCTCAGAATTCTGCCCGCCCATGACACCGGCCAGCGCGATGCCTTTCTGCTCGTCAGCAATCAACAGGTTCTCGCGCGTCAAAGTGTGTTTCTGCCCGTCCAGCGTGATGAACAATTCGCCGTCCTTCGCGCGGCGAACGACGATTGTCGGTTCGCCGTCCTTGCCTTTCGCAATGAGATGATAGTCGAACGCGTGAAGTGGCTGGCCGATTTCCATCATCACGAAATTCGTCACGTCCACCACGTTGCTGATGCTGCGGATGCCAACTTTTTCCAGCGTCGAACGAAGCCAATCAGGACTCGGCCCAATCTTGACGCCCTTCACGACGCGCGCCGTGTAACGCGGGCAAAGATCGAGGTCGTCGAGGCGCACGCTGATGAGGCCGGAGGCTTTTTCTCCCGCCGCCTGACACGTGACACTTGGCACTTTCAGTTTTTTGCCGGTGATGGCCGCAATTTCCCGCGCAATGCCGACGACGCTGTTGAGGTCAGGCCTATTTGGCGTAACTTCGAGGTCAAACATCACATCACCGGCGATGCGACCGAGATATTCGGCGAAGGGTTTTCCGACCGGCGCGTCGGCGGGAAGAATGAGCAGGCCGTCCACCTGATCAGGCAGGCCGAGCTCCTGCGGCGAGCACATCATGCCCTGGCTCAGGATGCCGAAAACTTTTCGTTCCTTGATGACGAACGGTTCTTTGTCGCCGGGCTTCATCGGCAACGCGAAGTTCGGCAGGATGAGCGGCACTTTGTCGCCGGGCTTGTGGTTTTGCGCGCCGCACATGATGGTGCGCTCGCCTTTGCCGTCATTGACTTTGCAGACGGAGAGTTTGTCCGATCCGGGCACGGGATCGCGGGTGAGGATTTGCGCGATGACGATGCCTTCGAACTCGCCGCCGAGTTTGCGGACGCCCTCGACTTCGAGGCCGAGCATGGTGAGCCGCTCGGCCAGTTGTTCGTGCGACCAGTTGAAATCAACGTATTGTTTGAGCCAGTTGAGCGTGACTTTCATTGGCAAAATTATTTAACCACGGATTTGCACGGATTCCCATGGATGTGACATAAAATTGTTTCAAGAACCGCACGCCGTCTTCGTCGGAACGGCGGATGTCGTTGTTGCTACAGCAATCATGGCCGAAATGTTATTACTTCCCGGAAGACGGGGCAAGGCTGCCATGTTTGCGGGCGTTTGCCTGTTCATTTTTTTCGTGCTCAGCGGAGGGACGAGTTATAGCCTTGGGCCATGACGATGTGGATTCTAGCTTTTGTCCTGCTTGGGGCGGCAGCGTTGGCTGGATACCGACTGGGTGCCATTCGCGTGGCTTTTTCGATCGTTGGGTTTCTGGTGGCCGGGTTGCTGGCCGGTCCGTTGTCCGGGCTCGTCAAGCCGATGGTTACCGTCGTGGGCATCCAGAATCCAATTTTGCTCTGGGTGCTCCCGCCAGTTGTGGTTTTCATCGTTGTTTTTTTAATTTTCAGAATCATCTCTTTCCCCGTTCACCGGAAGGTGGATGTACGCTTCCGCTATCACGCCGGCGATTTGCGGCAGGCGCTCTGGGAGCGGCTCAATGCCCGGGGCGGTTTGTGTCTCGGGCTGGTCAATGGCCTGTGCTATCTGGTGGTGTGTTCGATGGTGATTTATCCGGTGAGCTATCTGACCGTGCAAGTTTGCACTTCCCCGGACGATTATCGAACGGCCAGAATTTTCAATCGCCTAGGGCGCGACTTGCAGCACACCGGCATGGTGCGCGTGGCCAAGGCCGTTGATCCGATGCCGGAGAAGTATTACGACGCGGCGGACCTGGCGGGTTTGATTTTTCAGAATTCGCTGCTGGAAGCGCGGCTTTCGCGGTATCCGGCATTCCTGTCGCTGGGCGAGAAGCCGGAGTTTCAAGCCCTCGGCCAGGACAAACAATTGGCTGAAATGCGACTTAGACAAGCGTCCATCCGGCAGGTGCTTGATCGTCCCGCCGTACAAGCGATTGTGGAAAATCCCAATACGCTCAATCTCCTCTGGAGCATCGTTGGGCCGGACTTGAAAGACCTGCGCGCGTTTCTTGAGACGGGCAAGTCGGAAAAGTACGGCTCGGAACCGATCTTGGGCCGTTGGAATTTTGATTTGAACGGGGCCATCGCAGCTTTCCGACAGGCGAAGCCAAACATTGCATCCACGGAGATGCAAAGAGTCAGACAGTGGATATCACAGGCTTATGCCAGGACAACCGTCATGGCCGCCCCCGATTCCCAAGTGGTTCTCAAGAATGTTCCGTCGCCCAAGCCTCAAACGGCGGCAAAACCGCTTGAATTGGAGACCTTGAAGGGCCACTGGAAAAACGTGGCGGGCGAATATGATCTGACTTTTGAAGGCGAAGGAGAACGCAAGGGCCGAATTGAGAAGGGACGACTGACGATCAAGGGCGGTCCGATAACGATGGTTTTTACACCGGAAGATTGAGTGCGCGCCGAAAGATGGAGTGTGGGATGACAACCTGTTAAAAAGGTCGCACTCTCTGGATTTCCATTTTCTTTGCGGATGACGCCTCCCCTGCCCTGTTCAAAAAAAGGGGCGCGACCGACAGGCCGCGCCCTTGGAGGGAGTACCAAAGAAATTAGTTGCCGTGGGGCTGGAAGCTCACCGGCTGGGCGTTGGGTTGGATCAGGTCAAAGAGAGAGCCAGTCGGTTGGGTGACGATGACAGGATTGGTGCTGGCACCAAACATTGGATTTTGCGCCTGGGCCGTCAAACCGATGGCAGGCGGGTTGCCGAAAGATGGCGATGCCTCTTTCGCCACGATAGGCACTTGAACCAAGGATTCGTTTGTGGATCCGGTACTTTGGGAATAAATAATGCCGGCAATCATCACCCCGCACACGGCTGCGCCGAATGCGACGGCGAACGCCGGCTTGGTTTCAAACGCGCCAAACAGGCTCTGAATCCATGGAACTTCATGGAAAAGACGCTCCCACAGCGGCACACGTTGCTCTTCTTCGCCAGCCCTGATGCGAGCGATAACCTGGCTTGAAAAGCGGTCGAAATATCCCGGGGGCGGTTGCTCGTGGCGCTTAAGCGCAAGAAGGCGGCGCAACCCATCGAAGTTTTCCTGTTCCGGCTTCATGTTTATTTCAAATAATCCGACAAGTAGGCTTGCAACTGTTGCCTGGCGTAGAAAAGCCGCGATCGCACGGTTCCGACGTTGCAATTCATAATCTTCGCGATCTCTTCGTGAGGCAGCCCCTGCACGTCATGCAAGGTGACCACCAATCTATGAGCTTCCGACAATTCCTGCATGCCCGCGTTCAATTTTTCCTGCAACTCGGCCAGATTCACCTCCCGCCGGGGCGTTTTCTCGGAAACCAGCGCCACGAGGTCGGGATCGTGTTCGGCGTTGAGATCCATGTCGTTCAGGCTCATGTGCGTCCGGTTCTTGCGCTGTTTGAGGAAGTTAATCGTCTTGTTGATCGCAATCCGGTAAAGCCATGTGTAAAAACTGGACCCACCCTTGAACGATTTGATGGCCTGAAACGCCTTGATGAATGTTTCCTGTGCAAGGTCGTTGGCGTCCTCGTGGTTGGCAGTCATGTGATAAATGGTGGCGTAGATGCGCTCCTGATAACGCCGCACCAAATCATCGTAAGCCTCAAGATTGCCAAGTTGAGCACGATGTACCAACACTCCTTCCTCCACCGGAGCCGGCGCAGGCGGGTTGGCTTCCGGTGTCGAACGCGTTGTCGCCACTTGCGCTTTGGCCGAAACGGGGTCGGTCATAGTCCCCGTCTTTCAGGCGACGACGCCCAAGACTTCCGCCTGACGCGCCAGATACTCTGTCAATCCGAGCAGCCGTGCGCGCCCGTCTGTTTCCGCCAATGCACGCAGCGTCTGCTGCGCCCGGTCAAGATATCGTCCGAAAATTTCCAGTGAAGGCATGAGCGCCTTGTATTTGACGAGCAGTTCGGTCACACGCGGAAGTGATGCGGGTTGCCAGTGTTGCACGAGATGTTCGAGCTTGGCGCGATCCGCGGGCGTCGCGCGCTCCCAGGCGAGCAGCACGGGCAACGTCAGCTTGCCCTTGGCCAAATCCGTGCCCAGCGATTTGCCCGCGACGGCTTCCGATCCGAACAAATCCACGCAATCATCATAAATCTGGTAAGCCGTGCCAAAGGCCATGCCGAATTGCCGGAGAGAATTCCGCCGCGCCGCGGACGCGTCGCTCAAACACGCCGCCAGATCGCAGGACAACGCGAACAGCTCGGCCGTCTTCATTTCGAGCACGCGGAAATACTCGCGGCGCGAACGCTTGAAGTTGAGCCGATGCTGCGTTTGCAGAATTTCGCCGGAACAGACGGTATTGGTGGCCATCGCGACGGCGCGGCAGATTTCCGGCGTCGGGAAACTCGCAGCGAGCTTCAAGGCCTGCGCAAAAAGACAATCGCCAAAAAGCACGGCGATTTCATTGCCCCAATTGGCAGCGAGCGTGGGTTGGCTGCGGCGGACTTCGGCCTCGTCTATCACGTCGTCATGCACGAGCGTGGCCAGATGCACCATTTCGATGATGACCGCCACCGTGACATGGGCGTCGCCGATTTTCCCCAAACCGTTTGCGACCAGCGCAACGAGGGCGGGACGCAAATGTTTGCCGTTGCCGTTCAAAGCGTATTCGGCGTACGGCGCGATGTTTGGGTCAAACTCGTTGACCTGCTTGGAAAGGCGGCGGCTGACCGTTTCAAGAAACGGCTCAACCGGCTCAACAAGTTGCTTCCAGGAATAAACTGGTTCGGCACCAAACGGCTCTGAAATCCCCGTCGGCGCCACTTTGGATTCTGCTGCGAGCATCGCGGACGAATGTACGGTTGGCGGCACACTCAGTCAAATTCGTTATGCTTGATGAAAGATAATAAAATGAGTTCGCTATCGGGGCATCATTCCGTTTGACACGGCGGGCCGTGTCCACGAAATATTATGGCGCATTCGGGAATGCCGGCAGCGGCCCGACCGCATCGGTTGCCAGAGTAGCTCAGGGGTAGAGCAGAGGACTCATAAGCCTTTGGTCGGGGGTTCAATTCCCTCCTCTGGCACCAAAATTTTCCCACTCAAGTACAATTGCCAAAAACTCATAACAACACCGGCGGCCCGTTACCGGGCCGCCGATTTAACTGTTTAGGATTGGCTTAAATTCCTTTCTTGATCATGTGCTTGATCAAGTCGCCCACGCGGCAGCTATAGCCCCACTCGTTGTCATACCAGCTCACAAGCTTGAAGAACTTTTTGTTCAACTCAATGCCCGCGCCTTGGTCAAAGATCGAGGAAAGCTGGCAATGGATGAAATCCGAGCTGACCACTTCGTCTTCGGTGTAGCCGAGGTAGCCTTTAAGATAGGTCTCGCTCGCCTTCTTCATCGCCGCGCTGATTTCCGCGTAGCTGGTTTCCTTCACGGTCCTCACCGTGAGGTCCACGACGGACACGGTCGGCGTCGGTACGCGGAACGCCATGCCGGTCAGCTTGCCTTTCACTTCGGGCAGCACGAGGCCGACGGCCTTGGCGGCACCGGTGGTGGACGGAATCAAATTCAACGCCGCAGTGCGGCCGCCCTTCCAATCCTTCTTGCTCGGACCGTCCACGGTTTTCTGCGTGGCGGTGTAGGAATGCACCGTGGTCATCAAACCTTCCTCGATGCCGAAACCTTCTTTGAGCAGGACGTAAACAATCGGCGCAAGACAATTCGTTGTGCAGGAGGCGTTGGAAACGATGCTGTGCAACTTCGGATCGTATTTGCCTTCATTGACGCCCATGACGATGGTCGGGCAATCGCCCTTGGCCGGCGCGGTGATGACGACTTTCTTTGCGCCCGCCGCAAGATGGCCTTTGGCCTTCTCCACGTCGGTGAACAGACCGGTCGCTTCAATGACCAGTTCCACGCCCATCGCCTTCCACGGAAGCTGTGACGGGTCTTTGGCGCTCACCACGGCCATTTCCTTGCCGTTGACGACCAAAATATCGTCGTCGGCTTTGTCCGGCGCGGATTTCTTCGAATCAATCGTGCCGTTGAATCGGCCCTGTATTGAATCGTATTTGAGCAGGTAACCGAGGTTGTCCGCCGGGACGATATCGCCCACCGCGACGACTTCGATGTCCTTGCCCACCATGCCTTGTTCGACCAACGCCCGATAGACCAGACGTCCAATGCGGCCGAACCCGTTAATTGCAACTTTGACTGCCATATTTTTTAAGTGTTAAAAAAATTGAACACATATGTTAACCGGGGTCGCTCAACCGTCAACGCTGATTTACAGTGAGGGAGAAGTCCTCATTGCGTCGCCGACGACACGGCTTGTGTTTCAGTGGAAGGCGGCATCGGCGTGAATTCAGGGCGGAGCGCCTGACGTCTTGCGTCAAGCGCATCCAACTGTTTGAGCGTCTCGCGCAAGAGACCTTTCAAGGTTGGAGTCGTCGGTTGGGCCGAGGGAAAGACCAGTCTTATCTTCTCGCGCATTTCCAAATAACCCGCGATCAACTGGCGGTATTCGTCCACCAATCCGACATAATTTTGCGGCACGCGCTGTCGGGCCAGCCCAAGTTCGCGCAGCATCTCCTCCAGCGCCGGCGTCTGGCGGGTGCGTTCCCAGTCACGGATGATCGTGGCCAACGGCACTTGGGCGCGGTCGGGCAACTCGTCAGCCGAGCGGCGCACGGTGACCGGTGTGTGAAGGATTTCATCGAGCTTGTCCCAGCTTTCTTTGAGTGTCCACGTCTGTGCGGGCTCGCGACCGGTGAAATACGCCAACTGCAATGCCCACCATTTTTCCAGATTCAACTGGCGTGTGAAGTAAGATTGGAAAGCGCGGAAAAAGGCTGTTTGCCAGTTGTAGTACCCGGCCCAATTCATCGAGCATTGCGCGCAGGCAGGCGCGGCCTTCCGGCAAGCGCAACAGCTCCGTCACAAATAATTGCGCGCTGGCACGATAAACTTCACCCGTTGTGCCGGTCAGTTGCTCCTCCGTCGGCCAGCTCAAGTCCGCGATGGTCAGCGGCGGGTGCGCCCGCAACACACTGCGGGCTGATTGAAGTGGATCGACGCGGCGCGAGTCGATGACTGTTGCCGTGATGGCCAAACCGGTCCTTCCCAGGTGCGGCGTTGAAAGAATCAAGTCGGTCCCGTGCGATGCCAGAAATTCCCGAGTCAATCCTTCGGTCAGCCACACCGGGATTTCAGCAGGATGGTCGCCTGCATTGCGATTGGCCAGCTCCAGCAACAGCACGTTAACCACCGCGCGCATGTAGCGGGTGCGTTCGAGCACGTCCGGCATTTCCACCCGATAATTCCAGCCGTCCTTGAACCGCTCGGAAACGATGGTCACCATTTCGTCCGGATTTCGGGCAGGGTGCAGCGCGATGCGGATTGTGCCGCGCCACGGGTCGCTGATGCCAAGCTCGCGCCAGAGCGCCTGCTTGATCCGCTCGCAGGACACCACCAGCAACGCTGGCTCGGATGTGACGAAATTGGTGCTGACGGCAAAGCGGCGCGGCGGCTCGAACGACGAAGCCTGTCTTGCGGCAACAACGATGAATTGCCCCGACGCGCTGTACACCGAAACGGTGTCCGGCAAAACGGACTGCGCCCCAGCCAAACCACTCAACGCGAAGAGCAATGCGACGGTCGCGAAAATTTTCATATTGGCCGGATGATTGGCCAAAGCCGGTGTCAGGTCTTGTTGGGGCCGGACTTTGGAACTTTGCTCTCCGGTTTCGCCGCTGTCTTGGATTCGCCGCCAGCGGACGGCTTGGCTTCGGCAACTGGCGGCTTGGCGGCTTCCGTCTCCTTCTTGGCCGCCTGTTTGTAGCCTTCGCTGCGATAATCGGTGGTGTAAAAACCGCTGCCTTTGAAAATCAGGCCGCCGCCGGTGCTGATTTTGTGTCTGACGCGGCCGCGTCCCCATTTCTTTTGCCCGCAAAGGTTTTCAGGACACATGCGCAGCGGTTTGTCCGAGATGGATTGAAACATCTCGAACTCGTGTCCGCACTTCGCGCAAACATATTCGTAAGTCGGCATGGCTCAGTTTGCGATTTTGAATTTTCGCTTGATGATTTACCCATCCGCGCTCGGCAGACTGTGGGTCTGCTCGTTTCAGGGCAAATCAAAAAACGGATCGGCGGGGCAGCCCGGATCATTGACCCGACGGCGGGGTCGCCGCCGGCCGGTTGGTCAGGGGCGGAATGACGCGCACGGAACCGTCAGCGCCGATTTCCACGTTCAAATCGTAATGATTTGTCCTGGCCTCCTCGGGCGCTGCGGGCGCATGTTGCATCAACTGCTGCGCGCCTTTCTGCTCGGGGATGCCGAACAGACCTTTGCGAATCCATTCCAGCCGGCGCGAAATGTTCATTTCCTCCCTCAGCTTCGCGACTTGCGCGCGCAGGATCTTCAAATCGTTGAACTGCCGTTCCAGCTCGGCTTTCTCCGCGATCAACCGCTTGAGTTCCTTTTCCAGGAAAGCCTTGTCACCTTCGGACGCAGCCAGCTTCTTCTGGGTGTCCTCAATCTGTCCGGTGAGATTTGTGATCGCGGTGCTCAAATCCACCGCGCGCTGGTCAAGCGCGCGATTTTGCGCTTCCAAATCGGCGATTCGCGCCTCGCGGTTGGAGAGGTCCCCCTGGGTCGCTTTGAGCGACGCGTCCGTTTTCTCCAGCGCGACGGTCAAATCGCTGTACTTGTTGGTCAACTCGGCAAAATCTTTTTTGTGGGTTTCGATCTCCTGTTCGAGCGACACGTTGACCTGTTTCTGCTCATCGAGTTTGACGCTGGTATCCACCCATTTGTTGGAAAGCGTGAAAATTCTATCGGTGTCTTTCTTTTTCTCTTCGGTCGCCTGCTGCTTGATGGCAAACAACGCCACGGCCAGACCAGCGCAAACGACCACCAGAATGATAAGCCCAATCTTCGTTTTCATATTGCCCCCAACATTGCCGGGACGGCGCGTTTTTGGCAAGCACACATCTGCGCCTTGCGAAACAGGCCGTCTCCCCTAAATTAAACCCATGAAGCTGCCGCGCGAAGTGCCGGTGATGACGCTGCCGAATGTGACGCTGTTCCCACAGGCGTTGGTACCGCTTTATATCTTCGAACCGCGCTACCGGCAGATGCTTGCCGACGCGCTGCACTCGCACCGCATGTTTTCCGTGGCGATGCGAAAGCCGGGCAGCCGGCGCGAAATCCCCGCCCCTGTGGCGGGGTTGGGATTGATCCGCGTCTGTGTCGGCCACAAGGACGGCACATCGCATCTCATCCTGCAAGGCATCGCGCGCGTGAAACTGGAAGAAGCCGTCCGCCACAAGCCGTACCTCATCCAGCGCATCCGACCGCTGCCCACGCCAGCGTGCGACAGCGTCGCTGTGGATGCGTTACTGGCCCGGATGCGCGAGTTGCTTCGTGAACGGTTCGAACTGGGCATGCCGTTTCCGTTCCCGTTCATGTCCAAAGGCAAAACCGAACCGGAAAACATCCCGCCACCGTTCTCACCGAAGGAAATGCTCTGCCACCTGGATTCCATTGCCAACGCCGAGGAAGCGGTGGATTTGGTTTCGTGCTCGATGCTGCAACGCCCGTCCGAACGGCAGGCGATGCTGGAGATTTTGGATGTCGAGACGCGGCTGCGGCGGCTCATACGATATCTGCTGCGCGAAATTCGTGAACATCGGAAGGAAAACCATGAGTGACGAAATCCATTCCCGCGACGAACCCGCCAATTTAAGCCGGGACGAAATGATGTCGGTTCTGTTCGCCCAGATGGTGGTGCAACAATCGAACCTGGCGATGATGTTGCTGGGCAAAGTGCCGCATCCGCAAAGCGGCGAGACCGTGCGCGATCTGGAAGCCGCGCGGCTGTTCATAGACCAGTTGGAGATGCTCGAAGCCAAAACCAAGGGCAACCTCAGCGCGGAGGAAGCGGCGCTGCTCAAGCAAAGCCTCATGGCGCTGCGAATGGCATTCGTGGAAGCGGTGGAAAAACCCGGGCCGTCGGACCAATCGGCAGCCGCCGCAAATGCTCCGGCTTCACAAGCTGCGGGCAATCCGGAATTGCAAAACAAGATCTCGCCCGCCGCTGCCCCGGCGGAAGAAGAGTCCCGCAAGAAATTTTCAAAAAAATATTCCGGCTGAAACGGCGGGTCGCCGGCACGCGCTACGGCGACTTGGCGATCTCGATGCGCTCGATCCGATAACGGTGCTTCAACCCTTCGAGTTCGACATCGAGCTCCTCGCCGGATTTGTGTCCAATCATGGCCCGCGCAACGGGCGAGAGATAGCTGATGATGCCTTTTTCCGGCTGCGAATCCCACGCGCCCAAAATGGTGAAGGCCTCGACATTGTTCGTCGCCAGATCGGTCACGTGGACAACCGTGCCGAGGTTGACGGTCTCGGTCTTCGCGGTGGAAAAATCCGTGCCGCGGGCACGCACGAGCAGCGTTTCCAGTTCATCTTTGCGGCGCATAAGCATTTTCTGCATTTCCTTGGCCGCCTTGTATTCGTGGTTTTCGCTCAGGTCGCCGTAACTGCGGGCGAGGGCGATTTCTCTTGAGTTGGCAGGAATTGTCTTTTGCACCAGTTCCTGGTATTCGGCCTTGCGGCGTTCGAGGCTTTCCCAAGAAACAAAGATCGAAGTGCCCTGTTTGGTTTGTTCGTTCACAACCAGCGCCTGCACGGCGGGATGGCTCTTGACCAGTCGGGCCAGCAACGAGCGCTTGTCCATGTCGTCAAACACCGGCGAAAGCTGCAGGGCGCGCGTGAGGTCTTTGATGACTTCCAGGTCCGCCGAGGCGGTCAGCTCCGCCAACAGGGTCTGGTCGTCGAGGATGAATTCGCGCAGACGATTGGAACGCTTTTCGTTGAACTGATCGCGCTCCATCGCGGTGAGCATCGCGCGGAACACTTCCGGCCCGAGAATGTCGGCAAATGCGTCACTGCGGTCTTTGCCAAGCCAGAGCAGGAGTTCGCTCCCGGCCGTGTGCTGGCTGACAAGACGCGCCAGCGTCTCTTTGAGCAGATCAATTTTGCCTTCCTCCGCAAGCAGGCCGGCGAACTCCCGACACAGCTTGAACGAGACGAAATTCACCGTGTTGCAGACGATCTCGTGCCAGTGTTCCGGGTTGACGGCTTTGAAGGATTCCAACGCGCGGCGATGCTTGGAGGCTGGCAGTTGCTCCATCACCGGGCCGAGTTTTGCGTCCTTCGACCAGATTTGCGCCGGCGTGACTTCGCCTTCTGCCGGCGGCAGGCCGGCCATTTCGCGCAAATCGTCGCGGGCAAAAACGCCCTCCAACGCCACGGCGGGTTGCGTGCGAACGTGCGTGGCGATGTCGGTATTGAACGCTGCGATGATTTCGTTGGCCGCGGCCTGCTTGTCCGCCAGATCGTGGGCGTTCTTGAGTATTTCGAGGGCGACAGCCGCAGCGCGCCTTCAGTCCTTTTGCGGCGCGGAAATCTTTCCATCAACCGATCCTGCAGCGACACCTCCTGCGCCTGGTAAAGCACTGGCTCGGTTTTCTTGAGCGGCACGATAAAGTGGCCGTCCTTTTTCATCTCGCGCCGGGCGGTTTCCCACCATTTCTTCCAATCGTCACGGATGACATCAGGCACGAGCACTTGCTGGATTTGATCTATCGTGGCTTTGCCGCCGTAGCTGTTGAGCACGAGTTTGATCAAGTCGAGATGGTGCAACGCCGCCATCTGACGCAAGCCCTCCAGGTCGGCGGCTTTGCGGGCCAGAATGTGGTCCTTGGGTATTGGCTTGAGCGATTCGGCGGCGAACGCCAAATCCATCGTGTGGCCCGGCTTGTTTGGAAAATCAATGCTGAACCGCGCAAAAACCGTGTCCACCGCCTTGATTCGACCGAACCCCCAGCTTCGGTGCATGCAGAACCCACTGGTCGCCAACTGCACCAGCGGCTCGATGTGGCGGCCTTCAATCTTGCCGGCCACCGCCATTTTCTCAAATTCCTCTCTCATAAAAGCGATTTCAGTCTCGCATTGCGCGGGGACAATGCGATTATTTAACGCGGTGAGCGCACAAAAACCAAGAGAAATTGCAGCGCGAGTTTTAGGCCGACGGCGCGCCGGTGGCGATTACGTGGAAAACCTGCTCGAAACCGCGCTGGCCGGGGCGCGGCTTTCGCCCGCCGACCGCGGACTTTGCCAGGAACTCGTCTATGGCGTCGCGCGCTGGCAAGCCACGCTCGACTGGCTCATCGCGCGCAAAACCAAGGGGCGCGCGCAAAAACCGGCGTTGCAGGATTTGCTGCGGTTGGGTCTTTACCAGATTTTCTGGCTCGACCGCATCCCCGACCACGCCGCCGTCAATGAAACCGTCGAGATGGCCAAGCACGGCGGTTTGGGCGCTCAAACCGGTTTCATCAACGCCATTTTGCGCGGCTATTTGCGCGAGCAGGATGAAACTAAAAAACTTCTGGACGAACTTAAAATTACCCAGCCCGCGCTCGGCTGGTCGCATCCCGAATGGCTCGTGGCGCGCTGGCAGAAACGCTGGGGCGATGAACGCACGCGGCAGTTGCTCGAATGGAACAACACGCCGCCGAAAACGTTTGCACGAGTCAACACCTTGAAAATTGATGCGGGCAAGCTGCTGGAAAAATGGCGCGATGAAAATGTGGAATACGATTTCGTCCGCCGCGAAAAGCTTGAGGAAAATCTCGTTTTCGAATTGAAATCGCATCCGCCGCTCTCGTCACTCGAAAGTTTCCAGCAGGGCTGGTTTTACATTCAAGACCCCGGCACGCTGCTCGCCGGCTGCGAACTCGGCGCGCAGCCCGGTGAAACCATTTTGGATTTTTGCGCCGCGCCCGGCGGCAAAACCACCTTCATCGCGCAGTTGATGAACAACCAGTGTCACATCGTTGCGCAGGATATATCCGCCGAACGGCTGAAACTGCTCCAGGAAAATTGTGCCCGCCTCGGCGTCACCTGCGTCGAACCGGTTACAACTTCTTCCTTCGCACTTCTCACTTCGCACTTCGACCGTGTCCTGGTTGACGCTCCCTGCTCCAACACCGGCGTCATGCGCCGCCGCGTGGATTTGCGCTGGCGGATTCGCCTGGAAGAAATCCTCCGGTTGAAGGAGTTGCAACTGGATTTGCTGCGCAAAGCGTCGGCAGCCTTGAAACCCGGCGGCGTTTTGGTTTACAGCACATGCAGTTTGGAGCCGGAGGAAAATTCCGGTGTCGTGGAACAATTTCTGCGCGAGCACGCCGAATTCAAATTGAAGCACGAACACGAATTGTTGCCATTCGTGGATGATGTGGACGGCGCTTCGTAGCCGCGCTTGTCAAAGCGTGGTAATCCGCGTTGTTATCCTGCAAGGCGGGACGGCTACATCCCCATGATCTGATAACCGCAGTCCACGTAAATCACCTGACCGGTGATGGCTGCGGCTCCGTCGCTGGCGAGGAACACGCCCGTCGCGCCGAGTTCTTCCGGCACGAGATTGCGGCGCAACGGCGACTTGGCTTCGTAATGCTTGAGCATTTCGCTGAAACCGCTGATGCCGCGCGCCGCCAGCGTGTTGACCGGCCCGGCGCTGATGCAGTTCACGCGAATCTTCTTCGGGCCGAGGTCGTAGGCGAGGTAGCGTGTGCTGGCTTCGAGCGCCGCCTTGGCCACGCCCATCACATTGTAATGCGGCACGACTTTCTCCGCGCCGTAATAGCTCATGCTGATGATGCTTCCGCCGTCGGTCATCAACGGCGCGGCGGCCCGCGCCAGTGCCACTAGCGAATACGCGCTTACGTCGTGCGCGATGCGGAACGCCTCGCGGCTGGTGTTCACGAATTCGCCTTCCAGCGCTGTCTTCGGAGCGAAGGCAATCGAGTGCAGGAGCAAATGGAGTTTGCCGAACTTTTCGCCGACGGTTTTGAAAACACTGGCGATTTCCTCGTCCTTGGTCACGTCGCACGGCAGGATGAGCGTGTCCGCGCCGAACGCGGCAGCGAGTTCGCCGACGCTTTCCTTCACGCGCTCGCCCTGATAGGTGAACGCCAGCTTCGCGCCCTCCGCTGCCCACGCCTGCGCGATGGCCCAGGCGATGGAACGTTTGTTCGCAACGCCAAAGACGAGACCGACTTTTCCTGCAAGCAATGACATTGGTCGTTAAGATGCGTTGAAACGTTGAATCGTTCAACCAATTAAGTCAGAAGTGGGAAGTGGGAAGTGCGAATTCAAACTGAGGCGACAGTCTCGTCCTTCGCGCTTCTCATTTCGAATTTCGCCTCACGGCACAAGCCGGATGCGGTAGTAACGGGCGGAATTGTTCGTGGCCGCCCCTTCGTCGAGATAGTTTGTCACCGATTCGCCGTCGCCGGGCACGGCAATCACGGGGCTGACATCGCCAAAATTGCTGTCGGGAGCGGAATTCGTCTGCACGGCGTAACTCTTGCCGCCCACCGTCGTCCAGCTCACCAGAACGTCCGCGCCCGTTGGCAACAACGAGGAAATTTGCAGATAGGACGCGCTGTTCGTGGGATTGGTGCCCGCCAGATATTCCTGCAGATTGTTGAAGCCATCGCCATCGGAATCCTCGCCACCCAGGTTGGGATCGAATGGGTCAAGGCCGTACTGCTGTTTCCAACCGTTCGGAATGCCATCGCCAACTGCGCTCAGGTTCGGGTCCAGCACGAGACTGCCGACAAGCAGCGTGCCGCCGTTGCGGATGAACCGGGCGCAAGGATTCGTGACGACGAGAATGTCGGCCTGCAACACGCCGCCGTTGAGAATGAACTGACCGCTGCGCACCTCCAGCACGGCATCGGCAGTGGCGTTGCTGACAATGACGCTGCCGCTATCCAACTGAACGACGTTGTCGCAACCAGCCGAGGCGACGCCGATGACAAGATTTGTGGCGAATACCGACCCGCCAGCTACCACCAGCGAATTGCCTGAACCTTGATTACCGACGTATAAAATGTTGTTCTGCCAGATGGCGTTGTCAGTTACGCGCACGGTATTGTTGCTGCTGGAACTGTAGTCGCCCACGCGGCCGAAAAAGTTGACCACTTGGCCGCCGTTGCTGATCACCAAACTGTTGCCCGCACTAGCGTCCCCGACGTAAAAGAAGTAAGAGCCACCCAAGATCGAACCTGGGTAAGAGCCGCTCCAGGTCGAACCGGGGCCGGTAACTCGTACACTGTTATTGCTGCTGCTGAGGAAGCCACCGACATAGCAGCGAATGTAGCCCGTGTTGTCTCCCATGAATACCGTGCCGCCATTGCTGATCACTAAGCTGTTGCCCGGGCTACGGCAGCCAACCCACAGGTAGCTAAGGTTGCTCCAGACCGAACTAGAACCGGTGACAATCACGATATTGCTGCTGCTGTTACCATCATAGCCCACATAGCAGGACCCGTTGTTAAAGAGTTGGCCACCATTGCTGACCGCTACGCTGTTATTACCACCAGAGAGGCCGATATACAGATCGGCGCCGTTTTTCCAGATTGAGCCGGAACCGGTGACAAGAACGCTATTGCTACTGCCAGAGTAGTCACTCACAAAGCCTAAGTTGTCGTTGACCACTTGGCCGCCATTGCTGATCACCAGACTGTTGCCTCCCGCGCCGGAGTAGCCGACGTACAGGTAGTCGCGGATGTTCCAAACGGAGCGGGACCGGTGACCAAGACACTGTTGTTGCTGGAGTAGCAGCCCACAATGCCGTACTCACCGTTGACCACGTAGCCGCCGTTGCTGATCACCATGCTGTTTCCCACACCATGATAACCAACACGGATGCCGTTGAAGTTAGTCCAGACCGAGCCGGTGCCGCTCACCAGCACTGTATTGCTGCTACTCTCGGAGTTAAAGCCCACGTAACCGTAACTATTTGCCGCTTGGGCACCGTTGCTAATCACCAGATTGTTGCCTGAGCCTGAGTAGCCGACGTAAAGATTGCTGCTGTTGTTCCAAAGCGAACCGGGATCGGTGACCAGCACGCTGTTGTTGCTGCTTTCAACCTCGTAACCCAAATAGCAGTTCCAGTTGGACAGCACGCCGCTGTTTTGGATCAACAGCACGTCGGCAAACGTGTTCGAGCCGACAAGGTAGTCGCCCTCCCAATCGTTGGTGATGCCGCTGATGATGTTGGTTTGGTCGTTGTCCGTGTACTGCGCCTCGGCTGGCCGGGGTGCCAAAACTATCCCGCCAACCAATCCGATGATCAGACAACCATGTCGCATTCGTTGCATTGCGTTCATACAACCTTTCCAGTCAGACCTCCTGCTGGTGAAACCAACATCTGACTGGCGGCAGTTTAGAAGCAAACCCTTGCCGATACAATCCCAAATTTTACGGATTTTAATTCTGACAAGACAGTTCGACATGAATTCAGCAGTGAACCGCAGATAAACGCAGATGAACGCGGATTCCAGGAGCTTGCAACAGGGGAGCTTTTCATCCGCCAGATGAAAACCCGATTCAGCATATCGCTTTGGTTTTCTGAATCGTATCTGCGTCCATCTGCGTCCATCTGCGGTTTCAAGGTTCAACCACAGGCTCAGGATTTTTTTGCCATGCGCCAGATAATCATCAACCCGCCCAGCCCGCACAGCAGCAACGCGCTGACAGCCACCGCGCCGCTGTTCGCATATTGCGGCAGGAAATGCAACGCCGCCGCGCCCACCGCCGGCCCGGCGAAGTTGCCTACGCCAATGGCCGCCTCGTGAATGCCGCCGTGCTCGCCTTTCGTCTCGCCCACGTCCATCGAGTAGAACAGCGACGAGTAATAAATCAATCCGAGCGCGCCGCCGAAAAACAGTTGCGCCGCGAAAATCACCGCCAGGTCCGGCACCATGAGAATCACCGCAAATGTCACGATGAGCACGGCAAACGCCGTCACCAACCAGCGAAACCGGTAATGCCATCCCGGCCAGTCACCACAGCGCGAAAAAAGCGCCCAGCCGCGCGAAGCACCACGCCGAACAGCAAAATCCCGCCAGCATCGGCGTCAGATGCAACCGTGCGGCCACGCCCGGCATGACGGCGATCAGCGTGTTGATGGCGATGTAGGCAGACGGATTGGCCAGCCACGCCATGCGCAAAAATGCTTTTGCTTTCGCCGGCGATGGCCGGCGTGCTTCGAGCATGGGCGCGGCGGTGGAAGTGGAATCCGTTTTCGTTTGCGCGGAACGGGCCTGGTTTTGAAGCCAGAATGTCAGTGTCAGTTGCACCGCCATAATCGCAGCCGGAATGTAGAACATGCTTTTGAATCCGAGCTTTTCAACCATCGCGCCGCCGGTGAAGTAGGCCAGCGCGCCCGTCCCTGACCAGACGACGTTGTAAATGCCGACGTTGTGTTGCAAGCCTGCGGGTGTTTCGCCTTCGCTCACCAGCGCTTCGAGCGACGGCCAGATGAAACACATGCCCACAACCGTCAGGAGCATCAACGGCACCAGCGTCGCCGGCGTGTCGAGTTGCGAGCCAATCAGCAGCGCGACAAGCATCGTGACGTATCCGATTTTAAGCGCGGCGAAATAGCCTTTTCGCTGTCCGAACAGGCCCGCGCCCCACGAGCCGAACACATAGACAAGCCCGTTCAGCGCCGCGAGAATGAGGTTCGCCTTGTTCCCGAATCCGAATCGTTGCTGGGTGAGGAAATAGAAATAGTAAAAGAAACACGTCGTGCCGAAGGAGTTGAGACCTTCGAGCGTGAAGTAGCCGGCTTTGAGTCTTGACGCGGTCATTTCGATTGCCGATTTGAAACGGCGACGGGCGTGTTTACGCGACGCGGCGTCAATTGGCAACCGGCAAGTGGATTTCCCGGCTTCTCATCGGCGCTCCGGGAGTTTAACCTTTCCTGCAACGTGAACCGTTCCTCGCTAACCCGTTTTGCGTGGCTCTCCATCGCCGCCGCGATCCTCACCATCGCGCTCAAGACGGCGGCTTACTTCATCACGAGTTCAGTTGGCCTGCTGTCGGACGCCATCGAGTCCGTCGTCAATCTCATCGGCGGCGTCATGGCGCTGGCGATGTTGACGGTCGCAGCCCGGCCCGCGGACAAAGACCACGCCTACGGCCACAGCAAGGCGGAATACTTCTCCAGCGGCGTTGAGGGCGGGTTGATCCTCGTCGCGGCCATCAGCATCAGCATCGCGGCGATTCCACGGTTGATCACGCCAAAGCCGTTAAAAGAAATCGGCGTGGGTCTGGCGGTGTCCGTCGTGGCGTCGCTCATAAACTTGGCCGTTGCGTTGCTGTTGCTGCGTGTGGGACGGAAGCAAAATTCCATCACGCTCGAAGCGAACGCAAATCATTTGCTCGCCGACGTGTGGACTTCCGTTGGCGTCATCGTCGGCGTGGGCGTCGTTGCGCTGACGGGCTGGCAGCGGCTGGACCCGATCGTCGCCTTGCTCGTCGCGGCTAACGTTGTCTGGACGGGCGTGCGCATCGTGCAACGCTCCATCGGCGGACTCATGGACATTTCACTTCCTGTCGAAGACATGGCTGCCGTGCGCAAAGTGCTTCAAACCTACGAGCAGACGGGCATTCAATTCCACGCGCTCCGCTCACGACAAGCGGGTGCGCGGAAGTTTGTATCCGTGCATGTGCTTGTGCCCGGCGATTGGACGGTGCAACGCGGCCACGAATTGCTGGACAAGATTGAGGCCGACATCTGCCGCGCGCTGCCGGACTCGTCCGTTTTCACACATCTCGAATCGCTCGACGACCCGGCTTCGTGGGATGACGAAACGTTCGAGCGCGGCCAGATCTAGACAGAGCGATACCCGTTGTCTGCACGCGCTAAGGAGAGATTGACCGGCCTTCGGCTGTGAATCATTGAATCATTTCATCGTTGCCTGATTCACGAATCAGGATTCAACGATTCTGATTTGGTGTCCATTTCCACTTTGCGTTCTTGGCCGCTTGGCGGTTTAATTGTCCCACATGAAAATTGTTCTGGCATATTCGGGCGGGCTCGACACTTCGGTGTTGCTCTCGTGGATCAAGGAAACCTATGACGCGGAAATGATCGCCTTCTGCGCGAACATCGGGCAGGAGGAGGAATTGCGCGGGCTGGAGGCGAAGGCCAAAAAGACCGGCGCGTCGAAAATTTACATCGTGGACTTGGAGGAGGAATTCGCGCGCGACTTCATCTTCCCGATCATCCAGGCGGGCGCGGTGTATGAAGGCCAATATTTCCTCGGCACGAGCATCGCCCGGCCGCTCATCGCCAAAGGCATGATTGACGTTGCGCGCAAGGAAAAGGCGGATGCCATCGCGCACGGCGCGACCGGCAAGGGCAACGACCAGGTGCGCTTCGAACTCACCGCCGCCGCGCTCGCGCCGGATTTGCAGGTCATCGCCCCGTGGCGTGATCCGAGTTTTCGCGCCGAGTTTCCCGGTCGCGCGGAAATGATCGCCTATTGCGCGCAGAAAAAAATCCCCGTGCAGGCCAGCGCGAAGAAGCCGTTTTCTTCCGACCGCAACCTCCTGCACATCTCCTACGAGGCGGGGATTCTCGAAGACCCGTGGATGGACGCCAGCGACAAGAAATATCGCGGCTCGTTCACCACGCTCTCCGTGTTCCCCGAAGACGCGCCCAACAAACGGGAGTTCGTCACGCTTGAATTTCGCAAGGGCAATTGCGTGGCCGTGAACGGCAAAAAACTTTCCCCGCTCGGCGTGATGAAGACGCTCAACAGACTCGGCGGCAAACACGGCGTCGGGCGCGTGGACATGGTGGAGAACCGTTACGTAGGCATGAAATCGCGCGGTGTGTATGAGACGCCCGGCGGCGCGATCCTGCATTTCGCGCATCGGCAGATGGAGACGCTCACGATGGACCGCGAGGTCATGCACCTGCGCGACTCGCTCATTCCGCGCTACGCGGAGCTGGTGTATTACGGCTACTGGTTCGCGCCGGAACGGCTGGCGTTGCAGGCGCTCGTGACCGAGAGCCAGAAGAACGTGACCGGCACCGTGCGCGTGAAACTTTACAAGGGCAACATCATGGTCGCGGGCCGCAAATCCCCCGTGAGCCTCTACAATCCGCACATCGCCACAATGGAAGCCGACCCGACGAAGGCTTACGACCAGGGCGACGCCACGGGCTTCATCCGACTGAATGCGTTGCGATTGAAAGTGGCGGCGAAGGTGCAGAGGAAGAAGTAGCAACTTGAAGTTCCAAATTGGAACTTCAAGTTGAGTGGGCATGGTTTTGAAGTCGCAATTTGCGACCTCAAGTTGGGTTTTAAACCTATCGCAATTTACGATGGATTCAACTTGTGGTGAGAAAGCTGGTTTAACATCGCAAACTGCGATCTTAAACGAAATGGGTATGCGGTCGCAAATTGCGACCGCATCGGGAATGGAACACTATGAGCAATCAAACGCTAGCGCGCGTGGACGACATCGGCTCGCTGATCCGCACAATTCGCGGACAGAAAGTGATTTTGGACACTGACTTGGCTCGTATTTACGGTGTGCCGACCAAAGCGCTCAACCGGGCAGTGAAACGCAATTTGGAGCGATTCCCAGACGATTTTATCTTTCAATTAACGCTGGAAGAATTAGAAAACTTGAAGTACCAATTTGGCACTTCAAGTTCCCATGGCGGAAAACGCAAGCTGCCTTACGCCTTTACGGAGAACGGCTCAATCATGGCGGCCAATGTTCTCAACAGTCCCGAAGCCGTGCGGATGAGCATCTTTGTTGTGCGTGCGTTCATAAAAATGCGCGATCTGCTCGGTGGCACGAAGGAACTCGCACGCCAACTGGCCGACTTGGAAAAGAAGCTGACTGCCCGCTTGGATGTGCACGAAAGCGTGATTGTGGACGTGCTGCGGCGCATCATGGAAATTCTTGACCCGCCGCCGCTGCCGCCTGAACCACCGAGGCGGCGGATTGGTTTTCACGTCGAGCCGGAAGAAAAGGCCGCCAGCAAGGCGAAGAAAAAAGTGTGAACTCTGTGCCCGCATGGATATGATGGCCATGATGGAAGCCGACCCGACGAAAGCTTATGACCAGGGCGACGCCACGGGCTTCATCCGGCTCAACACCCTTCGCCTGAAAGTGGCGGCGAAGGTGCAGAAGAAATGAAATGGCAGAAAATCATATTTTGGGTCGCTGCGATTTTCGTCTTCAACGAAACGGCTCACGCGTGTGAGCCGATAATCCCTTTTATCAAGGTCGTTGGCGGCCCGGCAATGCTTGTAAATTCTTGGATTATTCTTCTCGCGGTTGTCGCAGTCAAAGCGATCATCTTTTCAACCTTGCAGAAGAGATTAAGAGCGTGTAACAAAATGAATTGTACTTTTTTGACCAGTTCTGCAATAAACTGGGCATGGCAAAACCACTCGTTGATGATTCGCTATGGTCAGTGATCCAACCCTTGCTTCCACCAAGAGCGCGGCGAAGAAAATTTCCCGGGCGCAAACCGATTTCGGATCGCGCGACGTTGACCGGAATTCTCTTCGTGCTCAAGACCGGTATGGCTTGGCAAGACCTGCCTTTGGAAATGGGTTGTGGCAGTGGCATGACCTGCTGGCGCCGACTGCGCGATTGGCAAAAGGCCGGCGTCTGGGAAAAACTCCATCGGGAATTGTTGCGCCGCTTACACGTAGCCGATCGGCTCGATTGGTCACGAGCCGTAGTGGACTCCAGCAGTGTGCGCGCGGTTTTTGGGGGCTTCAGACGGGACCCAACCCGACGGACCGCCGCAAAGCGGGCAGCAAACATCATCTTTGCACCGATGCCCAAGGCTTGCCGTTGAGCATCCAGTTGACGGCGGCCAACGTGCATGACAGCCGCCAACTCCAACCGCTCGTGGCGGCCATTCCTGCCGTGCCGGGCAAGGTCGGTCGCCCGCGTCAACGGCCAGAGGTCGTGCAAGGCGATCGCGCCTACGGCAGTGCCGCGCATCATCGCTGGTTGCAACAGCGCGGCATCGCCGATCAACTGGCACGCCCGCGAACGCCGCATGGAAGCGGGTTGGGTAAAACGCGCTGGGTTGTGGAACGCACCCTCAGTTGGTTGCACCAGTTCCGCCGCCTGCGGATTCGTTACGAACGTCGCGCCGATATTCATCAAGCCTTCCTTACGCTCGGTTGCGCCATCATCTGCCATCGTTCGCTCCATTCCTCATTTTGATATGGGCTTTAAGTTTTATTCGCGCCTCGTTATTGATGCTCGCCGGAAATGTTCTCACCACTTTTATTGGAGTCATTGCAGCGGCACTGATCGGAAGCGGCCCGATTTGGGTGATTGGAGCTTTAATTGTTTGGCCTCTTTGTGTGATGCCAGCTAGGAGAGTGCTAGCAACCGTGAAGCATTCATGGTTGAAACGATTCACTCCGGCAGGCCTAGCCGGCATGATGGCCTTTGCGTTGGTGGTCAGTTGTTTTCTTTTTGCCATCTCATCCGTGTTTATTGATTCGAACCATCTGGTGGTTTACTGGCTTTGGAAACTGGTCGCGGTTTACATCGCCCTTATCGTCAGCATTGTGTTGACTGCATTTTGGGAGGAATGGGTGATCTGGAAACTTTCGCGTTGTCCGGCTGATTACACCGGCTTTGTGTCGCCAGTCATCCGCACCAATCTGGTTGTGCTGCTTTGCGTGATGCTTTTTGCGGCTGGAGTCACGCTGCCGCAACGGCTCAAATCTCACAATTTTCTTGTGCGGATCGGTTTGATGTATCACACGGGCCTTGAAGCAAAAAATCAATAGTTGCGAAGTGACATGGAATCCTAAATCCCCGCCTCCACCCGCCGCCCCGCAACGTGAGGAGCGGAATCTTTGTCACATTTCGCGATTGGCCTTGCCTGCAAGGGCGAACGGGAGTTTGCTGAATGCCATGACGAAAACCACGTTCGCCAGCCACCTACCAAAATACGCCTGCCTGTTCGTATTGGCTGCTTGCTTGCAAACAGCGGGCGCTGACGAAATCGTCCGCCTTCCGTCTCCTGGCGAAGGGAAATTGATCCATTTCGACGCGGCGCTTCCTCATGTGACCAATCCAGCGACGGGGATTGACTACAGCTATGATCTGGCGAAGGAATCATTTGAGATCTTTGTGCCCAAGAATTACTCGAACAAAGAGGCCTTTGGCGTCTTCGCTTTCATGAATGCCTCGGACATCATGACCATGCCCGCCGAATGGGCTGACATCATGGAAAAGGAAAAACTGATCTGCCTGATTCCCCAAAAGATTGGCAATAATCAGCCGTTTCCCCGGCGCGTCGGCCTCACCCTGATCGGAATTCTCAAAACAGTTGAGCGATATAAAATTGACCCCAAACGGATTTACACCGGCGGAATGTCAGGCGGAGCGCGATGTTCTCTGGAACTGGCGTTCCTGCACAACGACTTGATTGCAGGAAATATTTCAATTTGCGGAGCCAATTTCTACGAGCCTGTCACAAGGGTCAAAGCCACGAACACAGACACAAACTATGGCGTGTGGCCGGTTCCGCCTGACCGGATCGCTGAGGCCAGAAACAAAGTGCGGTTCGCTTTTGTCACCGGCGCCAAAGATTTTCGTTATGGGAACATCCTGGACATTTACAACGGCGGTTTCGTGAAGAACGGTTTTCAAGCCAAGCTCATTGACCAGCCGGGCATGGGTTACCAACTTTGCAGTTCGGAATCTCTGTTGGAAGCTTTCCATTTTATCAGTGGCAAGCAGTGAGACCCGCGCTCCTCGCTCATTGCGTGATTCACGCGGCGTCGTTACAATCGGGCAACTCAAAACTGACCTATGACAAAAATGAATTTCATTTTCAGATTGCTCACTACTCTTTCGCTTTCGTTGGTGAGCGTTTCCTGCGCACAAAGCACGAAGACGACGGGCATTGACGTTTACGACGGTTTTGAAACCGCCAGCTTGAGCAAGATATGGGACACCGACAGATTCGAGCCTGGTGCGGTGGAGATGCAGACGAACATTTTCCGGGCCGGTCATGGCGCGGCAAAAATTACGGTTCGCCCCCGTGATAAATTTGAGGCGGGAATCAAAGGCAGCAAGGACAGCGAGCGGGACGAGCTTTTGGAAGCGAGAAAACTGACCTCGAAGGGAGACGTGGCCTACGAGTATTCTTTCAGCGAATTCATCCCGACGAATTTTCCCATCGTGCCGGTGCGGCTGGTCATCGCGCAGTGGAAACAGAACTGCGGCGGCAACGACAATTGTTCAGATGACAGTCCGGTGGTGGCCATCCGCTACGTTTCCGGCGTGCTCAAAATCACGCAGAACATTGCCAAAAAACAAACGACTCTTTACCAAGAGAAGGGCGAGTTTCGAAACCGATGGCTCGATTTCAAATTTCAAATCCGCTTCTCGACCAACGAAAACGGTCGCATCAAAGCGTGGTTGAATGACAAGCCGGTGGTTGATTACAGAGGCGTGAATGCTTATCCCGAAAACGCACAAACCGGCTATGCCCACCCCAGCCGGTTTTATTTCAAGATGGGACTGTATCGCGATTTGATGCCCGAGCCAATGACGATCTACATTGACGAGTATCGGAAAAAGGAGTTGCCTGAGAACGCCCTTTAACCAACGGCATGACTGAAACAGCCACACCTGAGACATCTTCAATTCTCCAAACGGGCCTTTCGCCGACTCAATTCCGGCGATGCCTTCACGCGGTGGCATTCGTTGGAATCTGGATGGCCATCGGCTGGCTGTTTCATCTTGATGCAAACAGTTATTTGGTGGCTGGCGTTCCACTCGTTGTGTTCTTCCAACTTTTTGTTCGCAAAAAACCTCTGACGACTCTTTGGATTCGGGACACGGCGCGTTTCCAATTGGGTGTTTTTGGAATCATTCTTGCGCTTGGCTTCGCGATTCTGCCGGCAGTCAGCTTGATTCAGACCGCCGGGTCCGCCTCATGGCGATCACACGTGCCGGTAATCTGGTGGTATGCGTGCTGCATCGTTGGAGCATTTGGCGCAGGCTTTGGATTTTGCAACTTCACAAAACAGACTTGGAAGGAACTCGGATTCTGCCTGCTGACTGCCGGGGTCATCGGTTGCGGAACGATGCTGCTGTACGCCGTTATCAATTGGGCGCTGTACCACAAACCGATGGTGTTCACATGGGCCGGAGGGATCAAAGGTGTTCGAGATTTCCTGCTCTACGTGCCGGTATGCTTCTTGTTGGAAGAAGTCGCGTTCCGCGGCGCCATTGATTCGCATGTTTTTCAGCGCGGAGACAAGGGCCAATGGTGGACGGCTTTTTTCGTTTCCACTTTGTGGGGCTGGTGGCACTTGCCGATTGTAGGCACGAAGGGAATTTTACAGTTGATTACGCTCATCGTTGTGCTGCCTTGCATCCACATCGCTATAGGCGTTTTCCTTTCGTTAAGCTGGCGACGCAGCGGCAATCTTGCCGTGCCCGCCACGGTTCACGCGCTGATAGACGCAGTGAGAAACACGCTTTTGAGGTAATTGCGGTCCGCCCCAAACTCCAAGCTCCGAATCCTTGAATCCCGGCATTGCCATTCGCATCTTGCCGGTGCACGGTGTTGGAAATTTATGACTGCCCGACAATTTAACTTTTTTTGCATTTTATTCATCACGGTCACAGCAGTCGCCATCGGATTGTTGCCCGTTGTGGTAAAAGCCCAGTCGCCTGCTTCCGCTGTCGGACCCGACCCGAAAGAAATTCCCGTGCCGCCAATCAAGACCGCGCTCGGCACGCTGCCGGGTGTGAACGATTTGCCCGTCCGCAAGGAAATGCCAGCTGTGCTGAAGATGAACGACGGCACAAAGGTCAAGACGGTCGAGCAGTGGAATGCGCGCCGTGAGGAGATGAAGCGCATCCTGGAATATTATGCGGTCGGACTGATGCCGCCGCCGCCGGGCAACGTGAAGGGGCGCGAGGTCAAATCGCAAACGGTGCTGGGCGGAAAAGTGAAGTATCGGCTGGTGCATCTGACTTTCGGGCCGGGAGAAAAACTGGAATTGAACATCGGCATCTTCACGCCGACTGACGGCAAAGGGCCGTTCCCGGCCATTATTTCCCAGAGTGGCACACCCCCTGACGCGGTGTCGCTGCCACGCCTGCCACAAGGTCCAAACCAAGGCAAAGGGCAGGACGTCCTGCTCCTTGTCGGTCCCGCGCCCGACATCGCTGCGTCGGCTGCCGCCACCAACAAGACATCGGCTGTTCCCGGTCAAGAGCCGACACCACCGGCAACGCCTGCCGGAGCAGCTCGTAGCGGTCGCGGCGGATTCGGCGAACCAGCCAATGCCGAAGACATCGCGCAGCGTCACAGCGAACTCTTTCGCCGCGGCTACGCGCTTGTGATGTTCAACAATAACGATTGTGCCGAGGACACCACGTTGCGCAACGCCGACGGCAGTTGGGCATTCCGCACGACGCGATTTTATCCGGCGTATCCGGGTTACGACTGGGGCATCCTCGCCGGTTGGGCATGGGGCGCGTCGCGCATCGCCGATTATCTCGAAACCGATCCCGCCATTGACAAGACCAAGCTCATCATCACGGGGGCGTCCCGCGCCGGGAAATCCTCGATGATCGCGGCGGCGTTCGACGAACGCCTGATGGGCGCGCCGGTCGTGACCGGCGGCGGTGGCATCGGCGCGTATCGTTTCGCCGGCCCGCGCAAGAGCGAAACCCTGGACATCATGATGAAAAAATATCCCAACTGGTTTTCGCCGCACCTGCACGAGTTCTGGTGCCAACGCGAGAAATTGCCCTTCGATGAACATTGGTTCCTCGCGCTCTGCGCACTCCGTCCCTTCATCGCCTTGGAGGGCGACACCGATAGGATCTCACTTCCTGACGCGGTAAAGCACTCCATTCTCGCCGCCCAACCAGCGTATGAACTCTTCGGCGCAAAGGATCGGCTGGGGGTGCATTATTCGCATCATGGACATGCGTTCACGCAGGAAGATTGGACCGCGATGATGGACTTTGCCGACAAATATCTTCGGGGCATGAAAGTTGACCTCACCTTCGACCATTTCCCAACGGAAGCGGAACTTGATACCGCGTCCGCTGACGCTGCGGCGTCCAGAACGTCTGCAAACCCCGCGCCCGCCGCCGTCTCACCAGCGTCTGGTGCTGCGCAACCAAAGTAAAACCGATGTCGCCTGTCATTATGTTTGAAATTCCCTGTTCACCTGATTGAAAATAAAAACCCATATGAATCGTTATCTCTACCTGCTTTGCCTCCTTCCTTTGCTCATACTCGTGAGCAGTTGCACCACCGCATCCACTCAAGCCGTAGCCGCCGAGATTTCGAAGACTTATAACGTCCGCGACTTTGGCGCTGTCGGAGACGGCGCGAACAAAGACACCGTCGCCTTTCAAAAAGCGCTCGACACCTGCGCCGTTTCCGGCGGCGGCGAAGTCTTTGTCCCTGCCGGCAAATATCTCATCGGCAGCGTCCAGATCGGCAATCGCACCATCCTCCGGCTCGAAAAAGGCAGCGTCATCGCGGGCAGTCCTGATCTGGACGATTATCCGATGATGGACATTCGTTGGGAAGGTCGCTGGCAGCCGGGCCATCGCGCCCTCATTTACTCTGCCAACGTTGACCACACGGGCATCATCGGCCCCGGTCGCATTGAAGGGAATCCCACCGTGGCGGCTCCGCAAAATCCGCGCGGCGTGGTCATTCTGGAGCCCATTTCCTGCAACGACCTGCGCTGGGAAGATTTCTCCGTCACTCAAGGCGGCAATTGGGCCACCCACCCCACCTACTGCACAGATGTCGACGATCAAGAACCTGAACATTCGCGGCAGCCGCGACGGCATTGACATTGATTCCTGTAAAAATGTCCGCATCGAAGGCTGCGACATTGACACGGGCGACGACTCCATCAGCCTCAAATCCGGTCGCGGCCTGAACGGCGCACGCATCGGCAAGCCGACCGAGGACGTTCTGATCAGCAATTGCATCTTGGTCGGCCGCCGTTTTGCATGTGTTGGCATTGGCAGCGAAACTTCCGGCGGCATCCGCAACGTGCGAATCGAACATTGCAAACTGACCAGCCGGACCTTCAGCGTGTATGTTAAGACCCGCATCGGCCGCGGCGGGGTCATCGAGAACATTTCGGGCGACGACCTCGACGTTCTGGGCGGCGGCTTCTCTCCGCATCAACATGATCAGTTCCGGCAACACCAACACGGCGGACGATCCGGTTGAGGGACTTGCTCGGTTATCCACTGGGCCGGAACTTCAGCTTTTCCAACGTCCGTTTGACGAATGCCTCGGTCCTTGCCGAGGTCACTAAAATTGCCCCGGAAAAACCTCTTCAGGGCTTGTCCTTGGTGAACATCACCGGCAGTTGCGCGAAAGGCATTTCTCTCGCCAACGTCAGCCACGCGGTACTGCGCGACATTCACGTGATCGACTACACCGGCCCATTCCTGACGAAGACCAATGTCCAAGGCGTCGGACTGGAAGCGCCCAAATGACGGACTTTGAAATCCACGTGTTGCCGTCGGCGAAGCGCAATCACCCTGCCCCACCAAACAAATCCATCTGCGGTGGCGGGGCGAGTTGTTTGAGCTTTTCGCGGTCCTGCTGACGGCGTGCCGGCTGGCGCACCGTCCCTTCCGGCGTCAGTTCGGATTCTTCGAGGTTGCCGAGAATTATTTTCGCGCGTTCCAACACCTCCTTCGGCACGCCAGCCAAACGCGCGACGTGGATGCCGTAGCTCTTGTCAGTGCCACCCTCGACGATTTTGCGCAGGAACACAATCGAGTCGCGCCACTCGCGCACGGCGACGTTGAAATTTTTCAGTCGCGGCAGGCGCTGGGCGAGTTCGGTCAGTTCGTGATAATGCGTGGCAAAGAGCGTCTTTCGCGCCGACCGCGTTGTGCAGGTGTTCGACGATGCTCCACGCAAGGCTTAACCCGTCGAACGTGCTCGTGCCACGACCGATTTCGTCGAGCACGACGAGGCTGCGCGGCGTGGCGTTGTTCAGGATGTTCGCCGTCTCGGTCATCTCGACCATGAACGTGGACTGCCCGCGCACGAGGTCGTCGCTCGCGCCGATGCGGGTGAAGATGCGATCCACGAGGTCAATGCGCGCCTCCGCCGCCGGCACGAACGAACCGGTGTGCGCAAGCAACGTGATAAGCGCGACCTGTCGGATGTAAGTGCTTTTGCCCGCCATGTTCGGCCCAGTGATAAGGGCAATTTGGGGGAATGCTGATTGCCGATTGCCGATTGCCGATTCGGCGGATGCCGGATGTTCGTTGCCGGTTCGGACTTCGGACTTCAGACTTCGGACTTCGTTGAATAACGCTGTGTCATTTGGCACAAAACGTTCTTCGACGAGGCTTTGCTCCAAAATCGGATGCCGGCCGTCGCGGACGAAGATCACGCCCTCGTCGGAAACTTGCGGACGGCAGTAATTGTGCAGACGCGCTGTTTCGGCGAACGAGGCGAGCACGTCGAGCTGCGCGAGCGCGACGGCGGTGCGCTGGATTTTCGGCAACTGGCCTAACACTTCCTCGCGCACACGCTGAAACAATTCGTATTCCAGCTTCACGCTGCGCTCTTCCGCGCCGAGGATTTTGCCTTCCATTTCCTTCAACTCGGGCGTGATGTAGCGTTCGCCGTTCGCGACCGTCTGCTTGCGGATGTAATGCGGCGGAACTTTGTCGAGGTTCGCTTTGGTCACTTCGATGTAGTAACCGAACACGGAGTTGAACCGCACTTTCAATGACGCGATACCAGTGGCTGTGATTTCGTCCGCCTGCAATTTCGCGATCCAATCCTTGCCGCCGCGCTGGGCGTTGCGGAGTTCATCAAGCTCGGCGCTAAATCCGTCCTTGATCATGCCGCCTTCCTTCACGGGCAGCGGCGGTTCGTCCACGATGGCGCGGGAGATCAAAGCGACGAGGTCGGGCGATTCGGAGATTTGAGATTCCAATTCGGCCAGCAACGGAGAGACGGTTTCCACGCCGTCCCTAAATTCTTCATTGATCAGGGACGAGGTGGAACTCGTCCCTCCCAATTCGTTCAAAATTCCCTTCAATGTCGGAATCTGTTCCAACGCCATCCGCAAGACTACGAGATCACGGGCGTTGCCGCTGCCGGAGCTCAGGCGGCCAATCGTTCGTTCCAGATCGCGGACTTGCGAAAGTTGCGCCCGAAAATTGTCCAAGCCGGTGGAATTTTCGATAAACGTCTGCACGGCTTCCTGCCGGCGGCGGATTGGCTCGACGGCGGCGAGCGGTTGCGAAAGCCAGTCGCGCAAACGTCGCGCGCCCATCGGCGTGACGGTGCGATTGACCACGCCGTAGAGCGAGGAGTTGCGCGGCGCGTCGTGCCGCAACGGTTCGAGGATTTCGAGATGGCGCAGAGTGGTGTAATCGAGCGCGAGGAAATCGCTGCGTTGGTAAAACGAGAGCCGGGTGAGGTGCTGCACATCGCGGCGCAGGTGTTGTGTGAGGTAATGCAACGCCGCGCCCGCCGCACCGATGGCCGCCGTGCGGTCTTTCAATCCGAAACCGTCGAGCGACGCGACCTTGAAATGGTCGCGCACCGTGAACACGCGCGGTTTCCAGCGCGAACATCCAGTCGTCGTAGCCGTTCAGTATCTGGAATGAACCGCGCAACAAGTCGCGAAGCGCGCCAGCTTCGCCCGGACAAATGATTTCCGCCGGGCGCAGCCGTTCCAGTTCGGTCTGCAAGCGCGGAATCATTTTCCAATTCTGTCGTCACAAAATCGCCGGTGGTCAAGTCCACCAGCGCCAGGCCGAAGATTTTTCCGCGCGGACAGATGGCGGCGAGGAAATTGTTTCGCTCGGCCATGAGCATGCGTTCGTCGAAATGCGTGCCGGGCGAGAGGATTTGCGTGACCTCGCGTTTGACGAGTTTGCCGGGCCGGGCGTCTTCAAGTTGATCGCAAATGGCGACTTTGCGTCCGGCCTTGAGGATTCTACCGATGTAAGCGTTGGCCGCATGATGCGGAATGCCGCACATGGGCACGCCGTTGCGCGCTGGTGAGCGCGAGATTGAGCAGTTGCGCGCCGGTCTGCGCGTCCTCGAAAAACATCTCATAGAAATCGCCGAGCCGGAACAGCAACAGCGCGTCCTTGGGCAGTTCGCCTTTGATGCGGCGATACTGCGCCATCATGGGCGTGAGTTGGGTGTCGGCGGCCATCGGCAAAATGTTAGTCTGGATCGGGTTTCAGGTCGAAACGAAATTTCTCGTTGCTCATGGATTCCTTTCCCAAAACCGGCAAAACGATAAACAGTTGCTCCCGCAAGCCCCCTGCGGCAATGTAGTATTCGCATGGCTGTACGCGGAGCACTGGAAACATCGTTGCGTCTGGATCGTCTCGAATCCACGAGGCTGGCCTGGGCATTTGCGATTTCAGTTGCCTTGCACTTGCTCGTGTGGGGCGGTTACGCCGCAGACAAAAAATTCCACTTGTCGGGTCGAATCCACCTTCCTTCTTGGATGAAGGTGATTACGCAAACAGCGGCCAAAGTCGCCAAGAAAGAGGAAACGCAACAGCGGATTGATCGCGAGCCGCCGTTGATGTTCGTGGATGTCAGTCCGCACCAGGCCACGACCGAACCGCCCAAAAACGCGCGGTTTTATTCCGACAAGAATTCGCAGGCCGCAAACCCGGAGGCCGATCGGGACACTGACACGCCGAAAATCAACGGCACGCAAACACAAATCGCCAAGACCGAGGACGTGCCGCGCAACCACTTTGACAAGTTGCATGCCCGCGCCAGCCGCAGACCGCAACTCACCCGCCGAACAGGCCAGACCCAAACCGCTCCCGCGCCGGGTGACTTGACCTTCGGCAAGCCCGATTTGAATCCGCGCACCGACACCGGCACGGCAGACCAACCGCGCCCGCGCACGATCAAGGAAGCGCTGGCACGGCAACAGGACAACCAGTTTGGCCGGCCAGAAAATGAAGCAGGAGGGCGGGACACGACGGCAGGCTTGAGTGCCCTCGCTCGATGCCAAACAAACGCCGTTTGGCGTGTACGACCGCGGCGTTCATCGAGACGGTCCAGCAACGCTGGTACGATTTGCTGGACAACTCCCGCTACGACGGCTACCGACAAGGCAAGGTCGTGCTGCAATTTCACTTGAATTACGACGGGCGAATCACCGAAATGAAGGTCGTGGAAAACAACGTCGGCGAGATGCTGGGTTTGCTCTGCCAGAAAGCCGTGCTGGACCCGTCGCCATTTGAGAAATGGCCGCACGAGATGCGGCTGATGGTGGACCGCGATTATCGCGAGTTAACATTTACATTTTACTATAACTGACGCGACGGCTTGAACGCGGGTCTGCCGAACGGCCAATCAACAAAATGATATGGAATCCATTTGTTTACACGCTGCTGGTGCTGACCTCGGTTGTCGGGATTGGCCTTCATCGTTGAACGCGGCTGGCTTTGCGCTGGCGCAAAGTCGTGCCGCCGGAAATCGAAGCGGCGGTCGAATCTGCCAGTCGCGCGAAGACGTGGCGCTGCTGCGGCCGCGTCTGCCAGCAAAAACCGTCGCCACTCGGCCGGCTGCTGTTGCTTGCCGCCGAGCATCTGGACTGGCCGAAGGCCGACAACGCGGACGCGCTGCAGACCCGCGCGCGCCATGAAATCGCGCGGCTGGAACGCGGGTCTGGTGGTGCTGGAAATCATCGTCGGCATCGCGCCGTTGCTCGGCTTGGTGGGGACGATCGTGGGCATGATGTCGGTGTTTGGCGACGTGGGCCAGGCCGGATTGACCGACGCGGCGAAACTGGCGCAAGGCATCTCGCTGATTCTCCGGGCGACTTGTTCGGCCTGCTCATCGCCATCCCGTCGCTCATCTTCTGGAGTTATTACAGCAAGAAGGTCGAAATGATCGCGGTGGAAATGGAAACGCTGTGCGACGAGTTCATCCGGCGGCCAATACCGCGAAGAGAAGCAAGTAACTTAGCCCATGCGCTTCTTCGTTCGCAAACGAAAGCACGCCCACGGTCATCATCGTGGCGCTGATCGACATCCTGATCGTGCTGCTGATTTTCCTGATGGTGACCACCACGTTCAAGCAGCAGCCGGCGCTGCGACTCGCGTTGCCCGAATCCACCCAGGCCCAGAAATCCGGCGCCAACGAAACCGCGCCGCTGATCGTCAGCATCGAACCAAAGGCAATCTGTCGGCTGGGCGCGGAAGCACTGCCAGTGACGGCGGAGCGGCTCGCAGAGAAGAACTGCGTGCGCGCATGGCAAAAAATCCCGACCTGAAGCTCGCCATCAGCGCGGACAAAAGCGCGCCGTTCGGCCAAATCGTCAAAGTGATGGACGCGGCAAAGGAGGCGAAAATCAAAAGGTCAACGCGTTCACGAAGGAAGCGGGGAAGCCGTAAGCGTTTGCACGTTCGTCCTCCTGCGGAGTTTCCACCACGCGCCCACACACCCAACCAACGTCAATCCGAAATTCCCGCGCCGATCTGGAACAGCCGATCAACGTAGATCAGAGTCAGTTCATGGCGACCGGCGGGAACTTCAACCGCTTGAAACGCGTGATCGGCCCGGAGCAGCGGCACGGACTGGTTGTCCACCATCGCGCGCCAATTGTGGCAAAACGATTGTGATAAGACGACGAGCGCTGGTTCGGTCGCCTCGATATTGCTCCGCACCCGGCGCGGGGAAAATTCCTGCACATTGATTTTGGGCGAGGATTCGTTTCTAACTGCCACCATTTCGCCGGCTTCAGGCGGAAGATAAACTTCGCGTCGCGGGTCAAATTCGCGGGAACCGAGCGCGCGTAGCGTTGTTTGGGCGTCGGCAAAAACCGGCTTTTGCCCCCCGGTGATCCACGGCAGATGCGATGGACGAAAAACCCATTGCGTAACTTTGCCCGGCGCGTTGACCTGCGCGACGCTGAGGGAAGTCGAGCAGTCCCGGCGGCGGCTCCGGCGTCGCGTAGAGCACCGCGAGCACATCTCCGAGCTCGCGGAAGAAGAGCGAATATGAGCCGATGACTTTGGGCACGTCGTCGAGGAGGTTGCAGTTGCCGAACATGGCGAGCCGGCTGTAAACGACCGCGTCTGCGGCATTGGTAAGTTGCGCTACGTTCATGTTACCTTCAGTCTCGGCGCCGAGCATCAGCCGCCCATTGCCCACACGCGGCACGGGATTCATTCCCGACCCACGCGCCGCTAGGTCGTGGTCGTAAACCCAGCGCGGTACGGTCGGATTGGGCCGCGGCCCGCTGCTCATCGCCTCCAGCCAGACAAGCGCGGCCAAGCCAAACTGCGACAGTATCGCGAACTGCGCTTTGCCCTGTCGCGGCAATGTGCGCAATGCCACCGCAAATAGAAACAAAGCCGCCGCACTCGTTAAACCGCTGCGCATCGCAATGTCCGCCGGCGAGCCTTTCACTGGAAATTGAAACGCTGCAAAGACAATGCAACCGATGGCCGTGAGAAAGGTGACGCCCGCAGCAATCATATGCCGCCACAGACGCGGCCACGTTTCGCCGCTCGTCGTCCGGCAGTGCGCCACGAAATATGCCGCCAACAACGGGACAAGGAACGTCGGCAGGATGATAAATTTGATCGGAAACCGCATGAAGCCCAAGCCCGGCAACACGCGGCGCAGCGCAGTGTACACAAGTCCTTTCTCGCCGAATGCGGCCAGCAGGCACGCCAGCGTGCAGAGTGCCAGCAACCACACGCGCGGCTTGGACACTTTCCAGACCGCCAGCGTTGCAAGCCAGAGCACGCCGATGCCGAGGTAATAGGATTGAATCCAAAACTGACCGGGTTGTACATACACGCCCACGGAAGTCAGCCGCGCGCGAAAGAGTGGGACAAGGAAATTCGCCCAGCCCCACAGCGGCATCGCCCACGTGGAATCGGCGAAGCCTTCGTGTCGTTGCGAGGCGCGCAGCAAATCGAGAAACGGCAGCAATTGCGCGGCGGCCAGTCCGCTCACGAGCGCGACGATGACCGCGAAACGAAACGGAAGCCGCCAGTGCAACTTGTGTTCGCGCACCGTCTCCAGCGCCAGCAGCGCCACAAGAAAGAGCCATGTCAACAAAATGACCTCCGGCGCGCCGGAGAGTATTTGCATCGCGCCGGCCACAGCCGCAAGGATGAGCGCGCGTCCGCCGTGCCGCCAGGCGCGTTCCACCGTGAACACGACCCACGGCAACCAGCCGAAGCCCGCCATGTTGTTCGGCCACATCAACGAGTGGAGCAACACGGCGTTGAACGCATAGGCCAGCCCTGCGATCGTGGCGGCAAACGAGTTCTCCGTCCAGCGTCGCGCGAGAAAATACATCCCCATTCCGCCGAGGAAAAGATGTCCGAGGCAGAATACGCCCAGCGACCATGACAGTGGCAGCAGCAGATAGAATAGCGAGGGCGGATAAAGCGTCATTGTGTTCCACTGGGCAAGGAACGGCAGGCCGCAATAACTGAGCGGCGTCCAGAGTGGCAGTTCGCCGCGCCAGAAGGCTTCGCGTTGCCACGCCGCCAGCGGATAGCCGAACAGCGCGAAGTCGCGATGAAAGAAAGTCGCACGGCCGGTGATCACTTCGGGATAGGCGGCGCAGATCAGCAGACCCAGCAGCAACGCAAAGCGTTTAGGCGTGAACCATTCGTCGAGGGCGTCGAGCGGTGTGGCTGCGGCGGAATCGGCGGTCATGCGCGGCACTGTGTCAGAATCGCCGCGTGTGCCAAAGAAAAAATGGCGCGATGCCTTTCGAATTGCGGCGCGTTCGAGGCGACAGCCATTGGAAATGCCAGAAACTTTCCTGATTCATAAGTTCCGCAGGCGCGATGCCCGGACACCGTCGAAGGAATTTCCGCTCGCCACGAGACGGGAATTCCTTTACCAGCATGGCGTGATGACTGACCGCCAAGCGTTCTACGAACAACGGGCCGCGCTTCGTCCGCGCGAAAGCAATCGTTTTTACCAGCGCCTTCTTCGCCGATACTACGCCTTTCTCGTTCCACCCGACGCACGAGTGCTGGAGGCCGGTTGCAGCTTGGGCGATTTGCTCGCAGCGGTCAAACCGGCGCGCGGCGTCGGTGTGGACTTCAGCCGGAAGATGATTGAACTGGCGCAGCAGCGACACTCTGAATCCGAGTTTCACGTCGCAGACGCGGTTGGGTTTTCGGCACAGGAACAATTCGACTACATCCTGCTGTCCGACCTCGTGAACGATTTGCCGGACGTGCAGGCGGTTTTCGAACGGATGCGCGCCATGGCGCACCCGCGGACGCGGTTGGTTGTGAATTTTTTCAACAACCTCTGGCGACCGGTGCTCGGTCTGGGTGAAAAATTGGGTCTTAAAGCGCCCGCACCGCTGCCGAACTGGTTGTCCACCGCGGACGTGAAAAATCTCCTGCACCTTGCGGGCTGGGAGGTGGTGAGGCAGGACACTCGCATTCTCTGGCCGGTGCGCACACCCTTGCTCGACACGCTGTTCAACCGCTGGCTCGCGCCGTTGATGCCGCATTTTTGCCTGACCGTTTTCATCGTCGCGCGGCCCAAACCACAACTTGTGGCGCAGCCGCATTACCGCTGTTCCGTCGTCATTCCTGCGCGCAACGAGTCCGGCAATATCGAAGCGGCCGTCCAGCGTACGGCTGAGTTGGGTCTGGGCACGGAATTCATTTTTATCGAGGGCCATTCCACTGACGACACGTGGGAACAAATTCACCGGGTCGCAAAAAAATATCCGCAACGAAACATCAAAATCCTCAAGCAACAAAGCAAGGGCAAGGGCGGCGCCGTCCGCGAAGCCTTCGCAGTGGCAACGGGTGATGTGCTGTTCATCCTCGACGCCGACTTGACGGTGCCGCCGGAGGAATTGCCGAAGTTTTACGAAATTGCGCGCACTGGCACGGCGGATTTCGTCAACGGCGTGCGGCTGGTTTATCCGATGGAAAAGCAGGCGATGCAGTTCCTGAACATGCTCGCAAACAAGATATTCGGGCTGACGTTCAGCTGGCTGCTCGGCCAGCAAATCAAGGACACGCTTTGCGGCACGAAGGTTTTGTTCCGCGCCGATTACGAAAGAATCGCCAAAAACCGCAGCTATTTTGGCGAGTTCGATCCGTTCGGCGATTATGACCTGCTCTTCGGCGCGGCCAAATTAAATCTGCGGCTGATTGATTTGCCGATCCGCTACCGCGCCCGCACCTACGGCGAGACAAACATCCATCGCTGGTCGCACGGCTGGCTGCTGTTGCGCATGGTCATCTTCGCCGCGCGCCGGCTGAAATTCCTGTGACAGTTCCGCTCACGCAACATCAGGCTGAAATTCAGCAAAACCTGCGGCGTTGGGAATCCAAACCGCTGCTGCGGGAAATTTACGCCGGCTTTTACCGGCGCGTCCTCGCGCTCATTGATCTGCAACTGTCGGGACGCGTCGTCGAAATCGGCTCCGGCATTGGCAACCTCAAATCGCATCTTCCGCAGGCGTTGACGACGGACTTGTTTCCCAATCCGTGGCTCGATCAGGTCTGCGACGCCTACGAAATGCCTTTTTCAGCCGGCAGCGTCTCTCATCTGGTGCTGTTCGACGTGTTCCATCACCTGGAAGCGCCCAACGCGTTCCTGAAGGAAGCGCGGCGGGTGCTGTCGCCGCAGGGACGGGTCATTTTGTTCGAGCCTTACCTCAGTTGGTGCAGTTTTCCCGTTTACGGCCTGCCACACCATGAACCGGTGGCATGGCGGGAGCCGATCAATCTCTCTTCTTCACTGCCGCGACCGCACGGTTACTATGCCGCCGAAGGCAATGCGACGCGCCTGTTCTTCCGCAAGGAAGTTCCGGGATGGCCGGAAGGCTGGACAATTTTTCACGCGGAAGCTTTCAGCAGTTTTCATTACCTGCTGTCTGGCGGCTACAGCAAACCGGCTTTTTATCCGGCAAACTGGCTCGGTGGTTTACGCTGGCTGGATATGAACCTCTCGCACTGGCCGCGCCTTTTCGGCGGGCGTTGTCTGATTGGGATGAGTCTCACGCAGGGCCGCTAAAAAAACGTGCGTCACCAAGCTCGCAGCGAACCTTGGCAAAATTCGGATGCAGGCGAGACGATTGTACCTCTTTGATTCAGTACGGAATTTTGTCCTTCTTGTGCCGCCACTCTTCAAGCGCGGCGAGAGCCTCATCGCGGAGCAATTGCCTCATTGGAATTTTGCGGCGCGAGAATGGCCGCGCGACTTCGCGGTAAATGGCGTCGTCGTCGAAATGAATTTTCGCCGCGTCTTTGCGCGTGTTGCCGTAAAAAACCCGCTTGAGCCGCGCCCAGTAAATCGCCGCGAGGCACATCGGACACGGTTCACAACTCGCGTAAAGCTCACAATCGTCGAGGTGAAACTTCCGCAATCGCCGGCAGGCCAGACGAATGGCCATGATTTCAGCATGCGCCGTCGGATCGTTCGTAGAGGTCACCCGATTCCAGCCGCGCGCGATGATTTTGCCGCGCCGGACGACGACCGCGCCAAACGGCCCGCCGTCGTTGCGCCGCATCGTTTCCAGCGAGATGCGGATGGCCTCACGCATGAATTTCTGGTTCATGTGAAAAGCAAACTTGGATTGTCGCGTTTTGACAAAAACTTTCCGCGTACCAGTGAGTTCACCATCCGGCCCCGACGCCATTTCCGCAGCCGATAAATCGTGGCGAACGTGAAATCCGGCGCAGTGACGCCTGGTCCGCCAACGATTTCAGCGCGGCGCACGTTGTCGAGCATCCATGCCGGCAGCAGCACGTGATACGGATTGCGCCGCACCTCGCCCACGTGACACGCCAGCGCTGCAACCAGATCGGTCACATCATTTCCGCCCGACTCCACCAGCAAATTCGGAGAATTCATCTGCCCCCAGAATTCCGTTTCGACGACGTGGCATTTGAATTCGGCGGGCATGGTTTTGAGCGCATCCATGACCAGAAAATGCGTGCCAATGTGCGTGCGATGCCAGTCGCGCTCATGCGGAAAGAAAATTACGCGCGGATGATGTTCAGCAAGGATGTCGGCAATGACACTGACCGCTGCCCTCCAGTGCGGGCGGTTTGTTTTCCGGGTCTCTAAATCAATTCGCTCCAAGCACCGTTCGCCGGGCGTGACGAGATCGAAACCGAGTTGAGCGCAAGCGCGCGCCAGCTCTCGCCGCCGGGCCGTGCGGCGACGGCGATTGCTGCCGAACGTCACAGGAATGTTGATTACGTTCCATCGCGCCTCGTGCAACAGCCTTAACGCGAGTCCACCAACGATGCATTCGTCGTCCGGATGCGGAGAGAAGATCAGCGCTTTCGGCGCTTTAGCAGCCGGTTTCGGTTGAGGCTTTGCTTTGATTCTGCCGGGAGGAAAACGTCCCGCCGTTCTGACGAGTCGCCCAAGTTCCAAGATGAACCGGTAATAGGATTTCACGATTTCGCCATGGATTGAACACGAATTGAACACGGAATTAAAGCTCTGAAAATTTCTGTCCGAGCCTTCCTTCTCTGCAAAGAAAAATCACTTCCGGCTCACAACTGATCCACCAAAGAGCAACCGCAGGCTGTTCATCACGACTATGACCGTGCTCCCCTCGTGGCCGATGACACCCACCGTCAGCGGAATTTTTCCAGCCAGCGCAAACGCGACCAGCACCGCCACCGTGCCCAGCGATACAAACAAATTCTGGCGGATGACCCGCCGCGCCCGCTGGCTCAGACAATATGCGGCAAGGAAATTTTCCAGCCGGTCGTGCATCAGCACAAGGTCGGCCTGTTCGAGCGCCGCGTCGGAGCCGCGCGCGCCCATTGCCACGCCGACGTGCGCGACTGCGAGACTGGGCGCATCGTTGACGCCATCGCCAATCATTGCGACGCGATTTCCCTCGTTGCTCAGCGATTTTATCACGGCCACTTTTTCCTCCGGTTTCAGCTCGGCGCGCACTTCATCGAGGTGCAATTCGGCCTTGAGCTGTTTTGCCGTGGCTCGGCGGTCGCCCGTCAACACGAGCGTGCGCAGGCCGCGGCCTTTCAGTTCGTCCACCACGAAGCGCGCCTGCGGTCGGACGTCATCGCGCAAAATGACCCGACCCAGCAGGCCGTCCTGCGCGAGCCAGATTTCGGAGAAGCCCGCCTCGGTCGGCGGGACTTGAGCGATGGGATGGGCCGGTTGCGTTGCGGCAATCCACTCGCGCCGGCCCAGCAAACACACGTTGCCGTTGCGCCGGGCTTTCAATCCCTGCCCTGTGATGGATTCAAATTCGTCGAATTCCACCGCATCAATCTGGTTTTGTTTTCCGTAGCGCGTGATGGCGCGCGCCAGCGGATGCGTTGAAAGCCGCTCCAACGAAAAGGCCAGGCGGACGACTTCGTTTTCGCGTCCAGCTGGAAAGCTTTCGATTTTTTCCACGCGCAATTCGCCGGTGGTGAGCGTGCCGGTTTTGTCGAGCGCGACGATGTTCACATCCGCCAGTTTTTCAACCGCCGCTCCGCCGCGAATGAGCACGCCATGCCGCGCGCCCCATGCGATGGCCGCCAGCACCGCCGACGGTATGGAAAGCACCAGGGCGCACGGCGACGCAACAACGAGCAGGATCATCGCGTGATAAAACGCGCTCTGCACATTGTTGGAGGACGTGAAAGCGGGCAGGTGAACGCCGAGCCACCACACAAAAAACATCACCAGCGACAGGCTGAGAATCGCGTACGTGTAAGCTGTCCCAAACTTGTCGGTGAACTGTTGCGACGGCGCTTTCTGGTGCTGCGCATCTTTGATGAGTCGGATGATTTTCTGGAGAGAACTCTCGGCGGCCGGTCGCAACACGCTGACTTCGACCGCGCCCCACTGGTTGATGGTGCCCGCCAGCACGGTGTCGCCCACGTTTTTTTCAACCGGGGTCGCTTCGCCTGTCAGATTGGATTCGTCAGCCGCCGTGCCGCCTTTTAAAACCTCAGCGTCCACGGCAAATTGAACGCCGGGTTTTACGAACAGCCGCATGCCGGCTCGAAGCAATTCGACCTTGACCTCTCGTTCGTTGCCTCGAGCGTCAAGGACGGTCGCCACTTTCGGCGCTTCGCGGAAGAGCGAACGAATTTCCTTTTGCGTGCGACCCAGGGCGAAATGTTCCAGCGCGCCAGAGAGCGAGAAGAGGAAAAGCAGAACTGCGCCTTCCGCCCATTTCCCAATGCTGGCGCTGCCAGCAGCAACGGCAAGCATGAGGAAATGCACGTCAATAGTGCGTTTGCGAAGGCGTAACCAGACTTCCTCCGCGGCGAACCAGCCGCCAGCAAGGTATGCCACCGCGAACGCCGCCACGTGCCATGGCGCATGGCCGGCCCGCTCCAGCGCGAAAGCGGCGATGCCGCACAAGCCGCAGAGAATGGCTGCGGCGAGTTGTGGTTTCCACTCGTTAATCTCTCCAACGTGTTCGAGAAACTCGACGTCGCGCTGGACAACCTTCGGGAACGGGATGTCGCGCCAACGCCAGAATTTCGGCGCGGTTGGACAGGTGACGCGCGCAATGGTCGTCGTCGCACCCTCGTGCTTGATGGTGATTTTCTCCCGTTCATGTTCGGCGAGGGGCGTGCTGCAGGTGGAGCAATCACCCTGGCCGGTGAGCAGTGAACAGACGTGGTCCGTGTCGGATGCGTGGGCCTCCTGAAATTTGGCCGTAATCCGGTCAGTTAGCCTCGCCTCATCCGTGCGACCGAGCGTGGCGACGGAGATGGTTTCGCGTGTGCGATCAATCGTCACCGCTTCGAGCGCTGGCTCTTCCGCGAGCGTTTCCACCACGGAACGGGCCAGACAAACGCGATTGCCTGGCTTGCGTTGGGATCGGGCTTCAGCCGTCGAACTCATAACTCGTCTTTCACCATTAACATACAGGCGTAAATGATGCGACAGAAATGGGCGCGGTCGGCATGAAATTCAATTTTGGGACTATTCAATTCCAATCGGCTATGGTATCGTCTCGCGCCGTAAACCCCGAAGTTCGGTTGCGCATGGAGTGTAATTACGGGGCGCGCCTGATCGGGGGAAATGCCATGCGATACGAATTATGACGAAACAAATAATCGGAAGCTGCAATACAACGAACAAAGCGGTTCTGGCCTTTGTCGAGGAACAGACGCGGCTCTGCCAGCCCGACCGCATTCATTGGTGCGACGGTTCGGAACAGGAGAATCAGATGCTCTGCGATTTGCTGGTCAAGGCAGGCACGTTCGTCAAATTGAACGAAAAACTGCGACCAGGTTCCTACCTTGCCCGTTCGCACCCCAGCGACGTCGCCCGCGTCGAAGACAGAACTTACATTTGCTCGAAGACAAAGGACGAGGCCGGCCCGATAAATAATTGGGCTGATCCGGCCGAGATGAAGCAGAAGTTGCTTGGCCTCTTCAATGGCTGCATGAAAGGGCGCACGATGTATGTAATTCCATTTGCGATGGGACCGCTGGATTCGCCCATCTGTAAGATCGGCATCGAGATCACCGACTCGCCCTATGTCGTCGTCAACATGCGCATCATGACGCGGATGGGACAGGCGGTGATGGACAACGCTCAGCGCAAATGGCAAATTCATCCCATGCCTGCATTCGGTCGGCGCGCCGCTCAAACCGGGTCAGGCTGATGTATCATGGCCATGCGAGCCCGACCCGCAGAACAAATACATCGTTCATTTCCCCGATGAACCTTCGATCTGGTCCTACGGTTCGGGTTACGGCGGCAACGCGCTGCTGGGCAAGAAATGCCTCGCGCTCCGCATCGCATCGGTCGTCGCGAAGAAGGAAGGCTGGTTGGCGGAACACATGCTCATCCTCGGCCTGACTTCGCCGAAAGGAAAAAAATATTACGTGGCCGCCGCATTCCCCAGCGCTTGCGGCAAAACCAACCTGGCGATGATGCAGCCCGTGTTGCCGGGTTGGAAAGTGACCTGCCTCGGCGACGATATTGCCTGGATTCGCGTCGGCGAAGATGGCCGCCTTTACGCGATGAACCCGGAAACGGGTTTCTTCGGCGTGGCGCCGGGCACCTCGCAGAAATCCAACCCCAACGCGATGCACGACGATTGCCCGGAACACGATCTTCACCAACGTGGTGCTTACTCCCGAAGGCGATGTGTGGTGGGAAGACATGGGCGTGCCGGCGCCGGCAGAAGCGCATTGATTGGGAAGGCAACGATTGGACTCCGGACAGCGGACGCAAAGGCGCGCATCCGAACTCGCGCTTTACTGCGCCCGCGTCGCAGTGTCCGGTCATTGATCCGGACTGGGAGAAGCCCGAAGGTGTGCCGCTTTCGGCGATTTTGTTCGGCGGCCGCCGCCCGAGCACGATTCCGCTGGTCAACGAAGCGTTCGACTGGGAGCACGGTGTGTTCATGGGGTCGCCTGCGGTTCGGAGACAACCGCCGCCGCGCTCGGTCAGGCTGGCGTCCTGCGGCGGGATCCGTTCGCCATGCTGCCGTTCTGCGGCTACAACATGGGCGACTATTTCGCTCACTGGCTCTCGTTCGCGCAACGCACCGACCGCAGCAAGCTGCCGAAAATTTATTTCGTGAACTGGTTCCGCAAGAGACAACAACAAGTGGCTGTGGCCCGGCTACGGCGACAACAGCCGCGTGCTGAAATGGATTTGCGAACGCGTTGAAGGCACGGCCAAAGCGCAAAAAACGCCCATCGGCAATCTGCCCACGTTGGATGCCATCGACCTTTCTGGCTTGGACATGCCTGCCGACAATCTCAAACAGCTTCTTGCGCTGGACGTTGCGGGGTGGAAAAAGGAAATTGAAGACGTGGCGACGACCTACGCCAAATTTGGCAGCCGTTTGCCGAAAACCCTGAACAAGCAACTCGACGGCTTGCGGAAACGTCTTGGTTAAACTGCACGGGGTCTTGAAAATTAAAATTCATTTGCCGCAGGGCGTGCGGCTTTTAATTTTGGGGATAATCAGGCATAATCTGGTTGTTTTTCAGGTTTCAATTCCCAGTTGACGTGCTAAAATTGAGGGGTGGATTCGGAGAATTATGAACCTTGTAATTTCAAGCGTTCTGAGATATGGAATCGCATATGGAGCAGACTTCAAACATTGCATTCCAATTAAACCTTCGCGAGCAATTCTCCCCGTTTGTTTTAAGGAACACAGCAACACGATGATTTCACCTGTCTCAAAATCCCGATTCTTTTCACGGCGTTTTTACGGTCTTGGTGTCAGCCTGAACTTCATGGTGGCCTTCGCGCTGGGAGTGTTCGCCGCCGCAGCGACATTTTTCTCTCCACCCGCGAACGCGGCGGATGAAAAAGCGGTTCTGGTGCTGACCCAGGGAAACGGCAGACAACCCCACCTCGTCGAATTCATGTCCGGCTTTCAACAAACTTTGACTACGAATTTGCGCAAATCGGTGACGGTCTATATTGAAAACCTCGATTTCCAGCATTTTAACAGCCCCGAATACCACCGTGAAATTGTTGAATGGCTTCGTGTCAAATACGGCGGACGCAAGCTGGATGCCATTTTATCCGAAAATGAACAGACCGTGGAATTGACATTTGCCATCCGCGCGGAATTGTGGCCGCAAACGCCGATGGTTTTCGTGGACTACGGAAGAATGGAAGTGACGAACATCGTGTCACAGACAAACGTGACGAGAATTTCGGCCGAAACAGACGTGCCAGGCACTTTGGAGGCAGCGTTGCGATTATGCCCAAACACCCGGCGGATTGCCTTTGTTTCATCCGGTGACAACGGCTATGCCGACTTATACCGCCGCAACCTCAATCAAGTGGAAGAACTCGTCACAAACCGGTTTGAGGTCATCAAGCTCATCGGGTTGACCATGGCCGAGACCAAGCAACGCATAGCCACGCTGCCGCCGCAAACGATTGTGTTCTACAACGGGCTTTGGATAGCGGAGCCGGACAGTTTTTCACGACCCGTGACGCATTGGAGGAATTGAGCCGCCTCTCCAAGTCGCCGATATTCAGCTATTCGGACACCTTCATTGGGCATGGAACCGTGGGCGGTTTCTGCCATACGTATGCTCTCCTGGGCATGGAAGCGGCAGGACAGGTTGCTGCGGTCATTCGGGCCGGCAACACGAGCGTCGTGCCAGACCTGCAAAGCACGAGCGGCCGTTACATCTTCGACTGGCGGCAATTGCGCCGTTATGGTTTGAACTCCAAAAAACTTCCACCAGGCAGCGAGGTGCGGTTTCGGCCGCCGACCTTATGGGAAACACACCACGATGTTGTGATTGCCGTTGCCGTGGCGCTGGTCGTGCAAACAGGCTTGATTGCGCTCCTGCTGCTGCAACGCCGCCGCATGCGTCAAACCGAGGCGGAATTGTTCGAGTCCCGGCAGATGCTTCGAACCGTGCTCGACACGATTCCCCAGCGGGTTTTTTGGAAGGATCGGAATTTGGTTTTCCTTGGCTGCAACAAACCACTCGCCGCGGATGCCGGCTATTCCAGTCCGAACGAACTCATCGGCAAAACCGATTATGAAACCGTCGCGGCACCCATGGCGGACCGTTATCGCGCCGATGATCGCGAGGTGATGGAAACAAATCAGCCCAAACTCAATTTCGAGGAACCGCAAACAAAGGAGGATGGAAGCACAGGCTGGCTAAGGACGAACAAGGTGCCGTTGCACGACAAGGACGGGCATGTCATCGGCGTGTTGGGAACCTACGAAGACATCACGGAGCGCAAACGGGCGGCGGAGACCATTGCCTACGAACGCCAATTGTTACGCACACTGTTGGATTTGCTGCCCGATAGTGTTTATATCAAAGACTTGGACAGCCGCTTCCTGATGGCCAACAAAGCCCTCGCCAAACGCTTTGGCAAAGACAACCCGGCCCAACTTGTCGGCCTGTCAGACAAGGATTTTTTCCCGGCGGAACAAGCGGCGATTTTACGCGCCGAGGAGAAGAAGGTTATTGCCGGCGAAACCATCAATGAGAAGGAAGAAACTTTTGTTTTACCCGATGGTCGGGAACGCACGCTGCTGATCACCAAGGTGCCGTTCCGAAACAGCCAGGGACAGATTTGCGGCGTTGTGGGAACCGGGCGGGACATCACGGAACGCAAACAACTTGAGGAACAACTTCGCCAGTCTCAAAAAATGGAGGCCTTCGGCCAGTTGGCGGGCGGCGTCGCCCACGATTTCAACAACCTCCTCACCGTCATTGAGGGCAACATCAGTCTCCTCCAGCTTCAAGAACCACAGTCCGCCGAACAAGCCGAGGCTCTGGCCGAAATTGCCAAGGCTGCCGAACGCGCCGCCAATCTCACCCGCCAGTTGCTCACCTTCAGCCGTCGCCAGATCTTCCGGCCCAATCCACTCGACCTCAATGAAGTTGTCGCCAACACCGCCAAAATGCTGCAACGGCTCATCGGCGAACACATCAGCCTTGAAACCCGCTTCGCTCCGGGCGAAACCCCCGTCATGGCTGATCGCAACATGATGGAGCAAATCCTTGTCAACCTCGCCGTCAATTCCCGCGACGCCATGCCCAAGGGCGGACGGCTCATCATCGAAACCGCCGCCATCGTCATCAGTGCAACGCAAGCGCAAGTCAACCCCAAGGCACGGCCCGGTCCGTTCGTCCGTCTGAGCATCACCGACTCCGGCTGCGGCATCGCACCGGAACAAATGAAGCACATCTTCGAACCGTTTTTCACCACCAAGGATGTCGGCAAAGGCACGGGCTTGGGACTGGCCACTGTTTTTGGCATCGTTGCGCAACACCACGGCTGGATTGAAGTCCAAAGCAAGCTCAACTTTGGAACCACGTTTCATCTCCATCTGCCCCGTCTGGTCGCAGATGGCAAAAAATTCACCGCACCGCCGCCCGTCACCCGGTCGCGGCGGTAACGAAACCATTCTCCTGGTCGAGGACGAAATCCTTGTGCGTTCACTGGTGCGGACGTTGTTGGGAAACGAAGGTTACCATATCATTGAAGCCGACTCCGGCGTCAGCGCCATTCAACTTTGGCAGCAACATCACGACATGATTGACCTGCTGCTCACCGACATGGTCATGCCGGAAGGCATTTCCGGCCGAGAACTGGCCGGACGGCTCCTGGCGGAGAAACCCGCTCTCAAGGTCATTTACTCCAGCGGTTACACCGATGACATGCTCGGCGAAAATTCACTCCTTCGCGACAACCCGAACTTTTTGGAAAAACCGTTCGACCCCCATAAACTCCTGAAGCAAGTCCGTGATTGTCTCGATGGACTGACCTCAAACCCAAAGCCTTGACTTGTTTTTTTTGATTCTCGAAATAGACTCTGAAGTATGAAGAACGACGTGGTGCCCGTTCAAATCCGCGGAATCCTGCCCGCCACCAGCGGGTGCGCGCTGTTCGTTGGCAACGACAAGAAGGTTTTTGTCATCAACGTCGAACCGCAGATCGGCGCCGTCATCGGCATGTTTCTGCGCGATACGCCCAAAGAACGTCCGCTGACTCACGACCTCATCAATCGCATCTTCCAGGGTTTCAGCATCAGCGTCGAGCGCATCGTCATCACGGAACTGAAGAATTCGACCTACTTCGCGCGGCTGATTTTGCAGCAGCAGAACGAACTGGCGCGGAAAATCGTCGAAATTGATGCGCGTCCCAGTGATTGCCTTGCCATTGCCGCCGCGCAGAAAAAACCCATCTTTGTTTCCAACACCCTTTTTGAACAGGTGGAAGACATGAGCAAAGTGCTGGACCGAATCAACGAGTCCGGCGCCGAGCCCGAATAGCTCCATGTCCGCCTCCGCGGCAAAACCGGACTCACCGGTGGCTCTCATTTGTGGCGACGACGAATTTGTCGTCAAGCAACGGGCCAAACAACTTTACCAGCAGTGGTCCGAAGAACTCGGCGGCATGGACCACGAAATCCTCGAAGCCACCGTGTCGAACAGCGGTGAAGCGCTCAAGGTCATCGCCCGCCTTCGCGAGGGGCTTCAGACTCTCCCGTTTTTCGGCAGCAGCAAAGTGATCTGGCTGCGCGATTGCAATTTCCTCGGCGACGAACGCGCCGCCACGGCCCAAGCCGTCACGGAAGTGCTCGCCGACCTGGCGCAGGAGTTGAAAGATTTTTCCTGGAAAGGCGTTCGATTGCTGATCAGCGCGGGCAAAGTGGACAAGCGCAAAGTCTTTTTCAAAACTCTTGATAAAATTGGCATCGTCGAAAGTTTCGTGGCCTGGTCCGCGGACGACCGGGATTGGGCCAATCAGGCGGATGCCCGTGCGCGCACTGCCATCAGCGCGCGGCAAAAGGAAATTTCCGAAGAGGCGCTTTCTGAATTGGTCAGCCGCGTCGGACCGAATCCACGACTGCTCGACAATGAAATTGAAAAACTTTGTCTGTATGTCGGCAGTCGGAAGGCCATCGAGGCAGTGGATGTGACCGCTGTTTGCACGCGGAACAAAACCGCGCGGGCGTTTGCCCTGGGCGACGCCTTGGGCGACCGTGATTTGCCGCGCTTGCTGCGACGGCTGGACGAAGAGTTGTGGGAGCTAAAGTTTGACTCGCAGAAATCTGAGATCGGTCTGCTCTACGGACTGATTGCCAAGGTGCGCGCGATGCTGTTGCTTAAAGAAATGTTGCGCGAAGGTTGGGTCAAGCCGGAGATGGATTTCACGCGATTCAAGGCACAGTTGGAACGCGTGCCGGTCGAGCAATTGCCAACCGACCGCCGATTCAATCCGCTGGCGTTGAACCCCTACGTGCTCTACAAGGCGCTGCCGCAAGTGAAGCGTTATACTCAAGCGGAATTGGTCCGCGCAATGGACTTGCTGCGAGAATGCAATCAACGCCTGGTTGGCAGTGGGCTGGACGAAACATTGGTGCTGCAACAGACGCTCGTGCAAATCGTTGGCCTGCCACCGAGGGCGCAACCCGCAACGGGTTAAGCGCGGTTTAATGCCGGTCACCGTCGTTTTTGCCATCGAGGCACTCGCGCACGGTCAACGCCAGTTTCTGGGGGTGATAGGGCTTCTGGAGGTAATTCAAGCCATGCTGCTGCACAAATTCCCTGCCGACAACATCGGCGCTGTAACCGCTGCTGAAAATGACTTTCAGGTCCGGGCGTTCGTCCCAAAGTTTCTCCGCCAGTTCTTTACCGTTCATCCGATCCGGCATGACAAGGTCGGTGAGCACCAAATCAATTTCCTGCTTGTGCCGGTCCCAGACTTCGAGCGCCTTGACGCCCGATTCCGCATGTAAAACGCGGTAGCCGTATCCCTGCAAAAGAGTGGAGACCAGTTCGCGGACCGGTTGTTCGTCCTCGACCACCAGGATGGTTTCATCGCCGCCCCGCACGGTCGTTTCCGGCGATCCTTCTTCGCTCTTCTGCCCGAACCCGGCGGCGTAGGGAATGTAAACGCGGAACGTTGCGCCACGGCCGATTTCGCTTTCAACTTCAATCCATCCTTGATGCTGTTTGACGATGCCGTAAACCGTTGCAAGGCCGAGGCCCGTCCCTTTTCCGACTCCCTTGGTCGTAAAGAACGGTTCGAAGATGCGCCGGAGGTTTTCCGGCGGAATGCCGCAACCCGTGTCCGTCGTCGTTATGCAGACAAAACAGCCCGCTCGTCCCTCGGGATGCTGCCGGAGGTGGTGTTCGTCAACTTCCGCAACTGAAATGCGAATGACCAGTTGCCCGCCTTTCGGCATTGCGTCACGCGCATTCACGGAAAGGTTTAACAAAACCTGCTCCATCATGCTCTCGTCGGCAGCCACGATGGGCGGCTGTGACCAGTAATTAACTTGCAGGGCGATGTCCTCGCCCAGCAATCGTCCGAGCATTTTGGTCATGTTCGCGACCACCTCGTTCATATCGAGCCGTCTGGGCTGGATGACCTGCCGCCGGCTGAACGTCAGCAGTTGCCGCGTCAGTCCCGCCGCGCGCTCGGCGGCCTGGATGACTTGCTGCGCCGACTTGGCGGCGGGCGCGCTGAGATCGTTTCGATCCATCAACAGCGACGCGTGGCCGTGAATCACCGTGAGAATGTTGTTGAAATCATGCGCCACGCCGCCGGCCAGTTGCCCGATGGCTTCCATCTTCTGCGCCTGGCGCAATTGCTCCTCCAACCGCCTCTCGGCTGTGACATCCCGGAACAAGCTCAGCAACAGCGGTGGCTTGCCGCGCATTTCAACCACGGAATTCGTGTCTTCCAGGATCACCGTGTTGCCATTGTGCAAGGTGAGTTTGCGTTCGGACTGGCGAACCTTCGCGCGGTCACGGAATTGTTCCAGATATTGTTGCAAAATCGCCGCCGGATTTTCCGAGTCAGCATAGATCACCGTGAAGGATTTTCCCTCCAACTCATCCCGCCTCAGTCCCACCAGACTGCAGTAGGCGTTGTTGGCGGCCACAATGGTGCCGTCCTCGTCAGTCAATCGCATGCCGTCCACGGAATTCTCCCACACTGAATAGAAAAGCATCTCCGAGCTGCGCAGGGCGACCTCGGCCTGTCTGCGCTCGGTAATGTCACGCACGTGAAGCAACATCGTGGGCTTGCTGCCGTAATGGATGCGACTGGCATTGACTTCCACAGGGACTGCGTGACCGTCGGTCACCAGGCTCTCGCCTTCGACACGCTGGAGTTCACCGCTCACAAGCTTTTTGAATTCGCGCTCTGTCTCCTTGCGCTTGCCCGGCGGGACCAGTTCCAAAACGTTTTTGCCGATCAATTCCTTCCGAGGCAGACCGTGCAACCGGCATGCAGCCGGATTCACGTCGAGAACGTTTCCTTCCAAGTCTTCGACGAAAACCGCGTCGGGCGATCCTTCAAACAAATCCCGAAATCGCTGTTCGCTTTCACGCAGTCCTTGTTCCGCTTTGACGAGTTCGGTCACATCATTGGCGAGGGTCAACGCCGCCAAATGCCCGCGAAACGCGATGGGTCTCCACTCCACAGCCACAGTGATGAGTGTTCCGTCCTTTTTCCGGTGCTGCCAGACATGGCCGCGCGCAAAGCTCGACTGGATGTCGCCTTTGTCCTCTTCTGTCTGTCCGTCGAACGGCATGGACAATTCATCTCCGACGCGGATGTCCTTGAGCGTCATGCCTAAAAATTCCGCGCGGGTATAACCGTAATGTTCGATCGCCGCTTCGTTGACTTCCAGAAATTCGAGTGTCTCCAGGTCAAAGACCCACATCGGATTGGGATTGCCCTCGAAAATCAACCGGTATTCCTCTTCGCTCTGACGCAGGATTTCTTCCGCCTGTTTCCGGTCAGTGATGTCGCGCGAATTGAGCACGACACCTGCGATGTCCGGATCATCCAGCCGGTTCTGGCCCACCGCTTCCAAATAACGCCATGAACCGTCCTGATGACGAACTCGGAAGTTCACCGTAGTTGTCAATCCCGGATGCTCCAATGTGAATTGCAACGCCTCTTTAGCATGGTGCAAATCGTCCGGGTGAACGTAAGCGAAGGCGCTCTGGCCCGCGAGTTCTTGCGGCTCATAGCCAAGCACGCGCTTTACAGAAGGGCTGTTGTAAGCAAATTGACCCTCGCGATTCAAAATCGTCAGAATGTCCAGCGCGTTTTCTGTAAGCGTTCGGAAATATTTTTCGCGGCGTATCAGCTCCGTCTCCACATGCCTTCGCCGGACGCGCTCCTCGGCTTCCTCCACGGCGCGACGCATCGCCGGCACAAGACGTTCCGGCCACTGTTTCAACACATAATCCGTCGCGCCAGCGCGCAGGCTTTCGATCGCAGCCCGCTCCCCAATCGTGCCGGAGACCAGCAGAAAAGGCGTGTGAGGCTGAAGTTCTCGCGCCCGTTCGAGCGCCTGAAGTCCGTTGTACGAGGGCAACGAGTAATCGGCCAGAATGATGTCAACCGACTCGTGGGCCAACGCCGCCTCGAACGCATCGCGGTCATCGACCATGACAATTTCCGCTTCGATGCCGTCCTTGGCCAGACTTTCCCGGACGAACGCGCAATAATCCGGATCGTCTTCCAAATGCAGGATGCGCAACCGGTTATTCATAGCTTGATGCGCTCACTCTTGTCACACGCGGTTCGGCATCCTTTGCAAAAAAACAAGCGATGCGGCTGCGGGCGGAGAAATCAATCACCCGTTGCATCGTTCCAATCATCGCTTTCATCAGTCAAAAGTCGTAAACGACCTCGGCACAAAAAACCGGGATCCTAAGAATACACAGCAAAATTCAGACCCATTAACCGCTTAACGACATCCCCAGCCCGCCCGTCAGTCTATTGCGTAAGCTGCTTTCGGTAAATAGGTTTTGTAACAATACAAGCGGGGACGCGTTTGCCTCGAATCTCAATTCCTATCCGTGTGTCCTGTTTTGCGTACGCTGTCGGCACATAACCCAGACCGACACCGATGCCAAGCGATGGGCTTTGCGTGCCGCTGGTCACCTCGCCCACTTTCGCACCAGCGGCCCAGATTGGATAATGCGGACGCGGCGGCGGGGATTTTTCAGCCATCTTGAACGCGACACATTTTCTGCGAACGCCATCGGTTTTCTGCTTCGCGAGCACTGGTCGTCCAATAAAACCGCCTTTGTCCAGTGAAACAAACGCACCCAACCCTGCCTCAATTGGTGTGGTCTCCTCGTCCAATTCGTGTCCGTAAAGCGGATAACAAACTTCCGTGCGCAAGGTATCGCGCGCACCCAGACCGCATGGTTTCAGCCCGAAAGGTCTCCCCGTTTTCAACAGTTTCTCCCAAATTGGCTCGATCACCGCAGTCGAAGCAACAATTTCAAATCCGTCTTCGCCCGTGTAGCCCGTGCGCGAAATCCAGACCGGCTCACCGATAAACTCAAATCTCGCGATCTGATTCTTTTTCAAGTCGGTCGCTTTCGGCACAGACATTCCGCCTGTTGCTGCATCCAGAAAACACGTGTCAATGAACTGCGCAACGGCAGGTCCTTGCACCGCTACGGCTGCTTTGGAATCTGACACATTGTTCAGTTTCAAATCCGCGTTGTTCGTAAAGGCAGCCAGTTGTCTTTCAAGCCATGGAACGTCTGCTTCAATTCGTGAGGCGTTGATGATGAGCAGGTATTCGTGGGGGGAAAGACGATAGACATATAAGTCGTCAATCACGCCCCCGCGCTCATTGCACATCAGCGTATATTGGCCCTGACCGACAGCAACCTTCCGAATGTCGTTCGTGAGCGCCCGATTCAGGAACTCCTCTGCGCCGCCGCCACTCACCAGGACCTCGCCCATGTGCGAAATGTCAAAAATCCCCGCCGCCTGCCGTACGGTTTGGTGTTCGTCCATGATACTGGTGTACAGAACGGGCATTTCCCAGCCGCCGAACTCGATGAGTTTGCCTCCGAGTTTTTGGTGCGCCGAGAAAAGTGGCGTGCGTTTTAACATCAGTTGTTAATCCAATCTCAAATCGGAAATCTGCAATCCGCAATCATCTTATCCCCATTTCTCCGTCTTCATCTGTTCCTTGGGCACGCCCAGCTCGCGCAACACCGTTTGCTCCGCAAATTCGACCAATTCGTTTGGTCCACAAGCGTAGAAAATCGTGTTTGCCAGGTCGGCAACCTGTTCCTTGACCCACGCGGCGTCGATGCGCCCACGTCGTCCCGGCCACGGATCGTCAGGTTGCAACCGCGTGCAAGTGACAAGGAATTTGATGTTTGGATTCTGCGCCGCCAGCTCGGCAAATTCGCGATTGAAAATAACGTCACCGCTCTCGCGCACGCTGTAGAGGATGGTGATTCTGGTCTTCAACTGACGGCGCGTCGCCTCGCGGACAAAACCGCGAAACGGCGTGACACCCGATCCGCCGGCGATGCAAATAAGATGCTTGTCCGGTTCATACACGGGCAGGAACTTCCCGACAGGCGGCAGCACCATCAACCGGTGGCCGGGCTTGATCCAATCCACCAGCCGCGTACCCATCTTGCCGTCGCGCCGGACAGTGAATTCGTAAAACCCGCGATCCAGTGCGCATGACGACAGCGAATAAGCTCGTTTGTATTCTGGTTCATCAGGCCAGTAGCAGGTAACAAACTGGCCCGTCTTGAATTGCGCATCGTAGCCGGGCGGCCAAACGAGGCGAATGGTCTTCGCATCCGCCACCTCAATGGTGACGGCCCCCACTGCCATCTCTGTCGCTTCGCGGGCCATGGTTAAGAAACGAAATCTAAGTAAGGCCAGAGACGGCCGTTGTCAAAGAATCGTTTCGGTGGGTGGTGGCACAATTTCAATCCAACAAGGCTATGACTTCCGCCAAAATCCAGACATGAACGGCAACTCCAGCTTCCATCGCTGGCGTGCATCGCTACGTTAACGGCATGCAGAAGCAGAAATGCAGTGGGAAACCAACGGCAGATTATCAAGCGAGTAGTGAACAATTAGCTGGAGCCAGTTCTCGGATTCGAACCGAGGACCGACGGTTTACAAAACCGTTGCTCTACCACTGAGCTAAACTGGCGCCAATGCCGAGCTTGTTTACGACATGCACGGCTCTTTGGCAAGTCTGCCACGAACCGATGCGCGTTCGTTGACACTGCATTTTTCGGCTGCTACCGTTCGCGCTTCGATAAATGGCAACGGATTACAAAAACACATTGAACCTGCCGCGCACCGACTTTCCGATGAAAGCCGACTTGGTGACGCGCGAGCCGGAACGGCTGAAAAAGTGGGAAGCCGCGAAGCTTTACCAAAAAATCCAGGCCACGCGCGTCGATGCGCCGAAATTTGTTTTGCACGACGGCCCGCCGTTTGCCAACGGCGACGTTCACATCGGCACGGCACTGAACAAAATTCTCAAGGACATCATCGTCAAATACAAAACGCTGCGTGGCTTCAGCGCGCCCTACATTCCGGGTTGGGACTGTCACGGGCTGCCGATTGAGTTCAAAGTCTCACAGGAAATGCGCAAAGCCGGTGACACCAGCGCCGACGCCGCAACCATTCGCAAAGCGTGCGAAGCTTACGCACGTAAATACATTGAAATTCAGCGCAAGCAGTTCCAACGCCTCGGCGTGCTCGGTGATTGGGAGAATCCCTACCTGACGCTGAACAAGGAATACGAGGCCGATGAACTTCGCCTGTTCGCTGACATCGTCGAGCAAGGCTTTGTTTATCGCGGCAAGAAGCCGGTGTATTGGAGCATTCCGTGCCGCACCGCGCTGGCCGAAGCCGAGGTCGAATACCAAGACCACGTCAGCCCCAGCATTTACGTGAAATTCCCTGTCGTCGGCCAACCAAACACGTTTGTGCTGATTTGGACGACGACGCCGTGGACGTTGCCAGCGAACCTCGCCGTCGCTTACAACAACAAATTCCAATACGTGCAAGTCGAAGTCAACGGCGAAAAATACATTTTGTTCCGTGGCCTGTTGGCTGCTGTCGCGGAAAAGTGCGGCTGGAGCAGTTCAAAAGAAAAGCCAATCAGCACCGACGAACTTGCGCGGCTTCAATTTCAGCATCCGTTCTGCAACCGCACCGGCAAATTTTATCCCGCCGAGTTTGTCACCAGCGACACCGGCACGGGTTTCGTGCACATCGCGCCCGGTCACGGCCTTGAGGACTATCAACTCGGGTCGCAAGTCGGGTTGACGATTTATTCGCCCGTGGACGACGACGGACGCTTTGCTTACACGAACGATCTGCCCGTGGAGCAGCAGATGCCGAAGGAAATGGTCGGCAAATCCATTTTGGAAAAGCACGGCAAGAGCGATGCGAACGAAGTCGTGCTCCACGAACTGCGTGCCCGCAAGGCACTACTGCATCAGGAAAATTACCATCACAGCTATCCGCACTGCTGGCGGAGCAAAACGCCGATTATTTTCCGCGCGATGGACCAGTGGTTCATTGAAATTGATCACCAGCCAGAAATCCGAAATCCGAAATCCGAAATCCGAAATTCCAAGGCCTTTCGTGTTGCTGCATTGGAAGAAATTGACCGCGTGCATTGGATTCCCGAGTGGGGCGTCAACCGCATCAAAAGCGCGGTCCAATCGCGTCCCGACTGGTGCATCTCACGTCAACGCACCTGGGGCGTGCCGATTCCCGCGTTCTACGACGTGAAGGGAGAAGCGATCCTCGACGCCAAAATCGTCCGTAACACCGCCGACCTCGTTGAGAAGCACGGCACGAACGTTTGGTTCGAGAAATCCGCCGCCGAACTCTGGTCGTTGTTGAAGCCGAAGGATTGGAAAAGCGCGGAAGCGGTCGCCAAATCCAACGACACGCTCGATGTGTGGATTGATTCCGGCTCATCGTCGCGCGCGGTGATTGCCCGTCGCAAGGAAATTTCCGGCAAGGACAAACCGTTCCAGTGCGACATGTATCTCGAAGGCAGCGACCAGCATCGCGGCTGGTTTCAATCGTCGCTGCTGCTGTCGCTCGCGGGCAACGGCGCTGCACCGTTCAAGACCGTGCTTACCCACGGTTTCATGGTGGACGCCGACCGCGAGAAAATTTCCAAGAGCAAACAAGCACAAGGCGTTTATGAGAAACCGCAGACCGCCGAAGCCTACGTGAAAAAATGGGGCGCGGAAATCGTGCGGCTCTGGGTTTCGTCGCAGGATTTTCGCAATGACATCGTCGTGAGCGAGGAACGCATCGCGAAGGTGGCCGAGACCTACCGCGGCATCCGCAACGCACTGCGCTACCAACTTTCGAACCTTTACGATTTCGATCCGGCAAAACACGCCGTGGCCGACGACAAACTCACCGGCCTTGACCGCTGGATTCTTGGCGAGTTTTCCAGACTGGAAAGTGAAGTCATCGCAGCCTACGACAAATACGAATTCCACGTCGTCTATCAAAAAGTCAGCCGGTTCATTGCCGTCGAACTCTCCGCGATTTACCATGATCGGGTAAAAGACCGGCTTTACACAGGACGCTACGGAATTCACTATCGCCGTTCGACGCAAACCGCACTGTGCCGGCTCGTGACCGGTCTTTGCAAAATGCTCGCGCCAATTTTGGCCTTCACTGCCGATGAAGTATGGGAACTCATTCCAAATCAGTCAGAGTTTTCGATCCACCTGACGGAATGGAAACCGTGCCCATTTAATCGCCCTGAAAGTGAAATAGCTTCCTGGAATTCTTTATTGGATCTGCATCAAATTGTATTGGCCGAATTAGAAACTCCTCGGCAGGAAAAAATCATTGGTAAGTCTCTTGATGCGAAAGTGTGCCTTTCGGTCGCGCCTGATACTCATGCCGAAATTGCCGAAAGAATGATTGAAGATTTCAAAGAATTGGTGAACGTGTCGCGAATCGAATTTGAACATGGTGCGGTTTTACCAATTGTCCGTTCTATCACTAAAGCCGACGGCCAAAAATGTGAGCGGTGTTGGCATTGGGAAACGGATGTTGGTTCAAATTCCGAGCATCCGACGATTTGTGGCAGATGTGTCGAGGCGGTGAAACAATTTCAGGGCGTAGTATAAAGCTGCTGAATTTCTGTTGGACTGAGCGCACGATTGTAAATGCGAACACCATCAATATAACCTTTGAAATAATCTGTTCCGCCCGCCGCAATTCCACTTCCAATTCCAACGCCATTGCTATTGACACCAATGTTTCCGGGATTGCTTGCTGAAGCTGCGAGAACTCCGTTTGTGTACAGGAGCATTGAACTACCGTCGTAAGTTGCAGCTACAAATATCCAATCATTTTCCGACAGCGAAATTGGCGCAGATTGCACAACGCCCGGTGTGATTGGTTGTATATCAAAAGAAAATTTGCGGATTCAAACTCGTATCTGAAAGTCCTATCTGATAAACACTTTTAGTCACGATGCGGGGTTGAGCATATCCACCGCCATCTGTTTTGATCCAAGCTGCTAATGTAATTGCATTGCTGATGTCGAGTGAGGGCGAATCGGGAATTTCAATATCGCTGCCATCGGGCCGTAGAACGCCAGCCCGCCTTGCGGGATTCGGCATCCAGACGAAGTGCAGGAGAGTTCAGCCCAGTTCAGATTCGCCGTGACAAATCGGATTGCTTATGCTTTAGTTAAGACAAGTTCCTGCAACAACCATCAACCGGAGGACTGACCATGCGCAGGCAATCAATCAAACATCATTTCGTAAGAGAGGCATGCCGGACATTCTCCGGCACCCTGTCGGTGATCATTTTCCTAACCGTTAATGTAATTCTTGTCGCTGACGCTTCGGCCCAAGTGCCGCCGTTCCTGTGGGCCAAAGCGGTCGGAGGAGTCAACATCGATTCCGGGCGGGCCATCGCGTTGGACGGGAGCGGCAACAGCTACATCACCGGATATTTCGATTCCACAAATGCGACTTTCGGCGCCACCACACTGGCCAACAGCGCCAGCGATGGAAGTGATGAAATCTTTGTGGCCAAGTACGACCGCGACGGCAACGTGCTTTGGGCCAAATCCGCCGGAGGAATCCACTATGACAGGGGTGCCGGCATCGCGGTGGACGGCGGGGGCAACTGCTACGTGACCGGATCGTTCCAGGGCCCCGCTAGTTTTAGCGGCACCATTCTGACGAACCCAGCTGGAATGTTTCTCGCCAAATACGACAGCGCGGGCAACTTGGTTTGGGTCGCACAGGCCTCAGGGATTCCCTATGCGGTCGTGTATGGAGGATCGGGCGTCGCGTTCGCCGGAGACAACTGTTACGTGACCGGTAGCGTCTTTGGTAACGCCTTCACTTTCTTCGGCACCACCAACAGTATCAGCGTGACCAACAACGACGGTAGTGACGCGTCATTTGTGGCCGAGTACGACAGCGATGGTAATGTGGTCTGGGTCAATTTGGCGGTGCGGGCCGCCAGCCAAAGCATTGCGGCGGACGCGAAAGGGAACAGTTATATCACCGGCAGTTTTACTTACAGTTCGGTTTTCGACAGCATCACTCTGACCAATTTCGACACAAGCGGATACCAGGATGTTTTCGTCGCGATGTACAGATTCCACCGGCTCGGTGGTCTGGGCCAAATCCGCCGGGGGAACCAATACCGAATCTGGCGATGCCATCGCGACCGACGGGGCGGGCTGTTGGGTGACCGGTGACTTTGCCAGCCCCAGTATCGTTTTCGGCGGTACGACTTTAACCAACAATAACAACGATGGCATTCACAGCGACATTTTCGTCGCCCGATATGACAATGCCGGCAATGTCGTCTGGGCCAAATCCGCGGGGGGAAACGACTATGATACTCCCGCCGCCATTACGACAGACAGCATCGGGAACGGTTACGTGTCGGGGATTTGTACAAGTCCCTGCCACTTTTGGCAGCTTCACCCTGACGAACGGGGGACTCTTTGTCGTCAAATATGGCAGCGACGGCACTGTGCTCTGGGCCAAAGCTGGTTCAGGCAATGGCAATGCCATCGCGGCGGATGCTTTGGGGAACTGCTACCTCGCCGGCCATTGCTTTAACGGAGCCGCTTTTGACAACATCACCCTAGCCACCAGCAGCAGTTCATACGCAGACGTGCTGGTGGCGAAGCTCGGGTTTCCACCGGTGAAAGTTCTCCGCAATGGAAGCCAGCTCACGTTCACCTGGACCACGAACGTCACCGGGTTTGCGCTCGAAAGCGCAACGAATTCTCCAGCAGGCACGAATTGGACATCTGTGACGAATACGCCTGTGAGGGTCGCCGATCAATTCATTGTTACCAATTCCATCTCCGGCACGAACAAATTCTATCGCCTCCGGAAATAGTGATGGGATCGTCACGCACCGACGTCTTCAAATCAATCAAGCGCGTGGCCGCGCCGCCGCAGGCGAATTCTTTTTGCAAAAGCCCAATGCAAAGCCAAGCCGGAGAAGCAGAACAGAATTGACTCGATCGTCTGAAACTTAAAAGTTAAGGCCTGCGATTCTTTAATCGCCTCCAGAATATTCGCCACGTCTTTACCCTCCAGCTTCGCGCGCGGGACGGGCGTATGGCATTTTCGTTTCACAATTTTGACTTTGCACCGGGCTAAGATTTTACCCAGGAAAATCACACCGGCTGCTGTTGCATGAGGCAATGCAGTGAACCGACGGCCAGAAATGCGAACGCTGTTGGCATTGGGAAACGGACGTTGGCAAGAACGCCGAACATCCGACGCTTTGCGGTCGCTGCGTCGCGGCGGTGAAAGAATACCAGTCATCGCAATAGGTTCAATTTTCGACGTAACCTAGCTTCAGCGAAGCAGTTGGAAGCCAATCCCCAACGGTATTTTACACGGTTTTAGCCGGAATTTTGCAGGATTTGAGCTTGACGGGTCTGGATGAAAATAATTATCGTCCAGTTTGAACGGTAAAGTTTTCTGGCGGCAGCCAGAGCGCGAAGTCGGAAGAATAACAATCTGCCGACTTTTTTGTTCCCCTGATGGGAACCGTTCGCCGAGCATGAATGCCGATTTTTTAGCAGTTTTGGAATTCTGGGAGCGGGAAAAGGGCATCAATCGTGATGTCCTGGTCGTCGCTGTCCAGGAAGCCTTGCTGTCCGCCGCCAAAAAGGCGATCGGGCCGGCGCGCGAATTGCGCGTCCAATTGACCCCAAGAATGGCGACATCAGGGCGTTTGCCAAGCTGGTTGTGTCCGACCGGGTCATCTCCAAGCATGACCAGATTTCCGTGTTCGACGCCCGGCGCATCAAGCCGGACGCCCAGCTCGGCGATGAACTGGAAGTCGAAGTCACCCCGACGGGTTTTGGGCGCATTGCCTCCCAATACGCCAAGCAGTCGCTCATGCAGCAAATCCGCAAGGCGGAAAAGGCGCTGATTTTCACGGAATTCAAGGACCGCGTCGGCGACATCGTCGGCGGCACCGTGCGCCGGTTTGAACGGTCCGATGTAATCCTTGATCTCGGAAAATACGAGGCGATGTTGCCCAACCGCGAGCGCGTGCCGACGGAAGAATACCAGGTTGGCGAGCGCATCCGCTGCTACGTCAAAGCCGTCGAGGAAGGCCCGCATGGCCCGGAAATCATCCTTTCCCGCGCTGATCCGCGTTTCGTCATCAAGCTGTTCCAAGTCGAAGTCTCGGAAATCAACGACGGCACCATCGAAATCAAAGGCATCGCGCGTGAGCCGGGATTCCGGACGAAGATGGCGGTTTATTCTCGCGACAGCAAGGTGGATCCCGGTGGGCGCGTGCGTGGGAATGCGGGGGCAGCGCGTCAAAAACATCGTCCGCGAATTGAACAACGAGAAGGTGGACATCATCCCTGGTCGCCGAACGTCAGGACTTTCATCACCAACGCCCTCGCGCCCGCCAAGCTCAAAGCTTTTGAAATAGATGAAGCCGACAGAACGCGTCAAAATCATGGTCAGCGATGACCAGTTGTCGCTGGCCATCGGCAAGCGCGGGCAAAATGCGCGCCTGACTTCAAAATTGACCGGCTGGCAGGTGGACATCGAGGCCGAAGTCGTCGTGACCAAGGGTTTCGAGGAAAAAGTCGCCGAGGCTGTGGATTTGCTGGCAGCCATTCCTGGAATTTCGCGGGAACAGGCCGACGCATTGGTGCATGACGGACTGACGCGGTTGGAAGATTTGTTGCAGGCGGAAGAAAGCGATCTGTCGGACATTCCGCAGATTGGTGATCAAGCCGCTGCGATCCTGGAAGCCGTCCGCACCGAAGCGGGACGGCGCACGTTGAAGCGTCGGTGAAACTCCGGTGAGCAGTTAATTATGACAGCGGCCGAGACAAAGTTTGTTTGCGGAATTTGAGCCTATGAGGGCTTTCCGCGCATACTGGCAGGCCATCGGGAAAATTTATGCCCGTTCGGATTTACGACATTTCAAAAAAGCTTGGCCTGGAGAACAAAGAGGTCTCGCCAAGGCCAAGTCGCTGGGCATTGCCGCTGCCAAAGTCCCGTCCAGTTCGCTCGATAAAATCACTGCTGAATATCTCGAAGATCAGCTTCGCGCAGAACATCCTGAGCTCTCCGCACCGCCGCCTCCTCCGCCACCGCCACCGCCACCGCCCGTCGAACCGGTCGTCATCGTCATCGCACCGCCTCGAAGCTGAAACCAGCAGCCGAGCCGGAAATGGCAGCGACCGCCGCTGTCGCAGAACCGCCAGCAGCAGCGGAAATGATTTCTCCTCCACCGGCTGTCGTCGAGTCGCCCGCACTGCCGCCGCCTCCCCCTGCCCCGCCTCCGCCGCCTCCTCCCGGTCGAAAGCGCGGAGAAAAAGTCGGCTTCATCCAACTGCCGCAGTCGTCCGTTGCCTCGAGTCGGCGACAAGGCCGGCTCGGTCAAACTTCCGCCCGCACGTCCTGTTGCGCCGGTAAAAACCGAAGCGCGCCTGTCTCCGCGCGGAGTCACGCGTCATGGCCGCGGCCCCCTGCCCGGCGGTCGCCCCGCTGCGGCCCAGTCCACCCGCCGCGGAACCAGCCAAACCCGCGCGCCTGCCGAACCAAAATTCGTTCTACCGGCATCCGCCGAAGTCATTGCCATCAAGCCGCCCATTGCGGTTCGGGAACTGGCTGAAAAGCTGAATAAGAAACCCTTCCAGCTCATTGCCGACCTCATCGAGTTGAAGGTCATGGCCAACGTCAATCAATCCATTGACGAGGACATCGCGAAGCAAATTTGCGCGAAATACGGTTTTCGGTTTGAGGTGGAAAAGCGCGAGCGCGGTGGCGGTGTCGTTCATGCGCCGGTCAAAAAGGTCGAACTGGACCAAGAGGACAAGGTCAAGGACCTCAAACCGCGCGCGCCGGTCGTCACCATCATGGGGCACGTGGATCATGGCAAAACCACGCTGCTCGACGTGATCCGCAAATCCAGATGTCGCCGCGGGCGAAGCCGGCGGCATCACGCAGCACATCGGCGCTTACACGATTTCCGTTCCGCATCCGGAGCGGAAAAAGGAACTGGCGCAAATCACCTTTCTCGACACTCCCGGCCACGCCGCGTTCAGCTCCATGCGCGCGCGCGGCGCGAACGTCACCGACATCGTCGTGCTCGTCGTGGCCGCCAATGACGGCGTCATGCCGCAAACGATCGAGGCGCTGAATCACGCGAAAGCAGCGAAAGTTCCGATTCTTGTTGCAGTCAATAAAATTGACCATCCAAACGCCATCCCGCTGAAAGTCCGCCAACAGTTGCAGGACAAGGGACTGGTGCCGGACGACTGGGGTGGCGACACGATCTTCGTGGATGTTTCGGCACTCACCAAGCAAGGCGTGGACAAGCTGCTGGAAATGATTTTGCTCCAAGCCGAGTTGCTCGAACTTAAGGCGAACCCGACCCGCCGCGCCAAAGGCAACGTCATCGAATCCGGCGTCGAACCCGGCGGCCCAACCGCAACCGTGCTCGTGCGCAAGGGCACGTTGCGGGTGGGCCAAATCATCCTTTGCGGCGAGCATTATGGCCGTGTGCGCGCGCTCATCAACGAGGACGGGAAACGCCTTAAGGAAGCCGGTCCGTCGGTCGCAGTCAAAGTCCTCGGTCTGAACGGCGTGCCGGATGCGGGTTTGGAATTCAGTGTGGTCGAGGACGAAAAGGCCGCGCGCGAAATGGCCGAGCAACGCGCTGCGACGACCAAGGCTCAAGGCCAGGAAAGCCGCAAAGTTACGCTGGAAAACCTGTTCGCCACGCTCGCCGCCACAGAGAGCAAGGTGCTCAAGGTGGTGGTCAAGGCAGACACGCAAGGCTCCGTCGAAGCCATTGTGGAAGCGCTCAAGAAAATCGAATCGGAAAAAGTCTCGCTCGAAATCATCCACAGCGACGTCGGCACCATCACTGAAAACGACGTGGCACTGGCCTCCGCCTCGAACGCCGTCATCCTCGGCTTCCATGCGCGTTTGGACAGCACCGCAGCCGAGAAAGCCAAGCACGAGGGGGTGCAAATCAAACTTTACGCGATCATTTACGAGTTGATTGACCAGGTCAAAGAGGCCATGGCGGGATTGCTCGAACCCGTCGTCAAGGATGTCGTCGCCGGCGCCGCGGAAGTCCGCCAGATTTTTGAACTGTCCAAAGGCGCGCCCGTGGCCGGCTGCATGGTCAGCAGCGGGCGCATCGTGAAAGGCAAAGTGCGCGTGCGCCGGCGCAAGGACATCGTTTTCGAGGGCGTCACGCAATCCATCCGCCGTTTTCAGGACGAAGTCAACGAAGTCCGCGCCGGAATGGAATGCGGCATTCGCATCGAAGGCTACAGCGATTTCCAGGTGGGCGACGTCATCGAATGTTACACCATTGAAAAGATCGCACAAAAACTGTGATGTGAATTTGGGTCAACTCGTTGCATCGTTAATAACGGTTAAAAAGATGTGACGATATAACAATTCAACGATTCAACGGAACCATGTCCAGCCTCAGACTCCAACGGGTGCGCGAGTTGTTGAAACGCGAGATTGGCGAGGCCATCCGCCGCGAGTTCCCGGTCAGCGAAGCCGGTCTGATCTCCGTCAATGACGTGGACGTTACCGGTGACCTCAAGTCCGCCACTGTTTTCATCAGCATCCTCGGCAAGCCGGATCAACAGAAGCGCGGCTTTCAACTGTTGATCGAGCACCGCGTACGGATTCAGGGTCTGGTCGGACGAGCCATCGTCCTCAAATACACACCCACGCTGCGGTTCGTTTTCGACGACTCCATCGTGCGCGGCAATCGCGTGCTTCAAATCATCGAGGAATTGGAAAAAACCACGCCCGCTGAACACGACGAACAGACACACGATGAAGAGCTACCCCAAATCATTGACCGCATCCTCGATGCCATCCGCGACAGCCGGACGATCTGCATCACCGGCCACGTACGTCCTGACGGCGATTGTGTCGGTTCGCAACTTGGCCTCACCTTTGCCCTGCAAAGCGAGGGAAAGAAAGTCTTCTGCTGGAACGAGGACTCGATGCCACAAAAATACCGGTTCCTCGACCGCGATGGCGTTCTTCAGAATCCCAAACGCGGAGTCGAAATTCGACTGCGTCATCGCCACGGACGCGCGAGCTTCGATCGTTTGGGCACAGTAGGACGTGCATCGCGCGGCGGAAATTGCTCATCAACATTGACCATCACGAGAGCAACACACGCTACGGCGATCTCAACTGGGTTTCCGCGCGCGAGCCTTCGACCGGCGAATTGATTTTCCGTCTTCTGAAAGTCGCCCGCTGGCCGATCACAAAACCCATTGCCAACTGCCTGTTCACCGCGATTTCAACCGACACCGGCTCGTTTCAGTATCCGAGCACACGCCCGGGCACTTTGCACATTGCCGGCGAACTCGTCGCGCGTGGCGCGAACCTCGCCAGAATTTGCGACGAAATTTACCAATCGTATCCCCTTTCCCGCGCCCGCTTGCTCAAACACGTTTACAGCCACTTCCGGCTCACGGACGACAACCAGATTGCTTATCTGTGGTTGAAGCCGGCTGATTTTGCCCGCACTGGGGCGGACAGCGTCGACACGGAAGGGCTGATTGATCACATCCGCGCCATCGAACCGGTCATTGTCGCGTGCGTCTTCGAGGAAATGGAACCGGAGTTGACCCGCGTGAGCCTGCGGTCGAAAAGCGAAAAGGTGAACGTGAACGAGATCGCCGCACAATTCGGCGGCGGCGGCCATCCGGCGGCAGCGGGCGCCAAAATCTCCGGCAAACCGCTTTCGGTGCAGCGCAAAGTCATCGCCGCCATCAGAAGAACGTTCGGATCAGTCACGTAATCGCCCATGCAAGAATTTTCCCCGCTCGACGGCGCCATCCTCATTGACAAGCCCACCGGCCCCACGTCGCACGACGTGGTGGACGCCATTCGCCGACGTTTCAGGATCAAAAAAGTCGGCCACTGCGGCACGCTCGACCCGAACGCCACCGGCCTGCTCATCATCGTCCTTGGGCGGGGCACAAAGCTCTCCGGAAAACTGATGAGCGATGACAAGGTTTATGAAGGCGCGATCAAATTCGGTGAAGCCACCAACAGCTACGACGCCGACGGCGAAATCGTCAGCACCGCGCCTGTGCCGCCGATGACGCTGGATCAATTAAATGAAGCCGCCGCCGCGTTCATCGGCGACCAGATGCAAACACCACCGATGGTTTCCGCCGTGAAAAAGGACGGTGTGCCGCTTTACAAGCTGGCGCGAAAGGGCGTCGAGGTTGAGCGCGAGCCGCGGCTGATTCACATTCACAATTTCCGTTTCACGGATTACCGCGAACCGCTCGCCTCATTTCGCATTGCATGCACAAAGGGCACTTATGTTCGCAGCATCGCACACGAACTTGGCCGGAAGCTCGGCTGCGGCGCGTATCTGGCCACGCTCCGCCGCACTGTCTCAGGCAAGTTTGACGTTACTGATGCCAAACCGCTTGAAGAAGTTTCGAAATCGTCGTCGAGTGATCTGGAGAAACGGGTAATTCCGTTTCTGAAACTGGCCGCGTCATGAAAATCATCCACGCCGCAACTGATTTGAAGCTTGGCAGCCGCAAAGTCTGTCTGGCCATCGGTTTTTTTGACGGCGTGCATCTCGGCCACCAGCAGATCATCCGGCAAACCGTCGCGGACGCGCGTCAGCAAGGTGCCATTGCGCTCGTGCTCACATTCGACCGCCATCCGAACACCGTGGTCGCGCCCGACCGCGTGCCGCCGTTGATTTATTCGCTTCCGCAAAAAATGCGCGCCATTGAATCGCATGGCCCGGATGCGCTCCTGTTGATTCATTTTGACGAACCGTTCAGCAGACAAACGGGCGAGGGTTTCATCCTCGGATTGGCGCGCGAACTCGGGCAAATTCAAAGCATTTGCGTCGGCGGAAATTTCAACTTTGGCCACAAACGCAGCGGCAATGTGACGTTGCTGATGCGGCTGGGTGAAGAATTGAATTTCACCGTTCACGGCATGGCCGCCGTCTCGCTGGACGGACAGCCCGTCAGCAGCACGCGGATCCGCGAAGCAATTCGCGCTGGCGATTTTGACGTTGCCGGCCAGATGCTGGGCCGCGCTTATTCGGTGGCGGGGCAAGTCGTCCAAGGCGACGGGCTGGGACGCAAACTCGGTTATCCCACCGCCAATCTTGACGTGACGGGGTTGGTCTTGCCGCCGAACGGCGTCTATGCCGCGCGCGCGACGGTGGGCAGCCAATCGTATCGCACCGTGCTCAACATCGGTTTCCGCCCCACGGTCGCAACGGGCGCGCCGCAACTGCGCGTCGAGGCGCACCTGCTGGATTTCAGTGGCGATCTGTACGGCAATGAAGTGCAAGTCGAGATCGGGGACAAACTGCGCGATGAACGGAAATTTGCTTCGACGACCGAATTGCGTGAACAAATCGCGCGCGACATTACGATGGCACACTCCGCGCGGTAGCGAGTCGGACAATCTTGTCTTTTATCGGAGACCTCTTTTACCCGGCCGCACAGCCAATTGGGAAAAGTTGCGGCGATATTTGCTGAATTTATGCCGCCGTTGCGGAGGTTGCGCCCGCTGTGTTGAAGGGCGACTCTTTGCCCATGACTTCACCCAAGACGCGACCCAGTTCTTCGACCCGGTAAGGTTTTGGAATGACTCCGCAGAATCCGTAATCGCGGTGGTTCGCCATGACCGGGTCGAACGAGTATCCGCTCGACGCGATCACTTTCACCTGAGGATCCAGTTCGCGAAGCCAGCGGGCCGCTTCGCGTCCTCCCATGCCGTTGGGAATGGTCAAATCCATGATAACAAGATCAAACGGCTTCCCTTCAGCACGGGCAGTTTTGTAACATTCAATCGCCTCGCGGCCATCGTTCGCGGTTTCAACGTCATAACCGAATTTCCGCAACATCGTGCTCAGCATTTTCCTGACATCGGTTTCGTCATCCATGACCAGCACGCGACCGTGACCTGAAAATGTTTCGGCCTTTGTCACGACGGGAAGAGGCGGCAGAGGTTTCATTAAAGCCGGCAAATAGATGTCGAACGTTGTCCCCACTCCGGGTTTCGATTCCACCTTGATTTGGCCGTCGTGTTTTCGAACGACGGAATAAACCGTGGCCAGACCGAGACCGGTTCCTTCCTTTTTTGTCGTGAAGTAAGGTTCGAAAATCCGCGGCAGATGATCAGCGGAAATGCCTGAGCCATGATCCTTGACGGAGATTCTGACGTATTTGCCTGCCTGCAGCGGCGACACGGCGTCGGCGGACAGATCAACATTTTCCAGACGCACCTCCATTTTGCCGCCATGAGGCATGGCCTGTCTGGCGTTGATGACAAGATTATTCAGGATTTGCCGCAATTGGCCTTCGTCCGCTTCGACGGGTTTGGCGTCCTCAGCCAGTGAATAATCACATTGCACATTCGATCCGTGGAGGGCGAACTGACAGGTCTCGCGGATCAATTCATGAAGCAGAATCGGCTTTTTGATGGGAGACCCGCCTTTGGCGAAGGTGAGCAGTTGTTGCGTCAAATCTTTCGCCCGCAGGGTGGTCTTTTCAACGTCTGCGAGCAAACGGGCCGTTTCTTCCTTTGAACAGTTCGGGGTGCGCGCCACTGAGATGTTGCCGAGGATGCCGGCCAGCATGTTGTTGAAGTCGTGAGCGATGCCCCCGGCGAGCAGACCGACGGACTCCAGCTTGCTTTCGGTCAGCATCTGCGCTTCGGCCTTCTGTTTTTCAGTCACGTCCCGGAAGGCGAGCACTGCGCCCACAATGTTGCCGCCCTTGCCTCGAATCGGCGCGGTGTTGGTGGCAATGGCCCGTTTGGTCCCGTCACGAGTAATCAGCAAAATGTGGTTCTCCCGCTCGACCATCGCGCGGGTCTGAAGAGCCTTCTCCACCACATCGGCACAAGGCTCCTGGGTCTGGTCGTGTATCGCGCGAAACACCTCGCCCAGTTTTTTCCCTTCCGCCTCGTTTCGCGGCCAGCCGGTCAAAAATTCTCCGGCTTCATTTATGGAAATAATCTTTTCAGACGTATCGGTCGTGATCACTCCTTCGCCGATTGAATGAAGTGTGACGGCAAGGCGCTCCTTTTCGGCGGCCAATGCGGTTTCGGAGCGGTGCAATTCGGCGGCGTAGTTTTCCGCCCGCAATCGGGCATTGATCTGCACCCACGAGATGCCAAACAGCAGCAAGCTGGCGACTATTCCGCCAGCTAAACCCACCCATGGCAGATACTGTTGAACGGTCTTGTTGAATTCAGGAAGTGATGACAAATGGACTGTCCAATGGTGATTCAGGACGACTACGTTCGTTTGCTGTTCCAGATATGGATTCAACTCCGGATGCCCGGTCCGCAAAATGCGGTCGCTATTGTATAGAAGTCGCTTTGGTGACGGATCGCGCCCGTCAAAAATTTCAATGTCCACCTGATTGAATGAACTGCCGAGCATTCTTTTGAAGGCGATTGGGGGTCTGATGACCAAGTAAATCAACCCTTTTACGGCTTTGCGCCGCTGCTCGACGGTATTGATCTCGGAACCGTATTGATAGACAGGTTGATACAGGACAACTCCGGTGTTGGTGTGCGTTCCATCCGGCGTCAGAAAATATACTTTCTTCGTGATGGACGGTTTGTTTTTATCAATGGCCGTCTTGATGGCTTCCACCCGATCCGGCTGGATCCCATGGTCCAACCCGCGGCCATTCAGGCCAGCGGGGCCAAAAACTCCGATATAGACCACCGGATAATATACCGGGCGTTCGCCTTCGGGTTTGATGGCGAAATTAACATCGGTGTCGGCCCGCCGGCGTTTCAGAAATTCATCTTTATCGGCACGGGGCACCATTTCGATGTAACCCAGCGAACGGATCCCCAGCTCCTTTTCCTGGATGGACAGCGTCGCGATATATCGGTCCCACTCCTCGGAACTGACGGTTGGGGTCGCGACGAAAAGGGCCCGCATGTTGTACATCTGGTCAACGCAGCGGACAATCCGTGCGTTAATTTCATTTTGAGCGAGTGTGACCAAACGTTCGAAACGAAGCTGGTCGTGAATGAGGACGTTTTCCCGGAGGCGAAGAAACCCGACAAAGGTGAGAATCAGGCCGAACAACAAGATGACATAGGCAGCCCTCATTTGCCTCAGATGCGACCATAAATTTGTTTGTATCGCATTCACAGCAACCACGTAAGCATGTTATATGCTAACCCCGTCCAAAGTCCATAAAGATTTCGCTTGAACATTGCACGAGATTTACGTGTCCATTTCGCATATTATCGGTACGTAATTTAGACAAAAATGAATACAGGAATCAACGCCATCAACGAAGCGGTCAAGGACGCGAGCGCCTTCACACGCCCGCTGTTTAACGAACTGGGAAAAGTCATCGTCGGCCAAACCTATCTCACCGAGCGGCTGGTCATCGGCCTGCTGGCCAACGGCCACGTCCTCCTCGAAGGCGTGCCAGGTCTCGCCAAGACGCTCGCGGTGAAATCGCTGGCCGCCACCATCCACGTCAAATTCTCGCGCCTTCAATTCACGCCGGACATGCTGCCCGCCGATGTCATCGGCACGCAGATTTACAATCCGCAATCCGGCGGTTTCTCCACGCGCAAAGGCCCGGTCTTCGCCAACCTCGTCCTCGCCGACGAAATCAACCGCGCGCCCGCCAAGGTGCAGAGCGCGTTGCTCGAAGCCATGCAGGAAAAACAAGTCACCATCGGCGAGAATACGTTCAAGCTCGAAGAACCGTTCCTCGTGCTGGCCACGCAAAATCCCATCGAGCAGGAAGGCACGTATCCGCTGCCCGAAGCGCAGGTTGACCGCTTCATGTTGAAATTAAAAATCGGCTATCCAAGCCGCGTGGAAGAGCGGCAGATTCTCGAACTGATGGCGAAAACTTCCGGCACGCCAACCGCGAGCGCTGTGGTTGACCCGAAGGACATCCTCAAGGCCCGCGAAGTCATCAACGACATTTACGTGGACGACAAGGTGAAGGATTACATCGTGGACCTCGTCTGCGCCACGCGCGACCCGGACCATTACAAGATCGCGGTGAAAGATTTCATCCAGCTCGGCGCATCGCCGCGCGCGACGATTTGCCTGACACTAGCGGCCAAGGCCTACGCATTCCTGAAAGGCCGCGGCTACGTGACGCCGCAGGACGTAAAAAGCATCGGCATGGACGTGCTGCGCCACCGCGTGGCCATCACCTACGAAGCCGAGGCCGAGGAAAAAACCAGTGAAACGGTCATCCACAAAATCTTTGATGAACTGCCCGTGCCGTAAGCGAATGAAGAACAAAGCTTAACCCGGGTGGTTGACATAAGCCATCGAACATCTTACCGTCATACCAAACTGATATTGATATGAATACCGTCACACTATCGCCGAAATTCCAGGTGGTCATTCCGCAACCCGTGCGGGAATTTCTCAAACTCAAGGCTGGCCAGAAGCTGCAGGTCTTCGCTCTCGGCGGGCGGATTGAAATCGTCCCTATGAAGCCGATGAAGGAGATGCGCGGCTTTTTGAAAGGCATGAACCGCGACTTTGAACGCGAACCCGACCGCCTGTGAACGTCGTGGATTCATCCGGGTGGATCGAGTATTTCACCGAAGGCCCGAACTCCGGCTTCTTCGCCGGGGCAATCGAGAAGGTGGACGAATTGATCGTTCCGGCGCTGGCCGTTTACGAAGTTTTCAAATGGGTCTCCCGCGAGCGTGGGGAAACCCAGGCGCTGGAGGCCATTGCCCACATGCAACTCGGCGAAGTGGTGGACCTGGATTCCAGGCTCGCCATCTACGCCGCGCGCTTGAGCCTGCAATCCAAGCTGCCGATGGCCGATTCGATTGTCTATGCCACCGCCCGCACCAGCGAGGCGACGCTGTGGACGCAGGACGATGACTTTGAGGGATTGGATGGAGTGAAATACATCGCCAAGAAGAAAGGTGCGAAATGAACTTTGACAAAAGCAAAGCCGAGGCCGAGGAAAAAACAGCGAAACGGTCATCCAGAAAATTTTTGATGAACTGCCCGTGCCGTGATGATTGAAGCCGCCGAAAATGAACTGGTTGTTGTTGGTGAATACCGCCAAACCGGAAGAAAAGTGAAAATGCGCACAGACGCAGCCATGGCATTGACAAATCTGATCGCTGAAGCCCACTCAGTTGGTGTGGTGATAATTCCCATTTCTGGATTCCGCTCAATCGAATATCAAGTATCGCTCTTTCGGAAAGCAGTTACGAAATATGGTTCAGAAGATGCCGCCGTTGGTTGGGTGGCACGCCCCGGACATTCGGAACATCACACGGGTTTGGTTGTGGATCTGGGAGACGAAGGCAATCCAGCTTGTGATATCGAGCCGCCGTTTGAGAAAACGCCGGCGTTCCATTGGCTGCAAGGCAATGCGGCGCGTTTCGGTTTTGAATTATCTTTTCCGCGCAACAATCCACGCGGAGTGAATTACGAACCGTGGCACTGGCGATTCGTCGGCACGCCGGAAGCAAAACAAATTTTCCAGAAATGATTCCCCGCGAGATTCTCAAAAAAATCCAGCAGATCGAGCTGCGCACGAACCGCATCGTGACGTATGATCGCGCTTCCGCCATATCATATGTTTGAGCGAACTGATTTTGCATTTGACGTTTACGGACCGTTGGTGCGCTTCGCATTTTCCGTCTGGAGTCTTGTGCGGACGGCCCTCGCCCTGTCCGGCACGGATCGCTTGTTCCAGCTTCTTCGACGCGCGCTGTTGGCTCCACCTGCGGTGCGCACCACGAGATCGCCTGTCGCGGATATCGAGGCCAGCGCACCTGTCAATGTTGATGCAATCCTTGAAACTATTGTCGGGCCGGGCGGGTGTCCCGGCATGGCGGTCGTGGCCCTGCGCGGCGACCGCATCGTTGCCCAAGGCGTGGCGGGATTCCGGAAACGCGGTGACTCCGAACGAATCACCCTCGACGACCGGTTTCACTTGGGTTCCTGCGGCAAGGCAATAACCGCGACGCTCGCCGCAATCTTAATCGAGGAGGGAAGATTGGACTGGGTCACAACGCTCCCAGAAATCTTTGGCGACGTGGTCAAGAACATGCATCCCGCTTGGAAGGATGTCACCCTGCGACAGGTGCTCGCGCATCGCGCCGGCTTACCCCGCGATACCAGCCGGGCGCTCCGGGCACGGCTGATTTCTTCCCTCGCTGACTTTGTCCCAGCAACGCCTGAAAAATGTGTCGCTTGTTTTATCGTGCCCGCCGAAGAATCGTCCGGGAGCGAAACTGGTCTATTCAAATGTGGGCTACATGCTCGTCGGGGCAGCGCTGGAAAAAATCACCGGCGCTGCCTGGGAAGATTTGATCAGGAAACGGCTGTTTCTGCCGCTCGGCATCACGACCGCCGGATTTGGCGCGCCTGGCACCGCCGGCAGAATCGACCAGCCGTGGGGTCACTTCCCGGTGATTGGCAAACCGGTTGATCCCGGGAGCCGCTCCGCGGAAATAGGATTATTCGGCGCTCCCGCCGGCTTGATTCACATGACGATTGCGGACTGGGCAAAGTTCGTTGCGTTACATTTGCGCGGAGACTTAGCCAACCCACATCGTAAGGCTGCCCTGCTCAAACCGGATACGTTTGAAAGACTGCATCCAAACGGACCTAGTGAAGGTTATTCTTCCGGATGGATCTTTGAAGCCAAAGAATGGGCCAAAGGCGCACAACCTGGCGCGACGGGCCGCACCCTCTTCCATAGCGGATCCAACTTCAGGTGGTATTGCATCGTTTGGATGGCGCCAGAAATCGACTTTGCTGTGCTGACCGCGTGTAACCGTGGCATGGACCTGAAAGCATGGAAAATATGCGAGAACGCTGCTGGCGCACTAATTCACACGTTCGCTTCGAAGGCGTCGTCGTCGTTATGATACCCCGCGAGATTCTCAAAAAAATCCGGCAGATCGAGCTGCGCACGAACCGCATCGTGACCGAAACGCTCGCGGGCCAATACCATTCCGTCTTCAAGGGCCAGGGCATGAACTTCGACGAGGTCCGCGAATACCAGCCCGGCGACGACGTGCGCGCGATTGATTGGAACGTCACCGCGCGGATGAACCACCCGTTCATCAAGAAATTCGTCGAGGAACGCGAACTCACGCTCATGCTCGTCGTGGACGTGAGCGGGTCGGGTTTGTTCGGTTCGCGCGACCAGTCCAAGCGCGAGCTCGCCGCCGAAATCGCCTCAGTGCTCGCCTTTTCCGCCATTCGCAACAACGACAAGGTCGGCCTCATCCTCTTCAGCGACGAGGTGGAGAAATTCATCCCGCCGCGCAAAGGCCGCAGCCACGTTCTGCGCGTCATCCGCGAAGTGCTGTTCTTCGAGCCGAAGCGGCGTGGAACGGATTTGGTGAACGCGTTGGAATTCATGGGCCGCGTCACCACGCATCGGGCGATTGCTGTGGTGATTTCGGATTTCATTTCACCCGATGATATCGGCGCTTTGTCGAAGCCAACGCAGACCGCGTTGCGCCAGGCGAATCGTCGTCACGACGTCGTGGCGGTGCAGATCGCCGACCGTTACGAACTCGAATTGCCCGCGCTCGGCCGGCTGATTTTGGAGGACGCCGAGACGAACGAAATTCTGGAGTTGAATACGGGCGACGCCGTCAGCCGCGATGCGTTTGCAGTGCGCCAGCAACGGCAACAGGCCGAACTCGTGCGCACGTTGCGCTCCTCCGGCGTTGACGCGATTCAGCTCCGCACGGACGAGCCGTACGCCGCAACGCTCGGCAGATTTTTTGAAACACGGGAGAAACGGAGGTTGCGGGGATGAATCAAGCGACGAACGCTGTAACTCAACTTCCACAGGCGGCTCCGGTCATCAACGACATTCGCGACATCAAACCGCCGGTGGACATTCCCAGCGGTTGGGCATGGCTTTGGTGGATGCTCAGCGCTTTGGCGGTCGCGGCACTGCTCTACGCGCTTTGGCGTTACTGGCGCAAACGGCGGGGGGCGGAAATCCAAGCCGTGCCGCCTGTGCCGGCCCACGTTCGCGCGAAGCAAAAGTTGCAGGAAGCGCTCGCGCTCATCACACAACCCAAGCCGTTTTGCATCGCGGTATCCGACGCGGCACGGGCGTATCTCGAAGAGCGGTTCAACTTCCACGCGCCGGAGCGGACGACCGAAGAATTTCTCCACGAGCTTCAAGACACCGATTTGCTGGCGGGCGAACAAAAAGAAAGTCTCGGCGAATTTCTGGAAAGCTGCGACCTCGTGAAATTCGCCAAATATGAGCCGGGTGAAAACGAATTGCGCCAGTTGCACGGTTCTGCGCTGAGGCTGGTCGAAGAGACGGAAGAAAAAGCGGAAAGCGGAAACGACCAATCTCATCAAATCGAAAATCCGCAATCGGCAATCGCGAATCCATGATGACTTTTGCCCATCCATGGTTGTTGCTTCTGCTCCTGCTGTTGCCTCTGGCGGCTTGGTTGAAAGGCAGGCGCGGCAAACCGCCGGCATTTCTCTATTCGTCGGTCGGGCTGCTCAACGGGTTGACACGGATCACGCGCTCGCGGGCGGGTGGATTCCTCGCGGCACTGCGATGGCTGGTGCTGGCGCTGTTCATCATCGCGCTGGCGCAGCCGCGACTGACGAAGAGCGAGACGAAAGTCACAGCCAGCGGCGTGGACATCGTCGTCGCACTCGACATGTCGGGCAGCATGGTTTCGGAGGATTTCGTGGTAAACGGCCAACGGGTGAACCGGTTCAACATGGCGCGCGCGGTTTTGAACCGGTTCATTGACAAGCGGCCAAGTGACCGCATCGGTTTGGTTGTTTTTGGCGCGCAGGCGTTCATCGCCGCGCCATTGACGCTGGATCACGATTATTTGTTGGCGAATCTGGAGCGGCTCAGCATCGGCGCAATCAATTCCGACGCCACGGCCATCGGCGACGGGTTGACGACGGCGCTCAATCGTCTTCGCGAAGTAAAATCGAAAAGCAAAATTATCATTCTTATGACCGACGGGCAGAACAACTCGGGCAGGATTGATCCGCTGACGGCGGCGGAGGCCGCGCAGGCGCTGGGCGTGAAGGTCTATACCATCGGAGTCGGCACGCGCGGCGAGGCACCGATGCCGGTGGGTCGAAATCCGTTCACGGGCCAGATGATGTACCAGTCGCAACCCGTGGACATTGACGAAGACACGCTCCAGAAAATCGCGGACAAGACCGGCGGCAAATACTACCGCGCCGACAACGCGGAAAAATTCCAGCAGATTTACGCGGAGATTGACAAGCTGGAAAAGACAGAGGCGGTCATCAAAAAGTTCGCACAGCATACGGAATTGTTTCCGTGGTTTGTGGCGGCGGGATTGGCAATTCTGCTGCTCGAACTTTCGCTGGGGCAAACAGTCTACCGGAGGTTGCCGTGAGATTTGAGCATTCACAATTCCTCTGGCTGCTGCTGGTTTTGCCACCGGCGCTGGCGGTCTTTTTCTGGTGGGCCGCGCGCCAGCGGGAGAAATTGGCGGCGCAATTCATCGAGGCGCGACTGTTGCCTGTCCTGACCGTCGGCCTCTCACCAACGCGACTGAAAATCAGGCTTGCGTGTCTGGTGTCCGCCGTCGCGCTTTTGATTATTGCGCTGGCACGACCACAGTGGGGATTCGATTTGGAAGAAGTCCGGCAGCATGGACTGGACATTGTCGTGGCAATTGACACGTCGAAGAGCATGCTGGCAACGGACATCGCGCCGAACCGCCTCGCGCGCGCCAAGCTCGCCGCGTTGGATTTGATGCAGCAAGCCGGGGCCGACCGGCTGGGATTGGTCGCGTTCGCGGGCGACGCATTTTTGGAATGCCCGCTGACGATTGACGACACGGCGTTTCGTCAGAGCGTCGAGGCGTTGGACGTGAACACACTTCCGCAAGGCGGCACGGCCATTGCCGAGGCCATCAACACCGCGCTCACCGCTTTCAAGGAACGCGAAAGCTACAAGGTCCTGGTGCTGTTCACCGACGGCGAGGACAATGATGGCGGTGCGCTCGAAGCCGCGCAAAACGCGGCCAAGGCGGGATTGAAAATTTTCACCGTCGGCATCGGCACAGCGGAGGGCGATCTTCTGCGCGTGACCGAAGCGAACGGGAATTCAGACTACGTCCGCGACGAACAGGGCAACGTGGTGAAGTCGCACCTGAACGAGTCGTTGCTTGAGCAAATCGCCGGCGCGGCGTCCGGTTTTTATCTGCCGTTGCGGGGGGCAAACACGATTGACACTCTTTACGAAAAAGGCCTTGCACCATTGCCGAAATCCGAGGGGAAGGAACGATGGGTCAGGCGCTATCACGAGCACTATCACTGGCCGTTGGGCCTGGCGATTCTGCTGCTGGTGGTGGAAATGCTGTTGCCGCAGCGGAAGCCGGAGAAGAAAAATGACCTGGCAGGCGCGCGGGTTTTGGCAATGATGATTTTGTTGCTGTTGCCCGGTGCAGCGATTGGTTCCCCGGCGAGCGCGTTGAAAGATTACAAAGCAAAAAAATTTGCCGCCGCGCAGAAGGAATATGAACGACTGGCGTCGGCGGACAAAACCGGTGATGCGCGTTTCGCATTCAACGCAGGCGCGGCTGCGTATGGCGCAACGAATTATGACGCAGCGTTGAAGGATTTCAGCGCGGCGCTGGCAGCGCGCGACGTGAAGTTGCAGCAAGCGGCTTATTACAATATCGGCAATACGCAATTTCGAATCGGCGAGGGGGCGAAGGATTTGGACGCCATGCAGGAATCCTGGGAGACGGCGATCAAGGCCTACCAAAATGCCGTCGCGCTGGATGAAACCGACCCCGATGCGGCTTACAATCTGGCGTTTGTGAAACACATGGTGGAACAGATCATCCAGTTGCGCGAGGCGGCGCGGCGGGCCAAGGAAGCGGCGGACGACGACGTGCGGCACAGAAATTATCATCGCGCTGTGGAAATCATGGAGCAATTGCTGCAAACCAATCCCACGGCGAAGCCATTTCAGGATTACGCGAAAAGATTGAAGGACATTGATGAGATTGCGACTCCACATCAGCCTTAGTTTGCTTTTGCTGGCGTTGCCAGAGGCATTCAGTCAGACCGCCGATGATTTTTTCAACGGCGGCGCTCAAAGTTTTATTTCAAACAACATCCCCAAAGCGCTGGAAGTGGTGACCAACGGTCGCGCACTTTATCCAGAAGACATCAAACTGAAAAAGCTGGAGGAATTGCTCAAACAACAGAGCCAACAATCCCAGAACAACCAGCAGAAGCAGGAGCAGGACAAGCAAAACCAGCAACAACAGCAGCAGTCGCAGCAGAATCAGCAGAAGCAACAAGAGCAGCAGCAGAAAAATCAGTCGGCTCAGCAAAAGGAACAGCAGAAGCAGGAACAGCAGGCCAAGTCATCCGCCGCGCAGCAGAAGGAAAAGAGCGGCGAAAAGGAACAAGACAAATCCATGAATCCGGCCACCGCGCATGAAATGACGCCGCAGGAAGCAAAACAATTGTTGGATGCCCAGAAAGGCGATGAGACGGTGCTTCAACTCAAACCGGAAGGGAAACCAGAGAATCGCGAACGCCCGATAAAAGATTGGTGATTCACCAATCGGATTACTGGTTCGCGTGTCCACCGTCGCAACTCAGCTCTAGATCAAACGCCTGCGGTGGAAACGATCTTCCGCAACTCCAAGCGGAAAGCGGTGTTTATTTGAGCAATGCGAACCGTCAAATTCATTGTTGGAATTGGCTGCTTTATTTTGGCTCTTAACATGGGTTTGGTTGTATATGCAGATTTTTCCGCTTTTAGCCGTATAAATTTACCGCTCACAATTTGCACACTTGGGTTCGGCGGCGTTGGTTGGTTCCTGATTACGCGACGGCATTTACCCATGTCTCGAAAAGCCAAAATACTTGTTGTCCCAATTATTTGTCTTCTCGCTGGGTTCGTTTTTCTCGCTGTCATCCCAAGTATAATTGCTGGTCTATATGCGAGGTCTCAAAATGCTTGTGTAAATAATCTGCGACGGATTGATGGCGCAAAACAGGTATGGGCTTTAGAAAAACAGGAAAAGTTCCAACGACATTCCAACCAGCGGAGACATTGCTGTTTATTTGAAAGACGGCAAACTTCCCACTTGTCCCTCCGGTGGCACATACATTATTGGTCGCGTCGGCGAAGACCCAAAATGTCACCATCGGCAATTCAGCTTGGCCAAATAGTCATGTTTTGCCTAATGCTTTGAACGAGACAAATAGCTCGTGGGCAGATTGGTGGTTCAATTTCAAGATGGCTTATTGCAAACTTCTAGGTCTTCGACCCGCACCTCCAACACCGTAATTTACCGGCATCTAATTGGTGACATTGGCAGTGCGCGTCGCAAACTCATCACAATTCCACAAATAAAAAAGGCAGACCGTTGCCGGTCTGCCATTCGAATCTTTGGGTAAATCGGTTACTCCGCCTGTTCGGCTTTAGGAGCTTTCTCCGCTTTTGGCGGTTTCTCAGCCTTCGGGGGTTTTTCAGATTTGGGAGCTCTCGCTGGTTTCTCATACTTCACCGCTTTTTCGCCTTTGGCTGCGCGCGGCTTCTCTTCGACACCTTCGCGTTTCCCAGAAGAGGTAATCCTTTCAGGGCGTTCACTGCGTTTGTAACGTCTTTCGTGTCTGTCTTCCCTGCCTTCGGCTTTGGCTTCGGCAGGCGCGGCGGCAGTGGCTTCGGGCGCGGGCGGCGGCGTGGTGCTCTCAACAAGCACTTTGAGCGTGCTCTTGACATCGGCGTGCAGGTGCAACTCAATTTCGTATTCGCCAACGGCGCGAATAGGGTGTTCGAGATGGATTTTCCGCTTGTCGAGCGTGATGTCAAACTGGTGTTTGAGCTCGTCGGCGATCATGCCGGTGGTCACGGTGCCGAACATTTTGCCGTCGTCGCCGGTTTTGACCTTCACGAGGCAAACAAGTTTCAACGAGCCTCTTGGCCAGATCGGACATGGAGTTGAACTCGTGCGATTCGCGCTCGGCTCGTCGTTGGCGCAGCACGTCGAGGCGGCGCTTGTTGGTCTGGGTGAGCGGAACGGCCAGTCGTTGCGGAAACAGATAGTTGCGGGCGTAACCGGCGGCGACCTTGACCTGATCGGATTCAGCGCCGAGGCCGACGATGTTGCTGGTGAGAATTACTTCAGTCTTTGCCATAAAGACTTGATGGTGATACAGTTGAAAAATGCCGTCAGAATGGCACGTCGTCGCTTTCCGGCGGAGCTTCGCCTTCGACGGGCTCGGCGCGGCGGGCGTGGCAGCCGCAGCAGCGGCAGCCGGTCGCGATGCGGCTGGGGCGGCATTGCCAATTTCGCCGGAACGAGGACCCCCAAGAACTGCACTGCTTCAGCCACGATGCCAAGCTTGCTGCGTTTCTGCCCGCTCTGTTTATCGTCCCATTGGTCAAGGCGCAGCCGGCCTTCGACGAGAAGCGGGCTGCCTTTTCGCATGTATTGGGCAACGTTTTCCGCCGTGCGACCAAACATATCCATGTCCACAAAAGTCACTTCTTCCTTTTTCTCGCCAGTTTCGCTGGTCCAGATTTCGATTGACAGCCAAGCCGATTTTTGCGACCGCCGTTCCCTTGGGCGTGTAACGCAATTCGGGATCGCGGGTCAGGTTGCCGACGAGGATGACTTTATTAAAGCTGGCCATACGGCCTCCGGAGTTTCGGGTTTACTTCACGGGTTTGGGTTCGGGCGCCTGCGTGAATAAGACGCGAAACACCTCTTCGTTCAACGCGAAACGGGTCCGCAGTTGGGGAATAATCGTCGGCGCGCCTTCGAAAATGATGTTCACGTAAAAACCGGCGGAGAACTTCTTGTCGGCCACACGGACAAAATTCTTCTTGTCCATCTTCTGCACGGTTTCGACTTTACCGCCTGCCGCCGTGATTTCCGAAGAGATTTTGTCAAGGGTGTCCTTGATGCCCTCTTCTTTGCCCGCCATGTTCAATATGAACAAACCTTCGTATCGTTTCACTGCTTGTTTCCTTCGTTCGTGGAGTCGGTCATGACTCCGTTAAATTGATTCATTGCTTTTTGTATTCCGTGGGCCAGCCAGCATTCCGCCTGATCAGCCGCTCTTGCCAAAACTTTTTCCATCAACTTCGCCTCGCCCGAACTGAATCGTCCGAGCACGTAATCCGTGATCTCGCGTTCGCCGCTCGTGCGCCCGATGCCGACGCGCAGCCTGGCAAATTCGCGCGATCCCAAATGCTGCTCGATGGATTCGAGCCCGTGGTGCCCGCCGCTGCTGCCGCGCGGGCGAAGGCGAATCTCACCCAGCGGCAAATCCGCATCATCCACCACCACCATCAGCCGCGCCAACGACAGCCGGTAAAAACTTACCACTGCTGCCACCGCTTCACCGCTGGCGTTCATGAACGTTTGCGGCTGCACAACAAGATGCGGCAACTAGCTTGTTCCGCCCGTGCCAGACGCGAATTGAACTTTTTATTCGCGCGCCATTCGGCCCGCCAGCGTTTTGCCAGCAAACCGGCCACTGCAAATCCGGCGTTGTGTCGCGTCTTTGCGTATTCCACACCGGGATTTCCCAATCCCACGATGAGATGCAAATTCTCCATGCGCGGGGTCGCTGCAGCAACTCCGCCCATACGGAGTTGCCGCCAAAATTACTTCTTTCTATCGGCCTTCTTGGCCGCCGGAGCGGCTGCGGCAGTTGAAGGAGCTTTTTCGCCGGGCTTGAGGGCGGTTTTCTCGCCCGGTTTCGTGGCGACTTTTTCGCCCGGTTTACCGGCTGCTTTCTCTGCGCCTTTCGCGCCCTTCTCGGCACCCTTGGCCGGGGCTTCCTCTTCGCCCTCTTCCTTCTTCTCTTTGATCATTTCCACGTCGCCGGCCGCAACTGGCTCTGCTTCCGTAGCTGCGACTTCTTCAACCTCCGCGCGAGGTATCGCGACTGCGATGACCGGGATGGCCTTGTCGCCAATGATTTCACAACCGGCTGGCGCTTTGATTTCGCCAAGGTGGATGGCCTTGCCCAGTTCGAGAAGTGTCACGTCAACGACAATCTGCTCGGGCAGGTCTTTGGGCAACGCGCGCACTTTGATCTTGAAAAGCACGTGTTCGAGCACGCCGCCGCCGGTTTTCACGCCCGCCGCTTCGCCGACGGTTTCGACCGGCACATTGACGGTGACCTTTTCATTTTCAGCGACTTCGTGGAAATCCACATGCAGCACCTTGCCGTCGAGCGGATGATGTTGGATTTGCTGCAATAGCGCGAGACGTTTGGGCCGCGAGTCATCTTTCACGCCCAAGTCCACCAGCAGGTTTTCGGAAACCGAATGATGTATCAGGTCTTCGATTTCCTTGGCGTTGATTTCGAGGTTTTGCGGCTGTGCCTGCCGTCCATAAATGACGGCCGGGACGCGCCCGGAGGTGCGCAGCTTTTTGACTCCGCCGCGTCGCGTTTGCGTGCGGGGAAATGCGTTCAATGGTACGGATTTCATCGCTAAAATTTTTCCGGCGTCCGCCTGCCACCATCAACTGGTGCGGCCGCCCTTAAACTCAAACAGCGAATTCACAGACGAATTGCTATGGATTCGCTTGATGGCTTCGCCCAAAAGCCCCGCTACAGACAGCGTGGTTATCTTCACACCGCTGATTGCGGGGCGGTGGACGGTATCAGTTGTAATCAATTCGTCAATCACAGATTTTCGCAGTCGGGCGATGCCCACGTCGTTGAGAATGGCGTGGGAAACGCAGGCCAGTATCTTCCTTGCACCCTTACGCTTGAGCAGTTTTGCCGCACTGGTCAGCGTGCCCGCCGTTTCCGTCAAGTCGTCCACCATCAGGACATTCTTTCCCCGGATGTCGCCAATGACGGCCATGGATTCGACCTCGGTGGCGCTCTTGCGCCGCTTGGCGACGATTGCCAAACCAGCACCCAACGTTTCCGAGTAGGCATGGGCCATTTTTAATCCGCCCACGTCCGGGCTGACCACAACCAAATCCGGCAAGCTGAGTTTCTTCAAATATTCATACATCACCGGCGCGGCATACAGATGATCCACCGGAATGTCGAAAAATCCCTGAATTTGCTGGGCGTGCAAGTCCATTGCGAGGATGCGGCTCGCGCCCGCGGCAATGAGGAGATTGGCGACGAGTTTGGCAGTGATGGGCACGCGAGGCTGGTCTTTGCGGTCCTGCCGCGCATAACCATAATACGGCAGCACCGCCGTGATCCGCGCCGCACTGGCCCGCCGGAGCGCGTCCATCATGATGAACAATTCCATCAGGTTGTGATTCGTCGGGGGCGACGTCGGCTGGACGACAAAAACATCCTCGCCGCGGACATTCTCCTCGATTTTCACGAACGATTCGCCGTCGGGAAACGGCAGGATGGTGCACTTGCCCAGTTCAATGCCGATGTAGGCACAAATGGCGTGTGCCAGAGGTTCGTTGGCCGTTCCGCAAAATACTTTCACAAATTTATCAACCGCTCGGTAAATCAGAAAACCGCCCTGAATTGGGCGAATGAGCGGTAGGGACTCTAACAACGACAGGACTTGGCGCAAGCCATTTTCGAGACCGGCACAAATAACCCATTCCCGATCGAATCAACCATTCGACATTCCGAGGCGTTTCTGCTAAAGCTTTGCCCGTGACTGAATCCAGTCTGTTGCTCCTCATTCCGGCTTACAACGAGGAACACCGCATTGAACCGGTGTTGCGCGACTACGGTCGTTATTTTCAAGAGAATTACCGCGGCAACTTCCAGCTCGTCGTCGTCTTGAACGGTTGCCGGGACAACACGTTGGGCGTCGTAAAACGCGTGGCAGCGGAATACCCGTTCATCAGCGCACTGGAATTTCAGGAAGCCATTGGCAAGGGCGGCGCGCTGATTGAGGGACTGAAACTGGCACCGCTTGGCGATCTGATCGGCTACGTGGATGCGGACGGCGCCACTCCGCCGCACGCATTTCACGACCTTGTCAAGCGCATGGACCAGGCAGATTGCGTCATCGGTTCGCGCTGGCTGCCGGGCGCGGTGCTGCACCAGGAACAGAGTCACAAGCGCCAGTTCGCCAGCCGTATTTTTAACTTCATCGTCCGCTGCCTGTTTTGGATGAATATTCACGACACGCAATGTGGAGCAAAAGTCATGAAGCGCGAAGCTGTCGAAAAAATCCATTCCTCGCTCCGCATCGCCGACATGGCGTTCGACATCAATTTGCTCTATTCCCTCAAACACGCAGGCTATTGCATTCTTGAAATCCCAACTGAATGGACAGACAAGATCGGATCGAAAGTTACCCTGGGTCACACCTCGTTGACGATGCTGCTTTCAGCAATCCGCGTTCGGCTGATTTACTCGCCGTTATACACATTGCTGAGACCGTTGCGCCCGGTCGAAGGCTGGATTTACACAAAGCTGCGTGCCCCGCAACCACTACCCGCACCCGGTTCGGGCAGAAGTTCAAAGTCCGGAGCATGACACATCGGTCGCGCGGCATTTTTCACGGAATGATTGCCTGCAGTGTACCAAGCAGGTTGTAAATTTGTTTCTAACTTTTGCACGAATCTGGCATCTATATCTACATGAGCACGCCACTGAGATTCCTGCTTGCGACGCTCGTTGCGCTGGCTTCGACCAGCGCAAATGCCGCGCATACTCGCGCCAGTCTCTTTCTTTCGGCATCCGCCGCCAAACCGGGCGACACGATCACCGCGGGCATCCGGCTGCAAATGGAACCGGGCTGGCATACGTATTGGAAAAACCCCGGCGCATCCGGCATGGCGACAACAATCACATGGCAATTGCCAGAAGGCGTCAACGCAGGTGAAATCCAATGGCCGCTACCGGAGAAACTCCCGCCAGAAGACCTGACCACTTACGTTTACCAAGACGAAGTCGTATTGCTAGTTCCGCTCAAACTCGCCTCGGATCTGAAACCCGGCACATTGGATTTGAAAGCCAAAGTTTCATGGCTCGAATGCAAGGAACTGTGCGTGCCGGGCAATGCAACCGTCGAAGCCAGACTCGAAATCGCTTCCCAGACAAAACCATCTCCCGACACCGCGCTCATTGAACAATGGCAATCGCAATTGCCCAAATCCGCGGAAGCATTGTCCGCTCGCGCGTGGTGGGAAAAGGTCGCGACCAATGATTCACGCCCGCTGATTTTGGAATGGGCTACAGCCGTCACCCCGACCGAAGCTGACTTTTTCCCAGACGCCAACGATCAATTTGAAGTGCAGCCCGCAGTCGAAAAGGTTTCCACCGAATCCACCAAAATCCAGATTCGCAAAGTCATCAAGAAACTCGAAGGCGATTGGCCAAAGGATATCTCCGGTGTGTTGATTCAACAAACAGCTGGCGAGCGACACGGGTTTGACGTGAAATTGCCGGTGGGCGTGGCGGAAAGCACCGGAACAAGTTCCCTGTTGCAACACCCAACCCGGCCTGCCGCAGGTTTCACGTCGCAGTCGCTCTGGCGGATGTTGCTCTACGCGTTCATTGGCGGATTGATCCTGAACATCATGCCATGCGTGCTGCCGGTCATCGCGCTGAAAATTCTTGGCTTCGTCGGCGAAGCCAGAAGCGATCCGCGACATGTGCGCAAACTCGGTCTTGTTTATGCGGTCGGTGTGCTGGTTTCGTTTCTGGTGCTGGCGGGAATTGTCATCGGCGTAAAGGCGGCGGGACACAAGGCGGGCTGGGGTATGCAATTCAGCAACCCGCAATTCATCGTCGTGCTTACCGTGCTGGTGACGCTCGTGGCGCTGAATCTGTTCGGCCTGTTTGAAATTAATTTGAGCGGACGCGTCATGGGCGCGGCGGGAGAGCTGGCATCGAAGCACGGTGCGGCAGGTGCGTTTTTCAACGGTGTGCTGGCCACTGTGCTGGCCACACCTTGCACCGCGCCGTTTCTTGGAGCGGCGCTTGGATTTGCATTCGCGCAATTACCGCCGGTCATCGTGCTGATGTTTCTGACTGTTGGCGCGGGATTGGCTGCGCCATACGTCGTGCTGAGCTGGCAACCCGCTTGGCTGAAATTCCTCCCCAAGCCCGGCGCATGGATGGAAAAATTCAAAATCGCAATGGGCTTTCCGATGTTGGCGACAGCAGTGTGGCTGTTCAATCTCACACCGATTTACTACGGCAAACGGGTCTTGTGGCTTGGATGTTTCCTCGTGCTGCTTGCTTTCGCTGCCTGGACTTACGGCGAATTTGTCCAGCGCGGACGAACGCGGCGCGGGTTGGCACTGCTGATTACGGTGGTTTTGCTCATTGCGGGTTATGCTTATGCGATTGAAGATCAGTTGCGCTGGCGCTCGCCAATGGACGCCGTTGAAGCCAATGGCTCGCTGAAAGAGAGTCCAAACGGCATCGCCTGGCAACGCTGGAGTCCGGACGCCGTCACCAAAGCGCGTGCCGAAGGCCGATCCGTCTTCGTGGATTTTACCGCCGATTGGTGTGTGACTTGTCAGGTAAACAAAAAATCAAGCATCGAAATCCCGTCAGTCCGGGCAAAATTGAAGGAGATGAATGCCATCGCGCTGCTCGGCGATTACACGCGATTCCCCGACAACATCACCGAGGAACTGAATCGCTACAACCGCGCCGGCGTGCCACTGGTTTTGGTTTATCCGAAAAACAGCAGCGAGCCGCCCGTTGTTTTGCCGGAAATCCTGACGCCAAACATCGTTTTGACCGCGCTGGAAAAGGCCGGCAGATAGATTTTATTTGAACAAAATCGTAGTTATGCTAGTCTCTTATCCTAGAAATAACCCATCTAAATCAAAAAGTTATGAAACGAACCATTGCACTTCTCACCGTTCTGGGATTGACCACCGCTGCTTTTGCCGCGGCGGAAGTTGGCAAACCCGCGCCCGATTTCACCGCCACGGACATCAACGGCAAAACCGTCAAACTCAGTGATTACAAAGGCAAAATCGTCGTGCTTGAATCTTACAACCTGGACTGTCCCTTCTGCGCAAATCATTTCAAGACGGGCGCAATGCAGGAGTTGCAGAATGAAGTCACGTCCAAGGGGGGCGTCTGGCTGTTGGTGAATTCTGTGAATCCCGAAGCATCAGAGTTATCGCTCACCCGAAGCCGCAAAAAAGGAATGGGAAGCGGAAAAAATTAAAGCCACAACGTGGCTGGACGACAGCTCGGGTGCGATTGGCAAGGAATACGGCATGAAAACCACGCCCGACATGTTCGTTATTGATAAGAACGGCACTCTTGTTTATGAGGGCGCAATTGACGATCAAGCCACGCCCGATCATAACCCGCGCATGGCGCGCAATTACGTCCGCGAGGCATTCAATGATTTGCTCGCGGGCAAACCCGTGGCCGTCGTGCAGACCAAATCGTACGGTTGCAGTGTGAAGTACGCGAAGTGACGGATGGGCCGGACACGCGACACTGTTGACTCGCCCGCAAACAACGGCACAACTAGAGCACAGCCTCGCAAGTTACAGGGTTGCAAGAACCCGTAGTAAATCAGCGGGAAAGGGCCGGTTTGGGAACGGCGAGAATCTGTTCCAGTCGGTGCAAAACGGTGTCCGGCGAAATGCCGGCCATGCAAGGTTGGGCGCTGTTACAAATGTGAACCGCGGGAGAGCATGTACAAGGACTGCCAACCAGTTTTTGATTGGGTGCGAACGACGGAGCTGCATAGCACAGTGTGTTTACGGTGCCAAACAACCCAACGACCGGCACTCCCAATCCCGCAGCACAATGGAGCGGCCCGGTGTCACCAGCCACGAAAACGCTGGCTCGTTTCAGAACGGCCAGCAAGCAAGCAACGTCCGGTAATTCCGGCAAAAAAAGTGTGTCGGGAATCATGCTTTTGAAGGATTGCGCTTGAGATTTTTCGCGTTGATCCCGGCCTGAGAGGAATACGAGTTCATGGCCGGCAGCGGCGGCAATTTTCCAGAGCGTCGCCCAATGCGGGATTGGCCAGTCCTTTTTAATTCGCCCTGTCGTCAGATAACAGATGATTTTCTTCTGTGGCAACAGACGGGTCGCAAATTCTTCCAAAGCTGGGTCGGCATTGATTTCCATTGCCAACGAACTGGGCCGCGGGACGCCCCAAACAGAGAGAATCTGCAGATTCCGTTGTACCCAGTCCTGCGCCAGCCCGGCCCATTGTATGTGCTGTGTGTAACAATAACGGTGCCCGAAAAAATTGCCTGGCGACACAGGGCCGAGCCGTTGACGCGCTCCGGACAACAGACTCAGGATGCCACCGCGATCGTTGCCGCCAAAATCAACTGAGCGGTCGAATCGCTCCCGTCGAAGAGCGCGGATGAAAGGCCAGGATTGCCTGATGCGCGCTCGCCCTCGGACCCGCGGCATTCCCCAAACCCGGTTTAGCCAGGGAATGTGTTGGTAAAGAGGCGCGAATTCTTCCGGCACCAGAACATGCAGGGCGCAATCCGGATAATGCTCCCGGATTGCGCGCAAGGCGGGCGTGATCATGACGGCATCGCCCAGATATTTGAAGGCGATGACCAGTATTTTCTGTGGTTGGACCATCGGAGCCATCGCGGTGTTCCGCATCAGCTTTGGAACTGAATCTCGTAAAGCTTCTGGTAAATACCGCCTTTTTTGATCAGTTCGGCATGTGTACCTCGTTCCACGATGCGGCCTTGGTTTAGCACAATGATAACATCCGCCCGCTGGATGGTTGAGAGCCGATGGGCAATGCAAATCGTGGTGCGCCCGACCATCAATTCCTCCAACGCCGCCTGAACTGCGCGTTCGGTTTCGGTGTCAAGCGCACCGGTGGCTTCGTCGAGCACGAGGATTGGCGCGTTTTTCAGGATGGCACGGGCGATGGCCAATCGCTGGCGTTGCCCGCCTGAAAGCGTGACTCCTTTCTCGCCGATGACCGTTTCGTATCCGCTCAACTTTTCCAGAATGAAATCATGGGCACGGGCATGTTTGGCAGCGGTTTCGATTTCGTCGTTGGTCGCACCGGGCCGGCCCAGCGCGATATTGTTCCGGATGGTATCGTTGAAAAGAATGGTTTCCTGGGTGACGAAGGCGATTTGCCGGCGCAATTCCTTGATCGCCACTTGCCGGATATCCGTGCCGCCAATACTCACGACGCCCCGTCGCGGATCGTCAAAGCGCGGCAACAAATTAGCGAGTGTGGTTTTGCCCGAACCGCTGCTGCCCACCAGCGCCACCACCTGACCCGCTTTGACGGTCAAGTTGATGTCGCACAACACTGCCTTTTCGCCGTAATCGAAATCCACATTCTCAAAGCAGATGTCGGCACCGGCGGCTTTGAGCGGAACCGGCGCGAAAGGGTTGACCACCGTGCTCTGGGTGTCGATCAATTCAAAAACCCGCTGACTGGCTGCCCGTGCCTGCTGTAACTGATTGTGCAACTGAGTTAGCGACTTGATGGGAGGATACATCAAAAAAACGCTGCTAATAAAGGCGATGAAATCTCCGGGTGTCCTGGACCTGTCGGCCGAAATTACCACGTAGAGGAAAACCAGCGCGACACCGACGGCTCCGAGGAATTCTATCAATTGACTGGGAATTTGATTCGCGCGCAACACCCGCATCACGTGGCCAACATATTTTCTGGTTGTTTCCCTGAACTGGCCAAGCACTCTGTCCTCGAGGTTGTAGGCCTTGATGATGCGGTTACCGGTAAAGGATTCGTGCATCAAGGTGGCCAGTTCGGCTGCATGGGTCTGCAACGCACTGGCCGATTTACGGACTTTTCGTCCATACACAATTATTGGAATGAGACACGTAGGCAAAACCACCATCGAGATGAGAGTCAATTTGGGCTGCCTCGATAATAAAATGGCCATAAGGAAGATGATCGTAACAGGGTCTTTGATCAACGAAGCGAGCGAACTTCCTATAATGCTATACAAGACCTGCGTATCACTGGTGATGCGGGAGATTAGATCACCAGTGCTGGCGCGGCTGAAAAAGTTCAGCGCCAAATTTTGAAGATGGTCGAACAGTTTCGTCCGCAAATCGGCAATGGCACGCGCCGCAGCCCAATTCGTCAAGTAGATGCTCAGGTAGGCGAAAAACCCCCGCAGCAACATGACGGCAGGGATGGTGGCAATCACCAAGACCATGCCCAACTTTGACGACGGCGACTTCAGTTCAGGCAGCCAGGACACAAAGTTCTCGGCCAGCGGACGCAGGACCGCAGGTACCTTCTCCAACTGCTGGGCGAACGAAAGACTGGCCGAACCTACAAAAACAAGGTCCACCACCAGCTTGATAACCAGCACCAACGCGCCGTTGGCCAGCGCATAGAGCACGCCGCAGAGCAAGCCCAGCACGAGTCGCAGCCGGTACGGACGCGCGAACGTCCAGATTCTCCGCAGAAACGTTATCATTCGCCGTCGCAAAGTATGTTGGTTGCAGGCGGGAGAAAGCGAGAGTTTTTCTGCAATGAAAATCAACGACGCGACAAATGCAATTTCGCGGTTCATTGCCTTGCTTACTGCTCTGATTTTGTGTTAGGCAGGAGCAGGCTCGCTCATGGAAATCACGCTTTACAAAACAGCACGAGGATATCGCCCGGAGGCTGCCTCCTTTACGAGAAAAGAGACCTTACAATGACAGCTCCCAAAAAAGGTATTGGTCTGGAAAAAGCCAGACTGGAGAGAAACATCGAACAACCAGTCACTTTCCCTGAAAGTGACAGCAAACTATTTATCATCGCATTGAGGTGTGGCCGCCTAGCGAACCGTCTTGTGCTGTTCGCCAATTTCATCGCGTTTGCAGCGGAGCATGGCCACCGCGTGGCCAATGTCACGTTTCATTCATATGCCGACCGCTTCGAGACGACGCTGCGCGACATTTACTGCCGTTACCCGTCGCCGCAGCGGCAGAGTGTCTTCGACGTTTTTGGCGCCGCGCCGCTGGTCCGCAAATCCCGTTTCTTTTATCATGCTGTGCGCGCGGCGAGCGTGTTGCAGCATCGCTACGGGATTTTTGGACGACGCATGGTGACTTTGTATGAAGAAAACGACATGCCCGTGCCGCCGCTGGATGGCCCTGAAATCGCCGCTCAAATTTGCGACGCAAAGACGGTTTTTGTTTACGGCTGGCGCTTTCGCGCGCCGGATTGCGTGAGGCGTCACGCAGAAAAACTCCGCACCTTCTTCCGCCCCATCACTAAACACGAACAGGCCAGCCGACAGGTCGTGGAGCGATTACGGCAAAATGCGGACGTCGTTGCGGGCGTCCACATCCGGCTCGGTGATTACAAGGACTGGCACGGCGGCCAATACTATTTTGAGGTGGAACGCTACGCGTCCTGGATGCGCGAACTTGTGGCGCAATTTCCAGGTCGCAGTGTCGCGTTCTTCGTTTGTAGCAACGAACCCCGCCGCGTGGAGGAATTCCCCGGGCTCACGGTCGGTTTCGGAACGGACGTGCCAGTCGAAGATTTGTATGCGCTGTCGAACTGCGATTACATCGTCGCCCCCTTGGGCACATTTTCACAATGGTCTTCTTTCTATGGCAACAAACCGTTGTTCCAACTGCGCGGCACCGACGCGCGCATTGAACTCGGACAATTCTCCATCCCGGACTTGAGCGAGATACCTTGAAAACGGCAGGCCAGAGAATTTGTTTGGAGCTGCTTCGGCAAACCTGACAAATCAGGCCGTCCAGACTGGCGATTTAATTTGGGCTTTTCAGTTTCGAATGTTTTCTCTTTAATCTACTTGATGAACAAGCTGCCCGTTTCCGTGTGCATGATTTCCGGCGCGGAGTCCCATCGCATCGCACGGGCCTTGGAAAGCGTGGCAGGCTGGGCGACTGAGATCATCGTTGTGCTCAACCATGATGTGCAAGATGGCACGGAGGAAATTGCCCGCCGGTACGGCGCGAAAGTGTACCGCGAACCGTGGAAAGGCTATGTCGCCCAAAAGAATTCTGCAGCGGACAAAGCGTTGCATCCGTGGATCCTGTCTTTGGACGCAGATGAAGAGATGACGCCAGCTTTGTGGAATGAAATTGCCACCATGCTCGCCAATGTGCAACAGAACCGGCGCTTCGCAGCTTTTGAATTTCCCCGCTGTTCCTATTATTGCGGTCGTTGGATTCGACACGGGGATTGGTATCCCGACCGCGTTCTGCGGCTTTGGCAGAAGGGCTCGGCGGCCTGGGTGGGCATTGAGATCCATGAGCGCCTCCACGTGACCGGGGAGGTTGGGCGCTTGCATTCGGACCTGCTGCATTACAGCATTGAAAATGTGGATAAGCAGATCAAAAAAATAATCCAGTATGCCGACGATTTTGCCAGAGGCTGCCAGACACATAAAAAGCAGGTCGGATTTCTTGATCTGGTGATTCGACCGCCCTGGCGTTTTTTTCGGAGTCTCATCGTGCGGCTGGGTTTTCTGGATGGCTGGCAGGGCTTCAGCATCGCCTGGTTCACGGCATTCTACACGTTCCTTCGGTATTTCAAAGCCCTCGAGGCCCAGAACCGCCGGACGCCATGAGGCGGTCATGCTCATGACCCTTTCACGCATGCGTGTGCTGCACGTGAACAATGAAAAAACCTGGCGCGGCGGCGAACGCCAGACCTTGCTCACGGTTATGGAACAACGTCGGCAAGGGCTGGATTGCCACATCGCCTGCCGGCACGGGTCGCCACTGGAAAAAAGCGCGGCGGAAAGCGGCATTCCAACCGTGGGTTTGTCAACAGCGGCACCTGCTGTTGTGGCAAACTTGATCAAGCTGGCGAGGGCTTACGATCTCCTGCATTGTCATTCTGCGCGCGCACATAGTCTGGCTGTGTTGGCAACGTTAATGCGACGCAAACCCATCGTGGTCTCGCGTCGGGTGGATTTTTTGCCAGCGAACGATTGGTTCACTCGCTTTAAGTATGGCCGCGCGGATAAAGTAGTCTGCGTCTCTCGCCATATCGCGAAGCTGTTACACGCCTGGGGCGTACCCGCAAAATCGCCTTCAGGTAATCTACGACGCGGTGCCGGAGGGCACGTGGTCAACACGGGAGGATTGCCTTCAGGAATTGCGAACCAAGGTGGCGGTTCCACGAGACAAACGAATCGTCGGCAACATCGCCGCCCTGGTACCCCACAAGGATCACGGCACACTCGTGCGGGCGGCCAAATTCGTCGCCGCTAAGCGAGGGGACATAGCCTTTGTGATCATTGGCGAAGGAGAACTGCATGCGGATTTGCTGCGACTGCGGGCAGAACTCGGACTGGAAAGCAGTGTGTTTTTCGCCGGATTTATCCCTGAAGCCCAATGTCTCCTGCCCGCTTTTGACGTGTTCGCAATGAGTTCGTGCATGGAAGGTCTGGGCACGATTGTCCTCGATGCCAACCAAGCTGGCGTCCCGGTGGTGGCCACCGCTGGCGGAGGTCTGCCGGAAACGGTGAACGACAACCAGACCGGCCTGCTGGTTCCGGTGGGTGATGCCGAGGCGCTGGCAAATGGGATCCTGCGGTTGTTGTCCGACGATTCGCTGGCCGCGCGGCTGGCCCGAGCGGCGCAAGCGCGAACCCGCAGGGAATTTTCTCCTTCGGACATGGCCCGAAAATATATCGAAGTTTACCAAGAAGTGTTGGCTCGCCCCACGAGATCCAATCCATAGGGCAGGAACATTAACACTGGCAACATAACCGGGGTCGTGGACACCCCCGCCGGAACGCCGGCCGGGCAGTCGAAGTTGCCGCCGCAACCCGGCAAGCATCGGCGGCAGTGACCCGCAGCTTCAATCGCGGGCGGTCTTTTTCTTCTGGAAATCCTCCTCCGGGCGTGTTTGGCTTCCGCCATGCCTCAACCCTCATGCACCGGGACAGGTCAGGCGGCCGCCCCTGCGGCGCGAATCCGCCTCGGGCCGGTTGAGCGGTTTGCAGCGTTTCCTTCCAACTGCTTTCGTTGCCCGCGGCGGTCGCTGCAGACGACCGAAAGCCGGCTTTCCGAACGATGCTTCATTCATTGACGCCGCGAAACCCAATTCCCGTGACCCTTCCCTCCTCACCGCAAGCCTGCCACTTTTCGCCGGAGTCCATCCAGGCCCTGACGCAGCGGTTGAAATCGCTCGGTTCGGACATTTACGCAGCGAAAAATCTCGCCTATCAACACATCGAAATCGACGGGCAGGTCATCATCGAGGGCGAACACAAGGAACGCACGGAGGAGCGCAAGGCATGGATTGCCGCGCTGCAGCCGCGGGGCAAGAGCGTCCTCGACCTAGGCTGCAACCTGGGCGTCTATGCGCTCGAAGCGGCTCGGCTCGGGGCGCAGATGGCCACTGGCCTCGACATCCAGCCCAACGTGATCACCGCCGCCGACCAGTTGCGTGAGTTTTTCAGACTGACCAACTGCCAGTTCCAAGCGGTTAACCTCAACAAAGCCGAGGCGCGCAACACGATTGGCGCCCACGACATCGTGCTGGCTTTCGCGATGTACGATCACCTGGCCGACCGGCACAAGGAATTGCCGCCCTGGGAACGCGAAAACAACTACATAGACGTGACCGAGTGGCTGGCTTGAATCACGAAGCAGGACTTGATCGCCGAGTTCCACAACCATCAGACGCGATGGGTTCACTTCTACGAGCGGCTTTTGTTGGAACACGGCTTCGAGATTCTTCAACGCCGCACCACACGCACTGACCGACCCGTGTTCTTTTGTCGCCGCGGCAAAATCGCGTCCGATGAATTGATGATCGACAACGGCATCTTCAAGAGGGTTCGGAGCTGGCGTAAGGGCCACCGGCGCTTTTACCTTCTGGACCAGAACGGGAATCGTTTTCTCTGCAAGCGTTACGCGGAGGAGGACATCCTTCACAATCGCCATCCCCGGCAGGAATTCGCCCTTCTCCGCGCTTTCGCCGACTGCCCGAACGTTGTCCAGCCGGTTTGCTGTGACGATCGGCGGATTGTGTTCCCTTACATTGAAGCGCGACCGGTGGAAGTGATCGACGAACAGCCTCTGCAGGCAGCAAACCTGGCTTCGCCAGTGTTGCGCCTTCGCATCGTGGAAGCCATGTCCCACGTGATGGCATCCTATTACGCGCGCCAGGGAAAGCTGTTCCAGCAGTTCGCATCCAACATACCCGACCGGTATCGCGAAGAGGTCCGCACAGGTCGCCGGTTATTGGTGGATCTATGTCCGTCAAACATTCTGGTAACGCACGACGGCCACGTGTGCTTTGTCGATTTCGAGCCCAGCAAGCCTCCCTTGTCGGATCGGATCATTCGCGAAATGCGCGAACTCTGCCACACAACGTCCCCGCGTGGGTGGCGGCGGTGGTTCTCCCACTGACAATGGACAAGAATTCGCTTTTGAGAGTGGGTCGGCAGTTTTCGCTGCCGAGCTCAGGATAAACAGGGAGTAAACACGCCTCGGACTTGAGACGCCAACAGCCGCCTGTCGCATCGCAAATGCTCTGCCTTCGTGATTCTCGCGGGTCACTACCGGACCAACCGGTAATGTTTCTTGTTGAACTTCAGCCCGAACCATTGCTCCAGCTTGAGCATGACGCGATGTTTCTTTTCACGGGTGGTGAGGCGATGGTTCGGGTCGGCTTGAAACAGCCCTTTGGCTGGCGCCAACCATTCTTGCATAACTTTCGGATGCGTGCCCGTAAAAAGGTGCAAAGTGGCCGGGTCGATATCGGCGCAAACCGTTGGAGTTGCAGGCGTGTCCCTCCAGAATTTCGCCACCGCTTGCTTCCGCAAATTCAATTGCTCTTCGGTCTTCACCCAGCCGTAATGATAGATGGTAGCGCCCGTATGCGCGGCGCGGGGATAACGGCCCTTCTTGTGCGTATCCAGCACGACGAAAAACAATCCTTCCGGTCCCCAGGCTGGGATCGTGTTGCGAAGAATGCGGGCTTCGGTCCGATACCAACGCGGTGACCACGCATAGGTGTTCGCATTGCCGTAAAAGTGGACGTAATCGAAGGCCAACGCCTCGACACGCGCGTCGGTCAAATAACGTTCCATCACCCCGTGGATTTTCGGCAGATCGTCTTCATGCACGACTTCATCAGCTTCGAGATAGAACGCCCAATCGCCCGTGCAATTGAACAGCGCGATGGATTTCTGCTGGCCATACACGAAACCCTTGACACTGTAACCGCTCTGGATCCCTTCATTCCACCGCGTGGGGACGATGCGGATTTTGGGGTCGCCAATCCCGCGCAACAGCTTCTCCGTGTCATCCTCACTCGCGCCCAGCGCCACCACGAACTCATCCACGATCGGCAAAATGGAGCGGATGGAGGCGACGAAAGGATAGCCGAGCTTTTGAACATCGCGCAAAAAGGTGAAGCCACTGACTTTCATGAACACAGCCTAGCAGGGCGCCATCCGGTTGGATAGCCTGCACATTTTCCTCTTTGAAAACGAGAAGCATAAACCACAAATTGACATTGCGCGTCGCTTTTCTGACATTGCAAACTGTGAAACCGGAATCCAAAAGAGAGCGAAAAAAACGACCGACCAGCCAAAGGGATTCGATTATGGCTCGTCCAGCAAGGTGACGCGGCTTGTTATGACTGCCGTAGCCACCCGCGGTGATTTTCTGGAGAGAACGCGCGGTGCAAAAAAGGTCATGTTCCTGGACCTGGGCTTCCTCGGCGACACGGTACACGCCTTGCCGGGGTTGTGGGTGGTCCGACAGGCCTATCCACAGGCGGAATTACACATCGCCGTGGCCGAGCATGTCGCTTCATTAATCGAGTGCGTGCCGTGGATTGATCGCGTGTGGGGTTACCCGCGTTTCCCGAAACACGCGACCCTTCAGCAGAATCTGCGCATGGTCGCCCGATTGCGCAGGGAGCGGTTTGACGTGCTCATCAACCTGAGCAGGTCGGAACGATCGAGTTGGCTGGCTTTTTTCAGCAAGGCACGCCACCGGCTGGGTCGGAGGCCCGGAGATGGCGGTCCGCCGTTCTGGTTGCATATGTTCACCGATTACGTCGAGTACTCCTCTTCGGTCGAACCGAGTTATCTGCAAAGATGCCGCTGTCTTGAGAAGGCCGGCTTCCCGTTCACGCATCCGGAGTTTCACGTCGAAATCGATCCGGCCCATCTGCAGGCCGCGGGGCTGACTCCGACAGACGCAGGAACCTATTTTCATCTCAGCCCATTCACGACCGACGACCGCAAGGAACTGCCGCCGGCACAACTCGTCGAACTGATTGCGGAATTGCAATCGCGCTGGTCAGAAAAAAAACTGGTGCTTTCGTGCGCACCCACCGAACGCGAGCTCGGCAAGATGGCGTCGCTGCTGAAACTCCTGGGCCGCGCGCCGTGGCGGGTGTTCGCCGGCGACTTGGATTTGCCGCAACTGGCTGCAGTGATTCAGCACAGCGCCGTTCATTTTTGCGGTGACACAGGAACATTGCATATCGCATTGATGACCGGCACACCCACAGTGTCGTGGTTCCGACCCAATCCCGGTTCGGCAGTGTGGATTCCCGTCGGTAACCGCTACCGTACAATCTTTGGCACAGGCAACAACCCGCACGCGGCATTGCAGGGAATCGAAACAGAGAAATTGCTGAAGGCAGTTCAAGCAGTCTTGAACGTCTCTGACGTTGCATGAGTTTCTGCACCATGGCCCGTCACCAGACAAGTCGTAGCTATGGATGGCACTTGCACTTTGATGCGCCCGTCAACGTGCTCTCACAATCAAGGTCGCTTTCCCCGCTGGTCGCTTTGGACTTGCGCGACAGGTGGGAGGCTTTTAGGTTCCAGCGCTCCTTCATGGACGTGAAATGAATCTGCGGCAGTTGATCAAGTACTGCTTATGGCGCGACACGACGCATTGTGGCGAGTTTGCCGCGTTCAGCCGTATAATGGGGCCGGACTGTCCGAAAGTGGTTGTGCCCGCAGGAACTTATGACAGCTTCAAGGTTTCGAACTCCTTTCCGTTTGTGGTGCGCGGCGGGCGGGCCATCATGATCGAACCGCACCCGGAAGTGTTCGCACGGCTGCAAAAGAGATTTGCCCGGACCAATCGCGTTACGTGCCTGAACCGCGCCTCACACCGTGCAATCACAGAAACTCGCTTGCGAAGGTGATTATCAATGCCTGAAGCAGATTACTCCAGAGCAGGTGCAGGCAAAGGCCCGGGAAATTCCTGGCTCATGCCAAAAACCGGGACCGAGACTCGCACCGCGGCGTGAATCCAATTCAAAATAATTCCAGCGGAGGACGCTCGCTCCTGGTTTGGTACGGGCTTGCCACTCTGCTGGCTGTTTTCACTTATTTTTACGGGCTCGACAGCGATCACATTCCCAAGAACGGCGACGAATATCCGTACTCACACATAACACGTCTCACGGCGGCCAGTGGCCATTTACTGCCTCTCCAGTCGGAGTTGGCTGGAATGCGCAACACCAAACCGCCGCTGCTGTTCTGGCAAGGGATCGCGTCCACGGGTTGGGGGAAAGACTGGACTTTGTGGCATCTGCGTTATCCAAGCGTCCTTTACACGCTGCTCACGGCATTCATGGTGTTCCTGCTGGGTTGGAAGTTGTCCCGCCAGCCGGCGACCGGTTCCTGGCGTTGCTGACGTTTCTGGCCTTCTTCAGCACGTATCGTTATGGCCGCCCATTCCTGACCGATCCGCCAGAGGTCTTCTGGCTTTTTTTGCCGTTCTTTGTTCTCCTTTACTGGCAGCCGGTCGCGTGCGGGTCGCGCTTTCTCGTGCCGGTTTTGCTGGGACTGGGAATCGGCATTGGTCTGCTGTATAAATCGTTCGCACTGGTGCTGCCCGTAGTCATTTGTCTTTCCTGGTGGTATCTGCAGCTACGAGAGGTACAAGTTGGCGACTTTTCTTCTCAAGGATGTCTGGAAGATCGCTGTCATGGCTTCCGTCTCCCTTGCCATATTCAGCCTTTGGTTTGTTCTGGACCCAAATCCGCAAGCCGTATTGAAGGAATTCGTCCTGGGAGAAAACGTCAGGAAATTCGATCCGCATGGAGGCAACTACCTGCTAAAACTTCTGTGGGGCGGTTCCAGCGTCTGGCTCATGGTGGCGAGCTATCCCTTGGACGCGGGATTGCTGGCCATTCCCGTCGTGGCGTTGTTTTTCGTCGCTTATAAACGACGCGATCAAGTGGGGGATGCAGAGAAGCTGCTGTGGATGTGGATCATCACATTGTTTGTGGTCTTCAGCCTTCCAAGCCAGCGTGACGAGCGGTATCTCTTACCGGGCATGCCGGCGCTGGCCGTTCTTTGCGCGCTCAACTGGCACCAGATCAGCCGCAAAGCGTTTGTCGCCAGCCTTGTTGCCGCCGGCGCAGTAGTTGTCTTCGCGGCCTATTTGTGCATCCGCCTGCAGCGCAGCATGGCGGGCGTTCAAATCTATCCGGCAGCATACTGGGCGCTTCTGACCGTCACCGGGACGGCCATCGTTTTGGCGCTTGTTTTGCCGAGACTCACCCGGTCGGGAGTCAACATCGCGATCCTGCTGGTGTCGCTGTCTTTTGCCGCGTTCATGTGGCCATTGGACGGCCCTCTGGGCAGTTACAGTGCTGAAGCTCAAAAATATGCCAGGGGCAAGAACGTGTGGGTACCCGTCAACTTCAGAGCCAAGGAGGAAGGCTACCGCTTCATGTTGCCGGGAGCTAACGTCCGACCATACCGTTACGACCGGCGACTGACCGTCGCGGAGCTAAGCGGGCGATATCACCTGTTCATTATCAGGCTGCCAATGAAGGACACCGGCCCGGCAGGCGGCAGAATTATCGGTCAGCGCCTGGATATTGACAGTCGGCAAAACTCGAGCCAAATCAAGGAAATGCTGCGGGGAAAAGTATTCGAGAACCTTTTTGTCAAGGAACTCCTGATTGAAGCCTCCACACCAGAGACAAATGCCGCACCCGATCCAGCGGTTCAGCCTCACGGCTGAAGTTTCAGATATCGGTCGCAGAAGGGCGCATATTCTTCAGCTCCGTGGCTGCGGTGTTGGCCGGTGAAACCTGGCAGCCAGTCTCCAACCAAAAGCAAAGATCGAAACGAGGCAGTAAACTGGATCGAGTAGATAGTCCCAGTAGTTGGTTGATTCGAGCAAGCGCAGACGAAAGGCAAGGACGGAGAGCAGGAGCAACAGTCCGAATCGGTTTTGTTTCCAGACCAAAAGCCCGGTCAGCGTTGCGACCGCCACAAACAGTGGGCTGAAATTCCATCCCCACCCATAGGGATCGAATTTGCCCCAACCCAAAGCAAGGGGATAAAGCACCAATCCGCCGATAATGCCAAAGACCCAGCCCGCCAACCAATCACACGAGGAAAGCATCTTCCGTGAAAACGCCTTTTCACAAACCGCTGCTGCCAAGAGGCCGGTGAACGGAATGCTAAAGTTGGCATTGATGCCAGTCACCCAGCGCGCGATCGCAATCCCCTGAACAGGCACTGCAAGAAGACCGGCAGCGATCAAACCCGTCAACGAAATCCGCCCCCAGCCGCGCAGGTTCAAGCCGCAACAGCCAGCCAGAAATTGGAAGACCCACACCAAGGCCAGCCACGGGCACACCAACGAGAACAAGTCTGTAACAGCAGTGTGGCTCATTTTGATGCCGCCTCCTGGCAGGCGATCAACCAAGCCCCATTGAACACCACGTGTTTAATCGCCTTTCGCTTCCAAGTATAAACGAGATGAATGTCGCCATCGCGAGTCTGGATCAAAAACGGATAGGAGAACTCGGCGTCGGCTTCTTCGGCCAGCGTGGCCAGGCGCGTCCAGGTTCGTCCCTCGTCTTCGGAAACCGCCAAGCGCAGATTTTCGCGTCCGATGGCCGCGTCATTAAACGCCAGCAAAATGCGACCATCGGTCAGGCGAAGCGCGGCGAGACCGGAATCCGGATTGGGCAAGCTGAGGACTTGAGGCGGCGACCAAGTCCGGCCCGCGTCGTCGGTGCGGGCGACCGAGATTTTTTTCCGCGGACCGCAATCCCGCATGAAAGCCAGTGCCGCGTTCGTGGTCAACGGCACAAGCGACGGTTGAAAGCCGGACCGGCCTCCGGCGATCCGGCTTTTCGTCGCGCACAGGTTTCCGGCTGTCTCGCGCAGCCAGAGGAGTTCGGGAAACTTGCCGGCAAGTTCATGGTAGATCGGCATGACCCAGCTTCCATCGGACAGCGCGACCGGCCTGTTTTTGACCAGTTCGCTGATGTTGAAAAATGGGCTGAGCGTCAGCCGCCGGCTCGGCGCCCACGAGATGCCTTCGTCAGCGGAAGTTGTCAAATTCAGGGAACTGCCGGACCATCCACCCACGGTGATGCTGACATACAGGAGACAGAGTTTCCCCGCCTCATCCGAGAAGATCACCGAGTTGCCCACCTTCTTGATGCCTCGGTTCAATTCATGCGCCGCCGATTCTCTGGTCACGATCGCACGCGGCTTCGACCAGCCTGATTGCCTGGGCATTTTCGTGGCGAAGCAGATGGCAACATCCCGCGCGCCTTCCCGCGAGCCAGCATACCATGCCGCCGCGAGCCGCCCGTTTGGCAACTCGCAAATTGACGCCACATGCGCCATCCGCAGTGGCGAGTCAGGATCGATAAATTCCTCTCGGAAAACCGGAGACGCCGGAGCGGCTGGCGTTCCGGCGGGCAACTCGAAGCCCGGTATCGGAAGGACAGCGCGAGCTCCAGATTGCAGCAGCGGCAAGCCATTCAAGACGATGGCCAGCAAAATCAGAATCCAACGTATTGACAGGCTCATCACAGAGTTCATTTCAACGGACACTCGTGGCTACCATGCCAGGCCAATATGGGTATGCGAACATCCCATTGCAAGACTGCGCGCATTGGTGCCACTGCTGCATCTGCGCGACGTGAAACTTCGGAATCCAAGTATGCGGCCAGTTACGTCACGTTTTACGAAAGTCCGACTGGCGACGACGACACGCATTTCGTTCACACGAACCAGCGGAAAGGACAGCCGGTTTCGGGGAAGGGTCCGCTCCGAATCTCTCAAAGAAATGGACCTCGACCTGACTCCAATGGAATGTCATCTAAAACAGATTCTGTCATCGGATCGGACGGCTGAGTTCGTTATAGTGGCATTGGAAAAATTCCGCAAAGCGCCTGGCCATCCTGCTTTGTTCCGTTGAAAGCATCAACTCAACGTTGCGCAGCGCAAGGACTTGCGGGCCATTACTGAAACCTGCTAAAACCCGCGTCCATGCCGAGGTATTTTTGGAGCAGGATCTGGAGGTGCTGGACGGAATTGAGCGGGCCGGAACTCACAGCGTCACCCATGATCAATTGGGGCATTGCCGAGCTGTCAACTGCCTGCCAGTTGGCACGGTGAAGCCGGCAGTCAATCAGGAATTGTTGCTGTATCCACGGATCCGCGAAGGCAGACTCCAGCTCGTTCGTGCCGACCAGTTGCGCCGCATAATCCTCGGCTTCCTTCAACGGGGGCGGTTTCTCAGGAGCAAACATCCAGTCATCAAACTGGCGCTGGGCTTCGGGTTTGGCCCGCCAGACCGCCAGACCCAGGCGCGCATATTCGCAGGAATCTGAAGTGGCGTGGGACGTTCGCGGCATGAACGGATTGCATTCAGAGGATAACGACGTTGGCAAACAAACGACGCCCAGTTGGTTGGAAAATTGCTGGCACGTTTTCACGAGAATGGGATGCAAGGCGCGGCAATGCGAGCAGGTGTAATCAAAGAGGCAAACGATGATGTTCGAGGCCCCCGGAGAACCGATCATGGGCACCTCGTCGAGCTTCAATACAAATTCGTTGCTGTAGAGCGACAACACTCGGGGCGCAATCCGCCGGAGATTCGGGGTCGGCGGCTGGGGAACGGTCTCGTCCGCCTGCGCCAAGTAGTCGGTCGCGTTCGCGCCCGAAGGCGGCGCCGCACCCTTGGCGACCTGGCCGCCACCCGGTTTTAGCACCTTGACTACATTTCGTTCTTTTTGGAACAGCAACTGCCCGCCAGCCAGCACCACCACGCCCGCCAGCCCGATGGAAACCAGAGGAAGAACCGCCGAGCGCGGCACGCCGCGTTTGCCCGAGCCGGAGGACCACATCGGCGTGGTTGGGTCCTCAGCCCACGGAATGTGTTTCAGGCATAGCAAGGCAGCGGTGAAGCCACAGGCGTGGGCCGTCATGCAAAACTTGCAGAATGCCTTGATGACGAAAACCTGCAACCCGACAAACCACAACGCCGCGCCGGCCACGATGACCGATAGGGCGATAAGGGCCGCCCACGAGCCACGTTGATCATCCGGTGCAGGCCGTTTCTGCAGCAGAATGGTCGCTCCCATCAATGCCAGGTAAACCAGCACCGCGGGCACGCTCACCGGCATGTCGAGCCAGTAAGCCCACCGGCTCTGCAGCACCTTATTGCAGCCCGATTCGGGACCACACCCGGCCGCAGGTCCGTTGTGGATTGCCACCCAAGCCAGATAACCAGCCCCAAGAATCGCGACAGCCAACAAAGCCCGCATCCACAGGAGCCATGCAGGCGTTGATGGGATGGCTGGGTGTGAGGAATTATCGCCGTCCATTTTCTCAATCATACTTCCGGCATCTCGCTGATACTCCATTCCTCCGGCATAAGGAGGAGGCAGATTCAATTGAATTGCATTCTTGCCGCTTCAGTCGCTCTCGCAGCAAGCAGCCTTCTCCTGTTACAGATCTCCACTTGCGTTGCCGACCTGGTCACGGGGACTGGGGTACATCCGGCGCAGGCGTGGCGGGCTGGGTTTGGTCCGGACTAACGGGCTGGGCTGCTGGCGCGGATGGTGGGATTGTATGCTGGCGCCGTCCATGGGCCTGGCATTTCTTCTGGCTTTATGCAAGAATTTCGGATTCATGTTCAAATTCCGGGGAATGTTCGCCACGGCAGTGTTGTTCGTGGGGTAGTCAGCTGGGGCGTCGGCCATGATACTGGGAAGGTTAAGATAGTCAATCGTGTCCAGCACGGCCACCTTCTCGCGCGGATCTTTAGTGAGATCCGCCACCTGTTGCAGTCCCGGCACCGCATTGGTGTCATTCAACTCCTTTAGCGCCTCCAACGCGGCCTTGCGCACCGCCGCTTCCGGATGCGCGAACTTGGCAAGCAGGGCCGAAATGATTGTCGGATTGTTCTCGCCATTGGCCTCGCCTTGGATTTCCCGGATTGCATCCAATTCCTTCTCAATCTCGGCTGCGCGCATCTTCTCCGAGATGGCCGCCGCGTTGCTGGACTTTAGGTTGACTCGCGCGGCTTGATCGTTGGCGATGGCGGACTGCGAGTCCGCGTTTGCTTCCGTGGCTGGCGCTGCCCGCCACCGTTGCCGGCATGTCCGCCCGTCAATCCCTTCAACACGGCAATGATTCCCAACAGGCCAACGGCAACCACCAAGGTCACAATGACTACTTTAGGTCGCATAAATTAACCAAATATTTGTTTGCCATAAAAGGCGCAACCCAAAGCGTGCCTTGTCGCACTGACTTTGGGTTGCGCTATGATATTCAGCTGTTTTTCTTAATTATGACAATTTTAAGCAACGGCTTAATGGTTGTAAGCGGTCGGGTTATAAACACCGTGCAGGCTGAGGGCCGGTGCCGGGTTGTACGGGCTCTCATCTATGTCGGGCAGGGTCAACTCGGGATATGGATTAAACTGATCAATCACGGGATTAAAATACCCGTCTCCATCATCCGAGCCAGGGCCATACCACCATTCATACCACGGAATATCCAAGCAGCAACCGTCGGCTTTCACGATCTTTTCCGAGAAGGTGGCTGAACCGGTCAAGAGCGAGCAAACCAACCCGATAAATCCAAAACCGTTGGCCGAATAGCTGGCGGTGCCAACGAAGTCCGCAGCCACATCGTCCGCATTCACAAACTTGAGCTGCCAGTTGTAGGTCAGGATGCCGTTCAAAGTGAAACGCACCTCAAACGGGCTGGGTTTCCCAAGCTGGGAACGTATCGAGTCCACATAAGGGAGGAGATCAGGCGTAGTCCCATCAGCAACACCAACGCTCGGTATCAAGCCCGTGTAGCCGACGTATTCGTAATAATAATCTTCATCGTCGAGCGCAGGATTCAGATAACTATTATTGATGGTGTTGTCAAAACTCAATGACAGGTAATATTTGTCAACGCCTTTGCCTGTCAAAGCTTCCGGGGCGGTGCAGCACGGAGGACCGCTTTGCGTTGCCTGCTTGTAGGAGAATTTTGCGTCGCTGATGAAGCTGCTCAGATAGAAGCAATCGTAGCACTCCTGAACCTGGAGGAAGAAGAAGTAGGTGACATTCTCACAAAGGGGATCGCCAGACTCATCCGGATGTCCCGGGTCTTTCACAAAAATCTGACCCCAAGGTTGCATATGGCCAACCGGATATTCGCCTGAAGTCGCAAACCCATCGGGCACCGGCAGGAAATGCCGCCCCGTATCGAGCCGTGCGTAGGTATCGGTTCCGTCGGAAAGACTGGTTGTAACGTCACCGCTCCAGTCGTCGCCGTCATAATTAAACGTTCCATAGAGGTAGCCGTCATCAGCAAAATCCTCGTATGATAACGCGAGGTTATCATCTATGTTGAAAAAACCAGAAAGCACTCCCTGCACCAGCACCAGCTTGGCTTTGGAGGTGTAATAGTTCGGATTAGAATGTTGAACGACTGCGATGGCCTTCAAAAGATCCGTCTGCGTCATTTTTTTGCTCGCAGTTTTATAGTATGTTGGGCCGTCGCTCCAATTACCCGCATTTGCGGCAGTTGAAGTGCTTACACTTGACTGTCCCTGCACTGTCAAGGCAAACGTGATCGTGTCTTCCTTGGTGTTCTGCGCGAACAACTGCATGCTCACGCAAGCAGCCAGCGCGACTACTGTTACTACCATTGTTTTTTTCATTTTTTTCATAATCTTCTCGGTTCTTATGTGTTCTCGGTTCTTGATTCTGTGCATTGTTTACAACCACTGCGCGGCCACTTCGGGCCCTTGCTTGACCCGATTCTTACCATGGCCTCGACGGGCGTCAACTATTTTCATCACTTTTTTTAAGTTTTTTTTGCGCCTTTTCCGGCATCGGCCAGTCTGCTACAAGCCTTACTACAGGCCATTTAGGAAGCGTTTTACCACGATCTCAATCGGCGTCAACTACTTTTACCACTTTTTTTGTGCCTTCTCCCGGGTGCTACCCAGCCTGTTACATGCCTTCCCGCAAGCCGATTTCGGAGCCAGTAACATACCCCCAGCCACTCGTCAACATATTTAAGGCATTTTCTACCGCAGTAATGAAGGCTAAAACTGGCTTAAGGGTTGCCGACAGGTTCCTTGCTCCGGTTGGTATCGCTCTGATTGGTATTGGCAACGGGAACCTTGTCTGACTGGTCTGACGTCAGCGCAGTATTGGTCTGATTGGTATTGCTCTGATGGGATTTTATCTCTGCCAGACGGTTTTCCATTGTGCGGATGACCAATTGGATATTGGTTTTTTCGTCCTGATTTTGGGCTGAAGCGAGGGTCTGCCTGGCCCGGGCCAGGCCTTCGTCTCTCTTGCCGGATTCGAAAAGCATAATAGCACGGTTGATCATGACCCGCACCGTATTCGTTGTTGCCAGTTTCTCAGCCTGATCAAGCGCTTCTCCTGCCAGGACAAAATCACGCTTCGCAATGTGAGGAAACGTGGAGATTTGGAATGCCAGATCGCACAGCAGATCCACATCGTTGGTCCGGGCCGCCAGCAACACCCGGCCCGCCGGCACGGCCCGGTCATTACCCCTGCGCGCCAAATCCAGATATTGCTGCATCTGGTAATTGGCGACCTCCATTTTTTTGGCCCGCTCCAGGTCATACTGGCCCACAATGATTTGATCCAGAGCCTTGTCCAGCCCGTGCAGCGGATGGCCGTGCCAAAGCACGCTGCCATTCGTGCCCACCACAAACGCATACGGAATTGACCGCCGCCCGAGGGGCAACATATAACCCAACGAAGTTTGCCGCTTGTCGTCCGCTGCAATGGCATACTCAATGTTCGTGCCGTCATGCTCGACAAACTCTTTGATTTTTTCCACCGGTTCGTCACTGATTCCCACAATCACCACGCCATTGGTTGCGAAACGCTTTTGTAGATTGTTGAGGTTGGTGATGCAGGCGCGGCAAGCCGCACTCGAAACGTTCCAAATCTCCACCACATAAATGTTCGTGCCCACCTTGATTTCCACCGGCTTGCCCTTGACCCATTCTTTCACCAACAAGGGCGGGGCGGGTTCGCCGACAGAGCCGCACAAGCCGATATTGGACGCGAGGCCAGTCATCAGCACTGCAAGAGGGACTGCATACTTCATCATCATATCTCAGGAGTTTATTGATGGAAGGAACCGGGCACAAGTTTCAAAGTTTTGCTGTTTTGGCACAAACAAACCTGGGGAGCTGTGCAATCAATCTGGAAAAGAGGTTGCTCTTAACGGGAGCAAAAACTACGATGAGATGTTGGTGCTCGCGCAACAAGGCGGTTCAGGGCTTGGCCGCCGGGGCATTTGTCGGGGCATTCATCTGATTGGTCTTCGCCGCCGCCAAACGCGCTTCCATGGCGCGAATGCAAACTTGAGCCTCGTTCTTTGCCTCCGGGCTTGGAGCGGAAGCCAAGGCTTGCCTTGCCTTGGCCAGCCCTTCTTCTTCCTTGCCGGTCTGGAAAAGCAAAATGGCACGATCCACGGCGATGTCCGTGGCATTGGTCGTTGCCAGTTTCTCCGCACGATCCAACGCTTCGCTGGCCAGCGCGACGTCGCGCTTCGCAATGAATGGGTCCGTGGTGATTTGGAACGCCAGATCACCCAACCCCGCCGCATCGTTGGTCCGGACGGTCAGCAGCATCCGACCCGCCTCCGCACTCTTTGGATCATCCTGGCGTGCCAAAGCCAGATAGTTCTCCATCTGTTCTGCGGCGACGACACTTTTTTGCGTCTGCTCCAGGTTGTAACGGCCCGACGTAATCTCATCCACCACTTCGCCCATCCCACCAGTCAGTGGATGACCGTGCCAGAGCACCTTGCCTTCCTTGCCCACGACAAATGCCCGGGGGAGCATCATCTGTTGAAATGCCCGCATGTAGTTGACCGTGGTCCTGCGCGCGTCGTCGTCGGCAGCGACGGTGTATCCAATTTTCGCCCCATTGAGTTTGACGAACTCCTGGAGTTGCTCTGGCGGCTCGTCACTGATGGCAATGACGACCACCCCTTTATCCCGGTACTGCTTCTGGAGATCGTCAAGGTTGGTAAGGGCGAAATCGTTGGCCCGGCTGAGGGTGCAAAATACCAGGACGTAAATGTTCGTGCCCGTCCTGACATCCACCGGCTTGCCCTTGATCCATTCCTTGACGGTCAGGCGCGGCGCAGGGTCGCCGATCGTTCCGGCGAAGCTGGAAACGGGCGCAAAGCAGGCCATCAGGCCCACGAGCAGGATTGCGTGCTTGTTCATCATTGCAGGCTAGTCTTTTTCAGAATCAGACATTGAGCAAGGCTAAAATCAGTCACCGGAACATCACCTCGATCATTCGAGATGATTGCAGGTGACTGAAAAATTCGCTGCCGGTTGCTGTTCAATTTGAAAAATCCCCTGCCCGCTTTGCGCTTCGGCGAGCGACGGCGTAGGTTGGCCGGTGGAAATTTCCGAGCCCATCCAGTGTCCGTTCTGCGGGCAGGCGTTTGAAATCGTCATAGACACGGCCTTACCCTTTCAACGCTTTACGACGGACTGCGAAATCTGTTGCCGCCCGTTCGAGGTCATCGCCGAATGCGAGCTGGGCGAAATTCTGAGCTTGGACGTTCAGGCCAATTGAGGCAACCTGCCGTGCCATGCAAAACACCGTTCTCTGGATTTACATCTTGCTGCTGCTCGTCGGCGGGCTGATCGGTTTCTTGAAAGCAGGAAGCAAAGTCTCGCTTGTCATGTCCGCCGCGTTTGCCGCCGCGCTGGTGCTGTGCGCCATTCCCGGCGTGCTCGACGTGAACTTCCGCAAAGGCCTCGCCAATTTGCTCATGGCCGCGCTGCTGGTGGTATTTGCCATTCGACTGGCCAAGACGAAAAAGTTCATACCCGCCGGATTGATGCTCGCCGTGACCATTCTTGCGCTGGCACTGCGAAATATTAAATTCTGAAACAGTCTGTTTTTTGGGATTGGCACCAACTTATCCGATGAAGTTAAATCCAACTTTGCTCGACAACCTTCTACGTCGAGCAATAATGTCCCCACATGAGAAAGAATAGGCCGCAGAACTCGCAGCCTACCGGCTGTTAGGCATCGTCGCCGTTCGCATGACTGTTCGCCGATATCGAGATGACGACTTAGAATCGGTGATTGCTTTGTTCACTGACACTGTACGGCATGTGAACACTCAAGATTATTCTTCGGAGCAGATCGCTGTTTGGTCACCACAGCCGCCCGACCTTATCCGCTGGCGTGAGCGGGTTGCTGGTCTTTCCCTTTGGGTTGCGGAGTCGGACGGTCGTATTATCGGCTTCTGCGGTTTGGGTGCAGACGGCCACCTTGACTTGCTCTATGTGGATTACCGTTTTCAGCGGCGGGGTGTGGCTCGCAGTTTGTATCAGCATGTGGAGGTCGAGGCACGCCGTAGTGGTGTTCGTCGCTTGTTCACCGAAGCCAGCGTCACCGCCCGGCCATTTTTCGAGAGCATGGGATTCGGGATTGTGCGCGAGCAGCGTGTCGAGTTCCGAGGCGTTGACTTTCAGAATTACGTGATGGAGAAGAGTATCCAATGCTGATAACAGGATAAGCTGCAAATTCTTTTCATCGGGCCGATTTTCTTTATTCTTTCCAATATGAAATTGTTGCCGTTCGGAAAATTGCCCGCACACAAGCCGCGAAAGTTTGTTCCCCAAAACATTGACCTCGGCCATTGGCCGCAGATCGCGCCGCTGTTTGACCAGTTGGAAGCCCGCGCCGCGCAATGCCGGTCCGCCGCCGACCTCGAACGCTGGCTGCTGGACTGGAGCGAACTCAGCGCCGCGCTGGACGAGGAAGCGTCGTGCCGCTACATCGCCATGACGTGTCACACGGACAACGCGGATGCGGAAAAGGCTTACCTGCACTTCGTCGAGAACATCGAGCCGCAACTCAAGCCCCGGCAGTTTGCGCTGGAGAAACTGTGTGTCGCCCATCCGCAACGCGGCAAGTTGCCCAAGTCGCGTTACGAAGTCTTCGATCGTGACGTAAAGAACCACGTCGAATTGTTCCGGCCTGAAAATGTCCCGCTGGAAACCGAGGATGCCAAGCTCTGCCAGCAATATCAGAAACTTACCGGCTCGCTCACCGTAAACTTTCGCGCCGAGGAAAAGACGCTCGCGCAAATGGCCCGCTACCTCGAAGAACCCGACCGCGCGCTGCGGCAGGAAGCTTGGGAACTTGTCGCCCGCCGCCGGTTGCAGGAACGCGATAAATTCGAGGACCAGTTCGACCAAATGATCCACCTGCGCGAGCAAATCGCCAGAAACGCCGGTTTCGCCAACTACCGCGACTACGCCTTCCGCAGGATGGGCCGTTTCGATTACACGCCGGCGGATTGCGAGAAATTCCACGACTCCGTGGCCAGCGAAGTCATGCCTGTCATGCGTGAGCTGCAAGGGCTACGCCTACGACAGTTGAAATTGGAAAAATTGCGACCATGGGACATGGCAGTTGATCCGCTGAATCGTCCGTCGCTGAAGCCGTTTGCCCAAGTCGGCGAAATGGTTTCGCGCACGCAGAAAATTTTTGACCAGCTCGATGGCGAACTGGCGGGCGGTTTTCAACGGATGCAAGACCTGCGATTGCTTGACCTCGAAAACCACAAGGGCAAAGCGCCGGGCGGCTACCAATCCACTTTGAGCGAAGCGCGGCTGCCGTTCATCTTCATGAATGCGGTTGGGTTGCAGCGCGACGTGGAGACAATTCTGCACGAAGCCGGGCACGCTTTTCACGCACTGGCCACACGCGACGAAGACTTGTATCCGTACCGCAGCGCTCCGATTGAATTTTGCGAGGTCGCGTCCATGAGCATGGAATTGCTCGGCAACGAATTCATCGAGGAATTTTATTCCACTGCGGATGCAAACCGCGCGCGGCGGGTTCATTTGGAAGGCGTCGTCGCGGTTTTTCCATGGATTGCGACGGTGGACGCTTTTCAACACTGGATTTACACACATCCCGGCCACACGCGGGCGGAGCGGGCAGCGACATGGATGAATTTGCTGGACCGTTTTGGCGGCGACGTGGATTGGAGCGGATACGAAGCGGAGCGGGCCCATCTCTGGCATCGCCAGTTGCACATCTTCACTTATCCGTTTTACTACATCGAATACGGCATCGCCCAACTCGGCGCGTTGCAGGTGTGGGCGAACTCGAAGCGGAACAAACCCAAAGCGCTTGACGACTACAAGCAATCACTGGCACTGGGCGGCTCGCGTCCGTTGCCCGAATTGTTCAAGGCGGCAGGCTGCCGGTTTGAATTCGACGGCGCGACGATCAAGCCGTTGATTGAGTTGACCCGTGGCGAACTGGCGAAGCTGGGATAAATTTCGATATACGATATACGATTTACGCGCTGGAAGACGACCGGTTGGGCGAATTGATTTGTAAATTGTAAATTCATGAAAGTATTCGTCACAGGCGGAACGGGATTCGTGGGGCAGGAAATCGTGCGGCAGCTTTACGCCGCGGGCCACCAAGCCCGGCTGCTGGTGCGCAATCGCATTTCGCCGGTTGTCACGGAAATCGCCGCGCAATACCCGGTCGAAATTTTGGAGGGCAACGTGCTGAACGCGACTTCGCTTCCGCGCGCGATGCACGGTTCGGACGCGGTGATTCATCTCGTCGGCATCATCAGCGAGATTGGCGAACAGACTTTCGAAGAGCGTCCACACCCGCGCCACGGAAAATGTCATCCGCGCCTGCGTGATTGCCGGCGTGAAACGGCTGGTTCACATGAGCGCGCTGGGCACGCGAGATGATGCTGTTGCGCGTTATCACCGGACGAAATGGGCCGCTGAACAAGCCGTCAGTGAAAGCGTGCTCCATTGGACAATCTTCCGCCCATCGCTGATTTACGGACCGGAGGACCAATTTGTCAATGTGTTCGCGCGCATGGCGAAGTCGTCACCGGTGCTGCCGGTTTTCGGCAGCAAACGGGCTTTATTTCAACCGGTGGCGGTCGAGGACGTGGCGCAATGTTTTGTGAAAGCGTTGGCCGAAGCGCGGTCGGTCCGGCGCAAGTTCGACATTTGCGGGTCTGACCAGCTCACGTTGGCGGAAATGCTCCGCGCCATTCTCGCGGTGACGGGCCGGAAACGTCTGATCGTTCACGTCCCCACCGAACTTGCCAGACTGCTGGCGAGGGCAATGGAATTTACTTGTCCGAAGTTTACCGGCAAACCGCCGCCGCTGAACCGCGATCAACTGTTGATGTTGCAGGAGGACAACGTGGGAGACAGCGAGGCCGCCAACAAACTCTTCAAGCTTGAAGCGAGTTCATTTGCGGCGGGAATTGCGCGTTATCTCACGCCTAAAAACTGAACCGTGAACCGCTGCTTATCGCACCGATTCACGATTCACAATTCAACAATTCAACGCTGTTACAGTTCGATCCCGTATGCTTTAATCTTGTTGTAAAGCGTCTGGCGTCCGATGCCGAGGCGTTTGGCGGCTTCAAGCTTGTTGCCGCCGGTTTCCTTGAGCATCTGGATGATGGCGTTGCGCTCGACACCTTCGAGGAGCGTGAAATTTGTGTCGTGCGATTCGCCCGGTCCGGCCTTGACGTTTGTGATGGAAAGGTCCACCGCGTCCACTTCAGAACTCTCGCACAAAAGGACCGTGCGCTGGACTTCATTCTGCAACTGGCGGACGTTGCCCGGCCACTCGAACGCGGTGATCCGTTCGATGGCGGCCTGTGTGAATCCGCTGATGCTGCGGTTTGCCTGCGAAGCGAAGCGTTTCAGGAAGGCATTGGCCAGCGGCATGATGTCCTCGCGTCGCTCGCGCAACGGCGGGAGGTGAATGGAAATGGCGCTGATGCGGTAGAAAAGGTCTTCACGAAATTTGCCGTCCCTGATGGCCTCGTCGGGCTTGCGGTTGGTGGAGGCAATGACGCGACAGTTGGTCTTGTAGCTGGTCTTGCCGCCCACCGGCCGGACTTCCTGGTCCTGCAAGACGCGGAGCAGTTTGCTCTGCGTGTCAATGGGCATTTCGGAAATTTCGTCGAGCATCAGCGTGCCGCCTTCGGCCTGGCGGAACAGACCTTCGCGATCCATGTGCGCCCCGGTGTACGCGCCCTTGACCGAACCGAACAGCTCGCTTTCGATCAATTCGCGCGGGAGTGCGGCGCAGTTGATTTTGATGATGCGGCCCTTGCTGCGGGTGCTCAAAGCGTGCATCAAGTCGGCAATGACTTCCTTCCCGGTGCCGCTCTCGCCGGTCACGAGGACGGCCACGTCGCTGGGCGCGATGCGTTCAACCGTGCGCACGACTTCGCGCATGGCAGCGCTCTGGAACACGGGCGTGGCCGTGCCGCTGATGGTCTCCAAGGCGCGGCGTAGGGCGCTGTTCTCCTCGCTTTGCTCCTTGCGTTCGATGGCGCACTTCACGTCGGCCAGCAGCTTTTCGTTCTCGAACGGCTTGGCCAGGAAGTTGTAGGCGCCCCGTTCGACCGGCCTCCACAGCCATGGTGATGGTGCCATGCCCGGTCAACACAATCACCTCGGTGTCGGCCCAATGCCTTTTGACCTGCGGCAACAAGTCAAGCCCGTCGGCATCAGGTAATTTCACGTCCAGCAGCACCACATCGGGCTGGTCCTGCGAGAAGGCGCGTTGGAGCGCGGCGCCACTATCCGCCTCGGCCACGGAATAAGCCGCTGCGCAGCACTGTAGTCAGCAATTCGCGGATGGCTGCGTCGTCATCCACCACTAGAACGTTGCCCTTCATAATTTTTATTTCCGTTTGGACACGCAAGCCTGCACAAAAGCCCGAAAAATGGCCTGATGTTCGGGATACCGATCCACCAGCCGTTCCGGGTGAAACTGGACGCTCAGCATGAACGGCAGCGATCTGCGCGCGTCCGGTTTCAACTGCAAGCTTTCCACCACTCCGTCACGACTCCGCCCCGTGACCGCCAACAATTGGGCGGGCCGTCCCACGGCCTGATGATGCGTGCTGTTCACACCCAGTGTGCGTTTCCCCGTTATCTTGGACAGTAAGGAGTCTTCTGTCAAATCTACTTCATGGGCCACCTCGTTCCGTTTGTCGTAACGCCGATGGTTAAGGGGGCATTTCAATTGTGTGGGTATGTCCACAATCAATGTGCCGCCAAGGGCGACATTCAAAATCTGGTGGCCGCGGCAAATCGCCAGCAGCGGTTTGCGCTGTCGAAACACCTCGTCAATCAACATTAACTCGCGTAAATCCCGCGCGCCCCCGTCTGGCGGCACGCCCACCGTGCGGCGCAGTCGCCGTGGAATGCCGTTCCCGTACAGATCCGGGTTTACATCCTCGCCGCCAGTCAGCACCACACCGTCGGCGCGGCGCACGCACTCCGCCACCAATTCACGCGAAGTCACGGCGGGCATTGACAGCGGCAAAGCCCCGGCGCCCATGAGCGCCCGCTCATACGCCACCGAAAGGCTGAGGGACAGGTCGCCGAATTCAGCTCCTTTGCTCTCAATGTTTGGCGAAACGCAGAATTAACGGCGGTTTGCTCATCCGAAAGGCACTGTAAAGCAAATCTGACGGATTGTCAGGGGCAAAATTCCGGCGCGACATTTGTCGGATTCATTCTTGTCATCACCGGCCGTAATTTCAAATCTCCACCGGCCACAACGCCAGACAACCAACTGTTCCCAAATTTCAGCCGGCAAATCGCTATGCCGGGGCAGTCTTGGATTTCGCCTTGGCAGCCTTTTTTTTCCGTTTCAAATAACTCAATCTTCGTTTTCGCTTCTCCACTTTGTTGTATTGTTGGCTCATAAGTCTTTACTTCGCTTCCGTGTTTCGGTTGTGTGTAGGCACTATGTTGGTTTGGGTAATGCGGTTCAACATCTTTTTGACTCTGGGGACGGCGCTGGTGTTTGCCGCTGGCTGTCACACGACCGATGACAAGCCGCTTGCCGCGCTCCGTGTTCATCTGGAAGCCGGCCCCAATGCGGGGAATTCAAGTGAAACTGTGCCGGTCTATCGGGCAAATCCGGTTCTTGTCACCGTGGAGAGCTCGCCGTTTCTCACCGAGGCCGACGTTGCGGAAGCCAAGGTCGTGGACGCCATCGGCGGCTTTGCGCTGCAAATCCAGTTTGACAGGCATGGTACCTGGCTGCTTGAAATGTATTCCACAGCCAATTCCGGCCGCCACATGGCCATCTTCAGCCAATGGGGCGGAAAACCCGGAAGCGCCCGCTGGCTCGCGGCGCCGCTCATCCACCGGCGCATCAGCAACGGCCTGCTGATCTTCACCGCTGACGCCACCCGTGACGAGGTGGAACAAATCGCGCTTGGCCTGAACAACGTCGCCGAAAAAAACAAGAAACGCTCCAAACTGTGAGTCGAATCCTTTGTCACCGGGTCCGATGGTCCGTTCCGGCCGTCTTGATTTTTTTATCCGGGCTTGCGCACGCGCAAATCTTTCAGCTTCCCACCGCCAACCGCGCTCTGTTCCAACCGGGCGGCGAGGAGAAATTCTTCGTGGGCACCGTGGGCAAACCGTGGACGAGCGGTTGCTTCGGTTGTGTGCGCACCGAGGGCCGGCAAATGCACGAGGGCCTCGACATCCGCTGCATTCAACGCGACAGGCACGGCGAGCCGACCGATCCCATAATGGCCGCCGCCGATGGCACAGTCGCCTACTTCAACACGAAACCATCGCTGTCGAACTACGGCAATTACCTCGTCCTCCGCCACGTTGTTGAAGGGCTGGAAATTTATTCCCTTTACGCCCACCTTCGGGAAATCCGTTCCGATCTCAGGATCGGCCAGCCCGTCAAAGCCGGCGAAACCGTCGCCACCATGGGCCACACCACCAACACGCGCGAGGGCATTTCAAAAGACCGCGCGCACGTGCATTTCGAGTTGAATCTCTTCCTGAATGACCGGTTCAGCAGCTGGTACAAAAAGACATTCCCCGACCAGCGGAACGACCACGGCGAGTGGAACGGACAAAATCTTCTCGGCCTCGACCCGCGCGAAATTCTTCTCAAGCAACGCGACGAAGGCGCAAAATTCAGTTTGGTGAACTATATCCACAGCCAGACCGAACTTTGCCGCGTGCTGGTGCGAGTCACAAATTTTCCATGGCTCAAACGCTATCCTGCGCTGATTCGTCACAATCCTAATGCCGATCGCGAAGGGACCGCCGGGTATGAAATCGCGCTAAACTTCAACGGCGTACCTTTTGAACTCATCCCGCGCGCCGCTTCCGAAATCAAACGCACGGACCGCTTCCAACTGCTCTCGGTCAATGAGGCGGAACAACGCAAAAATCCGTGCCGCCACCTTGTGACGCAAAGAAAAGGCCGTTGGGAACTGGCCAACAACGGCATCCGTCAGTTGGAACTGCTGACTTACTGAAGTCCAGACAGACAGGACTGCTTGTGACTTTGTGAAAAGTGTCCGAAGTGTGGCGAAACAACGGAAAATCGGTGGTTGCAAACAAAGACGATTGACCAGTGTGAGCGACAAAGTTTCCACTGGCAATCCGGGGTGTGAGACGTATTTTAAAGCGTCCCAAAACAGCCAAAGTCGGCATGAACAAACACGCCAGAATCCGGCGGCGATACACAGCGAAACCTGTTGGGCAGTTTGTTTTTTTCACTGCGCGGCACGGTTTTACGCTCATCGAACTGCTGGTGGTGATCGGGATCATCGGGGTGCTGGCCGCGCTGTTGTTGCCGGTCTTGGACAAGGCCAAATTCCGTGCGCGCGGCCTGCAATGCATGACAAATCACCGTCAGTTGTGCGTGGCGTGGCAGATGTGGTCGGATGACAACGGAGGCCGGTTGCTCTACGCGAGCGAGTTGCCTTGGACCCCGATACCTACGCCGCTTCGTGGATTACCGGCACACTCGACTTCGACCCCAACAAGCCCTCGAACTGGAACCGGACTTGACCATAAGAAAAGCCCACTGTGGCGCTATTGCGGCAACAACCTGGAAATCTGGAAATGCCCGTCTGACCACTCCGAAGTGATCGTCAACGGCGTGGCCAAACCGCGTGTGCGCAGCATGGCCATGAACGTTTTTCTCGGCGGCTGGGGCGGCACGGACGGCAATTGGGGACCGCCTTTCAGCGACTACAATATTTATCTGAAACAATCTGAATTGTCTGATCCCGGGCCGGATAAGATTTTTGTCTTTCTCGACATGCGGGAGGACAGCATTGACATGGGCAATTTCGGCACGCGCATGGATGGATGGCCTGACAATCCGCAACTCTACGGCTTTTACGATCTACCCGGCTCCTATCACCATTTTGCATGCGGTTTTTCATTCGCTGACGGGCATTCCGAAATTCATCATTGGAAGGACGGCCGCACCATGCCGCCACTGGTGAAGGGCGGCCTCATCAACGATGAATTTTCGTCCCCAAACAATCCCGACGTCGCATGGCTGCAGGACCACGCCACCCGACCAAAATAGGGAAAACACATCCGAAGCGTCGCAACAGCGATTTAGGGAGCCGCAATTTGAATGCGGAAATCGCACAGGGACGGGCAATGTGTCGCGGAACGTACTTTTCATTATCATTCTACGTTCTTCGTTTGAAGCGAGCTTTGTCACCCCGGCTGCTGCAAAAATAAATTTTCAGTCCTTCTCTCAATGATTCGACTGATGTGCTCTCGCGGCGCAGGGTGTCATTCCGGGAATTCTCGCTTGCGCTCCCCTGTCCTGCTGTTAATCCTCTGCGCCTGATTTTATGAACTACAAAATCTCGCAACGCGCTGCTTCTCTCACGCCATCGCTGACACTGGCCATTGACTCCAAGGCCAAACAGATGAAAGCCGAGGGCCAGGATGTCGTCGGCTTCGGCGCTGGCGAACCGGATTTTGACACGCCGCAACACATCAAAGATGCCTGTGCCAAGGCGTTGGCGGGCGGCTTCACGAAATACACACCCGCCGCCGGCATTCCCGAATTGCGCCAGGCCATCGCCGACAAGTTCAAACGCGAAAACGGCCTCACTTACAAACCGTCGCAAATCATCGTGAGCTGCGGCGGCAAACATTCGTGCTACAATGTCATCCTCGCCACCTGCCAGGAAGGCGACGAAGTCGTCATCCCCTCGCCGTATTGGCTGAGCTATCCAGAAATGGTGAAGCTTGCCGGCGCAAAGGCCGTCATCGTTGAGACAACGGACAAAACGGAATTCAAGGTCACGCCCGCGCAATTGCGCGCTGCCATCACGCCCCGCACGCGGCTTTTCATCTTGAATTCGCCGAGCAATCCCACCGGGAGTGTTTACACGCCGGGCGAAATCAAGGCGCTCGGCGACATCTGCGTGGAAAAAGGCGTGCTCATCATGAGCGACGAAATTTACGAGCACCTGCTCTATGACGGCGCGGTTCACAAGAGCGTCGCGAGCTTCTCGCAAGCGCATTACGAACACACCATCGTCGTGCATGGTTTTGCGAAGGCGTGGAGCATGACCGGTTGGCGACTCGGCTTTCTGGCCGCGCCAGAGCCGATTGCGAAGGCCATTGACGCAATTCAATCACACAGCACCAGCAACCCAACGAGCTTCGCGCAAAAGGGCGCGGTCGCCGCGCTCACCGGCTCGCAGGATCATTTGCCAAAATGGCTGGCGGAATACGACCGGCGGCGCATTTACGCCTGGAAGAAACTCAACAGCATCCCCGGCATTTCGTGCGTGAACGCAAAGGGCGCGTTTTATCTTTTCCCGAACATTTCCAAAACGGGTCTGAAATCCACGGACTTCTGCGCCAGGCTTCTCGAAGCGGAAAAAGTCGCCGCCGTGCCCGGCATCGCGTTCGGCGCGGACGACTACCTCCGCATCAGCTACGCCACCAGCATGGCGAACATCGAAAAGGGGCTGGAGCGGATGGATCGTTTTGTTCGTGCGCTCCGCAAGTAAGCCGTTTACCTGACATATCCATCTCGTGAGAAACCCGCAACTCCGTCTTGAAAAAACAAAGGCTTGTCCCGTTTCCAGCCACACCTTTTCAACTGGCGCGTCCAACGAAAAAAAACGGATCGCAAATCCGTTGAATGACTGGGTTAACCGCATGTGTCGGAAACCAAAAATCAGATTGGCCTTTGAAGGAATTTGGTGTTGAATGTGCTTCACTTGAGTTGACTTATAGCCATGAAATTCATGTAAAACACAACCATGAACGTGTTATGAATCAGGTAGCTTCTCAAGTTTTGCTGGTGGAAGACGACCCTCGCATGCCGGAGGTGCTTGCCGGCCTGTTGCAGGAGGACGGGATTGATCTCCTGAACGCGGCGAATGCGGACGACGCACTTGCCCTCGTGCGCGACCGTCAGGTGGACTTGGTGCTGCTCGACCTCGGCTTGCCCGGCATGAATGGCTTCGATCTGCTGCGCGAGTTGAAAAGCTCGCCCAAGACCGAGTCCATCCCGGTCATCGTGCTCACCGCTTGGAACAGCACCACCGACAAACTGCACGGATTTGAACTCGGCGCTTCCGACTATCTGACCAAACCGTTTGAGACGGCCGAATTGCGCGCCCGCCTGAACGCCACGCTCCGCGCCAAGCGTTTGCAGGATGAACTGGCCCAGGCCAATCGCGATTTGTCAGTCGCGCACAAAGCCGCGGAGTCGGCCGCCCAGACCAAAGCCGACTTCCTGGCCACCATGAGCCATGAAATTCGCACTCCGATGAACGGCGTCATCGCAATGGCGGAACTGTTGTTTGAAACGCCGCTCAACCCGGAGCAACGCGGTTACGTCGAAATGATTCATTCCAGCGGCGAAGCCATGCTCACGATTTGCAACGATATTCTCGACTTCTCAAAGATCGAGGCCGGCAAGCTTGAATTGGAAAGCGAGCCGTTCGACCTGCGCGAGTGTGTCGAGTCCGCCTTGGATGTGCTGGCAACCCAGGCAGCGGAGAAACAACTCGACCTCGCCTACCTGATTGACGACGGCACCCCGTCCCGGGTTGTGGGCGATGTGACCCGGCTGCGTCAGGTGCTGGTCAACCTGCTTAGCAACGGCATCAAATTCACCGAACACGGCGAAGTCGTCGTCCAAGTCAAAATTCTTTCTCCGCCGCAATCGGAGGCGGGCACTGCGGCCTCGTGGCTTTTGCATTTCTCCGTGCGCGACACCGGCATCGGCATTCCGCCGGAGCGGCTGGCGCGATTGTTCAAGGCGTTCAGCCAGGCGGATGCCTCCACAGCGCGGCAATACGGCGGCACCGGTCTGGGTCTGACCATCAGCAAACGGCTCGTGGAACTGATGGGCGGAAAAATGTGGGTCGAAAGCCTGCCAGGCAAAGGGTCCACGTTCCATTTTTCCCTTCCGTTCAAGCCGTCGCCGCAAACGGAGCAGCGTCCGCTCGATGGCCCGCAGCCGCAGCTGGCCAAATTGCGGCTGCTCGTCGTGGATGACAACGCAACCAATTGCCGCATTCTCACCGTGCAGGCTGGCAAATGGGGCATGATCCCACGTTGCACTCCCAGCCCGCGGCAGGCGTTGGAATGGTTGCGGGCGGGCGAGCAGTTTGACCTGGCCATTCTCGACATGCAAATGCCCGGCATGGATGGCCTCATGCTCGCCGGCGAAATCCGCAAGCTTCCCCAAATGACGACATTGCCGCTAATCCTGCTCACTTCCATGCGCGTCCGCGCGGATAATCCGGATTTTCTCAAGGCCGCTTTCGCCAGTTGCCTCACCAAACCGATCAAGCCCGCCCAGCTCCACGAGGTGCTCGGGCGGGCGATCCCCGGCTCAAAACCCGCCGACAGTAAAGTGCCCACACCGTCAAAACTCGATCCGAAGATGGCCAGCCGGTTGCCGATGCAGGTGTTGATTTGCGACGACAACATCATCAACCAGAAAGTTGCGCTGCGCCTCGTTCAGCAGATGGGCTATCGCGCCGAACTTGCGGCCAACGGCATCGAAGCGCTCGCCGCCCTCGACCGCCAATCCTACGACCTGATTTTCATGGACGTGTTGATGCCCGAAATGGACGGTTTGGAAGCCACCCGCGTCATCCGCGAACGGCAGCAAGACCTCAAAAAATTTCCAAATTACAAATCTCCGATTATCATCATCGCCATGACCGCCAGCGCCATGACAGGCGACCGCGAGAAATGTCTGCAGTCGGGCATGGACGATTACATCGCCAAACCCGTGCGTCCCGAAGAGGTGCGCGTCCTGATCGAACGCTGGGACCAGAAATCAGCGGGCCAAATCCTCCATCCAGCCTCAAAACGCGCCGCCGCCTGCCGCAGCCCCAAGCGCGCCCTCACCTGCCGCGCCGACTCCGGCCAAAGACGAACCGCCAGTGGACATGGAGCGTCTGATGGATTTCACCGACGGGAATCAGGAAAATTTGCGCGAGTTGGTGACGCTTTATCTCACCCAGACCAGCGAGCAAATCGGACAACTCGCGGCAGCAGTGGGAAAGGGTGATGCGCCGCAAGTGCGCCAACTGGCGCACAGTTGCGCCGGAGCCAGCGCCACGTGCGGCATGAAACGGCTCGTGCCGCTGCTGCGAGAACTGGAACGGCAGGGAGACTTGGGGAAATTGACTGGAGCGTCCGAGCTTTGTGAAAAAGCCGCGCAGGAATTCGAACGCATTCGCAAGTTCCTCGCGCCCTACGCCGACGACACCGGGGCTCGCAGCTAGCCAGTGAACATGAGCAAGGTCCTCATCATTGAAGACGACCAGACTGTCGCAAAGATTTACCGGGACAAGCTTTCGGCGGCAAGCTACGAGGTGCTTGTGGCTTCCGACGGTCAATTGGGCTTCGAGATGGTTAGCGAAACCAAACCAGACCTGATTATCCTGGATCTGATCTTGCCGAAAATTCCCGGTGTAGAGCTGATAAAGAAAATCCGGGCCGAACCCGGCTTTGAAAAGACACCCATCATCGTTTTCTCGAATACCTACCTGATGAACATGGTCCAACAGGCGTGGAAGGCGGGCGCCACCAAATGTCTCTCAAAAGTCAATTGCAGCCCGAAGGAAGTCATCGAGGTGGTGCGGAAAGTCCTTGAGAAACCCGAACCGCCGCCACAACCGCCTCCCCCACCCGCATCCCAGCATCCCTCTCAGGATCGCCCCGCACCCGGCGACTCCGACGCGGCATTTCAGGCGGAACTGATGCAATCTTTTGTTCAGAGCCTCCCTGAAACCCTTGTCGCCTTGCGCACTCAACTTCAAGGTCTCATCAAAACAGAGAATGAAATAGCCCGGGTCAAACAGGTTCATGAGATGTATCGCCGCATTCACGCATTGACTGGCAACGCCGGCCTCGCCGGTGCTCCGCTAATCGCGCAGATGGGCGACGCCTTGGAGGCGCTGTTGAAGGAACTTCACGAAAACCCCAAAAACATCAATGCTTCCACGCTTCGCACCGTTGCCACGGCTGTTGACACCCTTGCCTTTCTCTTCGAGCGTTGCGCGCAACCCGACAAGCAAGAAATCCCACCGCCCAAAATTCTGGTCGTGGATGATGAAGCGATCTCGCGTCGAGCCGTCACGTATGCCCTCGGGAAAGCCAAACTCAAATCCATCCACGCCGAAGATCCAAACGCCGCCTTCGATTTGCTGGCAGGAAACCGCTTTGACCTCATCTTCCTCGACGTGGACATGCCCGGCATGAACGGGTTCGAATTGTGCACCAAGCTGCGCACTTTGCCGTCTCACAAGAAAACGCCCGTCGTCTTTGTCACGGGTCTCAACGACCTTGAAAGCCGGGCCAGCTCCATGATCAGCGGCGGAAACGATTTCATTGCAAAACCGTTTCTGTTCATCGAACTGGCCGTGAAAGCCCTCGTTTACATACTGCGTAGCAAATCCGAACCCTCAAAATAGCGGGTTTGCCTGTTGGCAGGCGTACCCCTGACATGCAGGGCTTGATTCCAAGTGGCGGGCAATCCCATCGTCGTCGTTCGCTTCCTCAAAAAAACACGGTTCGAAGGACAAATACGGAAACAAAGGACGAGGCGGCATGTCCCGTTGACAATCAGAATGGATCGTCCCTGACAGTCGCAGAGCCGTTTTGACTTTCACCGTTGTCATCGTTACTCTCCCGTCATGGAACCGCTTCATGCGCCGTGGCGGATTGAATACATCCTTTCGTCCAAGACGGAGTCGGATGAAGAACTCTTCGTCCAAGTTGCCCGCTCCAACAACGACGAGGCGAACCTCGTCATCGTCCGCGATCGTACCTGCTTCGCCCTTCTCAACCGCTACCCTTACAACGGCGGACACCTGATGGTCGTGCCTTACAAACAAACGCCCGATTTGAACGGATTGACCGAAGACGAACTGGCCGACTTGTGGAAACTGACCCGCCGGTGTGTCAACGCCCTCACAGCGGTCATGAAACCCGACGGCTTCAACATCGGCATCAACCTCGGCAAAGTCGCGGGCGCAGGTTTTGACAGGCATCTCCACATTCACGTCGTGCCCCGCTGGCTGGGTGACACAAACTTCATGCCCGTGCTGGCGGACACCTCGGTCGTGCCGCAGGCGCTGACTGACCTGGCGGCCAAACTTCGTGCCGCCCTCGCCCGATGAAATTCCCAATTTCCAACTTCCTACACCACTCGGGCTGTGCTCGCATTTTATCGGAATTTCCAATTCCCAGTTGGAGAAGCGCCGTCTCCCGCTGCAACATGGAATTGGCAATTGGCAATCGACAATCGAAAATCGGAAATGCCCACTGAGACCCTTCACTTCGAAAACGCCCGCGTTGCGCAGCAGCTTTTCAACAACGAACCGCACAACCTGCAGACGTTGGAAGAACAGCTCGGCGTCAAAGCCACCGCTCGTGAGGGTTGGATCAAATTGGAGGGCCAGGCCGACGGGATTGAGCGCGCCAAACACCTGTTTCTCCTGCTCGAAAGTTCGTTGAAGGTCGGTTCGCCCGTGCGCAACCGCGAATTCACCCACGCCCTCAATGTCGTCAAACACGAAGGCGTCTCAACGCTAAAAGACCTGATGAACGATCGCATCCTGACGCATGACAAGAAGCCCGGCGTCACCGCCAAAACCGTCGGGCAGAAGAAATACCTCGATGCCATCCGCAAACACGACATCACGTTTGGCGTCGGCCCGGCCGGCACCGGCAAAACCTATCTTGCGGTCGCCATGGCGCTTGCGGCGCTGCGGGACGGCAAGGTGTCCCGCATCATTCTCACCCGACCAGCCGTCGAAGCCGGCGAGGCACTCGGTTTTCTGCCCGGCGACCTTTACGAAAAGATCATGCCTTACCTCCGCCCGCTGCATGACGCGCTCCACGACATGCTCCCCACCGACGATATTCAGAAGCACACCGAGCGCGGCACCATCGAAATCGCGCCGCTGGCCTACATGCGCGGTCGCACACTCAACAACGCCTTCATCATTCTCGACGAGGCGCAAAATTCGACCACGGAGCAGATGCTGATGTTCCTGACGCGCCTCGGCCACGGCTCGAAAGCCATCATCACCGGCGACGAATCGCAAATTGATCTGCCGCCGCACAAACAGTCCGGACTGCTCGAAGCGCATCATGTCCTGAAAAACGTCGAGGGTATTGCCATCGTGGAACTCGGCCGGCGCGACATCGTCCGCCACCCGCTCGTGCAGCGCATCGTCTCCGCCTACGAGGAGCATCGGACGAGGGCAAAATCGGCATGAGTCCCCTGCCCCGCCGACGGCGCATGAAGCTCACGCTGACAATCCGCAATCGCCAACATGCCCGCCCGGTTGATTTGCGCCTGCTGCGCCGAATCGTCAAAGAACTGCTGGCCGAATTGCTGCAAGTCGCGCAAGCCGATGTTGGCATTTATCTCATCGCCACACCGGAAATGACGCGGCTGAACGAAACGTTTCTTCACCATGCCGGCTCAACGGATGTGATCACGTTCGACTACGCCGACAAAGCAGCGGCGACCGTCAGGCCGCGGACCGGTTGTTTTGTCAACAGGCAGTCATCAAAACAATGCGTCGCTTCATCGCGCAGGGATGATTCCATCCGCGCGTTCACAGGCGCGGCGCTGCGACTGCACGGCGAAATTTTTGTGTCCGTGGACGAGGCGATTTTGCAAATGCGGAAGCTCGGTGTGAACTGGCAATCGGAGATCGTTCGTTACATTGTGCATGGCGTCCTGCATTTGCTCGGCTTTGACGATGCGCGTGCCGCTGTCCGGCGCAAAATGAAGCGTGAGGAAAACCGTTTGCTGCGGGAACTTTCCCGCCGATTTTCACTCGCGCAACTCGCCCGCAGCACTAAACTTGGGGTGTGAACAAATCGCTCTTGGGTCATTGGCGCGCGAACTTTCTGACCGGACTGGCCGTGGTGTTGCCCGCAGTCGTTTCGATTGCCGTCGTCGTTTGGCTGTTCGGCACGGTCGCCAACATCACGGACACGCTGCTCATTTTCATTCCGAGGACCATCACGCACACGAATCACGGCGACGGGCCGATGTATTGGTATTGGAGTCTCATCGCATTCCTGCTGGCGGTTTTGCTGATCAGCATCATCGGCCGGTTTGCGCGAAATTATTTCGGCAAAAAAATGATCGAATGGGTGGACGGCGTGTTGATGCAGGTCCCGTTTCTGAACAAAATTTACGCGGCCACAAAGCAGATCAACGAGGCGCTCACCTCTGGCAACAGAAGTTCGTTCAAAAGAGTCGTGCTCGTCGAGTTTCCGCGCGCCGGCGTTTATTCGATCGGCTTCATCACGAGGGAGCAGGAGGACTTGGTGCAGGCAAAGATCGGAGAAAAAGTCGTCACCGTTTTTGTGCCGTTGACGCCGAACCCGACGTCGGGTTTTTTGATTCTCGTGCCGGAGGAAAAAGTAACGAAGCTCGACATCTCCGTCACCGACGCCATCAAATACATCCTCAGCCTCAGTTCGATTTCGCCCGGCTCCACGCCGCAGGCCGGCAAAAAATTGAACGGTTGACTTTCTCCGAAATCCATCGCGTCGCCATGATTGAATCCGCCACCGGCCTCATCCTGCGTGCGCGGCCGCTCACTGAAACCAGCCTCATCGTTCACTGGCTCACGCCGAACTTCGGCCGCATCGCCACCGTGGCCAAAGGCGCGCGGCGGTCCAAATCGCCGTTTCTTGGCAAACTGGATTTGTTTTACCTTGCCGATTTCAGCTACAGCCGCAGCCGCCGCTCAGAGCTTCACACACTGCGCGAAGTCGGTCTGCGCGAAACCCACAATGCACTTCGTCGGGAACTCGGCTATCTTCGGCAAGCCTCCTACTGTGCCGCGCTCGTAGAACAAACTACCGAAACTGAAACACCACTGCCCGCTGTTTTTGAGTTGATCAACGGCATGCTCGATCATCTGCCCCGCCAGCCGCCTCTGCCGCAAACAATTTTCGCCTTCGAGCTCAAACTGCTGCGCGAACTGGGTCTCAAGCCGGGCTTGGAGAAAAGCAACCTTACACCCGGAACCGGAAAAATCGTGAAAATGCTGACAACAAGCGATTGGACGGATTTGTCGCGACTGAAACTGAACAAAGCACAGGTCGTCGAATTGCGTCAGTTCCTTCACGGCTTCCTGATTTATCACCTGGGCCGAATACCATCCGGGCGGAGCAGCCAGCCGGTGTAGCCGGCAGGCAACCTTGTTGACAACTCCGCCGGTCACTCCTTGGCCCTCCCATCGGCAAACTGCCGAATCACCATCATGTCAAACTTGCTTGTCGGCGGGTCAACAAGGGTGTTATCGCTCTTGACCCATGGCCGGGGATGATTAGCTTTCACGCTGTTGTGAAACCGGACCCACATTCAACCAGTCGTCTCAAACACCAAAGCGGTGCCAGCGGCAGTGAACGAGCACTCCCCGTGCTTCCTGCATCCGGTCCCCAGCAGACCGGGAAGGCAGCCGACGCCGACTCGCATAAAGCTAGTTCGTGAAAATTTCGTTCCGGTGAAACAACCTCTCTTCAAGCCGGACGCCCGTAGGGGTGTCTTTCACTGCGTAGGGTTGAGTCGTATTGTTGTCGCACTTTTTCTGTTGGGTGCGGATCTTCAAGCCCAAGATTTCATCCGCGCTTCGTTGGCCGGCGAGCAGGCCGCCGACGCCCAAAAACGTGCGCTGGCCGCCGGCGGCTACAACATTGAGTTGGGGCCGTGGAGTCTCCGCGTTGGATCCACGTTGGAAGTGGAAGCCAACGACAACGTTCTCCTGACGGAAAATAATCCGCAGCCGGACCTCATATTCCGTCCGCAAATCAACGTGATGAGCCTCTGGCCGCTAAGTGAAAGAAATAACCTTACCTTATCGATGGGTTTGGGCTACGCGAAATATTTGAAGACATCTCAATATGACACGGCGTTTGTCACGCCGAACTCGGATTTGTCGTTCAACCTGTACGTGCGGGATTTTGTGATCAACTTTCATGATCGGTTCTCCTATTCACAGGATGTGGTCAGTGACCCAACCATCACCGGCGTCGGCAACCTGGCCCGCTTCGAGAGCACCTCCGGAGTCGGTGTCACATGGGACCTGAACAAGGTGATTCTAAATGCGGCATATGACCACTACATTTACCTCCCAACATCATCTCAATATTCCCAATTACAATACAGCGAAGATTTGCTCAGCTTGAGGGGGGGTTATGCTTTAACCCCGACCGTCCTCACCGGGATCCAAGTTGGAGGTGGCATGACCGACTACCAAGATCCGACTTCAAACAACAACAAAAACGTGGCTGTCGGACCGTTTGTTGACGCCCGGATAAGCGAGTATTCGACCGTGCGGCTGTTGTTTGGATACGTGACTTACTTCATTGAAGCGGCCCAGACCAGTGGAACCACAAACAGCCAGACGGCGAGCCAAACATCAAGCCAAACAGGAAGCCAAACGGAAAACGGACTTTTTGTTGATTTGTCAATCAATCAGCGACTGGGGCCGGGACTGTCTCATTCATTGAGCGTCGGACGGCAATTCCAATCAACCGTCACTTCCGGTACCGCCGATACGATGTACGTCACACACGCGGCGACCTGGCAACTGTTCCTTAAAACCAGCCTGTCCACTTCGATTTCCTATCAACACATAACCGAAAGCGGCGGTCTCCGCGAAAAGCTGGACCAATATAGCGTCGGCCTAAGCGCAAGCCGTCAAATCATGAAACATCTTTCGACCACCGTCCAATATCAGCTTTACTTGAAGAATTCCGATCTGCAGGGATCAAGTTACACTCAAAATCGGCTTGTGTTTGACCTGAACTATACGTTTTAATGTTGGTTTGATATGAATCGTTTTGGCATCGGTCTGCTGATAGTCATGGCTTGTTTGAGCGGCCTGGCGCAGCCGTCTTCAAACAGCAACGCGCCGCTGCGCGACACTTCGGGTTTTCTACCCGTTCCGACCGTCAGCAACGCCCCGGCCAGCACGCTTTCAAATCAGACGAATTCGGCACAGCCCCCGCCCTCCTTTGCCTCCGGCGGCTATATGCTCGATGACAAACACAAACTGCTGCCGGGAGACCGCATCAGTTTCCAAATCCTCGAGGACCATACCAATGCGGTCAGCTTGCTGGTTGCCGAGTCCGACGAACTGGACGTGCCGTACATCGGCCGCGTCAGCGTGGCGGGCAAAACATGCAAACAACTAGCCGATGAATTAAAGGCGGCGCTGGAAAAGGACTACTACTACAAGGCTACGGTCATCATCGGCCTTGATACGCTGACCAAGGCGCTCGGCCACGTTTATGTGTGGGGGCCGGTTCGCAATCCGGGACCGGTGGAGATTCCGGCGAATGAAACATTCACGGTCTCAAAAGCCATTGCCCGCGCGGGTGGCTTCGGTGATTTTGCAAACAAGAAGGAGGTCAAAGTCAGTCGCAAGACCCCCACCGGGACCGTTGAGTTCAAAGTCAACCTGGTAAATGTGCTGGAAAAAGGCAAAGTGGACGAAGACATTGCGCTTCAGCCGGAAGATTTCGTCATCGTGCCCCAGCGTGCGATCAACTTCTAAATCCTTCATGAACGAACACGCTGCTGCCGCCGTGACTACCGCGCACGATCGTTTGAACCGGTCAACCCGCCTGTTCAATCATTTTCATCGCTATCGGAACGTCCTTCGCCGGCGTTGGTGGGTCCTGCCGCTGACGCTGTGCTTGGGTCTGGGGATTGCGGGCTTTCGCCTCTGGCAGTCGCCGCCCTCCTACCTCTCTTTCGGGCGGATGATCGTAAACATCAAAATCACAATCTCCACCGGCTCGGTTTACAGTGAGGAACTCAGCAACTTTCTTGGAACCCAGGCCGCCCTGATGAAGAGCGGCACCGTCCTCAGCCGCGCCATGGAGCGGGTGCGCGCCATCAAACCGAATCTCAACCCGGTGCCGGTAATCCTGCAAGTTTCCGTCTCCCCCAAAACGGCGATCTTCAATCTCGAGGCTGTCGGATCGGAACCGCAATATACGCGCGCCTATCTCGATGCCTGCATGGACGAATACATCAATTTAAAACGCGAGATGCGCACCTCGACCTCCGAGACGACGCTGCAGGGAATCACGGAGCAGTTGGTCTCGCTGGAGCGCGATCTCAAGAAGACAGACGATGAGTTGCTGGCCTTTCAGGCCACCAACAGCGTGGTCTTCCTCCAAGAGCAAGGCAACAGCGCAGGCAGTTATCTCGCCCAGCTTAATCGCCAGTTGGCCCAGCTCAAGACGGAATCTCAACTCCTCAACATGCTGAACCTGGATCAAAACCTGGAGCGCCAGCAAAAACAGGATGTCCTGGCTGCTGCCGGAGACGACAAAGAACAGCCCAACATGCTCCTTCGTTCCGATTATTTGAAGGCGAAACAGGAAATTCAGTTAATGAAAGCCGAGTTGCAGGAGTGGTCACAATACCTCAAACCAAAACACCCGCGCATCATTGCCTTGAACGAAGAAATTGCAAGCCGTGAAAAACTTCTGGAAATCTTCAAGCAGCAGAGCCTCGAAGACCTGGAAAGCCGCCGCAACTCGCTCAAACTCCAGACCCAGAACCTTGAGCGCGAAGTCAAAGAGTGGGAAGTCAAGTCACTCGACATCAGCAAAAGGATGGCTGAATACGAACGCATCCGTGCCACCAAACAACGACTTCAAACCCAGTACCGAGCACCTGTCCGCGGCGATGCAATCCCTCGGCGTGGAAAAAGACATCACCCCTGAAAGTGTGACCATCCTTGAACGCGCCTCGGAAGCGCTTCCCAACCAGCCCAGTATCGCCAAAGCACTCGTAATCGCCGGCATTCTCGGGTTGCTGGTGGGCATGGGCATTCTCCTCCTGGTGGATCGCTTCGACGACCGCCCCAACTCATTCACGGATTTGCAGGACCTGTTTGACGAACCCGTCCTCGGCCAGATTCCGCTTCAGGTGGCTGAGAACGAAACTGAACCTGTAAAATTGCTCCACCCCGACGACGACCGCCATGCCTTCATGGAGGCCTATCGCAATCTTCGGTCGTCCCTGCTCTACATGGCCACCGAAGGCAAGCGCCCCAAAACCATCCTTGTGACCAGTGCAATCCCCAGCGACGGCAAATCCATGACCGCCGCCAACATCGCCATCACCATGGCCTCCGCCGGGTCGCGCGTGCTCCTTGTGGACGCCGACCTGCGCAAGGGACTCCAGCACCGCCAGTTCGGCCTGCAGCCCACGCCCGGTCTGAATGAAGTGTTAACGGAGCACCTCCCTTGGTCCAAGGTCGTCCAACCGACGGCGATTTCCAATCTCATGCTGCTGACCCGGGGCAAGACAACGCGCAATCCAGGCGAACTATTTCTCAGCCAGGACATGTTGTCCTTGCTCAAGGAACTCTCCGCTCAATTTGACTACGTGTTCGTGGACAGCGCTCCTGTCATGGCTGCGGATGACGTGACCAGCCTTTCTCCGCACGTCGAAGGCGTCATTTTTGTCATTCGAGCCGCCAGCACATCAAGCCGCGTGGCCCGGGCGGCGCTCGATCTGCTTTACCAGCGGGAAGTGGACGTGCTCGGTTTGGTGTTCAATGGCGTCGAAGTCCTCGGCTCCGACTATTACTATTACCGCTACAAAGATTACTACACCGATCAACCAAAGGCGTGAAAAACCGCGGCGGCGGCCGTGTTCTGCCGGTGTTGCAAATCCTGCGCCGTTTAAGACAACTTTTACTAACGCGGCAGAAAACCGGATGGCCATGGTCAACCCGACAAGCCTCGAACCCCAGCGGGCCTGGTTCTGTCTTCGCTCCCAACCAAAACACGAACACATTGCGGCCCGGCATTTGCGGAAGCTTGCAGGCGTGGAGGTGTTCCTGCCGCGCATCCGATTCCGGCGCAAAATGCGGCGGGGCGCAGTGTGGGTGACGGAGGCGCTCTTCCCCAATTATCTGTTTGCCAGGTTTGATTGGAAGGAGTGCCTGCGCCAGGTTCATCACACGGCTGGCGTCAAAGGAGTCGTCCACTTCGGCGACCGTTGGCCGACAATTCCCGACACCGTGATGGACGACCTGCGCGCGGCGTTTGGCCAGCAGGAACTGCATGTGGTGTCGCCGGAAATGCATGTTGGCGACAGCGTGGAGATCGCGGGCGGGGTATTTCACGGCCTCCGTGCCGTGATCAAACAAATCATGCCGGGCCGCGAACGGGTGATCGTTTTGCTGGACTTCCTGGGCCGTCAGACCGCGACCGAAGTGCCCCTGAAGTGCCTCGTTGAAGAAACCGTCAAACGCGGCTGACACCGCAGGCCAAGCAAGCCACTCAATCAGCTTCAAAAATCTCCTTTAAGGCGGCGGCAACGCCACCTTTTCCACCGTTGCTCAGGCGGGCCGGGCCGCCTTGCCAATTTCTTTTGTCGTTCCGTCGGCAACCTCGGAATGTCGAACCCCTCCCTGATTTGAAATTCGCGAATCAAAACGGATCGGCTGCCCGTTCATCTCCTGCCAACGCGCCGTCGCTTTCAGCCACGCTTCAGCGGCCAGTTCGCTCAGATGATCAAACAGCGCCAGGGACATCGCACCAGAGTCGGCTTCAAGATGCAGCGCCATCCGATGGGCAGACCCCAGTTCATGCACGGCATGATGAACGTCCCGGCTCATAACGTCCATTGATGACTCCCATTCACGCTTGCCGTCTTCCAGTTCCAGTCGGGCACGGGTAAAGCCCAGTTTCCCCGCCACAAAACCAAAATCAGCCCACAGGCTCTCGACTGACCGGGCCCGTTCACCCTCCATCTCCAGCCAGCGTCCCAAGGCCAGCGCGTAATGCGTTTCCTTGCGCAGCTCCAGCGAGTTCTCCAACACACGACCAACCGCAAACCAGTCCCGACTGAAGTTGAACGTGCGGGCTGACAGCAACAAGGCGAGACAGGCAAAACCAAAGAAAATTGGCACCAACCGTCCCTGGGACCAGAACACTCCGAATGCCATCAGCAAAAAAACAGAGGAAATCCCGTAAAGAATAAGGACCGTCCGCGTCCTTGAAAACCCGAATTCCAAGAGACGGTGATGAATGTGTCTGCGGTCCGGCCTGAAAATCGGCAGGCCTTTCAGCCCGCGACGCACGATCGCCAGACTCACGTCCAGGATCGGCAGGGCCAGCGCGAATAGCGGCGCAATGAGCGCGGCAACAATCGTGCCCTTTTGCGAATGCACCAGCGTCAGGATCGCAATCAGAAATCCGAGGAAATAGGCGCCACTGTCGCCCATGTAGATTTTGGCAGGCGGAAAATTATAGCGCAGAAATCCAAGCAGCGCGCCGAACATGCCCGCCGCGCAAAGTATCGGCAGCGTCGGCTCGTCCTGAAAACCCACATACACCAACAGACCCATCATCATCAAGGCAATGCCCCCGGCCAGACCGTCAATCCCATCGATCAGGTTGATCATGTTCGTCAGTGCGACAAGCCAGAAAACGGTGACGACCCAACCCCACGCTCCCAACGCATATAACTCATTGGTCAGCGGATTTTGAAAATTCTCAATGTGCACACCGAAGCAGCAAACGCCGATGGAAATAAGAATTTGTCCAAGGAGTTTCTTGCGCGCGCCCAGCGGCCGGAAATCGTCCCACAGCCCAAGCAGAAACATCGCCAGCGAACTAAATATGACGACAAGCTGCGTCCGCATCTGCGCCACGTCGGGCGGAAACCACGCCAGAGCGACTGCCGCCACCAGCGCAAACGCCACGGCCAGCGCGATACCGCCCAAGCGCGGCACTGGTGCGGTATGCGTGTGATGAAACGTGCGCGCCTGGTTGGCCGGTGCTGAAACAGCAGCCCTGCGCCGAATCACAGGAATCAGCAACCATGTGGTCATCAAACCCAGCAGACCACAAACGATGAGAGGCAAGAATTCCATCAGGTTTTTACCATTTCGTTATCGGCAGTTTTTCAAAAGGTTTTGCACAATATGACTATACAGGAAGCAGCAAACCGAGTCATCTGTTAAAACCGGGTCGCACCGTTCTGTCACCGCCTACGCACCTTCCAGTTCCGCGATCAATTTCGGCAACAAGGCGTTCATTGTGAACTGCGCGGCCACCGGCGGGTAACGATCAGGTTCTCCCCGCTGGTTCGCGACGGCGAATTGCTGAATTTGGGCCGCACACTGCGCCACGTTGCCATGCCGCGCCTGCCGGCATACGCCGGAATTGAGTTGGGCCAGGATTTCCGAAATATGGCTCGGCTTCGGTCCGATGTACAAAATCGGCGCGCCCACTCCCAGCACGTTATAAATCTTGCACGGATGAATGATGCCAACAAACGGTTCACCCATGACGACCACATGCAAGTCAGCAGCGGACAGCGACCCGGCAAGTTTATCCAGCGGCTGATATGGAAGACAGATGACGTTGCTGAGATTATTCTCCGCCGCATGGCGTTTGACCCTGGCAAATTCGCTCCCGCCGCCAACAAACAGGAAGGCGAATTTTGTTTCCGACGCGAGTTGCTTCGACGCCTGCAGCAACGTGTCCAGCGGATGGCACGGGCTGTGATTGCCCGAATACATCACCACGAATTTGTCCGTGAGTTTGTGCGCGCGACGGAATTCTTCCCGACCTGACGCGTCAAATCGCACCGCATCATCGTGCGACCACGGTGCGAGCACTGTAATTTTCTCCGGCGGAACGCCTTTCTTTTCAATTCGCGCGCGCATGAATTTGTCCAGCGCGATGATCCTCGTCGCGCGCCGAAAACTGGATTGCGACATCCATTGCAACGCCCGCGCCGCCAGCGAATTTTCACGCAGCCATCCGGCTGCGATGGCTTCGTCCGGATTCAAATCCATCACCCAATAGAAAAACTTGCCGTGCTGCAGCCGGGCGAACCACACTCCAAGGAACGAGATCAGAGGCGGCGAAGTCAGCGCCACGACCGTATCCTGGCGCGGCAACCGGGCGAGCCGCCAGCAACATGCGAAAAAGAAACTTGCAAAATCCGCCACGCGCCGCCATTTGGCGCTCTTGCCAAATCCGGTGGATGCCACCCGGTAAATTTCAATCCCACGCCAGACTTCGTGCTTTGCAAAGCGCTGGCCTGAGTTGTCATACGCCCGCCGCCCGGTGACCACGGTGACTCGGTGTCCGCGTTCCCCCAGCGCGAGCGCCAGATCGCCCAGATGTTGTGCCGTAGAAACAACGTCGGGATGAAACGTCTGGTTTAGAAGCAGGATTTTCAATTTAGTCTGACAACCGGCGAATAAAAATAGACGATGGAAAGTGTCCCGGACCGGTTCTGAGGCCGTCCACGTATTTTGCGGGGACATAATTCGCGAACAGCTTGGTCAATTCATCCTGTTTTCCATGGTGAAGCATGCTGAAGGAAGCCATGATGCGGTATTGATTATTCAGTGTGAGAAGCGCCATGAGCAATGCCGATTCATGCCCGAAGAAAAGCGCGTCGTTTAACAACCCGCCTTGATAATCATACGGAAAATAAATGTCGTGAAAATGTGCAAATGCGTTTTTCCCCATTCTCGGAAGAAATTCCAGGACAATCCTCGTGACTTCACCTGCCGGTCCGAGTGCGTGAGATGAATCCACAAAAAACAAATCTCCTTCCTCCAGTTCAGACACGATTGTGGGATTCACATCCTGTAATTTTTTCCGGATGAGTTCGATTTTCCCCTCATCGCAACAACGTTTCAGGAACGGCGTCGGATATGGCTCAACACAAATAATGCGCTGTTGATATGGAATTCCATTCGCCGCTCTAAGACAAACCGCCGTGGACACTCCGCACCCGACCTGGAGAATATTTTTGGGTTTATATCTTTGGATAAAACAGTGCAAAAATTCCGCCTCAATTTGTCCATAACCTTCCTCGCCGTTATCCAGACAGGCTTGACGGTAGATGTCGCCTTGCGCGAGTTGTTTTCTCAATTGCGCGTGGACCGTCTCCCCGATCCACGAAACCTGCTCGTCGAATGAGGTTCCTAAAATTCCGGTCATGGAAAATGGACTCCGCCACGAGTTCGTGTTCTTCAAATTGCGAAGGTCTGGAATTTCCGAGTAGAAATGCCTCGGCAAAACGTCGAATCCGAATTTCTGGCCGGCCGCAAAAACGGAGTGAAGGCGGGACTTGAGAATATTTTTGATAATTCGCGATATTGACCGCGGCGATTTGCCTTTATTCACATTCATAAACTAACCACGTTTCAATTTTGCCTCCATGAGATGGAGCGACAAAATCATTTCCGCCAGTGTGCGTTGAAAAACGTAATACCAGCCCGGCCAGCCTTCAAAAATCAATCCTTTCAGAAACAGCGTGTAGAAAAAACACAGCGGCGGCGCCGGAAAAATCCACCGGCGCAGCCTGTCCTGGGCTGGCAGGTTACTTGCGCGGTGCGCGAGCAGTTTTTTTGCCTCCAGCGCCGCATAACGATCCTGCGCCCACAGCCAATGCGCCAGCGGCTTGCGGTCGTCGTGCTCAATGAAAGAATCAAGCTGCCGGGTCGCGCCTTTGATTTCCAGCTTTTGAGTGTGGCCATCCGGAACGTAACGACAATGCCCGGGCCGGAACAAAACAGCGCGGGGCGGATACAGCGAAGCGCGCAACCGCCGGCCATGAATGCAATACTTGAACGAAGCAAAATAGGCGTTCACTTCGATTTCCGGCGACAATTGTTTGAGTTCCGTCACCAGTTCGTCGCTCAAGATGTAATCTGCATCGAGCGCAAGCGCCCATTCTGTCTTGACCTGGCTGAGGCCGAAATTCCATTGCGTGGTGTGATCATCGAATCTGCGCCGAATGACCTCCACCTGCGGACACCGTTGACAAATTGAAACCGTTTCATCCGTGCTAAAGCTGTCCACCACCACAATCCGCCCCGCCCAGCGCAATTTTTCCAACGCGCGGCCAATGTTTGGCGCTTCGTTGTAGGTCAATATCAGCGGTGTAATTTCCGGCAACATGCGAGTGAATTGCAGCGTTCCGTTATTCTACAATACAGTCCGGTTTCGGTTCTTCGCCAAGCATCCACCCATAAACGGCCCGCATTTGTGCGGCCACGCGCGGCCAAGTGTATTTGGTTTCCATCAACTGCCGGCCGCGCCTGCCCATTTCACGGCGCGCATCGTCCGGAAGGGCCGTTGCCTCCGCCAGCGCGGCAGCCAGCGGTTCGCTCCCGATTTTTATCCACCAACCGCAGCGGTGCGTCGCCAGATCTTCCCATGGCGTCCCGCGTGTGGCAATGACCGGCACTCCGCAAGCCAATGCTTCGGCGGCCACGATCCCAAAATTCTCCGAATGGCTTGGCAAAACAAACAAATCAGCCTGCTGATACAGTCCCCACTTTGCATCACCATCAACCTTTCCGACAAACGAAAAGTCCCGGTCCAATCCCTCTGTCCGGATGGCCGCTTCCACTTCGGCGCGATGTCCGCCGTCATCACCACCGGCAATCACAACGCCCCATCCGTCGTTCCTGATTCTGGCCCACGCTTGCACCAAATCGAGCAGTCCCTTCACAGGATGGATGCGGCCCAGGAAAAGCACCGTCCGCCGTTTTGGGTTTCCCTCGACATGCTCCTGCCACGGTGGCAACTGGACGCCGTTCGGGATCACGGCAATCGGTCGCCTCAAACCTGCGTTGCGAAAAGTTCGGGCTTCTTCCGCCGAAGTTGCATGCAATACCCGCGCGTGCTCCACATCACGACGCTGAAAAAGCATCCATGCCAGCCGCTTTTTCAAGCTTTTGTGCCGCAACGCCCATGCAGTCAACATGCCTCTGGGACTGACAATGAATGGACAGCCTGACTTGCGTGCGGCACAGGCAGCCGCATGATTGGTGGGCAGCCACAGTCCATGGTCGTGAATGATGCAATTTGTTGATGCAGCACAAGCCTCACGCAATGTCCCTGTAAAAGCATTTGTCCACGGCAGCCAGCGGGTCGAGCGACAGGCGTAAGGCAGAAGACGGGTTTGAACCAAATCCAACGGCGGCAGCAGCGGCAACCCGTATCCGGGCGGCGGTTCACACGTGATAATCTCGACTTCGACGGCAGTGTGTGCCAAGGCCACTGCCAATGCGGGCACACTCTGCGACGGTCCGCCAAACTCCGGAGAAAGCCCGCCGATCGTGAACAAAATCTTGGTTTTTGACATGCTGACCTGCCCCCGCTCAAGCCGCCCCGCCGTTTGGGGGCTGGAAGCGCGCTCCCGTCCGCCGCCGCCAGCGCCTCGGCGAAGAAAGCGTCGGATTGGTGATCATCCTCCAGAGCCACCCGCCTGCCACCAAAGAAAACGATCCCATCACCATAAGACTCATCAAATTGCCGCCGAAAAGTTTGATGTTCGAAGTCTCCAGATTATACGCGCCGAAAACCAGGATGGACGTCGCCATCGCAAAACCAAGCACCTTGAAGCGATAATGATATACAAAGAACCGGTAAATCAGCCCATAAAAAAAGCCTAACAGAACGATTGGCATAAACATCCCCGCTGGACCGAAATCAATGTAGCTCTCGCCCATGTAACCGATGCTGATTGAGGTGCCCTGCTCCTCCCCCGCCACTTGCACACCCGTGTAATAAGCCGTTCGCTCGGAATCATTGATGGCCGGTTTGTTCGGAAAAAATAGACGCGGCATTAACACGTGTTTTATCGTCCCCAACCACAACGCGCCTTTTTCATACGGAATGGCTTCCGGCACATTCATGATGGTGAGCGCAAAGTAATTGACGTAGCTGACTCTCAAAATCACCTTCTCCAGGCCGTCCTTGAATGATTCGCGGTTCAGGCCGCCCACCAATTCCTTAAGTTTGTCAATCCGCTGAGGCACCGGCACCAGCACCTCCTGCTGACCCGTGCCTTGATTCAAAAACTCGCGATACTCCATCTTGATCGATGTCCAGACGATCGAAAGAACCAGCAAGACCGAGGCCACCAGGATCAGCTGGACCAGCCGCCAGCCTTTGAATGCAAACCGCGCCGTCGGCAAAACAACAAGCAGCAGGAAGAAGACACTTCGAAACCCGCTGAAATAGCCCAGAAAACCGACGCCGGCTTCCAGCGCGATCGTAATGGCGAGCAGGCTGTAAAGCTTGCGTCGTTGCAACACCGCATACGCCAGAAGAAACACCATCACCCAGCGCACCGTGGACAGCGCCAATAACGGTTGTTGTAACGCAGGAGAAGCGCCAGCCCGCTTGCCCAGCTCATAAAAAAAGTAAACTGAAAGCAGGTAAACCATGAAGCAGTTTGCCGGCTCCAACAACTGCGACTCGCGCTGCGCTTCGTCGGCCGCATTCAATGGGGGACGCACCAGCGCCAGCCGCATTCCAATTGCCAGCACGAGCACGCCAATCAAACTCAACCATGTGGCCTCCACCAACTCCGGCCCGCCAAAGATTGACTTCAAAGATATGCCGTAAAAGTCCGTGTAAAAAACCGCGATCGAGGACTGCAGCCACTGCATCGTGCAGGCAAAAAGAAGCGCGGGCGGTTCCCTGGCATCCACAAAAGGTTCGCGAGCAAGAGCAACATCAAGATGCTGCATGAGGTTAAAAGTGGATTCACGGAGAAAGCACCCCACGATGCCAGCCCGATGGCTGCCACCCAGACCCAAAGGGGAAGCGGTTGAAAAATTCTCTGGTGCACAACCGCACCTGCGTCTTGGCGAACTGCGAATCGTTCGCGTCCGCCAATCCCGTTAATCGTGTTGGTTCCTGCCGGTTTCATTTATCCAGCGGCGTCCAGCGTTAGAATTTGGGGCTGATACGACATCAGGTTTAGACACATTCAGGATTTGCCTTTCCGGCGCCAACGGTGCTCAGCAAAACCTCCGACCATTCGCGGCGGAATCGCTCCAGACCAAACTTTTCTTCCAGACTCTTCCGCGCCGCAGCGCCGGCTTTTTGCCGCGCCACAGCATCTTTCAAAAAATATTCAATGCCTTCCATCAACGCTTCGACCGTGCACTTCCCGCAAATGTAACCGTCCACCCCGTGCTCAATCAACTCCGGCAAACCTCCATCCGGAAAAACGACCGACGGAACGCCTTCGGCTTTCGCCTCCAGCACGACGTTCCCAAGGGCCTCCTTGCAGATCGAAGGACAGACGTGAATATCCGCCCGTTGGAGCAACGCGGCCACGTTCTCGACGTAGCCGAGCAACTGGATTCTTGACTCGAGCCGGTTGACGGCGATTTGCGACCTGATTTTGGAGACGAACTCACCGCCCCAATAAGCTTCCCCGGCTATCCACAGATCAATATTGCGCCCGGCTCTCAGCAGTGCGCGCACGGCGTCCACAAGAATACCTACCCCTTTGAATTCCGCAAACTGGCCAATGAACAGAATCACTGTCGCGCCCGGGGTTGTTGGCACCACCACCGGCTTGGCCTCGCGACTTCTTTGCGGCGGATAGTTGTAGATGACGCGCATTCGTTCCGGACTCATCCCCGCGCGTTTGTAACACTCCATGATGAAGTTCGAAATGCAGACCATTTGTGAAACCCGCCCAAAGAGTCGCCGGCAAACCCACCGGTGAAACGCGGTATGCATCGGCGGGTCGTCGCCCGCCCGGTAAATCAGCGGCAAGCGCAGTGAAAGAATCGCCGGTACGACATAGCTGAAAAACCGCCAGTTCATCACGTAAAGATACGTCGGTTTCCAGCGTCGCGCTTCATGCCACAATCTCCAACTGGTCGCCATTACACCGTAAATGTTCAGCAGGAAATAGCCAAAATGTTTTCCAAGCATGTGCTTCGTCCAGTGATAGCCGAAAGGGGCTGTCGTCCATTCGAAGCCGAGCCGATCCAGCTCGGGCTGAATCACCCGATGTCCCCACGTGCTGCTTGTGATGAATCGCGCCTTCAACCCCAACTCCGCCAGGCTCCGGAACACCTCCAGGTTGCCTCTTTCCTGTCCGAACAAATCGGAGCCACCGAACAAAACGAGCACCCTCAGCCCATCCAGACGAAGCCGGCCGGATGCAGGCCGGGCGACCGTCTGTTGAACCGCCGGTTGAACTTTAGTTTGTGCCGTCATGACATGCGTTTGCCCACTGCACCGCCCAAGCCGGACGCGCGTTCAAATCCTGCACGCGCGTTGCCTGGACTTCAACGCCTCAATTGCCTGCATCGTTCCACTTCCCGCCGTTTCCACACTGTAAATGCGCATTTTTTCGGTCAGCGCGGGTCTGAAGTCGTGCCCTTCCCGCTTCATCGCCGCCAGTCTCGCGAGACGATCGGCCAATTCAGCGACATTGCCGACTGGAAAAGTAAAACCCGTTTTGCCTTCCTCAATCAAATCCGGCGCACACCCGACGGCGTCCGACACGACGGCCGGCAAGCCGCACGCCATCGCTTCGTTGACGACCAATCCCCACGTTTCGCTGTCTGAAGGCAAAACCAGCACATCCGCGCTCGCGTAGCATGCCGGTAATTCGCTTTGGTTTTTGAAACCGACAAAGCTGGCGTGGATGTTTTCCCGCGCCACCTGCGCGCGCAGTTCAGCGTCCAATTCGCCCGCCCCCACGAACACCGCCGCCGCGCCAATTCCGCGTGGCTTCAACAACGCCAGCGCGGACAAAATATCGCCCGCCCGCTTGAGCCGCTGAAATTTCCCGACGAACAGTGCCACCAAAGTCTTCTCGTCTGCTCCCCACCTTGCTCTCACATCATGCCTTGCGCCTCGCGTCTCGTTTGCGCGAAGTGCAAACCATTCATTGTCCACAAAATGCGGCGCAAAAAACATCCGGTCCTCGCCGACGCCGTAGTGGACCAGGTATTCACGCGCCCGCTGCCCCACCACGAGAAACCCATCGAATTGGTACAGCATAATCCGGTAACCAACGGCCTTAATCGCCCTTTTCAACATCGAACGTGGCGTCAGCAACTGCGAGTCTCCGCGCACCAGCACCGGGACGCGAACGCGCCGGCAAGCCCGCACTGCCTGCCAATACGATTTCAAGTGCCAGCCCGTAACGACAAATCCGTCGTAGTTGCCTTGCCGGATGATGCTGCGAATTTCCGGCGTGTCACAGCCGGAAAAACGATTGACACCCGGCCGTCTGGATTTGTTTTCCAGAAACCTGTGCGAATAGCCGGAGAGCAAGTCCACATCCCAATCGAAACCCACGCCGAATCCGGCCGCCGCCTGTTCCGCCGGAGTCTGGCGGTGCGTGAAGAACACCTGCAAATCCACGACCCTGGCCAGCGCGCGAAACCACGGCGCTTGGTATTGAATCGGGTGACTGGTCAGAATGCCAATGCGCATTGTCAGCTCCGATTTTGGCCGGCCATCACGCGGTCGAACAGCGCCGCGTACGCCCGCGCGATGCCGCGGGCAGAATAAGGTTCGAACGCTTGTTCATTTCGCGGAGGCATCGCCGCGCTTGCGTCGGCAACGATACTGCGCAGCGCTTGGGTGACTTCCTCAACGCGCGACAGTGGTCCGTCGGCATCGCCATAAGTGACGAGCGAGACGCCGCCCAATTCGCGGGCGAGTTGGTTGACTGTGCTCGCCTCGTGAAAAAGGCCGAGCACGGGCCGGCCCGAAAGCCAGCACGGAAAAATCTTGGACGCAGTGTAATGCGAATCCGTCGAACCAAGCAGCAGCAACAAATCCGCGTCCGCCATTGTCCGCAGTGCGTCGAGATAACCGATGCGCCGCGGCTCAAGCCGGAACACAACGCCCACGCCATACTCGCGCGCGATCTGTTCCAGCCCATGCGCATCCTGCCCGTTCGGTTGCGCGCTGGTGCCGATAAAATGAATTCGCAGTTTTTTCGCCGGATTTACACTCAACATGGCGCATACCGCCCGGAACAACGCCCGCACGCTCGGTAACATCCGGTCGGTGATTGTGCCCAAGTAGGCAACCACAAATTCGCCGTCAGTTCGTTGAATCCAGGTTCGCCCGGTGCGCGCTGCGACGGCATGATCGTTTGCATCCGCACCAATGGGAATGATTTCCGCCGGCAAACCGCTCCGCAGCAACCGGCGTTGACGAAGCGTCCGCAACGTTTCGTCAGAAACAGCCGTCAGCGCATCCGCGCAGGCCACGGCGCGCGGCTCCAATTTCGTGGCGAGCCAGTGGGACATGCCTGCCTTGCTGAAGCGCGGCTGACTTGCGCTCCAGTCCGAAACCCACGGGTCCTGGTAATCGAGCACAAACGGCAGACCGAATTTCCGCTTCGCCCACGCGCCGACCAGGCTTGTGTATCCGGGCAGCACGGTGGCAAAAATCAAATCCGCTTCACCGCGTTGCGCAAGTTCGGCGACTTTGCGGCGCAGTGTCCATTGCGCGCGCAATGACACATCGCCGAAACCGAAGTGGCGGCAAATTTTCGCCGGCCATGCGCCGACACGTTCCACCCGGAGATGGTCAGGCAACAACGCAAGCGCCGCGTCATCATTGGCTTCTTCGTAATACCGCGGATTCACGGCTACGACAATCGGTTCCCATCCAAATTCACGAAGCCGCGCGGTCATCAGGCGCGCGCGCTGCGTGCCCGCCAGGTTGCTCGGCGGGAAATGGGGCGAGATGAGAACGGCCTGTTTCATCTCCAATGTCAGGCAAAAATCCTCATTGAAACTGGCCTGTGAGCAAGACTCTGAATGCGACATTCACGCTTACTTAAACAAGGCAAACGGCAGAAAGGATTGCAATGGTGACTCACTTGGAGCCCTCTTGTTTACGATTCCACAATTTGCGTTTGATGCATCTGACCCAGGCGGCCATTTTCCAGCCGAATATTTTTGTTAATGACCGGGAGAGATTCGAACCTTGAACTGGAAGCCGGCTGCCGCCCAATTCCCGGACGTTGTGCTCCGCCTCTTTTGTCAATTTGGGATATTTAGGATAGATCGTCTGGGCAAATTTCATGTAATAATTGGCCGCCGCCAAGCGCGTCCGCGGCGAATCTTCGAGACGCAACAAAACCCGCCGCAGGACATGGCAGGTTCCCAGCAAGGATTTGCAGGCCTGCTCGGTTCTCAACAGCGCAAGCCCGGGCAATTCCGTCCGCCAAAATATCAAGGCATCTTTGCAATACCTGACCATTTTGCAGTCGCTCTCGCCCACCACCCTGAACCAAAATTCACCGTCATCGTTGGGATTTTGTTTTAATGATTCGTTCCAGCCTCCGACCTGTTCAACCAACCGCCGGGGAGTCAGCCATGCACACGTCTGCATCGTATGATTTTGAACCAGCCAGTCCACGGGAAAAAGATCCTTGCTGATGTTTTCGTGAGGTCCAATTCCACCGAAACAGTTGTCGATGCTCCTGGCGAATCGAACAAAACGGCCGGAAACAACCGATGTTTCGTCAAAGGAAACATACTTTAACTGGGCTTCAATTTTGTCAGGAGCCATCAGATCGTCCGCGTCCAGATATTGAATGAATTTCCCTTGGGACAACTTGAAGGCGTAATTTCGGGTTGCGGTGGCTCCGGAATTTTCCTTCGCGACCACTTTGACCCCCTCTTTTTCAAAACTTTTGGCGATCACCAGACTGGCATCGGTCGAACCATCATCCACGACAATTATTTCCCTGTTTCTCCAGGTTTGCGCCAGGGCGGATTTGATGGTTTCAGCGATGTATTTTTCCGCATTATACAATGGAATCAGAATGGAAACCAAAGGCCCCTGATTCATAAGGGTGTTGCGAAATTGAAACTAAATATCCGGTGCAACCGTCGTGAGGAGGAGACTTCAGGGCGCGATTTGTTTGGTGGCCAGCACGCCGTTGGTGACACACGAGGAATACAGGACGCCGTTGGAACACCAAAGCATCGCGTTGTTCAGCCCGATCTGGGCGATGGTCGGCGTCGTCGGATTGTTCGTGTAGATGACGTAACTGAACGGCGAACTCGGCGCGATGTAATTGAATCCGTTGATTGACAGCGGCACTCCGGCGGCGTTGGTGGTATTCCCAGTTATGTTGCCGACTCCACTGTCCACTCGTAAATAAATGTTGGTCGTCTGTTGTTCATCGGAGGATGCCTTAATCACACCACCATCAAGAGCGGTAAATCCACCGACGCCGGAGAAACTGGCATGCGTGAAGGCTGTGCCGTATAAATCCAACTCCCCATCATTATTTGCAGCATCAGCACTGACAGTGAAGCAAGCCGGATCGGTCTGGTCAACGCTGTTGATTGAAAACGAATTGACATAAAGAGAATGCGTGATTGAGTTCGTTCGCAGAACAAAATTCCACGGCCTGATTGCCGAGGGCATTCCGGGCGCGTAATAGACCCAGTAAAGCTCCATTTGCCGGAGCGGATTGCCCGGAAACGGCTCCCAACTCGTTTCCATGTTGAGAAACAGCGTCGGCTCATCCGGGTTGATCACGGTCCCGTTGGCGATGTTGAATCCCCACGACCAAATTCCGTCCGTGTCCGGACCAACGGGATTGGCTCCGTATCCCATCCCAAACGTCCAAGGAGCCGAATGGTCGGGGTCGGGACGCGGATCAAAGGCATGGAATAAACTGTAGTTCGCATCCGGCGCGGCGACATGCTCCTGTGCCGTGAGGTTATACGGGTTCGCGGTTGAACCGAGATTTAACCCATAGATCGTCGTATTCGTGGCGACGCCGCCCACCTGCGCGATGCCGCCAGTGATGTTCGTCGTGTAAGTGATATTCGTTGTGTAAGTGATGTTCGTCCCGCCGCCGGTGGCCGTGGAAGAAATTGTGACCGTACCACTGATATTGGTGGTAAAGATCATATTCGTTCCCGGCGCGAGGGCATTGGTGAACGCACCCGTGCCGGCCAGATTTGTCAACGTTCGACTGGCCGGCTGGAAAGCGGAAGCATTTGTCAGAAATGCCGCAGTGTTCGTGGGCACCGAGGGCGGCAACGTTGAAAGTGGCAGTGTGCCAGTCAGGTTTGCAGCTTGCAGGTTGGTCAGATTTTGACCGTTGTTTTCGGAAAGATTGGTTAAGGTCGAACTCGCCAGTTGAAAGGCGGATGCGTTGGTCAACACCAATGATGGAAGGGCTGAGTACGGCAATGTCCCAATCAGGTTTGCCGCCAATACGTTGCCGTAAAATGTCCCGTCCGCCACAGAAATTCTCGCCATCACCGGCGTGTAGGCTGCGTGATAGACGGCGTAGAAACTAGGGTGGGGATAGTCGTCTCCAGTATAAAGCCCAGCCGGCCCGTTCGTGTCGGCAGTGTGAAAGGCCCCACTGATGGAACACACCCAATAACCATCGCCGATATCCAGATAAATATCAGACTGACTGGCTGCGTTGGTAAAAACGGGAGTGACTGAAGAATCATCGTTCGTCACGTAGCAAAAAAACACATAGACCGAATTGATGTAACCTGTGCAGACCAGCGAGCTCGCAGTTGGGCCGACCCAGTATGTATCGGCATGGTTGGTGACAGACCCGGCAAAGGACGCGCCTCCATTTGTGGTTGTGACCGAGTTCAACGTCAAATCCGGGCCGATGGGACCGCCAGCAATCGAAGCGGGCGCATAGCCCGTGCCGTTGAACACCAACGCCTGGCCAATTCCCGCTCCATTGGTCACGATGCCGGACGGCAAAATTTGACCGGGATAAATCGCCGGCAGATTTGTGGCGGGGATTGTTCCCTGAAAATTCCCGGCGGTTTGCGCGAACAACGCATACGGCGCGGCGGTGACCGGCTGGCGCGGAACAAGCGTCGTAAACGTCGCGGTGCCGTTGGTTCTCACCGCGATTTCCAGCCAGCGCGCGCTGCCATCAAAAACCCCGCCGCCAAAGTCCAGCAGGACCGTAAACAGGCCGTTGCTGACGGCGACAGCCGCATTGGTCAGCGTCGGCCCAATCTGCGCGCCGATGTCGGCTGAATCGAAAATCGAAAACCGAAAATCGAAAATTCCCTGCGCCGCGCCGCCGTTATCTGTCAGCCGGCCTTGATAGGTGAATGAAGTCGTCTGGCCAAAAGCGGCTGCCGCCCCACACCAGGCGACGACCGCGATTGCCACATAAGTCCGTATATTTGATCTCATATTGTCACCTCACGAAAAACTGGCATCACGCCGACACATGTGCGTCTAAACAATGAAGATTCTCCCACATAAACACATATCAATCTAATCGTTCCAATCCGGTTGCGCCGACATCCCCCGAAACGCCTTGTACCGCAAATACAATTGCGAGAGTTTCAGCCGAAATCGCAACGGCGAATCGGCGGGATGAATATACACCCGGCGCATGGCGAAGCGGTTGCTGGTGACGCGACGCTCATCCGAAAAAATGGACACGGCACCCCGGTAGCCGCCTTGTTGCAACAGCGGAACATATTTTGCCAGGTGATCGCCATACGGATATGAGTAAACGTCGGCGTCAAATCCAAGCGCCCGCAGATGTTCGCGGGAACGCAACACCTCCTCGCGGGCCTCAGATTCCGAACCGCGGGACAGCGCGCGATGCGCCCAACCGTGCGCCCCGATCTCAATGCCGGCAGCGGCAATCTCCCGCAGTTCCTGTTCCGTCATCAACCGCCGTTCGGGAAATCCGCGCGCACGGTCCCAGTGGTTGGTTCCGCCGATTTCGCCGGCGGGAACGAACACCGTGGCGGTCAACCGGCGACGTTGCAGGGCCGGCAATCCGAATTCCAAAAAACTGCGATAGCCATCGTCGAAAGTGATGATGACGATACGCCGGGGCGGCGGCTCCGGGCTTTCTAGAATTTGAAACAAACGTCGAAAGCCGATGGTCTCGAACCCCCGGCGGACCAGCAAATCCAGTTGCCGCTCGAACTGTGAAATTGTGATTTCATACGTCTGCGGATCCGGGCTGCCGCCGGAAATCAAGTGGTGATACAAAAGGATCGGGATATCCATTTTGCGATCAACCTTCACAAGGACACTTTTCCTTTCAAATTACGATGCGTCGTCGGGATACCAGCGTGATTGGTTTTTGCCGGGGCTTTCTCCGTCAGCGTATTTCAATGGGCCGTCCCCGTTCCTTGAGAGAAAGGGTGGCGGCTTCCAGCACCTGCACCATTCTCAATCCCGCCTTTCCGTCGGTCAGTGGTTTTGCCCTGCCCTGGATGCAATCGAGAAAATGACGCGCCTCCAGGGTCAACGCTTCAGTCATGTCGAGTTTGGGCAGCCAGACATCGCCGGTGCGATAGCTGATCAGCATCTGGTGAATGCTTTCAGGCCCTTGATTGTAGGAAATGCCCTTGTCGTAGATCCGGATTTTTTCGGAAGGTTCCAAGTCGTCGTATAAAATCATTTTCCTGCTGCCGCCGATCAGGGTCCGGCGGACTTTGACCGGCGCCAGCCAGTTCACGTTGAGATGGGCAATCAGGTTTGTGTCGAAGAACAGCGTCAGGTACGCGGCATTTTCGGGTTGACCCGCCACATGGCTCATGCCGGTGGCCGAGACGGCGCACGGCTCGCGGCCCACCACAAAATCCATGATGGACAAATCGTGGATCGCCAGATCCCAAAGCACGTTCACGTCGTGTTGGAACAGGCCAAGATTGACCCTGACGGAATCGTAATACTGGACTTCGCCGATTTCGCCGCCCGCGATCAGGTCGCGGATTTTCCTGACCGCACCGGTGTAAATGAAGGTGTGGTCCACCAGGAGCACCCGCTTTTTATTCGCGGCCAGTTCGATCAATGCGCGCGCCTCTTGAGAAGTGGAAACCAGCGGCTTTTCCACCAGCACGTGCTTGCCGGATTCCAAGGCCGCTTTGGCAAGCCGGAAATGAGAATGCACCGGCGTCGCCACGCACACCGCGTCAATGCCCGGCATTTTGAGCATCCGCGCGTAGTCCTCCGTCACTTCGATTGCCGGATATCGTTTTTTGAGCGCCGCCCGGCGGGCCGAATTCAAATCGCTCACGGCCACGACTCGCGTGCCCGGCAATTCGTGGAAGTTTCGGACCAGATTTTGCCCCCAGTAACCGTAACCGACAACTCCGATTCCCACTGTGGATGTTCGTTTGTTTCGCATAGGAAAAAAGTCTGGCTAAATGACACGCTCGATGATTTTCAAAAACTTCTTTGATTCATTTTCCCGACAGTATTCCGTTTCCGCCAGCCGCCGAGCTTCTTCTTTCGACGCCCGGAGCAGTTCAGGTTTTTCGACCCAACGTCGCAAGCCATCCGCCAGCGCCGCCGCGTCTCCGATTCGGTAGAGAAATCCCGCGCCCGTTGCGCGGTCCATGATCTCGCGTTGTCCGGGAGTATCCGACACGGCCACGGCAAGACCTGCAAGCAGATAAACGCAAAGCTTGTTGCTGAGGGCAAGCCGGTTGTTAAGACCAATCCCGGCTTCAAGCGCCAGCCCAACGTCGTGGCGCGAGGCGCGCTCCACTAACTGTTGCGGCGGCTCGGGTGACAGCGCGCGAATTCGATCGGCGACGCCTAGTTTGCGCGCTTCACGCATGAATGTTTCCTGGTACCCAGCCGCCCAGTTTCCACGCACGGTCAGCCGCAATCGCGGCGGCAGCAACGACATCGCGCGCAGCGCATCGTCCAATCCGCGGTCCGGGCCGATGGTCTGGCTGTACCAATAGAGCGATAGTTCTGCGCCTTCGCGCTCTTTCGCCAGATCTTCGGACGGCGTGCAACCTTTCCGATCCGCGAGCGGAAATACATTGAGAATCGTTTCGGGCCGCGCGATTTTCAGGGCGTCTGCGTATGCGCGGCCAATGCCGGCAGACGCCGCCGTCACGTAATCGCAGCGCGGGATGTATTTATCTTCGATCAACGCCGTGAGCCGGCGCAATTCCCTATCGGCGTGTTCGTTGTCAAGCTCTCCACGGTGGAAATCCTCCGCGTCAAATCCGAGCTTTGCCTTCCATCGTTGCGCCGCCGCCGCCGCCGCCGGCAGTCCGGCCAGATGGCCGATGAACAGATCCGCTGGTTCACGCGCAGTGAGCCGCGCCAGTTCCGGCCCGTGGCGGCTGTACGCCCTGACGACGCAGCCTTGAGTCCAAATGAACCGCGCGACGTGTCCAAAAATTTTCTGCCGAAGCGCAGCCCGGAGCCAACGCCCGGAACCAACGCCCTTTCGCTGCACCGTGACGACATCCAACTTCCATGATCGGCTGGCCATGAGCGACTGGTCCCACGCCCACTTCATCGGCTCAAGATTCACGGCAACAACCCGCACGCCATATCCCGCCGTTGTCAGCGTGTCCGCTTCCTTGGCGAGCCGTGGATTGTAGGAGATGTGCTCCGAAGTCACGAGACAGATACGCTTCATCGGAAAATTATTCACCTTTGCCCAAGGGCCTTGGAACAATCCAATTGCTTCCCGCCGGGACCAAGGGCAGACCTTTCAGCCCGCCGACGGGAACACCCAGACGGCAGTGGCTGGCTGTCGGAGTTTGGAAAATATCCAAGCCTCTCATGTTCCACCCAGACCCAGCCAACGGCGGATCAGCCTTCCACGTGGCAGGCGTTCCAGAACCGCGTCGAGCACTGACGGAAACACAAAACGCAGTGTCAGCATAAATATCGCGGCGAAAACCGCTGCGCTGATAAAAAGTCTCAAGACCATGGAAAGTGATGGAAACAGCGTTTTTACGGCAAGTACCGCCAGCGCCGCAAGAATACCGCCCGTGGCCGGCGGCACAAGGCCTGCCGTACGCCTGCCCGGCCGACCACCGAAAGGATGCCAGCCAGTGATACACTGGCACAGAGAAATTGCCCGACAGATAACGTCCACGCATAGGAAACCAGCCCCCTCCCGGCCACAGCCATGCCGATGGCAGGCAGGCTGAGGATCGCGCTCAAAAGATTCAGGAGAAAGCAGGCACGCAGGCGATTCGCAGCCAGAAAAATGTTCTGAGATACTGCCGTGACAGCGGCTGAAAGTCCCAAGATGGCTGCCGGCCAGATCAACGGATCAACGGCAATCCACTTTTGGCCATACACCACTCTCACCATCGCCGGACCTTCCAATCCCAAAAACAACGCGCCCGGCAAAGCAATCAGGAGAATGAACTGAGCGAACAAGGTGCCATGGCGCGAAAATCGGTTCGCATCCGGTGCGGACCTCGGCAGCAATGGGTAAACGGTTTCCATCAAGGTGTCGTTCACGCGTCCGACGGTTGTGCTGAAGAGCGCTTGCGAGCGGTTTAACAAACCTATTGCCGTGAATCCCAGACATCCCGGAAGTACCATTGATTCGAGTCCAGTCCGGGCGCTGGACAACAAAGCGGATGCCATCTGTTGAAGTCCGAAACGAATCGCCGGCGTGTAGGCAGGCCAATCTGGCCAGCGCCACCAGTCTGATTTCGGACGCCAACGTCGAATCCACAAAAGGTCAACCGCGAACGGCATTGCTGCTATGACATTACCGCCAATGATCATGGCGTATGCCCCGCATCCCATCACCCCAAGAACCAGTGTCACACCCGTGCTGGCGAGAGTTCCAAGACCATAAACGAGGCGGAATCGTCGGAAATCCATCTCTCGTCTCAGCATTGTCCCCCGAAGCTGGTTTGCCCAATCAAACAACAGGCCAAATGCAGCGATGTGGAGCAGCGGCGCCAGAGGGCGGTAACCCGGAATCCACCAAGTGGCCAGCGCAATCAGGTGGCAAAGCAAAAAAAGCGCGGTTTGGACATAAAATGCGGCTGTCCAATGCAGCGACCAATCCGGCTCGCGACCTTCAGGTTCTTGCAGAGCTTGCGCGATAAAGTTACGCGCATTGAATGAATTGATTACTGTCAGTATTCCAACCGTCGCCGCCCATTTGCCGTATTCCGAGGGTGGAATGATGCGGACCAGGATCAGCATCGTCCCGAAACTCAGGAGCGTGGCAAAAACTTGATAAAGGCTGTTCCAAAAAACACCACTCCACACGAGCCTGCGGGTTTCTGAGCTTTGGTGGTGGTCCATATCAACGCCGCCGGCGGGCCAGGGCCGTTTCAATCAAAGGTTCCAATTTCAAACGTATGGCGGTTGCGCTTGCTTCATTCAAAAACCATTCACGCGCCGCTGTGCCGCGACGTGCCGCGTCAACCGGATTATCCGCGATGCTCCGCAAGGCGCTGGCCAGACCTGCTGCGTCATCCGGTTCAATCAGCCAGCCGCGTTCGTCGGTTCCCAGCATTTCCGGCAGATCACCGACTCGACTTGCGATTACCGGTTTGGCCATCGCCATGGCATCCAAAATCTTGGCGGGAATTTGACTTTCAGTAAAACGGACACGGCGCTGCGGAACGGGAACCGCATCCACCGCAGCCAGGAGGTCCGGCATCAATTCACGCGATACAAAACCCAAACGGTGACAACGTTGGTTTAGCAACGCCGCGATTCGCACAAAATCAGGCCACTCACGCTCGCCGGCCAATACCAGTTCCCAGCCCGCACACTCGGGTCGCAACAGAGCTTGTACGACAGTGTCCAGACCCTTGTGCGTCCGCGGCGTTCCAGCAAATAACAAGAACAGTCCGTCTGCAGGAAGCGCGAAACGTTGACGCAACGGACGCCTGACATCGGGACTGAATCGTCCCGGATCAAAAACGGACGCATCCGAGCCATGGCGAACGACGATGCCTCCGTACCTTCGCTGCAACTTCCGGCTCGAAACCGTCACCGCTTTTGCACAACGGGTGAAACAGTGAAGAAACAAGGTGTATTTCCAACTGATGGCGTGCCTCCATCCTTTCACCAAGTAACGCCAGACAAAATCGGTCCGACTCCGGCATGAGACAGCCCACTCATCATCCTCCACATCCAGAAATAACGGCTTCCGCTGGCCGAATCCCGAAGCGAGAAGTGCCGGTCCAAGGCTTGGCAGCAGTGGTTTGCAAGCGTAGATGATATCGCCCGTTGCCATTCTGGCGAGTCTGGGTGTATGAGCCAGGACGGCGGATAGTGAACCGTCACAACAAATGGTCTGATACGAAAACAAGTTCCTGTATGGCTCATTGACCGCGTCGCCTCCCATCAAAAAACCCAAAACCTCAACTTCATAATCGTGCCGCAGGGCGTCAGCCAACAGCGCTGCCCGTGCAATCGGATTGTCCGAAAGGTCATGGACAATAAAACTGATTTTGGGCCTGGTCATTCCATCCAATCTGCAAAAGTGGAATCAGCGTTTATCCAACCGAACCACAATCTGATTCGCCAACAGGTTGGGCCACAATTTATGTAATCCAAATAGAATTATGCCGTTGCTGTGGTAAAACACGGGCGCCGGCATTTCAAGCCGGCTCAACCAATATCTAAAATCCGGCAGGGACCAAAAACGAAGGTGTTCCCCCGGGAAAACAACCCATTGAACCGGAAATTTCCCCGTCAACATCCGCAGACGATGTGGAAGATACGCGATATTGGGAAAGGTCAGCCACAACGTTTTACGACACAATTGCCAGCCAAGATTCACGAAATTCTCAGGATTTGGAACGTGCTCCAGAACTTCGCTGATTACAACATGATCAAATTGCGCCGAGGGATTTTGCCCGCAAAAATCCTCAAGGTGCTGGACTTTTGCCGCAATCCCGCGCGCCCTTGCTTTTTCAACGGCGACGGAACTAATGTCCAAACCCAGCCCCTCAACCTGTTTTTTTTGACTCAAAAAATTCAGAAGAGCACCGTCACCGCAACCCACATCCAAACAGGTTGATTTCGCATCAACGCGTTCGCCGATGATGACAAATCGCGGTTCGACCCCCATGAGCGGGCGATGCTCCCAATATTTATCGTAGTCGGATGCGACGAGTTTGTAATCAGGTTGGCCGGCCATTCCCCTGACAGCCCGTGCCAGTTCAAGAGAACTAAAATAACCCCGGAGCAAGAACCGCTTGTAAACTGAGTCACGCATGAATGGTGAATTTTCTCCTGGCCGGGCGCTCCCAATGCCCGCGCCACTTTTGCAATTTCACTGAGCGCGTAAGGCTGTTCCGCACCGCCGGAGCAGGTTGGCCGCTTTCGCGACTCCCCAACTCAGACAGATCGAAATGACAAAAAATACAATCACGTTGAGGGGAAAGACGATGTGTATGACATGCTGATTTCTAAACACAAACTCGTGGACCATGTAAATCTCCAGTGTCAATCCGCCAATCAGTGAAACCGTCCAATATAATGGATCCACCCGCTTCAGGGTGTTCAGAAACGTAGGCGCGGTTGCCAGCCCGAATGCAAGGAGGATGATCGCCACGGTGAACAGGTGCAGGATGGGAAAGAAGTTGAATAACAGTCCCCACGGCGTATGCACGCCCTTGACCATGGCGTACTTTAACGCCACATAAGCCCCAAAGCAGATGCCCAGCATCAGCCAAGGACGTTTGAGCGCAGCTACTCGTCGTCCCCACTCTTGGGTTGCCAGCCATCCGCCCAAAAGCATGACTTGAAAAAAGAACACCCACCGCATGGACCGACTGAGCGCACCCAGCATCAGACTGGCCGTTCGACCACTCTCCACATCGGTCCACCAATACCACGCGTCGGGCAGACACAATGCAGCAACAGCCCACAGAAAGACGCGCGGCTGCCGCAGCTTCGCCAGAAAGTAAAACGCGACGTAGTACGCCATGATCTGTCGAATGTACTCATAAACGGTGGGATAAATGAAATGGCGGAGGTAATCCGTGGCAAACCAAACCCGCCAGGCACCTTGCAGCCAAAACTGGAAAATCAGCATCGTCAGAAACAGGGATGGATAAATCCGCAGCACGCGCCGTCCGTAATATTGGAGGAACGGGCGCGAGTGTTTCTGCTCGCTGCACATCAGACCGTAACCTGAAAGCAGGAAAAACATCGAATTGCCCAGCAAGCCGTCCGCCGCCATCCACGGGTGAGGATAAAAATCCTCCAGATGCGAATTGGCAATGGATATTGCAGCAAGGCATTGCAGGACGACCGTGTTCCGCAAGGCGGGTGCCAGATTAACTTCCCTTTCAACGGAACCCTGTTCCGCGCTCACGTTTGGCTCTTGGATCGGCATAAAAAATCGCGATTTAATGTTGCCTTGCCATGGCTTCCAGAAACCGGAAAACGCGCCGCTCGAAGCTGTCTCGCGAATAACATTCCAGACCATTTACGCCACCTGCTGTTTGCCGTCCTAAGGTCTTTAAGATGCCGGCGCTGATTTCGTCGGGATCGTCCGGGTCAACCAGCACGACTGGCTCAATGTTTCCCAAAATCTCGGCGCTGGCGTCCGCTTTGCTCGCCATCACCGGAACGCCGCAAGCCAAAGCTTCAAGATAGACAATCCCAAACCCCTCCCCGCGCCCCGGCATCACGAACGCGTCGGCCAGACGATAGTGATCAACCTTCTCTTCCTCAGTGATCCGCCCCGCGAATACCACCCGATCCTTCAAACCAAGTTGCGCTGCTTTTTGTTCCAACCGTATTCGATCACTTCCGTCGCCGACGATGAGATAACTCAGGTTGGGAATTTGTTTCGCCAGTTCCGGCATCACTTCCATCACTTCATCCACGCCCTTGTAGCGCTCGCTGGCGGAAAGGCGGGCAACGGTCAGCAACACCGTGCGACCGCGCAGACCGTGGCGTTCAAGCAGCGCCGGATTTTTCGGGCCGGGCGTGAATTGCGCAAGGTCAACGCAGTTGGGCAAAATGAAACTCCGCACCCCGTCGAGCTTCGACCATTCCAGGAATCTTTTCTTCGTAAACTCGCTGACCGAAATGAACACATCAATTTTATGCACGAGCCGGTTTGCCAGCCAACTGCGCGTCGGCTGCCAGGCGTCGATGCCGTGAATCACCAGCACAATTGGCGCGTGACAGAACAAACGCGCTGCGAAGGCAATCGGAAGCAAGTGGATATGGCAGCACAGGATGATTGCCGATTGGCGATTGGCGATTGCCGATTTCACCACGGCAATGCTGTAGCGCAATTTGCCTCCCACACCGGAAGTCGAATAGTCCAACTTTGCGGGCAACCCAACGGGAACTTCCGACAGCAGACGCGGCAACGCAACAACGCGTTCAGTCGCCGGATGGGCACACAGGGCGAACAGCAAATCGCGATTGAACTTGGCGATGCCGCCTTGTCCACCGAAAGCGTCCGTGACGAGAGCCAGAATGCGCATCAGTTTTTTTTGAATCTCGCGTACACGTGCCGCGCCCAGCCGCGCAAGCCGCGCATTTCCAATTTCGGATTTCGGATTTCGGACTTCGAATTTTGCTTCATCAACCAGTCACGCACCGGAATTTGAAAACCCGTCTTGGGCCGGTTGAGAATTTCCGGAGGGAAGTTTTTTGTCGGGCGCGTCGGCCATATCGCGCTTGGTCGGCGGCGTGGCAGTGGCGAGCGCGGGCGCAAGCGCACGCAGCAACGACACGTCCACCAGCGGCACGCGAATCTCCAGCGAGTGCGCCATGCCCGCCCAGTCCGAGTCGCGCAGCAATTGATTGCGCATGTACCAGCACATTTCGAGCGCGGAGACTCTCGCCCGCGGACTCCGCAAACCGGCAACGGTTTCGTCCAATCGCACGAGCGCCTGCAATTCCGCCCAGCCCCGGCGCGCGATCTCGCCGTCGAGAATCTCCGGCAATTCCCACGGCATGAACATCCCTCGCCGCAGCAGATACGCGCCGCCGTAGCAGCCGCCGTATTCCAAAAGGCCGGCGTACTTCGGGGACGTGAATTGTTTCAAGACGGGCGCAGCCACAACGCGAAATGCTTTCCCAATCGGACCCGGCGTGCCAAGCCAGCCAAGAGCGCTCACGCTGCGCGGAATTTGTGTGAAGCTGGGGTAGCCACCAAACAACTCATCGCCGCCCAAACCGGACAAGGCGACTTTCAACGATGCGCGCTTCGCCGCAAGACTGACGAAGTAAGTGTTCACGCCGTCGGTGCTCGGCTGATCCATCGCATCGAAAAGTCGTTCGCCCTCGGACTGGAAATCGGAACGCGTGACCCAGAGGGTTTGATGCTGCGCGCCGTATTGTTTCGCGACGCTTTCGGCCAGAGGCACTTCGTCGTTTGGCGTGCCGCGATATTCTCCAAATCCGAGCGTGACCGTGCGCAGCGTGCCGCCCTGTTCCGCCGCGAGCGCCGCAATGGTGGTGGAGTCCAGACCCGACGAAAGGAACACGCCGACCGGCACATCCGCGATAAGATGGTGGGCGACGGAATCTGAAAGCGCGGACCGGAGCAATGCGCGAGGAGCAAGGAGCGGGGAGTTGGCGCGCTCGGCTTGCGCGAAAATTTCGGTAATCGAACAGAACTTTCTTTCACGCCGTGAACCGTCTTGGTTGATCCACAGCGCTGTTCCCGCGGGCAACGAGCGAATCGGGCGATAAAGCGTGTACGGCTCGGGCACGTGTCCCCAGAGAAAAAATCCGACGTGTCCCGCCGGATCAGGCGCCGTTTCGATTTTCCCGCCTGCAAGCAATGCTTTGACCTGCGACGCAGCACGAAATGTTTTGCCGTCGTCGGCGAGGTAGAGCGGCTTGATGCCGAACGGATCGCGGGCAAGAAACAGGCCGCGCTTTTCGCCGTCCCAAATCGCAAACGCAAACATGCCGCGCAATTCTTCAACCATTGCTTCACCTCGGTGCATGTAAAGCCGGAGCAATACTTCGGTGTCGCTGGTGGATTTGAAAACATGTCCCTTTTGTTCCAAGGCAGCGCGCAGTTCGCGGTAGTTATAAATTTCGCCATTGAAAATGATGGCCAGTTTCCGCTCCGCCAGCAGCATCGGTTGTGAGCCTGTGTCCGACAGGTCAATGATTGAAAGCCGCCGATGCGCGAGACCGATTCGCTTTTCGGCATCAAACCACTCCCCTGCCCCATCCGGCCCGCGCGAGGCCATGCGGTCACGGATCGCCATCAACTCGCCCCTGTCAACGGCGGGCGCGTTGGAGTCGTAAGCAAAGATGGCTGCGATGCCACACATGTTAAATGCGGATTTCGGAGTGTGGATTGCGGAATTGAAACAGAGTCATACGCATCACTTCCGAGAAATGTAGTGGTTGCCCAGCACGAGCACATCCATCTTCGTGCGAAGGAAACAGTCGAGCGCTTCTTCAGGTTTGCACACGACCGGTTCGTTTTCGTTGAACGACGTGTTCAAGACCATTGGCACGCCCGTGAGTCGGCAGAAGTGCTCGATTAATTTGTAGTAGAGCGGATTCGTATCGCGATGCACGGTTTGCAGGCGGCCAGAACCGTCCACGTGCGTGACCGCCGGGATTCGAGACCGCTTCTCAGGACGGATCTGGAAAACCTGCATCATGAACGGCACGTCGTCATCGGTCTCAAACCATTCGGCCACGGCTTCGCGGAGAATCGAAGGCGCAAAAGGACGGAAGGATTCGCGACGTTTGATTTTGGCATTCAGGACATCCTTCATGTCGGCCCGGCACGGGTCGCAGAGGATCGAGCGATTGCCCGAGGCGCGCGGCCCCCATTCCATCCGCCCCTGAAACCAGCCAACGATTTTCCCCCTGCTGATGGCTATGGCGGTCTTGCGGCAAAGTTTGTCAGCGTCGGTCAAATGCTCGACCCCGAAATCGCCCCGCTGAATCTCCGCAGCCTTTGCGTCGAGGAGGGATTTGATTTCATCGTCCGTGAATTCCGGTCCGCAATAGGCGTGGCTCATGTGGAAACGCACACCGGCCGGAGAAGATGCCCGCCCCACCTGCTGCGCGACAACCATTGCCGCGCCAATCGCGCCGCCCGCGTCGCCCGCGGCGGCCGGCAGATACATTTTTTTGAACGGCGAGCGAAGATAGACCTTGCCGTTGGCGACGGAATTCATTGCGCAGCCGCCGGCCAGCGCCAAAATTGGACAACGATATTTTTCATGTAGACTGCGCCGAGCAACGCAAAGAACGCCTCCTCATACATTGCCTGGGCCGAGCGGGCGATGTCCTTGTGCCTCTGCTCAAGCGGTTCACCTTGTTTTCGTGTCGGGCCGAGCAATTTCTCCAACTCCGGCGTGTAGAGTGTGCCGACTTCAGGCGCGCAATTGTCCCAACTGTAAGTGACATTCTCGATGTGGTGGCGGAAGTATCTCAGGTTGAGCCGGAACGTGCCATCACGCTGCACGAGCACAAGCTGGCGCATGGCGTCCATGAACCTCGGCTCACCGTAGGGCGCAAGGCCCATGACCTTGTATTCGTCGCCAAAATATGGAAAGCCGATGAGCTGGGTGATGATTGAATAAAAAATGCCGAGCGAATGCGGAAAATAAACGCGGCCATCAATCTGAATCTCGCTGCCCCGTCCCACGCCCCATGCCGCGCTGGCAAAATCGCCAAATCCATCCACCGAAACACATGCCGCCTCCTCAAACGGTGAAACAAGATATGCGGACGCCAGATGTGCGAGGTGATGTTCGACGTGATGAATTTGGGCGCGAAGCGATTGGCCGGGAAATGCCCTGCCCAGCGAAACCTCGATGGTGGCGGCTTTGCGAATGTTGTGGATGCGATTGAAAACGAGTCGAGGATTAGGACGTTTCGAAAGAACGTAAAGCAGCCGACGGAGGTTGTTGATCCTGAGATTGCGATTGACGGCGACATGATCCACGTCACTGAGTTTGATGCCGCCTTCGCGCAGACAAAACGCCACGGCTTCGCTCGGCAGTCCCGCCCAATGTTTGATCCGGCGGAAGCGCTCCTCTTCGGCGGCGGCAACAAGTTTCCCGTCGTGGATCAGGCACGCGGAGGAATCACCGTGGTATGCACTGAGACCGAGAATGAACATCGTTAACTTAAATTCACTTTTGCGTTTCGCCGTCTGATCCGGACAAGCTACCGCCCTTGGCCATTTGCCGGAATTTCGGCAAGGTCTTATCCATTACCCGCTTGGCCAGAGCCAACACGGTTTTCAATTGTTCGCCGCCGATCCCGTACGCAATTCGCCCCACCCCGACATCGCGCCACCAAAAAGGCGCGTGTCTTGGCGACGTTAAGTTATTAAATAGCCGAAAGAGGGGGCAGAATGACAGTTTTTTCCGAGGGTCATCAGTTATGGAAAAAACGGCTGACGACATCGCGTCGGCGTCAGAAACCAACCGATCACCGACGAAATGGAAATCAACCTGGGGACTTACCGTCGCTGCTGCAACTTGCTCCGAGCCAGTCGAGATAACGTTTGTTCCCTCGATTCAGCGGAAGCACGACAAACTCCGGCGTGTCGTAGGGGTGCTCGGCAACAATCAGTCTTTCAAGTTTGGCCAAACGCGCTTCTGTGGTTTTCAAAACGATCAAAACTTCCGGGCTGCGTTCGATCCTCCCCTGCCACCAATAATGTGACTCCACGCGCGAAATCAGGTTTGCACACGCGATGAGCCGGGCGCGAAGCGCTGTCCGCGCCAGCCGCCGCGCAGTCTTCAAATCCGGTGCCGTGACAAGCACAACGGCAAATTTGTTTGCTGATTTCATGCCGATTGGACTGGTGATGTTCTTCTGCTGTGACGTTTGCGCCATCGGTTCCAATTGCGCGGTGCAACTCTGCTGCCTCTGTCGCGACCCTTCAAGGAATTTGTTTCACCGCAATCCGTAGTTGCGCAAACAGGTTTTTTGTGTCAAAGCTGTTTTGTTCGCGATTCGGTTGGCTGGGGTCGTAGCTCAGTTGGTAGAGCGTCTCGTTCGCAATGAGAAGGTCAGGGGTTCGACTCCCCTCGGCTCCACCATTCAATAAAATCAAGGGTTTCGTGAACAACAAAAGGTGGGTAACAACATGTCCGCGTTAGCGGGGGATTGGCGTTGCTACGGCAAAAGCACCACACGATAGAATCGCACCGGGTCGGGTCCAATGTTATCCGAGAACGTCATGGGATTCGTCGTGGCGGTGATGACACTGCCGAGATTGATCCAGTTTGCTTGGGCAATATTGGTCGTGTATTGCACCTGATACTGCACTCCGGGAAGCGCGAGCCAAGGTAGTTGAATGGAGCCATTGATCAGAGTGGGCGACTGGATGGCGGGCGCTGGCACCGGCATGACGCTCACGTCATCGAGTACAAAGTAATCGTTGTCGTTTTGGAATCCGAATTGCAAGGTGGTGATGTTGGTCGAGGCTTGGACCACGAATTGCATGTTGCTCCAGTCAAAAACGCCCATGTTTAGTTGGTTGAAAATAACGTTCGTGGAAGTGGAATTGGTGTTCCACTGGATTTGGAATTGGTTGGGAATGACACCGTTACCATACAGCCCGGGATTTTCCAGCCAGAAGGAGAGCAGGTAAAGCTGGCCCGCCCGCGTGGGCAGGGGCTGTGAAAGATAGCCGAGGTCGGAATACTGCCCCAAAGCGCCAAAATAATTCCCATCGTACGGCGAGTAGTAACCAGTGCCGTTAGTGTCATACGCATAATCCACGAAATTGTAATAGTAAACGTACTGGTCTCCCGAAAGGGTCCAATAGCAAAAATCGCCCGCTTCAAATCCGCCGTCCTGTACCAATTCCCGGCTCACCTGCACGGTGAATTGCCGGAGTTGCACCAGACCGCTGCTCAGATTCGTGAACAACAGGTTGGCCGTGTAAACGTCTGCTGGAAGGAGATTGGCCGCCGAGTTGAGGGAGAAAGTGACGGTGGCAGCTCCGCCGCCCGCCGTGAGGCTGCCGCTACTGCTCGATACATTCAGCCATGCCGAGGTGTTGCTGAGCGACCAGTTGAAGGTGGGTTTTCCGGTATTCGTCAACGAAAGCGATTGCGTTGAAACAGTGAACGGACCGCCAACGGGACCATTGGCGACGGCGCCTCTTCCGGGCGTGATCTGGAAACCATCCGGCTGCGTCAGGGCGATGATCAGGCTCCCGCCGGAAGGACTGCCCCAACCCGTGCAAAGGTCATAACCCGTCACCGCGAGATAATGGGTCACGTCGTAGTTCGTATTGTTGCCAACCGTGATGTCGTCGAAGCACGCCGTGAAACTGGAGTTCGTGCCGATATGATAAAGTGCTGGGTTGACAAAACCGATGGTCGGCAGACTGGCGGCCACGGCCTGTTGGTTCGCGAGCGCCGCGAGACCCGCCCACAACGGCGCGGCGCAACTGGTGCCGGCCGCGTTCTCCTGAAATCCGTCGTCCGCCACGATGAAAACATTATCCGCCACCATGGCCACGTCGGGACAGTTCCGTTTCGTTGTTGATCCCAAATTGGCCGACATGTTGACGCCCTTTTGCCAGGGGGGAATGTTGTAGCTGGCGCTGCCGGAACTGACACCACCGCCGCTTCCGCCGAAACCCGGCCCTTCCTGGGTATTCCAAACCGTTTCTGACAACCAGGCACCGCGTGGACCAGCGGTAGCGAGCGCAGTCCCCCCCACCAGCGTGATATACGGGTCGTCATCCGGTGGATCGGCGGGTCCAACAAATACGCCGGTGTCACCCTCGGCAGCGAAGAAGGACTGCCCCTGACTTTCAAATTTCAGGAAATAGTTGTCCATGTTGGTTTGTTGCGCCGGCGTGTTCGTGCCAAAACCCCAGGAACAACTGAATTGTTTGATGAGCATGTTGGTGGACATGGCTTCCAGCACGTCATTGGGCTGTCCGTTGGTCGGGTCGGCTTCATAGACCACCACTTTCGACAGGCCGGGCGCCATGGAAATCGCCATCTCGATGTCCAGCGCCACCTCGCCGTTTCCGCTGTTGACGCCTGTGGTCGGAACTCCGCTGAACCCATCCAGCAGAACAACTTGCTGCGGAACATTCGACACGCCCGTCTGGGTCTACGTACGACGCGACGTCGTTCGTGTAATAACCGTCGAACTCCACCAACCCGACCATCTGGCCGGTTCCCGTCAGCGGGACGCCCGGCGCGTAGGCCGCGCGATAATCGAAGCCAGCCAGAAGGCCGTTCGGACCCGAGCCTATTATTTGGGGCGTAGGTTTTGTGGAAGCCTTTAACGGAGAGCGCCGCAAATTTTTAGGATGCGGCCGGGCGAAATTGTTCAAGCCGCCGATATACGAAATCGGAATGCCCGCTTCGACTGATGGTTCGGTGTCCGGCGCAAAAAATGTGCGCGACTCCGTCGGGTGAGCATATGTCCGCATCGTTACTTGCAAGCTGCGCTCGATGTCCGTGACAGACGCGCTCACTTCCAGGAGCATCCTGTTGGGATGGCGGGCGGTAATGGTGAAGCCGCTGCTGGTCGCCCAAGCGATGACCGCCTGATAATCCTGCTCGGTGGGGCCGAACCGCCCGTCGAATTCTTCCGGTGTGAGGTAGTGGTGGTACAACGGACTCGCCGGATCGTAGAGTTGCTCGATGAGATTCGTGAGTGCGTCCCGGTTGCGTAATGGCAGGTTGATGGACAGCTTCAACCGGGTCGAACCGTCCAAACGGCCCAGCGGCTGCAGACCGGGAACCACCACTGGCAGGTGGCCGGGCAGGAGTGTCCGTTGAGGTGTTTGCGCCGGCGCCAAAAGGGCGGAAGCCAAGAGGACGACCGCCGAAATCCAGAATACTTTTTTACAAACTATTGCAGGTAGCATGGCGCACAAGATAATCGGGAACAGCCATGTGCGCAAATCAACAACGCCCCGGCGCGAAGTAAAAGGTGAGAGAACAGGCCGGACGAGACGTAAGGCGCGTTTTATGTTCGCCCTCCATTCTTGCCCTGTCGCGCCGCGTGCATCACCATGCTGTCAGTGCAACCGACACAGAAACTCGATACCCTCGACGAATCGCGACGACACCGCCTGCATCCTCGATAATACATCGTCACAGGCGGACACTAAGAGCAAATGATTCTCAAAACCTGCAACGTCGAAGCGGGCTTCCCCACTCTGGATGAAGCGCGGAGGTTGGTCATCGAAGAAATCAGAACAGCGAAGCGGGAGGGCGTCCGCGTTTTGAAAATCATTCACGGTTACGGTTCATCGGGCAAAGGTGGAAAGCTCAACTTCGGCCTGCGAAAATCGTTTGCGCTCCGCAAGAAGGAGGGCGTCATCAAGGATTTCATCGCGGGCGAGGATTTTTCGGTTTTCAACGACACCGTGTTAAATCTGCTGGAAGCCGTGCCCGAATTGCGCGGCGATCCTGACTTAAGCGCAACAAACGAGGGCGTGACACTGTTGTGGCTGAAGTGAACCGGGCTGTTCAAGAAATGGGGGCGTGAATCGCGGTTACTGCTCGCTTGACGCCCCAAGGCCGGCGTGGTGTGATTCCATTTGCTGGACAAACCTAACTGAAATTCAGATGGACGAGTCCAATTACGGCAGCAGCAAGGGTCATGAACCCGACCTGAGGCGACACATTTTTATGGGAATGGCCATCATACGCAGAGCCACGTTGGGGATGGCGATATTTCTTTCACTGACCTGCCCGGCCCCTGGACGAGGCGCTTTGCCGTTCTCAGAAACTGAAAATGCTGTTTTGACAGTCTATTTGGATGCGGAGTTGACGCCGTCGGCCGAAATCAAGGTTGAGCGGATTTTCAAGACGTACGAGAAAAGAGGGTTCTTCCGGATCGGCGCGTTGCCCCTGATGGTGGCGGACAATGTCCAAATCAAACTTATGCGCCCGCAGGCGTTGGCCAAGGCGCTGGCCACTGTGCGAGAAACAACTTCACGGAGCCGACACGCCGGTCGCTTCGAAATGCGGCGCTTGGAAATCGTTTCCGCTACTCCAGGTGGCAACCGCCTGCGTGCCGACTCCGCACGGTTCGATGAGGAAGGCCGCTGCAAGTTGCGCGGCGTAGTCCAGATTCAGACCGGCACGAACAGTGTCAACGTCTCAACGGCGATTTTGCAGGCGACCGGTCCACAGGCTGGCACAGTTCAGTGGACCGACAAAGACCGAGATCAAACCGTCGTGCTATGGCGCTAACCACCATGCCTCATTCACTTTTGGTGCAGTCCAACAATCAAAGACTATGAAACTAAAATCTCTCCTTATCTTCTTTGGTTGTATTGGTTGTTTCACCGCAGTCAATTTGTTTGCGCAAACGGCCGATGAATGGGTCGCCTTGGGCCGCACCGCGCTGACCAATCACGACCTTGTCACGGCCAACACCGATTTCAACAACGCGGTAACGGTTTCACCGACGAATCAGGAAGCCAACGCGCTGCTGGCAGCGACGCGCCTGTTGCTACTGCCAAACCAGCCGGCGGGCAGTAACTTCCTCAATAGTCTCAAGTTTTCGACCGCAGGGCGGAACATCTACAACTGGACATCAACCCTTCCGAAAGACATCAGTGGCAACACCGTCCTTCCGACCAACAACACCTCCGTGGCGATTGCATTCTTCCGCACGAACGTCATGACCGCCATCGGCGCTTCACGGACCAATCTGTCTCGGATTACCGATCCAACATTCACCCTGTCACTGACAGCCGACGAAACCTCGCTGGAAAGCGTCACCATGGATTACGGTGACATTCTGCTCGTGCAGTCACTCCTTCGGATGGCGGAATTCACGGGCTACACCCTGAACGCGCACAACTTCAACATTGTGATCAGCCACCTGCACGATCTTGGAAAAACAAATGGATTAACCATTCAGCGTGTGCTGTCCGATTATCCGAGTCTTCTTACGCTGACCAGCACCAACGACCTGGCAGCTTCAAAAGGCGCTTTGACCAACGCAATCGCATCGTATTTTGCAGCCTCGGATTTCATCCGGAACACCCGTCCCTCCGGGGCGCTACGACTCTTCAATCTCGATCCGGACGATGAGACAAACGAGACAGTCTTCCGCGATTACCTGACCAATTTCCTCCTGTCGCTGAGCGCGCCCGTCAAATTCAATACGAACGACCAGTTCTCACTCTACGCCGGCAGTTATTTCTCCGGTGCGAAATCGCTGCGCAGCCTGCTGCCCAAGTTCAATGGGAACAACTACGTCTGGAATTCCCTGCCGGACTACACCTTCGGCGGGTTCCTGGTGGACAATCCGGCCTGCGACACCGAGGCTTTTCTCAGAAACCACTTTTACCACAGCTACGCCGGCTGCTATGTTGGCCAAATTGGAGGCTTTCCCAACGACGGCAACCTAGCAGTGTTCGTTGGAACGAATCAACAAGTCAGTGTCGTGGGCTACAATGACGATCAAGGGAATGGCATCTTCCTCCAATTTGCCATTCAGTCCGATGGCTCGTGGTACTTCGAGACGAACGACATTCCCAGCAGCTCGGGCAATTTTTACACAGACGGCTCGTTTGACGGCTATTTAAACTGGATCAACGACGGATGGGCAGAGATCTGGGGTAATCGACAGGACGACCTCGGCCCGTTTCAAAGCGCAGCAGGTTTTTACTCGGGTACTTGGTCCACAAACGGTGCGCAAGGCGGCAAATTCCAGGCGGTGCTTTCTGCTGATGGTCACATTTATTACTTCAAAACCGGTTATTCTGCAGAAGTAGATGATGGAGGTGACGACTGGTTCGATTCCAACAATCAGTTCAGCTCCACAAGTGTTGTGGATACAGGAATAGGAGGAACGTTGAATCGTTCCACGCTCGCCATCTCGGGCAATTTCACAAATTTGGATGGACTAACAGGGACATTCACGACGAAGCGCACGGCTTTTGTGCCAAGCGATGTTCCGCCCACCATCACTTTGCCGCCGCAAAATAAAACGGTTTCTGTTGGCTCAAACGTGACTTTCAGCGTCACTGCATCCGGCAGCCCACCCCTGTGTTACCAATGGTATTTCAACGACGTGGCCATCTACAGGGCCACCAATTCATCTCTGCTGATGAGCAATGTTTCGCTGGCTGCCAACGGGAATCGCTATTCAGTTTTAATCCGGAATGTCGTGGGCGGAACCAACGCGACCGCCATCTTGACTGTCGTGGACACGAACAGGCCGACGTTGAGCATCACCAATCTGGTGGCGGGTCAGCGGGTGAGCAACGCGCTGTTTACCGTCAAAGGCACGGCCAGCGACAACTGGCAGGTCAGCAACGTGGTTTGCCAGATCAATGGTGGAGGTTGGAACCCAACGACGAACATCAACAATTGGACGAACTGGGCGGCGGGCGTGACGCTGTCGCCAGGGACCAATATGGTGCAAGCCTTCGCGATGGACACCAGCGGCAATGTTTCCACGACCAATGGTGTGAGCTTCCAATTCGTGGTGCCCAACCAGTTGACATTGCAGTTGACGGGCAAGGGCATGTTCAATCCCAACTACAGCAATGCCTGGCTGGAGATTGGGCGCAACTACAGCATCACCTCCGCCCCCGCCAGCGGGTTTGTGTTCACCAGCTGGTTGATTGCGACCAACTGGATTGGCGGCACGATCACAACCAAGACCAACCTGCAATTCATGATGGCGACAAACCTGACCTTGCAGGCAAACTTCTTGGACGTGACCAAGCCGACACTGACGATTACGTCGCCGACTGCCGGCCAGAAGATGACCAACGCGCTAGCCAACGTGAAAGGCACGGCCAGCGACAACTGGGGGGTTAGCAACGTGTGGTATCAATTAAACAGCAACGCTTGGAGCTTGGCGACCAGCACCAACGGCTGGACCAATTGGTCGGTGACATTGACACTGGCGGCAGGAACCAACACGGTCAAGGCCTATGCGACGGATTGGGGCGGGAACCTTTCGACAAATTACAGCGTGCACTTCGTGTCCAGCAACACGTTCAAGTTGCAACTTGGGTTTACCACTGGGCAACCCATGACCACCAACGGCCTGGACTTCAATGTGCAAATTTCTCTGGGACTCAATGGACGGATACAGGCCTCAACGAATCTGGTGGACTGGATGCCATTGACCAATTTTGTCGGCACCAATGCCACTCTCTATTTCCGAGATGCGGCAGCGACAAATTACGAGCAGCGGTTTTATCGAGCGGTGGTGCCGTGATCTCGCCTATGTGTCAAACAAAAGGCCATCAGCAATACCACACACACCGAATTCGTGTTGAATAAAGTTCAGCCTAATCGAATAACTTTGATTTCGGGTTTATCCTTTCAGCAACGCAACTGCGCGTTTGACTTCTTTGATTACATAACTGGCCTGCTCCTTTGGTAGATGAGGGCCGATCGGCAGACTCAGCACGGTATCCGCGAGCTCCTCCGCAATCGGAAAGTCACCTCGTTTCCATTTCCTGTCGGCGTAAGCACCGGACAGGTGTGGCGGCACGGGATAATGAATCAACGTGCCAATCTCCGCTTCAGTGAGCATCTGCTGCAAGGCATCGCGTTTCGGATGTTGGACGACGAAGAGATGCCAAACCGGTTCCGCCCAAGTCGGAACGAAAGGCAGGATCAAATCAGGCAGGCCATGCAGTTCGTTCAAATACTGTGCGGCCACGGCACGGCGGCGGTCGTTCCACTCATCCAACTTTTTCAACTTCACCCGCAGCATTGCGGCCTGAAGTTCGTCCAAACGCGAGTTGAAACCTTTGATTTCGTTGTAATATTTCTTTTTTGAACCGTAGTTTCGCAACGCGCGGACGCGATCAGCCAATTCTGCGTCGTTCGTGGTCACGGCGCCCGCGTCGCCAAAAGCGCCGAGGTTTTTGCCGGGATAAAAACTGTTGCCTGCCGCGTCGCCCAACGAACCCGTCCGGCGGCCCTTGTAACGAGCGCCCTGCGCCTGCGCATTGTCCTCAACGACCTTCAATCCGTGTTTGCACGCGATGTTCATGATCGGATCCATGTCAGCAGGCTGGCCGTATAGGTGAACAGGCATGATCGCCTTGGTCTTGGGTGTAATAGCCGCTTCGATCCGGGCAGGGTCAATGTTAAAGGTTTTGAAATCCGGCTCGACGGGCACAGGCGTCGCGCCTGCATATGAAACCGCGAGCCACGTGGCGATGTAGGTGTTTGATGGAACGATGACCTCATCGTTTTCTCCGATGCCGTAGGCACGCAAAGTAAGATGCAAAGCCTCAAGGCCATTGCCAACGCCAACGCAGTGTTTGACCCCGCAGTAATCGGCAAATTCCTGCTCGAATGCCTCGACCTCTTTGCCTAAAATATACCAGGCTGAACGCATGAAGCGTGAGTAGGCCTCGTCGAGTTCGACTTTCAATTCATCATACGGTCCAACAAAATCCAGAAACGGCACCTTCACACGCCCGCCCCTCCCATGACACGGAGATATTCACGATAATCCCGGAAATAATCTTTTTCGTCATAGTGCTCCGATGCGAGCGCGAGACACACTGAACCGGAAGAAAAGTTATCCATCTCTCGCCAGATCATTGGAGGCAGGTGTAATCCATAATAAGAACGATTCAGATGAAAACGTTCCTTGTTCTTTCCATCATACACCACCACATCGAAGCTGCCCGACATGGCAATCAGGAATTGGTGGCACGTCCTCAAGGCATGTCCGGCACGCTCTGCCCCGCCGGGCACATCGTAAAGATAAAATACCCGTTTAATGGCAAATGGAATGTGTCGTCCTCCTTCGATGAATGTCAGGTTGCCACGAGGGTCCGCAATCTTTGGCAAATCAATAATACGACATTGGCTTAATTCCATAATGATAATCAGCTAAGTAATTGTTCCGCTCTCCTGCAAGCTTTGATTTTGAATCTGTTGACGTTCACAACAGGAATTTGAGCATCGGCCGAGCGCACCGATGCCGCCGGTCAAAAAAGTGTGTTAAGACACCAGTTACATTTTGAGTTCATCCCAAGGTTGGGTCCTGCCAAGCTGTTTTTTTTCCCAATCACGCACCAGGGTTTCAGCAAAGCAAGCCATGGGCAACAGGTTATCACGTGCTTTGAACCACTCTTCCGCCGTGATATGATATTGCACCAAATCCACCGGCTTGCCACCGATGACCTGACCCGCTCGCAGGATTCCGACCTGTTTGAATCCAGTCTTTCGGTGAATGGAAAGAACTTCGCGATTGGTTGACACTACGGTGCTTGTTAATTCGGTCATTCCCAATGTTTCAAAGGCCAGGTCCGTCGTCAATATTCCAGCAAGCAGTCCCGCCAGTATTTCCGGACGCATAACGACCCGTCCCTTCTCGCCACTGGTTCCTCGCACATCGTAAATGCCTTGCGTGCCCAACGGGATTTCCCCAAGTGTCTCGGCAATAAAATAATAATCGCCTTCGCGCGCGAAATATTTTTCCAGCCAGGCCTTCTGGCCGGCTACATCTGTCGCCGAGTCGCCAACTCGACCCTTTACATAATCTAAATTCCTGAGCCATACGATAAATGCCGCGTCCTCCATTCGAACCGGACGAAGGCGTATGCCAAAACCCTCTGCATGAAGTGAATGTTGCATAATCTCCTAGGTATCAATGATCATTCGCTCAAAGCAGCAAAACTTTTCGACTTCAGCGTGTTTGTAAACTTCATGACCAGCAGTCGTTGAAGGCTCAAAGTCGTATCACGACTTCTTGCCGGTAGTAAAACGTAACCTTCTGCACACCCACGATCTGGGAGGCTATTTTTTTTACCTCTTCAACCAATGCCAGCCCCAACCCCAATCCCGCGCGCCGACCCTGAAGGGCATAGTCGGGATGCACCGCAATATGTACGATAACAATCTCGCTGGGCGAGTTGCGCAGGAACATCACCACACCGACCGGATCGCCGCCCGTTCGACTGTCATCAAACGCGAAAAGTGTTTGAACATCCTTGTCCCCAACGCGAAGGTAAATGTTTCCATCTTTCTCTTCCAGCCGGGGGTAACCGTATTCTTCCAATGCGGCGACGATGTCACCCCGAACCCGATACTGGCGGGGATTCATAAAGAACAAATTCTCCACCGCTTCACGGAATTCTTTTTTAACTTTCGATGCGAAAATCAACTGCACAAGTCAACTCGTTCCAGCGTCAACAAGACGGCGAAGCAGGTGGAACGCTGTTCACCGCTGCTTTGCCCGCTTCATATTCCTGCGGCGTTGGAGAAAAAACAGACCTGCCGCCATCCACAACGATCTCCTGCCCGGTGATCCAGCGGGCACGTTCGGACACCAGAAATTCCACAGTATTTGCTATGTCCTTCGGGCGTCCAAAACCCAGAGGATAAAATGCCCCGAAGTCTCGATTGGTGAAAAACTCCTTTGTCATCTGTGTTTCGACGATCCCAGGCAATACGGCATTAACGCGAACCGCCGGGGCGAGTTCCACGGCAAGTGAAAGGCACATTGCATTCACCGCGCCTTTGCTCGCCGCGTAAATGAAATAACCGCTTGCCCCGACCCGGGTCGCGATGCTGGAAATGAAGGTAATGCTTTTCAACGCCCCTTTGTTCACCTTTTTCTGCACCAGTGGCCGGATAATTTCCATCGTGGAGAACAGATTCACATTGAACAATCGGGCCACAAATGCCATCTCCGTGGCGCGCGCAAGCTGGGTACCTCCGGCACCCGCCGAATGAATGAAATGGTCAATCCCAATACCTTTTGTAATCAGAAACGAAGCCAATTCTTCGCCGATCCCATTCAACTGATTCAAATCCCGCACCCACAAAAGATGCCGCTCAGAACCTTCCAATGTTTTCCGCACGGCCTCCAGTTTCTCCGTGTTCCTGCCGGCAAGGATGAGGTTACGATGAGGAGCAAGCCTCTGTGCGATGCTCCGGCCAAAGCCAGAAGCGGCGCCAGTAATCAATGTGTAAGTCTCAACCATACGCACGGGTTTGTAATCGCTTTCAGGATAAAGGAGATTTTCGCGCTAATCTGCCGCCGTCCACGACAATCTCCTGTCCCGTGATCCAGCGAGCGCGGTCGGACGTGAGAAACTCCACGGCATTTGCAACATCTTCAGGCCGGCCCAATCCCAGTGGATGAATTGCCTTCATGGACGCCACGAATTCTGGATTGGCAAAATACTCTTTGCTCATTTCTGTTTCGATATCGGCCGGCAAAACTGCATTGACGCGAACCGTCGGCGCAAGCTCCACCGCCAGAGAAAGAGACATCGCATTCACCGCGCCTTTGCTCGCAGCGTAAGCCGAATAACCCTTACCTCCCAACCGGCTGGCAAGGGCAGAAATGAAGGTGATACTTCGCAGCGCCCCCTTGTTCACTCGTTTTTGAGTCAGCGGTCGAATAATTTCGATGGCCGAAAAGAGATTTACATTGAACAGCCGGGTCACAAACGTCATTTCGAAGGCGCGTGCCATTTGAATTCCCCCGATGCCCGCCGAGTGAACGTAGTGTTCGATGGTGACGTTTTTTTTGATCAACAATGACGCCAATTCTTCACCGATCCCGTTCGATTGACTCAAGTCCCGCACCCATAACAGATGTTGCTCCGGAGTTTTACATGCGCTCCTTGTGGCTTCAAGTTTCTGCGCATTTATGTCCGCCAAAAGGAGTTTCCGTTGAGAGGCGAATTTTTGAGCAATACTCCGGCCAAAGCCCGATGCAGCGCCGGTGATCAGTGTATAGGTCTCACCCATAGCATCGCAGTCCAAGTCAATTCTGCTGCGTGACGCATTTTTCAGCAGGTTTGATTCCTCTGAGTAAACCGTAGGATATGACACCCAAGCGGTTGAAGTGGTCCCAACTCTTGCACATGCTCAAAAAATCATCGACATACTGTTTCGATGAAAGTTCCACCAGTTCCTGATATTGCGATTTTACCTTGTTCTGGAGATGCTGGATTGTCAATGGCATCGTCTGTTCAGTGATGTCCCGGCAAACGATCTCCTTGAATCCAGCGGCTTTGGCGAAGGATTCATAGCCGGCAAGGGTTTCATTTCGCATTTTCCCAAAAACCCTTTCCAACATGCGAAGCTCCTTGTAATGGGCAACAACCTCCGCATCGGAAAGCCTTCGGTTTCCCGCCATGTTGTCACAAAGCAACAACTGCCCACCCCGCTTCAAGACGCGATAACATTCAGCGAACACCTTGGTCTTGTCGTCCATCAGATGGAACGATTCCATGCCCCAGACCATGTCATAAGATTCATCCGGCAGTTTGTTGTTCGTGGCGTCGGCCACCGTAAATTTCAGGTGGGAACTGTAACCTTTTTGTCTCGCAGATTCATTGGCAATCTGTGTCCCCTTCTCGCTGATGGTGATTCCATGAACGTGGCATCCAAATTTCTCATGCAGGAAGGTGGCTGGACCACCGATACCGCACCCGACGTCCAGCACCTTCGTTTCGTTCCAGAAACGGCCCAAAGAAGCCATCTCTTCCGTTAAATTATTCGTGGCGATGCTGTAGCTTTCGTCGGGACGCTTGAAATAACCGGCGTGAAAATTCTCCCCAAAGATCACATGCCAGACATCCGAAACAAAGTCGTAATGGCTGGAGTTGTGTTGGGACATTTTCGAATCAAACGTTACACGATCTTGCACAAAATCTCTTTTTGAGGCTGGAGATGGTTGATTCATGCGACTTCGTAATCGACAATCTTGCAGGTCGCCAAAGGGCCCAAGTCCATGACCATCGAAATCCAAGTGAGCCCGACGCCAAACCCGGAAAAACACACACGCAGTTTTTCCCGTAGCAATCGCTCGCCGCAATTCAATCCAATGTTCAACGGAATCGTCACCGAACTGCAATTGCCATAAATACTCACGATGTTATTGGGCAGTTTGGCCTGCGGAATCTTCATCTTGTCAGCCATCTCTTTCAGGATGAAAGGATTCGGCTGATGAAACAGAAAATACTCGATCGAGTCCCGCGTATCGCCGGAGTAAGCAAGAATTTCTTCAATCTGCGGCGGGACATCCTTCATTGTGAAGTTGAAAATGGCCGCTCCATCCATGTGAACATGTTCCAAATTCAGCACCACTCCTTCCTCAACTTCCTGTTTCTTCAACGTCTCAGGCGATGAGGGCATTCGATAGGCGCCGGCTGGAATCATGATCGCCTTGTGCCGCGAGCCGTCATTCTTCACGTCCATATAAATGGGGTTCTCTGCTTCACAGCGCTCAATCACGGCTACTGAGCCCGCGTCACCCGACAGTGGATAGGTAATGCGATTACACTTGTCTATCTGCTTGCTGCCGGTGTCGCCATTCAAAAGAACCACCTTGCGAAGCGCCGGGATTTCCAAAAGCAGAAAAGCCTGCATCAACCCGATCAGAAAACCGGAACAGCCCTGATTGATGTCGAGACAAATCACATCGTGCCCCAATCCAAGCCTGCCATGGATCACATTGCTGGTGGCTGGCATGATGTAGTCCGGTGTTTGAGAGACAAAAATCAAAGCGCCGATTTCATCCTTCTTCAATGTCCCTTCGTTCAACAGTCGTTGCACGCCATACACACAAAGGTCTGAAGAACACACATCGGCTGGCGCGATGCGGTGACGATCCAGACTCATCATTTTCTTGAACCGCCTTGCCTTTTCCGCCGTCAACTTGAAAATGGGATATTCATCATCAAAACGATATTCCTCCTTCGGCACCACCGAGAGAACCGAACTGATTCTCTTATTTTTGAAAATGCATTTCATGCGCGTCTTTCAATCATCCCAATGGATGACAAACTCATCGCAACAGGTTTTAGCCGAGGCAGGTGCGAGAATGTTGCGATGGCCATGACACTCATTTCTGTTTGGATTCCACCAAGTTTGCCAGGTCGGCTGCAGTGACTACGGATCGGATCTCGTCGGCCCGCAACATCACCCCATATTTTGAATCGGCCATTGCCAGAACCGAAAGGTCCTGCCAGGGAGTCCCACTCGTCGAAGTCGGCGAGTACCGCTTTCCGGCTTCACTTCTTCAATGTCTAGAATTTCCGCCAGCTTTTGATAGAGTCCGTTTTTATCCATGGTATTTATTGGTTTTCGATTATGGTGTTGAAATCGACCGTGCCCAAATTTAATAGCATTGAACCCCAAGTCAACCCCACACCATATCCTGCCAGGCAAACGCGTAATCGTTCCCTTAGCAATCGTTCCTGCAAATTGAACGCAATGACGAGCGGAATCGTCACACCACTGCTGTTGCCAAAGTGTTCCACAACGTTGCTGGGCATCTTGGCATAGGGCACTTTTATTTTATCTGCCAGCTTCTGAACCATGAAACGGTTTGCCTGATGGCAGAAAAAGTAGTCCACCGAGTCCATCGAAGCGCCGGCAAATGCCAGCAGGCTTTCAATCATTGGCGGCACCTCCATCTGCACAAAATTGAAGACGGCAGAGCCATCCATGCGGAGATGATCCTTGGCGCGAAGGTTGTTGTCACCCACATCTTCCAACACAGCGGTTTCGGGCGACGATGGCAGGCGAAACCCACCCGCAGGAATCATCAAAACCCCATTTCGCGTCCCGTCCATTTTGAGATTCGCGTGGATGACCGAATCCTTGGTGTCGCGCTCCACAATTGTGATGGAGGCAGCATCACCGACCAGAGGGTAGCTGTTGCGATCCTTTGGAGAGGTTTTCCGACTGAGCACGTCTGCGTTGATCAACACCACTTTTTTGATGCATTCCTGCTCCAGCAGCAGGAACGCCTGGATCAGCCCAATCACATATCCCGCACAACCCTGACTGATGTCCATGCAAAATGAATCTTGTTTCAATCCAAGCCGTCCTTGAATGACATTGCTGGTCGGCGGCATGAAATAGTCCGGCGACTGCGTGACAAGAATCAAGGCATCAATTTCATCACGACGAAGCAACCCATTCTTGAACAGGTGCTCCATGCCGAATACCGCCAAATCAGACACGCACACGCCCGGCTCGACCAGGCGGTGCTTGTCATAGCCCATGACTTCCTTGAGCTTGAGTGAGCGCGACTCCGGAAAATTGAAATTTTTCATCTCCTCGACGAAGGACTGCTCGCGGGCAGGCACAACGACGAGAATGCCGGATATTCGCTTTCGATGAAAAACGAAGTTCATAACTTGGCTCCGTTTTTGCGGAGGAGCGCTTCAATCGCCTGCGTGTTTTTGAAATTCTCCGGCACGATGTCCACACCATTGATGGAAATGCCGTAATTTTTGTCCAGCGCCGCGACGAGCGTAACAACATCAAAGGAATCAAGCATGCCGTCAGCGATAAAATCACTACTGACTGCGAAGTCGAATTCAGGACGGATTTCCTTCAAAATCTCAACGATTGTTTTCATAAACGAACCGTCTTGTTCACCAGAACGTGGTCAACCAACCCGTCAGGTGTGAAGCCATAATGCCGATACTTCTCGATGGCGTTCGCATTGTCGGAGATGACCCACAGGACAAAACGTCGAACTGTCTTTTGAGACGCAAAGTAGTACTGCATCAACGCCGAACCTAAACGCAATGCCCGAAATTGCTCAACAACGAGCCAATAGCGGATCGTTGAAGTAAAACCTTGGGTCTCGAAGAACAGCAGACCTGCCAGCGATCTTCCGCTCTTGACCACCAAAATCTGGCGTCTCTCGACTGCTGATTCAATTTCGTAAAGCATTGGAAGTTGTTCGGCGTAACGATTAAACGAATGACACAGCAAATCGAAGATAGCGGGACAATCCGTTTTGTCCGCATAAATCACCTTTGCGGCAGCGGCAGCAGATTGCTGCGACACGTTTATATTCGTCCTGGCCATTCGGTAAAGTCGCGTGTAACATCGGAATTCTTCCGATTCAAACGGCGACAGCAATTCGCCCACCGCGGCTTTGTTTCCGACAAGATCGACCGTAACCATCTCCGTCTTCAGGCATGGCAAAGCGGCAATTTCATGTCGCAGCGATGCCATGTTTGACGCACAGAAATACAAATGCCAGAAGTCACGGTCTTTTCTGAAAAAGAACACCACTCCATCGCGGAATTCGGCAAACAATTCATTGTGGGCGATCCATCCTTCAAGCTTTTGCTGACCTGGAAAAAAATTCGCGCAGAAAGCGGACGCTTCTGCCTTTGCCTGCTGAATGGCATCAAACACCTCTGTGACTGTGCAAATCGGACTCATTACGATTCACGTCACAGCAAAAGCAAGTTGTTGACGGTCAATTTTGCCGTTCGGATTTCGCGGCATGAGTTCCATCCACTTGAATACCGTCGGCAACATATATTTCGGCAGCGAAGCCGACAGCTGCTCACGGATGAATGCCGGAGATAATTCCTTGTCGCTTTCGTAGTACAGAATGATTTCTTTCTGGTTCTGGTTATAGACGACACAGCAATTGCGGATACCGTCCACTTGGAGCACCGCGTGTTCAATTTCGCCAAGTTCGATTCGATAGCCGAGATGTTTGATCTGAAAATCCTTTCGCCCCATGAACATGATCTCGCCGCGATTGTTCCGATAAACGAGGTCGCCTGTCCGATAGATCGGTTCGGGATAATGCGAATTAAGCGGATTCTGGACGAACGCTTTCGCAGTCCTTTCCGGATTATTCCAATAGCCCAACGCAAGCGAACTTCCGCGTACACAAAGCTCGCCCGGTTCATCCACCGTGGCCGGCTGGTTTTGCTCGTTAAGGATCAGGATGTCGGTGTTTCGGCATGGGAAACCAATCGGCAATTTCTCGTCGTCCGCAAAGTCACGATCCACGATGAAATAAGTGCAGTCAACGCTGATTTCGATGGGGCCGTAGAGGTTGACGAACATGACTCCGGGCAAGTGGCGCCGCCAATAATTGAGATGCTTGGTCGGAAACACTTCGCCGGCAAACAACACCTTCTTCAGACTCTCAAGCTTCCACTTCGCGAACAAATCTTGATTTGCAATGTTCACCATGATCGTCGGCACCCAGAAAATAAAATTGATCTTTTGGGCGGCCATAAACTCAACAAGTTTAGCTGGGAATGCCGCACACTGTTCGGGAATGATGACCAGCGCGGCGCCTTTGGCGAGGCAGAGATAAAGTTCGAGCGTGTAGATGTCGAAGTAAAATGGAGACAGGCTCCCGATGACTTCGCTCCCGTCCAGCGAAAGGCGTCCAAAAACCCAGTCCATGAAATCAATCATGCTTCGATGATTCAACGCCACGCCCTTCGGCACGCCGGTCGAACCGGAAGTGTGGATTATACAAAGTGGATCAGTGTCTATCACCAAATCGAGCCGTTCCAGCAATACCGAGTTGTCATAAATCACTTCCGATGTCATCGCTTCGTCCACGAGCAACAGTTGTCCTTCCGAAACATCAAGCGCTCGCAATGTCGCAGCGCAAGCCGCCGAGGTGATGATGACGCTGGCGTTGAGATTTTGAAGAATGCTCTTAAGCCGCTGCGGCGGAGATTTGATGTCGAGATTGGCATAGCAGTTTCCGCTGTAAAGAATGCCGAGGTCGGTAATAATCGTCTGAGCGCTTTTCGGAAGAAACACCGCCACCGGCTGATTTACAGCAGAGATTCGCTTGAGAATCAAAGCCGCGCAATTTTTGGCGAACCGTTCGACCTCTCCGAACGTGTAATCGCGACCCTGTTCCCTGACAGCGACCTTGTCCGGGACCAGAGCAAAGCCCCCTTCTCGAAGTATTCAAGAACATTTATTTGCATACCACTACTTCGCGACGGTTATTAACAACCTCGCAGTTCCTGTCAAATTGCCCACATCGTTGCAACTCATCCACCTCACTGGACGAGAAGAATCCGATAAAACCGCTGAGGCGAAGTCCCAATTATATCGAACTGCACAGCCGTCGATCCATTGGCCGGCACGTCTGGCGACACGTCAATCCAATTGGTATCAGTCAAATCTTCTGTGTACTGCAAACGATAATTGTGTCCCATCACGGCATCCCAAATAATCGTGGCGGTGCCGTTGGAGATGCTGATGGAATCAATCATGGGTGGAGCCATCACCGTCACACTCACCGTGTAGTTAGTCGTACCTGTAATCGGCCGTGTCGGTCGGTGTGTAGGTTACACTTTGCGAGGCCGTGCCGGTGCCGGGCGCCGTGGACGGCATGGTCCAGTCAAAACTACCCACCGGCGTTGCTGACCCACCAGTCAGAGTCGAGGAGGCCAGCGTCTGCCCGTAGATGATCGCACTGGCCGTCGGCCAAGCCGTCACGTTCGGGATGGCCTTGGTGACCGTCACACTCACCGTGTTGGTCACGTCATTGTAATCCGCCGCGTCCGTTGGCGTGAAGATCACCGACACGTTCGTCGTCCCCGCGTTCGGCGCTATCCCGCTGTTCGCAAAGGCAAAGCCGCCAGGCACTGCAGCCCCCGCCGCATTGTCAGCGCGCCGCTGGGCGTCGAACTGGCCAGCGTCTGGCCATAAGTGATCCCCGTCGCCGTGAACGCCGTCGAGACCCCCGGCGTCTGTTTGCCCACGGCCTTTTCCCCACTTACCGTCACCGTGTTGGTCACGTTGTTGTAATCCGCCGCGTCCGTCGGCGTGAAGATCACCGACACGTTCGTCGTCCCCGCATTCGGCGCTATCCCGCTGTTCGTAAAGGCAAAGCCGCCAGGCACTGCTGCCCCCGCCGCATTGGTCAGCGCGCCGCTGGGCGTCGAACTGGCCAGCGTCTGGCCATAAGTGATCCCCGTCGCCGTGAACGCCGTCGAGACGACCGGCGTCTGTTTGCCCACGCTCACACTCACCACGTTGGTCACGTTGTTGTAATCCGCCGCGTCCGTCGGCGTGAAGATCACCGACACGTTCGTCGTCCCCGCGTTCGGCGCTATCGCGCTGTTCGCAAACGCAAAGCCGCCAGGCACTGCAGCCCCCGCCGCATTGGTCAGCGCGCCGCTGGGCGTCGAACTGGCCAGCGTCTGGCCATAAGTGATCCCCGTCGCCGTGAACGCCGTCGAGACCCCCGGCGTCTGTTTGCCCACGCTCACACTCACCACGTTGGTCACGTTGTTGTAATCCGCCGCGTCCGTCGGCGTGAAGATCACCGACACGTTCGTCGTCCCCGCGTTCGGCGCTATCGCGCTGTTCGCAAACGCAAAGCCGCCAGGCACTGCAGCCCCCGCCGCATTGGTCAGCGCGCCGCTCGGCGTCGAACTGGCCAGCGTCTGGCCATACGTGATCGCACTCGCCGTGAACGGCGTGGAAACCCCCGGCGTCTGTTTGCCCACACTTACCGTCACCGTGTTGGTCACGTTGTTGTAATCCGCCGCGTCCGTCGGCGTGAAGATCACCGACACGTTCGTCGTCCCCGCATTCGGCGCTATCCCGCTGTTCGTAAAGGCAAAGCCGCCAGGCACTGCGGCCCCCGCCGCATTGGTCAGCGCGCCGCTGGGCGTCGAACTGGCCAGCGTCTGGCCATACGTGATCCCCGTCGCCGTGAACGCCGTCGAGACCAGCGGCGTCTGTTTGCCCACGCTCACACTCACCACGTTGGTCACGTTGTTGTAATCCGCCGCGTCCGTCGGCGTGAAGATCACCGACACGTTCGTCGTCCCCGCGTTCGGCGCTATCGCGCTGTTCGCAAACGCAAAGCCGCCAGGCACTGCGGCCCCCGCCGCATTGGTCAGCGCGCCGCTCGGCGTCGAACTGGCCAGCGTCTGCCCATACGTGATCCCCGTCGCCGTGAACGGCGTGGAAACCCCCGGCGTCTGTTTGCCCACACTCACACTCACCACGTTGGTCACGTTGTTGTAATCCGCCGCGTCCGTCGGGGTGAAGATCACCGACACGTTCGTCGTCCCCGCGTTCGGCGCTATCGCGCTGTTCGCAAACGCAAAGCCGCCAGGCACTGCAGCCCCCGCCGCATTGGTCAGCGCGCCGCTCGGCGTCGAACTGGCCAGCGTCTGGCCATACGTGATCGCACTCGCCGTGAACGGCGTGGAAACCCCCGGCGTCTGTTTGCCCACACTTACCGTCACCGTGTTGGTCACGTCGTTGTAATCCGCCGCGTCCGTCGGCGTGAAGATCACCGACACGTTCGTCGTCCCCGCATTCGGCGCTATCCCGCTGTTCGCAAAGGCAAAGCCGCCAGGCACTGCGGCCCCCGCCGCATTGGTCAGCGCGCCGCTCGGCGTCGAACTGGCCAGCGTCTGCCCATACGTGATCCCTGTCGCCGTGAACGCCGTCGAGACCACCGGCGTCTGTTTGCCCACACTCACACTCACCACGTTGGTCACGTCGTTGTAATCCGCCGCGTCCGTCGGCGTGAAGATCACCGACACGTTCGTCGTCCCCGCATTCGGCGCGATCGCGCTGTTCGCAAACGCAAAGCCGCCAGGCACTGCGGCCCCCGCCGCATTGGTCAGCGCGCCGCTCGGCGTCGAACTGGCCAGCGTCTGGCCATACGTGATCGCGTCGCCGTGAACGGCGTGGAAACCCCCGGCGTCTGTTTGCCCACGCTCACACTCACCACGTTGGTCACGTCGTTGTAATCCGCCGCGTCCGTCGGCGTGAAGATCACCGACACGTTCGTCGTCCCCGCATTCGGCGCTATCGCCGCTGTTCGCAAACGCAAAGCCGCCAGGCACTGCAGCCCCCGCCGCATTGGTCAGCGCGCCGCCGGGCGTCGAACTGGCCAGCGTCTGGCCATACGTGATCCCCGTCGCCGTAAACGCCGTCGAGACCCCCGGCGTCTGTTTGCCCACGCTCACACTCACCATGTTGGTCACGTTGTTGTAATCCGCCGCGTCCGTCGGCGTGAAGATCACCGACACGTTCGTCGTCCCCGCGTTCGGCGCTATCGCGCTGTTCGCAAACGCAAAGCCGCCAGGCACTGCGGCCCCCGCCGCATTGGTCAGCGCGCCGCTCGGCGTCGAACTGGCCAGCGTCTGCCCATACGTGATCCCCGTCGCCGTGAACGGCGTGGAAACCCCCGGCGTCTGTTTGCCCACGCTCACACTCACCACGTTGGTCACGTCATTGTAATCCGCCGCGTCCGTCGGGGTGAAGATCACCGACACGTTCGTCGTCCCCGCATTCGGCGCTATCGCGCTGTTCGCAAACGCAAAGCCACCGGGCACTGCAGCCCCCGCCGCATTGGTCAGCGCACCGCCGGGCGTCGAACTGGCCAGCGTCTGGCCATACGTGATCCCCGTCGCCGTAAACGCCGTCGAGACCCCCGGCGTCTGTTTGCCCACGCTCACACTCACCACGTTGGTCACGTTGTTGTAATCCGCCGCGTCCGTCGGCGTGAAGATCACCGACACGTTCGTCGTCCCCGCGTTCGGCGCTATCGCGCTGTTCGCAAACGCAAAGCCGCCAGGCACTGCGGCCCCCGCCGCATTGGTCAGCGCGCCGCTCGGCGTCGAACTGGCCAGCGTCTGCCCATACGTGATCCCCGTCGCCGTGAACGGCGTGGAAACCCCCGGCGTCTGTTTGCCCACACTCACACTCACCACGTTGGTCACGTCATTGTAATCCGCCGCGTCCGTCGGGGTGAAGATCACCGACACGTTCGTCGTCCCCGCATTCGGCGCTATCGCGCTGTTCGCAAACGCAAAGCCGCCAGGCACTGCAGCCCCCGCCGCATTGGTCAGCGCGCCGCTCGGCGTCGAACTGGCCAGCGTCTGGCCATACGTGATCGCACTCGCCGTGAACGGCGTGGAAACCCCCGGCGTCTGTTTGCCCACACTTACCGTCACCGTGTTGGTCACGTCGTTGTAATCCGCCGCGTCCGTCGGCGTGAAGATCACCGACACGTTCGTCGTCCCCGCGTTCGGCGCTATCGCGCTGTTCGCAAACGCAAAGCCGCCAGGCACTGCGGCCCCCGCCGCATTGGTCAGCGCGCCGCTGGGCGTCGAACTGGCCAGCGTCTGGCCATACGTGATCCCCGTCGCCGTGAACGCCGTCGAGACCAGCGGCGTCTGTTTGCCCACACTTACCGTCACCGTGTTGGTCACGTCATTGTAATCCACCGTGTCCTCCGGCGTGAAGATCACCGACACGTTCGTCGTCCCCGCATTCGGCGCGATCGTGTCGTCCTCAAAGGCAAATCCACCCGTCACTTGCGCGCTGTTCTCCGCATTCGTCGCCGCGCTGCCGTCCATGCTCGATGCCGCCAGCGTCTGGCCGTAGGTGATCCCACTGGCCACCAGTGTCAACACCGGCGTCGTTGGCTCGATCGTCAGCGTGGTGCTCCCGTCAGACGCCGTGCCCATGCTCACCGCGTCATTGCCGGCATAGTTATACGTGATTGTATAGGGCGAGCCGCTCACCCCATTGGTGCTCAAGGACGGATCGTTGTAGTTGATCCAGAACCCGCCCGTGTCGTTGGTCACCGTCCCGCTGACGGTCAATCCGTTGATCGTCGCGCTCACCGCATCCCCGTTGGCCGGATACACCGGATCACCCGCACTCAGTTCCCCGGTCAAAATGAGGCTCATCACCCCGTAGTTGTTCGTCAGGGAAGTCAATCCCGTGAACGCCGGCGTCGCCTTGTTGATCACAAAGTCTCCCGCCGACTGTCCGGTCAGCGTGTTGTAGTTCGTGTCCGTCGGCACAAAGTCCGCCGTCACCCCATACGTCCCCGCCGCCGTCTGGCTGGCCGCACCCCCCGTCAGGATGTTCGCCACATTTCCACTCACCGAACTGGTCGATACCACCACATTCGCCGACTGGGCCGTGCCGTCATACACCGTCGGCGAATTGTTCACCGACAACGTCGCCGTCGGCGTCACCTTGTTGATCACAAAGTCTCCCGCCGACAGTCCGGTCAGCGTGTTGTAGTTCGTGTCGCCCGGTACAAAGTCCGCCGTCACTACATACGTCCCCGCCACCGTCTGGCTGGCCGCACCGCCCGTCAGAATGTTCGCCACAGAGCCACCCACAGAACTGGTCGATACCACCACACCCGCCGACTGGCCCGCGGCATCATAGAACACCGGCGAATTGTTCACCGACAGCGTCGCGCTCGGCGTCGCCGCATTGATCACAAAGTCACCCGCTGGCAGTCCGGGCAGCGTGTTGTAGTTCGCCGTGTCATCCGGCACAAAGTCCGCCGTCACCGCATACGTTCCCACCACCGTCTGGCTCGCCGCACCGCCCGTCAGAATGTTCGCCACAGAGCCACCCACAGAACTGGTCGATACCACCACACCCGCCGACTGGCCCGCAGCGTCATAGTCCACCGGCGAATTGTTCACCGTCAGCGTCGCGCTCGGCATCGCCTTGTCCACAGTCACACTCACCGCGTTGGTCACCATATTGTAATCCACCGCGTCATCCGGCGTGAAGATCGCCGACACATTCGTCGTCCCCGCGTTGGGCGCGATCGTGTCGTCCTCAAAGGCAAAGCCGCCAGATACTGCCGCGGCGTTCTCCGCATTCGTCGCCGCGCTGCCGTCCAGGCTCGATGCCGCCAGCGTCTGACCGTAGGTGATCCCACTGGCCACCAGTGTCAACACCGGCGTCGTTGGCACGATCGTCAGCGTGGTGCTGCTGTCGGACGCCGTGCCCATGCTCACCGCGTCATTGCCCGCGTAGTTATACGTGATTGTATAGGGCGAGCCGCTCACCCCATTGGTGCTCAACGACGGATCGTTGTAGTTGATCCAGAACCCGCCCGTATCATTCGTCACCGTCCCGCTGACGGTAAATCCGTTGATCGTCGCGCTCACCGCATCCCCGTTGGCCGGATACACCGGATCACCCGCACTCAGTTCCCCGGTCAAGATGAGGCTCATCACCCCGTAGTTGTTCGTCAGGGAACTCAATCCCGTGAACGCCGGCGTCGCCTTGTTGATCACAAAGTCTCCCGCCGACTGTCCGGTCAGCGTGTTGTAGTTCGTGTCCGTCGGCACAAAGTCCGCCGTCACCCCATACGTCCCTGCGGCCGTCTGGCTGGCCGCACCGCCCGTCAGGATGTTCGCCACAGAGCCACCCACCGAACTGGTCGATACCACCACACTCGCCGACTTGGCCGTCCCGTCATACACCGCCGGCGAATTGTTCACCGTCAACGTCGCCGTCGGCGTCACCTTGTTGATCACAAAGTCTCCCGCCGACAGTCCGGTCAGCGTGTTGTAGTTCGTGTCGCCCGGCACAAAGTCCGCCGTCACTACATACGTCCCCGCCACCGTCTGGCTCGCCGCACCGCCCGTCAATATGTTCGCCACAGAGCCACCCACCGAACTGGTCGATACCACCACACCCGCCGACTGGCCCGCGGCGTTATAGAACACCGGCGAATTGTTCACCGACAGCGTCGCGCTCGGCGTCGCCGCATTGATCACAAAGTCACCCGCTGGCAGTCCGGGCAGCGTGTTGTAGTTCGCCGTGTCATCCGGCACAAAGTCCGCCGTCACCGCATACGTTCCCACCACCGTCTGGCTCGCCGCACCGCCCGTCAGGATGTTCGCCACAGAGCCACCCACAGAACTGGTCGATACCACCACACCCGCCGACTGGCCCGCAGCGTCATAGTCCACCGGCGAATTGTTCACCGTCAGCGTCGCGCTCGGCATCGCCTTGTCCACAGTCACACTCACCGCGTTGGTCACCATATTGTAATCCACCGCGTCATCCGGCGTGAAGATCGCCGACACATTCGTCGTCCCCGCGTTGGGCGCGATCGTGTCGTCCTCAAAGGCAAAGCCGCCAGATACTGCCGCGGCGTTCTCCGCATTCGTCGCCGCGCTGCCGTCCAGGCTCGATGCCGCCAGCGTCTGACCGTAGGTGATCCCACTGGCCACCAGTGTCAACACCGGCGTCGTTGGCTCGATCGTCAGCGTGGTGCTGCTGTCGGACGCCGTGCCCATGCTCACCGCGTCATTGCCCGCGTAGTTATACGTGATTGTATAGGGCGAGCCGCTCACCCCATTGGTGCTCAACGACGGATCGTTGTAGTTGATCCAGAACCCGCCCGTGTCGTTGGTCACCGTCCCGCTGACGGTCAATCCGTTGATCGTCGCGCTCACCGCATCCCCGTTGGCCGGATACACCGGATCACCCGCACTCAGTTCCCCGGTCAAGATGAGGCTCATCACCCCGTAGTTGTTCGTCAGGGAACTCAACCCCGTGAACGCCGGCGTCGCCTTGTTGATCACAAAGTCTCCCGCCGACTGTCCGGTCAGCGTGTTGTAGTTCGTGTCCGTCGGCACAAAGTCCGCCGTCACCCCATACGTCCCTGCGGCCGTCTGGCTGGCCGCACCGCCCGTCAGGATGTTCGCCACAGAGCCACCCACCGAACTGGTCGATACCACCACACTCGCCGACTTGGCCGTCCCGTCATACACCGCCGGCGAATTGTTCACCGTCAACGTCGCCGTCGGCGTCACCTTGTTGATCACAAAGTCTCCCGCCGACAGTCCGGTCAGCGTGTTGTAGTTCGTGTCGCCCGGCACAAAGTCCGCCGTCACTACATACGTCCCCGCCACCGTCTGGCTCGCCGCACCGCCCGTCAATATGTTCGCCACAGAGCCACCCACAGAACTGGCCGAGACGAAGACGGTAGCCGACTGGCCCGCGGCGTTATAGAACACCGGCGAATTGTTCACCGACAGCGTCGCGCTCGGCGTCGCCGCATTGATCACAAAGTCACCCGCTGGCAGTCCGGGCAGCGTGTTGTAGTTCGCCGTGTCATCCGGCACAAAGTCCGCCGTCACCGCATACGTTCCCACCACCGTCTGGCTCGCCGCACCGCCCGTCAGAATGTTCGCCACAGAGCCACCCACAGAACTGGTCGATACCACCACACCCGCCGACTGGCCCGCAGCGTCATAGTCCACCGGCGAATTGTTCACCGTCAGCGTCGCGCTCGGCATCGCCTTGTCCACAGTCACACTCACCGCGTTGGTCACCATATTGTAATCCACCGCGTCATCCGGCGTGAAGATCGCCGACACATTCGTCGTCCCCGCGTTGGGCGCGATCGTGTCGTCCTCAAAGGCAAAGCCGCCAGATACTGCCGCGGCGTTCTCCGCATTCGTCGCCGCGCTGCCGTCCAGGCTCGATGCCGCCAGCGTCTGACCGTAGGTGATCCCACTGGCCACCAGTGTCAACACCGGCGTCGTTGGCACGATCGTCAGCGTGGTGCTGCTGTCGGACGCCGTGCCCATGCTCACCGCGTCATTGCCCGCGTAGTTATACGTGATTGTATAGGGCGAGCCGCTCACCCCATTGGTGCTCAACGACGGATCGTTGTAGTTGATCCAGAACCCGCCCGTGTCGTTGGTCACCGTCCCGCTGACGGTAAATCCGTTGATCGTCGCGCTCACCGCATCCCCGTTGGCCGGATACACCGGATCACCCGCACTCAGTTCCCCGGTCAAGATGAGGCTCATCACCCCGTAGTTGTTCGTCAGGGAACTCAATCCCGTGAACGCCGGCGTCGCCTTGTTGATCACAAAGTCTCCCGCCGACTGTCCGGTCAGCGTGTTGTAGTTCGTGTCCGTCGGCACAAAGTCCGCCGTCACCCCATACGTCCCTGCGGCCGTCTGGCTCGCCGCACCGCCCGTCAGGATGTTCGCCACAGAGCCACCCACCGAACTGGTCGATACCACCACACTCGCCGACTTGGCCGTCCCGTCATACACCGCCGGCGAATTGTTCACCGTCAACGTCGCCGTCGGCGTCACCTTGTTGATCACAAAGTCTCCCGCCGACAGTCCGGTCAGCGTGTTGTAGTTCGTGTCGCCCGGCACAAAGTCCGCCGTCACTACATACGTCCCCGCCACCGTCTGGCTCGCCGCACCGCCCGTCAATATGTTCGCCACAGAGCCACCCACCGAACTGGTCGATACCACCACACCCGCCGACTGGCCCGCGGCGTTATAGAACACCGGCGAATTGTTCACCGACAGCGTCGCGCTCGGCGTCGCCGCATTGATCACAAAGTCTCCCGCTGGCAGTCCGGGCAGCGTGTTGTAGTTCGCCGTGTCATCCGGCACAAAGTCCGCCGTCACCGCATACGTTCCCACCACCGTCTGGCTCGCCGCACCGCCCGTCAGGATGTTCGCCACAGAGCCACCCACAGAACTGGTCGATACCACCACACCCGCCGACTGGCCCGCAGCGTCATAGTCCACCGGCGAATTGTTCACCGTCAGCGTCGCGCTCGGCATCGCCTTGTCCACACTCACACTCACCGCGTTGGTCACCATATTGTAATCCACCGTGTCCTCCGGCGTGAAGATCACCGACACGTTCGTCGTCCCCGCATTCGGCGCGATCGTGTCGTCCTCAAAGGCAAATCCACCCGTCACTTGCGCGCTGTTCTCCGCATTCGTCGCCGCGCTGCCGTCCAGGCTCGATGCCGCCAGCGTCTGGCCGTAGGTGATCCCACTGGCCACCAACGTCAACACCGGCGTCGTTGGCTCGATCGTCAGCGTGGTGCTGCTGTCGGACGCCGTGCCCATGCTCACCGCGTCATTGCCCGCGTAGTTATACGTGATCGTGTAAGGCGAGCCGCTCACCCCATTGGTGCTCAAGGACGGATCGTTGTAGTTGATCCAGAACCCGCCCGTGTCGTTGGTTACCGTCCCGCTGACGGTCAATCCGTTGATGGTCGCGCTCACCGCATCCCCGTTGGCCGGATACACCGGATCACCCGCACTCAGTTCCCCGGTCAAAATGAGGCTCATCACCCCGTAGTTGTTCGTCAGGGAACTCAATCCCGTGAACGCCGGCGTCGCCTTGTTGATCACAAAGTCTCCCGCCGACTGTCCGGTCAGCGTGTTGTAGTTCGTGTCCGTCGGCACAAAGTCCGCCGTCACCCCATACGTCCCCGCCGCCGTCTGGCTGGCCGCACCCCCCGTCAGGATGTTCGCCACAGAGCCACCCACCGAACTGGTCGATACCACCACATTCGCCGACTGGGCCGTGCCGTCATACACCGCCGGCGAATTGTTCACCGTCAACGTCGCCGTCGGCGTCACCTTGTTGATCACAAAGCCTCCCGCCGACAGTCCGGTCAGCGTGTTGTAGTTCGTGTCGCCCGGTACAAAGTCCGCCGTCACTACATACGTCCCCGCCACCGTCTGGCTGGCCGCACCGCCCGTCAGAATGTTCGCCACAGAGCCACCCACAGAACTGGTCGATACCACCACATTCGCCGACTGGCCCGCGGCGTTATAGAACACCGGCGAATTGTTCACCGACAACGTCGCCGTCGGCGTCGCCTTGTTGATCACAAAATTCCCCGCCGACAGCCCATTCAGCGTGTTGTAGTTGGTGTCCGTCGGCACGAAGCTCGCCGTCACCGCATACGTCCCCACCACCGTCTGGCTCGCCGCACCGCCCGTCAGAATGTTCGCCACAGAGCCACCCACCGAACTGGTCGAAACCACCACACCCGCCGACTGGCCCGCAGCGTCATAGTCCACAGGCGAATTGTTCACCGTCAGCGTCGCGCTCGGCGTCGCCTTGTTGATCACCAGCGTGTTGGTCGCTGACCCGGCGTAATTGGCATCCACCACCGTACCGATCACTTGATAACTCCCCGCATTGGTCGGCGCGTTCACACTCCCGTTGTAGGTCAATGTGACTGTCAATCCCGGCGGCACCGTCGTCGCACTCGCGCTCTTCGCGCTCCCATCATACACCTGGCTCAAATTCCCCAGCGTCACGGTCGCCTGGTTCACATTGTTGACCGTAATCGTTACTGTCGCTGTGCCCAAGTTGACTGTACCGTCGTTCGCCTGGTAAACAAAACTGTCGGTCCCAACAAAGTCGTTGGTTGGCGTGTAACTGAACGACCCATCGGAATTGAGGGTTAAGTTGCCATTTGTCGGCCCGCTCACCGCAGTCGCCGTCAGACTGTTTCCATATACGCCCGTATCGTTAGTCAATACTCCCGGCGCAGTCACCGTCAGTGTTATGTCCTTGCCCGCAACATAGGTGTCATCGGCCACCAATGGTCTGACGATTACATCGTCAAAACTCACCGTATAGTCTATTCCAACCGTTCCCAATTCCGCAGTAATCCCGCCGCGTGTAAAGGCTGGAATTCCTCCTGCATTATCATCGGTTGTCGTGAACTCTTGAACTCCATCAAAATACACGGCAATGTTGGTGCTTTGGAAAGCCAGTTCGACAATGTGCGAATTCGTTCCCACGTCAGGCAAATTCATTGTTTCCATCACGGTGAGCGATGAACCGGCCCAATCCGCGAATTTGATCAGACTGAGGACCGCTGATGCTCCGAGAGATCCTTCCGGATAGACCCATACCGCATAACGCGCTCCGGTAGTCGGATCCAATCGTCCGCTGATGCCGCCGCCACGTATTCCGGCTGCTGGAGGAAATTGAATTCGTCCTTGCACGGCGTAGTCGGTCCAGTTGGTGTTGTTGATGTACGCATGACTGTAACCACCGGCCGGAATGGCAACCTGCTCGCCATTCAAAACGCCGTTCGTCAACGACCACAAACCATCCTCCACAATCCAAGGCCAAAGTGAGTTTGTAACTCACCCCCGACCGCGCGCAATCATCGTAAAAGAAGTCGCCGGGTGGCAGGACCATGATGCCCACTGCAGCGATGTTCGAGTTGGTCTGTCCATTACCCGCTTGATAAGTGAAGCCATCCATCGCCGACGAAATTATTCGTTGGCGTGTAATTGAATGAACCGTCTGCATTCAGATTCAGCGTGCCGTCTGCCGTTCCGTCAACCAATGTCGCGGTCCAACCCGTTCCAGTGCTCACGTCGTTGGTGAACACCCCCGGGGCCGGCACGGTCAGGGTTGTGCCCTGTCCGACACTGTATCCATCGTCATTGGCTACAAACGAAGCGATTGTAACTGTGATGGTAACTGTTGCGATGTTGGAGTTTGTCTGTCCGTCACTGGCCTCGTAGGTGAAACTGTCCGTTCCCAAAAAGTTGTTCGTTGGCGTGTAGGTAAACGAGCCGTCCGCATTGAGATTCAAATTGCCATTTGCCGTTCCGCTCACCAACACCGCCGTCAAACTCCCGGCACCGCCGCTATCGTTGCCCAACACGCCCGGCGCGGTTACTGTCAAGGTTGTATCTTCGATCGTGCTGTAGCTATCGTTGCCAGCAACGATTGGCAAGGCGCTCACGATCACATCGTCAAAAGTGAGCGTGTACACCGTTCCAACCGTTCCTAACTCCGCGGTTATCCCGCCGCTCAAGAACGGTCCGACCGCGTCGAAGTTGGCATCGGCGGTACTGATCACCTGAATGCCGTCGTAATACACGGAAATGTTTGTCCCCTGAAAACTCATTGCCAGGGTATGCCAATCGGTGCCCACACCCGGCAAACTCACCTGTACCATCGGTGTGCCGCTTAAAGTTGACCACCCTTCAAACTTGAAGAGCTTCAACACCGACGATCCGCCACCGGACCCTTCCGGATAGACCCACGCGGCGTATCGCGCGCCGGTGCTCGGATCCAATCGTCCGCTGATGCCACCGCCCCAATCATTCGTCGAATCAAACTTTATCCGTGCCTGAACCGTGTAATCGGTCCAGTTGGTGTTGTTAATGTAGGCGTGATCATAACCTGTAGTCGGAACCGGAGTGTCCTGACCCGTCAACACCCCGCCCGTCAACGACCATAAACCGTCCTCCACAATCCAAGGCCAGAGCGAGTTGGTATAGGTCGCCGGACGCGTGAAATCGTCATATAAGAAAGCATCGGGCGGAAGAACCATGATGAGGACGGTCGCCGGATTGGAATTTGTCACGCCATTGCCCGCTTGGTAGGTGAAACTGTCCATCCCCAAAAAGCCGTTCGTTGGTGTGTAAACGAAAGAACCATCCGAATTCAACACCAACGTGCCTCCCGTTGGTCCGCTTATTTCTTCCGCCGTCAGACTTCCACCTGAACCTGCCTCGTCGTTGCTCAACACGCCCGGTGCCGTGACCGTTAAAGTCGTTCCCCCCCGTGTAACGTAATAATCATCCGAAGCTGTGGGTGACAGTGTGTAGCTGATTTCAGCATTGGTCACGGTGTTTCCGACCAAGATTCTGACCAACTGGCCATTGACTCGATAGTAGTTCGTGTCGGTCTGAATGCCATTGGTATAAACTTGGAGTCCTGCATACGCAGCGCTTGGAACCAGAATCTCGACTGCAGTATTTGGATCGGTCGCACCGGTGATTGAGATTATTGCAATGGACTGATTCCCATTGGTCGTGAAGTCGGAGCTGATGTGAGCATTGGAACGCGCGACCCACCAATAATAAATCCCCTCCGCATTCGTGGCCCACAGCCTCGGATGCAAGGTCGCGTTCAAGCTGTAGTTGACATATTCTTGCGGCTGTGTGGGAAGTTGTGCGTTCCCCGCCGAGGAAGCATGCGAGTAAAGATTGATGAGTCCGCCCATGCTGTAATAAAAGTCCACCAAGGCATCAACACTCGCGACGGTGTGTCCATTTTCCATGGATTGCGCGAGGTCCGCGCCGATATACAATTCGCTCACCCCGATACTCACAAATGGATACGTTTTGTCCGGGGTTTCCGTTGACAGCGTCCAATGCGGGAACGGACCGAGTTTTTCTTCTCCGGATGTTTTGATTCCCAATTCTTCGATGACTTGCTTGGAGGTTTCATGATTGGCATTGAAGCCCGGGGCCGCCCAAGAGCGGATACTACTTCCACCGGTCAATCCCCATCCTGCAAGATCCACAAATGAATTGGAGATTGAGACAAAGGAATATTCCAACGCGTCTGTGTAGCCGGGGGGAATATTGGTGGCTTTGAGCGCTTCGTCCGGGCCCCAGTGCCAATACTCATAATCGTTAAGCATGAGTGGGGGTTGATCATCATAAAACGGGCTGAGGTCCGTGTACCAATTGGCAAGGCTGGGATAAATCGTTTCCACGACGTCCAGCGACGGATCGAATGGATAGATGTTTGTCAACCCGCCATTGTGCGAACTAACCATCGCCCCATCGTTTGCAACCGCCCGCTGCAAACTGGCAATCTCGGCGGTCTGATCGGTTGGATCATAATCCTCCCGCAACGCTCCGGTGCAGAAATAATAATCTCCTCTGACCCCACGCACGCTTCATATTGGGCAGACCCTTCGATGGCATTGATTCTCGCCGGGATTGCTTCCATATCGTGGCGGAAATTAATCGCCGCGTTGTATTGGTACGGCCACGGGCTGAGCTTGGCAATGGGCCGGTTCACGGATTCAAATGCCCATTCAATGGCATTCCGGAACATGGTGTAAGAATAAGTGCTGGGAGCAAAGCCACCATGTCCGATCACGGGTTGCATGGCTGCAATGTAAATGAAATAGCCTTTGCCATATTGTTTTACCGTGAGGTACGGCGAATCGTCTGCGTTGGCAATCACGGTCGCGCTGCTCGCTTGAACTTGCCAGGCAAGATAGGGCAGTTCACCCAACAAAGGCCCAAACAAAAAGTCCACCGGCGGCACTGCGATTTCTTCGGAGGACATTGGAATCTCCCAACCAAGCGTTCCCGGACGGAATCTGGCTGACAAGCCGGTGGTCAGTGACTTTCGAGAAAACGGTGTCGTAAACCCAATTCGTCAGGGCGGGGTTGATCATGTTCACTCCCATCTCATCGGCCATCGCAAAATTCGAGCGCGTGGTACCATCGGGATAACGGGTGAACGCCGACGAACCCACAAAGAGGAATCCGCCAGCGGCAACGTAATTCGTCAGTTGCGCGGCTTCATCGTCCGTGACCGCCTCGGAAGCCAGACTGATGACAATCGGATAAACAGGCTGACCATTGGCATCCAACAACGTGCCGGAGACAATGTTCGAGTCGCCCACCACCGTAAATGCTGTGCCGTCCGAACGAAGCGTTTCCTTCAGCGAGTCAGGCATGTTGAAGTAATGCCAGTTCGGCGTCCACCACTGATTGCTCGTTGTTCCTGGTCCTGAAGGAGTCGAACCTGAAGCGGGGATGGATTCCAACGCCAGCGTCAATTCAGACTCATGAATGGCCACCGCCAGCGGCCCGCCTTGCATCGGCGGCGTTACCGTCAAAGTGCCATTGACAAAATTAAAACTATAATTGATCGCGCTTAAATCACCTGCAGTGACCGTGATCGGATAGGTGCCCGGGAGGCTGTTGGTATCAGCCGTTGTGTTCAGATCCGGAGCGCCGCTCAGCTGATCCGTCCCCTCCCCGTTCACAAAGCCAATGTAAGTGACTGTCAGAGGCGGGTTGACCTGCCCAACGGCGCGAGTCTTGTTGTCCGCCACAACTGTCAACATCGCATTGGTGATGTCGGCGGTGGTATTGGCCGTGGTGCTGCTCAAGGTGTAGTTGCCTGAATCGGGCCCGCTGATCGAGATGCCGTACACCGTCACCGTTTTATTGTTCCCAACGTTCTTGTCTGCAAAGCCCGCTGAGGTGTAGTTGTTGGTCAGATTATCGCCACTAACCCGGTTGTCTGAAAGTGTCACCGTCGCATTGGTTGTCCCATTGTAAACCTTGTTTTGGGCCGTGGCGCTGACCGTCAGCGTGGCTGCATTGTTCGTCTGCAACAAGGCGCTTGATGTGCTGCCATTGAATCTGCTGTCGCCGCCATAGACGGCTGTGATTGAATGAGGAGAGCCGGCAACCGAGAGCTTGTTCGGTACTGAATGTCGCCTGTCCAGAGCTGAGGGTTCCGGTGCCCAAGGTTGTCGATCCGTCCTTGAAGGTCACCGTGCCGGTGGGCGTTCCCCCTGTGCCTGTGACAGTCGCGGTGAAGGTCACCGACTGGGCATACGTCGAGGGATTCACTGACGAACCCAGCGTGTTGGTGGTGGTGGCCCCGCCTATAACGTTCAATTTCCCCGTTCCTTTGAAGAAAGTGGTGTTCGTGTGCGCCACGGAATTCGTGCCCCAGGTGCCGGTGGCCTGGAAGGTTGCTCCACCATCAAAAGAAAGGCGACCAATGTTGTTGGTCCCGGTAAAGTTATTTGTAACTACGGTTGAAGTATTCAGGAGCAGACCCGCCGTGGAAGCGATGCTGTTGGTGGATTCAAGCGTGAGCGTCGCGCCGCTGGCCACAGTCACATCACCACTGCCGAGACTGCCGGTGCTTTTCACGTCAATATTGCCCGCGCTGACGGTCGTGCCGCCGGTGTAGGTGTTGGTGCCGCTCAGAACCAAGGTGCCGTTGGTGGTTTTGGTGAGACTGAAGTTGCCACTGATGGCACCGGTGTTAGTAACGACGCCGACGCTGGGGTTGCTGCCGCCGATTTGAATCGTCAGATTGTTTGTAAGTGTCGGGTAATTTCCATTGATGACAATGTTCGTCGTCACTTGATCGTCCGAATTGAAAATGATGGTGCCTGCGGAGGGGAACGTCACGTTGGCTGTGCTCACGGTCAATATGCCTGCGCGGTTGGCCAGACAGGAGCCGGAAGCAAAGGTCATTGTATTAACGGGTGTGGTGTTCCCACCGGTACTGAAATCAACAGTCGCGCCGCTTAAGGCGGTGATGGTGGAGCCGCCAATCGAATTGGTGGTAAACACAAAAAGCCGTCCGCTGTTCACGGTGATCGGACCGATGGCGTTGTTGCCCGACGACCGGTTCAGAATGAGATCGCTGCCGCCGCTCGTCAAGCCCGCCGCCACCGCTGATCGTGCCGGTCAGTTGCATAGTGGGGCCGCTCATGGTAATGACTCCGCCACCGTTGTTGAGTGTGATCGCCTCTGGCGGTGGTTTGCGCGCCGGAGCCGGTGTTCAGCAGCGTGCCGCCGTTGGTGAAGGTAATGCCGCCATTCCCGAGATTTTGATTGCCCGAAGTCGTAACGTTGGTCACCGACACGGTGCCGCCGCTGATGACCGTGCCGCCGCTGTAGGTGTTGTTGCCGTTCAAAGTCAGCAAGTTGCCGGTGCCGCTCTCGATCAAGATGCCGTGCTGCTGGTGCCGTCACTGATGACACCGTTGGCCACGCCATTTCCAACGGTCAAAGTAAAGCCGTTGCTGATCGAGACCGTGCCGCCAGAATTGAGAACAAACAGACTTGCCGGAACCGACACCGACGCGTTCACCGTCACCGTGAAGCCGCCCTGGACGTTAATTTCTCCGGTGAAAGTCGCGTTCGTGGGTGGGGAAGCCGCCGTGAACCAACCCGCGCTGCCCGTCCCGTTGTTAGTTTGCCAGGTGGCCGCGGTGGTCCAGTTGCCGGTGGCCTGAGAGCGGTAATCGCCGGTGGCCGGGTTGACGGTCACGCTGGCACTGCCGGTCTTGGTTGGCGTCCGTGGCGGTGATGGTGACGGTCTCGAAATAATTGTCCAATGTGCTGATGGTGAACGTGCCGTTGGTCAGCGTCATCGGGTTGTCGGTGAACTGCACGTTGGCCGAGTTGGCACTCATCGTCACCACGGTCGAACTGTCGGTCGTCACCGTGTTGCTGTACAGCGTCCTTCGCCGTGACCGTGACGTTGAACGCGGTCCCGCGCGTCGCCGCCGTCGCGCTCACTGCGTAGTGGTCAATCGCGCCCGGTGACACGTTGATGCCGCTCTGAGGTTACCGAGTTGCCATTGGCCGTGAATGTCAGCGTCACCGCCGACGCCACGTTGGTCACGAACAACCCGCTGAAACTCGCCACGCCGCTGGTGGTCGTGGCCGTCGGCGCCGTGATGGTTGCGTTCAAGTTCCCGCCGCTTGTCTCCGTGGCCGTGACCGTCGTGCCGTTGGTCACCGTGTTTCCATATTGTCCGTCACCATCACCTGCGGCTGCGTCGTGAATGGCGTCCCCGCCACCGCCGGCTTGAAAGCTGCTGCGACCATCGTTAGCGTGTCCGCGGCGGCCGGTCTAACCGTCTCCACCTGCGTGGCGGTGGTCAGGCCGCTGGCCTGCATTGGTGATCGTCGGACTGCCCGCCACTGTGTCCTTGTAAAAGTAACCGGCCGTAGTTTGATTGACCGGGATGTTGGTGCTGGTGATGACGGTTATGCCGTTGGTGCTGTAAAACGTCCCGCTCGCCGAAGAACTGGTCAAATTGACCGTCACCACCGCCGCGTTGGTTTGGGGATTGCCGAACAGGTCCTGGCTCTGCACCGTGATCGTGCCCGACGCCACCCCCGCCGTGACCGTCACCGCCGAATTCGTGATCGCCAGCTTGCTCGCCACTGCCGCGCTGACGACGATGGTTGTCGTATTCGTCGCAGGCGTCAGGCCGCCGTCGGTGTATTTGAGCTTGATGCTTTCCGCCAGGTTGTCCGCCAAGATTATTAAACGTCGCCACTCCCGCGCTGGCCGTGACCGTGGTCGTGCCCTGTAGCGGACCGGTGCCGCTTGCCAGCCCCGCCGTCACCGTGCTGCTGTCATTGGTCACCACATTGCCAAATTGGTCTTCCACGTAAACCGCCGGCTGCGTCGTAAACGCCACACCCGCCGTCGCGGTCGCCGAAGGTTCGGTCTTCACCACCAGCTTGCTCGCCGCGCCCGGAGTGACCGTCTCGGTCTGCGTCACGCTGGTCAGTCCGCTGGCCGTGTTTGTAATCGTCGGACTGCCCACCACCGTGTCCTTATAGAAATAACTGGCCGAAGTTTGATTAACCAGGATGTTGGTGCTTGTGATGACAGTCGTGCCGTTGGTCCTGTAAAAAGTCTCGCCCGCCGAAGAACTCGTCAGATTGACCGTCACCGCCGACGCATTGGTCTGGGGATTGCCATACTGGTCCTGGCTTTGCACCGTAATCGTCCCCGACACCGCGCCCGCCCCCACTGTCACTGGCGAGGTCGTGATCGCCAGCTTGCTCGCCGCCGCCGCTCTGACCGTCTCCACCTGGGTGGCTGAAGTGATGATGCTTGGCGACGTGCTCGCCGCCGTGATCGTCGGCGTTCCTGCCTGCGTGTCCGTGTAAGTAAAATTCGCGTTGCTCGCCCCGTTGGCAATGGACAGAGACGTCGGATTGAATGTCACCGTGCCGCCCGATGTGCTGGACAAAGTCACTGTCCGCGTGGCTTCGTTTGCAATGGCGTGCCCGCCCAAATCCTGCCGCTGCACGGTGATCGTCACCGACGCCACTCCCGCCGTCGTCGTCACAGCTGACGTTGTGAACGCCAGCTTCCCCACCGGCCCGACCCCCGTCGTAACAGTCAAAACGCCTGTCGATGCGAAGTGGGTGTTATCTTTTATGTTTGCCGAGGAACTGCTGGAACCCATGTGCCTGCGGCTTGGGTCACGCCAGCGAAAATAAGGTTGGTCGCTGTGACTGTCCCGGTGAAGCTGTTGGTCGCACTCCCTTCGAAATCCAGCGTTCCATTGATGGCAACCCCTGTATTCGTTTTTACGCCAGAGCCGGAAAGAGTGAGATTGTTGTAAGTCACGACGGCGATGGTTTGTGCGCCGGCAGCGTTCCATTCAACCGTCCCGGTGCCTGCTGTGAATGTTCCGGTCGAGCCGCTAACGCTACCTCCGATCTTCAAAGAGCTTGAGCCGCCGTTGAGGGTGCCGTTACTCCTCGTCCAGTTACCGGTGAACGTATGAGTCAATCCTGTGCCAAGATTGAGTGTACCTCCCAATCCATTAAGCGTCAGGGCGCCGCCGTTCACATTGGCTGTAAACGTGGCTGTGCCTCCGGTCTTGGTCATGGAGACCGTACCCGTGGTGGTGATATCATCAATGTCCTGCGTCCCGGTGCCGCTTATCGTGATGGCGGAGCCATTGCCGGTAAATGTGCCGTTGTTGGTGTAATTGCCGCCGAACGTCACCGCATAGCTGTTGGCAGAACTGGTGTTTAATGTGGTGCCGACCCCGATGGTCAAGTTCCCGGCATTTGTGATTGCCCCACCCAGCGTCTTGGTCCCGCTGCCGCCAGTCGTCAGGTTCCCGTAGATTTGGGCCGGAATCGTCTGGTCGCCCGCGTAGTCGTAATTCACCGTGCTGCCCGCGTTGAGTGTCACCGTCGAATAATTACCCGGGAAATTTGCGGTTCCACCGACGACCAAGCTGGCACTCGCCGCCACGGACAAGGTGCCGCCTGAAGTCGTACGGTTCGCCGTGAACGTGGACAAATCCAACGTGCCCGCCGTCACGGTCAGATTCCCCCCCGCCACACCAATGTTGCTTGCCAGCGTGTAGGTGCCGCCCGAGCCGTTGATCGTCAAACCACCGATCGTCGTCGTGCCCGTGCCGCCGATGGTGTCCGAACCCGTGCTGGTAAAGGTGTAGGTGCCCGTGCCGCCGGTAAAGCTCGCCCCGTTGTTTACCAAACTTCCACCCATGGAAACAGCCGCGTTTCCACTGGTTGTTCCAGGTGGCACCGATGTTGATAATGACATCTCCGGTGAAAGTCTTGGCACCCGCGGCAGAAGAGATTGTCAGGTTGCCGCTTATCCCGCCGCCTACCGTGGTTGTGCCGCTCACAGTCAGCGCAAAGCCCGAGTTTGTGAACGTTGTGCCGTTGCCAATGTTGAGGTTGCTGCTGATGGTGAGAGCTTCCACGGTGGTCGCGGTCGCCGTCCCGCTCAGGGTCAAGTTCCCGCCGATCGGACTCGTGCCTGTCGTCAAGGTCTTTGTGTTGCTGCCGGAAAGGGTGAGGTTATTGTAAGCAAAAGCTGCAACCGTTTGGGCAGCCCCGTTATAGTTTACGGTAGAACCTGCAACCGTTGTCAGTGTCCCTCCGCCACCCGCCCAGAGTGCGCCGCCTAAATTGAGAACCCCGGCGCCGGTAAATATAATCGAAGGACTAGCGTTACCGACTGTATCCTCAGTAACAGCATTCGTTACAGTAACAGTTCCAGTAGAAATCGTTATCTGGTGTCTGTCAGTTCCTCCACTGCTGGTAAAGGCAACGCTGCCGGCATTCAAAATGCCGGCGCCAACGGCAACGGTGTTGAGGACGCTGGTTGGTCTGGGGATGGTGATTGTTCCTGAAACTGACAAAGTAACTCCCGAGTTGATGCTTAATGTCGTGGCAACAGTCGCGGCGGTCGAGAAATTTACAGAAGCGCAAGCTGCATCCGCAGTCACCGTGATCGCCGCATTTGTAATGTAAACATTGTCGCCGGCACCGGGAACGACACCCCCTATCCAAGTCCCGGGTGCATTCCAATTACCGCTGGCGACCAAATTAGTGATGTTCGCCGCGCTCGCCGTCGAAGCGGCAAGCAGTGCGAAGAATACAAATGCCGTTAACTTTTTCATAAAGCTCCTTGGTGTTTTTAGAGTTAATCTTGACAGCCTTGCAATCAATAAAAACGCAACGAATGACTTGTTCATAAGGTCCCCACTTCTTTTCATGTTCGATTGTTTCACTTGCTCAACCGGTAAATTGTGAAGTCGCCGTTGAACCCGCGGTTCAGCGGCACTCCTGGTCGCCAATCTCGTAATGGTCGCAGCGTAACGAGTCTCATCTCTCAATGTCGTTCTATCGTTCTATTGAACTTTGCGGTCGCAATTCTCCGGCTGTGCCGCTTGCACCCTTGTCGGCACGCCAGAACCACAGGTCATCGCGACAACAAAAATCTTCCCCCTATGCCATTTCACAAAAGTGATTCGCTTCAGACGTCTTAAAAATGTTTGTTGTTCCAAGTTGTGCACACTTCAAAATGTGTCCAATATTATGCAGCATTACGCTGACAGGCGTGCTTCGGTTCATTACGGAGGAAATGTCGGGGAAACTACGGAAGTCTGAGTGAAAAAAGGCATGAAGCATCCCCGTCGAATCCGCCAACGTGTCCTTGCCTCCTCGAAGAAATACTCCGTACTGCTACCGGTTCAACCGTCAGAGACGTGCAGCGCCCTATTGCCCCAACTTCTTTTGAATGTAGGAATCCGCCTGCTGACGCCGCTCGCTAATCGCCTTAAAACCCAGGGTCTTGCCATAGGATGCAGCGCCCAAGTGGTGGATGTAGCTGGCCTTCGACCACACGATCCGCAGTCCGTTTTGGGTCAGCCGCCGGCAAAATTCCAATTCGTTGCCGTAATCCGGCAGGTTTTTGTCGAACCCTCCCAACTTGTCCCAAATAGCACGGCGCACGAAAAAGGCAAAACCACCCGCCCACGGCAAATCAACAACTGGTTCTTGTTTGTTTCTCGCAACATACTTCTCCGTGAAACGCCAAATCTCCCCATCAGACCAGTAAGGACAACAGTAGTAAGCCCGCCAAACAGTCTGCGGTGTTGGCGTATAACTTGTCGAAGGACCAACGACCGCGATTTGCGGAGATTCGTCAAAAGCCCGCGCGATGCCCATCCAACTGTGTGGCGTAATAACTGTGTCGGAATTCAGCAGACAAACATACGGTCTCGTTGAAACGGACACACCCGCTTCTGAAGCCCTGCTATGACCCAAAGGCACAGCTTGTCTCACCAGTTTCCAGCCGTTCCGCGAGCAAAAGTCGTCGAGCAGGCTTTTGACCGATTCAAGTTTTGAACCGTCGTCAACGATGATCACCTCCGCCTTCCCGCCAAAAATTTCCAGACTGTTCAGACAACGCCGCGTATCCTCCAACGCATCGTGAACCGCAACGACGATTGACATCATTTCGGAAGCACGCCTCTCTTCGTCCTGAAGTGAAAAAGAACCATGAGGCCAAAGGCCCACACTGAGCACACGCGCCCTTAAATAGCGATACCACGATCTGACTGTTTCAGGTATCAGCCGATGTATTCCGTGATTCGGATGTCCTTCCATATTAATCGTTGTTTTTTTGGCCTCGCGTGCGCCACTTACAATCGCCTGGTGACTTGCCGGCGCGATTTCTTTGCACGAATCAGCCAACCCCAGAATTAACCCTTGGAAACGGGGCCATGCAGGCGGTCACGCAACCACTGATAGCGTTCAACCCCAATCAGCGATCTCAGGCACACGCGTCTCAGACTCTCGTCACGCAACCATGCAGGGTCTCGGAGACAACACTTGCCTGCCATCCATAACGCACGCCCTGTTTCTCCTTTGTCAAAAGCCTCGAAAGCTTCCATTGCCTTGGCTTCCGCTGCCGCGCGACGCTGGATCGAAGACGCGTTGAACTCACGATGACCTTCATGAGCTTGTTTGAAAAACTGCTCATCAAGCGCAACACGGGTTCGAAATCCGCGTCGTAACGTCTCCACCAATAAAGTGACCAGTTCTGCGTCTGTCGCCGAACCATACCTAAGCACGCTCCTGCAACCGAGGCAGTATTCTTGCCGCGAATCTTCCACCGGGACTGGCGTCGGGTCGCGATAAACAGCATGTTCACGGGGCAACCGCGCGGTGGCCCGCCGGAGATGGTTCAACCAGGATTCTCCGCAGTGATGTTCAGGAACACTTCGACCCGCGGCTTCGCCCATGCGTTTGCATTCGTCTGGATTGTTAACGAGTGCGACAGCCATTCTCTTGTAGTCATCCAAATCTTTCGGTTGCGCGAGAACTGAAAGGGCGATTCCGTCAGACCTGAACGGCAACGCACACGTCTCCGGCGCGCGGACGGCGGGCAATCCTGCCTGCGCGGCTTCCAAAAGCGCCGTCAAGGAACCTGAGGGAAAACCCTCCAGATAAATATCCGCTGCCGCGTGAAATCTCGGCAAATCTGTCTGATTGCCGATCGCCATCAGGCGACCGTTCGTCGCTTTGTTCGCCTTCCGCCATCTGCCCGTGTTCTGCGGACCGATGGCCACAAGCCGGGCTTTGGGGCAGGATTCAAGAATTGCCTCAGCGGCACGGCAGAAATCAAAGTCTCCAAATGGAGTGTATTTGAACGAAGCGCCCACCGTGAGCAACAGAACCGCATCTTCGGGAACACCCAGTTCGCGTCGCACCGCCTGACGAATTTCCTGCCGCCGGGCTGCGTCAGTCATTCTCGTGTCCAGATCAGACAGCGGAATGGGGACAATCTCCGCCCGCGATACCGCCCGATTTTCAAGACTCCAAGCATGACCGGACTCGCGGATGTCCAGGAGCAGGTCCACCATTGGACGTCCAACCCAAAAGGCGTGGTCAGCGTGATTGACCATGATGACCGGCGGCCCTCCCGGCACTCCGAATGCAACCGGCGCAATCACATCTTCGGGGTGCGTGTGCAGGATGACCACATCCGCACGTTGGCAGGCTTCAGCCCGAAATTCCTGCGCCCTTTCGACCAATCCCTTCCGGCAGTCCAACTGGATGACTGAGCCGCCCGCCCGCCTGACTATTTCCACCAGATTTTCCGGAGCGGGCCGCTCTTGTGACAGCAAAACGACACTGTGCTGTCGTCCTTGAGCATCGAGTTTCATCCACTCGCGGCAAAGTTTCGTGTGTCCGAACAATGTGAAGGCCGTGCTAAACACGTGCAAACATCGGCGGGGTGGAAAATTCCTCGGAGACGGGGATGCAGCCGGCAAACGCTGGGCCACCTGCAACAAGACATCGTCAAGTTCAGGAGACGCCAGCAGTCCATGGAAACCATTGTTTGCCGCAGAATGCGCCGCGAGCGAACACCAGGCCATGACGTCATTCAACTCGCTGGCCTGAAGGGCGGCCACCGCATTTTTCAAACACCACTGAAACCCAAGCGCATTGGCCCGGATGGTTTCCAGCCATTTGAAATCGTTGATAGTCGTCACCTGAGAAATAATTGCCGAAGAATCACCCAACAAGCTTTCGGATTCCTTTGCTCAAAAATTCAAATCCTTCCGAACCGACTGCGGCATGCAAAACCCTGAAATTGTAAATGGTCACAGCCAGGGTGACCACGGAACCGATGATTATCGCCGGAGTGGCGGACAACGACAGAGAGGACGCAAAAACCAGGGCCACGGCGGGCAGGAGCACTTTCCCAAGACGCACATTCGCTTGCGACCATGAAAATCCCGTGATCCGTCGAACCAGGACAAACATCATCCACCAATAAACGAGATAACCTGCGAAAAAAGCGATGCCAGCGCCGGGCAATCCCCACAGCTTCAGGCAGAGATACGTCAACCCAACTTGAACGCACCCCGATGCAAACTCGGTCCAAAAAAATATTTTTTTGAGTTCCTTTGCCAGAATAATGAAGCCCATCGGCCATGATGCGACGCGCAGGAGAATGCCCAAAATCTGCCAGCGCAGAATGTCCACCGCAGGGACAAACTTGATCGAGTAAAACGCATGGATGACCAGCGGCGTAAACGTCAGCGTCGCCAGGATGCCCGGCACGGCCAGCAGCAATCCGACCTCGGCCTGTTCGTTCACCAACCGGTTGCAGGTCGGATGGTCTTTGGCCACAGCCGTCAGGCGCGGATAAAAGTCTGCGCCCATTGCCTGCAGGATGAAATTCGCATATACGACGGAAAGCGTTATGGCCGCCTGGTAAAGACCGGCCGCGGCAAGATCGAACTGGTGGACAATCATCAGTCGGATCACATAAGCCCCGCCCGACAATATCAGCCCGCTCGCTGCTAGCACCACTCCCAACGCAAGCAGCCGTCGCGCCTCCGACCACATTTGTTCCCATGGCAGCGGCACACGTTCCACTTGAATCTTACGCGCGTACCACCACGACGTTAAAACTTCCAGGGTCGCGACTGCGATGAATGAGGCCACGATGCCCCGTTCCCGATAAAAGTAGATGATCGTCACACTTGCCATCGTTCCAAACACGGCACTGATGACGCTTCGGCGGGCAAGATCGCCAATCCGCCGCATCCCCTGGATCAATGCTGCCTGTCCCACCGCGATTTCTCCAAATAAAATCAAAATCGCCAGCCAGCCAACGGCGGTGGCATGTTCCGTATTCCCAAATGTCATCTGGCAAATTGGTTGCCGGAACAGGAACAAGACCAGCGCGCCCAACAATCCGAGAAACAGCACCACCCGCCGCAGTGTCATGACGGTACGCGCAATTTGTGCCCGGTCGCCTGTTCCTGCTGCCTCGGCAATCTGGCGCACGCCGCTGCCGGTGATGCCCATGGTGGCCACTGTGCCGACGATCTGGGCAATCGAAGTGTAAAGCCCGATGAGCCCCACGCCCGACGGCCCGAGCAACACGGCGTTGACCTTGGACCGCAAGATTCCCATCACCACATTGACCACTGACGAACCGCCAATGATCGTGGAGGACTTCAGTATCTGCCCGTAGGATTTTTCGCCGGGCACGCCGTCCTCCCCATCGCCCGCTTGAGGTTGGGTCGGGGTGCTTGCTGAAACGGGTTTATCTTCCGCAATGGGGGTTGTGGTCATGCTCTGGGTTGTCTCTGTGCCAGAATATAGTAGTTACGGACGAGCATGAGCCTCAAAAGAAGAGGTTGCGGAAACAAGCGACGATCCAGTTGTTTGAGGTCTGTTTGATCCAAGCCATCTTTTTTCAGGCTTGAGAGAATCCGGCACTTGCCGATAAGTCCACGTTCGAAAAATTCACGCTGAAGGGCATATCGTCTGCCCATGCGAACTGCTTCCGCAGCGCTTGCCTCAAATTCAGCCTGACCGATCATTTTTCTCTCCCGGGCGGTTTTGAGATCGGCAACAAAAGCTTCGTACATTGTCTCCCGATTTCTAAAATTTCGCCGCATGCGGTCTTCCTGATGCTCCAGACTTTTCAGATTCACGCTCCGGGTCCGGGAACCAAGGAACACGTTGTTATCGTGCAAACGATATTTAAGCAGAGGCTCATTGACGACCAGCAGTCGCCGTCCATTCAGAATCGAACGGAACGCCAGGACGTTATCCTCATGGATGATGTGTTCAGGCAGGTTGCCGAAGATTTGAAAGAGCCGCCGGGAATACGCGTGGCCGCAGCCAAAGATGCCGGGCTGGCGTGTTTGCACATGAGCCAGCGGTTCCACCTCCCTCTCGACCGTGGGGCTTGTTATCCACTTGAAGATTTGCTCAATGGTTTGACCGTTTTTGTCAATTTGGATGAAGTTGGAATAGATGTAGGTGGCCTGTCTCCCCGAACGCTCCCACGTTTCGTAAATGTTCTGTGTCCGGTGGGGTAATGAAACATCGTCACCATCAGCACCCACGATGAAATCTCCATGCGAGAGTTCCAGCACTTTGTTGACGTGGCCGCCGATGGATCTGCGAGTGGAATTCCGATTCAAAAGGACCCGGTGCGGTCCGCGATAGCCCGATGCCAGTTCGCGCATGATTTCGAAGGTGCGGTCTTCGGAGCAGTCATCGGACAAAATGATCTCCAGAGGCGAATACGTCTGGGCAAACGCGGACTCGACCGCCTCACGGATGAATTGTTCCTGGTTGCAGGCAATGACGGCAAAAGTCAGCAACGGTTTCCCATCCGATTTGGAATTTTGCTTTGATGGCATCAATCAAAATGAAATTGAATACAGTCTATCACACCAAGATGGACAACCCAAACGAAACAAACCTAAGAACCTGTTCAATTTCCGATTTGCGATTTGCGATTTCCGATTTTGAAAAATCCTTCCACCTCGGCGGCTAAAGAAAACGAAAAATATTTAAACACGCTCGGAATATTGTAGTCCCGTGCCAATAATGTTGGCGACGAGGCGTATATTCCCCATATTGTCTGGATCGGTCCTGTAAAACTCACGAACCGCACGGATTGCCCGGATGATTTCGTTTCTCGAACTGAAACAACGTCTTGTCCCAGCGTGCTATCAAAGCCTCTTTCAACTGGTTGTATTGAAGCTGGGTTCGTTTGGCAACAGCCCGGCCAAAGACTTTATCAATCCAGGCGTATTTCCATGATAATCGGGGTGTCTCCAGTTTCCCTCCGAGCGCCGCAGCTTGTTGCTCCATTTCTTTTACGAGGTCAGGCCTTTCGGGATGGAAATAGGGCAACAGCGTTCTCAAATACTCCATGCAGGCCGCGCGGGTCCTTTCACTGTCCTCCAAAGACCGGAGATAACCGATGTGCAGCTTGATGGATAACAGATGGGCTTCCAATTTTCTGTCCGATTGGCCGACGAAACTCAAACGGTTCGGACCTGAAACGCGATAGAACACCTTGGCATCGGGAACAAACCGGGTGCCGTCGCTCGCCATGAGAACGCGGCAGAAATATTCCCCGTCGTCATCGGCCAGCAGCCGGGTGTCCCAAGACCCGGCAGCTTCTGTCAGTTCGCGACTGACGAGCCACACTCCGGTCTGCATGAAGATGTTTTGCCCCAGCTTCCGGAGCAACCATTCAGCCGGAGACAGGTCGCACCACAACGGTGTGGGAGTAAATTTGACCTTCGACTGCCGGTATATGAATCGCCCCCACGCGGAAGAAAAAGAGAACACGTTTGGAGCCGCAGCGCTCCACCGCTTCCATCTGTTTTGCGATTTTGTCGGGAGCGAGGAGATCATCGGCATCCAGCCACTGGATATAATCTCCATGACTGAGGGAAAATGCTTTGTTTCTAGTCGCAGCGGCACCCTGATTGGGTTGTGTGGTGACGGATACCACATCCGAAGCAAACCGGCGCGCAATTGCAAGCGTTTGGTCGGTCGAACCGTCGTCAACAATGATGATCTCTTTTCTTGGCCATGTTTGTCCAAGCGCCGACTGGATGGTGTCTGCAATCCATTGTTCAGAATTGAAGGCAGGTATGAGAATGGAAACCAACGGCTTCATTGGGTCACGGTATGGGCATGGGCCCTTGGCAATTATCCGAGGGAGTCAGAACCAACCTAAATTCCACAGTTCATTTAGCCGCAATAAAACACGGAGATCACAAAGAAAATAACTTGGGCCGTCCCATCGCCGAGGATGGAAGGCTCAGTTCGTATCAAACGAACCGTGCCCGAGCAGAACTAGATTTATGTAATAACTGCACTCCCCATTGATTGTGCCTTAGGGGGAAATGATGTGAAGCAACGCCGGTCCACCCGGCTGATTACCCGCCGGCGGGTCAACGCGATAAACAAAGCGGTAGCCAGCGGGGATGTTTGTAAATGACAAGGCATTGTTTACAATCGCCGCTCCATTTGCAGGGTCAAACGGCGGCCACGGTCTATCACCGAACCATGATGGTTTGCTGCTGTAAAGCAGGCTGTTCGGAATGTTGTGGTCTGAGTTCGTCGAATTCCACATGATTGTAGCATTCACCGTGTCGTAGTTGCCGTGGATGTAAGCAGTAGCGAGCGTAACTGGGTCATTCGTCCCTGAATAGTCCTCCCATCCTAGCATATAAATAGCTTCAGTATTGTTCGCGGCCTGCGTGGTGGTAGCGATATAGTTGTTATTGTGGGACCCCAACATACCCAAGAATGTTCCCAACAAAGGTCATGTTCCAATGATAGGCGTAAGCAGAAACAGGCCACGCCGCACCACCACGACCCGGCTCGTATCCTACATAACGATTGCGCAGACTCATCTCGTAACCGCCAGTGCCGTGAATAATGTCATGGCGCACTCCACCGCCGTAATTGCCTTCGAGCAAATCCATGTGGGCATAGGCGTCATGCGTCCAAAACGAAGGCTTGAACCATCCAGTGTTGGCATTGTAAGCGCAGTTCGTTCCGTAATTATAACTGACTAACGTTCTGACTTGCCGCCCAGCCAGCAATAAAGACCGCAGGAATCCCCCAACCAATATTATCCTCAAACCAGTCTCTTGAAGCCATTAACGTAAGATAACCATAACTCATGGACGCTTGGCTGGCAGTCCAGCGCATGTCGCAATGCCGCACTTCGCATCGGTATCCGCCGTAATGGTTGATGTGGGCCACCTGACAATTTGTTGAGGCCATGTTCTTGACCCAGCAATTTGCCGCGTCTTCCAAACAGATGTTCGCGCTATACGAACCGACTCCGCCGCCGTTGCCGAAAATGGTCATGTTCTCGATGCCCACGCGCTTGATGTACCCCGACATCGAATACCACCAGCATTGAGGCGAGTTGGCAGCATTCCAGTTCGGCATACAAATCGGGCAGTCAATGGTGACGGTGTTGCCGTTGATGGCCGTCACCTTGCAGCGTTGAACCTGGCTTCTCTGGTCTGGTCCGCGCCCGCACTCACCACATGCTTGTTCAATGTTTGCAATGACATCGTTGGCATTCAACTGGTCGAGGTTGATGATTTGACCCACCGTAAGACCGGAAACGCTGCTCAGCATGATGTTGGTCGAGCCTTGAGTCAGGCCGTTCGTCCAGTTGACGGAAGTGTAACCAGACGAGGATACCACCAGTGACAATCGCGTAAGTTGCGCTTGTGCCCGGCGGTTGAGCCATAATGCCGCCGCTGCTGAACGTCACAATGGTCTGGCCCGGCCCTGCGCCGCGCAAGACCACGCCGTCTTTGGAGATTGTGACGCTGCTCAACGTATAGCTGCCAGCCGAGAGTTGGACGACCTGATTGCTTGGACACGCTGCGATGGCAGAACTGATGGTAGAAGCCGATGCTCCTGCTGAAATCGTCGTATAGACTGTCATGTTCGACGAGTTCGGGATACCACCCTCCACACCGACCAATCCAGCCCAAGGCGCAATGCGGTTGCTTGGAATCGCGTCAGCGAAACAGACGGTTTGAGCAGCCATCAGAAAGATAGCTAAAACAATTAGTTCATGCTTTCCAATCGAGACATTGAGTTTGCGATTTTTCATCATTCTATAAAGTAGCAAAAAGTCCGCCAAACACCAGCTAGGAAATATCTTGGCGCCAATCACCGGTCCAATGCGGTTCACTCGACGGATTCTGTCCAAAGCCTCGACTGTAAGACAGCCCCAAAAATGGACGAGTCAACCCGTCTAACTTCAGTCTTTGGCTAACTCTGTGCAAGCTGTGTGCAGGTTTCGTTGGATACAGCACTCAGGACAATTCCATGACCCTTTTACAACTGTTTTCATTCATACAACGACGACTGCCGATGTGCCTTGAGAAAGAACAGTCTTTCAATCGGGATGATGCAAATTCACACACTTTTCTACCAGCCTGCTGCAGGTGTTCCCTTCGGCGCACGCGGATACTCCATAATCACCAACAACAATGCGAACCACAACGGGCTAAGCCTGCAAAAAGTAGCCTCAGACCAATTATGCATTATAATGATGAGCCACAAAACGAGCCTCACGCCTGCCCAGTTAGTATCAATCAGTAATTGCCGTTTGATGTTATAGCCAGCCGCTACAAGCATCGCGATGAGAAGACAAACACCAATTGCTCCCCCATTCAGGTACATTTCCAATACCCGTTGTGCGCCTGGTTGAGACGGAAAAAGTATCCGTTCTTCGCGGACAATTTCTCGGACCTCCCTCCAAGCCAAAAACTGTAGAATCCAGTGCCGATCAAAGGGTTTGTATTTTCCGCAAGAACCGCCTTCCAAATTTCGTTTCTCCCAGTGAGAGTGGAGTCGCGGCCGAGCACCCCAGTAGCGCCGGCTTTAAGATCAACCACCGTGGATAAAATCATAAGTAACAGCGCGCCCAAAATACTATAAGCCACGAGGTTCTTGAGGCGTTTTTGGACAAAAGGCAATGACAATGCGACAAGGGCGAAGGAACCGAGAATGGCACACGCAAGTGACGTAGCACTATTTGCGACGCGCAACAACCATATCCCCATGACCACTAATAAAAGGCGGCTTAAAATATCCGTTTTGTGCGAGTTGGGTGAGTGATTTCTGAGTATTTGGATTAGATCCCAAATGAGAAAAAGGGTAAGGATGAACACAGTAGCACCGAGCAAGTTTTTGCCTTGGGTCACGCCTTGATAAACTGGCTGGCCAAACCATTGGCCGTATAATATTCCCAAATTAGGATAAAATTTGATAAAGAGAACGGACAAAGGAATCAGCAAATACGCACACCGGACAAAGACTGCACGAACTGCCTCAATGGGGTTTATTTCGGTGAGAATGACCAGCACCATCACTACATTGCCGAGGTCCTTGAACCATCGTTTTAACGCAACAAAAGGATAGTCTGACCACAACACACTTAAGCCAAAAAAAAGGTAGAATAGAAAGAGCCATCGGTTGTTCGAAATCAGCACCCCCCAGCTCACTTTTCTTTTTTTCAGGTACAAACAAACCAGCCACCATCAGGAATAGAAAAACGTTCCGATCAATTGAGCTTCCCTCGGCCTCGTTTTCTGAGGACTCGGCCCCGCCAAGCCAGACTGAAACGGGTCTAGATGCAAGAATAGCCAGCCATATTACAACCAGCCATAAAACGGGAGAGATGCCCTTCCGATAGCGGCTGTCCTGCAGGAAAAGCCATAAAATGAAGATGCTGCAAACAAACAGTGCCAATTGTGGAGACATGTGCTGGACAGCTCGAATCTGTGCTAACTGATTTAGGCTTCTCTTGGAACTGAGCCGCCTGAATGAATCCGCTTCTCCCCACCCGTTGCTCTGATCTGCTCAAATATTCCATCCATGATGCGGGAAGTCAGCAGGATCTCCCGATAAGGAATCGGCAATGGCGTGTCATGGGTAATTGAGCGGTAGAAGGATTCGATCAGGTACTTCATGCCGGCTTTGGGGTGGAAGTCGTTGGCCAGGAATTTTCTCACATTTTGGGATGTGTTGCCAACGTACTGTTTTGCGAGAACTGGCGGAGAAAGAAAATGTTCCGCGTAACTCTTGTATTTCGCTCCTTTGAGTTGGATGAGAGTTTCGTTGTCCTGATCGAGCAGAAGGCCATTCTTCGGCCCATAGATTCGGAATTGATGGAGTGAAGGGCGCATTTGCGATGAAAATGTGAAATAGGCTGTTAAACAATTCTCATCAGAGATAATCACTCTGAGCTCATCCACGATTTCGTTTTCGCCCATTTTTTTTAGAAGCGGACTAACAAAGCCATATGCAATGACCTTGGGTGTATTGGTTACGAGAAATTCTGCGATTCTGGCGATGCCATGGCTGATGATGTTGTGCAGCAATTGGCCTGGCAATTTACGCACCCAGTGATTCTTATCACCCAACAGCGCCTTTGCATACTCACCCGTTTCTTGAAATTCGTAGCAATAATAACTCTCCATATGGACGGGCGGTCCTCCCAATACCCGTTCGCAACCAGTTGGCGCATGCGCCGGGCGGCATGACGGAATTGGTCATCATGCCCAGCCGTAATCTTGAGTCCCTTCTGCTCCGCCAATCCGATGAGTTCCTCCGCATCCCTCGTGTTCAGTGTGAACGGTTTCTCGATGTAAACATGCGCTCCCTGCAACAGACATTGCTTACCGATCTCAAAATGACTTGCAGGCGGAGTTGTAACATGAACCACATCCGGCCGGGCCTCGTCAAAAAGCCTCTGCATGTCAGTGCAGTATCGTTTGACACCGAATCTTTCAGCCAACTGTCTAGCCATCAATTCTTCCCGGTCGCAAACCCCAACAATTTCGCACCCGCGAATCCGCTGGATCTGCGACGCGTGCGCGTCCGCAATCTTGCCGCACCCGATAATGCCAACTTTAAGCATGTCTTTCTGCCTCCTTGCAACTTTCGAGATACCGCTTCAGGCCCTCTGCGGTGGAAATTGGTTGGGACCAGCCCAAAAGGTGCTTCAACTTTTCATTGGTGTATCGGCTTCCCTTCCAGTACGCGTGCCAGACATTCCGATTGAAAACCGGCGGCAACTGTCCTTGCGACCAGTTTGAGTATTTCTCCCAAACATAAAAAAACAAATAACTGACTGCGTGCGGCAAATAGATCGACCCGAAGGATTTCACATTTTTCTTGTACAGCCGCAAGACTTGTCCTGGCTGGATCGGCAAGTCGTCATCCACAATGTTGAAGATCTCTCCATCCACGCCCTGCTTCAAACCTGCCAACACGATCGCATCTGCGCAATTTTCCACATACGTCAAAGGCACATGATTGGAACCGCCCAGATGCAAAAAGAGGCCGAACGTGCCGATCCCGACTCTCCCGGTTATTCCTTTCTTGCCCGGCCCATACACGGTTCCCGGGCGGACGATTACGTATGGGATTCCGCGCTTTGTGCCATACTCCGTGACAAGCTCATCCTGCTTTGTTTTTGCATAACAATAGGCGTCGCCTCTGAGTTCAGGGTGTTCCTCAACGGGACATGATTCGTCCAGCACTTTCCGGGGCTTGTTCCTGTTTGTATAGACCGTGAAGGAACTCACACTCACAAAGCGTTTAAGACATTTGTGTTGGAGCGTCGCTTCCAGCAAATTTCGCGTCGTGACAACCGAATTCATGAATGCGTCCGGGAATGACTCGATGCCAGTCCCCGCCGCCAGATGATAGACGACAGCCACATCCTTGGTGGCTGCCGCGCAGTCCTCGTTCGACAGCAGATTCCCCTTAATAATCTTGATACGCTCAATATCGCGTTGCCGTCCGATAATGGCCGCCAACTTCTCAGTATCGCTTGATGGTCTGACCAAGCACCGCAAATTGCGGAAGCCACGATTCAACAGATTCTCTACGACTTGAATCCCAATATATCCAGAGGCACCCGTCACTAGGATGCTCTCATCTGGCTTGATAATGATCCCGGCCGATTTCACAGCGTGTTCTGTTGCGTTTGCCGCTTTCATCAACTTTCAGCCGCTAATCGGTGACGTACTTTTCTTCAGCAGGATTCACTCCTATAAACGCAAGCAATCTGCCCGCGTGATCAAACACCTTGAGCAAATATTTTATAAACACATGGTAGCCGAACAGGAGCAGAAACGGAAGTGAAATACAATACAACGGCAGAGCAAGCACTGACTTGGTAATCGAAACTGTTTTAACTCCCCGGTGGCGTATGGATACTTTGCCTCGAAGCAAAGCCCTTCTCACCATGAAGCCGATGTTCCAACGTATGGGCGGCGTTATTTCGTAAGCCAATGCCTCATTACACCAGATAAAAACGTGTCCTTTTTCGATCATCCTTCGGAAAAAATCCTGATCTTCTCCGGTCAGAAACTCGGGTTTGAATGGCTCTCCAATCCCTTCGAGTATTTTCTTTTGAAAGAGTACGTTGCCCGTCCTCCCTTTTCTCCAGTCAATGATAAAACCGGTGCTGTAGGTAGCCCTCTCGCAAAAACCGCCCTTGATCACCCATTTCGGAGGTGTCTCCTCAAAGAATGGCTTCACCGGGCCAAGCACGCCATCCACGTTTCGACCCTTGCAGGTCTTGTATAAAATCAGCAGCCAATCTTTTATCGGAAACTGGTCATCATCAATGAATGCAATGTAGTCGCCTTTCGCATGTTCCAAAGCTTTGTTCCGCGTAAGGGAAATATTCTGCTGCGGTTGGACGCAGTAAATTGCCGGAATGGGCGAAGTTGCCACAAACTGATTTACAATGTGTTTAGCAGATTCCAAGCGATCATTATCTGCGACCACGATGTCAAACGTGAACAATCCTTCCGTATTCTGCCGTCCAAGTTCCTCCAGCAGGCGTGTAAGGAACCTTGGTCTCTTGTAGGTGCAGATGCACACGCTGATATGCTGGGTTTGGCCGATCATGGCATGTCATCCCACCGCTTTTCGACCAGTTGTCTCTGTATAAGTTCGATGGAAAGGACTTTGTGTATCTCCGAGGTATAATTACGTGCGCCACTGATGTGGCCATTAACCATTTCCTCCAAAAATGTTCCTTGAAGGTATGGTCTGCTTCGCGTGACCGGGTCGAGCAAAATTTCTTTAAGGTAATGTGACAGATGATCGCGATACCAGATGCGGAAATGATAGAATTTATGACGACCGAGGAACAGTTTTTCCAAGTGAACCGGCTTAAACACATGGTCAATCCGGGCCAGCCACTGAGGCATGCCATTGTCATAGGCGTATTCCGCGCGAACCGCGAACTCTTCGTAGAGGTGGTGTGCCTTTGTAACCACAGGGATTGGACGGTAAAGAAGGCCGCGGTCCGTTGGAATTCTACCCAGCGCCGGATTTCCATCCGCAATGAGACGAAGTGACGGTTCCTTGCTCATGGCAAGATGGCGCGGTGTTTGGTACGCAAGGGCCACGAGCTCATTATCCAGAAATGGTGAACGAAGCGTGAGTTGCGATTGTTCCACAGCCAAGCGCGAGAAGTGGTGCCATGGAACTTGTTTGAAGGCAATAAACGAAAGCGGATGGCATTTTGCCTCTGCATCATAAGTTGCAGCAGCAGCACCACTGAAGCGCACGAATTCCGGAGCAAAAAGCACGTCACTCAGGGAATGCGGCTTGAAAGCCACGCTGCCCCTTACGATTTCCGAGCCGTAGTTGCCCGTCAACCGAACAGGCGCAATCTCGCGGGCCATTTTGTTGACGTACAGTTCCACTGAACCGGTGACGTCCATCGCACCGTCAGAAACATAAACGGCCTTTTCGGCCAGCGCGGGAAACTGGCGAAGAAATTCGCCATCCACGGTAATGACCCGGTGCGGTTGGCCACAGGCCTTTGCCACCCGCCGCGCAGCAATGACATCGGTGTTATCGCGATAAGTGCTGCCAAAGGTGTAGCATGGCAGTGTTCCCGGAGAACGTTTTGCCCAAGCCATGATCATCCTGCCGTCCAGCCCACCGGTAAGCGACATTCCAATCTGTTTTTTGCCTTGGAAATATCTCGGGAGAATGCGCCTGAATGTAGCCTTCAATTCCTCGTAATAATCCTTCTCTTTCAAAAGAGACTGATTTTCCCACAGTTCCTTACTGAAATAGGTCTCTCTCTTGACGGGTTGGTTCCGGGAAAAGGTCCATCGGGAAGCCGGAGGTAGTAATGAGATGCCGGAAAAGAGCGTTCGATTCTGGAGCGCGCAGCCGCAGGAGAAATACTCAGCGAGGCTTTTCATGTCCAGTTGGCGAACTCCGGGCAAAACACTCAGCAGCGACTTCGCCTCGGATGAAAAAAAGAAATCATCTGAGTTCTCGTGATAGTAAATTCGGCCCAAGCCATAGCGGTCATTGAAGAGCACGACTTTCCCTTCACGGAAATCCATCAGAACGCCGCTGAACCAGCCATTCAGCCGTTCCAAAAAACTGATCCCCGTTTCCTCGTACAGATGCATCAAATAACTCGCGTCGTTAGCATTGAAGCGGTGACCAGAAGCTCTGAGTTTATCCAGTTCCAGAGAGTCAACAAACGTCTCACCGGAAAAAAGCAGGCACACGTTTTTCTGTTCGTTCCAAATCGGCAGACAATCGGAAAACGAATCCTTGTGACAAACCCATCCGCCCCACAATCCCATCCGGTCGTTGGCATAAGTTCCCGTCGAATAGAACGGCTCGTGCATCATGCACTTGACCATTCTCTGGAGCGCATTGACGCCCGCGTTAGATGAATTTCTCCCGATGATTCCTGTAATTCCCGGCATTTTTCCCAAAAAGGTTGTTACGATGCACCTATCCTCAAACTAAGCTCTCGTCTTGCAGATTGTTAATTGGAAGATTTGGAGCCGGCGGGAGGAATTGAACACTCCATCTGCTGATTACAGATCAGCCGCTCGAACGTTGAGCTACACCGGCCTAGCAGAGTCATTCTGTGGAAAAACGGGGATTGCGTCGAGCCTTTCGTGCGCGTGTCAAACCAAACACAACGTCCTACTCTATACACAAATTGTAAAAATATATTTCCGGATAGGTGGGGTCGCCGCGCTGCGGCGACCGCTCGGAGGCGGGCCGGGTTATGCGGAATTCTCGATGGTAACGGCGCCGTCCGGCATCAACGGGATCCGGCCAGCGCAGCGCGCTGTCCCTACCTTCAAATTAATACACGAACGCGGGCCGCGCATCCCCGTCAATCATGGGTTCTTGAATTTTGGGCTGCCACTCTAACCTTGCTGGTCTTTCAGGCCATCTTCCGATTGAGTGCCTGCTGCCTCCAAGCTGTCGCGAGAATGGTATTTTCGTTCGTATATTCGAGACCGCATGTGCAACAGGAAGCTTTCTATACCTTTGGGAATGAATCGCCTCATACCAAGGTGAAGTTTGCATCTCATACACACACGCCCTTTGGCCGTCAGCGGGATATAATATCTGGGAAGGAGAATTTGCTCGAAACCGTTGCGACGTTTGAACTCGGTTAGTGCCCCATCGTTGTTTTGTCCGTAAACGTACTGCCCATAAACAAAATGCGACATCCCCTTTTTCTCACAAATTTCAACCGCCTTCGCCAGGAGAGCGTTTGCCGGTCTTTTGTCATAGTGCGCGTTCTTGGAGATTATCTGCATAATGGTGCTGACCTTCCCCACGAACACCATCTTGATAAAACCGATCAATTCTTCCTGATGAAAAGCCCCAATGAATTCGCACCTGTCCAAGTATGACGAATTCTCCCGTTTTATCGTCTTAAAGTCTTTCCCGTAGTGCCAGAAGCGTCTTCCCTGACGAATTGGGGTTTCGTCGTAAATGGCCTTGATGCCTTGGACGAGGACATCGTTGAACTCCACCGCAAGGACGACGACACCGCGCCGCTCCGCGCGTCTGACGTTTTTCCTCGTTACCTGCGGCAATCGTTTTTCCCACCATTCCGCGTAACTCGTGATCGGAATGGCAGCAACGTTGTCCCATTCCAATGGATAATTGAATCGCGGTTTTGTGTCCGGCAGCTTCTGCACAAAGGTAAAAATGTCGGCAACTGTCGGCTGGGTTTTTAGTTTCACGATGATTGATTCGGGATGCTCAACGCCTCCGGCTTGCCAATTCTCATCGTGTATTGCGGCCATTTTGATCCACTTGCCGGTGACGACGATTGTGCGGTCCTCAATTTGGATCATCGGAACTTTAAGGGATTTCCCGCTGACCGATATTTCAGCAAACTTCGTTTCCATAAAGACAGAGCGGCTTAAAACAGGTTTTGAAAAATTCGCCGCAACCTGGCCAACTGTTCCCGTTTTCTAAACTCGACCACATCCTTGGAAGCAATTCGTTCCGCTCCAGTCAACAGCGCCCAGAAATATCCCGCGAAGAGAAGGCAGCCTCCGAGGATGACGGGTTTTTTCATAAGGCGGTACGTCACTCGACATATTTCGTATAGCACGCAACTGCCAAACATATAATCCTTGCGTCCATTGGAATACTCCACCACAAATTTATTTACTGTGGCGGTGCCTTGCTGCCGATGGTGAATCAGAATCTTGTCAGTGTAAACCATGGTCTCCCAACCATGCATTCTGGCAAAGAGCGTTGCGAACAAATCCACACCACCCTTCTTGCTCGGTTTGTAGCCTCCTATGGCTTCGAAGCACTCACGCCGAAACAACTGGCACTGCCCTGTGACATCTTCAATGTTTGAAAACCGATAATCATGCTTGAGGGAATTTTCCCAAGCATCTTCGACGTAGTTTGTCCCCGCGACGCCCAGCCGGGGATTCTCCGCGAACTTGCCGAGCAGGTATTCAATATAATCACGCTCAAACGAAGTGTCGCCATCGAGATTTCCGATGACGCCGTAATCCAAATGTCTCACTTGCGCGTATCCCGCGTCGAAGGCATAAACTTTTCCGCCAAAATGACGTTCCTTGCGCTCTGGCATTCTCAACAACTCAATCCAGTCATGCCTGGCAGCGTACTCTTTCACGATGTCGTCGGTCCCGTCGGTGGAACCATCACTCACGATCACCCACTTGAGAGGCAGTACCGTTTGGGCAACCACTGATTCCAAGGTTTTTCGGATATGCGTGGCTTCATCCCGCGCCGGTGTGATCAGCACGTAATTTGGCAGCCTGGCCTGGTTCGTTTGCATGGACATTTCTACTTCCTTTTCCCAACCGAGCGCTTGCGCGTTGCTGTGCTGAGATAACGGCTTTTGTCCAAATAATTGTCCCTAAACTCAGAGAGACTCCGACGAATAAAAACTTTGGTTTGATACAGTCGGTCTTTCCTGCAAGGCGCAGTCATTGGCTCGAGTTGGCCGTGTTCGACCCTGATTTCTGCCGCCTGCCCGGCATCCAACGTCAATTGTGCTTTAACGCCATCAGTGTCCCGGTTCGTGTCCACATGACGGCCATTGATCGCAATCTTCACATTCTGCCCGGGCGACGCTCGTCGAATCAGAACGCAGCGTTGCGGATGGTCGGACTCATTTTGCAGGGAAAATCGGTCGGTAAAGAAAAGCACTTCAACGTCTCCGTTGTCGGCGACCTTCTTCAAGCAAGCGCACGAACAAATCGTTCCCAAATTGGCCCATTTCAATCGGCCATCCAAACTGTTCAGCTTCTCGACCGTTTCTGCCAAAGTGTCATAACCATCCCGGAAAAAGCTGTGGTGCTCGACCACCAGAGCCGGTTTTCCGAGGAAGAGGTCGAACGCAAATTCCGCCAGGTTCCGCGGGTAGCGCCGCGTAAAGAGCGGAAAGTTCGAGAATTTGTGACCGCGACCCCCAAGAGGTCACGCAAAGCAAGGTCTTCATCTGCATCAACCGGATATGGAGTGCTGTTCACTGCCGCCAGATAACCGCAAGATTTGAGCGCCTTCATTGCGGCCATTGAAAAAATACCCTGCGGGAAAACCATGACATCATCAAAGCCAACACCCGTCAATTTGTGGTGCAGGTTCATCCGTTCAAGCGCTTGTTGCGCCTGCTGTCGCAGCAGGAGGTCGTCTGAAGTCCCAAATTCTCCGCGGGTATGGTCGCAGCCGTGCACATTCAGCGAGTATCGGTGCGGATTGGCCGTGAAGAGTCCGGCCATGCGCCGATTCGACCGCCTGAAATTCCACGGAATAAAAGCGATGGACGTGCAGAACTGCCGGTGTTCCATCAGTTCCAATAGCTTCTCGAAATCGAGAAAGCCGTATCGCCTTCGCAGCAGTGGATCATCAATGACCAGACAAGCCCTCGGCGCATCGTTATGCCAAAACTCATTGTCCGAAGAACATCGAAGGAACATCAATACAGGCACCAAGCTGGGGAAAAACTGCAATATCGAAGTGCTTCGAGGCACGATGGCATCCAAGTCCGCTATCTGCCGGCCTGCCAGCAGCAACCATTGGCAACCCTGAAAATCCAGACGAACGAAGAATGGCTTTTGCCCGATCGAGATAAGCGGGGAGCAAGCGCCCTGCCCCGCCCCTTGGGCGAAAGCGAATTGCGTGTCGGATCCCATCGCGTCGAAACTGAGACCTGAAAACTGTTTGCATATCTTGCGAGAGTCTGGGGTGACGTTGATCTTGAGCCCCCCGGTTTGGAACGGTTCAACGCCGACAAGCGAATCTGAAGTCAATTCCCGGAGAATCTGACTGTCACTTTGCGTGGGTTCAAAACCATAGACCAGAACATTTGCCGTCAACGCTTTCAGCAATTGCCGCCATTCCGGGCCCTGCCGAAAACTGTCCAGCAATTGGGCAAGCGTTTGCGCGCTTGTGATCAAACACCTCCCGGCTTCGACCTCACTCTTGAGTCCTTCCGGGTGCCCGACCATTTCTGCCGTCAGCTTTACATGCCTAATCGTTCCCCCAAGGAATTTGACGATTTTCGTCAGATTAAGTTCCGAGGGAGACAGTTGTTCCCAATAAAGGAGGATGACCGCGTTTCCCATGGACTGATTGCTGTGCAATCTAAATGCGTGAAAGCTTTCCGAAGATACCAAGCGACTTCACTCCCCGCTTGTTCAACCGAAAGTTCAAATCCTTGATGCGAGATTCCGTGTCTGTCATGCGCCGGGCCGGGGAGATTCGGTTTTGGACACAGTGATGATCTCATGCAAGGCGCGCTTTGCCGTCTGGCCATCCCAGAGCGGCGGCACGCTGCCAATCCGCTCCACAGTTTGCAAAACATGCTCGATGTCCGACCGGAGATGTGACAGGGACGTCAGCTTGTTGCTGCCAAGCTTGATCGTGATGGGGCGTTCCGTGTTTGGACGCAGGGTTAGGCAGGGTGTCCGAAAGAAGGTGGACTCCTCCTGCAATCCACCGGAATCTGTCAGGATGAAACGCGCGTTTTCCGTGAGACAGAGTGAATCGTGATAACCGATTGGCTCAAGAATCTTCAGGCTCGCGTCGCCATCAAGAGAAATCCCAAACTGACCGCACATCTTGCGCGTACGTGGATGCATGGAAAAACCACGGGTAGCTGGCCTGCCAACAGCTTTAGTTCGGCCATAATGGTTGCCAAGCCGGTTTGATTATCCACGTTGGAAGGGCGATGCAGCGTCACATAGACAAAACCATTTTTCTTCAGACCAAGGCTGCCTGGCAAAAGACTGGCGCGCGCCTTTTCCAGATTGGCGACCACTGTATCAATCATGATGTTGCCCACGCATGCAATTTTGTGGTCTGCTATCTCCTTCCCGGCGCAGATTCTCGTCAGCGTCTTTGGAGGGCGTCAGGAGCAGATCCGCCAGAGCGTCGGTGACGAGCCGGTTGATTTCCTCCGGCATTGTCCGGTCAAAACTGCGCAAGCCGGCTTCGACGTGGGCCACCCGAATTCCCATCTTCGAACAAACCAGTGTGCACGCCATGGTGGAGTTCACGTCGCCCACCACCACCACCCAGTCCGGTTTCTCCCGCTCGCAAACTGTTTCAAAATCAATCATGATCTTGGCCGTTTGAACGGCGTGCGAACCTGAGCCGACACCAAGGTTGATGTCGGGCGGCTGAATGCCAAGTTCGCGAAAGAAGACATCAGACATCGCGTTATCATAATGCTGTCCGGTGTGCACCAGACGCGCATCAATCCTCAGTCTGTCATTCTTTTTGTGCGAATTGTGTCCGGCCATGGCCTTCATGAGCGGCGCAACCTTCATGAAATTGGGCCGCGCGCCCGCAATCACCATGACTTTTATTGTTCTCATCAACAAACTGGAAGCGGATTCATTGAAGCCGCGATGGATATTCAATCCGGATGATTTCTTCGATGTGATCCACGATGTCCTGCAATGCCCGTCGTGGTTTGTTATCGGGGAGTATGCTCTTGTCCCGGCGTTGGATGGCGATCTTGTTGTGGATTTCTTCGACGCTCCGAATCATCGTCAGCCGTCCTTCCTGTTCCAGTTTTCGATCTACTGCTCCAGTTTTGCCGCGAAAGATGCTGTAAACTGGCACGCCCAAAGCCGCGGCTTCACGGTTCATTGTGCCGCCACCGCTGACAACAAGGTCCGAGAACCAAAGCAGATTCATTCCGTCCACCGCGCGCATTGGCACCACAGTCTTGCCATCGGCAAACCAGTTCGGGTGTTCGGCGCGGAGTTGCTGCTCCTGATTCCGATTGCGCGGCAGGAGCACGGCACGCGCGCCTTCGGTCCGGCAAACGCGCTCCATCAATTCGACCAGAAATATTTCACCCTCCGGGTTATGATAATGGGCTTCATTTGCCGGCGGTCTGACTGTCACGACAATATCACCACCGCGCAGTCCCAATTCGTCCAGGAGACTGGAATCGGGTTTGAAATCCGGCGCATAAACGTCTTCCTTGATTCCGCGATATTTGCGAACTCGTTCGGGCTTGCAGTGAAAACCCTCGGCTGACATGGAATCGGGCACAATCTCCCAACGCGGCCCAGCCAGCGGCAGTGTCCGCGCATGTTCGTAGTCAATCAGCAGCACAGTGGGAATACGCAGCAGGTTGCCAAGGACAATTTGCGAGCGCGCTCCGTGAGAGATCGCCAGTTGCGGCCGCTCTCGCAGACAAAATGGCGTCAGTTGAACCGACCTCCAGAACAACCCCGCGACTTTCATGATCGAATTCTTGCCATAGTGGCGACCGATTTTGACGCAGTGAAGGCCTTTTTGACTGGCAAGGTCGCATACTTGAAACGCGTCGCGCGCAGTCAAAACGACGAGATGACCCCGGCTCTCCAACTCGCGTTTTATCGGTATGAAAAATGGCACGTGCGGCGTGTTGTCGAGATCAATCCATATTTTGACCTTGGGAGTCATGCTTTCAGAGACGCATTGCTGCTCTGCTACTTGCACGTTCTCAGGACAGTGACAGGTTTTATTTGCAGACATTCTGATAATGTCACCCGCGGGCAGACTTCGTCCCCGTCAATTCGCACGGGGTGCGAAAGACTGTCGGAACATAACGATTGTCATACAAATTCAACGGCCTATGCCGCTCCGCAGAACAGCAAGTATGAAACCACCCCGGCTCTCCGCAACCGTTGCCACCCGACCCGCGACCGGAAACCGTTGCTGCCGATATTCATAAATCCTCTGAAAGCACCCCCGGCACGCGCTGCCGCCACTTGTTAAGGACCGCCGCCACGTTGGCCCGTGACTCGGATAAAAGGGCGCTTGCGCGACTGGCCGAGTGCTGCGCCGTTTTTTCGGATTCCAGCACCAGCAAAACGATGTCCATGTGACTGGCCAACCGGGGCGTCGCGCTGGTCGGCGAAACCGGTGGCATGTCGAAAATAATGTAATCGTAGTCGCTCGTCTTGAGTTTGGGGACGAGGTTGTTGAAAAATTTCGGCAGGACTTTCGGCAATCTGTCATTCCCACCCTGCTCCATGGTGGCGACGTAAAGATTTTCCTCCACCTGGGCGTCGGCACGGTTGTCCGGTTCGAGCGCCTCTGATAGGCCGCAGCCTAACTGGCCCTTGTAGAAAGAGTGCGCCGTGCCCTGCCCTTCGTTCATGTCCACAAGAAGAACATTGCCATCGCCCGTCTTGGACAATGCAGCCGCCAGACCGCTGGCAAGTGTCGAAACGCCGGCACCCGCGTCACAGCCGGTCACAGCCACCAGCTTTGGTTTGTGCGTCAGGTTGTTGATCTCAAAATAGGTGATGAGCCGTTCGCGCAGCCCCTCGGCATGGGATTGAAGGTGGTGACTGGGATCCCATACGGCCAGTGCGCTTTCGATGGAAGGTTCTTCTCCCTTCCCAGCGGGTTGCGCTGCCGACCGTGATTTGCGATTTCTGTTGAATGACGGCCAGCGCAGACGAAAGCGGCCCGTCCATGATGTGTCTGGAATTGTCAAAAAGACGGGCAGGCGCAAGAGCCGTTTAATGTCCGCCGACCGCCTGATCTTACGATTCAGGCCAAAATCAATAAGGAATGCCAGTCCCAACCCGCATGCAACACAACCTGCGAAAAGGCCGAACAATGGTTTCATGAGTTTTTTCTTGTCGAGGTAAGGCGGGGTCGGGCTTTCCACAACACTCATATTCGTCACCTTGCCCGGGCCAAGAGTCTCTCCCATCCGGGCCTGTTCGATGGTGGACAGATAGTAACGATAATTCGCCTCCTCCGAATCGCGTCGTCTTTGGAGTTCGGCAATGGCGGGTTCGAGCGCCATCACGCTGGAAGCTTCGCCCTGAACATTGCTGAGCAGTATGCCGATGACGTGGACTCTTGCGCTGAGAGCCTTGATGCGCGTGACTTCAGACGCGATGTCAACTCCGAATGAGTTCGTGTTGTTCTGGATAGTGGCAAGTCCGAGATTCATAAGCGCGGGGTATTCCCGCTCAAGGGCTGACTTTTGTCCGGTAAGCTCTGCAATCTGGTTTCGCAGCGCACGAACCTGCGGATGCGCCCCGGTGAACTGGAGAAGCAACTCCCGTTCGCGTTGTCTCAGGTTTTCCAATTGTGCCGTCGCAGCGGTGTAATCACTCACTTTCTCAGGCGGAACGGAAGCCTGCGACGTGTCCGTGTCGCTTATCGCGGCCACCGCGTTGGTTGTGGTATCACCGAGGACGGCTTTGCGTTCGGCAAGCTCTGCTTCCGCAGAGAGGAGTTCATCGGTCAATTTGGCGATCTGAGCCTGATAGGAACGTTTTGATTCGTCCAGAGACACCACTTTGGCGTCGGTTTTGAGTTTTTTGATCTCTTCCCTCAGTCGTGGCGAGTTTCCCGCGCAACTCGTCGCGCTGCTTGGAGTAAAATTCATCCAGCACACCAACGCCCTGATGGACCTGGAGATGTTTTTGCATGTAAACATCAATCAACGCTCTCAAAACCGGCTGGACAATATCCGGATCCCGATGCTTGAAAGTGATGACCATGACATCCGTCTGCGGTGGAACCTCGACTGTCATGCCGCTCATAATCACTCCGGCGGCCGACATGCGGTTGTTTCCGCCGTTTATTTTGGCCAAAATTTTTGCGGGCCCGATGATGTCGGCGACCTGTGCCGCAACATCCACGCTCCTCAGGATTTCGATTTCCGAATTGATGACGGAACCATTCGGCGACGTAATTTGCGCGCCTTCGCTGGCCGGATTCACCGTTTTGGTGTCGAGGACGTAACGCACCAGCAACTTTGCCGTTGACTCATAACGCGGAGGCTTCAGCCGCAAAGCCGCGACAACTCCTACGACACCCAGGCATGTGAACGCGAGGATAAGCCACTTGTGGCGGAACAAGGTGAGAAACACATCCTCACGGCCCAGTCCCATGCCACTCTGGTGACTGTCCAGTGTATCAGGCTGGTCTTCGGAATTCATCATTGGCGCCGTTGTTCTGTTAAAAGCTTTATGTCCTCATGCCTGAGCAAAAAAAGCGGGCTGTTCATGCAACACGGCTCACCGACCAACAACTGCTGCGAGCGCAAATCTGCGACGACGTTCGTGCGGTCGCACAACGTAATCCGCCCCGTCTTTTCACAGTCGTAACACACAGAAAACCTCGCCACAAGTAATGCCACAAATGCTCGATGACTACAAGCGTACCCTTCAAAAGGTGACGCTCTCCGTTGCACCAGGAAATACTACCACTTCGCCCGCGCTGCTCCAAATCAACAACTCCATGGCAAATGGCTTTTGAACGTTTGCATCATCAAGTCACTATATTTGTCAAGATTTCATTGAATTCGTTCACCTCAACTTGAACTTCCGCCAGATGCATTCCGGCATGAATGAACTGGGAGAACGCGACGGTCAGGAAATACATCGCGTCCGCACTCAAGTGGAACCGACACGGCGAAGAACGCGAGCGGGATTGCCGGCAACGACCGTATCAGCGGGCACATCTTTCGTCACCACGCTGCCCGCACCCACAATTGCCCTCTCGCCAATCGCCACTCCGCAAAGGATTGTTGAGCCTGAGCCGATCGAGGCTCCACGTTTTACAGTGGTCGGAACACAAGTCCAGTCGGCGTCAGTCTGAGGAGTGCCGTCCGCATTGGCGGCACGGGGGAAACGGTCGTTGATAAATGTCACGCCGTGCCCAACGAACACCTCGTCTTCAATGGTCACCCCTTCACAAATGAAACTGTGACTGGATATCTTGCAGCGTTTTCCAATGCGCGCGCCCTTCTGAATTTCCACGAAGGCGCCGACCTTGGTGTCATCGCCGATCTCGCATCCGTAAAGGTTTGTGAAGGCGAATATCCTGACCCGTTGGCCAAGCTTTACATCAGGGGCAATGCGCTGGAAGAGTTGTTCTCCACCATTCATGCGCTGACCATGTCCCGAAATGCCTCCTGGACGGCAACACCCTCATGGCCATTAGGCTTGATGCCGGCATTCCACTGCTGCGCCTTGCCAAGCGGCACAGCCACGCCTTGCTGCCTCAACGAAACTCCTGATGCTTCGAGGATGCGAACGACGTCGAGGCCATGTTGGCCGCACGTGATGGGAGTGCATTCCTCCCGAACGCACTCCAGGAAATGCTGGCATTCCAATTTCAGCGGCTCGTCCTGTTTGATGTACGGGACGTACATGTCCCCGTAGTGATAGGAATAGGTGAACTCGCCAAACGTATCGTAGTGAGGCGGAACTTCGACGCGCGCATCGTAAATCTTGAGTTTTTCAAGCGGCTCGGTGTCGTCATAAACGATCATCCGACGCGACCCGACGACTGTCATTTGACGCACCTTCTTTGGATCGAGCCAACTGCTCTGAATGATCGCACACCGGTCATTGCCAAAGGTGAGATACATCGTCGTGACATCCTCAATGCCGCGAGTGACATGGCAACTTCCCTGGCAGGAAACCTTCACCGGCACATCCTCCAATAGATTGAGAATGATGGAAATATCATGCGGCGCAAGGTCCCAGGCAACGTTGATGTCCTTCTGGAAAAGCCCCAGATTAAGCCGGCGCGCCGCGATATATTGCACCTCACCGATTTCGCCTGAATCAACAATTTCCTTCATTCGCCGCACAGCCGGAGAATACAAGAATGTGTGCCCCACCATCAAAATTAGACTGTTTTGCTCGGCAAGAAAAACAAGTTCCTCTGCCTCGTCCGTGGTGCGCGCCATCGGCTTCTCGATGAAAATGTGCTTGCCGGCGTTCAAGCAGGCCTTGGCCATCTCGTAATGAAAGCGGACCGGCGTGGCAAGGAGAACAGCATCGAGTTCCGGGTCGTTCAACAGGTCCTCAAAACGAGTCGTCGCCACGATGCCGGGATACAGCCGGCGCATGTGATGAAGCCGCTGCTCGTCCATGTCACAGACTGTATTGAGATGGCATTGGGGCAACTGCCGCAAGTTGCGTATCAGGTTTGGTCCCCAGTAACCGCATCCCACAACACCCACCTTGATTATCTCCTTCATAAATCGAATTAAGTGCGGGCCGGATTAACCGATCCCGCAATATCCGGCGTGGCCGGCATCCTGTCCTGTCTCAAGAGGCGCATATCCTGGTATTGGCCCCAGACGGCCGGTACGGTCCACAATAGAATTTTCAAGTCCAGCCAGAGGCTCGAACGTTTTGCGTATTCGATGTCGAGCCGGATCATCTCGGTGAATGTGGTGCGGTTCTTGCCACTCACTTGCCAGAGGCCTGTCAACCCGGGCGTGGCATCGAAACGTTTCCGCTGCCACGGCTCGTAGCGCTCGTATTCGTAAGGAATGCAGGGCCGCGGCCCCACAATGCTCATCTCACCGCGCAACACGTTGATGAGTTGGGGAAGTTCATCAAGCCCGGTGGCACGCAACACTGCGCCAAGCGGGATCAGACGTGGATCGTTTTGCATGTCCAGCTTGGTCATGGGAATGTCGGCGGTCATCAACTTGTGGGTGTGATCCCGGTGTGAATCCGTCTCCGCATCCACGCACATGGTCCGGAATTTATAGCAGGTGAACTGGCGTCCCTTGTAACCGACACGCCGCTGGCGGAAAAACACCGGCCCGCGGGAACCAAACAAAATCAAAGTCGCCACCGCAACGCCCAGGACAAGCAACCCGGGAAGCAGAATCAGAATCACAGTGAAATCGAACACACGCTTCCACACCCGAAGCCCCGTCGTTCGGCACTCCACCATCTCATGCATTATTCTACCCTGCCCGTCCATAATTTGATCCGTTCCAATGCTTGATCTCATGCTCTGCGTCTTCTGGGGATTCCCCCATTCAGTAATGAATCTTTTTTATGCCTATCTTCTGTCTTTCTTCTTTCACACATGGTCTCGAACAACCTTAAACACCTGCCGCGTCACTTCCGCCACTGTGACTAACCAGCCGCCTGTGTCCGGACATTCTCCCCCGCAGAGATTCAGACCAAGTGACTTCTGGTGTTAATACTCCACCCAGTCCGCCGTAGTGACAAACGATTCCTGCACAGTTGATTACGGACAGAGGTGTCGGAGGAATTACGGAAGGGGCTGTGACAACCCTCTCGCAATTCGAATGATGCAAAACCGCCACTGTGGACGGCAAAAAGACGCGGCAGAAACTGCGAAACGGCGTGAGCACGACACACTCAATTGAAGTTGTCCCGCTTCGTTGCAGGACGAGACCTCTCATTTTTCGCAGTCGTTCGCTTCCAATTTGGAAACACCTCTGAAAAAGATTGATGCTGAGTCCCGTCAATTTGAACTGTCTCCCGGGATTGGTTGAATAAACAACTCTGCGTCCAGATGAAATTCAGGCGACGATCCCGCTGGTCTCGAAGGAATCACACACCATGCATCAGGCTAATGTAAAACCTTTACTGCGATTTACGCTCGAAAAGGGTCCATTCGCCTGAGACACATATTTTATTGCAGGTTTTTGACATGTATTCCTCCGCGCCCTTTGGCATGCTTCGAATCAGGAAATACTGATAATCTGCAGAATCATCTTCCCAAGAGAACTGGCCGGGGTGGTATTCACTGGGGGCAGGCCGTTCTTCTCCTTTTTTGTAATGCACTGGATTCAGCGGGTCTCTAGGGAGATATGGGTTGTATCCACCGCCGACAAGGATGTGATAGTAATTATGATCGTGTAGATGGGGATCAAACCAGTGTCTGTCCAATTCCGGGGAACCGCGATCAAAGACCAGCGGAAGAATGCGGGAGTTCGGCGGGATTCTACGAACAATCGGCAGGATTTCTTTGACCTCCGCCGAGATGCGTGCCTGCTTTGCCATCGAATCGATCATGCACAAACCAAGAAGTGCCGCCAGACAGCATGCCAGCCATCCTTTGAATCGCACCTGCGCCACCAAGAGTGCGATTAAGAAGTAGATTATGGCCGCAGTACGCAGATTGATGTAACTGTATGTTCCAATTCCGGACGGCAGAATGATGAGACCTGCAATCGTTAAGATGAAAAAAACAACGTACAGAAGAGGCGGATGGCGTCGTTCCCTCCAATCGACGATCAGCGCCCCAAGTACGACGCTGAAGACACTTCCCCATAGAACCCAAGCAACATAATCAGCACTGCCCACCCCCTGCATGCCATTGAACATCGATGCAAAGAACTCCATTGTGTCCTTCGGCGACAGCCAGGTTATTCCTTGAATTGCGGAAAATCCTGGAGACGATGTCCCCTCACTTTTGACCCAGGATGCCACCAGGAGAATGATCGCCACACCCAACGAAGCCGACACTTTTATTTTGAATTCACGCGTCTTCCTCCGGGCCATAAAGGCCGCAACAACCGCCAGCGAAACGTACACATCAAATGTGAACGGGTGTGTCATAAACAGTGCCACCTGCCAGAAGGAATGCCGGACGAACGGCCACGCGCCCAAAGTCCCACCGAGAAGATCTTCATAGTCGAGCAGGATGAGAATGAGGAGCGGCAGCGACAGGAAATAGTTAATATTGCCCAAGAAGTACTGTTGGTTGAAAGCCAGCGGAAAGAAAAGCAAGGCGCCCCAAGGAGCAACTTCCCGCCCGAGACGGCGACCAAGCCGCACCACGATAATCGCAATCAAGACCGGATAAAGAGAGAGTGAAAGTTTTCCGGCTGTTTCGATCGGCACAAACTTGGCAAAGAAAAGGGTCGTCAGGAAGAATGTGGCGTACACTGGTCGGAGCCGGAATTCATAATACCGGTTGTAATCAAACGCCGGGTCGTTGTGGGCGCGCAACACTTGCGTCTGGAAAAGATGCTGGGGATAGTCCTGCATCGGAGGAAAACGCGCCGACCAGAGCGGCCAAAGTGCCATGCAAAGAAACGCCCCGACCGTAATACGCCAGGCGAGTCGCTGGCTTCGCTTTGTCACCTCGTTCATTGCCCGACCAAACTACGGTCTGCGCTCCCGGATCGCAGCAAGAATCTCCGCCACTACTTCACCCTTCGGCTTCGCACCGACGTTGCCTTTGCCGTGCAAACGGACGGAAACGGCCCCGGCTTCCATATCGCGCCCGCCGATGACCAACATCGTGTGGACACGGGCTTTTTCGGCTTCGGCAATCTTTGCCTTCATCGGGTCGCTGCCATAATCGCCGACGGCGCGGACTTCGTGCGAACGGAGTTCAGTCACGATGGCTTTGGCGTAGTTTACCAACGGTTCTTCCTCACCGATGGTGATGACGCGGACCTGTTCGGGCGCGAGCCAGAGCGGAAAATTGCCGGCGTAATGCTCGATCAGAAAACCGATGAAGCGTTCATGCGTGCCGAGCGGCGCGCGATGGATGCACAACGGCGTCTTGTCCGTGTTGTCCTTGTCGCGATAGACGAGGCCGAACTTGGCGGGCACGGCGAAGTCCACCTGATTGGTCGCCAGCGTGAATTCGCGGCCGATGACGCTCCAGACCTGCACGTCAATCTTCGGGCCGTAGAACGCCGCTTCGTTCGGCACTTCCACGTAGTTGATCTTCGAATCAATCAACACCTGCCGGACCATGTCCTCGGTCTTCTTCCACAGCTCCGGTTCGTTGACGTATTTCTTGCCCATACCTTCCGGCGCGGATGTGCTGAAGCGCATGACGTATTTCTCGATGCCGAAAATCTTGAAATACTTCAGATACATTTCGTTCACCGCGTTGAACTCGGCGGCGAACTGCTCCGGCGTGCAATAAATGTGCGCGTCGTTCATGTTGAGCGAGCGGACGCGCATCAGGCCGAACAACTCGCCCGACTGTTCGTAGCGATAGCACGTGCCGTATTCCGCGAGGCGCAACGGCAAATCGCGGTAACTGCGCGGTTCCGCCGCAAAGATGCGGTGATGATGCGGGCAGTTCATGGCTTTGAGGTAATAACCCTCCGGCTCGCCGAGTTTTTTCAACTCCGCGCGCAACGTGGACAACTCGTTGAACGCCGACGCAATCTCCACCGGCGCGGTGCTGGCTTTGACGGTTTGTTCAATCAAATCAAATTCTTCGGTTTTCATTTCAAAACATCACAGCGTCAATTCTACGTAATCTCCCGGACGCAGCGTCTGAATGGCCGCGATGATTTCCGGCGTCTTCGCTTTCACAACCGGCCAGCGGTTCGTTGAGAGCACCAGAATTGCCAGCCGCCTGCCGGTCAGGTTTTGCTGATACTTCAGTTGCTGGTCAGAGGTTAGAAAAGCGTCGAACACACCCTCGGCGCGTTTGAGTAATTCGCCGTTCTTCACGCGCCCCCAGCCCATCTCCTGCGCCGTGGAAATCTCAAACTCCGCCAGACGGCGGCGCAGCGGCTGCGGCATGCACTCGTCAAAGAGGATTTTCACGCCGGAACGAGCAATTCGCTCTTGCTGTGTTCAAGCACTGCGATGGCGTCCTCGCGCCGCACCGTCGGAAAACAGTCCAGAAACTCGTCCAGCGACAGATTATCCTCGAGATATTCAAACAGTGATTGCACCGGCACGCGCGTCCCGCGAAACACCGGCGCGCCGCTCATGATCTCCGGGTCAATTTCGATTGGCAGATTCGCTTTCATGTCTGAAAGTTAAACTCTTTGACGCCCGGATGCAAAGGAAGACAAAGGCAAATTCTCCCTTTGCGCCGGCGCGGTGCTGGCCTTGACGGCAGCTTCAACGGCAACAAAATCTTCGTCTTTCAAAATGGCAGACATGGCGGAGAAAATAGCCGTCCGCGAACCGCAATGAAATCTCAATTTTTTGGAACAACGGAAAGCCGACGGAAATCATGTATTGGTTCAGCCGTAGTTTAGCTGCGTGGAAAGCGGCCGGCCGTTATGGTAGTTAAACTGCGTGCTTCAACGAAAACTTGGCCAACGGATTGCCAGTCTCCGCAAAGCAAGAAAGCTCACCCAAGAGCAGCTTGCCGAAGCCATCGGATGTTCGGTCGAGTTCATCAGCCTCGTCGAGCGCGGAGTAAATGCCCCATCGGTAGCTGGTCTGGCGAAGTTTGCCAAGATTCTAAAGACCGAGGTGAAAGAACTGTTCAACTTTGAGGAAGGGAAATGATGAGCCGGTCATATTTTCAGCGATTGCAGTCCACTGTGGATGGTGTTGTTGCCAAGCTCACCGCCAAGAAAATCCAAGCCGGTCGTCTCACGTTTGGCGGCGAAGGCGCAAAGCCCACAGAGAAAATCAGAGTGCCGACGGATGCGCGTTCCGAATTTCTTGCCAACCGTGCGATGGGTGACTGGGCCGAAAGAATGTTGAGCGAGGCGATTATCACAGCCATTCCCGAATGGAAAGTCGTGCAATACGGCAACACAGATTCCATTGCGGCTGGGCATCCCGATTTCAAAGCTCGTTATCTTGCTGGTCTTGAGGAGACCCGAATGTTTGGCAAGCGCCCGGACTTGCTTGTGTTTCCAAAATCCTTCGCTGTGGATGGGAACTTGTCGGAACGCAGTCACACTGAAATTGAACCTCTGGTCAAACAGGCTTCAGCAGCCATCGAAGTGCGTTCCAGCAAATTTGAAGCTTTGAAATACATGTCCGTGCGACAAAAGCAGCGTGACGATGGTGAAAAGAGTGGACGCGAAACGCCAAGCTTCACGGTCAAAGTTGAAGACCTTGTCATCGTTTATCGCTGGCTGGAACGGCATCGCGTTTCGCAGAGCTATTGCCAGGTGTTCTTCGATTCTGTTTTTGCCATCAACTTCTTGGACATTTTTGCGGCGATTGCCAGCGGGGAAGGCTTTTCAATCGAAACACCGGCAAAGAGCCAGGAAAAGGCGACCATCATGATTCCGATCACTTGCGGTGTTCGGGTCGGAAAAGCTACCGGTCTTCCAACATTCACAGCCGAGCATCACGTCACGAAACTTGGACGGCATGATGCCTACGTTGTCCCACAGGGCGGCGGGTTTGAACTCGATGCGGCGGCAATGAAAAAGGTTCTGTTGCCTTGATGTCAAAGTAGCTCGCGGCAAGTTCGTCAATGGCCGCCAGTTGTTCCGCCGGGGAAAGTTTTTCCAAGGCTGCCAGTTTTCCAACAAGTTCAGCCGCTTCTTTCTGACTCAACTTTGTCATCGCCGGACACGGCATTTCTTCCACATCCTTGGGTTCGAGTTTATTTAGTCCGTCTCCGTAAAACCGGTTCACTTGCGAAAACGAACAGCGTCCGCCGGAACTGTTGAGAAACAGAGTCATCAGCGGGGCAAGTGATTCGTAGCCCGGCTTGGCATAAAGTCCGTGGAAGCAGGTCAGGTTTTTTGCACCCGAAGTGTTGAGGATATATTTGCCCGACGCGCGCGAAAACACGGCGACCCAAATGTCAGCAGCCGCGCGGTTTTCCGGCAGATACCAAACTGGCCGATGGCTCGGCAGATGCCGCTGCGGGATGCCTTGTTGCTCGCCAAGTTTCAGATAACGCATCAGGTCTTGCCCGTTGCGTGAAGGATTCAACAGAAAGCACCGGCGTTCACGCGCTGTCAGTGAATCAAATTTGTCCCGGGTGAAAACGAGCCCGTCCGCATCAACGGCCTTGGTGATACACGGCTCGACATGAGCTTCCGTCAAATGATGCTCGCGGATGCCGGCTCGGCTAAAACAAAAAAAGTCGTTTGCTCCGGTGGCAATGCCGCGGCGACAATTAAAATAGTCACCAACCCGATTCGATAGCGCCTCTGAACCGGTTGGTCTTTCACCATTAAACAAAAGATTAAGCCACTTGGCGCGAGGTTGAAGTTTTTTCAGGTCAATACAGCCGTCACCCGCGCACGTCGCTGCCTCTGAAAGCAACCCGTTCAAGAAATGCGAAGCGTCCTCAATGAGGACCGCTCGCTTGACCCAACAAGGCAATTTTGGTGAACGACCTTTTTCCAGAAATACGATTGCGCTGGTCGTGAGCGCATCCTCGAAAATGTTCAGTGATGGCGTGAAGACGGTAATCGCCACCGGCCGAATCGTCCGCACAAGCCGCTCTTTGATTTCTTCGCCAAAGTTCGCATTCAAAAATTCGGCTGGCAGAATGACAGCGGCGCGACCATGTAGCGCAAGGTCCTCCCAGATCTTCAGCAGAAACAAAGCATAGATATTTGTGAGGCGATCCAATGGTGTGCCGAATCGTTCTTCAAAATAACACCAGTCCTTCTCGGAATAATCCAGTCGTTGGGATTTTACATACGGCGGATTGGCAATGATTCCATCAAACTGCCCGGCATCAGATTTCAGATAATCTGCAAGAATCAGCTTTGTTCCACCGGGCGCGGATGTCTTTGCGCGCTGCAATGTTTCGGTGTCTCGTTCAACGCCAATCAGAACCGTTTGCTTTTGGAATTTCCGGCAAGCCGCCAATAACCCGCCCAAGCCCGCAGCCGGATCAAGCACGGCAGCAGGTTTTGCCGACATCACCCACTTTGCCATCAAGTCCGCAATCGGTTCAGGTGTTGCCACCTGACCAAACTGCTTGGTATTGCGCTCCCAACTCGCGGCGGAAAGGAATGAGTCCGCTTCGCCAGTGGCAAATTCCACTGCATTCGGCTCGAAATACAGCGACATGAAAGTTTGATTGTCGCGTAGCTTCATCGCCAAAAATATGCCAGCAGTTTAACTACGGGTCAATTGGAATCTCGTTTTCAAGGATTCGTGGTGTGGTCACCGGTTTTCTTCGCATGGTCGGACAGTTGTTTCTCCAGTTCGGCGATGCGTTGCTCGATGTCCTTGCGGTCGGCGCGGTGTTCGTCCATTTCCATTTTTGGAAACATGGACTCCGCATAATACGGCAGATGGCCGGAGGTTTTATACATTTTCTCCTTGGCCAGATGCGGCGTGCGGACGCGGACGTAGCCGGCGGCGAATTCGGTTTCCTTGGCCAGCTTTTCCAGTTCCTCGACGAGCACCGTGCCCTTGGGCAGCCACAGCGGCATGCCCGGCCCGACAAATTCCGTGTCAATCGCGAACAGCCCCATCTCCGCGCCGATCTTGCGATGGTCGCGGCGCTTGGCCTCCTCGATCATCTTGAAATACTCGTCGAGCGCGGTCTTGTTCTTGAACGCCGTGCCGTAAATGCGCTGGAGTTGCGGACCTTTTTCGTCGCCCTTGTAATACGCGGCGGCCACGCTGGTGAGCTTGAACGCGCCGATGTTGCCCGTGCGCATCACATGTGGCCCGGCGCAGAGATCGAGGAAGTCGCCGTTCTTGAAATAAGAAATCGCTTCGCCCTCGGGAATCTGCTTGAGCAAATCCAGCTTGAATTTCGATGCGTTGCCGGGGCGTTCGGCCAATCCGCCGAGCCTTCCGCTCGACGCGTCGGCGATGGCCTGGTCGCGTGTGACGACGATTTTCTCGAAGACGTTGTTCGCCTTGATTTCCTTTTTCATCTCGGCCTCGATGGCCGTGAAGTCTTCGGGCGAGATGCGATGTGAGCATTCGAGGTCGTAGTAAAAGCCGTTCTCGACCGGCGGGCCGTAGGCGAATTGCGCTTCGGGCCAAAGTCGCAGGATGGCGGTGGCCATGACGTGGGCGGCGGAGTGCCGGAGGCGCTCCAACTCGGACATCTTCGCGCGATCGTCGAGAGTCTTGCGTTCGTTTTCCATAAAATTATTTAACCACGGATGGACACGAATGACCACGAAGGATTTTGACGCGAATTTGTGCGAACTGGTTTTGCATTCGCGTTAATTGGCGAAATTCATGTCAATTCTTTGTCGGATTCGTGTCTATTCGTGTTCATTCGTGGTTGATGCCAGTAAACAAAAACGCCCCGGACAGTTGGTCAGAGGCGTTGGCGTTCATCCGGTTCGCAGAATGAACGCTAAATCGTTGTAGTCGCGGTTTTCTCTTTAAGAAACACGGTCGCAGGCTAACGGCCACTGGAGGCTTTGGCAAACGGATTCTAGCGGTGCCGGAAAACGAAATCGCGGTGGATCAAGTGTCAGACGACGATTCCGTTCTGCCAACTCTTTTTCTCCCGATGAAGCCACCCAGCCAGCCCATTCCCACGACGATCAGAAAAAGACAAATCGCCCGTAGATTCAGGTGCCCGCCAAAGGCAAGTGCAACCGCAAGGCCCAACAGGCCGGCCAGTATGCCGATAAGCAGACTGTGAAATGGACTGGCATTATCGGTTCTCCGTGCAACCACGGCAGCAGCAAGGGCTGTCAGAAGCGTTTCGAGCCACGGCATGAGCCAGCGACCTGTCCTTGAGGCGAAATGACTGATGGCGGCTTGGTCGGGAGTGCCCCGATTGTGAATGGCCAAGCTTAACGCGTAGGCAGTTGTAATCAACGTCAGGACAAGGAAACTCAGTGCAATTACCGCAACGGCGGCTCCCAGAATCCTGAACCATCGAACACTTGATACGGCACAATTCATTGTCGTGTGTCTCTTGTCTCGATTCGTTTGTTCGACAGGAACTGGGCTACTTCTTCTCAATGTGAACGCTGCCCGCACTGGTGTGGGCGGTGATGAGCGGGCCACCGCCATTGATTTTGCCCTGAAGCTCACTTTTCTTCCGCTCGCCTTGGACGACGGTGGCGACAGGAAAATCGCTTGAGACCCGGCCTGCGCTGGTATGTGCATCGATGTCCACTGCAACCTTCTCGCCAAGAGCGATGGTAATGCTGCCGCCGGAGGTTTTGAAGGAGCAGTCGCCGGTGGGTTGATTGAGCAGGTCGGCTGAAATGCTGCCGCCGGAGGTGTTGGCGTCAATCTGGCCCTTGATTCCAGAGACTTTGATGCTGCCGCCCGAAGTCTTCAGGACGGATTCGCCGGTGAGATTGTCGGCGTGAATGGAACCGCCGGAGGTGTGGGCGTTGACATCGCCTTCAATGTCGCTCAGATGCAGGCTGCCACCGGAAGTCTTGATATCCATCGCGCCTTTGCAATCGGCGGCGGTGATGCTTCCGCCGCTCGTGTGACCGGACACCGGGCCTGCAATCTTTTCGAACTGTAAACTTCCACCCGAAGTGTGTGCCTGTACTTTTCCGGTCAATTCATCCACTTCGATTCTGCCGCCGGCGGTTTTCAGGTCCACGTCGAATTTGCGCGGAACTGTGATCAAAAATTTCACGTCCAAGTCGCGCCCGAACCACCATCCTAATCTGAACCAACTCGTCAACTTCTCGCCATTGTATTTGGCATGGACCTCCACCATGTTGCCGTTCTGCGTCATCGTGACGACGTGATCTTTGAGGATCTTCGTGGCTGTGGCCTCGCTGCCTCCGGCTTTGCGTATGACTTCAATATCCACCAACTGGGTTTCGGTGGTGTTTACCTCGATTGAGCCGCGGTCCACTTCGACGACGAGCTGGCCTCCGGGCTGGACTTTGAACGAGTTGGTGATTGTATCTTCGATTTCGGCGCGGACTGTCGCAATGGCCAGAGCGAGTAACGCTACCGCCATGGTCCCCGCTTTCATTGAGTTTAGAGAGTTGAGTTTCATAATTTTCCAACGTTTGGCTTTATGACCCGGAAGTCGCCGGTTTTGTTTCAATTATTTTTACCGCGATGTCAATCCGGACATGTTCGCGTATTTTCTTCGAGCCGTTGATTTCTGGTATTTTTCCCTTCAATTCGTTGAAAATGCTTCCTTGAACCGTCCAGACTTCGTATTGTCCAACGCTCATGCTTGCAGAGAAAATTGAAACGGCGCCGGACGCCGGCAAAAAACATCACGTGGCGTTTTTTCGTCAAAGCGGCTGGCTGATGTTCGCCACTGTCGCCGGCGGTGCGCTGATGTGGGCGGTGCATTTGCTGTCGAAGAAAATTCCGGAAGCGGAATATGGCACATTCGGCGTGCTGCTGGTGGTGGTCATGTGCATTCCGACGATGCCACTCCAAATGGTGCTTACGCAACAGACGGCCAAGGCGTTGGCAACGAACCGGGAACGCGAACTGGCAGGGATGATCCGGTTGATGTGGCTGGGCACATTTGGAGTTTGGCTGGTATCGGCCATCGTGGTGTTGATTTTTCAAGGAGCAATTCTGGAGCGTTGGCAAATCGCAAATCCCGTCGGGCTGTGGGTCACGCTGGTCGTGATCCTGCTGTCGCTGTGGTTGCCGATGTTTTCCGGTGTGATGCAAGGACAGCAGAACTTCTTCTGGCTGGGCTGGACGATGATGACCAACGGGGTGGGGCGACTCGGCGTGGCAGCGCTTCTGGTATTGGCGTTGACCGCAAACGCAGCGGGAATAATGACTGGCGTTCTGGCTGGTCTGGTGGTCACGGTCGCCATCTGTATCTGGCAAACAAAGGCATTGTGGGGATTGCCAGCACAGCGTTTTGACTGGCGCGGTCTTCTTGCTCAAGTGCTTCCGCTCATGCTGGGATTCGGGGCGTTCCAATTCCTTTTCACCGCAGACACCATGTTCGTCAAAACATATTTCACAGGAGAGGAGACGGCATTTTATGTGAGTGCGGGAACGTTGTCGCGGGCGCTCATGTGGCTGGTCGGTCCGCTGGCGGCGGTGATGTTTCCGAAAATCGTTCACAGCGCGGCGCGGGCCGAGAAGTCCAACCTGATGGCGCTGACGTTGCTCTGCACGGCGGTGCTGGCCATTGGCGGTTGGATCAGCCTATGGGTGCTGGGCCCGTGGGTGGTCAAACTTGTTTACAAAACTTCGTACGTCAAAGAGGCGACAGAGCTATTGCCTTGGTATGCCGGCGCGATGGTGCCATTGTCGCTGACCAACGTGCTGGTAAATAATCTGCTTGCTCGCTCGCAATTTCGTATCGTGCCGTGGCTGGTCTTGCTGGTCGGCACCTACGCTTTCGCTCTGACCCGGTTTCACGAAAGTCCCTTGGAGGTGCTTAAGACACTCGGCGTATTTTGCACGCTCGCACTGGCAGTGTGCGCATGGTTTACATTCCACCATTCTCGGTCGGCGGTCATAAAACCGGAGTCCACAGCGTAAGGAAAGGACGTGGTTCAAACAGCGCCGGGCTTGCTTTCTTCTTGAGCGGATTTGACCCTGCGTTGCAGGCGGCAACGGCGGGCATTGCCGGATTGATTTTGTCCCAGCCTTATCGCGAGAGCGCAACGAGATAGCTCTGCAATCGCGTGGCTTCGACGGCAAGTTCGAGTTGGAGGTAAATCTGGTGGAGGTTGCCGCAGATGCGCTGGAGCATGCGACGCGAACTGACCGGTGACAGGTATTCGTCATTCAAATCGTAATTGCCCTTTATGAGGTAATGAATGCAATCCGCCTTGGTCAGCAGTCGTCCGTGATTGAAAGGATCAATGTAAATCTCATCGGAGGTGGATTGGTAACGGCAGATGAAGTGCGCCGGCAAACCGATGCCCACGACGGGCAGTCGCAATCGGCGCGCAAGCAGCATGTAAAGGAGGCAAAGACCGATGGGGTTGCCGGTGCGGCGGTCGAGCACGCGGTTCAAATAGCTGTTTTCGGGATCGTAGTAGTTTTGTTCATTTCCGGTGAAACCGAGTTCGTTGAAAAGGTGTTCGTTGATTTTGCCAAGCATCTGATTCGCTCGCTTGTAAAGTGCCATGCGCGGTTGCAACTCGGCCGCGAAACTGTCGAGCAACGCCCGGTACGCCTCGACATTGATGTCCGGATATTGCGTGCAGGCCAGCAACCACGCACCTTCTTCGATGTCGAACTCTTCGCCGTGCTGCAGGCAAAAGGCGAGGAAACGAGTGTCCGCAGATTGTTTTCCGATGTGGCGGATAATTTCCAGCGCACGACGACGGAGCAATGGATCGCTGCTCAGCGTGTGCGGGCGCAGCCAGTCGCACGCAGCGTCGCCGATGGAAAGAATTTTGTATCGGACAGCATGATAGACGGACGGATCGTCGTCGGTCAGCAGGTTGATCAACGCGGCTTTCTGGCTAGCGCGCAACTCGCTGGCCGTGATGGTAGCCATGCCTGATTTCATATCTGACTCCACCTGCAATGAAGCAGACTTCCATCCGGAATTCAATGTTGAATCTTCGGCGGTATGGAAACGAAGCCAGCGGGCATCCGATGTCAGGCGACATTCGGAACCAGGATTTTACGATTGCCATAACGTATGTTATGGTCTGTTACCGAACGAGACGCACCAAACATTCAAACATCAACACCTATGCACATCACCAAACAACTCGCGGTCTTTCTTGAAAACCGGCCCGGCACCTTGGCGCGCGTCTGCGATGCGCTGACCGAACAGAAAATCAACATTTACGCCATCTCGACGAGCGACACGGTGGACCACAGTGTCGTTCGCATGGTGGTCAGTGATTACCAAAAGGCGCTCCAAATCTTTGAGGAGCGTGGCACGCTGGCGGTCGAAGATGATGTGCTGATGGTTGAAGGCCGCAACACACCCGGCACGCTGGCAAAAATCGCGCACAAACTCGCGGCGGCAAAAATCAACATTGAATACACCTATTGTGCGACGCCGCCCGATGCAAAAAAGGGGCTGCTGATTCTGCGCGTTCGAGATGCTGGAAAAGCGTTGAAAGTGCTGAATAGTTAACGAGGCTGCCTCGTTTCGATTCTTGCGCCTTGACTCAGCTGAACAGACAGCCCACTTGCCTGAGGCACAATCCACACCTATCTTCGCCGCAATGAAATATCGTCGTTTTGGCCGCACAGAACTCATGATGCCGGTGATTTCCTGTGGCGGCATGCGTTACCAATTCAAGTGGCAGGACGTTGATCCAAAAGACATCCCGCGCGAAAACCAAGAAAATCTTGAGGCCATGGTTCACCGCGCGCTCGAACTGGGCATCAACCACGTTGAAACCGCCCGCGGCTACGGCACGTCCGAGATGCAACTGGGCCGCATCCTTCCCACCCTGCCTCGCGACAAAATCATTGTGCAAACCAAGGTCACTCCGAAAGCCACCGCTGAGGAGTTTCTTGCAGATGTTCGAGACTTCGATGAAATATCTCCGGCTGGATCACGTGGATTTGCTCGGGCTGCACGGCATTAACAATCGGCAGATTCTTGAGTGGTCATTAACGAAGAACGGCTGCCTTGCTGCCGCGCGCAAATTGCAGAAGGAAGGCCGCGTGCGGTTCGTCGGATTCTCCACGCACGCCACCACGGACATCATCCTCGCAGCAGTCAACAGCGGCGAATTCGATTACCTCAACGTTCACTGGTATTTCGTCAACGATTTGAACTGGCCCGCCATCGAAGCCGCGCATCGCCTCGACATGGGCGTGTTCATCATCAGTCCGAACGACAAGGGTGGCAAACTTTATGAGCCAACGAAGAAAATGCTGGAACTCTGCGCACCGCTGACGCCGATGCAGTTCAATGACCTTTACTGTCTTGCGCGTCCGCAAGTCCACACGCTCAGTTGCGGCGCGAAGCAAGCCGGGTGATTTCGAGGAACACGTCGCGGCGCTGAAATTCTACGACAACATTCCGGAGACGATTGCGCCGATTGAGCAACGATTGCGCGCGGAAATGGAGCGCACGCTCGGCGCCGACTGGTGCGCGCGCTGGTTTGAAGGTCTGCCGAATTTCACGGATGTGCCGGGCCAGATCAACATCTCGGAAATTTTACGCCTCTGGACTTACACGAAGTCGCTCGACCTCGTGGCATGGGGCAAAATGCGCTACAACCTGCTCGGCCAAGCCGACCACTGGTTTCCGGGCGAGAATGCGGCAAAGGTTCGTAAAATGGATTTGGCGCACACGCTCCGGCAAAGTCCATTTGCTCAGAAAATCCCCGACATCCTTGAAGAATCCCATCAACTTCTCTTCGAAAAACCGGTGAAACGACTCAGTGAAAGCTGAGCAAACCGCGAACGATAACAACCATTCAAAGGAATTGCGTCAATTGGACTGCTGCGATTGACCATTGCCATTTGCCTTTTCGTTTTTGGCGCGTTGTTCCGTGAAAAAATTCTGCAAAAGTGCGCGGCAATCGGCCTCGCGCACGCCGGCGGTAATTTCGCAACGATGATTGAGCGTTGGGAATTGGAGCAGATTCATCGCACTGCCCGCCGCGCCGGCTTTCGGATCGCTCGCGCCAAAGACCACCCTCGCCAGTCGCGCATGAACAATTGCTCCGGCGCACATCGGACACGGCTCTTTCGTCACGTAAAGTGTGCAATCGGTAAGCCGCCAGTCGCCGATGGCTTCCTCGGCCTGCGTGATGGCGAGCATCTCCGCGTGCGCGGTGGCATCCTTGAGCAATTCCACCTGATTGAAGGCGCGCGCGATGACGCGTCCTTCGCGCACGACGACCGCGCCCACCGGCACTTCTCCGGCTTCATAAGCGCGCGCGGCTTGCCGCAACGCCTCGCCCATGAAGTAGGCGTCGCTTTGCAAATCAATGACCGGCTCGTCCACAGGACAAGAATGCAGAAGGCGGAATGAAGAATGAAGAAATAAAACTCAAACGGGCGGCGGCTGTTCGCCGCGTTCGGCGAACCATTGCCGTAGAAACACCAGATCGCCAGCATCCCTCTCGCGATGCGTGACGGCTTTCATCCGCCACAGCAATCTTGGCGATGCAAACGGAATCGGCACGCCGTCCAATTCCCGCACGACTACATCCTTGGCGGCTTCCGTGTAATCAATGCCGCCCGCCGAACGCATCAAGTCCACGAGGATTTCATCGCCCACACGGATGACGTTGTATTGTTGAAGCTCGCCCGGTTGAAGCTCTCGCACCGCGTTGTCGGGTAAAGTGGAAAGCGCGGCAAAAACTTTTGCCTCGTTTTCAGCGTCGGCAGCCACGATTAAATCAAGATCTCCCGTAAAGCGCGGAAAACCCGCCGCGATGATGGCAAACCCACCTACGACGACGTATTTTGTACCGCGCCGGTTCAACTCGCGGCAAAGCGCCACGATATCGGCCTCCACCGGCGGACGGCACTCTAGGTTTGTGACATCCCGCTTTTCACCAGCATTTTGATCATCCATTCGTCCGCCTCCTCATGTGTTTTGAAGCGATGAACTCCCTTCGCCAGCCAGCGATGCTTGAATGCCTTGTGGAATTCTAATCCCGAGGCTTGCATCTGCATCCCGGCCTTCAATCCTTCCGCCGTTTTCGTGCGCTTGCCCACGAAACGATCAATCTTTTCCTCGACGTTGATGAACGGTTGTTTCACAGCATTACCAGCATAAATCTCCATGGTCCGCAAAGCAAGCGGCCAGCGGAAGGAAGATGGTGGTGAACCAAGTCAGCGGGAAGATTTTTAGGGAGAAGATTTGCAGCCTCCACATCATGCCACGTTATGACTGACTATTCCCATCTTGGAATTTGCTGACGATACCGTAAAATTTACGCCGCTCTCGCCAAAGAGTGATAACTGGGATAACGGCCAAGAGCATGAAAATGCCGACACAAATCGTGATAAAGTCCCACACATGGAGAAGCGAAAACTCCAACGGCTGAAGCTTACCATCCAACCGCACACATAACACATACTCGAAACCTTTGGAAATGCGGTGAGCAAAGTAGAGCCGGCTGATAATGAAATAGAGTGGGAAAAGGAAAAACATGAAACACCACTTCCACGAACCCCACCAATGAGTGCTCTTTTCGGCTCTTCGAAGAAGTAATTGCTCTGATCGCGTCAACTTAACTGAGTTCATAGCTACCTCGTTGGTTCATCACACAAGTAGGCAGGGGGATTGCTGCTTGTCTAGTTTCATGGTTGGAATTTGAACCTGGCAAAATTTGTTGTCGAGCGGAATTCCTCATTCTCCATTCTTCATTCTGCATTCCTCGAGCGTCCAGCCGTTGCGACCGTCGGGATGGCAATGGCAGTGCGCGGCAAAGAATCCGCCGCGATATTGCCAGAACCACGGCCAAATCCGCTCGCGGTCGGTTTGTGGCAGATTCTTCAGCCCGTCGAGCGCCGCGCGGAGAAAGAATCGGAATTTTCCTTCGGCATGATCCGGTGGAAACCGCTTTCAGCCGCGGCTTCACCTCGAACAAAAACATCAACCAGTGCGCGTTGCCCTGATAACCGTGCTCGCTGACGAGGCCAGTCAGATGCAGGTCGTCGGGTCGCAGATGCAGGCCGATTTCTTCGTGCGCCTCGCGGCAGGCGCAGGCGTAGGGCGATTCGCCGGTGTCCATCTTCAATTTGCCGCCGCATGGGCTCCACAAGCCGCGATTCGGTTCCTGCGCGCGTTCGAGCAGGAGGATTTCGTCGAGTTTGTTGAAGCAGTAGAGCAGTGTGGAGATTTTGTACGGCAAAGCCATGCGCGGAATTTTGAATTTCGAGCGGCGAATGTCGAGCGCGGAAGCGTGAAAATTCCATTGCCACGGGCGGCGAACTTATTAGCATCTCGCTTCCCCGCAAAGACGCGGGGGAAAAGATTTTACATGAAAAGCTACGACATTGCAGTCATCGGCGGCGACGGCACAGGCCCGGAAGTCACACGTGAAGCCCTCAAGGTCGCGGAGGCCGCCGCCAAGAAGTTCGGGTTCAAAGTCAACTGGCATCACTATGATTTCGGTGGCGAACGCTATTTGAAAACCGGCGAGGTGTTGCCCGAAAGCGCGGTGGGCGAACTGCGTAAATACAAAGCAATTTTCCTCGGCGCTGTCGGCCATCCGCAAGTCAAACCGGGCATCTTGGAAAAGGGTATTCTGCTCCGACTGCGTTTTGAGCTGGAGCAATACATCAATCTCCGTCCCGTGAAATTATATCGTGCCGCCGACTGTCCGTTGAAGGACAAAGGCCCGGAGCACATTGATTTTGTCGTCGTGCGCGAGAACAACGAAGGACTTTACACCGGTTCGGGCGGCTTCGTCTTCAAAGGCACGCCCCATGAAGTCGCCATTCAGGAGTCCGTGAACACGCGGCACGGCGTGGAACGTTGTCTGAAATACGCATTTGAACTGGCCAAGAAACAACGCGGCGGCAAACCGTGGAAGGGCCTCAAGCCGGAGGACGTCAAGACAGGCAAGACCGCGCAACTCACACTTTGCGGCAAGACAAACGTGCTTACTTTTGCTTTTGATCTTTGGGAACGGGCGTTCCACGAAGTTGGCGCGAAGTACCCGACGGTAAAACGCGAATACGCTCACGTGGACGCCACGTGCATGTGGTTCGTGAAAAATCCGGAGTGGTTTGACGTCATCGTCACCGACAACATGTTCGGCGACATCATCACGGACTTGGCGGCGATGATTCAAGGCGGGCTGGGCGTGGCCGCCGGCGGCAATATCAATCCCGAAGGCACGAGCATGTTCGAGCCGATGGGCGGCAGCGCGCCGAAATACACCGGTCAGAATGTCATCAATCCCATCGCCGCCGTCAATGCGGCGGGCATGATGCTTGATTTTCTCGGCGAAGCGAAAGCCGCAGCGGCCATCGAAAAAGTCGTTGTGAAGGTCATCAACACAAAGATCAAATCGCTGGCCGCCGGCAAGATGGGCTATGGCACGCGCGAAGTGGGCGACCTGATTGCAGCGGCGGTTTGATTGATCGCCCGTGGCGGTTTTCACGAACTGCATGTCAAAGCCCAAGGTTTGACAAAACTTTGCCGGTTACTTGGTGTTTAATTGTCACCCGGACTGCGAAATCCAGCCCGGATGCGGTTGCGGCAGGCAATAAGTGAATGCTGCAATCATAATAAACCCGCCTGCCGCTTCATTCACACCGCTGACACGGAAAAGCTAGAAATATGAAAACACGCACAACCCGCGCCGCAGGCTTTACGCTGGTGGAAATTATGATCGTTGTCGCCATTATCGGTATGTTGGCTGCGATCGCGATCCCCAACTTTGTCAAGGCTCGCACGACGGCCCAACAGAACGCATGCATCAACAACCTGCGCCAGATTGATGGCGCGATACAACAATGGGCATTGGAAATGAAGAAGGATCCAGCCGCGGCCATACAACCAACCGACGTCGAGCCGTACCTCAAGCAGGGGTCGAATACAGCTTGCCCGGCGGGCGGCACCTCGTTCAGCGACAGCTATAGTGTTACGTTCGTCAACACGTCGCCGACGTGCCTGAGAATACCATCCACACACGTTTTGCCACAATAGCGGCAACCTTTCAACAGAAGACACAAGGAAAGGTTACAGTTCCCCGCACGGACACAAATAGAAAAATCAAGACGTTCAGCAAACCGCGACGGAATGAGGCGACGGAAGTGAGCGATGGCTTGGGTGAGCGGCATGATTGAAAGGCATGGTTGAAGATAGTATATCGAATCCATGAAATCACTCACGGAACACCTTTGGTTTGAGACGCCGCATCGGCGCGATTACATCAACATCACCGACACTGTCGAGAAGTTGGTGCATAAAAGCGGCGTGCAGGAAGGTCTTTGCCTCGTCAACGCCATGCACATCACAAGATGCGTTGCCTATTTGTCATTTCTTCAAAAGATGGCAGGTAGCAAAGGTTTAGCGTGATTTCACCGTGACCGATAGTGACGTTTTTGACAAGAAGTTCGATGATTCTTCGGCGTTCGTCATGGTTCATTTTGGGCCAGCGTGAATGAAGGTCGGATGCTTCGGCCATGATTTGTTCGCTGGACAGGCCGTCAATTCTGAGCAGATCAACTTCCGCTTCCACGTGTGGAATTTCTTCTTCAAGCTCACGTTTCCGGGCGTCCAACGGTTGATAGATTTCTTTGAACTGCTCCACCGTTAAGCCCTGTTTCAAATAGAGTTGGTAGGTCTGTTCGGCCTGCTGTTTGACCTTCTGCAATTCACTTCGCAAGGTGTCCAGCAATTGAGTTTTTTCGCCAATGGTAGTATTGGCAGCTTTCAAATATGCCCCCACCTTATCAGGCGAGAGCAGGTAATTTTTGAGCTCATCAAGAAAGACGGCCTCTAAGTCAACGATTGGAATCTTGTTTCTACAACCTGTGCAAACGTATTTTGGGCTGTTGGTGGGGACATACATTTTCTTGCGGCATTCGCAAAATGCCAGCCCGGCAAAGAGATGCGTGACGCGCTTCGCTGGTCGGGCGAGTTTTGTTTTGCGGGCTTCAAGGCTGTCATTGCACTTTTGCCAAAGTTCTTCCGATATTAATGGATCAACGGGTGTGAGAACCCACTCGTGTTCGGGTTTTAGCGCCCAAGGTTTGTTGCCGGCCACGCGCCGGGTGTAATTGGCGCGGTGAATGCCTTTGGCGGTGGTGTCTTGAATTAGCCGTCCAATTGAAGTGTCGGACCATTTGGAGCCGTCACGCGTCCGGAAGCCACGCTCGTTCAAAATCCGCGCAACAGTTTTCTTTCTGCCGTGCTCGGCGAAAAGCTCATACATCAATCGCCGGACAGGGGCTTCACCGGGCTGCGGCACGAGTTTCTTGTCTTTCCAATGATAGCCGTAGGGAGCTTTGCCATTAAGGGGCTTGCCAAGTTTGGCGCGGATGGAGATGGAAGCCCGGACACGGTCGGCAATTTCCTCGCGCTCCCATTGGGCCATCACGGCAACCATGTTGTAGAACAAACGCCCTGACGGTGTGCCGGTGTCAATGTTTTCCTGCAGGGAAACTAAATCGGAATTGTGTTCGCGGAAAAAGTCTGAAAAGTCCATCAATTCGCGGGCATTGCGAGTGAGCCGGGCGAGTTTCGAAAAGACGAGGCCCGATATGTGTCCGCGCCTGACATCTTCCTGCATCCGTTTTGCTTCGGGATGTTCCATCACCGCTTTGCCGCTCACTCCGGCCAAGTCATATACCTCTTGGACATTCCATCCTTTGGCGGCGGCATAGTGCCGCGCACGGGTTTCGTGGTGTTTAGGACTGTCGCCTTGGGCTTGTTCCTCGGTTGAAACACGAATCCAGATGCCGACCTGCTTGATCGGCTCCGCGTGGGCACGATTGTCCTTCATAGCACTACTTCCTATCAAACACACAAGCGTATTGCAAGAAAAATGTTGGCTTTTTGCCTAACTTTCTCCTACAACAACGTCCATGTCAAAACGCCGTGTCATTTCTGAAAGTGAACTGGCCTCATTGGCCAAACGGTTCCGAGTCAAATCCGGTATGACCAAAGCTGAAATCTCCCGAAAGTTGGGGGTAGCCCGTCCCTCAATGCAACAAGCCGAAGAAAACCCGGAACAAAGTCTGACAAGATTGCGCATACGCATCATCGAAGCCTGTTCACCATACCGCGTGCGCGGCCCGGCGTTCTGGCTGGAAAGAAAATAGCATATCATGTCCTGTTTCGCCGCATGGAATCAGCGATGAGACGGATTGCTTCATCCTCACGGGTTTTCTGTTCCTGGGGTGATATGGTTATTGTCTGCCGCCTGACCCGATAACCCCGCCGCATCTCCGTAGTTTCGGGAGCTTTGGACGACGATACTGTGGGCATTTTTTTGAGATGGGCTATGAACTGATCGGGTTGAAAAAAATCTACCCGCGCGGCCAGTTCTGAACCGAGGCTGCCCGAAACCGCTGCTGCGATCTTTCGCAATCGTTCTTCATCGAGGCAAATCACGGCCACTTTGGGCAGTCCCGCCTTCAAACATTTGGCGACATTGCCCACTTCATGGTCAATGGTGGTAGAGATGGAAACTTCGCAGGCAATGGTTTGACCGGCGCGTTCGAGCCACAAGTCCACGCTGCCCTGCCCTTCCAGCACCGACTTTTCGATCACACTGCGGAAACCAAGTCCCTCCGCCGCCTCTTTGATGCGTATCTGAATAGCTTTGTGCTGTGCTCCGCCCCTGCCTAAATCCTTCGGAGCGGTGGCGGCAGGCAGCGCTGATGCTTTCGGAACTTCCGCAACTTTCGGCGGTTCGGAAATGATTTTGGCTGCTGGTTCGACTGTTGACACGCTTTCGCGCGATTTTGCCAGCATAGCCTCAACGTCCGCTCGTGCCGTGCCATACTTTTCTCTCGAAACCGTAATCACTTCCTGCCGTCTCAACGCGGCCAATTCCTTGTCCGGTTCTTCGGGAAGCGGCACGCTCAAATTGAAATCGTAGTCGCTACGCTCAACGCGAGCGATGGCTTGGCCGATTTCCAAGTTCCGCAAATCCTTCGCCTCGAAAAACGAAAAGCCTTCCGCCAATCGTTTGGCGTCGTCATCACCCACACGGAACACAATGCGGGTAAACGGATGTGTCATCACTGCGCTTGCCACTTCGGAATTGCTCTGCAACTGATGCAGTTCGTGATGCGCCAGTGTCAGGCCGATTCGATACTTGCGCGCTCCCGACAAAATCTCCGCCATGGAGGGCGTGATGAAGTTTGCGAATTCGTCCGCGTATATCCAATAATCCCTCCGTGCGGCGATCGCTTTGGCCTGTCGGCTCATTGCAATCTGCTGGAACTTTGACACGAGCAGAGTTCCAAGCAGATATGAGTTTTCCCTGCCTAAAAGCCCTTCCGGCAGTTTCGCCAGAAAGATTTTGCCGCCGTCCATGATGTGTGCGAAATCCAGCCGGTTCTCCGGCTGCGAGACCATGTGACGAATAGGCTTTTGAGCAAGGAACGTGTCCAGCCTCGTCAAAATCGAACCGATGGACTTGTTTCCTGACAAATGCGGAAAGCTTTTCTGCCAATAATAGACGATTTCAGAATCCTTGACGGATTTCAGGAATTCATTCCGAAAGGCAGGTTCAATCAAGAATCGCCGCAAGTCGGCTATGGTGCCGCGTCGGTCGCTTTCCAAGAAGGCCAGAATGGCGTTTTGCAGAACGCTATTCATCTGGTCGCCCCAGGACGTGCTCAACCGCTGGAACACGGCAACCAAGTCAGAGGCCAAAAGATTCTTCTCCAAGTCGGAGTGGGCCGACAGGATGTTGAATCCAACCGAATACTGTTCGTCGGAGGGATCAACCAAGATTACGTCGTCAAGGCACAAACGATACTTGCGGGCTTCCGCCAGTATCGAAGCAAAGGCATCGGTGGAAAAGTTCTGGAACTCGTCAATGAACAGGTAAAAGTCACGACGCTCTGCTTCAGGACGGTTCGCTCGCGCCATTGCGCCAAGTTGGAATTGGGTTGTGAGCAAAGAACCGAGCAGGTTGGCTTTGTCATGTCCAAGTTTGCCTTTGGACAGGTTGGCGATGAAAAGCCGTTGGTTGTCCATGATGAACGGAATCTTCACTTTTGTTCTGACCTGCCCTAGAATGTTGCGAACTACCGGATTCAAAAGGAAACGGCCGAGCTTGTTCTGAATCGGGGCGATGGCCTCACGTTTGAACCGTTCGTCGTATCCTGCGTACTCCTCCGCCCAAAAGGAACGGATGAACGGGTCTTTGACCTGGCGGATCACCTTTGCGCGGTAACTGTCATCAATGAGCATTCGGTTCACGCCCAAAAGCGTGGCATTCCAGCAGTCCAAAAGGGCTGACACCGCGTTGTAGAGGATGTATTCAAGTCTTGGCCCCCAAGAATCGCGCCAGATGCCCTTAAAGGCACTCACGATGCCGGATGCCACCAGATGCCGGTCATCCGGTGCGACATTGGCCAAGAGATTAAGCCCGACAGGGAAATCAATGTCCCCCGGATTGAAATATACCAGATGGTCAGCCCGTTCGGGCGGAACATGGTGCAACAGTTCTTCGGCCAAGTCCCCGTGGGGATCAATGACACCCACCCCATGTCCAAGACCGATGTGCTGCACGATCAAGTTCCGCAGGAGTGTGGTCTTGCCGGAGCCGGTCTTTCCAATGATATAGATGTGCTGCCGCTGGTCGGCGACAGATATGTCAAAAAGCTGCAGGTCTCCCCAGCCTTCGCGTTCGCCGATGGTGATGCGTGGTTCGTCATTCATGGTTTCAAAACCAGTCGCCACTCCTAAAAGTCCCCGTGTGTCAGACCCTTTTGCGCGCAGTGGAAGCGCGCAAACGCCGGCAGAATGCTTTGGGGCAGGCCGGCGAGGTAATGGCGGCTGGTCTTGGAACACGAATGGTAAGGCTGAACGCATAGAATATGCGGGATATGAATTCCAAACCAGACGCTACAAATTGCCAGATTAGGCAAAAAAGGACGCGCCATTGGCGCGGCTCTATTTCAATGCCGCACTGGCGGCAACGCTTTCTCCCAAAAGTGGTGATTTTGTGTGTGTTGACAGTAACGGTCGTGTTTACCAAGTAACACCCATAGTGAATCCGCCTTCGGGCGAGCCGGTCGCGATAGCGGGCTGGTTTGTCGGTGCGTTAGCACCTTATCATAATACCAGTCCCCCAACGTGTCGTAGGCTAGGACGATAGTCCGTGGCCGCCCGACAATATCTCTTTTTGCGTAAAGGACAACGGATAGTGTCCTTTAGGCCGGCTAGCCCGAAGGGAGAAAGAGATATTGTCGGGCGGTAGCCGACGACACGTTGGGAGCCAGTGGTGCGGCGGTTAAGCCGTGGAAGTGAATAGTGATGGGCGTCAGCCCCTACATATCATGTATGTAAACCGTATATGAGAGGAAGCACATCCTCCCACACAGCGAGACCGTGAACTCCAAGAAGCTGCTCTGGAATCGTTATTGAAAGAGGAGGCACATCCCTTGCTATTGGTTGCCGTTCACTAAATGAAGTTCGGCCCTTGGAGTATCTCCGTTGGTAGTCGAAACCCGCGTGTTCTTCCGGAGAACATCACCCGATGGATCATTTCAAATCCAAGTTCACCCAATGGGTCTCTATTTTTGCCAAATCATTACCACCGACAATTAAAAGACAAACCGAGTCGGTCCACTTCGTTTGTAGTTAGGCTGCGAATTCTCCAACCCTTCGGAACTTGGCTCGGATAATGAGGCACGAGGTAAGGGGTCTTTATCTTTTGATGACTTATCGCATACTTTACCTCTTCGATTGTGGGAAACAGGCCTCCACCGAGTGGCCGCGCACTGCCAAGGCGCCCATCCATAACAGCGTAGCCGCTATGTCCTGCCCCGTCATCTTCAACCAACCAACAAAACAGAGACGGTGCATCGATTCCAGCTCCAAGTGTGGGCTTGTCTGAGGTATCGCTCATCTTCTCACTATTTTTACCACAACTTGACAATAAGACCAAGCAATAGGCACCGACAACAATTCGTAAGAGAAGCGACTTCATTGGAGGATCGGGTCATGCGCGGAGAAGCCGTCAGGCACGCAAGTGGTACCGCAAGATCGGTAGCCCGGCGAGGCAACACCGGGTCCTGGCGATGGCCTTGGTTCCATATTCCCAGGCTTGTCCCACCAGCTTCCATCAGGACATTGGCGGCTAAAGTGGAAATCAGGTTGGCCTCCCATGTTTGGCGAATACTGAACTGTTATCTTGTGGTATCCTGAGGGGCAATTCCCGCTTGGATCCGTGGATTTTCCTCCGCCTCCGTTGATACCATCCATCAGGGCTTTGCAGGGGTCCTTGCAAGAGGGTTTTAGCGCATTGTTCCACTCCGGAGGGGATAGCTGGTGATTTGCGTCAGGCGGCCTATCCAACGGGGCTCCCGTATCCATTGAATTACCACAAGCGAATCTCCAGCAGTTGCCCCTAGACGGCATGCTTGGACCCTGAAATGGTGGCCATACGAAGCCACCCCACCCTGTGCAGGGATCCAGTCCCCACCTATCCATAAAGCGCGTAGGCTGGTTTACCACAAACGTGTAAAGGTTGACTCCACCTCGTTCCCCGATGGGGTCTCTATTTATCCATCGCTGTAAAGATGGGTCGTAGTATGCCAAAGCAGTTTCAATCAGTGACAGGAAAACTGCGACGCCTAAAACGAAAGCCAACCTTCGAATGTAAGACTTCATATCTTATTACTCCTTTCGGATTGTGATCATCAGTTAATCATTGGTCAACGGATTTTCTGCAGGGGGTTCGGATCAGGGCCAAGACGGGTTTGACTGGCATTGTTCATATCCATTGGTCGTAAAACCATATCGTCACCTTGTACAGGCAAAGGCAATTGCTGAGACGGAGAACCGGCAGGGAGTATTCTCTCGGTATCAGCAAGTAAAGAACGATAGGCCCGCGCACTCGGCGCCAAGCGCGCTGCTTGCGCGTAACAGGCGGCTGCTTCCTCAAGCCGCCCAGCTTCCTTCAGGCAAGCCCCACGCAAAGACAGAAATACAGCCAATTCCTCAACTCCAGTCAGCGATTTCAAATAACCCTCAGTGCGAACCTCTTCGTCTGACACGGGAAACGGCCACTGTTTGAAATGTTCATCGTCATAGCGATTCATTCCCTTGCCGGTTGCTTCCAAATCGAACCGTTCCCTTTCGTCTTCCCATCGCAAAAAGAGGTGAGCCTTTGTTGTCGCTAACTTCAGCGGATACCCCAAGCGACGTCCGACGGCCACATACAAAACCGGCATCGAACTGCAGGTGCCTAGCCGCCGGTTCCCAACCAATCCATGGAGAAATATGTCGCGAGAGTCAGCGAAGAACCGGTCGTTGGGATCAACATTTTCAGAAGTCGTAATCCGCTCAGGATTGTAGCGAATACCAAAGTCTTCATACATCACCACGGCCATCATGAGCATTCGGAAATACCCTTCGGAATTATCAAATTCTCCGGGATTGGCGCGAAACTTATACAGATGTCTCTCAATCTCAAATTGAGCGTGTCTGGCCCACTGATCCAAAGTTGCCAGACAATCGGGAACGCTAGCCCTTTCGGCCTCAGGTAAGTCCTGCGCACACAGCAAATTCATCAAGGCAATGTCAATGTGTTCCAGTTCGGACGCTGGCAATGTTAGAAGTTCGTTCAACGATTGCGGAGATTTTGGAGGAGTAAAAGCTTGTATCTTTTCAACTCGCTCAAACGCCATTGTAGCTGAATGCAACTTGTTCCAATTGACCGCCAACAAGAGACCTATCCCCAGCAAAGCCAATAAAACAACAAACCACAATCCTTTTAACCGCTTTCCTTGCGATCGAGACTTAGTCGCACTTCGCGGAGCCAATGGCTGGATGGCCTTGCCCCGATTTGATGGACAGTGGATGTGTGATTGTGTGAGCTAAGGGTTAGCACACATGAACACTACCGAAAACACCCCGACCCGTAAATACAAGCGATACGACGAAGCCTTCAAGCGTCAGGCCGTGGAGCACTGGATGCTCTCCGGCAAGTCCGGGCGGATCATTGCCGCCGAACTGGGCATCAACGTTCAAAGCCTGCACCAGTGGAAGCAGCAGTTCAAAGCCCTGCCGGCTGGCCAGGTGGCCAGCACGCTTGAAGCCCTGCAAGCCGAGAACCGCCGGTTGCAAAAGGAGCTGCGGCGGGTCGCGCAGCAGCGTGACATTCTAAAAAAAACATTGGGTATAATCTCCGAACCGGCCGACAGCGGTTTGATCGGATAAAAGCCATGCACCCCGAATATCCTATTGCCGAGTTGTGCCAGGCGTTGAAGGTGACGCGCAGTGGCTATCACGCTTGGGCCTCTCGGCGACCCGGGCCGCGCGCGCAAGCCAACGCGGTACTGTTGCCGCTCATCGAACAAGCGCACCTGGAAAGCCGCCAGACTTACGGCAGCCCGCGGATACATCAATGGCTGCAACAACGCGGGCACGCTTGCGGACGCCATCGCATTGCCCGGCTCATGCGTGCAGCGTGTTTACGCAGTCAGACGCGCCGCCGCTTTCGTGCGCTGAGTCTGACCGACAGTGATCATGATCTGCCCATCGCACCCAATCGGCTGCGCCGAGGCGAAGCACCGGCCCACCGCGATGCCGTTTGGGTGGCCGACATCACTTACGTGAACACCGACGAAGGCTGGCTCTACGTCGCCGGGGTTTTGGATCGCTGCACCCGCCGTTGCATCGGTTGGGCCATGGGCGAGAGTCTGGCCGCCCCGCTGCCGCTGGCCGCTTTGGAGATGGCCTTGGCTCATCGTTGTCCGCCTGCGGGACTAGTCCATCATTCCGATCAGGGCGTCCAATACGCCAGCGAGGCTTATCGGCAACGGCTCGCGCGTGCGGGTGTCATCCCGAGCATGAGTCGGCGCGGCAACTGTTATGACAACGCGCTCATGGAAAGCTTCTGGAGCAGCCTCAAACGCGAACTCATCCATCGAACTCATTTCGCCTCGCGCCAGGAAGCGCGCGCGGCGATCTTTGAATGGATTGAAATCTTTTACAACCGGGAGCGGCTCCACAGCGCACTCGGCTACAAATCCCCTGTGGACTTTGAAACCCAACTCAACTAAAAAACCCCGTGCCGCATGCACTCACACACTGTCCATCAAATCTGGGCAAGGCCAGGATTCTATTTCTATTTTTCTTTCTCATTCGCAAAAACAACTCTGACAAATTGGCAACCGATTTACTGTCCGCGCGGCCTGAGCGCGACTGATTCCTTACTACCCTTCGTGCGGGACATAATTCAATTCGAGTGATACGCCGAATATCTGTCAACTCGACGCGCCATCTCACTTGTGTAATGGCGGCCAAGAGTATTCTTGTGATGATCAATCCAATCCGTCAGCCTGGTAACACCCAATGGAGGAGCAACCATGTATAATCGTCCCTGCATTAAGCCTCGTATTTCCTGACGAGTAATGATGACATCTCGAACAAGCAGACCTATGATTCGACAAGCCCAGTAGCCAAGCTCAGGCGGAACGTTCACGACTGGCCTTTTCAAACCTAATGAACGGCTGATTGTCTCCACTAATTCACGATACGTGAACGTCTCTGGTCCTATGGCGTTGACTATTTCATTCCGGTCACCGGCTGCCTTCTCTACAGCAGCGGATGCTAGATCGTCCACGTAAATAGGTTGGAGTTTGTATTCTCCGTCCCCGAATACCCCAAAAATCGGAAGGTGGCGCAGCGACCAAGCGATATTATTGATCAACACGTCCTCTTTACCGAACAAGACAGTCGGACGCAGAATGCAGTAAGAAACACCGAGGGAAGTCAGGGTCGACTCAAGTTCAGCTTTGCCGCGAAAATAAGGCAAGTCGGAATGAATGTCAGGGTTGGTAATGCTCACATGAACAATCCGCCGCACACCAGCGTCTTTTGCTGCTTGAAACAGCACCCTCGTATTGGCCACCGCCTCACTGTGTGTAAAAAGCTTGTGATCATAACGCACCCAGTAGGTATTGATGAGCACATCCGTCCCATGCAGTGATTCCGTCAAACATGCGGGGTCGTCAAACAGAAATGGGAATGCGTGCAATTTCTCCCCGAAAGGGTTGTTTCGCTTCACGGAATTTGTCAGCGTGATCACACTGTGGCCTGCCTTAAGCAACCGCCGGGCAATATAGCGGCCCGAGTAACCGAAAGCTCCTGTTACTGCTATGCGCATTCGCTTATGGTAGGCAGGTTCTCAGATGCAAAAGTTAGACCCAATGACCAAACCAATGTTTGCAAACTACTTCTGGCAAACGCCTATCTACCGATAAACCGATAAAAGTAAAGCATCACGGCGGTGATCCCGAACGAAATATACATGGAATACCGAATCTGAAAAATGTTTAACAACACGGTTATTAGACAGACGAGCCCGTAAATGGCGGGCACACCAATCGATAGATTCTTATCTTTCATAGCCCAGACCATAATTGGTGAAAGAAGGAAACCTGCCAAAGTTCCAACAGCGGTAGCGATGGGAATTACACCAGGAAGCGTTAATGTCTTTAACCCTGCGTTTGGACCAATAGAAACAGCATGAACAAAAGCTGCCAACAGACCTCCGCTGACACTCAGAATAATTAGCAACATCTTGCGGTTGATCACCATATCACCTCGAACATTTCAAAGCGCATTTGACAAGAGTTACCCATGGCCGTGAATGTTTTTCATCGGCAGCTTTGTAACACTTCTCGTGGGCTTCACCTACAGGAGTTCCCTTGTCATCCATGCAACGGAGACAACCTCTTACAGCTTTAGACCAGTCGCTATCTCCTGCGCAACTACAAAAGCAACTCAGACTGATCCCATGATAGATTCTATCGCCGTATTTGCCGCAGTCAGAACTTGAGCTTGGAAGATCTGGCGCACTGAGACACCCATCTTTGCACGGTATAGGCGTTGGAATGGATACCTGAAGTCCATTCTTATCGATGAGGATTATCGGGATATTTTGAACAAACCGATACAGGTTAATACCACCTTCTTCAAAACGATCGCGGTTAATCCACAGATCAGTTGGCTGAACTGTCGGATTGGTTACACGCGCAGTCGCCCCCGCGATTTGGAGCACTTGAAATCCCTGTTCACCTATGGGATCCCTATTCACCCACCGTTGTACGCTGGGGTCATAGTAGGCGCTGGCGGTATGCATACTGCCAATCAACGCCAGCAAAACCAGCACAATTCGTGTCAGATTCATTCGTGATTTCATAGTTTTACATGCTCGATTCACATTCGGCACAAGATCGCTGTGAGTGAATTCACCGTCACATTGTTGGGCGCCCGGTCGTGGTGCCGACCACCATCAACGAGCCGCTGCGCGTATTGGTTGTCAGTTCATTCAAATTGTTCACGTTGAACGTTTGCACCAGCGCATTGTCGGTGTGGTAATTCAAATTTCCGGCGGCATCGTAAGCGTACCCAAACTGTTCCTGCAGGCGGTTCGTCGTTCCACCGGAATTGCTCCCGGCAGCGGTCATCAACTGGCCCAATACATGACGAGCCCTCACTGCAACAGCAATAATCGTTTTTCAGGAACGGCTACGTCCTTTTCGCTTTTAGATACAATACTTTAATGACTCCTCCGGGATGCCACAAAACGCGCTTGGAATTCATCACTACACCGTTTGCATTTGTAATTCTATATCCATCGAAGCTAAAGGCGAATGTCAAATCCATATCGTATTGCTCACTAAGACGAATCTGAAGTTCTATCTCGCGACTTGTCCAATCAATATGTTTTCCCGGCACCAAAACGTTATCATCAAGCCAGTCTAAAACGGACTTTGGTGTGGAGAAGCTACACGCGTATGAAAACGTGACTGAAGTCGCATTCGTCTTTAGGGATTTACCTTTTTCTTTTAGGTGTAGCTTTTCTAAAGCTAGCTTCAGGTAATAATCTAGCGAATTTGTGGATAGGTCCGCCTTCGATAGACCGAAGACGTTGGCCACCGAATAAAAATCGCTTCCGATAACGGTGATTGTTAAGCAACCTGACCCGTCTTTATGAAAGTGAATATCGTTAGTAACTGAAGCTGTAAGGTCCGACGCACTAGATGCAATGGATCCCAGAAGCACGATTAGGAACACCAAAATAGGAAACGGTTTCACCAGATGCATGGCTAAGTTAGTTGCAGGATCTTTGGTCATCTAGTTACAGATCAAGGTGGTTTCGACCAAATGTGCCGAAATTATAACACCAGAAATCGGCACTATGGGAATATACCCAAGATCGGTGGTACTTGAATACCAATTACTGGCCTTGCCCCGATTTGGTGGACAGTGGATGTGTGATTGTGTGAGCTAAGGGTCAGCACACATGAATACTACCGAAAACACCCCTACTCGTAAATACAAGCGATACGACGAAGCCTTCAAGCGTCAAGCCGTGGAGCACTGGATGCTCTCCGGCAAGTCCGGGCGGATCATTGCCGCCGAACTGGGCATCAACGTTCAAAGCCTGCACCAGTGGAAGCAGCAGTTCAAAGCGCTGCCCGCCGGCCAGGTGGCCGGCACGCTCGAAGCCCTGCAGGCCGAGAACCGCCGGCTGCAAAAGGAGCTGCGGCGGGTCGCGCAGCAGCGTGACATTCTAAAAAAAACATTGGGTATAATCTCCGAACCGGTCGACAGCGGTTTGATCGGATAAAAGCCATGCACCCCGAATATCCTATTGCCGAGTTATGCCAGGCGTTGAAGGTTACACGCAGTGGCTATCACGCTTGGGCTGCTCGACGGCCTGGGCCGCGTGCGCAAGCCAACACGACATTGTTACCGCTCATCGAACAAGCGCATCTGGAAAGCCGCCGGACTTACGGCAGCCCACGGGTGCATCAATGGCTGCAACAACGCGGACACCCTTGCGGACGCCATCGCATTGCCCGGCTCATGCGCGCAGCCTGTTTGCGCAGTCAGACGCGCCGCCGCTTTCGTGCGCCGAGTCTGACCGACAGCAACCACGATCTACCCATCGCGCCGAATCGATTGCGCCAAGTCGCCGCCCCGGTCCACCGTGATGCGGTTTGGGTGGCCGACCTCACTTACGTGAACACCGACGAAGGTTGGCTCTACGTCGCCGGGGTTTTGGATCGCTGCACCCGCCGTTGCGTGGGTTGGGCAATGGGCGAGAGTCTGGCCACCACGCTGCCGCTGGCCGCTTTGGAGATGGCTTTGGCTCATCGTTGTCCGCCTGCGGGTCTGGTCCATCATTCCGATCGGGGTGTCCAATACGCCAGCGAGGCTTATCGGCAACGGCTCGCGCGGGCGGGTGTCATCCCGAGCATGAGTCGGCGCGGCAACTGTTATGACAACGCGCTCATGGAAAGCTTCTGGAGCAGCCTCAAACGTGAACTCATCCATCGAACTCATTTCGCCACGCGTCAGGAAGCGCGCGCGGCGATCTTTGAATGGATTGAAATCTTTTACAACCGGGAGCGGCTCCACAGCGCGCTCGGCTATAAATCCCCTGTGGACTTTGAAACTCAACTCAACTAAAAAACCCCGTGACTCATGCACTCACACACTGTCCACCAAATCGGGGCAAGGCCAGACCCTTACACGAAAAGAAAAAAACAAAACCGTTGATGGCGCAAGCTCCCGCCGCACCAAAACCAAGCACGGAGTACCAAACATCCACTGCGCCGATATTGCGGAGGGTCTCCTCCACATCAAAAGGTTTTCCATTCGTATAAATGGGATGCTCAACAATCACGTGGTTTTCAACCAGACCATGATAGGTGCTGTAGGCATGTGTCGCATGCGCTCCCGTTGCCGCAATTGCCAGAAATAAAAAAAGTAGAGCGCAAACTAGATTTAGAATGAGTATGGTCCATTTCATAGTAGTGGAGTCGATGCTAAGGCCCCCCAATTGGTTCAATGTCATCCCACGGGTAGGCATACCAACTTGGGATCCATTTTGATTTAAGGCAACACTTGCTGAGCCGTTGCAGCGTGTTGGCTTGGCAGTTACTGCCGGGGATACCATAACCAGGGCTATAGGGATTCCGCGTCAAGCAATCGCTGATGTCTTTATCCGTGGCTTTGCAGCAGTCGGTTCCATTATCCAATTTGGAGGGACATTTTGGATCACAGTTTTTTTCAGCAGGATAAGACTCGTCGTTCTGGTTATCGCAAGGACCATTCCGTAAATCACAGTGTTTAAAAAGACCGCGTCCTGTTCTGGTTGTAGATGAATCTCCGGGATTATTACGAATGGCGCGACAGCAAACCTGCCAGAGTCCTTCCGGATCGATCTGATCTACAGGCGAGTTAAGAACATAAACGTAGTCTTTGGCAGTCGGACGCAATGATTCGAATTGGGTTTGTGCCACCTTGAAGAAACCTCTCTCTGAAATCGGGTCTCTATTCAGCCACCGTTGTGCGCTGGGGTCATAGTAGGCGCTGGCGGTATGTAAGCTGCCAAGTAACGCCAGCAGAACCAACACAATGCCTGTCAGATTCGCTCGCAATTTCATAGTTTTACATGCTCGATTCGCGTTCGATGCAAAGTCGCTGTACTTTGGTACTGATGGCTTGTCAACCTTTACGCACCAGATGAGAACTTCTGAAAGATTTTGGCTTCGCGGTCCATCATCGCTCGAACGTCCGGCAGGTCGAGTAATTCGCCGTCTATTTCGAGAATGTTCCCACGCTCAAAAAACTTTGCGCGTTCAGCTTGGGATATGGCATCAAAAAGTTGATTTGGCATCCCAACAATTCTGTAATCGGAAGTTTTGCGAAACACTTCCAGCCGACTGAGCAATTTTGCCAAATGCCCTGTTGTGAGAATGTCACGAACGACTGAGTCACAGTTGAGCGTATCAATTAAGTGCAAATCAACAGTACCTCTCCTCATTTGACCACTCGCGTTCGCCAATAAAGACGTTGCCAGTGGAACTTTGTCGCCGAAAATTTTAGCCACGCTTTTGGCGAGCTCTGATAGATTAACCTCCTCATCAAGGTTATTGTGATCAACTTCAAGTATCCGCTTTAGATTTTGAGAATAAAATGGCATAGTCATCATTCAGGAACCACTCTATAAATTGTATTTTTGTCACAACCGGTGCCTTCGCGTAGAAAGATTTCCTCAGAATAATCACAGCGAAACCGACAAAATCTTCGGCCAGTTGCCGGGTCAACCCAATCAGCTATTTTCCGGCACGCTTCGGTCTTGTAATGCTTTTGAGGACAAACTCGATTTGCGATCGCAATGCCAATACTCCCAACAGGGGTATAGGTATCCAAAAATAAACCCGCACCGACACCTACGCCCAGCCCGATGCCAATTGCCCCGCCTACGCCAATGCCCGCTCCTGCTCCAACTCCGCCAACCGGAATAGGAATAGCAATTACGCCCAGCCCATCTGAGTCAATGAACCCGTTTGGATTGTTGCGGACAATAAGATAGCGATTCACATCACCGGCAAGAGGTGAAGCCAGTCCTTTCCTAAGCACTTCAAATCCCGGTTCGCCGAACGGGTCTCTATTTAGCCATCGTTGCGTGTTTGGGTCATAGAACCGGTAGAGGTAATAAACGAGTCCGGATTTCGGATGAATTTCCTTGCTACTGAACCGATACAAGTTCACGTCCGCCAACGGCCCTCTCTGGCTCAGAATGTTCCCATACGGATCGTACTCGTATTTCGCGACGAGTACCTGGTTGGTATTGATGAGCGCCGTGATGTTCCCGTTGCCGTCCGCGTGATAATAGGCATGAAGCGGCGTCAGCAACGAATCCGTGCGAGCCAACAGGCTGCCAATCCCACCGGCTCCCTGCAAGCTGCCGCTCAAGTCGTTGCCCCGCGTGTAAGTCACCCTTGGCTGATTATTTGTATCGCGCTCCTGAATCACCAGATTTCCGTCATAGACATAGTGCACTTCGTTGGTTTGTGTCCATGTGCTGTTCTGCCACGAGTATTCCTTCCTCATCCGCCGCCGCATCTTGCCGTCATAGACAAAATCGCTCCGCCAGGCGTTTGTCACCCACACACTGATCAATTGGTTCTCGTCGTCGTAGGCAAAATTGCGGTTTCCATCACCCAACATATTTCCGTTGGCATCGTATTGGTAGCTTACGGTAGCCGGCAGATACACGGAGAGGCTGTTGCTGACCTGCCGCCCCTGACTGTTCCGGGCCACAGCCATGAACGAGTTCAACCCGTCCACCAGACTCTGGTTCGGGCTCGCAAAACTGTAATCAGCATACAAAAATGCGCTGGACGTGTTCACCGTCACATTGGTTGCCGGGCTGGTCGTCGTGCCAGCAACCGTGAGTGTCCCTGAACGTATGGCAGTGTTCAATTCGTTCAGCGTATTCACACTGAACGTTTGGAGCAGCGCGTTGTTGGTGCGGTAGTTCAAGTTGCCTGCCGCGTCATACGCATAGCCAAACTGTTCCTGCAAGCGGTTTGTCGTTCCGCCGGATTCCTTACCGACGGCTGTATTCAACTCACCAATGTTGTCGTAGGTGTAATTTACGTAGTCGCCCAGTGTCCTGACCACGTTCGTTCTTTGACCGGTCTGGTTGTAACCATAACTGTAAGCATCCAGAATCGAGGAGACGGAATTCAGAAGTTTTGTCGAGGTCAATCGCGCCACGTTGTCGTAACTATTCGTGATATATGCGCCATTGGGGAGCAAAAGTTTTTTCGTCAAGGGACTCGCAGCGCTCGCCCCTCCGAGAATGTAATTGAATGCACCCGCCATTGACGTGACATTCGTCAGTCGTCCTGCTGCGTCATAGGCGTAAGTTTGATTCCAAGCCGAAGCATTGGGCACTGACAGGCTCAGATTGCTGCGCAACCGGTTGTTGTAGGTATAACTCACCGTATCATTTGCCCACGGGCCGTCCTCGCTCAACAACTGACCCGCAGCGTCGTAACCGTAAACCGTTGTGCCCACTGCGTCCACCATGTTGGTGAGGCGGTTTAACACATCGTAGCTCAAGCTTATGGCCGGACTGACGGGATAGGTGACATACGTTAAATTGCCGACCGCATCGTAACTGTAAGTTGTGTTACCTTTGGCGGCACTCCAACGATTGGTCAGGCGGCTGTCGGCGTCATAGGCGTAGCGGAAGATTTCAGCGCTGGTCGCGTCCATCTTGTCCGTCACGCGGCCGTACTGGTCATAGTTCCAAGTGGTGGTCTGGTTTTTGCCATCGGTGAGCGAAAGCAAATCGCCAGCGCCGTTGTAAGTGAAGGCGTTGGTATAAACGCCCACAGCCACTTCGTTGGTCTTGCGTCCTGCCGGATCGTAACCATACAAAACCGCGTTTCCAATCTGGTTCGTGTAACTGGTCAGCCCCGCGACGTTCAACGTGTAACCGAGGCTCTCCACGCCGCTATCGGGGTAGCTCCGTGTTCGGAGGCGATTCAGATTATCGTAAGTCATGGCAATGCTGACGCCGTTGGCATCCACGGTGTTCGTCGCCCGATCCAGAACATCGTAAACTGTGGACTTCATCTGGCCAAAGGCGTTGATGACGGCGACCTGTAATCCCTGGTTGTTGAACCAGTTGGTCACGCTGGTCACGCCGTCAGTCGTGTTGGTCAGTTGACCGAGCGTGTTGTAGTTGTACGTGACCGTGTAACCGTCCGGGCCTTGCGACTGGATGAGGTTGCCTTGCAGATCGTAGGTGTTTTGCGTCACCTGCTCCAAGGTATTGCACTCGTGCACCGTAAGCTGATTCCCCACAAAGCCGCAGTCGGTACCGGCGTCAAACAATATTCCAATGTTATAAAACAGACCATTGCCGACTTGCGCCCCATCACTGTCACCAGCTGCAATAAACCGGCGGGAGTTGATTACCTGAATGTCGGTTAATGTAAGAGCATAGCCATCATCCATACTGAAAATGGTGTCCATGTACGCGACGCGCAAATCGTGAAACTCAAAACCAAGACCCGCTTCCCAGTACAGACCATAATATCCCGTGGGGTCGCCCGTGCTGTCCGGCATGGTTTCACCCACCGAGTCGTCATCCTCGGCCGTAAACACTGCCGGACGATAAGGCCCGGTTTGACACGCAACGCCGTCGGTCGCAATCCAACCGTTGGTCGAGAATTTAACCACCGTCCCGCCCTCAATAGTCGTTGTGCCGCCACTCAAGTTGACCCCGCCGCTGATCAAGTAGGTTGTGTCTCCCTGGAAAGTAAAATCATTCGTGCTTCCGTTTAGACCGACATAATCCAGCACCACCCCCGGCCCCTGATTCAAACCGCCCTTGGCCAATCGCACCTCGTTGGTGCCACCCCGAGCTAGACGAGCAGGCGGAAGCAGCCGCGTCGAAGAGACCCTGGACAAGAACGAATTTGCAGAGTTTGCAGACAATGCGGCATTGCCGGATGCGGGCAGTGTTTGCAATTGTGGATTGATTCGTCGATACGACACTTCCTCAATCAAAAACGTCCGCCCCTGAAGTGTCTCCCAACTCTTATAAACGGGAACTGCTGATTGGCCTGAAGGAATTGTTCCTTGAACTGCCTGCCCAACAGTCACCAAAGGCTGCAAAGGCTGAGACGGCGCAATGACCAAAAACGCCTTGCCCCGCCCCATCGTCATCGTCCCAAACTGTAATGTCGTGTCGGCCAATCCGTCTTGGGTGTTGGGCTTGCCTACCTCTATCGCAGGATTTGGTGCATCGAAGAATTCCGTCAGCAATTCCAAGCGGCTGGTCTGCGGATTCAGTCCGAAGAGATCCGGCGCAGGCGGCTGTTCCCGAAACACCAGATCGCATTCAAAGCCCGCCTTCCGATAGGTGCAAACCAAGTCCGCCGCAAAGTCGGTGAATGCATTGGTATAGATCACCTGATTGCCGGAGGGAAGAATCTGGCCAATGGAGTTGGTCAATTCCGCTATCATCACGCTGTTCGTGCCGTCAAAGTAGCTGATCCCCAAAGGGCGGCTGTGCAGTTGTTGCCCGTCTGTTGTCACCATTTTGATCACCCCGCTGTAAATATCTGGTGGGAAATAAACTTGGTGCGGACCATTCGTCGCTGCCGCACCAAACCCAGCTGGAAGAACGCTGATTTTTTCCTTGGTCTCCACCCACTGGCCATCCTGTTGGTAATGCATCCCAGTGGCCAGTTCTGTGTAGCGATGCACTTTGGGCACAGCTTTTCCCATCGGACCCGTTTCGTATGTCATCCGTTCCCAGACTCGGTGGTTCGGCCCCCGTTCGACAACTGAATAGGGTGTGGACGCACCTGCTGTCGGCATTGAACTTACCGTGCCCTCATCCACTGTTTGCGCCTGTACCCCGATTGCCAGGCAACCAACCAATAGAATCGCTTTCATGTGTCGTAGCCTTTGTGGAATTGATTGAGAAGAATATTGCGCCGAAACCTTGCCAGCGCGGAGAATATGGACTTTACGTGCGGCGGCCCGAACTGCACCCCGAAGAATCTCTGAAAGACAACATTACAACTTTTGTCCATGCCTTCTGAGATTTCAACCTTGGACGACTAGTCCCAAGCGAGCGACTACCAAGGTGGAGTTAACGGTATGACTAAAACCTAATTGATAGCCGTCTGTCAACATTATTCGGAGATGAAGCAAAGAAAGCAGTCTCTCTTTTTCATTTCATTATTGGTTGGCATTGAACCTCTCTTTGCGTCGCGAGGCGACGATTCGATTCCCGACGAAGAACCGGTTTAGTTCCTTTAAGCCATTATGAGGCTCTCATGAATCTTGGAATAAGTTGAAACATTTGCGGCGGATTGGGTTGTCGAAGTGAATTTTACCAGCAAGAGTTACAAGCCGAAAACTTGAAAACTTTCCGCCCTCGGCAAGGTTCGGCGTCTTTGTCTGTATTCCCTCAACACTTATCCTGCGCGTATATGAAAAACACATATAACGCAGCACAAAAGCGTTCCGTCCGCAGATTCATTAGGAAGTTATTTTCCAGTTGGGTGAAACGCCAAAACTCCAACTGTCAGGAGGAGATCGCTAAAATTGTCGATTTGCTTCGGGATATCGAAGAATCAATCGACATCATCGTGCGAGAAATTGCCCGTCAAGCCAAGCGAGGTGAGTGAAGGTAGGTTCTATGACACGCCACGTGTCATCGTTTCAATGGAAGCCCAAACTCCTTTCTAAAGTGGTAGTATATCAATGTGGCTGCACGCTTTGCTTTGCATCGGTAGGCGCGAACATCGTCCCTTTCTCCCCGCAGAAAGGGACGAAGAGATGATGAATGATTTTTCCGTCCTTGTGCCGCCTTTGTTTTTTTAGGTTCGATTGGCAGGATTACCGACTTTTCAGGGGATAGTGTGTTTCCCAGGATGAAGAACGGTTTTCTGGCTTCAATTAACAGCTTTTTATCCTTCAAAATTAGGTTCGATCCAATTGTCGCCAGAATCTCTTTCTTGGTCTTGGGATCGCCCTTGACGAACCTTTCCTGCACGAGGCAGGCGAATTCAAAGGTCTGTTCTGCAAGTTTCAACTGCTGTTCCGCCCGATGCCCTGCGTCGTTAAGCAGTTCCTCCAGTGCGGCCTTTTCCTTAAGCAAATTGCCCCGGCGCTCTGCATATTCCGAATCGGATAGCAGACTTCCGTCCTTGTTGCCGGGCGACGTTTTGAGATTCAATAAGCCTTCAATCCGCGCCAGACATTCCTGATGGGCCTTCTTTTGGGCTTCAACGATGGTTATTTGTGTTGCGCCTTCCTTCGCGTGCAGTTCGTGCAAATACTTGACGGACCAATCCCTGAACTCCTGGGAAATGCTGATGTGGGCAAGGCTATCATTGATCTGCTTTTCCAGTTCCAGTCCGCTCAGGCATTTCTGCGGACACCGTGGCCTTCCGCTTTTCGAGCAGTGGTAATAGGTGTAATGGAGAAACAACGGCTTTACCATCTTTTCAATCGGCGTCTCGCAGCGCGGACACGTATTCCGCTTCCGATACGCAAATTTGAATTTGCAGTTACCGCACATGACTTGGTGTTTTTCCTCGGCTGTCACCGCCCGGCCACAATCCCCGCAGCGGATGAGTCCCGTGAAGGCAAATTCGAGATTGCGATTGCGGGCGGGGACTTCCATTGCGGCCTAGCAATGCCTGCACACGGTCATATTCCGCCTCGGTGATCATCGGCTCATGCTTCCCCTCATACCATTGGCCGCTGCCGTTGGGATACTCAAACCGGCCGTAATAGAATGGCTTTGTGAAAATCTTGTATATGGCGCTTCGGGCAAGCGGCTTGCCGCCTGCTCGCCGCGTTGTTCGCGTGCTGAAAGCCCCATTCATTGTTGGCAATTTCAAGAATCCTTGGCGGGGTGTAGAGGCCGGTCAACATCAAGTCCCACATATGCCGGATGAGCGGAAATCGTTCCGGGTCTTTGATGAGCGTGTTTTCGCCCGTCATCTTGTCCGTGTGGTTCAGGTAGCCCAGCGGAGCGATACCCGGATACCAGCCGTTTTCGATCTTGGTCTTCAGCCCCCGTTTCACGTTTTTGCTCAAATCATCAACGTATTTTTGGGCCATGCCGAATTCGATATACATGAGGATGATATTGTCATCCTCGCGGGCATAGCTTTGGGCCGGCGTCATACTTTGATGCCGTGCTGTTTGATGGCCCAGATGATGGAACCGCCGTCCACCGGGTTGCGGGCCAGACGGTCCAGTTTCCAGCAAATGATGCCGGCGGCTTCGCCCCGGTAGAGCCGCTGCATCATTTGATTGAACACGGGGCGGCCTGGGTCTTTGGCGGATTTCGACTCGGTCAATATTTCGACCACGGGCAAATTGAGCTTGGCCGCGATCTGCTCCAGTTCACGGGTTTGGGATTCAATGGAAAGAACCTGCCGGTCTTCGGCTTCGGATGATTTGCGGCAATATATGAAATATCCGGGCATGAAGCTGTGGTTTTAACGAATGGGAAGCAGGTGACTCGCGGGATACCAGGCTATCTAACGCGCCAGAAAAAATGCGTCAATGGGGCCATTATTTGTCTTCCGACCGCTTCGGGGTCTTGTCCGGCTGTGGCCCATTCAGAATCCCAAAGAAACGAAGCAGGCGCATGGCGATTTCCTGCACTTCATCGTCGGAAAGACGCTCGCCGAATTCCTCCTCATAAATAGCCCTGAACTCCTCGATAGCCTCGCGGCTCAATTGTTGTGGTGTTTTCATGCGCTTAACCTTACGCGCGCATTGAGAATGGAAAAGGATGGTGACCTTGCCGGGTTGGCCATGTTGCGGCAGCGGGCAAGTTTGACTTCAACCATTCACTTGCATTACGATCAACGAAATTTCACTCACAAACGAAGAGCAGCAATGGAGCAGCGCGTTAGCATGGTTACTCTGGGTGTGGCGGACCTTGACCGCAGCCGGAAGTTTTATGAAAGCCTCGGATGGCGGCAATCACTGCCAGGCACCGAAGGCATCGTGTTTTTCCAAGCAGGCGGCATAGCCCTCGCCTTGTTCTCGCGAGCGAACCTTGCGAAGGATGCCCGGATTTCTGACGATGGCCAAGGCTTCAGCGGAGTATCGCTCGCATATAACGCCCGAAGCCGTGAGGAAGTTGACTCCGTTCTCGCTGAAGCCAAAGCGGCTGGCGCAAAATTGCTAAAGCCTGCTCAAAACGCATTTTGGGGAGGCTATTCGGGGTATTTCACCGATCCGGACGGTTTTCTGTGGGAGATTGCTTGGCATCCAGCTTTCCCGATAGCCGAGGACGGGAGCATTCGCCTCTCCGGCTAGCCATTTTGCCACCCCTTTGACGAAAACTATGCCGTATGCTTTAATATACGCCCTGCCGCCGAGCTTTAGGCTCGGCATTTTTGTATAAACTTGCCGTTTGCGGCAAAGGTTCCCTCCGTGCAGTTCCCGTATCTTCCGATATTGTGTAGGAACTCACCCTGAGTTTGTTTCAATCCACATGGCTTCACTTCAACTTCCAAATCATCTGCGAGCAAACCGAAAACGCTTGGCTTTATCCCAAGACGAGGTGGCATTTCTCCTGGGAACCGAAGCGGAGCGAAGGTATGCCGCTACGAGCGGTTCGTTCGCGAGCCGAGTCTGGAGACCGCCCTGGCGTATGAAGCGATTTTCAAAAGGTCGGTGAGCGAACTTTTTCCCGGTCTATATCAAAAAGTCGAAGGGGAAGTCGCTGCCCGCGCCATGGCTCTTGCCGAAAGGACAGATCGCCGCAAAGACAAACGACAAACTGCCCGCAAACGCGAGGTGCTTGCAGAGCTTGCAGTTTCGTAACCTTAATTTACATGAACAAGATTTTCCCAAAATATCCGCGCATCTTGGCAATTGCCCCCTCAACCAGAGGTTTCGGTTATGTCGTGCTTGAAGGGCACAAAGAACTTGTTGATTGGGGCGTGAAGTCGGTCAAGGGGCACAAGAACAACGGGTCCATAAAGAAAGTCGAGGAGTTGATCGCTCACTATAACCCCCAGGTGATGGTTCTTGAAGATACCCTGGCCAAAGCATCTCGCCGCTCTACCCGCATACAAGCGCTCACCAAGCGCCTTATCGCCCTTGCGGAAAGCCACAAAATCAAGGTGGCGCTGTTCTCACAAAAGCAGGTGCAGCGAGTCTTTTTCGCCGATGGATGCGGGACAAAACACGCCCTTGCCAAAATCATCGCCGAGCGGTTTCCGGAAGAACTCGGTTTCCGTCTGCCGCCCAAGCGCCGTCCGTGGATGAGCGAAGATTATCGGATGGGTATTTTTGATGCGGTGGCATTGGCTCTAATGCTCCGGTTGCAGAAAAGGGAGCGAAGAATTAAATAGCGACTTGTGTGAATAAAGCAATTTCAGAACCACAAGAAGAGCATACTTCGACAGCTAAACCAAGCTACATAAGTCTGATTTCATGCCACGAAAAATGGGTATTATCCCAGGATTTCGCTGCGTTTCTGGAATTCTGCTGGACCTGAAGATGAGTACTGCAATGTAGCGAAAGCCGTCCGGCCCTCAGCGATTGTCCTTAAAGTTTCTGGCTATGAAGCCCATGACAACTTGCTTGGACAAATACCCTTTTTGGACCGGTGGCGGAAGGGTGGAAAAATCATTTACCATATGCCGACAGTTCGATGTCCGGCAAAGACATTCCATCGTGAACGAGTTCTCTTCCATCGTCGTGGAATAGTCAAAACGTATCTCGTCTCCTTCCCGGATGTCGCGGAGCGCCACAAGATTTTTATCATCTCGTATTCCCGCATTGGGATCACAGGAGTGGTTGATGAAAACCCCAGGTGGTAGGGTGTCGATATATTGATTGTACTCTATTTGAATCGGCATGCACTCCCAGCGCCCGCGCCTCTTTGTCTCTTGGAAGTCAATTATCCGGCCACCAAATATAAAAATAATTTCATCCTTAACAATTTGTCGATTGGCAAATATGCCTAGCCCAAGGTCGCACTCGTCTATGTAAAACGTGCTGTCCCGTACTCTCTCTTTTGAAAAGGTCCGAGCAGCATCAAGCATGGATAGGGAAGGATGATGTAATGGTTCGGAAATCATATCCATTTTTTAGCTGCCCGCCTCAAGCTTCTTTACAAAACCATCCAGCGCATTGGCGATTTCCAGGTAGGTTTTGATGCGGGACTCTATATTAGCATTCTTTCGGAGTTCTTTCAATTTCAGGTCAGCCTTCTGAAAAGAGGCAATGAGCGCTGGTAGCAGTTTTGGCTTGGCTTTAATCGGCATGATTGAAAGGTATAGCTAAAGATAGTATATCAAATCCATGAAATCGCTGACAGAACATCTTTGGTTTGAAGTTCCGAACCGCCGTGGATTCGTGAACATAACGGATACGGTCGAAGGCTTGGTGAGAAAGAGCGGTGTTCAAGAGGGCATCTGTTTGGTGAATGCCATGCATATAACGGCGGCGGTATTCATAAATGATGCCGAAGACGGGTTGTTGCATGACTATGATGTGTGGCTTGAAAAACTCGCGCCGCATGAGCCGATATCGCAATACCGGCACAACCGCACCGGCGAGGATAACGCCGATGCGCACATGAAACGGCAGATCATGGGGCGCGAAGTAGTTGTTGCCATCACCAAAGGCAAACCGGACTTCGGCCCGTGGGAACAGATTTTCTACGGAGAGTTTGACGGGCGCAGGCGCAAGCGTGTCCTCGTCAAAATCATCGGAGAGTAGGCTGCTTCGACTGGTTTCGTGGGTCATAACCCAGGAACCTGATTACCTTTTCAATCACTCGCGGGCTCGGTTCATAAATCCCGCGTTCCCAGTTTTGGACTGAAATCCGGTCAACACCTAAAAACTCTGCCAACTGGGTTTGTAAGAGGTGACACTCAATTCTGCGCTTTCTGATGTGTTCTCCGAGCGTTTTCGGCTCTTTTGGGGCGGTCTGGGTGCTTTTCCAGAGGTGAGGGTAGGGACAACGCATGGCCTTGATTTGCAGGTGACAAAATGGCAACGCATAGCACCGCCAGCGTCTATATCAACGACGCCGAAGATGGTTTGCTGCACGATTACGATATGTGGCTGGAAAAGCTCGCACCGCATGAACCGACTTCGCAGTACCAGCACAATCGCACCGGCGAAGACAACGCGGACGCGCACATGAAACGGCAGATCATGGGCCGTGAAGTCGTCGTGGCCATCACCAGGGGCAAACTGGATCTCGGCCCGTGGGAACAGATTTTCTACGGCGAGTTTGACGGCCGACGACGCAAGCGCGTCCTTGTCAAAATCATTGGCGAATGACTGACAATTTTCGATTTCCGATTTCCGATTTCCGATTTTTCAAAATAAGTTTTCTCACGCCGGATACTTGATATAGACGCGCTGTTCGTGAGCGGTGAGCGGCTTGATCCAGATGATCCGAAACTCGACTGGGAAACCCTCAAGCTGGAGTCCAATACGGCCGCTGGTGACGCTGACATTCTCAACGCGGTTCTTGCGCACACCATTCACGTAAACCTCGATCGAATTGCCACGACAGAGAATGTCGCACGAATTCCAATCGCCGATGTCCACTTCGCTGGACTTGTCAATCTTCGCGCGATGTTTGCCATTGATGACCGGCGCGGGAAACGTCACTCCGCCCTGTCCGATCAATTCACCCGCCGTCCCGATTTTGAGCTGGCACTCAACGCACGCGGGCCAGATCGCGTCCGCGCCATTGATGTGTACGAAAACCCCGCTGTTGCCGTTGGTTTGCGGCCAGCGCCATTCAACGTGGAGCTGATAGTTTGAAAAGGTGTTTTCCGTCCGCAAATAACCGTTTGCTCTGCAACCAATCTGAAGCCTGCCATCCTTGGCGCGCCAAATATTTGAAGCGACAATATCTGAATTCGTGAAGAAAAATGTCCAGCCGGTCAAATCGTGACCGTTCCAAAGGGCAGTGGGCGCAACCGGCGGCTGCGCATACTTCACATAACCCTTCATTGGCAAATCGGCGGCAGACAGGAACAGTCCAAAACAAATCTCGGCTAGAATCACAGAACAGAGCAGGAAAATATGATTTGGTTTCACGGTTTTCATAACATTACGCACCGTGCGACTTTCATTTCCGAAAGTCAATGGTCAAACTGGTTGATGATTTGTTGCGTCCCTTCGTGGTTGACCGGATCGCCTCGACCCGACTTGTTGCATTGCAGGCATTTGGCCGATTCAAAAAGGAGCAATCATTTGGCAAAAACGGTGAAGTCGAACTGTATATGGCTCTTAAGCTTACACATCTAACAATGTCGTGGTGCGCCTGTGGGACTTCAGCGGCAAACCGGACCGGAAGATTGACCCAGCGGGTAACCGGTTTGCTGTTTGACGAGTCGAGTCAGGTTAATATCCTGTCCAAGGCACATCGGTGGAAACCGAAATTGCGACGCGACTAATGCCGATCCGTTCTGCGGTCTGTTTTGCACGCGGGATGGCATCACAACTGGTCGCCGGGGATGCGGTTGCCTACGGGCGAACGCAAAGCCGGACAGGATGAGATGAATCAGGAACGCCAAAACGCGATCACGCCGGAGGCAAACGAAGCCTCCCGGCGCGTCTTTACTATTCGGCGCGGGCATTCGCTCCTTCAGCCCCCTGCCCTGCAATTTCCATGAACGACCGCAAACTGGCCTTCCTCTACTCCCCGGAAATTGAAGGGTTGAGCTACCCGCCCGACTGCCCGTTCAAAACCCAGCGTGTCGGTCTCACTCGCAAAAAACTGGTTTCCTTCGGCCTGCTCGGCGGGACCGACCACGAGGAAGTTCCCGCCCGCAAGGCCACACTCGCCGAGTTGAATCAGCTTCATTCTGCCCATTACCTCAGTGAACTTCAGCTCGCTGCCGCAGGCGATCTGACCGTGGAAGGTTTTTACATGGGGCTCGGCGGGCCAGACACGCCGGTGTTCGAAGACATGTTTGAATACGGCGCATGGGCCTGCGGCGCGGCGCTGACTGCTGCCGATCTACTGCTGGCGGGCAAGGCGGACATCGCCTTCAATTTGCTCGGCGGTTTCCATCACGCGCACGCCGAACATGCCGGCGGTTTTTGTTATCTCAATGACGTGGCGCTGGCTTGTCTGAAACTGGCCGGGGCTGGCAAGCGTGTCGTATATCTGGACGTGGACGCACATCATGGCGACGGCGTGCAGGATTTTTTTTATGACCGCGATGATGTGCTGAAGATTTCGCTCCACGAAAGCGGCAAAACGCTTTATCCGTGGGGCGGCTTTGAAAACGAAATCGGTGATGGACGAGGTCTGGGTTACAACGTCAATGTATCGCTTCCCGCCGGCACTTACGATGAGGCTTTCCTGATGGCGTTCGACCGCGTTGTCATTCCGCTCCTTGGCGCATATCAGCAGGATCTTATCGTGTTGGAACTTGGCATGGACATGCTCGCGGGCGATCCGCTGACGCATTTGCACATGACGAACAACGTCGTGGTGGACGTGTTGAACGGGCTTTTGAAGTGCAACTGTCCGTTGCTGGTTTCCGGCGGCGGTGGTTACAACGTCGAGAACACCGTTCGCGGCTGGGCGCTGGCCTGGCGCACGTGCTGCGGTGAAGGCGACACGGATATTTTCAGCCTTGGGCTTGGCGGCGTGATGATCGGCAGTTCGGAATGGGCGGGCGGCTTGCAGGATCGTGATCTACCCATCACCGCCGAGCAACGCGCAACTGTCGAACCCGAATTGCGCGCGACGATTGACCGCGTGATTCAAAACATTTTCCGGCATCATGGTCTTGGGACGCAACCCGCCGTTTGCTGCGGCTCAGCCAGCGGTAGTTGACGAGGCCAGCCGGTTCTGCAGAAAATAAAATAGCAACCCAGACACAAAGAAACACATTATGACAGAACAAGCCAAAACCGTCTCCACCAGTTCACTCCTGCAAGAGAACCGGACCTTTCCGCCATCGCCCGAAGTGGTGAAGCGCGCCTACATCAACGCCGAGCAATACAAAAAAATGTATGAGCGCTCGATCAAAGAGCCGGATGCATTCTGGTTGGAGCAATGCAACTCGCTGGAATGGTTCAAGAAACCGACCGTCGGTCGGAAGTATGTCTGGGACACAGCGGCACGGCGCGTCCAGCACACGTGGTTCGAAGACGGCCAGCTCAACGTGACTGTCAACTGCCTCGATCGGCATTTGAAAACGAAGACCCGCAACAAGCCTGCGCTTGTCTGGCAGGGCGAGCCGGAGAACGATGTGAAAACGCTCACCTACGAGCAGTTGCACACGGAAGTCTGCAAGTTTGCCAACGTGCTCAAATCGCTGGGCATCAAGAAGGGCGACCGCATTTCGATTTATCTGCCGATGATTCTGGAATTACCCATCGCCATGCTCGCTTGCGCCCGAATCGGGGCGATTCACTCGATCGTGTTCGGCGGGTTTAGCGCGGACGCATTGTCGGGCCGTATCAACGACTCGACCTGCAAATTGCTCATCACGTCGAACACCTCGCTGCGCGCCGGCAAGAGCATTCCATTAAAGGGCATTGCCGATGAGGCGTTGAAGCAGTCGCCCAGCATTGAGAAGGTCGTTATCGTCAAGCGCAATGACACGCCGTGCAACATCGTCGCCGGTCGCGATCTTTGGTGGCACGACCTGATGGCCAAGGCAAATGCGGATTGCCCGCCTGAAGTGATGAAGGCCGAGGATACCCTGTTCATGCTTTATACCTCCGGTTCTACCGGCAAACCGAAAGGTGTCGTCCATACCACCGCGGGTTATCTGTTGCACTCGGCGCTCACGCACAAATACATCTTCGACGTGCATGAAGACGATATTTACTGGTGCACAGCGGACATCGGATGGGTCACCGGCCACAGTTACATCGTCTATGGCCCGCTCTGCAATGGCGCAACGAGCCTAATGTTTGAAGGCGTACCGACATTTCCGGATGCCGGGCGTTTCTGGCAAATCATTCAGAAGTACAAAGTCACCGTTTTTTACACCGCGCCCACAGCGATCCGCTCGCTCATCCGGCTCGGCGAAGAGTGGCCGAACAAATACGATATGAGCACGCTGCGCACACTCGGCTCGGTCGGCGAGCCGATCAATCCCGAAGCGTGGATTTGGTATCACCGCGTCATCGGCAAAGGCCGATGCCCGATCGTGGATACCTGGTGGCAGACCGAGACCGGCGGCATACTCATCAATCCATTGCCCGGCGCGCATGTGCTCAAGCCGGGCAGCGCGAGCCGTCCGTTCTTTGGCGTCGAACCGTGTGTCCTGCGCGATGACGGCAAGGAAGTCGGCCCGAATGAAGGCGGCAAACTTTGTATCAAGAAGCCTTGGCCCGGCATGATGCGCACCACGTGGGGCGACCACGACCGGTTTATTGACACCTACTTCACGATGTACCCGAACATTTATTTCACCGGTGACGGCTGTCGCATTGACGAAGATGGCGATTATTGGTTGATGGGTCGCATTGACGACGTGGTGAATGTTTCCGGCCATCGCATCGGCACCGCCGAGGTTGAGAGCGCGCTGGTCAGCCATCCGAAAGTGTCAGAAGCCGCTGTCGCACCGATGCCACATGACATCAAAGGTCAGGGCCTTTACGCCTTCGTCACGCTCAAGGACGGCGTGAAAGAAAGCGACGAGCTTAAAAAGGAACTCGCCAATCATGTCCGCAAGGAAATCGGGCCGATTGCCGTGCCGGATAAAATTCAGTTCGCACCCGGTTTGCCAAAGACCCGTTCGGGCAAAATCATGCGGCGCATCTTGCGTAAGATTGCCGAGAACGCCGTGGACCAGATCGGTGACACCACAACACTGGCCGATCCGCACGTGGTGGAGGCGCTGGTCAAGGGCAAACAATAATACCAAATTTCAAAAGCCGCTGGAGTTTGCGGACTCCAGCGGCGGCTTAGCCGGTCGAACATTCAAAACCGACAAACAGACTTGTCAGATTCAACCACAACTGTTCAAAGAACATCTTCAACCAATGTCCCTAAAACAAACCCACTCCCACCATTATGAACGAAACCACAATCACTCAAATCAAAGACACCACCGCGAATCCCGCGCCGCTCGGCCTGCTCGGTTTCGGCATGACGACCGTGCTGCTAAATATGCACAACGCCGGCTTTTTTGAACTGAATGCCATGATCCTAGCGATGGGCATTTGTTACGGCGGCTGCGCACAAATCATCGCCGGCATCATGGAATGGAAAAAGGGCAACACCTTTGCCACGGCCGCCTTCACTTCCTACGGATTCTTCTGGCTTTCACTGGTGGTACTGATTCTTTTGCCGAAATTGAATCTCAGCGTGTCGGCGAATGAAACCGCCATGGCGGCCTACCTCGCCATGTGGGGTTTGTTTACCGGGGTCATGTTCCTCGGCACCTTCCGCCTGAGTATTGCGTTGCAAGTTGTCTTTGGCACGCTGACGCTTCTATTCTTCCTGCTGGCGTATGGCGATTACGCCGGGGCGGGCGCGGATTTCAAACATTTCACCGGGTACGAAGGGCTCGTTTGCGGCTTTTCCGCGATCTATACCGGCCTCGCGCAAGTTCTGAATGAACTTTATGGGAAAGTCGTTCTGCCGCTCGGCGTGGTTAAAAAATGAATTTTAACCGACGGCAAAAATTTTCGCCGCGGCCAAGACAAGATGGCGGAGATTATCCGCTTATGGTCCCGACAACGTAAGTGCAGTGAACGGGCAGAACCGCTGGCCGCAAAGCTGAAACACATTTGAATTGTTCGGACGCGGTTGACAGCGCCTCACGGGCCGCAGATTATTTCCCGCATGAACGACATCATTTATCCGCGCAGTCCGCGCGAAACCATGGATGGCTGGATGCACCTGCCCCGTTACATTGACAAGATTCGCCTGCACCTCGCCGGTAAGTTGCATCCGGATTACCACGAAAATCTTGGCAAAGGCTTCGATGGCGTCTGGCTCAAGGCTGCGGGCTTCACGCACGAGCAGATGGTTGAAGTGGTAAAAAATTCCATCACGGACGGCGAGGTTTGCGATTGGGTGCACCGGCACGTCAAAAAGAGTTCAACCGAAAAGGCTGCGCATCGTGAAGGTATGTTGAGTCGCCCCGGATCGGACGATGCAGCGATGCAAGCGCGGCTGAAAATGCGCAAGGAACAAGCCGGGCTTGCACACCGCGACGACATCAAGACCTTCGTGGACTTCATTGACGCGGACGAGAAGCGAATTTAACCGGGTTAGATCCCAAGCGGCGGTGACACAGTTTCTCCCGCAGTTTGAATAAATCCATTTTACGGAGACAGCAGTATTGAACCGCTTTCGTTTGTCCCCAGGAAATAACCGCGGGCGACATTCTGTTGCTGGAGCACCACTGCCTTCAAGGTTCGCTTGTGCTTCAGGGGTGCGAGAACTGCAGAACCATTCATGATTCCGGTGGAAGGACTCAGCGTAAGAACCTCTTGGTCGGCAACCCACACCGTGTTTGTCTCAGTCAGGATTGCTGAACTGGTGGTGACGTCAATATTACCTCCCTGAAGCGTGATATTGCTGATGTCGGTCAAGACCGGTTGCCCGCTCGCCGGGTTGGTGTACGTTGACCCCACCACAGCCACCTCGTTCGTAAACCCATTCACGTAATACGTGCCCCCCGCCAGCCCCGTCTTAATCCAACTCACTTCCCCTTGCACATCGCCCTCCACCGCATTGGTGATATTCAACCAACCCAGCACCGAACCTCTTTGACTGTAAAGCGGCGCATACATCGGCCATTGACCGTTTCCAGAAAGATATGTGGTCTGACTGAACGTCGTGTCATCACCCAGCCGCCCACTCGCGATTACTACCCCGGATGGGTTGACCGTCACAATCGCATATCCGTCGCCTCCGGGCTCCGATGCCGAGTTGGTGTCGCCCGGAATCACCAGCGTGTATTGCCCCGCTTGCGGAGCAGGATTGGTCACCGCATTATAGACCAGCCGGTTGCCCAACAACTGGGCCGTCCACCCTCCAACTGCCTGCACCGTCCCCACCACTTCATCGGTGTGGTCCGTGGTCAAATCCAATTGCATCGTCACGTCCAGCGTCGAGTCATTCCGGATCACTTCGCTCCACGTGTAACCGCTCTCATCGAACAATCCAGTAAACGGATAGCTGATCCCTTCAGCAATCAACGCCCCCGAAAAAACACCGCTGGCCTGCATGGTGAACTTGAAGTATCCCGAACTTTGATGCGAAATATTGTTGGTTCCACCATTGGTTTCATAGAAAAGCCCCGCGTAAATCCCCTGCAGCGGTTTGATCGGATTGGGCTGGACCTCGATCGTAAAGGATTGCACCGGGGAGAGATTGGTGCCTCCGCGCGCTGTTCCACCGTTGTCTGTCAACTGCACATTCACCGTGATAATGCCTGTCACATTGGGCGCAGGACGGAAAGAAAGTACACCCAACGAACTGATCAGCGGGCGGCTTGCGAAAAATGAATAATTCGTCGTCGTCACAATAAAACTCAACTTCTGCGACGATTCATTTGTCGGCCCCTTCAGGATGTTGGTCGCAAAATCTGCTATGTTCGTTTTTGGCGCGTCTTCCTTCACAACCACATTGGTCGTCGAAAGATCGAAACTCGGCGCATGGTTGACCAGCAGCACGTTCAACGTCACCACCGCCACCACCGACGTCAGCGTCCCGTCACTCGTGCTCGCGCTGTAAGTGAAACTGTCGGTGCCGACATAGTCCGGATCCGGGGTGTATGTGACGAGGTTCGCGGTCGGCCCACTCAACGTCCCGTTCGATGGCGGGCTGTTGATGATGTAATTCAGCGGCGCGCCACTCAGGATTTGCCCGCGCAACGGCACGTTCGTGGGAACATTCTCCCACACGTTCCATGTAAAATTGTCCGCCAGCGGACCGTCATATAACAATACCGATACCGTATTATCACCCGTGTTTGCCACCGCCAGGTCCGTCGCATTGTCACTGTTAAAATTGCTCCCAACTACAACCGCAGGATTTTGCCCCACCGAGAAATTGACCGCAGGCTGAAACGTCCCATCCCCGTTGCACAGCAACACGCTTATGTTGTTATCGCCGCTGTTGGCCACGACCACGTCCGGTATCCCATCGCGATTCAAATCCCGAACCAGCAAACTGGTGGGTGAGTCCCCTACCAGATAGTTGTTGATAACGCTGTACCGATCGCTCAACGGCTGATCCGGCTGGGCCGGCAAAATGCTCACGGTGCCCGCCGTTTGGTTGACCACGGCGATATCCAAGTTCCCATCCCCGTTGAAATCCCCAGGCAAAGCATCCACCGGCCCCGGATTTGGATCCTCAGGATCCACAAGCGGAATCGTCACCGGATCGCCAAACGTCCCGTTGGTCTGACCGGGTAGAATGGTCAGCGTGCCGTCCAGCTTGTTCGCCGTGAGGATGTCTTTTACCCCATCCCCGTCGAAATCAGCCACACAAACTGAACTGGGGCCGGCACCGACGTTGTAATTGGACATCAAACCGAAAACACGCCCGCCTGAGCCCGCCGTGTTGGTCAGTACACTCACGGTCCCCTCATTGTAATTTGCCACGATGATGTCGATACGTCCGTCCCGGTTGACATCAGCCACGGTGATCGCACACGGACCGGGGTTGGGACTGCTGCCCACCACAAAATTAACGGCCGGAGCGAAGTTCGCCCCGTAACCCTCGTTTATCAGAACGCTCACCGTGTTCGTGCCGAAATTGGCCACCGCGATGTCTTCAAAACCGTCCCCATTAAAATCGGCGGTCCGGACTGCGACCGGTTCCAAGCCGACAGCATACGTATTCGCCTGTCCAAAGGTTCCATTATCCAAACATAGACGCACAGTCACCGTGTTATCCCCGCTGTTGGCCACCACCATGTCCCGGTACGTCCCGTTGCCTCGCAGGTTCCCCAGCCAGATCCCTTTCGGGGCATTCCCAACAGGGTAATCCTCTGTGCGTGTGTAAAGCCCCGTCGAAGCAATGACCATTGTATTGGTTGCCACTCCAGCATAATTCACATCCACCACCGTGCCGATGACTTCGTAACTACCGGCGTTGATTGGCGGACTGGGGCTGCCGTCGTAAGTCAAAACCACCGTCAAGCTCGCGGGGTCGGTCACCGCCGTTGCATTCTTACCCCTCCCGTCATACACCTGATTCAAACTGCCCAACGTCACCACCGCTGGCGCTTTGGCGATGACCAGTGTGTTGGTGGACACTCCTGCATAATTGGCTTCCACCACTGTCCCGATGACTTCGTAGCTGCCGGCGTTCGTCGGCGCATCCGCGTTGCCGTCGTATGTTAAATCCATCATCAGCCCGATCGGATCGGTTGTCGCGCTGGCGCTCTTGGCCTTGCCGTCATACACGTGGCTCAAACTGCCCAACGTCACCACCGCCGGCGCTTTGGCGATAACCAGTGTGTTGGTCGCCGTTCCAGCATAATTGGCGTCCATCACCGTCCCGATGACCTCGTAATTCCCGGCATTGATCGGCGCAGTCGGGCTGCCACTATACGTCAACTCCACTGTCAATCCTGCGGGGTCGGTCGTTACGCTCGCGTGCTTTTCTGTCCCGTCATACACATAACTCAAGTTCCCTAAAGTTACCGTTGCAAAGGCATTGGCGATGACCAACGTATTTGTTGCTGCACCTTCGTAATTGTCATCCACCACCGTCCCGATGACTTCATAACTGCCGGCGTTGGTCGGCGCATCCGCGTTGCCGTCGTATGTCAATTCCACCGTCAGCCCGATCGGATCAGTTATGGCACTGGCGCTCTTGGCCGTACCGTCATACACCTGATTCAAACTGCCCAGCGTCACTACCGCTGACGCTTTGGCAATGACCAGTGTGTTGGTGGACACTCCTGCATAATTGGCGTCCATCACCGTCCCGATGACTTCGTAACTGCCGGCGTTCGTCGGCGCATCCGCGTTGCCGTCGTATGTCAAATTCACCGTCAGGCCAACCGGCTCGGTCGTCGCAGTCGCGCTCTTGCCCGTGCCGTCATACACCTGACTCAAATCGTCCAACGTCACCACCGCGGGCACTTTGGTGATGACCAGCGTGTTGGTTGCCGCTCCTGCATAATTGTCATCCACCACCGTCCCGATGACTTCGTAATTCCCGGCATTGATCGGCGCAGTCGGGCTGCCATTATATGTCAACTCCACTGTCAATCCGATCGGATCGGTTATGGCGCTGGCACTCTTGGCCGTGCCGTCATACACCTGACTCAAATCGTCCAACGTCACCACCGCGGGCACTTTGGTGATGACCAGCGTGTTGGTTGCCGCTCCTGCATAATTGTCATCCACTACCGTCCCGATGACTTCGTAATTCCCGGCATTGATCGGCGCAGTCGGGCTGCCATTATATGTCAACTCCACTGTCAATCCGATCGGATCGGTTATGGCGCTGGCACTCTTGGCCGTGCCGTCATACATCTGACTCAAACTGCCCAACGTCACCACCGCTGACGCTTTGGCGATGACCAGCGTGTTGGTTGCCGCTCCTGCATAATTGTCATCCACCACCGTCCCGATGACTTCGTAACTGCCGGCGTTGGTCGGCGCATCCGCGTTGCCGTCGTATGTCAAATTCACCGTCAGCCCGATCGGATCAGTTATGGCGCTGGCACTCTTGGCCGTGCCGTCATACACCTGACTCAAACTGCCCAGCGTCACTACCGCTGACGCTTTGGCAATGACCAGTGTGTTGGTGGACACTCCTGCATAATTGGCGTCCATCACCGTCCCGATGACTTCGTAATTCCCGGCATTGATCGGCGCAGTCGGGCTGCCATTATATGTCAACTCCACTGTCAATCCGATCGGATCAGTTATGGCGCTGGCACTCTTGGCCGTGCCGTCATACACCTGATTCAAACTGCCCAGCGTCACTACCGCTGACGCTTTGGCAATGACCAGCGTGTTGGTGGACACTCCTGCATAATTGGCGTCCATCACCGTCCCGATGACTTCGTAATTCCGGGCATTGATTGGCGCAGTCGGGCTGCCATCATATGTCAACTCCACTGTCAATCCGATCGGATCAGTTATGGCGCTGGCACTCTTGGCCGTGCCGTCATACACCTGATTCAAACTGCCCAGCGTCACTACCGCTGACGCTTTGGCAATGACCAGTGTGTTGGTGGACACTCCTGCATAATTGGCGTCCATCACCGTCCCGATGACTTCGTAACTGCCGGCGTTCGTCGGCGCATCCGCGTTGCCGTCGTATGTCAAATTCACCGTCAGGCCAACCGGCTCGGTCGTCGCAGTCGCGCTCTTGCCCGTGCCGTCATACACCTGACTCAAATCGTCCAACGTCACCACCGCGGGCACTTTGGTGATGACCAGCGTGTTGGTTGCCGCTCCTGCATAATTGTCATCCACCACCGTCCCGATGACTTCGTAATTCCCGGCATTGATCGGCGCAGTCGGGCTGCCATCATATGTCAACTCCACTGTCAATCCGATCGGATCAGTTATGGCGCTGGCACTCTTGGCCGTGCCGTCATACATCTGACTCAAACTGCCCAACGTCACCACCGCTGACGCTTTGGCGATAGTCAGTGTATTTGTCGCAGCACCTTCGTAATTGTCATCCACCACCGTCCCGATGACTTCGTAGCTGCCGGCGTTGGTCGGCGCATCCGCGTTGCCGTCGTATGTCAATTCCACCGTCAGCCCGATCGGATCAGTTATGGCGCTGGCACTCTTGGCCGTGCCGTCATACACCTGATTCAAACTGCCCAGCGTCACTACCGCTGACGCTTTGGCAATGACCAGTGTGTTGGTGGACACTCCTGCATAATTGGCGTCCATCACCGTCCCGATGACTTCGTAACTGCCGGCGTTCGTCGGCGCATCCGCGTTGCCGTCGTATGTCAAATTCACCGTCAGGCCAACCGGCTCGGTCGTCGCAGTCGCGCTCTTGCCCGTGCCGTCATACACCTGACTCAAATCGTCCAACGTCACCACCGCGGGCACTTTGGTGATGACCAGCGTGTTGGTTGCCGCTCCTGCATAATTGTCATCCACCACCGTCCCGATGACTTCGTAATTCCCGGCATTGATCGGCGCAGTCGGGCTGCCATTATATGTCAACTCCACTGTCAATCCGATCGGATCAGTTATGGCGCTGGCACTCTTGGCCGTGCCGTCATACATCTGACTCAAACTGCCCAACGTCACCACCGCTGACGCTTTGGCGATAGTCAGTGTATTTGTCGCAGCACCTTCGTAATTGTCATCCACCACCGTCCCGATGACTTCGTAACTGCCGGCGTTGGTCGGCGCATCCGCGTTGCCGTCGTATGTCAATTCCACCGTCAGCCCGATCGGATCAGTTATGGCGCTGGCACTCTTGGCCGTGCCGTCATACACCTGATTCAAACTGCCCAGCGTCACTACCGCTGACGCTTTGGCAATGACCAGCGTGTTGGTGGACACTCCTGCATAATTGGCGTCCATCACCGTCCCGATGACTTCGTAACTGCCGGCGTTCGTCGGCGCATCCGCGTTGCCGTCGTATGTCAAATTCACCGTCAGGCCAACCGGCTCGGTCGTCGCAGTCGCGCTCTTGCCCGTGCCGTCATACACCTGACTCAAATCGTCCAACGTCACCACCGCCGGCGCTTTGGTGATAGTCAGTGTATTTGTCGCTGCACCCTCGTAATTATCATCCACCACCGTCCCGATGACTTCGTAACTGCCGGCGTTCGTCGGTGCATCCGCGTTGCCGTCGTAAGTCAAATCCACCGTCAGCCCGATCGGATCGGTTATGGCACTGGCGCTCTTGCCCGTACCGTCATACACTTGACTCAGATTGCCTAACGTCACTATCGCAGGAGACTTGGCCTGAGCGGTGGCATCGAAATTCAGAACTGACAGTACAAGGTACAGCAACAAAGCAGCTTGCGAGCCTATGCTTCATTGGACCAATTGTATCAATTCCGTTGGTATTCTGTCAAACCCTTCCATATTCTCGGGTACGACTGAAAGTGGCGATCAGGGGCACGCTTTTGCCTTCCTGCCAAAAGGTGGAACTCCAAATGGCGCGTGTGCCACGTTGCGCCCGGTTGAAGCCATACCCCAGTTTTGAATTAACCGCCGCTTCCAGTTGCCCTCATATTCTCATTTCGATGAAAATAACAATTTGTTTTTCCTGATAGTGACGGTCAGGGAAATCGCCCGGGGTGAAAATCCGCGCTACATTTCAAAATAGATGCCACCTCGGTTTGGTGCGGGGTTCGTCGGTGTTCCTCCGACTGGAGGAAATGATTCGCATCAAAAAATGCATCGCCCCCACGGCGCAAGAAACATCGTGGTTTGATTTGAATGCGAGCAAGTCCGGTTACGGAGAGGTAAACAGCATTGAACCGCTTTCGTTTGTCCCCAGGAAGTAGCCGCGGGCGACATTCTGTTGCTGCAGCACAACACCTTTCAACAGACGTTTCACCCCCAGTGTCGGATGAATAAATGAGCCACTCATCAATCCGTTGGAGGGGCTTAGTGTCAGAATCTTCTGGCCGCCCACTACGACTGTGTTTGTTTCCGTTAATGTCGCCGGAAAGCTGGCTGGCGCGCCGATGTTGCCTCCTTGCAGCAGGATGTGTGCCATCCGTGATGTTCAATACCCGCCCACTGCTCGCCGGGTTGGTGTACGTTGACCCCACCACGGCCACCTCGTTCGTAAACCCATTCACGTAATACGTGCCCCCCGCCAGCCCCGTCTTAATCCAACTCACTTCCCCCTGCACATCGCCTTCCACCGCATTGGTGATATTCAACCAACCCAGCACCGAGCCTCTTTTGCTGTAAAGCGGCGCATACATCGGCCATTGACCGTTTCCCGAAAGATACGTGGTCTGACTCCAAGGCGTGTCGTCACCCAAGCGACCGCTTGCGGTGACTTTGCCGGCCGTATTGACCGTCACAGTCGCATATCCATCGCCACCGGGGTTTGACGCCGAGTCGGTGCCACCCGGAATCACCAGCGTGTATTGCCCCGCTTGCGGAGCAGGATTGGTCACCGCATTATAGACCAGCCGGTTGCCCAACAACTGGGCTGTCCAGCCTCCAACTGCCTGCACCGTCCCCACCACTTCATCGGTGTGGTCCGTGGTCAAATCCAATTGCATCGTCACGTCCAGCGTCGAGTCATTCCGGATCACTTCGCTCCACGTGTAACCGCTCTCATCGAACAATCCAGTAAACGGATAGCTGATCCCTTCAGCAATCAACGTCCCCGAAAAAACACCGCTGGCCTGCATGGTGAACTTGAAGTATCCCGAACTTTGATGCGAAATATTGTTGGTTCCACCATTGGTTTCATAAAAAAGCCCCGTGTAAATTCCCTGCAGCGGTTTGATTGGATTAGGCTGGACCTCAATCGTAAAGGACTGCACCGGGGAGAGATTGGTGCCTCCGCGCGCTGTTCCGCCGTTGTCCTTCAACTGCGCATTCACCATGACAGTGCCTGTCACATTGGGCGCAGGACGGAAAGAAAGCACACCCAATGAACTGATCACCGGGCGGCTTGCGAAAAATGAATTACTTGTCGTCGTCACAATAAAACTCAACTTCTGCGACGATTCGTTTGTCGGCCCCTTCAGGATGTTGGTCGCAAAATCTGCTATGTTCGTTTTTGGCGCGTCTTCCTTCACAACCACATTGGTCATCGAAAGATCGAAACTCGGCGCATGGTTGACCAGCAGCACGTTCAACGTCACCACCGCCACCACCGACGTCAGCGTCCCGTCACTCGTGCTCGCGCTGTAAGTGAAACTGTCGGTGCCGACATAGTCCGGATCCGGGGTGTATATGACGAGGTTCGCGGTCGGCCCACTCAACGTCCCGTTCGATGGCGGGGTGTTGATGATGTAATTCAGCGGCGCGCCACTCAGGATTTGCCCGCGCAACGGCACGTTCGTGGGAACATTCTCCCACACGTTCCATGTAAAATTGTCCGCCAGCGGACCGTCATATAACAATACCGATACCGTATTATCACCCGTGTTTGCCACCGCCAGGTCCGTCGCATTGTCACTGTTAAAATTGCTCCCAACTACAACCGCAGGATTTTGCCCCACCGAGAAATTGACCGCAGGCTGAAACGTCCCATCCCCGTTGCACAGCAACACGCTTATGTTGTTATCGCCGCTGTTGGCCACGACCACGTCCGGTATCCCATCGCGATTCAAATCCCGAACCAGCAAACTGGTGGGTGAGTCCCCTACCAGATAGTTGTTGATAACGCTGTACCGATCGCTCAACGGCTGATCCGGCTGGGCCGGCAAAATGCTCACGGTGCCCGCCGTTTGGTTGACCACGGCGATATCCAAGTTCCCATCCCCGTTGAAATCCCCAGGCAAAGCATCCACCGGCCCCGGATTTGGATCCTCAGGATCCACAAGCGGAATCGTCACCGGATCGCCAAACGTCCCGTTGGTCTGACCGGGTAGAATGGTCAGCGTGCCGTCCAGCTTGTTCGCCGTGAGGATGTCTTTTACCCCATCCCCGTCGAAATCAGCCACACAAACTGAACTGGGGCCGGCACCGACGTTGTAATTGGACATCAAACCGAAAACACGCCCGCCTGAGCCCGCCGTGTTGGTCAGTACACTCACGGTCCCCTCATTGTAATTTGCCACGATGATGTCGATACGTCCGTCCCGGTTGACATCAGCCACGGTGATCGCACACGGACCGGGGTTGGGACTGCTGCCCACCACAAAATTAACGGCCGGAGCGAAGTTCGCCCCGTAACCCTCGTTTATCAGAACGCTCACCGTGTTCGTGCCGAAATTGGCCACCGCGATGTCTTCAAAACGGCCCCGCTAAAAGCTGCCGTCCGTACAGCCACTGGTTGCCGGTCCACCGAATAAGCATCCGCGTGTCCAAAGGTTCCATTATCCAAACATAGACGCACGGTCACCGTGTTATCCCCGCTGTTGGCCACCACCATGTCCCGCTGCGTTCCGTTGCCCCGCAGTCCACCCAGCCAGATTCCTTTGGGGGCATTGCCAACAGGGTAATTCGTTGTGACGGTGTAAAGATCTCCTTTCACTGGAGGCGGCGCAACAACCGCGAAGAAGAGGGCGAGCGAACAACCTGCGAGTCTGCACATCATAGCTATATTCATACCTCTTCACTTGGGGTTCTGTCAAATTTCCCCTGTCCTCGGCGGCGTTATAATTTGGCAGTAGAGTCGGGCACACCATACGCCGCCCACATCGAACCACAGGCTCGACGCTGCAAAAACCAAGGCACCACTCTGTCCCGTTTTTTCAGAGGTTATGCCTGCCACTCGTCAGGGCGGCGGTAACAATCAGAAAAAAACCGCGCACGGAAACCCGCGCGCGGCTCTTTGAATCTATCTTGCTCGTTTAAGAAGCAAACTCGAGCCTACAGTCCGAATGGGACGATTTTCGCCGCCCCTGGATCAGGAGGCAGATTCGTGGTAACGAAGAAGCCGGACCGTAATTCAGATTTTGAATTACAACACCGTTGAACTTCGTTTTTTGCCCGGTAAGCGGCAGGTACGGGTCCATGAAGGTTCCACTAAACTTACCAGACCCCATGGATATTGACAACGTCGCCTTGTAATTAGTCGTCGAGAAGGTGGTCGAGTTATTGGGATTGAGGAAGAACCGCTTGGTAATTGCAGAGGACAAGCCGCCATTGGTCAGAATCAGATTGCCGTAATATAAGGCCAACGGGATTTCCTGTGTCTTGGTGGGTAAGGAGAAGTTGGTATAACCCGATCCGAGCACTGTTGCTTCAAGGGCAAACCCGGCATCAAGGTATCCATTTGTCCAGCCCGTCTTTATCCACGTCAGGTCGCCCGTCAACGAATGGTCTGCCCCGACGGTCAGCAAGCCCATGACCTCGCCGTTATAAATGCTGCTGATCTTCGGGGTGTTATGGGAGTCCGTCCAAGGGAGGAAGTATTTGTAAGCTCTCCCGTACACCGGCCAGTAGCCCTCCTGTGAAATCACAGGTGACACAACGGTCAGCTTCTGACCGTCACCCAACATCAAATTCCACGACACCGAGCCGTTGGTTTTGACTGTAATCGTCGAGTAACCAGCCCCCGCCGGCGTAGTCACGCCATCTCCGTCGGGTATGGCCATTGTGTAGTGCCGGCATAAATTAGACTCGTATTGTTTGTGCCCCTGTAGAGTTGGAGATTTGAGATCCAGCCATCTGTAGTGTCAATCACGGTACCGGTTATTGAATCTCCACCATTCATGACACCCACAGCATTAACTCCAATGCCCACAGTGCTCTTGGCATAATTATGTCTTACTATCGGTTGCGAAATTCCCAGACCATTCAAGCCGATCGGTAACGCACTCGAGAAACCAAAACTGTCTCCCTCGATGTATATCGTGCCACTGAATTTTCCTTTGTTGTTGACCACCAATTTAATCAAGCCCGCGTTCGTGTGCGTGATTCCGGTGATGGAGTTGGTGAACAAGCCCCAGTAGGTGCCCGCCGCTGTGTTGAACTGGTTGGTGACGAAGTTGACCGTGAGCACCAGACCCGTCTGCATGTTAAACGTAATGGCGCTGCTACTGGATGGACTGGCTGCCGGTACTGAGCCAGTTGCTGAACAAGACGTGCGAGACTCCGCTGACAGGAGGCGGTGCCGTGGCAGAGATTGTGTAATTCCGGCCGATTTCCAACGCTGTCTGGTCAGCGTAAGTTACAACAGCACCCGGGACCACCGCTGGTGCACCGTTATAATTTGTAACGACCCCCAACGGCTGCGCCACAACATACTGATAGCTGGCACTTACCACGGCTGACGTTGAACTGTATGTATTATTAACAGCCACGACCTGAATCGTATTTGTCCCCGGCTGCATTGTAATGGTGTTCGTCCATTTGAAGGTACCGCTATAATTAGAGCCTAATGCAGGGGCAAAAAGGCCGTTCCCAAGCTTAAAAAGAACACCCGACGCGCGCGCCGACGTTCCGTTCACAGTGATGCTCGCAACACTGCTTCGCGATTTATTCGCCGGAGCACTGATTGACACCGTTGGCGCTGCGATAACTGACCCGGACGCGAGGGCGCCGAAGTTCAAGTTTGGAACCCTGCATGCCCGTTCGTCTGCATCAGCGTCCAGCCTGCGTTATTATCCCAATAATACGATGCGCTTGAACCGACCGTCGGCGGATCAAACAGACTCAACCCGGCCGTTCCCGCAGCGCCGCTGAAGTCCACGGTCCAAGTGATATCACTGCCTTGAGGAACAGGAACAGAAATGCCGCCATAGATTAACGTGTTAGTGCCCGCACCGATCGCAAAAGCGCCACTGTCGTAAAGCAGCGTGCCGGGCTCATAGACATTCTGGTTGGCGTTGTTCGTGCCGTAAACCGACCCGTTATTGGCATAAATGCGGAAATCCACATTTTGGGCAACGGTGGCATAATATTCGAAGACAAAATTCGTCAGCAAGTAAGCACTGGTTGGACTGCCGCCCGCCAAGGTAATTTCGTCGCCGAATTCGGTGCCTTGGGAGGCAAAGAAATTGGGGGTGGAACGAGTTGTCGAATTGTTGTACACGGTAGTGGCATGCAGCGCCTGGCCTGCCACCGCGCACAGTAGTATTACCACCGACCACAAGGATATTTTTGACATGAGCTTCATAAATGTTTCTCCTGATCTTACGGGCGAACTGGGTTGATTTGGTCCCGACGACTGAAATGGACGCGCCATAAGTTCTCACCGCGCTTCGGTGTTGGCTTTGACAACGCTATTTTCATCGCCCAATTTAGTCTCAAGCTGTAGCCAGAGTTTGGCAGAGGCTCCGGAAATGTCAACCATATTTTCTATATAATTTCAGGCGTTATCCCCTCCCATTACAAGCAGTCTTTGCCCATGCCTAAACAACCGGATTCCAGCCAGCGAATGCCTTCAGACAATCACCAACATCACCAACATGGGGCATGTCGGGATGCGTCCTTGATACGTTGAAATTGGCCGAGAACGGCTTCAACCCGCAAAATTGGCCTGCATAATCTTTGCCCGGATTCGTTTGCCCTTTGGCCTGTTTTCGACGTTTTCGGTTCAACCAACCGTTGGATACCGCCAAATAAGCCACTTTGTCGGCAATCCCGGGTTGTGAACTGCCAGAGCCGACACCGGCTTTTAACAACGCCGACGCGCTGGGGCAACCCCTCCTGAAGGCGTGGCCACCAACCTGTTGCATTGCCAACCGGCCCGCTTATTTTGGTTGACAGCATCCGTTCGAAGGCAAACCAATAAGAGAAAGCCAAACATGGCGAAGGAAACTTTATGAGTCGCAAAACCGCCCGCTACGGCTGGATACCCGACCTGCCGGATCACCGCGACCATCTCTACGGCGCGCCGGTCGAACTCGCCGCCGCGCCGCCGCCCAAGATTGATCTGCGCCCGCAATGTCCGCCGGTCTATGATCAAGGCCAGCTCGGCAGTTGCACGGCCAACGCCATCGCCGCCGCCATTCAATTCGACCGGATGAAACAAAAGCGCGCGCAAATTTTTGCGCCGTCGCGGCTGTTCATTTACTACAACGAACGCGCCATGGAGCACACGATTGATTCCGACAGCGGCGCGCAAATCCGTGACGGCATCAAAAGCGTCGGCAAGCAGGGCGACTGTCCCGAAACCGAATGGCCCTACGTCATCGCCAAATTCAAAACCAAACCGCCGGTGAAGTGCTACGCTGACGCGTTGAAATACAAAACCGTCCTGTATCAACGCGTGACACAAACGTTGAGCCAGTTGAAGGGCTGTCTCGCGTCGGGCGTTCCGTTCGTTTTCGGGTTTACCGTTTACGAAAGTTTCGAGAGCGCGCAAGTGCGCCAAGTCTGGCCATGCATCGCTGCCGAAATCCGGCGAACAGGCGATTGGCGGCCACGCGGTCGCCGCAGTCGGTTACGACAACTCGAAACAATGGTTCATCGTCCGCAACTCCTGGGGCGACAAATGGGGCATTAAAGGATATTTTACCTTGCCCTATGCCTATGTAACCGACGAAAATCTCGCCAGTGATTTCTGGACAATTCGCGTTGTTCAGTGATTAAATCAACTCAACCGGATAAAAAAACTATGACTCTGACAAAACGCGACCTCGTCATCCGCATCAGCAATGAAAGCGGACTGGTTCAGCAACAAGTCCTGGACGTCATTCAAAAGACGTTGGACTACATCGCCGAAGCGCTCGCAAAGGGAGACAAGGTGGAGTTGCGCAACTTCGGCGTGTTCGAGGTGAAAGTCCGCAAGGCCCGCATTGGCCGCAATCCCAACGCACCGGAAAAAGACGTGCCCATCCCGGAGCGTGCGGTGGTGAAATTCAAAGCGGGAAAAGAAATGCGCGCCGACGTCTTTAAGCTGTCGCCCAGGCAACCCGGGCAACCTCCGCACTAATAAGCGGTTTTGCAAAGGCGCAACGCAACGAAGCCCGCCATTTTGTCGTTCAGCGGGGTGGTTGCCAACATGTGTCAAAATAGTGACGCAACGCCGATTAAAACCAATTCCCATTCACGGCTGTATCAATTTCCAAAATAATTTCTGGCAAGCGTGTGTCAGGGAGCGATGCTTCGACGACAGCTTGCGAGGAGGCTCATTCACATTTCGAAAGTAAATTCGCCAATCGCGCAGAACCGGCTGATGAGCGAAACATCCAAAACCCGGGCGAGAGAATTCCTCAAGATCAGCAACCAGTTCAAGCTTGGCGCACTGGTCACGGAATCATCGCACCCGGTCACGGCACAACTCAGCGACGTGGCGTAGCGAGACGCGGCGGCTGCGCTGGACCTGCTCTTTCAAGTGGACGGCGACGTGGTGGCAAAATACCGCGAGTTCGTGGAGTCGGGCCGGGCGGCGGTGATCAAGGAAGCGGTGTTGCGCGCGTTGAAATCCGGGGGTCGGATTTTCTTCACGGGCTGCGGCTCGACGGGCCGGCTGAGCATTCAACTGGTTTCCATCTGGCGCGATTTTTGGCAGCGGCAGCAGGCGCGTGGACTGGTCTGCTCGCCCTCGACCGGAGGATTGGGAAAACCGCGCGTTCAGCGTGATGGCCGGCGGCGATTTCGCGCTGATCAAATCGGTCGAAGGCTTCGAGGATTTTACGGCGTTCGGGCGGAAGCAGCTCCGCGACTTGGGCGTGCGCGCAGGCGACGTGGTGTTTGCCATCACCGAGGGTGGCGAAACTTCTTTTGTCATCGGCACGGCGTGGGCGGGCGTGGAGGCCGGGGCGAAGGTTTATTTCGTTTATAACAATCCCGACGAAGTGCTTTGCAAACACGTCCAGCGCAGCCGCGAGGTGATCGAAGACCCGCGCATCGAGAAAATCAATCTCACGACCGGCCCGATGGCGATCACCGGCTCGACGCGGATGCAGGCGACGAGCATCCAGCTTTGCGTGCTGCTGACCGTGCTGGAGATGGTGCTGCGGGATTTGATGTGGAGATCGCGAGCCGAGACGCGACACGGCGCCGCCGGATTCGGCGAACGGTTCCGGCGCAATTTTCAGCGCAGCTGGCGGAACTGCACGCGAATCTGCGCTCGCCAGCGATTTCTGGCGCAACTGGCGAAGCTCGTGGCGTTGGAAGAATCGTTTATCGCGCCGGACCGAAAAATAATTATTTCGCCGATCGGTTCGCGCATTGACGTGCTGACGGACACGACGGAACGGTCGCCGACGTATTGCACGCCGCCGTTCCGGAAATTCGACGATGCCACGGCGGCGGAATCGTGGGCGTTTCTTGTTCACGCCGGAAAGCGAAACCCCGCTTGCCTGGGAACAGCTGCTCAAGCGCCAGCCGCATTGCGTGGAATGGAGCGAGGAAGAAGTGCGCGCGCTGGTGGGCGAGGAAAAATCCGCCCGGACGCTGGAGACCTTCGCAAAATCAGCCGCGCGGAGTTGATGCGGTTCCGGATCGGGCAGGACGGTCTTGCGCAGTCGTCCGCTTGGGCGTAGGCGACAGCGCGGTGGCAATCATGTCGGAATACGGAAGAGGAGTCGTTGTGTGCTCGCGCGGAAGGGTTTTGCCGGTTCGCAACTCGAATCAGGCGCGAAATGCGGGCGCGCGAACGGGCTTGATTTGTTTGGCGCAATCCGCATTCGCGATGAGCAGGAATCTCGCGGTCACTGAATCCGGACTGCGTTTCGGTTTTTGTGCCCATGCCGGAGACGGATTTTCTGTTGGACGGCGTGAAGCGGGTGGCGTGAAGCTGGTGCTGAATGCGCTCTCGACTTGCACGATGGTGCGGTTGGGACGGGTGATGGGCAACACCATGATCTGGGTGGTGCCGAGCAATTTGAAGTTGATTGACCGCGCCACGCGCTACATTCAGAGCTCACGAACCTGACTTACGAGGAGGCGAACCCGCTGCTGTTTGAAATGATCGAATACGTCGAGCCGCGCATGAAAGCGGACCAGGCGTATCCGCCGGTGGTGGGCCTGGCGGTGATGCGGGCGCGCCACGGTGTTGACAACGAAGCCGCGGAACGCCGATTGACGGCGGAATTGGAGCGCAGCGCGAAAAGGGAATAAACCCAGCTCGTGGCTTGCCGACAGGCGCTCGCAGGGCCCGCCACTTGTTCTTCCGCTGCATCGACAACTTAACCGGCCCGTGCTACAACGACTCAATGACGAACGCACGGAAATTGCCCTGGCCGCTGCTGCTGCCCGGTCTGGTCGCCGCGGCTGCCAGCTGGGGCGTCGTCATCCGGGAACTTGGAGCGCAGTGGTCCGTTTATACACAATATAACTACGGGTGGGGCGTGCCGTTTCTCTGTGTTTACCTGTTTTGGAAACGCTGGCCTGACCGGCCGCTGAGGCAATCCTCACACCCGGCGATTGCGCTGGCTTTGATTGGATTGAGTGCGCTCGCCTTGCTGCCGACGCGCATTCTGAGGGAAGCCAATCCCATCTGGCGTCTGGCAAGCTGGGGTTTGGCGATGGAATGGGTTTGCCTCACCCTGGGTCTGATCTATCTGGCAGGCGGAAGCGCCTGGCTGAAACATTTTGCCTGGCCGATTGCATTCTTCCTGGTGGCCGTCCGTGGCCGTCACAGTGGGAAAATGCGGTCATCCAAGGCCTGATGCGTTTTAACACAAACATCGTGGTCGAAGCGTTGACTGCATTGGGCATCCCCGCCATCGCGCGCGGCAACGTCATTGAAATCAGCACCGGGCTTGTCGGGATTGACGAGGCGTGCAGCGGGATTCGTTCGTTGCAGGCAACGCTGATGATATCCCTGTTTTTCGGCGAACTTTATCGGCTCACAATGGCGCGTCGGACTGCGTTGGTGCTGGCCGGCGCCGGACTGGCGTTTGGATGCAACATGGTGCGGACGTTTGTCCTGGTCTGGGTTTGTTCGATATCCGGTCTTGGAGCGCTTGACCGCTGGCATGATCCGACTGGCATCGGCATTTTGCTGGCCTGTTTTACGGGCCTTTGGCTTGTGTCACTGAAGTTGCGTCATGCAACGGAAACAAAAGCGATCACCCCGATGCCGGCCGATTTAAGCCCACATCCTGCGGCTTCGCTGCTGCGCTTCGTGCCGCTCGGATTGATCGTCTGGCTGGTTGTTGTGGAAGTCGGCACGGAAGCATCGTTACCGTAACCGGGAGCTGAAGAGGCCGCCGCAAACGGGTTGGGCGGTGCGCTGGCCCGTGGATAAACCGAACGAGCACGACGTGGAAGTGCCTCTGCGCGCGCAGCAGGAGTTGAAATTCAACGAAGGCAAGTCCGTCGGCTGGAGCGAAGGAGACGGTTCAGTGTGGCAAATGTTTTTCTTTCGCTGGGGACCGGCAAAAAGTCTGTCCGAACGAGTGCTGGTGCAATTTGCCAAATCGCATCGCCCTGAAATCTGCCTGCCGGCCGCCGGTTTGGAATTGAAGCTCAACCGCGGCATCGAAACCTTCAAAGTCAATGGGCTTGAATTGCCGTTTCGCGCCTACTTTTTCAAAGATCGGGGTTTGCCCTTGCACGTCTATTATTGGCCCTGAAAGAGGCACGAGCGGAACGCCGGCCAACCTGCGCGAGAACACCGCAACGCGCCTGGCAGCCGCGTGGGCCGGCAATCGGAGCCTGAGCCAGCGCGTGCTGGAAATCGCCGTGTGGGGATACTCGAATCCTGAGGAGGCTGACGCCGCGCTACAGCGACACCTTGAAGAGTTCATCTCTCGCTAAGCCGGAACGCGTTTCGTCCCAGATCCGCGATTTGACGTCTGCCGCCAAAAAACAACGAAGCCCGTTTCATGGAGAAACGGGCTTCATGAAAATTTGCGCAAACGATTACTGACCCGAATAGTTAATGCTCCCGCCCGGCGGAATCACCACAGCGTTGGTGGCGGGGGGTCACTCCACCTGTAACCGGGGGCGTGAATGGCGGCCCAACAACCGGCGGTGCAAGTGTTGCGAATGCTGGTGTTGGTGTAGCTGATGCAACTGGGGTAGAGTTGGCAGAGGGAGAAGCGAGGATAGTCTCCGGTTCAACATTTGCCCTGGCTGGCAGTCTGTTTCACCAAACTTTGCGTCTGGCCCATCAACTGGCTGATTGAAGGATCCGTCCCTGCCAAATCGGCATTGGCACGATCCACGAACGGCTTGAGGGACGGTATCGCCGCAATCACGGCATCCACGATTTCCTTGCTCGCCTTCGGGGCGACCTGAGCCACTGCGGTGGCCACAAAGGCGTATTGGCTCGGAACTGCCTTGCAAACGGAATAAACTATTTTGCCCGCGCGATCCGGCGCTGCGGCTGCGGCTGCGCGCGCAATTTGCGCCGCGTCCTTGGGCAACAGGCTGGCTCCCCGAGCTGCCACTGCGGGTGACACTTCCGGGTGTTCGCGCGAAATGGCGCACCACCACTGAAACGGTGGCTACGGGTTTGATGCCGATTGCCGCGGATACGACCGCCGATGCCGTGGCCTCACGGGCATCAGCCGTGGCGTCGGAAACCAACTGAGCGGCTTTCGCTGCCATTTCGGGCGCAGCAACTGACTGCAGGTCTTTTTTGAAAACGTCCACCTGACCAGCAAACGCCGTCGCACTTGTGAGATATGCCGCAAATGCCGCGGCCCCGACCAATGTCAAAGTCTTCTTGTTCATAGGATGTATTTTGTAGATTCGCGTGGTACACTAAGACTCATTTACCAGAACAACCGATTTGCGTCAACGACTTTTTGCGACTTTTTGCTTTCCCTTTCTTGGTACTACAAACAACCACCCACACAAGTCGGCGGTCAAACCGGGAATCGGCGTCAAGAGGCTTTTCTAATATCATATCGAGAAATCAAAGGATGCAGAAGGCTTTCAGAGCTTCCTTGCGTGACACCAACAGGTTACTCCATCTGCACAAAAGGCGGAATCGGGCAGTCCAGCGTGTCGGCGACGGCCCGGAGCAATTCGGCTTCGCGCTCTTGGATCACACCGTCCGCACCCACGACTTCCACGCAGGCTTCGAGGACATTTCGTTTAATCTGTGGCACGGCCTGACCAAGCCGGTCGAGCGCCGCGTCCACTTGCTCAATGCCGCATTCGGCACGCGGCAGCAAACCCGTGACAAAGTCCGTCGAGCGAAGATACGGCGCGCCCTGTTGAAATGCCTTTTCGATCTGCGCCGCATCGTCGCTGCCGACGTACGCCAGCGCGGAAAGCAGCACCGCGCAATCGGGCAGCAGCGCTTTGACCGAGTAATACTGGACGACGGGTGGCCGCGCATCGCCAAAATGCGGCGCAAGGTGGCGCTGAATGATTTTCTGCAGCACGTATTCGAACAGCTCGACTTGCCCGTCGCTCTCCACGAGCCATTGGAGCGTCCGGTTGAACTGCTCAAACTCGTCGGCGCGCAAATGGCGAAGCGCGGGCAGCGCAAGACTCGCCAACGGCAACCGAACGCGCGCAGCAATGGGCGCAACTTCCGGATACAGCGCCACGGTTTTTTCATAAATCGTCGAAGTCGTTTGCTGCGCGAGTTGCCCGAGCTGCTGCCTGCGCATCGCTTCGTCGCCGCTGAGCAGCATGGCGTAAACAAGCGCGACGGCGGTGAACGGTTCGCGCGCGGCAGCCTGCACGCTTTCAGGAAATGAATTCCGCAATTGCTGCGCATAATGCAAGTGCAGCGGCGTCGGCTTGCCGAGACTCGGCAGGACGGTGCCCGACCGGATGAGCGAAGGCGGAGTGGCAACTTCCCCGGTGGTTAGCACAGCTGCCACCGTGGTCATGATTTCTGGCAAAGGCGAAGGCTTCAGTTCGGAAACGGCGGCGCGGTTGACGACTTCAATTTGCTCGGGCTTCAGCGGCGGAAATTTGCCGTCCCATGTCGAATCTATGGCGCGAATGCGGTCGGGAATCGGTGGGTGCGTGGCCATGAGGCTGAAGAGCGATTCGCTGATGCCGTTGCCAAAAAATAGGTGGCTGGCGTCGGAGGCGTGGGGAGATTCGAGGCGCGAACCGAAGCTGTATCGTCCGATTTTTTGCAGCGCACCGGAGAGGCCAAGCGGGTTGCGGGTGAACTGGACGGACGAAGCGTCGGCTAGAAATTCGCGCTGCCGGCTGACAGCAGCCTGGATGAGCCGGCCGAAGACGACACCGATCCCGCCAATCGCCAGCAACAACAGACCGAGCAACGGCAGCGGATTGCGGTCGCGGCTGTTGCTGCTGCGGGCGTAGAGCAGCACGCGGCCAATGGTTGCAATGCAAACAATGCCGAAGATGATGCCGATAAGGCGGAGGTTGAGCCGCATGTCGCCGTTGAGGATGTGGCTGAACTCATGGCCAATGACTCCCTGGAGTTCATCACGCGACAACATTTTCATACAGCCGTGGGTGACGCAGATAACGGCGTCGCTGGGCGCGTGTCCCGCGGCAAAGGCGTTGATGGCCTTTTCGTCGTCCATCACGTAAACCGGCGGCACAGGCAGGCCGGCGGCGATGGCCATTTCTTCGACGACGTTGAGCAGCTTGCGCTCGTCGAGGTCGGTGGTGTTGGGTTTAACCGGACGCCCGCCAAGAGTTTCAGCCACAACGCTGCCGCCTCCGGAAAGTTCCTGCGTCTTGTAAACACTGCCGGCAATGATGACGCCCAACGTGCCCAGCGCGACGTAAAAAAAGAGGCGCGGATTCCAGAGCGCGATTTCGGGTGTCGGCCCGTAGTGCCGGTGGGTGACTGCGCCGGCAAAAATCAGGAGGCACGCCAGGTAAACCGCCGTGATGATGCACACGACGGCAATCACGAAGTAAAAGACCAGCAGCTTCGTGTGGCGCCGCGCTTTGTCCTGGCGCTCGAAGAAGTCCATTTGGATTTACGATTTCGGATTTACGATTTACGAGCGCGCAAGCAATTCACGACGACGCGCAAATCGCAAATTCATCGGCGGCGGCAAAATTTCACGAGAACGAAACTTTGGGCGCTTCCTTTTGCTCCGGCTTGTCTATGACGAACAATTCCGCCGGGCCGAAGTTGAACATGCCGGCGATGATGTTGCTTGGAAAAACTTCGCGGTCAGTGTTGTAGGCCATCACCGAATCGTTGTAAGCCTGGCGGGCGAAGGAGATTTTGTTTTCCGTCGAGGTCAACTCTTCGGTGAGTTGCATCATGTTTTGGTTGGCCTTCAAATCCGGATATTGCTCGGAAACCATCATCAGGCGGCTGAGCGTGCCCGCGAGGCCGCTTTCGGCGGAAACCAGGCCCTTCATGGCGCTTGCGTCGCCGGGATTCGCGGCGGCGGTTTGCGATGCGGCGTAGGCGATGTTGCGGGCCTTGGTGACGGCCTCCAACGTCTCGCGTTCGTGCTTGATGTAGCCTTTGGCGACTTCGACCAGATTCGGGATCAGGTCGTAGCGCCGCTTGAGTTGCACGTCAATCTGCGCGTAGGCGTTTTTGAACCGGTTGCGCAGCGTGACGAGATTGTTGTATCCGCCGGCGATGAACACGACAGCGAACAACACCAGCGCTGCCAGTACGATCAGAACAATTAACATCGGTCCCATAAAAACCTTTCTTTTTAGTTTTATAGAACAACTAGGACAACGCCCCGGCGCTGGCAATGACAATCTCAACGAGGCATGGCAGGTTTGACGACAGTTCACGAGGACTCCAGCACCACCAGCCGAAGATTTATGAAATCCGTTTGAGTCTCTTGCGCGCCTTTTGGCGGACGCGATTCAGCAGCACCGCCTCACGCCTTTGAAGCGCTGTTCCGTCACTTCGACATAAAGTTGTTGCGCAGTCTTGTTGGCGCGCTTGTCGCCGTTCTTGACGGCAGCGTCATGTTGAGGGTGACTGCAATCCCAAACACCGGCCTGCTGCTGTGCTCGATCCAGATGCCCCTCGCCGGAAAGTTCCTTTGCCAGCGCAAAAGTCAGCGCGGCGGCACCCGCGATCCCGTCAAATTTCCTTCCACCTTCGGCCACGGCGTAATCCGGCAGCCAGACCGGCTCGGTTTCGCGCAGCACGGCCTGCTTGCGCCGCGACAGCAGCAGAATCCACTCTCGCACGCTAAACACGACAATGATGGAAACCAGTCCCAGAAATGTGCCCGCGACGATGGCGTCGAGCAGGTTGTTGAAGCGCAGTGTAAGATTTGTGCGGAGTGCTTTTTCGGCGGACTCGATGGCCACCGCTTCGCCCGCCGCCGTTGCCGTGGCAAGCGTGGATTTCAAACCGGCTTGGTTCTGTTTCAACAAATCGGCCTGCGCCAAAAATCCGATGCGAGGATCGGGATGCCAAATCTTCTGCACGCCTGCGGTGAACGTCACGCTCACCAGCCAGATCATCGGCAACAAAGCCACCAGCGCGAGCCACGGACGGCACGTCTTCATTTCGGATTTCGAATTTTGGATTTCCGGTTTGGCCTCTGCGTCCCGGCGCAGTTCCATCTTCAGAATAATTGTCACCGCGAGGCACAGCGCAATGGCGGCGAGCATTTGATTGGCAATGCCGAACAACGGCCATAGCGAATTCACGCCGCCGAGAGGATCGCGCACGCCCTGAATCAAAAAATATCCCCAAGCGCCGACCATCAGCGCGGCGGCGACCGGCGTGGCGAGGAAATTTTTCGGATCGCCCAGCGGTTTCCAGGCGCGGCCAAGGATGTTTTGCAGCAGGTACCGACCCACGCGCGTGCCGGCATCCACCGTGGTCAGGATAAATAACGCCTCGAACATGATGGCGAAGTGATACCAGAGATCAAGCCAACGACCGTTGACGGCCTTGGAGAAAATGTGCGCCATGCCGACCGCCAGCGTGGCCGCGCCGCCGGTGCGACCAAACAGGGTCTTCTCACCAAGTTCGTTGGCCAGCTCATCCATCTGGCCGGTGCGTCACCGGAAAGCCATGCGAGGTGACCAGGGCCACGGTGGCGGCGGGATCGCCCTTGACGTTCATGCTGAAATAGACGCCAGGATCCAGGGTGCAGGCGGCGATGATCGCCATGATGGCCACGAAGGATTCACAACACATCGCGCCATAACCGATGGGCCGCGCGTAGCTTTCGCGCGTGATGAGCTTGGGTGTCGTGCCGCTCGCGATCAACGTGTGAAAGCCGGAAATCGCGCCGCACGCGATTGTGATGAAACAAAACGGAAAAACCTTTCCGGCCACGACCAGGCCGGAACCGTCCGTGAACTGTGTCAGTGCGGGCATTTGCAACTTGGGCAACAGGAGCAAGATGCCGACGCGAGCGCGGCAATCGTGCCGAGCTTCATGAACGTGCTCAGGTAATCGCGCGGCGCGAGCAGCAGCCACACCGGCAGGCGCTGGAGATGACGCCGTAGCCAATGATAACCCAGGCCACCGTGAGGTCGCGCAGGCCAAAGACCTGCGACCAGTGCGGATTTTCGTAAACCAGTTTCCGCCCCACACCGCCAGCAGCAGCAGCGTAACGCCGAAGGCCGAGGCTTCCAGAACCTTTCCGACACGCACGAAGCGCATGTAACAGCCCATCGACAGCGCGATGGGAATGGTCGCGCCCACGGTGAAAACGCCCCACGGACTTTCGGCAAGCGCCTTGACAACAACGAGGGCGAGCACCGCCAGCAGAATCACCATAATGCGCCAGAATCGCCATCACCGCGATGAAGCCGACCGACGAGTTCAATTCCTCCTTGACCATCTGGCCGAGCGATTTGCCATCCCGACGCATCGAGCAAAACAAGATTACGAAATCCTGCACGGTGCCGCCGAGCACGACGCCGATGAGAATCCACAGCGTCCCCGGCAGGTAACCGAATTGCGCCGCCAGCACCGGCCCGACCAGCGGTCCCGGCCCGGCAATCGCCGCAAAATGATGGCCGAAGACAATCCATTTGTTTGTCTTCACGAAATCCCTGCCGTCGTCGTGCGCTTCGCACGGCGTGGCGCGGCGGTCATCGAGCGCGAGCACCCGCGCGGCGATCCATTTGGAATAAAACCGGTAGCCAATCGCGTAAGAGCACAGCGCGGCGGTGAGGATATAGGCGGAGTTGATTTGTTCGCCACGATGCAACGCGAGCGTGACATAAGCACTCGCGCCAGCTAGCCCTAGCAGGAGCCAGAGGAGCTTGTTGACAAGCTTCTTCATGGTCGGCGCAGGGATTCTTTCAAAACGCGGCAAAGAATCGAGGCTTTTCTTTCATGAGCGTCCGATGGATTTTACCTCTGGCATGGATGATGAGCCGATCGAACTGCCGATTGACGGCGTGCTGGACTTGCACATGTTCAGTCCGCGCGAGGTGAAAGACCTCGTGCCGGACTATCTCGCGGAATGCCGGACGCGCGGCATTTTGCAGGTGCGCATCATCCACGGCAAAGGCATCGGAAATCTGCGCCGCACCGTCCATGCGATTCTTTCCAAACATCCCGAAGTGATTTCCTTCACGCTCGACCATCCGCAATTCGGCGGTTGGGGCGCGACGATTGTAAAGTTACGCCCGTCCAAACCTGCGGAATGAAATTGCGAAACCGATTTGCCGATTGACTCCGGGAATCGCTCCAGAGATTTTAACCGGCACTATGGCAAAAATTCAACGGGCATTGCTCTCGGTTTCCGATAAATCCGGTCTGGTGCCATTCGCACAGACGCTGGCGGCAGCCGGTGTGGAATTGATTTCCACCGGCGGCACGGCCAAAGCCCTCCGCGACGCCGGGCTTCACAGTGAAGGACATCAGCGAACACACGGGTTTTCCCGAAATGCTCGACGGCCGCGTCAAGACGCTCCATCCCAAAGTCCACGGCGGCCTGCTTTATATTCGCGGCAACGAAAGCCATGAAGCCGCCGTCCGGGCACACGGCATCCCGCCGATTGATCTGGTGGTCGTGAATCTTTATCCGTTCGAGCAGACCGTCGCCAAGCCCAATGTCACGCTGCACGAAGCCATCGAGAACATCGACATCGGCGGGCCATCCATGCTCCGCAGCGCGGCGAAAAACCACGACAGCGTGACGGTGGTGGTGGACCCGGCGGATTACGCGGAAGTCGCCGAGCATATCAAAGCCGACGGCAACACCACGCTGGATCTGCGACGCAATCTGGCGGCAAAAGTCTTCGCACGCACGGCAGCGTACGACGCGGCTATCGCGGCACACCTCGCAAAAGAGTTCGCGAGCGCGGCAGACGGAAAGCCTGCGCTGCCTCTGGCGCTCGTGATTTCCGCGCCGCTGGCGCAGCCGTTGCGCTACGGCGAAAACCCGCACCAAGCCGCGGCGCTTTACGGGCGATTTCACGAATTTTTCCAGCAACTTCACGGCAAGGAACTTTCCTACAACAACATTCTGGATCTCACGGCCGCGGCGAGCCTGATCGCCGAATTCCGGACGATCCGCCGACGCTGGCCATCCTGAAGCACACGAATCCCTGCGGCGTGGGCCAGGGCGCGAATCTGCGCGAAGCGTGGGACAAGGCGTTTGCCACCGACCGTCAGGCGCCCTTCGGCGGCATCATCGCCGTGAACCGACCGCTGGACGGCGCCTGCGCGGAAGCCATCGCGGAGATTTTCAGCGAAGTGATCGTCGCGCCGGAATTTTCGCCGGATGCGCTCGCGATTCTGCAGAAAAAGAAAAACCTGCGGCTGCTGCAAATTGTTGAAATCGCCGCTCGGCCGCGCAGCCCTGGGACATGCGCAGCGTGGGCGCCGATTCGTTCCTGCTGCAGGAACGCGACGTGAAGACGACGCACGGCCGCGGACTTGAAAATCGTCACGCGCCGTCAGCCGACCGAGGCGGAATTGCGCGCGATGCTGTTTGGCTGGCGGGTGGTAAAACATGTGAAGTCGAATGCCATTGTTTATGTTGCCGCGGACCGCGACGCTGGGCATCGGCGCGGGCCAGATGAGCCGGGTGGACGCGAGCCGGATCGCGGTCTGGAAGGCGGGCGAGGCCAGGCTTTCGCTCAAGGGCAGCGTGGTGTGCAGCGACGCCTTTTTCCCGTTCCCTGACGGATTGATCGCCGCGGCTGAAGCGGGCGCAACGGCGGCGATTCAACCGGGCGGTTCAGTGCGGGACGCAGAAGTGATCGCCGCCGCGGATGAACGGAACATGGCGATGGTGTTCACCGGCGTACGCGGCATTTCCGGCATTGAAAGCGAATTCGCTGCGGAAGATCGGACAGGCGTATCCCGTCTTACTTTATCAGACGCAATAGATAAGGCCAATTTCGGCAAACGAGATGCCAATTACCAGCACCCAGACAAACCATTCGCGCATTCGCAAACCGCGCTGGCGAGCTTCACTGAGCCAGAATTGGAGACGCATAGACCCGAACCCAAGGTGAATCGCCGTTGCGCAGGCGATGCTGTTTGAGACGGCTGCTGGTTGACCGTGACGAGCGCGTTGGGTCGAGCGGCTCAGCATAAAGCCTTCGCGCCGGATGGAAATCCAACTGGCAGTGTTCGTTCCAAACGCCGCCTTCTTCAAGTTGAAGATCGTTGGTCGCTGCGCGGCCGATTCGTACAGGAAAACGGCGGGCGACCCATTGAGTGCCCGCCTTCTTTCCGGAAAGGACGTTAAGTTGGACCATTAAAAAATACTTCTTGGCACGTGGATTTTGTCGCCGGGGAAAACGGGCGAGGTCGAGAGCCGGATTCTCCAGCGCCTTGTTGCAGTTGACCTTGATAACCTTGCCGTTGGCGCGGGTCACGTGACTTTGTCGCTGGTTGGCAAAATCCGTGAAATCGCCGGCGGATGTATTGCCTTAATCACGGTGGTTTCCCCCATGTAAACTTGACGACCAGGCAGTTTGACTTCCCCACCCACGTAGTAAACGCGCTCCTGCGATTGTCACGGTCACCGTCAGGTGCGAATAAATTTTGGGGACGTAAAGGTCGTGGATTTCATTCTGGAGTTCGCCGGGGGTTTTCTCGGCTGCCTTGACCGCGCCAATGTACGGAAGGGTAATCGTGCCGTCCTCCTTGATCCGCTCTTCGTGGGGCGGAATCGTCTCCGGCAAACCGGAAAGGTTGACCACCACCAAATCGCCAATGACGGAATTCATCCGCCTGTTGGCCCGGCTTGGACGCTCCGGGCTGGTCGGCTGTGTCGTGGGTTTGACAGCCGGTGAACAGTCCACTGGCGAAACATATGCTCCAAATGAGCGGCAACTGTTTCCCCGCAATTCTCCATAACAATTTCATTGTGACTATCCTTAAGAACCCGAGTCGAGAATCAATACTTCTGTTTGATTTCCGTTTTCTTTTGATCGCCCGGAGTTTTGTCGCCACTGGCCGCATCGGTTCCCTCCTCGTTCTTGGAGTAATAATCGTGGTAGTAGCCGCTGTAGTAGTAATAGCCCTCGTCCTGGGACATGTTGATGTTGTTCAAAACGATGCCCACGAGGTTGCCGCCAACTTTCTCGATCATCTGTTTGGCGCGGATGTTCATGGGCTGAGGATACCGGCGGTACTGAATGATCTGCAACGCAAGATCCACTTCGCTCGCCAGGATGGAGGCATCGCTCACTCCCATGATGGGAGGTGAATCGAAGAACACGAAGTCGTAGCGTTTCTTTAGTTCCGCGATGAGTTCTTTCATCTGGCCAGAACTCAGGATCCCCAGCGAACTGCTTGGCAACCGGCCGCTGGCCATGAAATGCAACGTGGGCAGGCTTGTCGTCTGGATGACTTGATCGAGTGTGTTTTGTTTCAGCAGATAGTTGGTCAGACCGGCGCTGTTGGAAACACGCACCATCTTGTGGAGGGTGGGACGACGCAAATCGGAGTCCACCACCAGGACGCGTAGGCCACTCTGGGCAAAGACGGTGGCGAGATTGAGCACGGTGGTGGATTTGCCTTCGCCGGCACCGGCACTGACGACGGCGAGGGTGTTGAGTTTTTCGTCCTTGCGGGAGAAAAGCAGATTGGTGCGCAGGACGCGATAGGCCTCGGCGTGCGGGCTTTCCGCGCCTTCGTCCATCAGCACACCGACGTTTTGCGGAATGATGCCGAGCACCGGCGCCTGGAGCGACCGTTCCACGTCGTCAATCGTCTTCACGCTGGTGTCCAGGTACTCAATGAAGAAGGCAAGGCCGACTCCGACGACCAAGCCCACGACAATGCCCATGGCGATGTTTAGCGGTTTGTTCGGCTGCACTGGCCGGATGGCTGGCTTTGCATAATCAATGATTTCAACCATGCCGGTCTTGGGCAGTTTCACATCAATTTGCTCGGACTCCAGCTTCATATTGAGGAGCCTGCGGAAGGTGATCAACTCCTCCAACTCGCGCTTTTTGTCGAAGTACGGCCGGCTTTTCTCGGCCTTCTCGGAATCCTGTTTCCGCGCTTCCTCGACGTCTGCGACCAGTTTATCGAGCGCGGCTTTCTCAGCCTGCACCTGGTTTTCCAGGCCCGCCATGATGCCGTCAATGCTGTCGTCAATCTTTCTTTTGAGTTCGTCCACCTGGCTTTGGACGCGCACCACTTCGGGATGCTCCGGCGCGTAATCTTTCTTCAGCACAACCAGCTTCTGTTCGGCGGCGTTGAGCCAGCTCAACAATTCCGTCAGATTCTGGTCTGTGACCACGCGGGGCAGCACTTCCGTCAATTTGTCCTTGCTCAAGGCTTTGAGCTGGCTGAGCTGTTTCTCTTTACTGGTGTAAACCATCTGGCGTTCGATGCGCAAGGCCTCGAAGCGACGCAATGTTTCGGCCTCGAGCATCGGCGTGGGCGTGGTGCCGCCCGCTTCGATATCGGATATTTTGAGGTCACTGCGCAGCTTGTCTGCTTCTTCCTGAACTTGGCGGACTTTCTTGTCCTGTTCTGCAAATCGCTCTTCCAAGGCTTTGATGCCGCCAATCGCCTGCTGCTTGCGTTGCTCCAGACGGTAGTCGCGGTAGGCTTCAGCGATTGTATTTGCAATTCTTGCGGCTTCCTCGGGACTTTCATTGAACACCCGGATTTCGATCAAGCTGGTGCTGCGTATGGGACGTAAATCAATCCGTCGTTTGAGCAGCCTCATCGTCTCCGTTGTTTTGAGCTTCTCTCCACCGGCATATTTCTTGCCCCATTCGGTGTTGAGGTCCAACGTTTCAATGACGTTGGTGAGGACAACCTCACCCTGAATGACTTCGAACTCCGTCTGAATGAAGTAAGGATCGTAGCCAAAGTACCTTTGAGGTTCGGCTAATCCTTGAATGTCCGACATGTCCCGCTCGATTTTGATGCGCGCCGTGCCTTCGTAGTATTCGGGCAGAATAAACGTCACCAGCGTGGCGGTAATGACAACGAGCAGAAAAACGGCGAGAATGACCGTCTTGCGGAGGCGTACGATGCGCCAGTAATCCAGAAAATGCTGTTTTGTTTCCGGCGCGTCTTGTGTTTTCAAAGGCTCCATACAAAAAAAACAGGGGGCTAGTCAAATGTCCCAGCCCCCGTCGAATTGTCAACATTGGTTAGTAGGCTGCAGTGACACCAATATAAACTCGATCTCGATTGTATGGGGTGTGAGCTCCATCCGATTGCAAATCGTCGAAGCTGTAGCCCACCTCGCTCGAAAGGTGCTGATTGATGTGGTAAGCCAGATTCAAATCAACAGAGTAGTAAAGGTCTCTATCACCGTCCACCGTTCCTCCATTGAAAGTCGAATACTGGAAATGCCCCGACGCGCTGCCGATCAATTTGGCCGTGATCGCATGGTTGATTGAAGCATACACCACCGCGCTTTCCTGATCTTGCGTCAATGTGTTGTTTGACCCCACCGTTGCCACATCCGTCTGGTTCCGCGCATAGCTGAACCCCGCTTGGATATAGCTCCCCCGCGTGTAGGTGTAGAGGGTGCTTAACACGAAATACGGATTAAGCTCCGTCTGGCCGGTGGGATCATTGTAATAGTCGGTGTACTGGACGCCAGCCTTCGCAGACGCGCTGAAATTCGGCAGGAAGTTATGCTCCACGCCAACATAGCCGATGTGCGATACGTTGTCACGATCCCGGCTGTAAAAAGTTATTAAACCGTCAGGCGACTGGGCGATTGATTCGTTCTTCGTGTAATCCACCAGATTGAACTGGTAGCCAATAAGTCCCACTGTGGTGGGCTGCAACTGCGAGTGCAGTTCCACCCAGACATTGTGCTCCATCCGGTTCAACAAGCCAGCGTAACTGGGATCCGAATAATTTCCGCCGCTCTCCTGGTAATCGTAGAGCGTATTCCGATAACCCACTTCGGTGCTATACTGCCGGGTCAGCTCGGCACGGAAGACGGCGGTTGCGGTATTGCGTATATTGTTGCCTTCGGTGCGGGTGACTTCAGAAAGATTGTTCGGATCAAGCACCGTTGGCTCTTGGGCAATCACCAACGAGTCGCGCAAATCCAGCGTACATCGGTGACTGAAGGCGTGGTTCAACCACAAATCCACCTGATGCTGGTAGTCGGCATTGTCGTTTGGCCGATCATCATAATACTTCATCGAAAAGTCGTAACTTCCCCCGACGAGCGTCTGTTCGAACGGGAAATTGAAACTCAGCGACGGATTCAACTCGAAACCAAAGCTGGACCGCTTGTCCGGACTACCTGACGCGGCCAGATTATAGTTGTCATCGTAGAAACCGCGCAGTGTGGACTCAATGCTCCATGTCTTGGAAGTCTGCATTTCGTCCAATCCAGGCGTATACGCTGCGTGGACACTTTGAACGCTCATGGCACCCAGCGCCACCAGTCCCAGCGAGGCTGCAATTTTTTTCATAATTTCATTCAGTTGTTCGACAACTTGGAAGCAGAGCAATATTCTGGCAAATGTTTACTTAAAACCGGAGTCCCATGTCAAACAAATCTTCAAAATTATTTCCGGTGTAATAATCAGGAAACCAATCCATTATAGCGATTCATTATCACGCGCCATCATCCCTGCGCCATTTGCACTCTGTTTCCTGTCCTACCTCAACAATGGGGCGCTGATTCAGCGGTCGGGTTAAAATCGCACCGTGTCAGAAGGCACGGCCTGTGTCTTTTCACAACTATTTCCTGTCTCCTGAGTTGTCAGTGCCAAAAACACGTCTTCCAGCGCGCCAGACGTGCCGCTCTGCCGGCGCAACTCTTCGCGCGTCCCGACCACGATGAGCCGCCCTTGGTGGAGAATCCCGATGCGGTCGGCCATTTCCTCCGCAACGCTCAATTGATGTGTCGAAACCAGCACGGTCATTCCTGTCCGGACTCGTTCCCTCAGGATGTCCTTCAACGCACGGGCATGTTGCGGGTCCAAACCCACCATCGGCTCGTCAATGACGAACACTTGCGGGTCGTGCAACAACGCCGAGGCGATCGCCACCCGCTGCCGTGTGCCGTGGGACAGCCCCTCGATCGGCTTGTGGACGAACGGTTCAAGATTGAAAAGGCCAATTAGCGAGAGGCTGTTTCCTTCGATCTGTTTCTCATCCAATTCAAACAACTGCCCCGTGAAGCGAAAAAATTCCCACGGCGTCAGTTTGTCATAAAGAAACGGAAAATCCGGCACGTACGCCATGCGCCGCCGCGCTTCCAGCGGCTGCGCTTGCACATCAAACCCCGCCACCCGCGCCCGGCCGGACGTCGGCTTCATCAGTCCGGCCAGGACTTTGAGCGTGGTCGTCTTGCCCGCCGCGTTCGGTCCCAGCATGGCGAAAAATTCTCCGCGGCCAATTGTCAGCGTCACGTCGTTGACCGCCACGAGATCGCTGAATTTTTTCACCAGATGAATGAGTTCGATCATCGTTGCAGTCCGTTGGAAGTTTGCAACAAATCATCCACCAGGACAATTCCTCCGGGCAGCTCGGCGCGGAGGATTTCACCCTCACGGCTGATGTAAATCACGATGGGATATCGGCCCAGCACCTGCGTTTGCAGCCGATAAACCCGCACCGGCTCATGCCGGATTCGGAGCGTGTCCAAGTGCGCCTCCCACTTCACGTCCAATCCCGGCGACGCCGCCTTCTGCGTTACCGTCGGCAACTCAAAGTCATCCAGCAACCCGGCCGCAAACGGTCCGCCAAGCTCTCGCAACAATGCATCCGGATTTTGCAAATCGGCAAACCGGAAGACGCGCTCGGTACTGCGATTCGCCGTCGTAAAACTTGAAGTGGACGTTTTGTTCGGCGGCAATCGCGCTGATTTCCACGACATTGGGACGAGACCTCAGGCGCACTTTCAGTTCCCGCCACACTTGCTTCGACGAGAGCTTCACATCACACGCAAACCGGAACCATTTGATCACATCGGGCACGCTCGCGCTGCCGTCAAATTGGATGTGGTAGTTCTCCACTTTTCCGACCATGCCTTCCGACGGGGCGTCCTCAAGTTTTGCCAGCTCCTCCTCCGCGCCCGTGATCCAGTGACAGAAGCCGGCTCTCTTTCCCTGATACAGGATGCTCAGCGACGAACTGTCCGGCGCGGTCAACACTTTACGCCACACCACGGCCACCGGCACGGCATTGCGCGTAGGACCCTCCGCGACGTACTCCGCCCGCCAAAGGAGCACGTTCATGGTAACCCAGAACAGAGCAATTAAAAGAAAAACAAGGCGAGCGAACATGAAGAACCGCTCACGGCGCGGGAACGTTCAACACCTGGCCGACTTGAAGCCGCTTCGGGTTCAAGCCCGGATTCGCGGCCAGCAAAGCGTCCACCTTGACGCCGTATTTCCGCGCGATGGAAGACGGCGTGTCGCCCGCTTGAACTTTGTGCGTGCGCGCCTCCGTTGGCGTGCTGGAAGGACGATTCGCGCCGGTAGGATTCGACAACGTCGCTCCAGCAGGTGCGGTTTGCGCCGGGCTCGAAATTTGCGTCGTCCTTGTCACTGGCGCAGCACCGCCCGACGGATTCGGCGGCAACGCCCCGCGACCGGCATAATAGGCGCGCCATTTTTCAACCTCATCACGCAATCGCCGGTTTTCCTCGGCCAGTTGATCGGATTCCCGTTGCTGGCCCGGCGTCGAGGACAACGGCATCACCGCCCTTGCCAAGTCCTGTTTGCAGTCACAGGATGCGCTGTCTGACGACTCTGCATTGTCGGCACTTGGGTCGAAGTTTCAAATACTGCTCGTAGTGATAAATCGCCGCCGCCGGGTCGGACTCCTTTTCCGCAAACAGCCAGCCCAGCTCAAAATGCGCCGCCGCCGAACGTGGGTTCACCTCCAGCGCCTTTTCAAACGACTCAATCGCGCCGGGGTAGTCCATCGTGCTCACGCGACTCCTGCCGGCGAGAAAATGCGGCTCTTTCTCCTCATCAGAAGCGCTCTGCCCCGACGGAAAACAACCGCACAACGCCACGCCGCAAATCACCGCGACCACACAACGGATAAAACGAGCACCAATCATGGCGCGAACCTAAACGAACCGTTCACAACACGCAATGTCGCATTGAACCTCCGGGTTCAACATCCTTGGAACGGATCAACTGTTTCCCGACGCTGCGAACGGGTTTTTCCCCGATTCTGCTGCCGTCGGATGCCGCGGTAAAAACAGCGGGCTGATCAAAAGGTAAATCCAACCCAGCACAACATGTCCGGCGGCAACAAAACCCAGGCCCGTCAAATCCAGCACACCAAAATCGTAAAGCAGAATCCCAAGGATCATCAGCAACGCACCGGGCATGAGCGCCGCGCCTGCCAGCCGCCAACCGCTTTGAAGACTTAAATCGCGATTTGCAAAATAGCCCACGCATCCAAACTGGCAGGACATAAACCGTCGCCAGCGCTGCCCACAGTCAGCAACAGGCTGATAAAAACCATACCCGAAGACGATGATCAAAAATGCCGGTTGCCATGCGCCCCACCACGGTTCCAGCTTCGCTCGCGGTTGAACCCGATGATCCATTCCGCCCGGGATAGTCGAATTCCGAGTAGCCGAGCAGTGAGAAAACGAGAAATCCGTCCTTGCCGAACTCGATTTGAACATCGGCTGGCGAGCGCACCTTGCCTGTGTGCTTCAAATCCACGCTCAATGCCAGAAACCGTCCCTCCGCCAGCAATTGCGGCGAGTCTCCATGCCAGTCGAGTTGCCGATTCCCGAATTTCACCTTCGTCCGGCAACTTCTCAATGGCCTTCCTGACTGTCGGATACCATCCATCGTACAAAAACCAAACGACGCTTGCCGCCGCGCACGCCGCAACGATGAACTGCACCAACCGCAGCCGACCATGCCGCGCGCGTGCAAATGCCGCCACACCGCGGGGAGTCAGTGGTTCCCACGCTGTCGGCAATAATTCGGAAGCGGGCATAATTCTGTCGGAATTCAACCTTCAGGTTGTCGGCGGAATTTACACCGAACTGCGGATTCCAACGGCTATTTGCCCGGCTTTTCGGCAGGCGGCTGCGGACCCGGCTGCGACGATGGCTTTTCGGGCGGCGGCGTGTGGATGATTGTCAGAGGATAGCGCAATTTCATCACGTCATCCACCAGCACCTCGATGTAATATGTGCCGGCTGATTTGAATTCGACCTGCGGAAACATGGTGACATTCGTCGCGCTCACCGCCGCGTCTTGCATCACGAACTTCACTTCGCTCTTGCGTATCACCGTTGTCTGGTCGGATGCGATGAGCCGCACACTCTCGGTGAACTGCCCGATGCCCGCCGCCCAGCGGTTGAACACGCTCAGCCGGAATGCCACGATCGGCAGTTGCGGCACGCGGATGAAATTGATGACGCCGATGAGGAAAAAATTTCCGTTCGATTTCCTGGCGGATTTCTTCGCACACGAGCGAACATTGCAGGTCGGGAAGAATTCGGGTCGCTTGCATAGTCGTTTTTCAATTTTTTAATCTTAAATTTCAAATCTCGCTGGCTCATCGAACCAAACTCGTCGCCATTTCCGCCGCGCGGACGGTGTTTTGCATCAGCATCGCGATCGTCATCGGACCGACGCCGCCGGGGTTTGGCGTGATTTTCCCGGCAATCGGCTGCACTTCCGCAAACTCCACGTCGCCAGACGAAGCCTTGCCATTGACACGCGGTTTACGCCTACGTCCATCACCACGGCGCCGGGCTTGACCATGTCGGCCTTCACAAATTCGGCCACGCCCATCGCAGCAATCAAAATATCCGCGCGGCGGCAATGCGCCTTGATGTCGCGCGTGGCCGAATGACATATCGTCACCGTCGCGTTCGCATTTTTTTCTTTCTGGCAAAGCATCGCCGCCATCGGTTTGCCGACGATGTTGCCACGACCAAGGATGACGACTTCCGCGCCGCCGATATTCACGCCCGAGCGCACGAGCAATTCGCGCATACCGGCCGGTGTGCAAGGCGCAAATCCCGTCGTGTCGCCGAGCATCAGCTTGCCGACGTTGACCGGATGAAAACCATCCACGTCCTTCGTCGGCAGCACGGTGGAATAAACCGCTGCCTGGCGAATGCGTTGGGCAACGGCGCTTGAACGAGGATTCCGTGAAACCGCGGGTCGGAATTTAATTTGCCCAGCAGCGCGAGCAATTCGGCTTCAGTTGTCGTTTCCGGCAAAACATGCGTCTCGGAAAAAATGCCGAGCTCGGCGCACGCTTTTTCTTTTCTGCCGACGTAAACTTTCGACGCCGGGTCTTCGCCGACGCGCACGAACGCCAGGCCAGGCTGCACGCCGCGCGCTTTCAGCGCGGCGACGCGGGGGGCAAGTTCGCCCTGGATTTGCGCGGCGATGGCGCGCCCGTCAATGAGATTCGCGGCCGGCATTACTTCGACCACCTGGATGCGCTGGATGGTGATGACCGGCGTGTTCCTCCAGCGTTCGTCCAGGCCTTCCTCGCCCGTCACGATGATGCGCAAGCCTTTGTAGCGGCTCAGGTCGAGATTGGTCGAACTCGTGTAAAGGTAATTGATGGTCTTGCCCGTGTCCGGGTCAACAAGTCAAACTTCGTCGGCGCTTGGATGCTCCACGTGCCTCGCACCATGCCTTCGTGCTAGACGATGCGCTTGGGCGGCGGCTCTTCAGCAACCGGTGGCGCAGCAACTGGCGCCGGTTCGGGCGCGGGCGTGACAACGGGCGGTGAGCCGGCGCAGGCGTCGCCGCCGGCGCAGCGGCGGGAGCTTCGTCGGAGCCGGCGCTGCAACGTCTGGTCGCGGGAAGTGGCGCAAGCTCGGTCGGCCCCGGTGCGGGCACGACCGGTGCGGACGCCGGCGCTGGCGCGGTTTCAACGAACGGAGCAGGAGTTGCGCGGAACTGGCGCGGTTTCAGCCGGAACAGGAACAGGCGTCGTCGCGGCCGCGATAACCGGCGCTTCCTGTTTCAAATACATGGCCGCGACGAACGCGTAGGCATTGGTCGGCGCGCTTCAATTCTCATCCATTTGCCTTCGGTCAGAATTTCCCTGACGGTTGTGCCGCGTTCCAGCAACGCCGACGACGCTGTAATTTTCGCCCGGGCCGCCGCGCATGTTCAATCTTGCTCGGCAGAACGACTTTGTTCGTCGGGTCAATGAAAGCACGCATGCACCCAAACGTGAGCGCTGGCCGGCAAGGCGATCTTCGCCCACTGCGCCGGCTCATCGGTCTTGTGCTTTTCCAAATTGATTTGTTCCAGTACCGTTACGGCGTCGCCCTGGTCGAGCCGCGTGACGACTTCGCTCTTGAGAGTGGCCTGACCGCGCACGTTGACGTTGTTGCTACAATCGTCGCCGGACCGGGCATCAAGGAAACCGTTTTTTCGGCAAGCGCGATCTTCTTTTCGGTCGGCGCTTTTTTCTTTGCGTGTTTGGTCTCTTTCAACCTGGAGCAGGCGCGACTTCGGTGGACGGCGCTGCCGCCGGCTGGGACGACCGGCGTCGCCGCGGGCGCGGCGGGTGGAGGAGGAGTCATTGCTTGCGCGAACACACTTGTGGAAAGCATCGCGCCCAAAACCAGCCAACCATTTGTTTTCATAGCTCAGGAAAGTAGAGTTTTAATCTCGGTCTCTGTCAATGCCCGCCATCGGCCTGATTTCAATTCGCCCAGTTTGATTTTTCCAATCTGCATGCGCTGGAGCCGTTTGACCGTCAGCCCTTGCGATTCAAACAACCGCCGCACCTCGCGGTTCTTGCCCTCGGCCAATTCCAGTTCCACCACGCTTTGCGTTTTGCCCGCCGTCACCAGCCGCGCGCGCTCGGCCTTCAGCTTTTCGCCCATGTGCCACACGCCGCGCGTGAACTGCTTGAGCATCTCCGCGTCCACGCGTCCATCGACGTTGCAACGTATCGTTTGCGAACGCCGTAGCGTGGATGCGTCAGGCGCAGGGCGAATTCTCCATCATTGGTCAGGAAAAGCAACCCCTCACTGGCGTAATCCAGCCGGCCCACCGAATACAGGTTCACCCATTCCTTGGGCAGCAAATCGTAAATCGTCGGGCGATTGTGCTCGTCGTTGCGCGAGCAAACACAGCCGCGCGGCTTGTGAAGCGCGATGTAGAGTCTTGCGTTTGGGGCGGATGGGTTTGCCGTCCACGGTCATTTCGTCGTGCCCGGGATCAACCTTTGTGCCTAGCAGTCGGACCGGCTGCGCCGTTCACCGCGACACGCCCTTCGAGAATGATTTGCTCGCTGGCGCGGCGCGACGCCACGCCGGCATCGGCAAGAATTTTTTGAAGACGAACCATGCGAGGTGCGAAGCCAGAAGTGCAGAAGGACAAAGTGGCGGGTTTATATTCGCACCTCGCACTTCGGACTTCGACCTTCAGACTTCGTCAGACTCCCGGCTTGGTCTTGCGCAGGCCGGTGATGCGGTCGCCGTCCTTCCATTGACCGCGTTTTTTCAGGACTTCGACGCGCTCAAAACGTTTGAGCACATTGCGTTTGCCACCCAAGGTGGCCGCCGCGCGCAGACTGCGATGCTGTGACATAAAGTAAAAATTCGCTTTCGGTTAAATTTTAAGCCGCTTCCCGTTCAAAGCGAACGATGTATTTAACACAAAGCCGGCCAAATGCCAATGCCGATTTTGAATGGCGTTTTATCGCTGCACCCTTGCGCCGCCGCCTTTCATGAGTTTTTCGACTTCTTCTTTTGATGCCATCGAGGTGTCGCCGGGCGTGGTCATGGCGAGCGCACCGTGGGCGGCGCCGTAATCCACGGCTTTTTGCGGATCGCCGGTGGTCAGCAATCCGAAAATCAAACCGCTGGCAAAACTGTCACCGCCGCCGACGCGGTCAAGAATTTCGAGGTCAGGATATTTCCGGCTCTCGTAGAACTTGCCGTCCATCCAGCAGATTGCGCCCCAGTCGTTGACCGTCGCAGTCTTGGCAGCCCGCAGCGTTGTGGCGGTGGCTTTGAAGTTGGGAAAAGTTTTCACCGCGGTTTCAATCATTTTCTTGAACGCATTCACGTCAATGTGCAGGAGATTTTCATCCGCACCTTCCACTTTGAAACCGAGGCACGCGGTGAAATCCTCCTCGTTGCCGATCATCACGTCCACATACTTGGCGATTTCCTTGTTCACTTCCTGTGCGCGTTTCTGGCCGCCGATGGATTTCCAGAGCGACGGGCGGTAGTTCAAATCGTAGCTGACAATCATGCCGTGTTTCTTCGCGGCTTGCACCGCCTCGATTACGAGTTTGGGCGTCGTGTCGCTGAGCGCGGCGAAAATCCCGCCGGTGTGCAACCACCGCACACCAAGCTTGCCGAAAATGTGTTCCCAATCGAAATCGCCCGCCTTGAGCTGCGACGCAGCGGAATGGCCGCGGTCGGAAACGCCCACCGCACCGCGCACACCGAAGCCACGTTCGGTGAAGTTCAATCCATTGCGCACGGTGCGGCCCACGCCGTCAAACGGCAGCCATCTGATGAACTCGGTGCCGACGCCGCCTTGCAGAATGAAATCTTCGAGCAACCGGCCGACGTCGTTGTCGGCAAATGCCGTGGCGACGGCGGTTTTCAGTCCGAAACAACGGCGCAGTCCGCGGGCGACGTTGTATTCGCCGCCGCCTTCCCAGACTTTGAATTCGCGCGTGTTGCGGATGCGGCCTTCGCCGGGGTCGAGTCGGAGCATGATTTCGCCCAGCGCGATCATGTCGAACGCACACGAGCCGGCAGGTTTGATGTTGAGCGTAGCCATGGTCAATCAATTGTTTGGTCAACGAGTGTAAACTGTTTCCGTCAGGTCGGCTTGAGTTTGACGTGGCGGCTTTCCAATTTCAAGCAAAGGTGGTTGCGGAGCATCGGCCTAAAACGAATTCTCTCCGCCAGTTTTCACCGGCGGAGAGAGCAGTGCCTTAAACGGGATGCAAATTAACCAATAAAGACAGGCTTGATATGGCGGTCGAAGAGGTTCCCCGTCACGTTCTTCGCTACCGTCGTTTCGCACTTGCGGACGACTTCCAGATAACGGTTGCCCCGCTTGGCGGCCATCTTGTAACCGACGTGAATCAATTGCCGCAGGCTTGAATTGAAATCCTTGCACTTGGGATCGTGACGCAACGCGGCGACGAATTGGGCTGAACTCCATTTCGACACGATTGCGGCGCTGGGCAGCTTGCTCTTGTCAATGTCAATCACCGTGGCGTACGGCTTGCAAAGCTCATCAATGTGTTCGAGCGCCTCGGCGTAAATCTCCTTCGCCAGCGCGAGTCCTTCGCCACCGGCTTCGCCCAGACCGATGACTTCTTCCAGCCACGTTGTGCCGGCGGTCTTGAGGTGAAGACCGGCTTTGTGCTTGAGCACTGCCCTGCGGATGGGGCCGTAGATGGAAAATTTGTCGCTGCCGGAATGGACGCTGAGCTTGAGCGTGTCAGGCAGTCCGTATTTTTTCACCGCGAAACTGATCACGCACAGGTCATCGTTAAATTCCTTCTCGAATTGCGCGACGTTGCCGACGTAGTCCACGCCCTTGTTAAAACGGCCGGTAAATTTCGGTGCGATGGTCTGGATGGGAATTTTTTCGTCGGCGATGGCAGCCAGAATGATGAGCAATTCCGGCGGCGTTTGTGGCGTGTCGGTTTCGTCCATCGAAACTTCGGTGATCATTTTGTCTTCACCTTTGGCTTTTGCGATGTGGCGATAGATCACGCCCGCTTCCTGGACGGCGAAAAGATATTTGCCGGCGATGCGTTCCAAGTCGGCGGACGACACATTTATCGCGCCTTCGATGCCGGGAATTTGGATCTTGCCGGTGAGTTCGGGATGTCGTTTCGCAAAAGCTTTGAGTGCATCGGCGGGGGCGGGTTTGCCAATCGAATCCGCCACATCAATGGTGTAAAAATCCGAGTGCGGAATGAAACGGTCCACGGTTTCGAGACGGATGTGGTCGGCGTCCACGTGCCATGGTTTTTTCCAGCCGAGCTCCTTGACCGCCGCGGCGGCGGCCGCATACACGCTGGACGGTTCCGAACCGACGATCAGATGTTCGCGGTTGGATTTGTTCCAGACCGGAACGACGTCCGCGCCTTTCTGAGCCGCCAGGATGCAAGCCTGCAATTGAGCTTTGGCCTGTTGCGCGAACCTGTCTCCGACACCTATCGAGAATTTTTGAATTTTTAGCATGTTACCGCAAGCGTACCAAAAGGCTGAATTGGAAGGAAGTTTAATTTTATAAAAACGTTGATTTTTCCGCATGATTTCGGCCTGTGATTTTTGGCACTGCAACAAGAAAACAGCGATCGGCCATGGCAATTATTTTGAAATCCGCTTGCGTGGGAACTGATTTTTCTCAATGATAGCGTGAGTTGCAATTCAACAGGAATGTATTATGAAATTCATCCACGAAGACTTCCTCCTCAGCACACGCACCGCCCGCCGGCTGTATCATCAATATGCCGAAGCCGAGCCGATCTTTGATTACCACTGCCACATTTCGCCCAAAGACATCGCCGAAAACCGGCAGTTCAAGAACCTCTTTGAAATCTGGCTCGAAGGCGATCATTACAAGTGGCGCGCCATGCGCACCAACGGCGTGGCGGAACGCTTTTGCACCGGCAACGCCGACCCATTTGATAAATTCAAAGCCTGGGCCGCCACGGTGCCGCACACGTTGCGCAACCCGCTCTATCACTGGACGCATCTGGAATTGAAGCGTTACTTCGGCATTGATGAACTTCTGGATGAGAAAAACGCCGAGCGCATCTGGAAAAGAGCCAATGAAAAACTCGCCAGGCCCGAACTGACCACGCAGGGCATCCTGAAAAAATTCAAGGTCATGGTTGTCTGCACCACGGACGACCCGGCGGACAACCTGGGATATCATCAGACGTTTGCGTCGCAAGGCCATCCCACGCGCATGTTGCCGGCATTTCGACCGGACAAGGCGCTGACGGTCAATCAACCCGCCGGGTTCAACAAGTGGGTGAGCCAGCTTGCCGCCGCGGCGAACGTGGACATCAACAATTTCAGCGCGTTCCTCAGCACGCTCCGGAAACGCCTGGACTTTTTCCATTCGCAGGGCTGCCGTCTCTCCGATCACGGCATGAATCATTGCTTTGCGGATTTCTGTTCCGAGCAGACGGCTGCCGCCATTTTCGACAAGGCACGTCGCGGCGAAATCGTTTCCCGACAGGAGCACGGGCAGTTTGCCGCGTTCATGATGCTGTTCTTCGGCAAACTCTACGCTTCAAAAGGCTGGACGATGCAGCTTCACCTCGGCGCGTTGCGCAACAACAACACGCGCCTGATGAAACAGCTTGGACCGGACACCGGCTTCGATTCCATTAACGATTTCCCGCAATGCCAGCCGCTAGCACTTTATCTGGATAAGCTGGATTCTGAAAATTCACTGCCCAAAACGATCATTTACAATCTGAACCCGGCGGATAATTACGCTTTTGCCACGATGATCGGCAATTTCCAGGACGGCACGATTCCGGGCAAAATTCAGTTCGGTTCGGGCTGGTGGTTTTTGGATCAGAAGGAGGCCATGGAATGGCAGATGAACTCGCTCTCGAATCTTGGCCTGCTCTCGCGCTTCATCGGCATGATCACGGATTCACGCTCGTTCATGTCCTATCCGCGCCACGAATATTTCCGGCGCACGCTCTGCAACCTGATCGGACAGGACATGGAAAACGGCCTGATACCGAAAGACGAAAAGATGGTCGGCCAGATGATTCGCAACATCTGCTACACAAACGCCAAAAATTATATGGCGTTCCCGGGTGTGAAGGATGAGGCGATTTTCAAGAGTTCCGGGCCGGTAAAACGTCGAAAGTAAGACCAAACCATAATCCCTAAACCAACCGTGCAAGAACAAACTCAATCCCAAGCCACCAAATACCGGTGGGTGATTTGCGCCCTGCTGTTTTTTTCCACCACCTTCAACTACATGGACCGGCAGGTCATCAGCTATTTGAAAGGGTTCTTTTGTTCGCCAGAAGCACAGGGCGGATTTGGCTGGACGAACACCGACTTCGCGTATCTCACCTCCTTCTTCACGGCATTTTACGCCGGCATGACACTTGTGGTCGGTTGGGTCATTGATCGGATCGGGACCAAGCTGGGCCTTGCGCTGTCGCTCATCGTCTGGTCGATATTCGGCATCGCCAACGCCTTCGTCGGCCGGGTTCTGGCGATGCACATCGTCATCCGCAGCGCGTTTGCTGTTGGTGAAGCGGGCAATTTCCCCGCGTCCATCAAAACAGTGGCTGAGTGGTTTCCCAAGCGCGAACGGGCTTTGGCCACCGGAATCTTCAACAGCGGTTCGAACTTTGGCGCCATGGTCGCCGCGCTGTTCGTGCCGTGGTGCATGATTCATTTCGGCGACCAGCGCGGATGGAAACTGGCGTTCATCATCACAGGCGCCGCCGGTTTTCTCTGGCTGATTTTCTGGTTTTGGCTCTACAACCCGCCCGCCAAACAGAAGCGGCTCTCCAAGGCCGAATATGACTACATCCACATTGACGAGGAAGTCCGGGCCGTCGAAACGGTTGAGGACAAGGCGAAGGTTTCCTGGTGGAAACTGTTCGGCTACCGTCAGATTTGGGCCTTCGTTTTTGGCAAATTCATGACCGATGGCATCTGGTGGTTCTACTTGTTCTGGCTGCCGGATTATCTGATCAAACAATTCAACATGACCAAGGCGCAAATCATCATGCCGACGTTCATCGTCTATGGCGTGGCCATCGTCGGCAGCGTTTATGGCGGGAGCATTCCCATGACGTTCATCAAAAACGGCATGCAGGTTTACAAAGCTCGCATGACAGCGATGCTCATCATCGCCGTGGCTCCGCTGACCGTGCTGACCACACAGTACTTTGGCAATGTGGAACATTTTGGAAAAATGGCCGCCGTGCTGGCCGTTGCGACGATTTGCGTTGGCGCCGCCGCCCACCAGGCGTGGTCTGCAAACCTGTTCACTACGGTCTCCGACATGTTTCCGAAGAAAGCCGTCGGCTCCGTAACGGGCATCGGCACCACCGCCGGCGGCATCGGCGGTGTGATCATCCAGATGCTTGCGGGCCGACTGACAGACATCTTCAAACAAACCCCGCAGACCGCATACCTAATTATGTTCATCGTCTGCGCCTTGAGTTATTTGATAGCCTGGAGCGTTATGAAGACGCTGGTGCCCAGACACAAACCGATTACTGATCTGTAAAAAATCGTGAAATGAAAAGCCCGTTGCAGCGTCTGTTGTAACGGGCTTTTTTTCAAGTTTGCACCCGCCCCTTATGAGCCTCCCAAACGAAACCAGACCAGCTTCGAGCAACTATCGCTGGGTCATCTGCTCACTGTTGTTTTGGGTTACCACAGCCAATTACATGGACCGGGGTGTGTTCGCCAATCTGGCGCCCGAGCTTCAGACCAAGATCGGCTGGACGCAGGACCAGTACTGGTACATGCAAGTCGTCTTCCAAGCCGCGTATGCCGTGAGTAATCTCATGGCGGGGCGGCTGATGGACGTGCTCGGTCTGCGTTGGGGATTCACCCTGGCTTGCATCTTCTGGGGTCTGGCCGCCATGAGCCATTCCCTCGTCAGCACCGTCGCCGGTTTTTTTGTGTGCCGCATCCTGCTCGGGTTGGGCGAAGGCGGCAACTTCCCGGCGGCAAACAAGGCGGTTGCTGAATGGTTTCCCAAACGCGAACGCGCCTTGTCGTTCGCGCTCTTGAATTCCGGCTCGAACATCGGCAGCATCATCGTGCCCTTCTGCCTGCCCTTGCTGATGCCTTTTATGGCGGGAATCACGATCGGCAGCCGCACCCTTGGCTGGCGCGGCGCATTTCTAATCACCGGCATCTTTGACCTTGGCTGGATCATCGCGTGGCTGTTGATGTACGGCAAACCCCAGTGGCATCCGAAGGTTTCGGCCGCCGAACTGGCCCTGATCGACAGCGATCCGCCGGAGCCAACCGTCAAGATTCCCTGGGGCAGGCTGCTCCCGCATCGTCAGATCTGGGCCTTTGCCGCCGTTAAATTGACCGACTGTTTCTGGTGGTTTTATTTGTTCGGCGCGCCGCTATTCTTTGCCGACCGGTTCGGCCTGAGCCTGAAGTCCCGCAGTTTGCCGGTGGCCCTGATTTATGTGGCGGCCACGTTCACCGGCGTCGGTGGCGGCTGGCTCTCCGGCTATTTCATGAAGCTGGGCTGGTCGCTTAACAAGGCCCGCAAGATCACCATGCTCATCTGCGCCGCGGCGATTGTGCCGGTGATTTATGCCGCCTTCACCGACTCGCAATGGGTGGCGGTGGGATTGATCGCCCTGGCCTGCTCGGCACATCAGGCGTGGTCGTGCAATGTTATGAGCCTCGCCGGCGACATGTTCCCCCGTCGCGTGGTGGGTTCGGTGACCGGGCTGGCCGGATTCGCCGGCTCGGCTGCCGGCATTCTGCTCTTCACCTGGGTTGGCTTGATGCGGAAGGCCTCAATCGCGCGCGGCGAGACCGGCAATTATGTTCCGATTTTCATTGTCGCCGGTGTGACCTACCTGATCACACTGCTTTGCGCCCACCTGCTCGCGCCGACACTCAAGCCGGCCAATATCGAGGAAAAAGCCGCCACGTAAAAACCCGAATCAACAAACTGACGGGGTTGCGCAATCAGCCTCGCCGGTTTTCTTTCGGGTTTGTGACCGCACATCCTCCGTCAGTCTTTCAAAAAAAATCTGACAACCCCGTCGTTCCTGCGCTCGCACTGCTGGATTTGGCTCTTTGCTTCGCCGGTCTTTCGCCCTTATGCTCCGGCAGTGCATGATTTTCCGCGCCCGCAAGTTTGAATTCGACTTTCCGCGACCGGCGCTCGTCATGGGCGTCGTCAACGTCACGCCCGATTCCTTTTCCGACGGCGGAAAATTCTTCGATTCAGCCAAGGCGGTGGAACATGCGCTGAAGCTGATCGAACAAGGCGCGGAAATTCTCGACATCGGCGGCGAATCCACGCGACCTGGCGCGTCGCCTGTCAGTGAAACCGAAGAATTGCGGCGTGTGTTGCCCGCCATCGAGCAACTCGCCAGCCGCGTCAAAGTCCCTCTTTCGATTGACACGATGAAACCCGCCGTGGCCCGCGCCGCGCTTCAGGCCGGCACCAGCATTGTCAACGACGTGGCGGCCAATCGCGAAGACGACTTGATGTGGCGCGTCGTTGCTGAAACGGGCGCAGGTTACATCTGCATGCACATGCAGGGCACGCCGCAGACCATGCAAACCAATCCGGCTTATGGGAACGTGGTGGGCGAAGTCGGCCATTTTTTCCGCGACCGATTGCGGCGATTGAACGTTTGCGGCGTGGCGGCTGACCAAGTGGTGTTGGATGTCGGCATCGGTTTCGGCAAGACGGTTGAGCATAATTTACAGTTGCTCGCGGGCTTGCGGAGTTTTACAACGTTGCAACGTCCGCTGGCGCTCGGCGTCTCGCGCAAATCTTTCATCGGAAAATTGACCGGCGCGGACTGGGCGGAGCGTTTGCCGGGATCGCTGGCGTGCGCGTGTCTGGCAGTCGAAGCTGGCGCGCAAATCATCCGTGCGCATGACGTCGCGGAAACAGTCCAAGCCGTTCGCATGACAGAAGCCGTGATGGCCCGGACCAAGCAGTAATGTGGACTTACATCCAGAACCTCTGGCGGCCCGCGTTGGAAATTGTGATCCTCGCGGTGGGGATTTACTATGCCTTTCGCTTCGTGCGCGGCACGCGTGGCTGGCCGGTCGTGATCGGCTTTGTCGTCGTGCTGTTGGCACTGGCGCTGGTAACGACGCTGCTGGACTTGAAAGTTCTGCGCTGGCTGCTCGGCACGTTCTCGGCGTTTTTCGCCGTGGCCGTGCTCGTGATTTTTCAGCCTGAACTGCGCCGCATGCTGGGTGAACTCGGCAACCTGCCGCTCTTCACCACCGCACACGAGCAGCGCGAAAACATCGAAGTCATCATCCAAACTTGCGAACGCCTCGCCGAGGTGCGCATTGGCGCGCTCATCGCCATCGAACAATCCATTCAACTTCAGGAAGCCGTGGAGTCGGGGATTCCCGTGGATTGCGAAGCCACACCGGAGATGCTGGAGACGATTTTCTTTCCGAACAACGCCATTCACGACGGCGGTGTGATCATCAAGGGCGACAGGATCGCGTACGCCGCGTGCATTTTCCCGCTGACCCAGCGGCAGGACTTGAACAAATCGCTCGGCACACGACATCGCGCGGCCATTGGTTTGAGCGAGGAAACCGACGCCGTCATCGTGGCCGTGTCCGAGGAGACGGGAGCGATTTCACACGCTTACAAAGGACAGCTTGTCCGCGGCGTCACGTTGGAGGAATTGCGCGCGTTCCTCTCGTCGGTGCTTTTGCGTCCAGCCAAGACACACAATGTTGTCGGATGGCTGCGTTCCCGGATGGCAGAACGACCAAAAGCCGGCCCGGTCGTCATCACAAAGAATGAAACACGCCCGACGACGGGCGTGTCACCGAAATAATTATGGCACTACGCGACATCGTTACGAAGGACTGGGTATGGAAACTGTTTTCGCTGGTTTCCGCAGTCGCCATCTGGCTCACCGCCCAAGCCATTCGCAACGAAACCCTCACGCCCGTCAATCCGCTGGGCGACTGGGATACGCATACCTTCACCAACTTGCCTGTGTTCGTCGTCTCCTCTGCCGCAGATGTGCGCGAGTTCAAAGTCAGCCCCGACGCGGTCAGCGTCATTGTTCGTGCGCGGCCTGAAGACATGGCCCAACTTCAACCGAAAGATATCCATGTGATAGTGGACCTCACGGAAATCGAATCGGCGCGGGATCTGCGCAAGCGGGTGGATGTCTCCGCGCCGCCCGGAGTGACGTACTTCGCGTCGCGCCATTATTGGTGGATGTAGTCATCCCGCCCAAGCGCAATAAAAAATCATGAGCAAAACCAGGAAAATTTTCGGCACGGACGGCGTTCGCGGCGTTGCCAACATCGAACCCGTGACCGCAGAAACCGCGCTCAAACTCGGCCGCGCTGCCGGTCATGTTTTCCGACATCTTGAAGCCCAGCCACGGCCGGCCGGCACAAAATCGTTCTCGGCAAAGACACGCGCTTGTCCGGTTACATGCTGGAAAATGCGATCTCGTCCGGCATTCTTTCCATGGGCGTTGACGTGCTGCTCATTGGTCCATTGCCAACACCGGGCGTGGCTTATGTCACCCGCAGCTTGCGCGCTGACGCGGGCATCGTCATCACAGCGTCGCACAATCCGTACGCCGACAACGGCATCAAGTTTTTCCGCGCGGACGGTTACAAACTCGATGACGTGGTGGAAGCCGAGATTGAGGGACTGGTGTTCAGCGGTGAAATCGAAACCATTCGTCCCACCGCCGAAGCCATCGGCAAGGCTGTCCGCATCGACGACGCGCTGGGCCGCTACATTGAATACGCCAAAACTTCCTTCCCACGAGGCATGACGCTCGAAGGCATGCGCATCGTTGTGGACTGCGCCCATGGCGCGGCTTACAAATCCACGCCGTGCGTTTTGCGCGAGTTGGGCGCGGAAGTCATCGTCTATGGCAATCAACCCGACGGGAAAAACATCAACAAGGAATGCGGCTCGTTGCATCCGGAACAGGTGTGCCAGAAGGTGCGTGAACACAAAGCCCACGTCGGCATTGCGCACGACGGCGACGCCGATCGCGTGTTGCTTTGCGACGAAACCGGAACGTTGATTGACGGCGACGATATCATGGCCATTGCCGCCTTGGAAATGTTGAGGCAGGGCACACTCGTGCACAAAACGCTTGTTGCCACGGTGATGAGCAACGCCGGTCTGGAAGCCGCAATCAAGACTGCTGGCGGCAAGATCGTCCGCACCGCCGTGGGCGACAAGAATGTCATTGATGAAATGCTCCACGGCGGTTTCAACCTGGGCGGCGAGCAGAGCGGCCACCTTATTTTCCGGGATTTCAGCACGACCGGCGACGGTCTTGTGAGCGCAATTCAGATCCTCCGCATCATGCGCGCCGCAAGCAAACCTCTGCGCGTGTTGACCCGCTGCTGGACGCGCTTCCCGCAACTTGTCACCAACGTTGTCGTGCGGGAAAAGAAGCCGTTCGAGGAACTCGACGGCGTGAAGCAACTGGTGGCCCGGGCGGAGGCGGATTTGAAAGGCCAAGGCGGGCGCTTGTTGCTTCGTTACTCCGGAACCGAACCCAAGGCCCGATTGCTCGTCGAAGGGCGCGACGCGAAAATGCTCGAAAAGTGGTCGCAGAAAATCTGCGATGCCATCAAGCATCAAATCGGAGCGTAATTCCCTGCAAATTCAAAACTTTGCGATTGCGCCTGCCGCGAAGAACCGTCCCAATGCCGGGAAGCCGAACACTTCCTCGTAATTTTCGCCGGTCAGATTTTCCACACGGCCATACAACTCGAAATTCCTTGTCACCTGCCACCGCAAACCGAGATCGAGCTTCGTGTAGCCCGGCACAGTGACTCGTGTGGCCGGGATCGTGGCAGAAATTTTCGTCGGCCCGCTCGCCGACGAACAGCGCGTTCGCGTCCGCCGAAAGCTGCGGACGGATTCGCCAGTTCATGCTCACGCTGCCGTGATGTTCGGGGCGACGTAGCAGCTGCAGGCCGGTATTCAAGTCCTTCGGTGTCGAGCCAGGTGTAGGCGGCGCGGAACGTCACATTCGTCAGCGGCTTCCACGTGGCGAAAGTTTCCACGCCCAGCGTGCGCGCGCGATTCGATGTTTTCGAGCGACAAGCCCGCCGGCGATCGATCAGGTTGTCAAAGTCGTTGTGGAAAAAAGTCGCGCCGATGCGGAGTTTGTCTTTTGCGAGTGGTTGCTCCAAGCCGACGTCCCAGCCGAGGCTTTCTTCCGGCTTTAAATTCGGGTTGCCGAAAACCGGGGTATAAAGCTCGCGAGATGCTCGGCGCGCGGAAACCCGTGCCGACATTCGCGCGAAAAATTGTCTCCGTCCGCGGCACGGTGAAGCGCGCGCCGAACCGATACGTGCCGTGTGTGCCGAAGGAATCGGAGTCGTCCACGCGCCCGCCTGCCGTGAGCGTCAACGCGTTTGATGGGCGTGAATTCGTATTGCGCGTAGGCCGAACGCGTGTCAATCGTCCGGTCTAGCGCGCTGTAGTTGTCCGAAAGTTCGCCGTGCTCTCCTCAAACGTGCCGCCAATGAGAACTTTGTGCTGCTCGGCGAGCGTGAAAATGTTCTGGAAATCCACCTGGTTGCGTTGGGCGATGGTGAGCGAGGCGTATTCCGGAAGAAAAAACGGCGGGTCACGGGTTGGGCACGGGCTCATCGAATGTGCCGCGATCGTGGGCGTGTGAAAGGCCAGCTTCGTGTTCCACCACGGTCGTCGGATCGGCTTCGAGCGTCAGGCCGATTAGGATAGTTTTCGTTTTTGATGCTGTCGTTTGGGTCGTCGGTGAAAATGTCGTTCGGTGCACCGGCATCGGACTTCAGGTAAGTCGCGAGGAGGTGGCGTGGAATTGGTCGCTGAAATCGTAATGCGCGCTGGCCGAAAGTTGATGGATTCGTAGCCGCTGTTGATGCGATCGCCGTCGCTGCACGCGTAGCTGGCGTCGCCGGACATGGACAGCCTTGCCTTCGCGCATTGCAAATGAACCGCGCGTGAGCACGACTCTGAACGAGCCGTATTCCGTCTGCACCGAGCCGGCAGGCGGGCCTGCGGCTTGTTTGGTCACGATGTTGATGACGCCGCCCGACGCTTCCGAACCGTAAAGTGTGCTCTGCGGGCCGCGCAAAATTTCGATCCGCTCGACATTGTCCACGGCGAGCTGGCTGAAATCGTAGGCGTTGTTGAAGCCGTTGTTGACGCGAATGCCGTCCATGAGCACAAGCGTGTCCGAATTGTCCGCGCCACGCAAAAACATGCTTGTGTTCCCACCCGGCTGGCCGGAGCGGGCAACGTCGAGGCCCGTGACGTCGCGCAACACGTCCGCGACTAGGCGTTGTTGCGTGGTGGAAATCTGGTCGGCTTGGATCACAGTCACCGGGCTGGCGGTATTTTCGGGCAGCGTGGGAATGCGCGTGCCGGTGACCACGATTTGGTGTGAGCGAGCCGGTCTGGTTTGTCGTTGAAGAGATGGTGGAAAAAGTTTCTTCTGCCGCGGTGACGGTCGCGGGTTGAGAAACAAAAACGGACAGGCCGGCCAGCGCCAGCGCGATCGAATATCTTTTTTCATTTACTGATCTTCCAATCTGCCGCGCGTTTGCGCAGCACAGGTTAACGGTTGGAGACCAGTGCGGGGACTGAAGAAGTGCGAAGGTTGAAGTGCGAAGTGCAAACGGTTTACACCTCGGACCTCTCCCTCGTCCTTGAACGTAAAAACCTTCAGACCCCGGCAAAACGGAGAATGAAGGCATTCCATCGAATCCTGCCGGAGGATAGTCCGGCACGGGCTGGCCTCATCCTTCTCTTTGACGGAGAAGTTGATCCCGCACGAGCGGGAACACGACGAGCACAACCAGACCGGTATCCTGACTTCGGATTCATAACCTCACTCCCGCCTTCCCGGTCCCGCGGCGCGGAACCAGTGGCAGTGGGAGCTTGTCATCCGTTACAGTGGCGCAACCGTCCCCGATTTCCACGGGGTTCCCTGTCTTCTGGCTGTGGTTGCAGATGGACAAATTCGTCCATCCATTTCAAAGAACGCCCGTTCTTACTCCCGTCACCAGCATTTGCCAAGGAAAACTTTTGTGCAATCTCAATGCCCGTGCTCGACCTGCGCTTAAATTTCGTTAAGGTTACGGCCATTTTATGAACGACGCCGAAGTTTCGGCAAAGACGACGCCTGGTCAGCCGCCCGACGGGGCGCACGACGCATACGCCGTGCTGCGCAACCGGGACTTCGTGCTGTACCTGATTGGGCGACTGGTCGCGGTTCTCGGCCAGCAAATGCTCACTGTCGCGGTGGGCTGGGAGCTCTACGAACGAACGCACTCGGCGCTGGCGCTGGGACTGGTGGGGCTGACGCAGATGATGCCGATGGTTTTTTTCACGCTGCCCGCCGGACATGCCGCCGACAATTACGACCGCAAACGCATCATCCTGCTCATGACACTGGTGATCGCAGGTGCGAGCCTTGGACTGACGCTGGTGTCTGCGCTGCGTGCGCCGGTGTTCTGGATTTACCTCTGCCTTTTCGCCGTCGGCTCAGCGCGCACGTTTCTCTGGCCGGCAAGTTCGGCATTTCTGCCGCACATCGTGTCGCGCCAATTGTTCTCCCGCGCAGTGACATGGAACGCCGGCACGTTTCAGCTCTCCTCGGTGGCAGGTCCGGCGGCGGGCGGCGCGTTGATCTGGCTGACCCACGGCGCGGCCACGGTTTATGCGCTCAACACGGTGGCGTCGCTGACGTGTTTCGTCCTGATGTGTTTCGTGCGGCGGCGGCACGTTGTGACAGTGAAAGAGGCAATGTCCTTTAGAAACCTGTTGGTGGGATTCAACTTCGTCTTCGCCAACAAAATCATTCTCGGCACGATCACGCTGGACATGTTTGCAGTGTTGTTGGGCGGCGCGACCGCGTTGCTGCCGGTGTATGCAAAGGACATCCTGCGCGTCGGTCCGAGCGGGTTGGGCGTGTTGCAGGCTGCAATGCCGGCGGGTGCGGTGTTTTGTGCGCTGCTGCTGGCACATCGCCCGCCGCTGCAAAAGGCCGGACGCACGATGCTCTGGGCCGTGGCGATATTTGGCGTCGCAACAATCGGTTTTGGGTTTTCGAAATGGTTTTGTTTTTCGCTCCTGATGCTGTTCATCTGCGGCGCGGTGGACAACATCAGCGTTGTCGTGCGTCACACGCTGGTGCAATTGCTCACGCCGGACGAAAAGCGCGGGCGCGTTTCTGCCGTGAACAGCCTGTTCATCGGCACGTCGAACGAGTTGGGCGGATTTGAGTCCGGCTCCGTGGCACAGTTGTTCGGGCCGGTTATTGGGAATGCGATCTCCACGGGCGCGGTGATTTCCGTCGTGTCGGGCGGCGTCGGAACGATTTTGGTTGTCGCTGCTGTGGCGGTGATCTGGCCGGAGATCCGAAAGTATGGACGGCTCGATGGTTCGTAGGAGGAATTGCTGGCGGAAGGGGTGGGATTCGAACAATCAGAGGCGAATCCACAACCCACCGTTTTACAAGGCAATTCGTTCAATAATGAAGCACCAGCTTCATTAACTGCTTCACAAAAGTCTGTTCAACTCTGTCCAGAACTGTCGGAACTTACGCAAGCGTGGCCAAAGTTGCCGGTAAATATGCGAACAGCGATTCTGGCTCTAATTCGTGCCACGCTGAATTCGATTGCAAAATGAGCGCATCTTTATGCCTCCACTAAAAAACCTTCCCAAAAACTCAAAAAATATGAATGAAAAACAAACGATTCCAGTAATCGCAACGCTTGCGCCGCTTGTACTACCTGTGGCGATAGGCTGCGGAATTTTCTTTGCTCTAAAATGGCTGTTATCCGACGAAGACAAGAAAAACAAACCAGAAACCACGCCAGCGAACGCCGAAACGGAAAGTCGCCGGAAAGTGGCGGAAATCGCTGCATTCCGCAAAATTCCAGCGGAAATTTCCGTCAAGCCTGTCGCCGTCCCTGTTTCTTCCGCTCCGCGTGTCATCGTTCCACCGCCTACCGTTCCATATGTACCCAATTTCCCCTCACCCGCCGCCGCGCCTGCCATCGTTCCTCTCACAAAAGACATGGCACAAGCTCCACCGCCGCCGCCGATCAAAAAGAAATTTGTTACACGGGAAGACATGGCAAACATTTTCAATCACGGCACACGCACGCTGACCCGGAAAGACGCGGTTTCCACTTTGCTACGTCTTGGTTTTGGCAAGACGGCGGCTTATCGGGCGTTATCACCGGACGGACGTTTTGCTTCTTGGTTACAATTCGCGCCAGACGGAATAATCACTTGGAATAACTGAAACCAATGTCAGTTTTCATAGACCGAGCGGCTTGTCTGTTTCAAAAACCGTTCAATTTCAATTTTTGAAATCAATTTGTGACGACACGCCAAAGAGATTTTAAGCAAGCCGCGTTGTAATAGCCGATGCACGGTAATGTATGAAATGCCCAAAATTTCGGCGGTCTCGCGCATGGAGAACGCCAGACGCGGTAATTTCCCGTCGGGTTCAACCCGTGTCAATTTTGCGGATTCAATTGAAGGTGTAGCCGGTGAAGATTCGTTTTGACGGAGAAGCTGTTTCAAATCGCTTTGCTGAATAATCATTTCGCTGACAATTTTAATGCTTATCGTTTGATTTGATTCTGTATTCATTTTGGGAGTTTACCGCATTAGTCGGACAAGGACTATCCAAGCATAATTCCTTGCAAGACAATTTCGCGGAATTTGCCCGAATATAGGGCTTTTTCGGGGAAATTCGCGGATCACAGCGCAATAGAGCGTCTTCCATTGGTTTGTTTTACAGAGTCAGTAAAATGCCAAAGGAAAATTTATTTCTAGCTAGTGCGCGGCAAGCAGATTGGATATAAGGGAAAATCGGCAGAAAGAAGACCATTTATGAATCGCATCTACCAAGGCCGCGTCTGCAAGGTTGAAATTCCGGGCGACAAAGAAAACCCGTGGCAACCGCTCCCAAACTGGCAAGACACCCTCTGGCAGCACCACGAATTGTTTCAGGACGTGGTGAACTGAGAACAAATCAAATTTATGCCAAGCGAACTTTACAGAACTTACGAAGTGCTGATTGAGGAATCAGTCCATCCAGAACACCCGAAACGGAAAATTACCGGCAAACCGTGTGCTTGGGGCGATGGAAAAACTTATGCCGCGCTCCGTGATACGAATGCCGTTTTTCAAGATGCAGTGTGCTATTACACAATTCTTCTCGCCGGGTTGGCAGGTGAAGCAAAGGCACACGGCAAACTATTGAATCCATTGTGGGCGGAATTGTGCCAGCGAGAAAAACTGCCGAACAGCGATGTTGCAAAAGTGCTGCAACGCTTGGCAACAAACTATCCCGGCCTTCCGAACGTGGACTGCCTCAAAAACTTCCTTGCCAGTGTTCTCACTCAAGGAAAATCCGAATGTGACAAAATAGAGTGCTACCAAATTCTTGAGGCGCAACTTGCTGGCGAGGGTGCAGAGATTGACATCGAAAAACTTACCATTTTTGCACACGACAATGGATTGAGACTATGCAGCACAACCAGCCAACGCCGGATGCCAGGCTCTGCGCCGTTGGACAAACTTTATTGGAAACTGTATCCCAATCAGTCATGTAATAACGACGTGCCCGCAATGGTAAAAGCAATTTCGGTTTTCCTGGAAATGAGTTCCGTCGAGCCAAGCGACAAAGTAAAAGCACACTACAAAGCGGCGTTCACAGCAGCCAAATGCAAAAAAGCAAAAAAACTTTTGCCGCTGATTCAGAATCAATTCGGGTCAATCGAGGCAGAAATTGAAAAAGCGGCGGAAGATGACAAGCGTTTTGTCTGGTTACACAAGACAGGACCAATCAATCCAATGGCTTGGCTTCTTGCGCGTTTCCTCTGGCTGCAAAAAGATGAAACACTCGCAAAAGTTGCCCTCGAAGATTTGGTGGTGTTCATCAAAAAGCCCGGCAAGAAAATTCCAAAACCAGTGGGCGGTGAGCGGGAATCCATGCCAAGTAAATTTCATTACTTCACTCACTGGCTTGGAATCGCGTTTGAATCGCCTGCCTTTCGAGAAAAATTTGACGATGCCGCACTCTCAATGGCATTTGAGGATGTTTTCAAATACAAACAGCGAACGCAAAAGCGCGAAGGGCAAGTAGCCAAACTGCAAATCATCCAGAGCGCGTTTGAAGGCGATAAAGAAATTAAGTTTGAAAAAGAAAACAGTCCGTCTGGCAAGGTGATGACAATTCAAGGAATGAAAGACGATCCTCGATGGAAAGGTGATGCGGCGTCCGGCAAAAAGGGGATCGTTGATCTATTGAGTGAATTGCGAGCAGACAAAGAACTCGACGAATACGGACTGCGGAGCGGAACTATCGGCGGCTGGGCTGATTTGCGAAAAACATTCGTCAGTCTCGAAAAGAAAACGGCCAAAAATGAGCTGCGTGAAAAGTTGGAGGACGAGGTTGAAAACGAACAGCGCGAAAATCGACAAGGATTTGGCAGCGCAGATTTTTTCAACAAGCTGTGCGAACCACAATATCACCACCTGTGGTCTGCCACGGCAGAGCGCAATGGAATCCATGATTTTATTCCTTATTTTGTTCGTTATTGCGAATGGATGGAAGAATTGGGTGACTTGGTAACGCCGGATAAAAATGGGAATGTAACCATCAAACCCATCAGCTACACGTTTCCCGGCACAGAAAACCGGCACAAGGAAATTAGCTTCCGGCATTTTGATTTCAAGGCGGAACTGAATCGGCAGATGAAACTCACCCTGTTTCGCAAGCACAACGATGGTGAGGCCATGCGCTACGAATTGGCGGACGACCTGTCGGTGACTCTTTCTGCGCGGCGACTAAAACGCGACAAAATTGTCACGCCCGACGGCACGAGCATAAACGCCCTCTGGTGTCCGCCGCTGGTGCTTGAAGATGACAAACCACGCGCTGGGAAAAAGAAGCAGGGTAAGTGGCCAGCCGGTAATTTGGCAGTCAGCTTCTCGCTGATGGTCGAAAATGAGGAGCAGGGTGAACCGCCGCCACCGGTTCATTTGAAAGTCGCCATTCCGCTTGAATGGAACGAGCAGAAAAAATTGCACGGCGGTGTCATTCGTTGGGACAAGGGTTCTTTGAAAGGCTACGCCAAAAAGGGCGATGCGGATGCAGACAAGCGGCGACATTTCCGCTGGCCGACAGATTTGGACACAGAAAAGAAAAAGCCGGGCGAGGCCGATGAAGAAAAAGTTACAGCGAGCAAACTTTGGTGTGGAGACGGCAAGCAGCCAATTCAAGGCTTTCGAGTCAAGAAGGACGAAGGCACTCAAATCGTTCCTGATTTCCACGTGCTTGCGATTGATTTGGGAACACGATTTTCGTCCGCGTTTGCTCGTTTGCGTATTCATTGCGAGCCAGACGGCACTGGCCGCGTTATTTCACCGGATAAATTTGCATCAAGAATTCGCGCACAACTTTTTCGCAAGGGCACGCTGCGATTGCCGGGCGAAGATGTAAAAAAGCCAGTTGCCGAACCATACGGCAAGGACGGGCGCGGACGTTTTCCAAAGCCAGAGGAAATTGAGACGTTCAAAAAGCTCGCCGAGCAAATTGTGCCGGAAAAGGCATTCCCAATAATCGGACTTGAAACGATGACGTTTCCTGAAATGGGTGACCATTTGGTTTTCCGTTTGCGCCGTCGGAACAGCCGCATCCGGTCATTGTTTAATTTGCGCTGGCGCGTGAGCGGCACGATGGAACGCAACAATTCAACCGGTAAATATGATGCTCCTCGCAAACCAGAAAACCAAAAAGATCACAATCGTTTCGTTGTTGAGACGCTTGGCAAACTCGCTTTTCCAAAAACTCCGCGTTTAGAAGGCGAGGAAGAACATCCTGACAATCGCCGTTTGCGCGATGCGTTGAATGCAACTGAAACAGAATGGCAACAAATCAAATCTGACTTGGAATCTTGCAAAGAACAGGCCGACGAGGAAAAACGGTGTCAGCGGTTAGACGTTGCGATTAAAAATTGGAATTGGAAAGCACTAGCCGAAAACCTCGACCGACAGTTGCAAAATTATTTTGAGGGCGAACAAAGCACGGCACGACTGACAGAAAAAGTTGTTGAACACTGCTTTGAAAGGGGTGTTAATTGCGGCAGGTGTCATTGCGGCTGTCATTTTGCTCCTTAATACGTCAAAGAAATGAATCCCTCAGTTCAAATGCCAAATGGCGAGCGACTTCTGCGAATCAAAGAAGTCGCCGAGTTCTTGCGCATGTCAGACAAAACCGTCCGGCGCATGATTGACGCCGGACAATTGGCGTCCGTGAAGATTCGGGGTCTGCGATTGATTCGCTGGAGCGATCTGCAAAAAATGTTGCAACCTTTAACTCAATAAAATGCTGCGTTTCGTTTTCAAACCCAAAGGCAGTCGCGTTTTTCGCGGGCGGTATCGGGTCGGGAATGACCCGAAAATTTTCGACGTGCCGTTGCACACGGATAAACGGCACGTGGCAGAAGCCGAATTGCGACAGACCGTAAAAGAGTTGGAAGAAGAAAAACTCGGTTTGATCAAACCGCGAGCGTTGCGGGATGCCACACGCCGCCCGCTTTCCGAACATCTGGCGGATTTTATTGCAGATATTAGCGCTCGTGGCCGTTGTCGAAAGCATCTTTCAAATACGAAAAACCGGCTGCAAAGATTATTCGCGGAATGCAATTGGATTTTCCTAAAGGAAATTTCGCCGGATAGTTTTAACAAATGGCGGGCGCGGCAGGCATTTTCACCAAAGACGGCCAATGAATATCTTGGCCACGCCAACGCCCTGTTTAATTGGATGGAAAGAAATGGACGTTTGGAGCGCAACCCGCTCAAAATCGTTGGCAAGTCAGAGACAAGAGGCAAAGAGCGTTATGTGCGCCGGGCGTTGACCGAAACCGAATTGGCCACACTGATTGAAACCAGCGAGAAACGCGCGTTGCCCTACATGCTGGCGGCTTACACCGGCTTGCGGCGCGGAGAGATTCAAAAGTTGACATGGGAAGATTTGCGTTTGGACGAAGCGCGTCCTTACATCTTGGCGCGTGCGTCCACGACGAAGAATAAAAAGACCGCCGTCCTGCCGTTGATACCGCCGCTGGTCGAGGCGCTCAAAGCGTGGCGGGCAAGGCAGGATCAAATTGCGGGAAAAGTTTTTCGTCGTGGAGTGCCAACGGCGAAAACAATTTTGAAAGACTTGGCCGCTTGCGGTATCAAGGGCATGGACGAGCATGGCCGTCATTTGGATTTCCATGCGTTGCGACATACGTTTGCGACGATGTTGGCGCGGGCGGGCGTTTCGCCGCGAGTGGCGATGGAATTGATGCGACACAGCGACATGCGACTCACGGCGAAGACTTACACCGATGCAATGAGCCTGCCGCTTTTTGGTGAACTGGAAAAAATAACCCCCTTGCTGCCTTCACTGATAGCATCACAAAAATGTGAAATTTCAGGTCTAAAAGCGGCCATGCCTGTCCAAAAAGGTTCATCGGAAAAAAGCATGGAAATTATTCCAACTGACTATTCCAGAGAAACTTTGACCGAACTTGTCCCATGCCGGAAAAATTCAAAAATGGCGGAAGGGGTGGGATTCGAACCCACGTTAGGATTGCTCCTAAGCCTGATTTCGAGTCAGGTGCCTTCAACCACTCAGCCACCCTTCCCGCCGCGAGGTCAAAGATGATTAAACCATCGCATGCCGCCGGGCAAATGTTAATTCGGCTTCCTGGCCGCCGCGCAAGCCACTTTGGAAAAGGAAATCATCTCTGTTCTTCGTCAAACGAATGAGCGCTTGCCCAGTGTGTCAACCTTCGGCATAAAGAGGGCGACGAATTGATGCCATGAGCAAAACCAAAGTTTTCCCCAAGGTGCTGACGGAACTAAACCGCCAGCTTAATCACGAACTAAGCGCCGCCCACGCCTACCTCGCCATGTCAGTCTGGTGCGACAACCAGAATCTCAAAGGCTTCGCCGGTTTCTTCTCCAAGCAGGCGGGTGAAGAGCGCGAGCACGCAGAGAAGATGATCAAGCACGTTGTGGATCGCGGCCTGGCACCTGAGTTGGGTGCCTTGGCCGCGCCGAAACAGGATTTCAAATCCCTGCTGCAGTTGGTGGAGCAGGCTCAGGCGATGGAGCAGGCCAATACCCGCGGAATCAACGCGGTTTACGAGACGGCAGTGGCTGCCAAGGATTATCCGGCTCAGGTGTTGATGCACTGGTTCATCAACGAACAGGTGGAAGAAGAAGCATGGGCGGCCGAACTTGTGGACCGCGTTCAAAGCGCCACCTGTGCGGGCAGTCTTCTGGACCTTGATCGCCACGTTGAAAAAATCCTCGGCGCAGACGAGGAAGACTGAGCCAATTCAGCAAAAGCCGCGTTCGGAGAGGAAGCAGCAAAGAAGAATCGTATTGCAGGGCGGTCTGCGTGTGCCGCGCTGCGGCGATGGCCGCCGCACCATTGCTTCGCTCACAGAGCAACGCTATGGCAAAAGCGCTTTTGGAAACCGGAATGGTTTTTATTCGGCCAGTGCCAGCGTGTGCTTTTGCCAACGGGGCTTGTTCAGGTCGGGCCAGTTTTTTCTCCGAATGCTGTGGCAACGATCTCTGCTTTGGGCGGCGCAGTCAGCAGGCTGACGACGGGCACGACCAGCAACGGCAGGAGCATGGTGATGGCGCCGGCCAGCGGCACCCCGTCCGGTCCCCAGGTTGTAAACAGGATGCAGGCGCTGCCAAGTCCGACACCGATGCCGGCATAAACCCCGGCCAACGTGGTCCGCTTCCAGAAAAGCCCGAACATGTACGGCGCCAGGAACACGCCCAGCAGAGTTCCCCATGACATGATCATCAGGTTGACGATGAAGGTCGGCTTCTTGAGGGCGATGAACAGTGAGCATCCCACAAAAACCGCGCAGAGGACGCGCAATAGCGCCATTGTTTGTTTTTGGTTTGCGTGCCGGTTCACGAATGCCCCATAGATGTCAATGGCGATGGCCGAGCTGGAAACCAGAACCAGCGAGGACAGGCTCGACATCGAGGCGGAAAAAACCATCAGCACTACGATCAGCACCAGCGAAACCGGCAAACCGGAAGTCGTAATGAAATGCGGCATGATCTTGTCCCAGATCGGGCCTTTGGGTCCCATCAACTCCGGCGGCAGCTTCGGGCCGTAAAACAGGTGAGTCAATGCGCCGCTGTAATACGCGCCAAACGACAGGAACAGCGCGAAAATTGTGGCGATGGTCATGGCCCGTTTCACGTCGGCCTTGCTGCGGATGGAATAAAACTTCTGCACCATCTGCGGCAGCGCCCACGGACCGAAACTGGTGATCAACACCAGCGCCAGCAACGTCAGCCAGCCCGGCGCGCTCACGGCCAGCCAGCTTCCGGCACCAAGTTGTTTGACCGCCGCGAGACCGGGCGCGGCGGAAGGATCGGACAGCAGATGGTTGGTCGCGTTTACAAAGCCGCCCGTCTCCGGGCGGTGGGCCAAGAGATACACCATCACCAACACGCCGGCGAATTCGACAATGCCACGGATGAAATCACTGATGGCCACGGCAAAATAACCACCCATGACCAAATACACGGCGGTCAATGCCGTCAGGAAATACAGCGCGTGTTCGTAGGGGATGTGCAGTGTCATCTCAAAGAGATAACTCAATCCCATCAACACCGAGGCCGAGTATGGCACCAAAAAAACAAACACCACCAGCGCGGCGACGACCTGCAAAGGTTTGTTGTCATAACGAGCGCTGAGAAATTCCGGCATGGTGATGGCGTTGAGGCGCGCGGTCATGTCCCGCGTCCGACCGGCGAGCACCATCCAGGCGAGCAGCGTGCCGACGAAGGTGTTGCCCAGCACAATCCACATGGTATAGATGCCAAATCCCCAGCCCAGTTTGCCGGCGTAGCCGATGAAGAGCACCGCCGAGAAGTAAGTGGTGCCGTAGGCGAAAGCGCTCATCCACGGTCCGAGCGTGCGGCTGCCGAGGAAAAAATCGCCGACGTCCTTGGTGCGTTTCATGCACCAATAACCGATAGCCAGCATGACGATGACATAGAGAACAACCAATCCGGCGTAGAAGAGTGGATTCATAGGGTTCGCGGAGTAACTCAAATCAATGACAGTGAATCAAGAGGATTTAGCGACAGCAAATTTCCGAACATCAGACAGTCAAGTCCAGAGGATGAACGTTGCTAACTCAAGCGTTGGATCCAGCCTGCGGTGGCGGTGGCACTTGACCAGCAGCAGTGCTCCGTTATGGTTTCGCTCATTCTGGGTTCCGCCTCAGCGATCGGGTGAATCGCGGAGACGGGCACGGCATGAGACTCGTAAATTCAATCAGCATGAACAGACTCAGCGATGTGATTCAGTTGCGCGTCCGCTACAGCGAGACGGATCAGATGGGCACGTTTTACAATTCCCGTGCGCTGGAATGGTTTGAGTGCGGACGGTCGGAATTGATGCGCCACAAGCTGAACATGTCCTACGCGGCGCTGGAAACGAAGGGCGTCTTCCTGCCGCTGGTGGAAGCGCATCTCGAATTCCAAGGTGGCGCGCGCTACGACGATTTGCTGAGCATCGCTTCAACGGTGGAATTGTCCGGTCGGGCAAAACTGCGATTTGAAGTTCAGATCAATCAAGCCGACAGCGGCAAGCCGGTGGTTCGCGGTTACACCGTCCACGCCTTCACCGATTCGGCAGGCAAACCGATTCGCCCGCCGGCGTGGTTTGTGGAATTGCTGGAGAAAACGGCCAGTGGCAGTGAGAAGTAAGAAGGCGGAAGTGCGAAGTCGCCTGATTTCCGACCGCTTCAACGGCGCCGTGAACGCAACCTCTTGAAATTGAACTTGCCGTGCAACCGTCGCAAACCTAATTTCCAGAACAAATCCGCGTCAGGACGGACTTTGATTTTTGCCCCTGACTTTGTCCCAATAATACTGTTGGGGAAATAAAAAATGAAAATTCGTCCAGCGACAAGATCCGATCTTACAGCAATCCTCGATATCAACTTAAGAGCAATTTTCGGGACTTGCGTTAGCCATTATACACCCAGCGATTTGAAACAGTGGGTTGGAGACCGTTCTGAAAGGAATTTTGAAAAACATTTGGAAGGAAACCACCTTTACATCGCTGAACGCGATGGTCGGACAGTTGGATTTTTGGATGTGATCCCTGGTGAAGTTCTAGCTGTTTATGTGTATCCAGAAGAAGAAAGAAAAGGATATGGAAAAGAACTCTTGCTCAAGGGGATACAGGAGGCCCAAAAAGATAGTAATGAGGTGATAGTCTTTGCATCATTGAATGCCGTTACCTTCTATGAAAAGTTTGGTTTTAAAAAAGAAGAAGAGGTGAAGGATTCAAGACATGGAATTGATTTGCCTTTGATTAAGATGCGACATCAACCAACGCCCAACCAGAACGCCGAGCGAACGGGCCAACTGATTCTCTCAGAGAAGAGTTCAACGTCAACGGCGGCTGACTCCAGTCACTCACCCTGACCGTCAGACCTATGTCCGCAATGTTCACAGAAGAGTCGCTTCCTGTTCCACCAGAGACTCTATCTTCTGGCGAGGTTTCATTGCGATTCGTCAAAGTTGTGCCAGGTGAACCATTTCGCGGTTTCGCTCCCTATTTCCATTTTCGTATTGTGATTGCTGACGGTTCGGACGTCGGGCACATCAATTTTCGCGTTGGAGATACTGAGCACGTCCAGCTTTGCGCCGGGCACATCGGATTCGAAGATCATCGTGGCGTTTCGAGGACATCATTATGCGCGTCAGGCATGCCATGCCATCGCTCCCTTTGTTCGTTCAGTGTACGATGCGGTGACGATTACCTGCGACCCGGATAACCGTGCATCAATCCGGACAATAGAGCGATTAGGGGCAACGTTTGTTGACGAGATTACTGTTCCGCCGCATGATCCACACTATCAGAGAGGATCGCGCAGCAAGAGGCGATACAGATGGACACCGTGAGAGTGTCGGAACAGGCGTTGGACCGAATGACGAGGAGTGCGAGCCAACAAATCCAGAAATCCATGAGCAGTCAGGAAACCTACAAGAGATTTGCCCGATACTACGATCTGTATGTTGGGGACTTTAAAGCTGACTTGCCATTGTACAAGTCCCTGTGCACTCACGAGCATCACGTTTTGGAAATTGGCTGCGGCACCGGGCGAGTACTGCGCGCTTTGCTCGGAGAGGGATGCCGTGTTACGGGCGTAGATATCTCGGACGACATGCTGCGTGTGGCTGAAGCAAAACTGCATGCGTATCTTGTGCAAGGGAAGCTTGTACTGAAAAATCATGATTTTCGCTGTGCACCCCTTCAGGAGCAGTACGATCGGATTCTTGTGACCTTCTTCACGTTTAACTATCTCCTCACGGTATCCGAGCAGCAGCAATTCCTACTCAATGTCCGTCAAAGTCTCGCGGCCAATGGCGTCGTGATCATCGACTTTTTTTATCCGCAGCCTTTGGCTTTCCCCGCCACGAGCGACCAATGGCAAGAAACCGTATTCCGAGCTGAGGGCACGCAGATTGCACTCAGGCAGAAAAGAAGGATGGTTGGCAATTTTGAAGAGCGCATACAAATCTATGTGGACGAAGCCCATCAAGATGAAATCGTGACTCGACGATGTTATGTCAGTAAAACGCAAGCAGAGGCGTTGCTGAAGCAGGCTGGTTTTCAAAGTCTTCAAGTCACCAACGGATACGCCGCATCCGAATTTCGTCCGCTGAAGCAAGCCGAAACAACTGAGTCAACTTTTGTCTGTACGGCGAGAAAATCAGCCTGACAAGAGCGATCCAGCGAACTCCAATAAACGACATCGCGAGCAGGCACGCGCCCCGTCCCGCAGTGCGGGATCGGAAGGTTGGGGTTGATTTAGAGCCTCCTCACGTCGGCTGCTACAAATTCAAGCGCTTTCGAACACCGGCAGTTCCTTGCGTGCCAGCACGCGGAAGCCCTGTTTTTGCAGGATGGCGCTGGCTTGAGCCACGTCGGGAACTTCAAGGACCATGATGGCGCGGTTGTTCGCGATGAAGCCGGAGGCGTTGTCGAGGTTGATATTGTTGCGAAAGAGGCACTCAGCGACGGCATGCAATCCGCCGGGCTTGTCCGGCACTTCGACGGCGAGCGCGTCCACCAACTTGGCGATGAGGCCTTCGTTTTTAAGAGCTTGGCAGGCCATTTCGGGGTTGCTGACGAGGAACTTCATCACGCCGAACGGGCCGGTGCTGGACACGGCGACCCAGCGGATGTTGATTTTGGCATTGCCAAGAACCTTGGTGAAGTGGGCAACTTGACCGGGTTTGTTCTCTGCGAAAACAGCCACCAGTTTGACATCGTTCATGGGTTTCTCCGTTGGTTTACATCTTGCGGTTGTCAATCACGCGTTTTGCCTTGCCTTCACTCACGGGCAGCGAGCCAGGTGGCAGGAGTTGGATCTGCGGCTTAACGAGAATTTCAGTGCGCATCCTTTCCGCAAGCTGGTTTTGCAGTTTCATCAGATGTTCCACCTGTCCATCGAAACCGGCATCGGCCAGCTCGACCTTCACGGTCATTTCGTCCAGCCCCTCAAGCTGAATCATGTAATTGCGGCCAATACCGGGTGTGGCCATGAGCACGCGCTCAATTTGCTGCGGATAAATGTTCACGCCGCGAACAATAAGCATGTCATCGGAACGGCCGGTGATGCGACTGAGCCGGCGGTGCGTGCGCCCGCACTGGCAAGGTTCGGCAATCATGGATGTAATGTCGCGAGTGCGGTAGCGGAGCAGCGGCATGGCTTCGCGGGTAAGCGTGGTCATCACCAACTCGCCCGTCTGACCGTCAGGCAACGGCTCGCCTGTCTGCGGGTTGATGATCTCGATGAGGAAATGGTCTTCCCACAAATGCATGCCCTGCTTGCACTCGCATTCAAACGCGACGCCCGGGCCGTTCATTTCCGAGAGGCCATACGAGTTGTAAACATCCACGCCAAGCCCTTCCTCGATTTTGAGGCGGGTTGCCTGAGTGTAAGGTTCGGCGCCGACAAACGCTTTGCGCAATGCCAGGTCGCGGCGCGGATCAACGCCGTGTTTTTCCATGAAAGTCGCAAGGTAAAGCGCGTAGCTCGGCGTGAGGTGGATGAACGTCGTCCGGAAATCCTGCATCAGGAGCAATTGCCGCTCTGAATTGCCCGGCCCGGCTGGAATGACGAGGCAGCCAACCTTTTCCGCGCCGTAGTGCGTGACCAGCGCGCCTGTGAACAGGCCGTAGGTCATCATGTTCTGGAACACGTCTTTCTTGGTGACGCCGGTCATGACGAACGATCGCGCGCACAACTCGGCGGCGTTGTCCACGTCTTGGCGGGAAAAGAACAGCGCCTTGGGCTTGCCGGTCGTGCCGCTTGACGTGTGCAGCCGGAGCGTGTCATCCAGCGGCACGGCGAGCAGACCGGTGGGATAGTTGGCGCGAAGGTCGGCGCTGGTGGTAAAGGGCAGACGGCGCAAATCAGCGAGCAATTTAATGCCGTCGGGCTTTAGGCAGAGTTCGGCGAATTTCTGCTGGTAGAACGGCACGTGCGCCGCCACGCGCCGGAGGGTGTCCTGCAGACGTTGAAGCTGGAGACGCTCCAGCGCCACGCGGTCGAGGGTTTCGATTTTCTGGTCCCGAAACATGGTGGTCTGATAATCATCGCGGACGCTGCGCAGGAATCACGTAGCGCTCGTGAATGCCCGGTATCGTTTCGAAGCGGGTCTGGCCGTGAAAATATATCGAAACGACACATTGTCAAACCCGTTAAAATGAGTTTTGCACAAGTTGCAAAAGGTGAATTTGAATGTTTCTTGGTCCAACAGAAACCCTCAAGCTCTGCCGGAAGACTCGCAAAGTTTGACATCACAAGTTGGTTGCTGCTCTCCTGCCAATGATTCGGCCATCCGGCAAACGCACAGCGTTGGTTTGGTTGAACGCTGATTCATCCGGCCATGAACCGCCTTCGAGATGCACAATGGTGTTTTCCAGTGCCGCAATAGTCACCGGAACAGTCACATATCCATAACCATTGGCACGCGCAATGACATGATATTTTCCCGGTGGAAGCTCGACTGACACCGGGTCTTGAAAATTTTTTTCTGAATTATTGTGGACCTTCTGCAGCAGCTTCCCATCGATGGTGAAAATTCCATAGTCAGAATACTCTTTACGATAAGGATCGCGTGCGTTGAAATCAGCGTTTCTCCTGAAAGCGGAATAAACCATCAAAGTGCCATTGGTTAAAGTTGAACTTGTCGCTGCCGGTTGTGACGTCGGTGGCCCTACAGCATCGAGAACAGGTCTGTTGCCGGTAGAGCAACCTGATAAAAGAGCGCCTGTGATAATTAGGATCAAAGTGAAAAAGGTTTTCATAGCTTTCATCATTTTCTGCCATGGTTTTATTCGGATCGAAAGTTTCTGAACGAATTTTAATCAATTGTTTACGTTCTTTTAATCAACGTCTGGTCTATTTCTTTGTCGAAGTTACAAAGCCATGCGAATCCTGCTGGTGGAAGACGAAAAGAAAGTGGCCGACATCATCGTGCGCGGCCTCAAGGCGGAGCGCTTTGCCGTGGATGTCTGCCACGACGGCCAAAGCGGCTGGGAGGCCGCCAACACCTACAATTACGACCTCATCATTCTGGATTTGATGCTGCCCGGACTGACCGGCACGGAGATTCTCGAAAAAGTCCGGCGCAAAAATTCGCTGGTGCCGATTCTGATTCTCACCGCGCGCGACGGCATGGGCGACAAAATTAAAAATTTTGAAACGGGCGCGGACGATTATCTCACCAAGCCGTTTGCCTTTGCCGAACTGCTGGTGCGGGTCAAGGCGTTGCTGCGGCGCGGGCCGGTCAACCGTTCCAGCGTGCTGCGCGTGGGCGATCTGGAAATTGACCGGCTTTCGCAAAATGTGAAACGTGCCGGCAAAAAAATTGAACTCACCGCCAAGGAATACTCGCTGCTCGAATATCTGGCGACGCAGCCGGGCCGCGTCTTCTCGCGCACCATGATCATCGAACACGTCTGGGATCAAAGTTTTGAGGGGCTGACCAACATCGTGGACGTTTATGTGCGGCATTTGCGGGAAAAAGTGGACGACGCGTTTCCCGTCAAACTGCTGCGCACGGTGCGCGGCGTGGGCTACAGCTTGAACGACGAGACGCAGACATGAACACGCGCTCCATCAGTTTCCGACTGGTCGCCTGGTATGCCGGTTTGCTGACCGGGATTTTTTTGCTGCTGTGCGCGCTGTTGTATCTCGACCTGCGGCATTTTTTGGAAAATGACTTGCGCCAATCGCAGTCGCGCCGCACGCGCCAGATCGCCAACACGTTGCTCGCTCATGTCAAACAAACCGGCGAACCGTATGTCGCCAGTCAGACGAAAGACTGGTATGAGCCGGAAATCAACGACCGCTTCATCCGCATCACGCGCGCCGATGGCACGCTGGTTTATGTTTCCGACGCACCCAAAGACGGCAGTTTCGATCCGGCGGAAGTTCCCATTTTCCTGCCGTCGTCGCAAACGGAATTCTCGCGCAAATTGAAATTGTCGGGCGGCAAAACCCTGCTCATCGCCGCGCTGAATTTCAAATCGTCCGGCAATCCCGCTTACCTCGTGGAATTTGGCGAATTGCTGGATCCGGTGGAAACGATGCTCAACCACTTGTTTTTGCAACTGGCCTTGGGTTTGCCGCTGGCGGTCGTCATCATCGCGGGTGGCGGCTATTGGCTGGTGCGGCGGGCCTTGACGCCGGTCGAACAAATCACGCGCGCCGCCGAGCGGATCACGCAGCACAATTTGAGCGAACGGTTGCCGGTCTCCCGAACCGGGGATGAATTGGAGCGGCTGTCCGTTTCGCTCAACCGCATGATCACCCGGCTTGGACGACGCCTTTCAAAATTCCAAGCGGTTTGTCGCTGATGCCTCGCATGACTTGCGCACGCCGCTCACGATTCTGCAGGGAGAACTGGAAAATTTCGCGGACGACCCGCGACTTGATGCGGAATTGCGCGACCGCGCCGGCAGCATGTTGGAGGAAGTCGTGCATCTGGGCAAAATCGTGGAGCAGTTGTTCACGCTCTCGCGGCTCGATGCCGGCGAAGCGCAAACCGAATGGACGCGTTTTGATTTGAGTGAACTGGCCAAAACGACCGCCGAACAAATGAGCCTGCTGGCCGAGGACAAAGGCATTTCCATTTCCTGCGACATCCGCCAGCCGATGCCGATTGACCGGCAACCAGGTGCGGCTCAAACAAGTCGTCGTGAATCTGCTCGACAACGCCATCAAATACACGCCGAAAAAAGGCGCGATTCAATTGCGCGTTCTCGCCGTCAACGGCCACGCCGTGCTGGAAGTGGAAGACAATGGCATCGGCATTCCGCCCGAGGCTTTGCCGCATATCTTCGAGCGGTTTTATCGTGTGGACCAGGCTCGTTCCGCCGATTCCGAAAGCGCGGGGCTTGGACTTTCCATCGTCAAATCCATATGCATCGCGCACGGCGCGGAAGTGGAAGCGCAAAGCGCCGTGGGCAGCGGCAGTTGTTTTCGCGTTAAACTGCCTTTGTCCAAAAGTTGAAGAATCTTCATCAATCCATGAAATTCAAAATTGTCAAACCCCGGCTCGGAAATCCCCTCAAAATCTTGGCGGCGGCTTTCGTCATCGGCTTGGGCGGATTTTGGGCAATTCATCATGCGCGGGCGCAAACTCCCGGGAAGGCTGACTCGGCCGGCACGCCGACGGCGGCTGTGGCGAAAGTGACGCGGGAAGACCTTTACAAGCAAGTAACGATTGCGGCGGAATTCCGCCCGTATGAGGAAGTTGAGTTGCACGCGAAAGTTTCCGGCTATGTGAAGGAAATGAATGTGGATTTTGGCGACAAGGTGAAGGCGGGACAACTTCTGGCCACGCTCGAAGTGCCCGAATTACAGGATGAACTGCAACAGTGCAATTGCCGCCGAAGCAAAATGCCGAAGCCGATTACAAAAATGCGCATCTTGATTTACACCCGGCTGCGTCGGTCAACAAAGAACATCCCAATCTGGTCGCCCAGCAAGAACTCGATACGGCCGAAGCCAATGACCTGACCACCGCCGCTGCCATTGCCGCCGCCAAGGCGGATGTGGATAAATTTCAGACGATGGTGGGTTACACGCAGATCACCGCGCCGTTTGACGGTGTGGTCACGCGACGTTATGCCGATCCGGGCGCGCTCATTCAGGCTGGCACTGCGTCCGATACCCAGGCCATGCCGTTGCTGCGAGTCTCGGACAATTACCATTTGCGGCTGGATTTTCCCGTCACGGTGGATTACGTGAAAGACGTTCAGCTGGGCGATCCGGTCAAGTGCGGGTGGATTCGTTGAACGGCAAAACCTTCACCGGCACGATCTCACGCTTCACCCACGATGTGGATGACAACACCCGGACCATGATCACCGAAATCGAGGTGCCCAATCCGGATCTGGAACTGGTGCCGGGGATGTATGCCACCGTGGTCTTGAAAGTTGAAAAGCTCCCCAAGCGCTGGCCATTCCCACTGAAGCGGTCGGCGGCGACAAAAAAAACACCATCTATGTCGTCGCCCCAAATTACAAAATCGAGGAGCGGAAGTGAATCTTGGCCTTGAAACGCCGGACAAATATGAAGTCATTTCCGGCCTGAACGAAGGTGATTTGGTGGTCATGGGCAACCGTGCCAGTTTCAACCCGGCCAGAAAGTGGAGCCCAAATTTTCCAAGTCGCCTCCACGCGTATGAATATTGAAATCAAACCATTCATCGACCAAATCCGCTTCACCCCACAATCATTGTCCGGCAACCGTTGAAAGAAGTTTCCGCCTGGCGGCATCATGCCACCTTGCCTTGTTGTCGGACGGTCGCCGGAAAACAAATCGCGAACCGGCTAAAGCCATCAGGTTTTTATGAACATGAACGTCCACTTTGACCTCGGAACAACTGGAAATCTTGCGCCGGCTGGATGCCTGCACGCTGGCCAATGCCATCGAGACATTTCACGAACGGCTGCGCAACGAAGGCTTTGCCGACAGTTCCGTGCGTTGCCTGTTTCCACATTTGAAACCGATGCTCGGTTACGCCGCCACGGTCAAGATCCGCGGTTCCGCGCCGCCGACGACGGACGGCCGTTATCCTGATCGCACCGATTGGTGGGATTACATTCTTTCACTGCCCGCGCCGCGCGTGGTGGTTGTGCAGGACGTGGCCACGAAGGTCGGGTCTGGGTTCATTGCTGGGCGCGGTGCATGTCAATATTCTTCGCGCGCTGGGTTGCGTGGGCGCGGTGACCAATGGCTCCGTGCGGGACCTTCCGGCGGCGGAGAAGCCTGGGCTTTCATCTTTTTGCCGGCAGTATTTCCGTTTCCCACGCTTATGTTCACATCGTGGAATTGGGGAGCGCGGTGGAAATCGGCGGGCTGAAAATCCAGTCCGGCGATCTGCTGCACGGCGATCTGCACGGCGTGCAATCCATTCCCCTCGACATCGCCGGCCAAATTCCGCCGGCGGCGGCAGCAAATCATCGCGCCGCGAACAGGAATTGATCGCGCTGTGCCAGTCCAAGGATTTTTCCATCGAGAAATTGCGGGCCGCCGTCGCCAAAGACCGGTCTTAAACCTTCAGCCTTATCATCATGTCACGCTTTGCCATCCGGCTTCCCTATCTCATCATTGTCATCTGCCTCATCACCTGCGTGGTGGGCGTGACGAGTCTGGTGCGGATGCCGGTGGATTTGTTTCCGCCGATCAAAATCCCCGTCGTGGTCGTCGCGACGTTTTTCAACGGCATGCCGCCGGAGCAGATCGAGACCGACATCACCGGCCGCTTTGAGCGATTTTTTACGCTCGCCAGCGGCGTGGACCACATCGAATCCCGCTCGCTGCCGGGCGTGAGCCTGATCAAAATTTATTTTCAGCCGGGCTTCAACGCCGACTCCGCCGTCACCAGCATTGCGAATCTGGCGATGGCCGATTTGCGCAAACTGCCGCCCGGCACGCTGCCGCCGGTGGTTTTGCAATTCGACGCCTCCAGCCTGCCGGTCTGTCTGATCACGTTGAAAGGCGAAGGCTTGAACGAAGCCAAGCTCCGCGACCTCGGCCAGTTCGACGTGCGCAATCAAGTCGCCAACGTGCCGGGCGCGTCCGTGCCGCAGCCGTTCGGCGGACGCTACCGGCAGATCATGGTTTATGTGGACCCGCTGAAACTGGAAGCGCATCAGTTGAGCGTCATGGATGTCGTGCGCACGGTGAACGAGGCGAATCTGATCCTGCCCGCCGGCGACGTGAAGATCGGCCCTTACGATTACAATCTTTACGTCAACAGCCAGATCAACGACATGAAGGACATCAACCAGGTGCCGTTGAAAACCATTGGCAACGCCTCCGTGCTCGTCGGCGATGTCGGCCACGCGGTGGACGGTTCGGAAATCCAATACAACGTCGTGCGCGTGGACGGCCAGCCGTCGGTCTATCTGCCGGTGCTCAAACAAGGCGGCGACGCGAACACCATCGCCGTCGTGGACGGCATCAAGGAGGCCGTCGCCCACCTGTTCGACGTGCCCAAACAACTCGTGACGAAAGTGGTTTTTGACCAATCCGTTTTCGTGCGCAACGCCATTGAAAATCTGATCCATGAAGGGTCTGATCGGCCTCGTGCTGACCGGCGTGATGATTTTGGTTTTCCTCGGCAGCATGCGGGCCACGCTCGCGGTGTTTCTTTCGATTCCGCTTTCCGCGCTCGCCGCATTTATCGCGTTATCCATGGGCAACAGCACCATCAACGCGATGATTCTCGGCGGACTGGCGCTGGCGTTTTCGCGGCTGATTGACAATTCCGTCGTCGTGCTGGAAAACATTTTCCGGCACCTGGAAATGGGCGAAGCGCCCGAAGTCGCCGCCGAGCGCGGCGGACAGGAAGTCGCGCTGCCGGTGCTCGCTGCGACGCTGGCAACGGTCGTGGTTTTTTTTCCGGTCATGTTTCTCTACGGCGTCAGCAAATTTCTTTTCATGGCGCTGGCGTTGTCGGTGATTCTTTCGTTGTTCGCCTCGTATCTCGTCGCGATGACGGTTGTGCCGCTGTTCTGCGCCAAGCTCATCAAAGTGCATCACGGCCACGATGAAAAGTGAAACGACCGCCGCGCCAAAAAGCTGGGGCGCGCGTTTCAACCGCTGGTTCAACCACAAGTTCAAACAGATGCTCGATCGCTACGAAGGTTATTTGAGTCTGGCATTGCTCCGTCCGGCTGGCGACGGTGCTCGGCATCACGGGCATTTTCATTTTGAGCCTCGCGCTATATCCGCTCATCGGCGAAGCGTATTTTCCGCGCACCGATCCCGGCCAGTTTGTCATCAATCTTAAAGCTGCGACCGGCACGCGCATCGAACTCACCGACCAGCTGGTGCAACAGGTGGAACAAATTGTCCGCGAAATTGTGCCGGCGAAAGATTTGAAAATCATCGTCTCGAACATCGGCGTCACGCCGGGTTTCTCCTCGATTTACACGCCCAATTCCGGCCCGCACACGGCGTTTGTCCAGGTCGGACTCAATGCCGGTCATCATTTGAGCAGCTTTCAATACATGGACCTGGTGCGGGCGCGGTTGAAAAAGGATTTGCCGCAGGTCGCCGCTTATTTTCAGACCGGCGGTCTTGTGGACGCGATCCTGAATCTGGGAATGCCCGCGCCGCTGGACATTCAAGTCACCGGCAATGACATGGACAGCACCCACAAAATCGCGGCGGACATTGCCCAACAAGCCCGGGCGCTGCCGGGCGTCAGCGATGTGCTCGTGCCGCAAGACGTGGATTATCCAGCACTGCAACTGGACATTGACCGGCTGCGCACTTCCGAGCTCGGCCTGAACGAAAAAGAAGTTGTTGGCGACGTCATCACGGCGCTGACTTCCGACCAGATGATTGCGCCGAGCTATTGGGTTGACCCGAAAAGTGGCAACGATTATTTCCTCACCGTCCAGTATCCTGAAGGCTTCGTAAAAAACTTTGCCGACCTGTCGTCCATCCCGTTGCGCGGCGCCAATTCGGCCGCGCCCGACGCGGCTCGACACGGTCAGCACCATCAGCCACCGGACTTCGCCGACCGAGGTGGACCATTACCAACTGCGCCGGGAAATGGACGTCTATGTTTCACCCACGGGCGAAGACCTCGGCAAAGTTTTGAAAGGCGTCCAAAAAATTGTTGACGACCTGAAACTGCCGTCCAATGTCCGCATCGTCGTGCGCGGCTCGGCGCACGCCATGCAAGTTTCTTTCCGCAGCTTCGGCCTTGGTTTGATTCTGGCGACCGTGCTTGTTTATTTGATTCTCGTCGCGCAATTCAAATCGTTCCTTGACCCGCTGCTGATTTTGCTCGCCGTGCCGACCGGATTGACCGGTGTGTTGCTGATGCTGTTTGCCACTGGCACGACGCTCAACGTGATGTCGTTGATGGGCGTGGTGATGATGGTTGGCATCGTGGTTTCCAACAGCATTCTCATTGTCGAATTCACCCGCCGGCTGCGCGAGGAAGGCCGGCCATTGCGCGAAGCCGTTTCGCTCGCCTGCCGCGTGCGTTTGCGTCCGGTGCTGATGACATCGCTCGCCACGCTGATGGGCCTGATTCCGATGGCCATGAAACTTGGCACTGGCAGCGAAGCTTACGCGCCGCTCGCCCGCGCCATCATCGGCGGTCTGTCGGTGTCCGTCGTGCTGACGGTGTTCATTGTGCCGGCGGCGTATTTCATCCTTTACCGTCGGAAAGAAGCGGCGGTAACAGATTCTCCAAACGCACCGGAAACAATTTCGCATTGAAAAATCTCCAAGTGAAACGAATCATTTTAGCTGTGACCATTTGCGTCCTTTTTGCCGGCAAAATTGTTGCGGACGAGACAGCCAACGTGCCATCCGTTCTGACTTTGGCCGACGCGCAGAAACTGGCGTTGCACAATCATCCGCAGATTGCCGCCGCGAATTACCGCGCGCTTGCCGCACAAGAGATCGTCAAGGAAACCCGTGCCGGCTATTTTCCAACGGCCAATTTGTATGCCACCGCGGCCGGTGCGGGTTCGGATAACACGCGCATCCTGGCCGGCGGATTGAACAACCCGAGCGTCTATGAACGTGCTGCCGGAGGATTGGCCGTCAGCCAGCTCATCACCGATTTCGGTCACACGGCCAATCTCACGGCCAGCTCCAAATTTCACGCGCAGGCTGAAAACCAAAACACCAGCGCCACGCGAGAACAAGTTTTGTTGCAGGCGGACGCCAGCTATTTTGGAGCGTTGCAGGCCCATGCGGTCTTGCACGTAGCTCAACAAACGTTCGATACGCGGCAATTGTTGCTCGACCAAGTCACCGCTCTGGCCACGAACAAATTGCGGTCCGAACTGGATGTGAGTTTTGCGCAAGTCGCTCTTGAAGAAGGCCGGCTATTATTGCAAAATGCGCAAAATAATGCCGATGCTGCGATGGCGTCGCTCTCAACGGCGCTGGGTTATCACGAATTTCACCAGTTTCAGCTGGTCGAACAATCACTGCCTGTAAGTGCTGCCACCCATGACGTTTCTGGATTGATTCAAACGGCACTGTCCCAACGTCCGGAACTGTTGAGTTTGCGTGATGAGCGTGACGCTGCGCTGCGGTTCGCCAAATCACAAAGGGATGCGCGAATGCCGACAGTTTCGGCCATCGGTGTGGCCGGTGATTCACCGATACACGACGACCGGTTGGCTGACAACTATGCCGCCGGTGGGGTCCAACTCAGTCTGCCATTGTTTGCGGGCGGTCTTTACACGGCACGTCAGCATGAGGCCGAACTGAAAGCGCAGGCCAACGCGGAAATGCTGCGCACGGCGGAGGACAACGTGATCCGGGACGTGCGCATCGCCTGGCTGAACTTGAACAATGCACTGGAACAGCTTCGGACCACCGAACATTTGGTAAAACATGCCGCCGAGGCTTACGATTTGGCCGAGGCGCGCTATAAAACGGGCATCAGTTCAATCGTCGAATTAAGTCAGGCGCAATTGAGTCTGACCTCGGCGCAAATTGCGAACACCAACGCCCGCTACGATGTGCTGATTCAGCAGGCGAATTTGGATTACCAGACCGGCGTGCTGCATTGATGTTTCATGCCATGAGGATGCTTGTAAGCCGAATTGGCCCAAATGGCTGGTCAACAGTGTGTGACTGCTCACGCCAGATTTAAATTGCTTTCCTCAAGACAAATTCAAAGTCCAGCAAATCATCTGCCCGCGTGACTCGTAAAGTGACTTTACTTGGGCAAGACATGGCCAGTTCCCAGCGGGTTTCCAACCTGATACGTGGAAACCGATCTACCCAAGCGTTGTTCGTATCTGGCGTCGATGGCTGAAACGGTGATTCCTGTGTCCAACGGGAAATAAAGAGTTTCACCAAAGACATTAACCGGGACCGGATCATGGCGCATCGTCGAAAAGTGGGGCTTGTTGAAAAGTCTCATCCGCAGCGTGAATCATGCCGAGAGCGGTCGCCATGGTCGGATGGCGACGGACAAGTGGAGCGCTTTGGCTGGAAACATATTCTTGAATTTATTCCAGGTCGGTGTGTCGTTCGGCGACTTGATCTCCGATCCCATTAGCGACTCCCGCCGGTGATCCACCTGTCGAAGCTGTAATAAAATTTCCGATTGTCTTAAAACCTTCAAACACTGACACAAGTTGATCCCTAGCGAAACATTATGAATGGAAATTAATCTGACATCCAGACGTTTTCAATGAACACCCCACAAACGGAAGCCTCCCGGTTTAATGAAAGATCTGAATTCAAGAAGACACTCGCGATTACAACCGGATCCCGGTTACTGTTGGCTTGGAGCGTTCGAGGCAATCATCGCCAGCGTCACAAGTTCGGCCCTTTGCGCTGACCGCATGTTCACACCGGTTTACATCCTTTTCCCTCTGTTTTGCCGGCAAATGAAGCAGCGTATCTTGCTGCCTGCCGCCGGGATTTGTCACAAAATCGTAACATATCCGAATTACATTTGTAACATCAATCCGCCAAAATGTCGTCGTCTTGGTTCGGAATAAATCTAGAGCCGGTTCATAAGTCTCCGGCGGCATTGTAAGCCGTTGATAATCAGGCCCGATTTTTACGGTTTTGGACTTATGAAACCAGTTCTAGGAATATATTTATGAAAAAAATAAAAATCAGAACAGCAGCGACAATGGCGACAGGATTGTTGGTCATACTCAACCTTAATGCCCGGGCACAGACACAATCGCCGCCAGCGGAGAATCTGCTGATTGACAAGCTGGAACAGAAGGGAATCCTCACGGCGGACGAGGCAAAGGAATTGAGGGCGGAAACCGAGGCCGCGCAAACGAATTTGTTAAATAGTGCATTGATGGCGTCAAAGTGGAAATTGGCTGATTCCATCAAGAACATGCAACTTTTTGGCGACTTGCGATTTCGTTACGAATATCGCAGCACGGAAAATGCGCCTGGAGCATCCCCGGAAACTTATGATCGTGAGCGAATGCGTTATGCCCTGCGCTTTGGCATACGCGGCGATCTTTTTGATGATTTTAGTTACGGCATCCGGCTGGAAACCGCCAACAATCCGCGCTCTCCATGGGATACGTTCGGCAATAACACCACCTCTGGAGCGGCGACTCCGTCCGACAAAAATACGAGCGGCATCTATCTCGGTCAGGCGTTTCTGAGGTGGCATCCAACCGACTGGTATGAAATGACCGTGGGCCGGATGCCCATGCCGCTTTACACCACGCCGATGGTTTGGGATTCGGACATCAATCCTGAAGGCGCGTTTGAGAAATTCAAATACACGATTGGCAAGGTGGACTTGTTCGCTGATTTCGGACAATTTGATTATCAAAATTCCAGTCCAGCTTCGGAACAGCCCACTGGTGATACCTTCCTGTTGACTTGGCAGGCAGGAGCCAATGTGAGGTTCGGCAAAGACATGTCCGTCAAGGTCGCGCCGATGCTTTATACCTACACTGGCAAGGGCACCGGCAGCACCGGATTGAATACACCTTTTGTGGGGCAGGGTAATTCCACCAACACCAACGTCGGCGTGCCGGGGGGAAGTGACGTGACGAACTACAACGAACAGGGCATCAATAACCTGCTCGTTTTGGAAATACCGGCCGAGTTTGATTTCAAAATCTCAAACACTCCGCTTGGAACATTGCAAGCGCGGTTCTTCGGTGATTTTGCCTATAACATTAAAGGTGATGATCGGGCACGCGCCGCCTACCATGCCAATCCCGCGGCATTTCCGGGCTTGAGCGGTCCGGCGACCGGGCAGAATATGGCGTATCAGGTAGGTTTAGGCATCGGCAGCGCCGGCCCGGTTTATGGCCCGACACAGGGTTTGGTCTATGGTTCGACTTCAAAGAAAAACACCTGGGAGGCCCGGTTTTATTGGCAGTCCATCGAACAATATGCCTTGGATGTGAACTTGATAGACTCCGACTTTTTCGAAGGGCGCGGAAACCTTCAAGGTTTTTACTCGGCATTTGCCTACAGCTTCACGGATGCAATCATTGGCACAGTCCGTTACGGCTATGCTGATCGAATCAATACCAACCTTGGCACGGGTGGCAATAACCTGGACATACCCGGACTTAACCCAATAAGATATTACAATGTCTGCCAACTGGACTTGACCTGGAGATTTTAAGTGGATTCGCAAAGTTATAGCGAATTCACTTAAAGCCCATATCAAAATGAGGAATGGAGCGAACGATGGCAGATGATGGCGCAACCGAGCGTAAGGAAGGCTTGATGAATATCGGCGCGACGTTCGTAACGAATCCGCAGGCGGCGGAACTGGTGCAACCAACTGAGGGTGCGTTCCACAACCCAGCGCGTTTTACCCAACCCGCTTCCATGCGGCGTTCGCGGGCGTGCCAGTTGATCGGCGATGCCGCGCTGTTGCAACCAGCGATGATGCGCGGCACTGCCGTAGGCGCGATCGCCTTGCACGACCTCTGGCCGTTGACGCGGGCGACCGACCTTGCCCGGCACGGCAGGAATGGCCGCCACGAGCGGTTGGAGTTGGCGGCTGTCATGCACGTTGGCCGCCGTCAACTGGATGCTCAACGGCAAGCCTTGGGCATCGGTGCAAAGATGATGTTTGCTGCCCGCTTTGCGGCGGTCCGTCGGGTTGGGTCCCGTCTGAAGCCCCCAAAAACCGCGCGCACACTGCTGGAGTCCACTACGGCTCGTGACCAATCGAGCCGATCGGCTACGTGTAAGCGGCGCAACAATTCCCGATGGAGTTTTTCCCAGACGCCGGCCTTTTGCCAATCGCGCAGTCGGCGCCAGCAGGTCATGCCACTGCCACAACCCATTTCCAAAGGCAGGTCTTGCCAAGCCATACCGGTCTTGAGCACGAAGAGAATTCCGGTCAACGTCGCGCGATCCGAAATCGGTTTGCGCCCGGGAAATTTTCTTCGCCGCGCTCTTGGTGGAAGCAAGGGTTGGATCACTGACCATAGCGAATCATCAACGAGTGGTTTTGCCATGCCCAGTTTATTGCAGAACTGGTCAAAAAAGTACAATTCATTTTGTTACACGCTCTTAATGGAAAGCAGTCGGATCAGAATTCATGAGGTTCCTCCGAGTGGGGGAACCTCTTTTTATGTGAACATACCACCTACGTGCTCAAGCGCGTGAAAGCGGGGAACAATAGCCAGCGAGCAAGGCCACGTGCGAGAGGGTGTCCTGCAGACGTTGAAACAAGAGACGCTCCAGCGCCACGCGGTCGAGGGTTTCGGTTGGCTGGTCCCAGAACATGGTGGTCTGACCGGCATCGCAGGCGCTGGGAGGAACCCGGCAGCGCCCGCGAATGCTCGGTTGTTCGTCAGGGTTTCGTTTAGAATGTGTACATTATTTCTGCGCGCAGGAAATCCATCATGCTCCGGCTGGTGTAGTAGTCACCCGGGAAGAGGAATTCACTCCAGAGGTGGCCGCTCAGGTGCTTGTTGAACTTGTATTTGAGGACCGCTTGGAGGTAATGGCCGCGAAAGTCCCCTGTCCCCGTGAAGTCAGAAGGCACAGTCGCTTGAGTGGGCACATCCTGATCCGCAAACAAAGCGTTATAGCTGAGGCTGAAATTCATGTCCTTGATCGGGTCCAGACTCCAAGTTGGGCCGAAGCGGATGAGATTGGCCGTTTGCCCTACGCGCGTCTCGTTAACGTAGCTGTAAACGTTGTACATCTCGCTCCACTGCGGATATCGCCCCCACAGCACGTCAAACATTTCATCATTCCCTGTATTGGGATTATCCCCGGAAAGAAACTCAAAGACCATACTCAACTGGTCATTCAACTTATCGTTGAAGAGGTAGCTGATCTTGCTGTTCACTCCAAAAGCGTCGAGGTTGTGGGACTTTTCGTCCAACGGTGCCGTCACAGGAGCATTATACTGATATTGTTTCCTACCGAACTGATAAGCCCCCTCCGCCGAATAGTTCCAGTGCTCCTCCACCAAACCTGATACGCGACCGCCAAACGTGTAAATGTCCGCGTTGTCAGAAAAGATCGAGGCCGGTGCGTTGTTGATAGCCGAGTCGTGTTTGTAGATAAAGAAGCCGTCCAAGTTGGCCGCCGGCAGGCTCTTGTTGGCAATATACAGAACCCCGCCCTTTTCGTTTTGATCGGTCAGGAGATACGCATTTGGGTCTCCACCTTGTGAGGTGGAGGGGCCTATGGTGGGCAGCCAAGCGTCCGGCCGAGCATACTGGACAATGCCGATGGCATCAATGGTGGTGTGCTGATCTTTTAGATTAACGGTGACGCGGGCGGAATCGAGGAAAGATGTGAAGGACCCGTCCTCGGGCGTCCCGTCTCCAAACAGCCAGTTGTCACCCAAGTTAATATCCTGGCGGCCAACCGTCACGGTGGCAGGCAGGTCCAGCGGTTTCTTCCATTGCACGTTGAGGGTGTCAATAATCCCATAGCGCCACTGCATGCCCGATTTATCGAAGTATGTGTCGTAGGTCGAGGTTTTCATGAACTCCCGCGGTTCGGCGGCCAGACGAACATTCAAACTCAGGTCGTTTGTAATGCCCGTATTTACTGCCGGAAAGAAACTGGTCCAAATCCGACCACGAAAACGGAAATAGTCCTGTTCATGCACGGGACCAAACGGCCCGCTGGTGGGACCCGAACCCAGGCTCAGTGCATTGTTGTAGTACTCATTGCGCACCCGGAAATCGCCCCCCCAACTGAACCAGTCCACGGGGTTCTTGACCTCCTTCGCCCAATTGTCGAAGGCGCTCGGCGGGGGAGCTGCGCTAGTTGATGCGGCAGGTGTGGTGGTTTGTGCTTGAGTGAATGCCGTTGCCGCGATCAACACGGCGAGGCCCAATGATAATTTGAGTTTTAGGTTCGACATATGATTGATTTAGGATTTACCAAAGTCAGTTTGGAATTCAAGACTTTGTTGAGTTGTTGTTGGCTGAAGGAAAACACATTGTCAAGTGCGTCTCATCGGGCTTCCGCGTGAATGAACTCACGACGACAGCCGTTATCACTGAGAGCGGCAGGCCAATAAACAGCGGGTCCACCACCGGCCAGTTCGGCGCGATCGCCAGAATGCTCTTCTTGACCAGACCGACGACGGTGCACTCCGGCACCTTCACGAACGCAAGCCAGCATGTGGAGGCGCAAAAGCCCACCAGCATCGAAGCGATGGCACCGGCCTTGGTCATCCGTCGCGAATAAATTCCACCCACGAACGCCGGGAGGAATGTGGAGGCGCACAAGCCAAAGAAAATCGCTGTGGCCCGGGCGATAATGCTCACCACGGCCTGCTCCTTTTTGGCGTAGTAACCAAACACCACCGCCAGCACAAGGCCCAGTAGAATGGCGATGCGAACGATGTAAATTGTGCGGTTCGAGTTGCCGCCGTCTTTGACGCCGAAAAGCTTCTCGAACACGTCACGTCCAGCCGCCGTGCCAAGCGTGTGAAACTGGCTGGACAACGTGCTCATGGCCGCCGCCAGCAGCGTGAGCAGAAAGACCAGCCCAAACCACTTCGGCAGCGCCGTGTTGATATAGGTGGGGATGATCTGGTCAGAGTTGCCTTTCGCGTTGACGATGGAAATGGTGCGGCCTTGGGCCAGTGAGTTCGGCCCGACAGTTTCCGGCAGGAACGGCTGATCTTTATCCAACACAGCCGGAATCACCACGGCTTCACGCACGACTCCCAGTTCGTTGGTTGTTTTGGCCACCGGCAACCATTTGCCGGCGGCGTCCGCTTTCACGGCTTGCAGATAATTGGTCAGAACCTTGCCGTCCCTGCCGGTTTCCTTGATGGCATCCATCCATTCGCCCGACGCGCTTTTCTTCATCACCTGCAAGAGCGCGTGTTTCTTGTCGGCATTGACCATCTTCAGCACGCGTCCTTGAAACATCGGCCCGTGGAAGGCGAAGTACACATTCGACAGCGCGCCGCTCACGAAGGCAACGCCGGTCATCGCGAGAATGAAAATGCCGCCGACACCCACCGCGCGGTTCAACTCGCGCTTGCTCTTCACGGTCATGAACCGCACGACCAACTGCGGCTGCGCCAGCACGCCAATTCCCACCCCCATGACAATTGTCGAAACGACGATCCACCAGAGATTGTATTTCGGATCGCCAAAACCAAACTGCGGCATCGCCGTCCAGCCCTGGTGACCAATGGCAGTCAGCGCCGGCGGCGTGAGGTCCTTCAATTCGCCCAGTGCCTGATGCCCGGCCACGATCCCACCCGCCTTGGCGTACGTGAAAATAATCAGGATCGTCATGCCGACAAACATAATCACGCCTTGCAATGCGTCCGTGTACATCACGCCTTTGAGGCCGCCAAAGAACACATACGCCGCCACCACCACCGCGAAGATCAGCAACGCCGCGTTGTAATCCATCCCAAACGCCGTGGAAAAAACTCTGTCCCGCCAATCAACACCGCCGCGCCGTACAGCGGTATGAAAAGGGCGATCACCAAGCCGGCGAAAACCTGAATGAACGTGCTCTGATAACGCCGGCCCAGCAGTTCCGGAAACGTGTGCGCGTCCAGCCGATGGCCGATGCGCCGCGTCGGTTCGCCGAGAAAGATAAACGCAATGAAAATGCCGATGAAGATGTTGCAGAACGTCAGCCACAGCAGACTCATGCCGAAATTGCCGGCCACGCCGCCGAAGCCGACGATGGCGCTCGTGGAGATAAACGTTGCGCCATAGCTCAACGACATGATGAAGGGATGCGCCTTGCGTCCGGCCACGAGATAGTCCGTGGTCGTCTTCGTGCCTCGATATCCCAGATAACCCAGGTAAGCGGTGGCGAACAGATAGAGCAGAACGACAATGATATCAACCAGATTGACTTGGGCGAAGAACATGTTTCCCTCCATTCGTTTCAGTGTCGTTTCACCCGCGGCGCGTAGTTAGAGTTTCTCCTCAGCCTTGTCCTCTTCCGCAGCCCAGCGGATGTCCTCCTGCTTGATTTCTTCCTCGCCACGATTCCAGTTGATCCAGCCGTACACCACGCACAAAAGCACACTGCCAATGCACAGGAGATACGCCAACGCAACCCATTTATCCTCAATGCCTAGCATAATTCAACATCCTTCCGATTGCCATTATTTCGATTTTCTGGCTTCTGCGTTCTGATTCAAACCCAAGCAAAACTCCGCATCGCGATGCCTGAAGCCTGACTCACAGGGCTGACACCATCTTAAAAAAAAGTGCCGCCATGTCCAGCCTTGAGAATAAGCTTTTTACAGAAAAAAGATTGTTTTATGCAATGGATTTTAATTTATAATTTTCGGAAAAAGCCGCAATTTTTGAAAACGAGGCTTGTCATCGTCAAGGCTTTTTGCTGCACTCGGCGGCGTGTCACCTTGCCAGACTTTAAATCTGAGAAACCGCAAATAGCATGTCATCTGCTGGAACGACAACTCTTGAGTGGCGACGAAGCCATCGCGCTGGCCGCGCGGCGATGCCGGCGTCGCCCTGGGCGCCGGCTATCCGGGCACGCCTTCCACCGAAATCCTGGAATTTTCGCCGACTCGGCGGCCACGGCCAGTGGTCGCCCAACGAGAAGGTCGCGCTGGAAGTGGCCATCGGCGCCGCGTTCGCCGGCGCGCGCGCCATCGCCACGATGAAGCACGTCGGCCTGAACGTCGCCGCCGACCCGCTGTTCACTGCCGCCTATACCGGCGTCACGGCGGCTTGGTCGTCATTTCCGCCGACGATCCCGGCATGGCGTCGAGCCAGAACGAGCAGGACAACCGCCGTTACGCCGTGGCCGCCGGCGTGCCCATGCTCGAGCCTTCCGATTCGCAGGAGGCCTACGATTTCCTGTTCGCGGCGTTCGAGATTTCCGAGCGATGGAAACTCCCGGTGCTCTTCCGCGCCACGACGCGCGTCTGCCACAGCTACACCGTGGTGCAGCCGCGCGGCCCGAACGCGCGCCCCGGCCGCCGCATTTCGAGCGCGACATCCGCGGCCGGGTCATGATTCCGGCCTACGCGCGGCCCGGCCACCGCCGGCTTCGCCAGAAGCTGGCGGAAATCCAGGCGTGGAACGAGACCTGTCCGCTCAACCGCGTCGTGCCCGGGCCAAATCGCTCGGCATCATCACCTCCGGCATCTCCTTCATGCACGCGCGCGAAGCCGCGCCGGACGCCAGCGTGCTCAAGCTCGGCGTGACGCTATCCGCTGCCGCTGAAGAAGATCGCGGCGTTTGCCAAGAGCGTGGACCGCTGCGTCGTCATCGAGGAAGGCGATCCGTATCTGGTGGACGCCATTCGCGCCGCCGGCATCGAGGTCGAAGGCAAACCGGAGATGTATCGCTTCGGCGAACTCGACGTGACCCGCGTGCGGCGCATCCTCAACACGACTCGACCCCGAACCTGCAAAGCCGCCCGGCAAACCGCCGCAGCTTTGCGACGGGTGCCAGTACCGCCCCGTCTTCGAGACTCTGCGCAAGCGCGATTGCATCGTGGCGGGGGACATCGGCTGTTACACGCTGGGCGTGCTGCCGCCGTTTGAAGCGATGGATTCCTGCGTCTGCATGGGCGCCAGCCTCGGCGTGGGGCTTGGCCTGCGCCATGTGTTGCCGCCGGAGCAGGCGCGCCGCGTGGTCAGCGTCATCGGCGACAGCACGTTCGTCCACAGCGGCATCAGCGGGTTGGTGGAGATGGTCTATAACCCGCCGCCGGACGGCCATGTGCTGATCATTCTCGACAACTCCACCACGGCGATGACCGGCCATCAGGAGCATCCCGGCACCGGCCGCACGCTCGACCACGAGCCCACGAACAAGCTCGTGCTCGAAGACCTGGCCCGCTCGCTCGGCGTGAAGCGCGTGCACGTCGTCGAGCCGCGCCCCGGCTCGAACGAATTCGAACGCGTGCTGGACGAATGCCTCGCCAGCGGCGAACTGTGCCTGATCATCGCGCGGCGGCCGTGCCTGCTGATCGTCAAGCGGCTGCGGGAACTGGAACAATGCGAATGCGAACAGAAGGAATGCCCATGCCACAAACAGCTCACTAACGTGGTCCTCGCCGGCCTCGGCGGCCAGGGCGTGCTCAAAGCCTCGGACATTCTGGCCGACGCGGCGGTGCGCGCAGGGTTTGACGTGAAGAAAAGCGAAATCAAAGGCATGAGCCAGCGCGGCGGTTCGGTGAGCGAGCGACGTGCGGTTCGGCGACGCGGTGCTCAGCCCGATGGTGCCGCCGGGCGAGGCGGATTTCCTGCTCGTGCTGGAGCCGACGCAGGTGGAACCGAACCGGCATTCGCTCAAGCCGGACGGTGATATTGATCGCGCCGGACGCCGTCAACGCCGACAAGCTGCCGAACAAGAAAAGCCTGAACGTGGCGTTGCTGGGAGCGCTGAGCGCGCACCTGCCGCTGCCGGAGGCGCATTGGCTTGAAGCCCTGCGCGAAGGATTTCCGCCGGAGTTTTTCGAGGCCAACCGGCAGGCGTTCCTGATCGGGCGCAATGGAAAAATACCGGTGGCCTGAAGGGGAATGGAATTATGAACAAGAACCGCGATATCCCTCCGCTGCACCCCGCCAGCGCGGCGGATTTTCTGCCATTGGCCCAGTTGCGCGACCTGCAATTCACCCGGCTCAAGTCCATGGTCCAGCGCGCTTACGACCATGTGGCGCTGTTCCGCAAGCGCATGGACGAGCGCAAGCTCAAACCCGCCGACCTGCGCTCGATCGACGACATCGTCAAGCTGCCGTTCATGGTCAAAACCGATTTGCGCGACACGTATCCATTTGGTCTGTGCGCCAGCCCGCTGCAGGAAATCGTCCGCTTTCACGCCTCCAGCGGCACGACCGGCAAACCCATCGTCGTCGCTTATACGCAGGAGGATCTTGACGACTGGACCCGGGCCGATGCTCCGCAGCCTCGCGGCGTGCGGCGTGCATAGCGGCGACATCGTCCAGAATCGCCTACGGCTACGGCTTGTTCACCGGCGGGCTTGGGCGCGCATTATGGCGCGGAAGCGCTTGGCGCGAGCGTGATTCCCATTTCCGGCGGCAACACCGACCGCCAGATCATGATCCTGAAAGATTTCGGCGTCGACCGTCATCTGCTGCACGCCGAGTTATTTTCTTCACCTGATCGACCGCGCCGGCGAGATGGGCGTGAACATCAAGGAACTGCCGTTGCGCATCGGCGTGTTTGGCGCCGAACCGTGGACGGAAAACATGCGCGAACGCATCGAAGCCGGCAGCGGCATCAAGGCTTACGACATCTACGGCCTGTCGGAAATCGTCGGGCCGGGTGTGGCGATGGAATGCACGCACCAGGCCGGCCCGCACATTTTCGAGGATCATGTTCTACCCGGAAATCATCGATCCGAAGACCGCTCGAACCGCTGCCGGACGGCACGGAAGGCGAACTGGTGCTGACCACGCTCTGCAAGCGGGCCATGCCGATGATCCGCTACCGCACGCGCGACATCACGTCGCTCGAGCCGGCCAGGTGCGCCTGCGGCCGCACGCTCCGCCGCATCCGCCGCATTGGACGGCGCAGCGACGACATGCTCATCATCCGCGGCGTGAACCTGTTCCCGTCGCAAATCGAAGCGGCGCTGCTCAAGGTCGAAGGCACGCTGCCCCACTACCAGATCATCGTGGACCGCCAGAAGGACCTGGACACGCTCGAAGTCCAGGTGGAAGTGACGACCGAGGCGCTCAGCGACACGGTGGGCGGCCATGGAGCAGCTGCAGAACGCGGCTGGCGCATTCGATCGAAAGCATCACCGGGCCTGCGTCCCGCGTTGAAGCTCGTCGCGCCGCGCACGCTTCAGCGCAGCGAAGGCAAGGCCAAGCGCGTGATCGACAAACGCATCATGTAAAACAGCGACTCAAACGAGAAAGGCACACGCAGCATGAAAATCAAACAACTTTCCATCTTCCTAGAAAATAAACCGGGCGCGCTCAGCGATCCCTGCCGGCTGCTGGCCAAAGCCGGCATCAACATCCAGACCTTCTCGCTGGCCGACACCCGCGAGTTCGGCATCCTGCGGCTTGTTGTGGAGGATTCCGACAAGGCGCGGCGGCTGCTGCAGCGGAACGGCTTTGCCGTGAAGGTCACCAATGTGGTCGCACTTGAAGTGCCGGACCGCCCCGGCGGCCTGGCGGCCATTCTCGACGCGCTCGAAGGCACGGGCATCAACGTCGAATACGCCTACGCGTTCACAACCAAGAAAAAAGGTTGCGGGCTGTTGTGTTCCGCTTCAACGACCCGGACGCCGCGTTGCGGGTCCTCAAAGCACGGAAAATCAACACTGTTGCCTCCGACAAATTGTGCTAACGTCCCAACGACTGGGCGGTTCGCGGCTCCAGTGAACCAAATCTCCACCAGCCACTGGCGACGATGTCAGTCATGCAAAAAATCAAAGATTATTTCAAAGCCGACCAGTTCGCGGCGCGAAACAACATCGAGCTGCTCGAAGTGTCACCCGGTCGCGCGAAGGCGAAGATGACGCTCCAGCCGCATCATTGGAACGGTCTCAACACCGCGCAAGGCGGAGCGATTTTCACGCTGGCGGATTTTGCCTTTGCCGCCGCTGCGAACTCGCATGGCACCGTGGCGGTGGCCATCAATGTCAACATCACCTTCATGAAATCCGCCACCGACCGGCACGCTGTGGGCGGAGGCCCGGGAGATTTCGAAGAACTTCAAACTTGGGAGCTACGCCGTGGAAGTGAGAGACGAACAGGGCGAACTCATCGCGCAATTTCAAGGCCTGGCTTACCGCAAGAAAGACCCAATTCCGTTTTCAAAACCGTCGTAAGCTGGCGCGAGGCGCACAATATATTCCTCGTCATCCATCCGGTTCGGGTCGCTGACGCTGTTGCCCGGCGTGACGCGGGTGACGCGGTATTGGTCTCTCCCCCATGCCAGCGTGCTGACGTGGCCGGGGCAGGCGTCGAAAATCTGTGTGATGCAGGTGTTCATTTTTTGGCGGCGGCAATGGCGCGATAGGTCACCGGCACCTGCCAGTCGGCGTAATTGGGATCCACCGTTTTCAGGGCGCTGACCACCCGCTGACGGAACGTGGTTTCGATCAAGCCGCCCTGGCCCGGCCAGATTTTGAAATGGACGCGGACATAAGCCCCGCCACCGTCGGCCGTCGTTTCCACGCCGCCGATCACCGGCTCGCTTAAAATGATCGCGCCGAACTGCGCCCGCATGCCGCTGGCGACCGGCCGGAGCAGGCGGCCGATTTTCTCCCGATCCGCGTCCGCCGGAAACTGCACGTCAGCATAGGCATCCGCGCCGCCGCGTGGAAACCGGCTGACGTTGGCGATGGTGCGGTTGGGGATCAGCACCTTCTGGTTGAAAAAATTGACGAGCCGGGTGAACCGCAGGCCGATTTCCTCCACCCGGCCAATAACCACGACCGTGCCGGCAATTTCCACCAGGTCGCCCACGTCCATGGCGTCGGAGAAAATCAGCGTCAGCCCCGTCACGATGTCCTGCACCAGGCCCTGCGACCCGAAGCTGATGGCCAGGCCGATGATGGAGGCGCTGGCCAGATAGGCCGTCAGGTTGACGCCCAGTTCCTGGAGAAACAATCCCATCGCAAAAAAATAGATGCCAAAGATCACGCCGCTGACAATCAGCCGGGTCACCGTGATGAATTTGGGCTGTTGCGTCACGAAACCGAGCGGGTTTGTCTGTTCGTGGCTTTTGTAAATGAGCCATTCGCTGATGTGCCGGACGATCTTGACCAGCACATGCACGACCACCGCCAGTCCGACGATGAGCAGCAGCCGCGTGCCGGTGGATGAGCCATGCGCGGAAAAGTGGCCGTAGAGCCGGCCCATCACGGTGTCGTCCACCTGACTGAACAGGGAAGCTGGCGGCGGGTTGGTCATGGGCATCAAATAATTTTTGGCAACGAACCGATCAGGTTCAGCGTCTCCAGGCTCACGGCGTTGACCTGGCCGATTTGTTTCTGGTCAGGCACAGCCGTTGCAGCCATTCTTCAATGACTGTTCGGTTCAATATCCGGTGTTTCGTCACGAAGGGATTGGAACGATCAGCGGGTGTGGGCGTGGATGGATGCACCCGCACCGCCCAGAGCACACCCTGCCAGTCGCGCAGTGTAATCGTGAAACGTTTGCCGGTTTCCGGATAAATCACGGACAGCTCCCGCCGCTGGCACAGCATTTCAAAAGTGGGTTTTCGTGTCATAAGCTGCTAAATCCGGCAGACCGGCGATGATTTTCTGCGTTTCCAAGCTGACGGTGATGACCTGGCCGATGAGGCGGACGATGTATTGCTCGTCGTCCATGCGATTGGGGTCGCTGCTGATGTTGCCCTGCGCGTCGCGGGTGACGCGGTATTGGTCTATCACCCATTCCAGCGCGCTGCGGTTGCCGAGCTTGTAGTCAAAGACCTCCGGCGGGATGCCGCTCAGGGTGAGGAAATCGTTGTAATATAAATCCACCGTAGCAGCCGACGTGAGGAGGCTCGGATTTTTCGTTTTGGAAGTTGGAGACTCGTCACCTCGTCTCCTGCCGATCAACTTCATCGCCTCCACGCGCCAGTCGAGTTTGACCGCTTTGTTTTCAATGCGCTGCAATTTGTATTCCTTGGCGGATTCGTAATTGACGTGGAGGGCGGCGAGTTTTTTGCCGGCGTCCGCGAAGGCGTGGAAGAGTTTGGCGCTGGCTTTGGGATCGTGGGCGGGCGTTTTATCGCCTTGCATGGTGGCGATGGCGGACAGCGGGTAGAAGGTGGGCGCGTAGCGTCCCCGCGAGCCGGGGCGTTCGTGGGTGGCAGCGGCTCGCGAGGACGCTCGCCCCACCCCCGACAAACGGAATCCGGGGCAGGTCGCGTTTGAGGTTCTCGGCGTAGCGGGTGCGGTAGGCGGGATGATGCAGCACCGCATAGACGTAATGGAAATATCTCCTCCCGCGTGATGCCGTCGTCCCCATAGAAAATCTGGAACAACGTCAGCGCCTTGGCCGTGATGTTTTCCGCCTGCTGCTTGCCGTCCTCGGAATAGGTGAAAAGCGGGAAAGCACTGGTAGAACAACCAAATCCTCGGTATAAACCAAATTGGGAATCGCATTGGTCATCAACTGCATAAAGGCCGCTCGACCGTACATTCACACAAAGGATTCAATTTTCCTGCCTTCTTGGTCGGAACGAGATGTCCAGTCGTCCCGAACTTCGTCAACGAACATGCGTGCATAGATGAATTTGCATTTGGTGAATGGACGATAGAGCGTTTGCCGAATGACCCGAAGCTATTAAATTTTATTCGTGCTTCCTGACGAATTGCTTTAGAAATTCCGGCTCCATTTAATTTTGTCGTAACGAATAGCGTCTACAGCAATCGTTCCTTGGTTCTTTCGGGGCTTCCCTTTGTTTTGGAAGCGGTTAAACTTGGTCGTTGTAATCGTCGGCAAACTGCTCAACGCGTTTGGTGAGTCGCTTTTTATCGAAATCATAAACCACGTCATCGCGGTTGGTGGAGACGCCCAATGAATAAGTGCGGAAAATGGTCGGCACACTTGTACCTGCCTTCGCATCTTTGCTGCCGATGGGAATGAACGCCTCAAATTCCTCGTCGTTGTCGTTGGTAATCCAATTCCCTCTTTCGTCCGGATTGAGTTTTTTCCACTTCACGCCTCTCGATGCTGACCTTCTGGTCGAGGAAATTGTATTTCGCCTCCTTGCGCCAATCCTGGCCAACCGCATGGTAATAAATCTCACAGCTTCGACGTTTCTTGTAGTCTGTTTTGGCGCGCCGGACAAAAAGATTGATGCTCACGCCAACCTGAATGCCAAAAACATTGTGTGTCGTGCCGGAGAGTTTGGGGTTCTTCCGCACGTTGCCGCCGAGGTCGAGAACGTAAATCTCGTCGAAATCCTTCGCCAGTTCCTTGCGCATTCCGTCGAAACGTCTTCTCCGTGACAAAACTGTTGTTGTTGACGAAGCAAACGATGCCACCGCCGGCCAATTCGGTCAGTGGCGTAACGAATTGCCTTCACATAAGGATCAGCGAGCTTGCGCAATAGTGTGGCCTTCGAGGCATCGCCGTAAGTGGCGCTGACGCGCCGATCAAGTTCGGGATATTTGCGGTTCTTGTTGTTGTCGTTTTCATCCGCCTGCCCCGCGTTGTAAGGCGGATTGGCGATGATAACGCGGATGGGTGCGGCCTTTTGCCGCTTGATGCGCTTGGTGTTTTCCGGATTAAACCCGATGGCCATTTCTTGCTGCTCATGCTTTTCGCTAAACCCGTAATACGCCATTTTGCCGTTGATCGTTTGAAACGTGTCCACGAGACAGATGCCCTCAAACGGTTCGTATTTGCCAATGGCCTCGTAATAGGCGTGCTCGATGTTCATCGAGGCGACGTAATACGGCAGGAGCATGATTTCGTTGCAGTGCAGTTCATTCGCATATTTGTGCGGCAACGCAGACTTCGGGAGAAATGTGGCGCATGACATTAACAATGAAATTGCCGGTGCCGGTAAAGGGGTCGAGGATATGAACGTCCTTGTCGGCGAGCGTTTTCTTGAACTCGGCCAGCAAGACATGCTCCACGCTGGCGACCATGAAGTTCACGAGCGGCTGCGGGGTATAGACAATGCCGTGGGTGTCGGCCACCTTCACGCAGAAGCCCTGGAAGAAACGCTCATAGACAGTGTTCAGGAAATTCTGCTTCTCGTGGAAATCAGTGATGGTGGCGGCGGCGTGCTCGATGGCCTGATAAAAGTATTCGAGGTTCTTGCTGAAATCGTCGCGGCTGAAGGCGCGGGAATTGAGGGCGGTGATGACCTTCTCAATCTCCTGCGCAATGACGTTGCGGGAGATGAAATCGGCGATGGCAAAGACCTTGCGGAAAATGCGCTCGGTGAGGATATGCTGGATGATCATCTCCTCGACGGCAGCCACGGAGATGTTGGGATTGAGCGAGCCACGGCAGAGGGAGCAGAAATCTTCAAACGCGGCGATAAACTTCTGGTTGGTCTGGCGCTCGGTCTCGATGAGCTTGCCAAGTTGCGCGCCGAGTTCGGGAATGCGGTTCTTGAATTCCTCGACGGCCTTTTCCCATTCGGCAATGGCGGGCGGGGCGAATTCCAGAAAGAGCGAGAGGATTTGAACGAGATCCTCCGGCTTGGTCAGGTCGGCCTCGTAAAAACGCTCGCCTTTCTGGAACAGCACGGCCTTGTCCGGCTGCCAGAACAGGATGTTTTCCTTGGGATAGCCGATGGCGAATTTATTTTTAATCTCCTTTTCCAAGTCATCGGCGGAATCCTTGGCCTCCCACAGACCGCGCCGGAGGCCGGAGTTGTCCAGCAGCGCGCCGTCGGCCTTGGCGTCGGCCTGGCCCTTGCGTTTGAGGGCGTATTCGGGAACAAGTTTCCAATCGAACTGGCGGGCGCAGTGTTCGAGCAGTTCCTGAAAGGCGGAGCGGACGGCGGTTTCGTGCTTGATGCCGAGCCGGGCGAATTGGGCCAGACTGTCGTAATAGGCAGTCACGGCTTTGTGCGTTGGCTTGAGCGTCAGGCTCGGCATGGCCGGCAGTGTGCGCGGGAAAATGGGCGGCGTCAATTCCCCCTCGACAAAGTTTCGGCGTGGCAGGCCGCGTTCTTCAGTGGAAGCGGCGGCTGGTTTCCGATGGCTTCGACGCAAATCGCCGCCACTTGCCCGGCCAGAATGCCGGACAAACCGGGCGGTCGTTTATCGCGTGGTGGAGACGAAGGGTGACCGCGTTCCAATTTATCCTCTGAATATTTTCCGAATGATCTTCCACGAAGGGGTTCTTTTCGGCGGCGATTCGTGACGTTTTTGAAAGTGATGTCCTTGGCGTAGGAACAGGTAACGCCGTTGGTGCCGGAAAGATCGAGATCGGTGAGAGTGACATTTTGGATGGGGAGATTCTTCGAGTCCCTCAATCGTACAGCAATTCCGCGAGTTGACGGCGGTGACGTGATCGATGTGGATATCGCGGAACAGAGGCGTGCGCTCGGAGAAAGGTTCTATCAGGGGTCTTCGTATAGCGCAAGGAAAAGAATGATGGCGTTGCGGACGTTCTTGAGGCGGAAATTGGAGGCGACGATGTCTTCGACGATGCCGCCGCGGCCACGCGTGCTTTTGATGCCGAATGCCGTTGTCGGTGCCGTCGCCGTGCAATCGAGGAAGCGGACGTGGCGGACGCTGCCGGATTCTTCGCTGCCGATGGCGCAAACGCTGTGGGCGTGGGCGACATGGCAACGGATGTACGTGACATACTTCGGTGGGGCGATTCATTTTGCGACCTTCTTCATCGCGGCCGGACTTGATTCCGAACGCGTCATCGCCCACGTCGGCAAAGCAATCATGCACCACGACGTGGCGGCAGGAGTCGGTGTTCAAGGCGTCGGTGTTGGGAGAATCGGGCGGGTTGATGATCTTGCAGTTACCGACGTCGATGTTCTCGCTGTAGAGCAGGTGGATGGCCCAGAACGGCGAATTGATGAAGCTCGGACCTTCGATGCGGACGCTCGTTGCAGTCTTTGATTTGAACCATCATCGGGCGGCGGCGAATGGGGCGGTTCGGGCGGGCATTGCCGTTCTCGGCCATGTCCATGGTCGCCCACCACGCCGCGCCCTGTCCGTCAAAGGTGCCGGGGCCGGTGATGGCGATGTTGTGGAGGCCGTTGGCGAAGATGAGCGGATGCGGGCCGTTTTCGGTGAGACCTTCCCAACGCGAGGTGATGTCGGGATATTTCGCCCGGTCGGTTTCGAAGAGAACCACCGCGCCGCTGTCGACCTGAAGGGTCATGTTGTCGACCATGTCGATCGGGCCGGTGAGGAAATGACCGGCAGGAACGCGGACGATGCCGCCGCCAGCTTTCTGGCAATCGGCGATGGCCTGGCGGAAGGCGTCGGCGCTGGAGATCTTGCGGATTGTCCACCGCACCGTAAGCGGTGATGTCGAAGCACGGGCCGGAACGCGGCGCGGTTGCGACGCTCGCGTGTTTTCTGTGTGCGCACATCCCGACGAGGAACCAACCCACAGCGAGCAAGAACCAGAATTGTTCAAAAACGCGTTGTGCATGGCATAGTTCCTCATCTTCAGTCGGTGTCAGTCCAACCGTCACCCGGCTGCCCGTTTCCGCGGATAGATACGCCGCATAAATCACATTGACGCATTCCACGGCGAGGTCGATGCCGGAGCGCGGTTCGCGGCCTTCGCGGATTGCGCCCACGAAATCCTCGATCTCCTGGGAAAAGCCGCGAAACCAGTCTTCGTCGCAACTCGGCCGGTTCCAGCCCGCCTTTGTCTCGAGTTTTTCCGTGAAATACTCGTCGTGAAATGCCGACGGATCGGGCGCGTAGGTTTCGATCGCGTCGTTGGACGTCATGTTCGCCTTGATCACGCCGTCGGTCATGAACGCCGTCACGCGCGTGTTCAATCCGCCCAGCCCGACGTCGCTGACGACCACGGTGCCGCGCGAACCATCCTCGAAACAAATCACCAGGTTGGCCCAGTTTTCCACGTCCACCGGATTGGCGCTGATCCACTGGTTGGCGCCCGCCTCGCCGGCCCGCTTGGATGCGCGCTGTGAATCAGGTCGGCCGTGTCCGCGATCACGGACACGGGCCGAATGCCTTTGCCCAGTCGCAACTGGCCCTCCCATTGCTTCAGGTGCAGGCACGCGCCGACCGAATGCACGCCCATGCGCAGCAACGCGCCGCCGCCGGTCGATTTCCAGTCCCGCGAAAAGACCGAGTTGGAGCCTGAATGGTTTTCTTCGGCGCGCAGTTCGAGGATCGATCCCTTCGAAGCCGCAATCAGCCGCCGCATTTTGTCGATTGGCGGCGCGTACACCCAGTTTTCCGCGTAACAAAACTTCACGCCATTCCGGCGCACGGCGTCGCGCACCGCCTCGGCGTTGTTGCGCGCGCCTTCCCGCATGCGGGCCCGGGGCACGCGTGTTCCGATCGGCTCGGGGTCGCCGGGCGCTCCGAAATATCCGGTGAGCGGCTTCTCCATGATGATGTGCTTCCCGGCGTCGGCGGCGCGGATCGCAAATTCATGGTGCAACGACGGCGGCACGCAGATATCCACCACGTCGATGTCTTTCCTGGCCAGTAGCGCAGTCGTAGTCGTCGGTGACGAACGCGATGTCGCTTCCCGCGCCAGCGCGTCGGCGCTTTCTTTTGTCCGGGAGCAAACGCCCCGCATCTCCACGAGATCACGAGACAGCTTGGCGTAATTCGCCAGATGCATCGCGCACCGTAGCGCGCGCCAACCAGACCGATACCCAGAGTTTTCATTCGAGATTTTTCAATTAACATTTACGAGCGCACTATATCCGATCTAACGCTTGGTAGAGATCGGCGATAAGGTCGTCGGGGTCTTCCAGGCCGAGTGCCAGGCGGACGAGGTTGTCCACCATGCCGATGGACCGGCGGTAGTTCAGCCGGGTAGTCGAAGAACGACATCGTGGCCATCTGGGTGACCAGGCTTTCGCTACCGCCGAGGCTGGGCGTGATGAGAAACAATTCGAGCGAGTCAATGAACTTCCGCGTCTCTTTTTCGCCGCCTTTGACGAGAAAGGTGATGACGCTGCCGAAGCCGCGCATCTGTTCGCGGCGATCTTGTGGTCGGGATGCGATTCGAAGCCGGGATACCAGACCTTTTCGACTTTGGGATGTGTCTCCAACGCCTGCGCCATGGCGAGGCCGGAGCGGTTGTGTTGTTCCATGCGCAGCGCGAAACGTTTTCAGACCGCGTTCGAGCAGGAAACAAGTCAACGGGCCCGGGGTCGCGCCGATCATGCGCTGCATCTTGTAGAGGTCGTCGAGCATTTTGTGTTTGCCGAGGGCCACGCCGGCCAGCAGGTCGTTGTGGCCGCCGAGATATTTCGTGGCGGAGTGGATGACGATGTCCACGCCCAGGTTCCAGCGGCTGGATGTTGTAGGGCGTGGCCAGTGTGGCGTCGATGATCGTCTTCACGTTCGTGGCGTTTGGCGACTTTGACGACCGCCGGAATGTCGAGCACGCGCAGGTACGGGATTGGTCGGCGATTCGGTGAAGATGATGTTGGTGTTGGGTCGGATGGCTTTGGCGATTTCGGCGGCGGTCGGGTCGACGATCGAGACCTGCAAGCCGAACTCGGCGAGGATGTTGGTGGCGAAGTCGCGCGTTTGCCGGTAGCAGTCGCTTGGTGAAGATGATGTGGCCGTCGCTGCCGCATGTAGGCCAGAAGCGTCATGATGACGGCGCTCATGCCGGTGGAGAACAGCATGGCGCGCTCGGCGCCTTCGATGGCGGCGAGTTTGCGCTCGCATTCCTGTTGCGTCGGGTTGCCGTAGCGACCGTATTCGTGCTCGCGAATCACGCGGCCCTCGCTCTTGGCTTTCATGAACTCCAACACCTCGGCGGTCGAGTCGAAATTGATAGTTCGAGGTCTGCACGATGGGCGTGGAGACGGCGAAGTGCGCCTTCGGCTCGCGGCCGAGACCATGGACTGGCCAGCGTGGCCGGTTGTACGCATTTTGCTTGGAGGATTTCTTAGGCATCGGTCTTGTTCCTTCTGCTGCAACGCTTGGGCGAGCGCTTCCTTGACCGCATCCACGCGCGGCGGCAGTTCGATGGGCCGGTTGGCGTAGCTGGCACGGGAAACTCCATCTTGCCTTCTGTGATATTGCACTTTGATTTCGGCAAACTTCAATCCGTGCGCGGTCGAAATCACGACCACGCGTTCCGATTTGTCAATCTTGCCGGCCTTGAGCAGCTTGATCAACGCCGCCAGCGCCACGCCGGTGTGCGGGCAGTTGAACATGCCGGTCCTGTCGCCGAGCGCCGCGGCATCGGCCAGTTCCTGCTCGGTCGCCTGTTCGACGACGCCGTTGAATTGTCGCAACATGCGCATCGCTTTCTCGAAACTCACCGGGTCGCCGATCTGGATCGCGCTGGCGAGTGTCTTCTGCGCCTGCATCGGCTCGAAGATCTTGAAGTCTTTCAGATACGAACGGTAAAGCGGATTGGCGTGCTCGGCCTGCGCGACGACGATGCGCGGCAGTGTGTTGATCAAGCCCGAGTTCGCGCATCATCATCAGACCTTTGCCCAGCGCGGAGACGTTGCCGAGATTGCCGCCTGGAATGACGATCACGTCCGGCGCTTCCCAATCGAACTGCTGCACGATCTCGATGCCCACGGTCTTCTGGCCCTCGATGCGCAGGGAGTTCATCGAGTTGGCGAGATAAATCGTCTCGTCCTTCGTGATTTCCTGCACGACTTTCATGCAGCCGTCGAAATCCGTGTCCAGCGACAGCACGAGCGCGCCGTTGGCGATGGGCTGCACGAGTTGGGCGATGGAAATCTTGCCCTTGGGCAGCAACACGATGGACGGAATGCCAGCGGCGGCGCAATACATGGCCAGCGCGGCCGACGTGTCGCCCGTCGAGGCGCAGGCGACCGCTTTGATCGGCGCGCCTTCGGAGATCATCTGTTTGACCTGCGACACCAGCACCGTCATGCCGAGGTCCTTGAACGAGCCGCTATGCGTGTTGCCGCAAAGTTTGACCCAGAGGTCGTCCACGTCCGATCATTTTGCCGAAGCGTTCGGCCCAAAACAGATTTGTGCCGCCCTCGTAGAGCGAGACGATGTTGTCGTCCTCGATTTCGGGCAGAACCCATTCCTTCTTGCCCCAGACGCCGGAGCCGAACGGCCATTGCGTTGCTCTTGTAGCGGTCCTCGAAGAGTTTCATCCAGCCCTTCGCGTCACGCAGCTTCAACTGTTTGAGGTCGTGCTGCACCTCAAGCAGCGCGTGGCACTTCGTGCAATGGTAGATGATGGAGTTGAGCGGATAGGTCGCCCCGCATTGCGGGTTGATGCATTGAAACCAGGCTCGATATGACATGGCTCGTGTTGTGTTGACGGCGCCGGGCGGTTGTTCAAGTTGCAACGAACCGCGCCAGCGTTCGGATTGGTTGAGCATGCCAACGGGGAAAACGCAATTCAAGCAAACAGGTGGCAGTGGTAATGCCATGATTTGACAAACCGAACGCAGAGAAGCCGGGGCGCAAAGTGGGGGTGACGTTCTTCCGAGTTTCACCATGACCTTCGACCTATTCAAATCGTGACTTCAGGGTCTGTTCGCGGGCCGGCTTAAAGGAGCAGAACTGGCGGCATGAATTGGGGCAACCGGGTGGTTGATATCCCAACGCGAAAACGAAAACAAATGCGCCGCTTCGGCGGCAATGAATGAAAGAACAGTTATGAAACAATTAATCTACGCAATCCTTGGCGTCGCCGTGATCGGCGGTGGAATCGCATTATCTGCCGTCCGGCAGAAGAACCCGGTCGTTCCTCCGGCCCCAGCCCGGACTGAATCGGCCCCCAGTCCGGCGACGGAAAACAACCCGCCCGTGCAACCAGCGGCAATTGCAACACCCACGCCAGCCCAACCGGTTCCGGCGGACGCCGGCGATTCCAAGCCGGTGGTGATGCGTCCGCTGACTAAAACCAACGCCAAAGCGATTGATCCCGCCGTGAAACAGGCCATTGACAGCCTGCTCTCCAGACAATTGACCCACGAGCAGCGGCGGGACATTTTGAAAAAACTGGTCGAGTCCGGCAAAATCAGACGAAGCCATCAGCGAACTCCAGCAGCAGGCAGCCAATGATCCGAACAACGCGGAATATCAAACGGCGCTGGGCCAGGCCTACGTCGAACAGGCGGCGGCGATGCAGGATTTTTCCCCGGACAAAGCCATCCTGGTCATGCAGGCCATGAAAAGCTTTGACACCGCTTTGAGCGATGATCCCGCGAACTGGGAGGCGCGATTTACCCGAACCGCCATCCTGTCACACTACCCGGCGGAATTGAACAAGGGCCAGGAAGTCATCAACCAGTTCACGCAATTGATCAATCAACAGGAATCGCAGCCGCCGCAGGCCCAATTCGCGAAGACCTACGTGTTGCTGGGCGACCAATACCAGAAGCTCGGTCAAAACGATTATGCCCTGGCAACCTGGCAGGCCGGCGCCCAACTGTTTCCGGGCGATAAAACGCTCCAGAAAAGATTACAACCGGCCGGTCAATGACAAACCGTAAAACGAGCGAAACATAAAAACCAGATGCAGCGTTCCAATTTGCTGTAGCGTCGAGCCTGTGGCTCGAAATCGGCGCACAACCCGTACTGCAACAACCAAACCGGGATGCTGCCAACTAAAACCCGATTGACGTGCGCCGGATAAAAACCATTGGTGCCCAAAGCCCGGTTTAATCATACTGACGACGTCATCACTGAAAATGACATGAACTCAAAATTTGCATCCGCATCCGCGGATTTCAAGGCCGCCCTCCCGCGCGGCTTCTACCTGATCATTCACGTGATAATTCTCGCGGCGCTGGGACTGACATTGTACTCGCACTGGGGGCATGACGCAGCAATGCATGGACGGGCCGATGTCGTCCTCGTCGGCCTGGTGGCGGTCCAGGTTCTGCTCTATCTTGTTTTTTTTCGCCCTGCCCACGCTCATCCGCTGGCCGGATTGGCCCTGGTTTCGGAAGCGTTCGCGGAGGCGCCGTTGACGACCCATATGGTGGGTGTACATCGTCGCGAGCGTGGCCATCGTGCTCGCGGAGTCCCGCATTGACCGCTCGTTTCAGTGGTTTCTGTTTCCCTACCTCTGTCACATTTTTGTACGACCCTTGCGAATCTCGGTGCCCACGAGCCTGGCGGTCGCCGCGGCCTTTCTGCTGAACATGATTGGCTGGAGCAAGCTCGCCAAGTGGGATGCGGAGGACTGGTTTTCGGTGTCGTTCGGCGTGATGGCCTGGTTCTTGCTCGCGTTCTTCATCGGCCGGACGATCGTCACCAACGTCCAGCGCGGGCGGCTGATTCTCGAATTGCAGGCGGCAAAACGCGAACTCGAACCGGCCCGGGAGCGCGAAATCGAACTCGCCGCGCTCCGCGAGCGCGAGCGCCTCGCGCGCGACCTGCACGACACGCTCGGCCATGCGCTGGTCACCCTGACCGTGCAACTGGAGGCCGCGCAGCGGTTGCAGGCCACCGACCCGGCGCGGGCGACGGCGCTGCTGGCGGAATTGCAGAAGCTCACCCGCTCCAGCATGGAAGACCTGCGCCGCTCGCTGGCCAACCTGCGCACCTCGGGTCTCGGCGACCGCCCGCTCACCGAATCGCTGCGAACCTTGTGCGCGGAAGCCGGCAAACGTTTCGGCGCGGCCATCGATTGCCAGGTTGCGGAGGGCGCTGACGCTTTGCCGCCGGCCGTGGCGGAAGTTTTATGGCGCGTGGCGCAGGAAGGATTGACGAACATCGAAAAACACGCCCATGCTCATCGCGTTCAAGTGAACCTGACCCTGCAACCAAAAGAAGTCGTCCTGCGCGTGAGCGATGATGGCATCGGCCTGCCGCCCGGCGCGGAAGAGAAGCCGGGCCACTACGGCCTGCGCGGCTTGCGCGAGCGCGTGGAAGGACTGGGGGGCACGTTTCGTCGCAGCGGCAGGAACCAGCGGCACCGTCATCGAGGCGCGAATACCTTTGATTGCTTGATACCGCGGCAGACAACGCTTTGACCATGACACGATTTCCATGTAGCGGACATGAAACAACCCGGGGGATAGTGTGGTTTCCCAGGATGCTGGATAAGCTTCGCCTGCACTCCAAGGGTGAGTTGCCGCCTGATTACATCCCGTGGCTCGGCAAAGGCTTTGACGGCCGTTGTTGTCGTTTCCTTCGCATCGAGTATGACGCATTGGTTGCTCGCACGCTGCAAGGCGGCACGGACGAGGATATTCTCGCCTGGTGTTTTCAGGTGGGACGCCCCTTGTCGGACGAGGACATCGAGGTTTGGAGTGATTTTCTGCGCAAGCGCGGCCTCCGGGATTCTCCGGAGGTACTTGCCGATCTCGAAGATTCCAAACGCAAGAGCGGCCTGGCACACCGCGCCGACATCGACACTTTTCTCCGCCGCCAGGATGCTGAGGAAGGACACGACCATGCCATCTAACCCGCCCGCTAAAGTGAATCACAACAGTCGCTCAGTTCAGCGATGAAACCCATCCGGATTTTGTTGGCCGAAGACCAGACGCTCATGCGTCAAGGATTGAAAACCATTTTGGAACTGGAGAGCGGTCTTCGAATTGGCGGGCGAAGCGGAGGACGGCAAAGCCGCCGTGAAGCTCGCACTGCAATTGCGCCCGGACATCATCCTCATGGACGTGCAAATGCCGCAGATGAACGGCGTGGAAGCCACCGCCGCCATCTGCCGGTCCTGGCCCGAAGCCAAAGTCATCATCCTGACGACATTCGACCGCGACGATTACGTTTTCCAAGGCGTGCGCGCCGGCGCGGTGGGTTATCTGCTCAAGGATTTGCCGTCGCCGAAACTCGATCGAAACCATCCGGCGCGTGCACGCCGGCGAAGTGTTCATCCAGCCCGAGATCGCCTCGCGCACACTCCGCGCCGCGTTGCATTCCTCCGGCGAGCTGATTGAACCGCTTTCCGAACGCGAGCGAGAAGTGCTGGTGATGCTGGCCCAGGGAATTCCCAACAAGGAAATCGCCGACAAGCTGCACATCGCCGAAGGCACGGTAAAAAACCACGTTTCCAACATCCTCGGAAAATTGCAGGCGCAAAACCGCACCGAAGCCGCTGACATCGCTCGCCGACGCGGTCTGGTGTGAATGAAGAAAACAAGGGGCAGAATTAAGAGTGCAGAAAGAGGATCGCAAAGCTGTCGTTGTCAATCACGGCAACCTGGCAAACCGAACGGTTTTCCGTCAATTAACGCTGCGTTGATTTATGTGCGGCAATTGAGGAAGAGATCGCAACCGCACGCGCCAGCATGATCCGGGAAGATTGACTGCCATACATAACTGCTGTGCCTTCCAATGGCGCGGAGGCAAATTTCAGAGAAATTCTGCGTGTAATTTTCCGGAAATCCGCTATTGCTTGGGAAAACTTTCTACAACTCGATTCGGTTGAAAGAATAACCATGAAAATCCAACCTCTAATTCGTTTGCTGACTGTGGCGCTTGCGGCGTCACTCCTGTCCGGTTGTTCCGGTTTGAAATCGTCACCGACTCAAAAGGAAACCACCGCAATTCACGCGCCGGTTTCCCAACCTTCGCTTCCGAGGCTTGACGGGTTCTTCTACGAAACCGCGTCGGGACGAACGCCACTCCCACCCACGCAATTCGAAAAAACGCCGGGCGGTGAAAGTCAGGCCGAAGTCAATATGCCGGACGGACGCACGGTCAAAATTTCCGTGAAACCGCAAGGACATGACTTTTCCCTCTCGCTCAGCGCGAAACCGGACGCGGACATCGTCAAGTGGGGGCTGACGGCGGAAGCTGCGCCGGACGAATATTTCACCGGCTTGATGGAGCGGGTCGTGGACGGCCCGCAAACAAATTCGTGGGACCGGGCATCACCGAAGCCATGAACCTGCGCGGGCAGAAGGTGGACATGATCGTCAAGCCGACGCTTTCGGTTTACGCGCCCTTTTATCTTTCGTCGCGTGGCTATGGGGTGTTTGTGAAAGGAAACTGGCCGGGCTTTTTCGATTTCTGCGCCAGCGATCCGCAGCGGGTGAAGATTGAATTTGAAGGGCCGTCGTTCGAAGCGAAATTTTACACTGCCGACAATCCCGCCGCACTCGTCCGCGCCCACGCACTCGATGCCGGGCCGCCATTCCTGCCGCCGAAGTGGATGTACCTGCCATGGCGGTGGCGCGACGAGAACACGCAGCGGGCCAAATATTACGACGGCACGCCGGTAACCGGTCCGTTCAATTCCGAGTTCATGGAGGATATTTTGTTGATGAAAGCTTACGGGATTCCATGCGGCATTTACTGGATGGACCGTCCGTGGGGGCCGGGCCGGCTCGGCTACGATGATTTTGAAATTGATACCAACCGCCTGCCCAATTTCGCGGAGTCGGTGAAGTGGCTCAACGAACGGCAGATTCAGATGTTCATGTGGATTGGGCCATTTTTCCAAGGCGAAATGGAAACGAACGCACTCGCCAGGGGCTGGACGCTCGCCAGCGCAGGGCAGAAGCCTGCGAAAAATAATTATCCGCTTTGCGACTTCACCAACCCTGACGCAAAGAAATACTGGCAGGACGGCGTCGCCAAGTTGCTCAAATTTGGGGTGACCGGCTTCAAACTGGACCGTGCCGAGGAGGAGATTCCCGAAAGCGGCCCCTACAAAGTTTTTGACGGGCGATCTGTTCGTGAAAATCGCAATGCCTATCCTCCAATGTATTTGAAGGCCACCTACGATGTCGCCAAACAATACCGCGACGAATTCGTGTGCATGCCGCGCGCGGCTTACACCGGCAGTGCAGCGTGCGGAGTGTTCTGGGGCGGCGACATGGGCGGCACGCAGGAAGGATTGCGCGCGGAGATCATCGCGGTGCAGCGGTCCGCAGTGATGGGCTATCCGAATTGGGGCTCGGACACCTGCGGTTACAACGAGCAACTCATGGAAACCGAAGTTTGCGGACGCTGGCTGGCGTTCAGTTGCTTCACACCCATCATGGAAGTCGGTCCGACGATGAACGTCGCGTTCTGGGATTTCCACGAACCGCCAAGCTATGACACCGAACTCATCGCCATCTGGCGGCTTTACGCACGATTGCACTCACGTCTGGCCGATTACAGTTTCGCAGCAGCGAAAGAATCGCACGAAACCGGCATGCCGATTGTCCGCCCGTTGTTCCTCGTTGATCCGAAATCGCCTCAAGCCTGGTCGAACTGGTGGACTTATCTTTACGGACCCGATTTGCTCCTCTCACCAATTTGGGAAAAGGACAAGCGCACACAGGAAGTCTATCTGCCGTCTGGCGACCGGTGGCGCGACGCATGGAATCCAGAGAAAATTTATTCCGGCGGCCAGACAATCACCGTCCACGCCGAACTTCACCAAATGCCGCTGTTCATCCGCGTCGGCTCGAACATCGAACTCGGCGACTTGAACAAAGAATGGAGCGAATCGCTCGCCATTGCACAAACGAAACCTGACCTCAAGGCGCTCGACGCCGAAGTGAAGGCGTGGTTCGAGAACCGGCATCGGGAAACAAAAACAAAAGAAACAACGACAACCGGGACAAGCTCCTCGGGATTGAAAGTGACGGCGACACCGTAGCGTTCATTAAGAAAAACTCGTCCTTGTCGTCGTGCTCGTTCTCGTTATTTCGGTTCAATTTCGAGGAGGAGGACGATCACGAGAACGAGGACGATTCAACGCCCGTAAAATTCTCAAACAAGCCTATCGTTCGTCTCAAGCGCTGTCCCGGATTATTTCAGCGCAGTGCCCTTGAAGAACGTGTAGCAGAACGAACCGTTCGACCCGGCGGCGGCGCAGGCCAACAACGCCGTCAAATGTCAGAAATTAGGAACTGACACCTTTTTGGTTCTTGGTCTTTCGTTGATTTTCCCCTCCCCCCAACGTTCTTTTGGGTGGGTTATGCTTAAAGCCCATATCAAAATGAGGAATGGAGCGAACGATGGCAGATGATGGCGCAACCGAGCGTAAGGAAGGCTTGATGAATATCGGCGCGACGTTCGTAACGAATCCGCAGGCGGCGGAACTGGTGCAACCAACTGAGGGTGCGTTCCACAACCCAGCGCGTTTTACCCAACCCGCTTCCATGCGGCGTTCGCGGGCGTGCCAGTTGATCGGCGATGCCGCGCTGTTGCAACCAGCGATGATGCGCGGCACTGCCGTAGGCGCGATCGCCTTGCACGACCTCTGGCCGTTGACGCGGGCGACCGACCTTGCCCGGCACGGCAGGAATGGCCGCCACGAGCGGTTGGAGTTGGCGGCTGTCATGCACGTTGGCCGCCGTCAACTGGATGCTCAACGGCAAGCCTTGGGCATCGGTGCAAAGATGATGTTTGCTGCCCGCTTTGCGGCGGTCCGTCGGGTTGGGTCCCGTCTGAAGCCCCCAAAAACCGCGCGCACACTGCTGGAGTCCACTACGGCTCGTGACCAATCGAGCCGATCGGCTACGTGTAAGCGGCGCAACAATTCCCGATGGAGTTTTTCCCAGACGCCGGCCTTTTGCCAATCGCGCAGTCGGCGCCAGCAGGTCATGCCACTGCCACAACCCATTTCCAAAGGCAGGTCTTGCCAAGCCATACCGGTCTTGAGCACGAAGAGAATTCCGGTCAACGTCGCGCGATCCGAAATCGGTTTGCGCCCGGGAAATTTTCTTCGCCGCGCTCTTGGTGGAAGCAAGGGTTGGATCACTGACCATAGCGAATCATCAACGAGTGGTTTTGCCATGCCCAGTTTATTGCAGAACTGGTCAAAAAAGTACAATTCATTTTGTTACACGCTCTTAGTGTCGAAGTATATTCAAATCAGCATTGGACTTTTGAAAATCTCGGTGAACAGCAGGAGAAAGCCAAAAGCTATATGATGGCGTACATCTTCTATAAGAAAGCACTGGAAGCCGGCATAAAATTAAAGTGGGAATTTTTTCAAAAGAGCAGCTTGGATAATCTGATCAGGGTGCTCCAAACCGGGATGAGTTTGACCGATTATGAATTTAACCAGGCGGAGCCGATGGCTGCTGATGTCGCCCCAATTCTAAAGGAACAGGTGAAGGCGTATCTCGATTTAGTGCGTAAGTGCGCACGTATTAAGAATTGAGTTGAAGTCTTGGGGATGGGAATCCTCAACGAAAGCGGGGTTGCGGTTCGGAGAGATCGCCAGGGCGTTTCGAAGAATGGCAACACTGCTTTGGTCGTGCTAAAATCGGGTCGGCGCAAAGTTTCTTGGTGTGACCGCGAAGCGAAGTCAGCCTGAAAGGCTTTGCGCTAAAAAGTGTCAAAAAAGTGTCAGTTCCCAGTTTTTTAAACCGCGGGATTACTTCAGCGCAGTGCCCTTGAAAAAAGTGTAGGAGAACGTGCCGTCCGGTTCGGCGGCGGCGCGCATGTCGGATCGGTTCACGGGAGAAATGCAAGGTCAACGACCACGCAGGAACGCTTGAACTTCATCATGGTTTCCGACCATGACGAATAAAAGGCAATCGGGGCGGTTTTGAAAAATCAGACGAATGTCCAGACCGGCTCGAATCTCGAAATAAGAGGCGGAAAGTTTTCGGATGCCCAACCCCTGATGACGATGCGGATGACCGAAATCCCGTTCCAACAGTTGCGACGCGCGACCGATTTTACCGCGCGTTTCCCTGGGATACCTTCGCACAGCGGCCCGGAACGACTCGCTCAAATCCAGCGGTTTCAATCGGCCAGATCCTTTTCCAGATTGCCGGAGAAACGTTTTATCGTGCCGCGCTTGCGCTCGGCTTTGATTTCGCGCCCCATCCGTTTCTCAAACCGCTCCATTTCATCCGGCGTCACGCCGTATTCCCGCCAGGCGTAGTCATCCGATGAAACCGTCACTGGCCGCAGCGCCACGATCTGGTCGCCGGACACAATGCCGATGTCCTCGCCTTTCTTCGCCTTCTCCAGCAATTTGGAAAGATTCGCCCGTGCTTTGGTGATTGTCAGCGTCGTCATATCGGCTATTTAACGTCTTTTTCGCGTCCGGTCAAACTGAATAATTGCCACGGATTATTTCAGCGCAGTGCCCTTAAAAAAAGTGTAGCAGAACGTGCCGTCCGGACCGGCGGCGGCGCACATGTCGGCGATGCCCCGGTCCCACGCAGCGGCGTCCATCATTCCCGCCGCCAACGCTTGTTCGCGCACACCTTCCACCATGGCGATAAAGGTCTTTTCCGTGAAGCCGTCCACCCATTCCGGGCGGCTTGAATCCGCATAGACAAAGCGTGGCGAAACGCTGATTTCCCGGAAGCCCGCGTGGTTCAACAGCGGAAAAAGCTGCCGGCCAATGAGGGCGTTGCCGCCATTGCGCGCCTGCAAATCCACGAGGCATTGGATGGTGCGATGGGCCAGGTCGCTGTGCGGATGAAAAAACGTCGAGCCGTGGTCGCCCTCAATCGCCGTGATTGAGCCGCCCGGCTTGAGGACTTTTTTCAATTGAGCCAAAGCTTCGAGCGGTCGGCTGAGATGCTCCAGCACAAAGCAGATGAAGACATGGTCAAACGTCGCCTCCGGAAATGGCAGATGGAAAATGTCGGCGGTTTGGAACGTGACGTTGGTGAATCCCGCCTTTGCCGCGACGGCTTGTGCGGCAGCCACGGAATCCGGCGAAAGATCAACGGACGCGATGTGTGCCTGCGGACTGTTGCGCGCGAGGATGACGGTCTGCGCGCCGACGCCGCAGCTGGCTTCGAGCACTCGCGCGCCCGGCGGATAACGGGTGTCGTGATGGAGCAATTCCGCCAGCGTTTGCGACTGATCGCGCAGCCGCATGTTTTCGCGTTCCGAATAACCGTGAACGTAGTCTGATTTCTTCATCAATTCGATTTGGATTGAAACAAAAGCGATTCCTGATCCGCTCCGGCGAATTTTGTTTCCGAGCGCAGACATCAACATAGCGAACCAAACCATGACCCGGCAAGGTTCGCTCGTCAGAGAAGTTCGCAGTTTTTGGAGAAGCCCTTTCCTCCGAACTTGACTCGACGGGAGCAAATGCGAAACTTGGCCAAGCCGATGGGGTTGGAGAGATGGCCGAGTGGCTGAAGGCGGCGGTTTGCTAAACCGTTGTACGGTCAAAAGCCGTACCGGGGGTTCGAATCCCCCTCTCTCCGCCAGTTTTTTCGATAGACCCCGCTTCAGTTCCAGCCGAGCAGTCGCCCGCCTTGATAGGTGATAAAGGCGAGAGACCACGCCAGAATCCCCATGTAAAGCCACTGGAAGACGGGCCATTTCCAGGAGTTGGTTTCGCGCCGCACAATGGCCACCGTGCTGGCGCATTGCATCGCGAAGACGTAAAAAATCATCAGCGTCACCCCGGTCAGTGCTGTGTAGAGCTGCGAACCGTCGCGGCGTTTTTGTTCCTTGAGACGTTCGGCGAGCGCCGAGGTGGATTCAGCCGTATCGCTTGATTCACCCAGACTGTAAACGGTGGACATGGTGCTGACAAAGACCTCGCGCGCCGCGAACGACGCAATGATGCCGATGCCAATCTTCCAATCGAAACCAAGCGGGGCGATGGCCGGTTCAATCAAATGGCCCATGCGACCGGCAAAACTATTTTGCAGTTGTTCGCCGGCCAGTTCATTTTTCGTCGTTGAATTCGGCTTGCGTCGTTCCCGGTTTAACGGTGTAACGATCCAGCGATTTGACATCCAGCTTCGGGTACGTCGCCAGAAACCAAAGCAGGATATTGATTCCCAGAATCACCGTGCCCGCACGACGCAAAAACAATCTCGACCGATCCCACATGTGCCGCAGCACGACTTTGAACACCGGCATTTTGTAGGGCGGCAATTCCATGATGAGCATGGGCGTTTCGCCTTTGAGCAGCGTTTTTTTGAACAGCCACGCCATCAACAACGCCACGACGATGCCTAGCAGATACATCGCGAGCATTGTGAGCGCAGAAAGTTTCAGAAAACCGAACACCGTCTGATTCGGGATGCACGCGGCGATCAGCAACGTGTAAACGGGCAGTCGCGCCGAGCAACTCATCAGCGGCGCAACAAGAATCGTCACGAGCCGGTCTTTCGGCGTCTCAATCGTGCGTGTGGCCATGATGCCCGGAATCGCGCAGGCGAAAGAGCTAAGCATCGGAATGAAACTTTTGCCGTGCAGTCCGACTTTACTCATCAGCCGATCCATGAGAAACGCCGCGCGCGCCATGTAACCGGTGTCCTCCAAAAATCCGATGAACAAGAAAAGCAGTAAAATTTGCGGCAGGAAGACGACCACAGCACCGACACCGGCGATGACGCCGTCCACAAGCAAGCTGTTCAGGTCTCCGGGCGGAATCATGTGCGCCACCTGTGCTCCAATCCAACTGACCGCGGCTTGCAGCGCATCCATTGGAATGCGGGCGAAGGTGAAAATGCTCTGAAACATCAACGCCATGACGGCGATGAAAATGATCGTGCCCCAGATTTTGTGCGTGAGCACACGGTCCAGTTTGTCGCTCAAGGTTTCACCGGGCGGCGACAACTCGATGGTGGCGGCCTGCTGGATTTCGGCGACGCGGGCGTAACGCCATTCGATGGGTGCGCCGCGCCAGTCCACGCCGTGCGTTTCGAGCCGTTTGCGCGCCATGGCGACGGCGTCCTGAATTTTCTGCGGATAATGGGCCGTGCTCGACGCCAGCGCCTTTTCGTTGCTGAGAATAAGCAGCGCCTCGGCGGTGGCTTGCAATCGCCGTTCCTGAAAAGTTTCCGCAAGCAATTCCGCCAAGCCCTGCGCTTCGATGCGAAACAGGCCAGGCAACTGGCAAAACAATTCAGGCTTCATTTCAGGCTTGTCCTGAAGTATTGCGACGATTTTTGCGCGTAATTCCGGAACCCCTGCCCTTCACTAGCCACGATGGGTATCACCGGCACGCTGAGCGCACTGGAAAGTTTCCTTTCGTCAATGCGGTGGCCGTTGTTCTCCGCCACATCCACCATGTTCAGCGCGATGATTGTCGGATGACCAAGCTCGACGACTTGCGTCGCGTAGTAAAGATTGCGCTGCAGGTTCGAGGCGTCCACGACGACGACGATCAAATCGGGCGGCTGCAGTTCGGGCAGGCGATTGAGCAATACGTCCCGCGAGATTTGTTCGTCGAGCGAATTCGGACTCAAACTGTAAGTGCCGGGCAAGTCGAGCACGCGAATGTCGGCACGGCTCGCGGGTACGCGCCCACCAAGCAATTTGCCTTCCTTGCGCTCGACGGTGACGCCGGCGTAATTGCCGACCTTGGCGCGAAGTCCGGTGAGCGCGTTGAAGAGAGTGGTCTTGCCGCAGTTCGGATTTCCGGTCACGACGACGTACGCCGGATTCGAGGATGCCAATTTCGCAGACTTGGTCTCCGCGTGACGTTCGGGAGTAACGTTACGCGAAACGGGCGGCTGTGTTGTGCCGGATTGGCCTTGGCTCATCGTTAATCGCTCGGTTCAGCGCTGTCAGGAATTTGCCCGCACGAGGATTTGCTCGGCTTCGTGCTTCCGAAGCGTAAGGTTGTAGCCGCGAACCTTGATTTCCACCGGGTCGCCGAGCGGCGCAAAGCGGACGAGTTCGACGGGCGTGCCGACAAGCAATCCCATTTCCATCAGCCGGGGACGGCTCGCAGGGGGGAGGTTAATTTCTGTCACGATCGCCGTCGTGCCCACGGCGACCGACGTCAGCGGTTGAGGGGCGGCAGGCATGGCCACGGATTTTAGGAAGATTTGGTGACCGGCTCAACTAGAATGGCTTCCGCGAGTTTTTCGCTCAGGCCGACGCGCGCGTTGCAAATCTGGCAAATGATGCTGGAGTGACTGCTTAGAAGTTTGACCTTGTGCTCTTCGCACAATCCCATTTCGCGCAGCCGATCCCTGACGTCCGGTGAAGCAAGCAGTTGTTTGATGCAGACAACCGTGCCTGCTTCGACCTGGCTCAAAGGACACACCGCATCACGGGTGCATTGACCTTCGAGGATTTCAAATGGCTCTTTGGCCTTTTTCACGGGGTCAAAGCGTAAGTCAACAAAGGCTTGGTTGCAAGGCGCTATTTGCGATGCTCAACGCAAGATTTGGCGATGCCCGTCCGGTTTTCGATGAACGGCGGGCTGCGGGCGGTCACCAATTCTTGTTGCGGTACACCGCGACGTGCGGAGGATCGGTCGCGGCGTAGGTTGCCAGCAAATCATTCATTCGCATCAGGGTCCACGGTTGCGTGTAGTTGTCGCCATTTTTTGTGAACACGATGTCGTCCGCGACGTACACCGCCGAATGAATGGCGTTTTTGTGTTCATCGAGAAGGAAAATGATATCGCCGTAAACAGTGGGTTTGGCCACTTGATAGAAATTGGTGTTGACGTATTGGGCCGCATAGGTGGGATTTCCAAAGCGGTCGTCCGGGGTTTCGTTGAAGAAATTCAGTGTACATCCAATGGCAGTCCATTTTGGGATCGCCCGGTTTGGGAGGCAATGGAAAGGTGTAAAGCCGTTCCCGGGCAAAGGCAGGCAGCAGGTAGAGCAGGCTGATACTGCCTCCGTTCTGAAGGCGCGTGAGCGATTCCAGCAGGGGCCGGACATCCTTGAACCGGATACCCGACGGAGCCGCCCAGTAACCGAGCAGCTTGTCAATATCGGTATCCGGTCGAATGCGGATCCTGGCCAGCACGGCGGTTTGCCGGGAGAGGGCTTTGACAACACGGAGGCGATCCGCCTCGGAAGGCACGTGGCGCAACACCAATTCAAAATCGCTGAGGCATTGCGCCTTGCCCCGGGGATACAGCAACTTTCGGATCATGGAAATGATCGAGTCATCCACCCCGCTCTGGGCAACCATGGAATCGAAACTGTTGCCCGGAAAACAGTATGGGTACTGCATATATTCGTTCGGCGCCGTATCGGCCCAGTTCCTGGTAGAGTTTTGCGCGCGTTTGCGGCGTGAGAGAGAACACGAGTCCGTCGTCGGGCTTGATAATCGTGTTGCCGGAAGTGACGGTGACGAGTTCAGGCGAGAGGGCGCGCTCGATTTGGTTGGGCGTCAACCCGCACGAAGCCATTTCCGCGCGGACTTCTTTCGGCTGCATTCCCTCGAAGACCCAGGTCGGGAACCTTGTCTGTGTTCACCTCGAATCCGACGTACTCCTCCGGCCGTTCGATGTTTATGTCGTGGGTAAACAGTTCACCCCAAGGTGGAATTGTTGCCGGCGGCTTGCTGGCAATTTGACTTGCGCTGCCTGGATCGCCAGGCAGGCGAGGTTTGTTATCAAGGTTTAAACCGTTGGAATGAAAGGCTGCCAGCGCATATGTCAGCATGGCTGATACCAATATCAGTGACACGCTGAAAACAATCAATCCACCGATTTTGAATCGAACAATGCTCCCAGAGTTTTCCACCGATTTAATCGCTCTATTTTTACTCATTACAACACTTTCGAACAAATTGGTTTTTCACGGACGCGAATCGTTCCAATATAACCTGTGCGTGAAGCAGGGCAAGTGCAGACGGCTGGCATGATGCACCAAGACCGCATTTCGGCGGGGGACACTCCGATGTTTGCGGATGGTGGAGCCGAGGGGGTTCGAACCCCTGACCTCCTGAATGCCATTCAGGCGCTCTACCAACTGAGCTACGACCCCATCCAGTGCGGCGCAATCTAGATGGCCCCCGCCGCTTGTCAAAATGTTTTTCGTGTGCGCCTTTTTGGCGTGAGACTGCGGCAACGGCAACAAAGGCTGGCCACTTTCGCCGAAACTTTGAACTTTGAACCTGGAACGCCGAACCTTAGTTTCTTGTCTGTGAGCGACATCTTGCCAGGTGTGACTGATCATTATCGCTGCGCGGCCCGACCAGCCGGACACCAAAGCCGCGGCGTCGGCTCGCGCACTCGACTATCCGCACGGATAAGCTCGAAATATTCATTGCGCGAGGCAAGCAACCTTCCGTCCAACGGAACGCGGCAATGCGCGCGGCGCATGGCGAATTGATTTATTTCCTCGACGACGACTCCGTGGCGCAGCCCGATAATTTGCGCCGGGCAGCCCGACATTTCCGCGATTCCAATGTGCAGATTGTCGGCGGGCCAAATCTTTGTCCGCCGGACGCGCCGATGCTGGAACAGGTTTTCGCGTTGGTGCTCGGAAGCTGGTTTGCGTTCGGTCCGAGCCGCGCTCGCTACAGCAACAGTTGGCGTGTTGCGTGAAGTCAGGTGAGAAGGAGTTGATCCTTTGCAACCTTGTCGCGCGCCGGGACACGATGCTGAGACTTGGCGGTTTCAATGAAGCGCTTTATCCGAACGAGGAGAACGCGTTGATGGACGAAATCCAAAAACAGGGCGGGAAACTCCTCTACGACCCTGAATTTTTCATTTATCGCCGACATCGACGCACCCTGAAAGCATTTATAAAAATGCTGATGAATTACGGACGGGGCAGGGCGGAGCAGTTTCGGGAACATCCGACGTTCGGCTCCACGTTGAATTTTGTGCCGCCACTTTTTGCCTTTATTTCTCGCGCTGCCATTTCTCGGGTGGATGGGTTTATTACCGCTCGCACTTTTATGGGTGATTTTGCTGGTTCAGATTGTGGACTGGTGCCACGCGGTGGAATTTGTGCGCAGTCTTTGCGCTTTACCACTGATCGTATTGACGCACTTGGTTTATGGAATCGGTTTTGGCGCGGACTGTTCACCAAGCTGAAACCTGCGAGCGTGCAAAGCACCATGCCTGTCAGCCTCGAAACCGTGCCGCATTAGCCATGCGGCGCTTATGCAATGAAAAATCCGCACTGGGCCAAGGCAATCAAGTCGGCGGCGGACCCGCAGCGGGCGAAGCAATTTCTCAATTTGTTGTCCGCCGCGTCCGCGAAGGCGGGTTCGCAGAAAATGTCGGATGAACAGGCTCGTATCCTTGCTTCCCTGTTCAGCGGCTCGCCGGTTCTGAGCAATCTGCTGATCGCCAATCCGGACTGGCTGACTGCGCTCGATCCAGAGTCGATACGTCATCCACGGCGTGAACAAGGCTTCCGGCGAGAAGTGACTTTGTGGCTAAACTGCTGTTGGAAGCATGCGGGATTACAACACAGCGCTGGCGCGCCTGCGACAGTTTAAACAGCGGGAAATGTTGCGCATCGCCGCGCGTGATCTGGCCCGACTGGCCAATGTCGCGAAATTACCCGCGAACTTTCGGACCTCGCTGATGTTTGTCTGGATAGCTGTCTTGCACGTTGTCAGCAGCAATTCACCGAACGTTTGGCGAGCGCATTACCAAGACGCGGATGGCAACTGGCAGCCAGACGATTTTTGTGTGCTGGGGCTTGGCAAACTCGGCGGACGGAACTGAATTACAGTTCGGACGTGGATGTGATTTTTGTTTACAGCGAGGAAGGGCAGGTTTTCAAAGAACCGCCCGGCAAAGCAAAAAACGCCGCCTTCGTCTCTGATGCAACGTCATCAGTTTTTCACGCGCCTTGCGGAGACATTCATTGCTGAAGTTTCACGGATGACGGAGGAGGGTTTCTTTTCCGCATTGATTTCGGTTGCGGCCCGAGGGGATGCCGGGCCGTTGTGCCGTTCGCTTGCAAGCTACGAGAATTATTATGCACAATGGGGACAAACGTGGGAGCGGATGATGTTGATCAAGGCGCGGCCGTGGCGGGAGACCAGGCGTTGGCGGCGGAGTTCCTTGAAATGATCCAGCCCTTCCGTTATCCGCGTTTGACGAGTGAAAACGTTCTGGACGAAGTCGCTGTCATGAAAGAGCGGATCGAAAACGAAATGGTCAAAGCCGGTGAACTCAACCGCAATGTCAAATTGGGGCGCGGCGGCATTCGCGAAATCGAATTCACTGTTCAAGCGTTGCAGCTTCTGAACGGTGGTCGTATTCCGTTTCTTCAGATTCCGCAGACCCTGCGGTCCTCGAAAAACTTGTGCAATACAAGTTGCTTTCCGAAGAAGCCGCAAAACGTTGGGCGACGCTTATCGCTTCCTGCGCGACATTGAGCATCGCCTGCAGATGGAGGCCAATCTCCAGACTCACACGATCCCCACGGATCGCAATTCGCGGGAACGGCTGGCGCGATTGATGGGATTCAAATCACTTGAAGCCTTCAAGCCCGCGCTGCAAAGGCACACGGGCAACGTCCGACGAATCTTACGATCAAGTGCTCAAATCGAAGGACCTGAAACAAAGTCGCCATTTCCGCAGGAGTCCGACGGTGCGGAAAAGGAATGGAAACAACTGCTGGCCAGGCATTGGTTCCTCGATGTGGACAAGGCGTTCCGCGTGCTCAAGGAATTCGTGGAAGGACCGGGATATGTGCATGTTTCTTCGCACACCGTCGGACTGGCGCGGCAGCTTTTGCCTGTCCTGTTTGGATTGTGCCGCAAAGACGACGAAGGCAAACCACTGTCGCCGGCGCTTCCACCCAACACGCTTTCCGATCCTGATCGTGTCGTGACGCGGTTGGACAGCTTTATCAGCGCGTATGGTGCGCGCGCGGCACTGTTTGAAATGTGGAACAGCAACCCGGCGGTGTTCAGGCTGCTCCTGTTGCTGTTTGACCGTTCGGAATTTCTCGCTGAGATCGCAATTCGCACCCCGGATTTGGTGGACGCGCTTGTAACGGGCGAACGGCTGCGGCAGCGGAAGTCCGCGCGCGGAAATTTTGCGCGATTTGCAGCACGGACTGAATGACGAGGATCAATTTGTCTGGCTGCGCCGTTATCACGAGGCCGAACTCCTCCGGATCGGCATGCGCGACATCCTTGGCCTCGCCGACTTCGAACAAAATCTGGCTGAGCTTTCCGCGCTGGCAGATGCCTGCCTGCAATACGCCCTCGAAGTCGTGATGCTAAAAAACAAAATCAAGTCCCCGCCTTTTGTCATCATCGGTCTCGGCAAACTTGGCGGGTGCGAAATCAATTACGGCTCTGACCTTGACCTCATGTTTCTCGCGGACTCGAAGATGAAAGGCCTGGCAAAACTACAGCGGCTCGCGGTGGAAATGCTGGAGTTGATCTCACGCCGGACAGAACGGGGGATCGTCTTTCACACGGACACCCGCCTGCGGCCCGACGGCGAAAAAGGACTGCTCGTGAACGCGCTGGATGCCTACGAGGAATACTACCGGCAGCCGCGCACAGCTTTGGGAAATCCAGGCGCTCACCCGCACGCGTCCCGTGGCGGGAGATACGGAACTGGGCAAGCTATTTCAAAAATTGGCCGCATCACTCACGGACTTTTCAAAAGCCGGACAGACGTCCCGTCCACCAAAATCCAAATTCCAAAGAAATGGCAGGCGAGACGCCTGCGCTGCGCCGCCATCGTGCTTTGCCACGGACTGGAAAAAACAGATTCATCGCATGCGAATGCGAATCGAGAAAGAGCGCACACCGCGGGACAAAGATGCGTTGGCCATTAAAACGGGAAAAGGCGGTTTGATGGACGCCGAATTCATCGCGCAGGCGCTGTGTCTGGAAAATGGATGGCAGGAAGCGCACACGCTCCGCGCGTTGGAACGAGCGCGCGATGCAGGCGCGTTGCCAAACGCCGACAAGTTGCTCGAAAACTACCGGCAACTGCGACGGCTCGAAGGCACTTTGCGGCGCTGGAGTTGCGAAGGCGAAACGGTTTTGCCCGACGATCCCGCGCCGTATTATCGCGTCTCTGTCCGCTGTGGTTTCTCGACGCCGGAGGTGTTTCGAAATGCGCTGGCGAAATGGCGGCGGGCAATTCGTGACGTCTATGACGACGTGTTCATGAGGTAGGACAGGCTCTCAGCCCGAACTTCGCCCTTCGCGTTGGCGGTTTTTGATATTCATTTTGCAGCGCCTTTTTGCAGGCGCACCCGACGTTTTGAAACACAACAGGTTGGCGGTCGGAAAATTGCGCAGAGCCGCGTCGAAAATTGGCCGCTTTCTGCTCAAATCGTTTGGGCCATGGCCTCCCACCCGCTTCCAGAGTTCAACGACTGTGTGCGGCATTCCGCCCGACCACGAATGCCAAAATGGAATCCCCCCCGCTGCTCGTCGGTGCGGAGAGATTCTGAATCTTGCCCAGCCCACCCTGCCGGTGCGCCGATGAATTATTTCCTGTTTATGGCCATGCCTCCACCGTCACTGAACCACTGATCGTATCGGTGCTGTTCACGGGCTCTTCGCCCGGGAAGAAACCATACGCCTTCTTCTGATTCTGCAAAACGGCCCCCTGAAACCACGTCTTGGTTGAAGTAACGCCTGCAATGGCTTCGAATTCACCTATGATCTGACCCGCCGACCCCACTGTCAGCGAGATCGCATTCAGATTGTGCCCACTGGCGAACGTCGCCTTGCCCGACGCACTCAGCGTGAAGTTGGTTGCGACTGGCGAAGTGAGAACGCCCCCCTCGAACGTTATCATCCCACTGGTGATGTTCAGGAGAGGTGTGGTGTTTGTGAACCCCGAGCCTTGGATCGTGACTGTGTTGGCGAATCCAGCCGGATAAAGGGGCGAAACAGTCGCTGACACTCCGCTTAACTTGGTCTGATGCAAGTCGCCTCCCACAGTTCCGTTGGTGAAGTAGAGCCAACCCCACACCGAGCCGCCAAAAGTCTTCGCACTGGGGTCATAATACGCTGGCGCATAGAAGGGGAATTTACCCAGCTCCGATACCCCGGCAGACGCCAACGTGCACCGGGTCGGGCTGGTTTCCGTATCGGTGTCGTCGCCAATCATATACAAACTCTTCGCCGTCGGCTTGATCATGCCGTTGGCCTGCAGGTTCAGACAGAAGAAACCATACCCACCCGGCTCGTCCGGCTGACCTGAGGGTGGCAACACCAGCGTGTAGAGGCTCTTCATCGGGGCCGGTATATTCTGACTATACACCGTCCGGTTCGCCTCGAACGTCGAAACCCACCCGTTCGTATGACTGCTCACCGAACCGGTGATCACCGTGCCGCTGGCCAGATCCAGGATTACCTCCACGTCAAACGTATCAATCACCACCCCGTTACGCTTGCGCGCCGCAGGCGTCGAGAGTTTGCCCTGCCCGCTAAGATCCGAATCAAACTTGCCAGCCAGTGGCACCTTCTCCCCTTCCACAAGGATGAAACCACTGAACGTCTGGTTGCTCACCGTCGTACCGGCCTTGACGTTCAATTGAATGAAGCCCGCCGTCTGAGGCGTTACCGGCCCTTCCGGATCCGAGAACAGACCGTAAAAGCGTCCCGGACCCGCCAGACACCCCGGCCGCGCCCAAGAACTGGTTGAGCACAAAATTCGCTGTCACCGACTGATTGGTTGACATGACAAACGTGCAAGTGGACTTGCTGTTCGGGGCAACCGTGCGGGTCACTCCGTTGCTCACAACCGTCCAGTTCTCAAACAGCCAATTCTTCGCCGAGACCGCTGTGACCGTGTAACTGCGCGGGATTTGCAGCCAGGTCGTGCCCAGATTCGGTGTGCCATAACTGGACGTCGTCCCCTTGACGGTGCCATTCCCGTTCGTGGCCAACGTCAACTGCGACCACACCACATAGGTATAGGTGTTCGTTTTCGGTTTGGAGGTGTTTCCCACATTGTTGAGCGCATACACGGCAAACTTGAAACTGCCCGGTTGCAATCCCGTCAGCGTTGCGGTCCAGTTCGAAACGCTGACGCTCTTACTGCTGATGCCGGCCGTCTGCCACGCCTGCCACACGCCATTGACCTGATACGCGTACTGGACCGATTCCAGGCCGCGATTGTTCCCCGGCGTGACCACACCCGTGATCGGAAGACTGTTGCTCAATACCGAACTGTTCGCTGTGGCAATTGTCACAGCCGGAGTCCCCGAGCCAGGCGTGACGATCAACGTGGCTTCATGAGAGTCGGTGCTGCTACCGCACGCCGTGGTCGCCACGCACACATAACCGTGACCTGCGCCCGCGGCGTCACCGGGGAACACCGGGTTGATGGTCAACACACTGCTCGTAGCGCCTGATATTCTCACGTCGTTAGTCAGGTTGACCCCACCACGCTGCCATTGATACGTCAAACCCGCTCCAGTGGCGGTGACACTGAGTGACACCGGGTTGCCTGCTGCCACGCTAGTCGTGCTTGTCGGCTGTCCCGTAATCGCCGGCAAGTAAACCAAGGTCGGGTTCGGCTGGAAGCCGATGACCGTCGGCTGGGTGTCCGTACCGTCGCCAAGCCACGGGATGAAGGCCACATTGGTACTGACAATGTCACCATCACCGGCCGGATTCGCAGCGGTCGTCGGTCCACACGCACTGCCCCACCAGTTATACGCGGCTGCCAGGAGACCGGTGGTGGTGTTGGCGATGCCTGCAGTCACGTCGCCCGCGAAACTATTGCTTTGAACCTCGACTCCGTTGGCTGGGTTGTATGTGATATAGCCTGTGTCCGAAACGTAAATGCCGTTCCCATTTCCATCCAGTGTATTGTTCAGAATAACCACATCTTCCGAATCGTAGAGGCTGATTGCCGTTGCCGTGTTGCTAATCACGTTGCCTTGGAAGACGGTGTGTCCCCAAAGGGACGCATCAGGATAACCCCATGTGCCCAAGCCCGCGGAACTGCCGGTTCCAACCACCGTGTTATTCTCAACCACACCGTTCAGGGCCTGCGCCATGGCCGGGCGGGTGAACTCTCCGTTGATGACGTTGTTGCTGAAGGTGAAGTGGTCAATGCCCGGATTGATGTAGAAGGCGCGCCTGCCCGTTGTGTTCACAGGCTCGAAAATGTTGTCATGGACGTTCAAGTTGTCCGTCCCGGCGGGAATGGTGGTCGCGTAGGTGGTCAGCACTCCAATACCATCATCGCCATTCGACTCAGGTCCGATATTGCCGACTTTGATCCGATTGTTGGCAATCTCGATGTTGGTGGTGTTTTGGAGAAGCCAGATGTCCGAACTCGCATAATCATATGGCGAGGCTGTCACGGGGGCGTCATATCCCACAATCGTGAAGCCGTCCACGAGGACGTTTGAGGCGCTGATTTGGATTGAACCGAGGTAGGTTGGTCCCGTCTGGAGGACGATCGTCGTGACATCACGTCCGCCAACCCCAAGCAGACTGACGGACTTGTTGATATTGGGACTTTCATTGTACGTCCCTGCCGCCACGTTGACGGTGCCGCCGGCGCCAACCGCATTGACAGCGGCTTGAATTGTGGCAAAGGCGTCATAGCCGATGGAGTGAGCTCCCAAGCCGCCCACGCCGGGGAAGGTCACACCCGTGCAGGTCGGCAATCCGGCATAATTGACGTCCACATACACCACCGGCGGCGGCGTCACACGCGTATCGTTCACCGTCACCGTGAAGGTGCAACTGTTGTTGTTGCCGCATGCGTCTATCGCGGTGTTGGTGACGATGGTGGTGCCCAGCGGGAAAGTCGAACCGCTGGCCGGACTCGAAACGACAGGCACATTGCGCTCGAGCGTCGTGTTGTCAATCGCCAGCTTGTCCACCGCCAGGAATGTAAACCACAGATAGCGATTGCCTCCCACCACCGTGCTAATCAGGTCGCTCGGATCGGAAAGCGTCTGGCTGAAGACAAGACTGTTGCCGGCGTCGCGCACGTTAAGGTCCACCGCCAGGACATTGTTGGCATTGCGGAAGATCCATTCGAAGGTGTACCAGCCGCTGTGGGTCAGGACGGCATGGTTGGGCAGCGTGAGCAGGTCGTTGCGCCGGTTTGAAGCATCGTCGCTGCTGTTGTTGTCGGCCGCCACCACGATTCCCGTTGGTCCGTAAGCCGCGGTGTGGAAGATGTAATCACGCCGGTGCTGGTTGTCCTGGCCGCTGGCCGCCGCAGACAGGTCCCACGCATAACCGCTGGTCGGCGTTGCGTTGACAACGCCGGGGTTGCTCAAATCCATGTAGATATCCAGTGCGACCCGGTAACCAGTGCCGAAAACGCTGCTGTATCCGCCCAACCGGCTGAAGACCCCGCTGTTCGTATAGTTCGGACTGGTGGCTGGCACCGTTGAATCAATCACGGCGTGCGCCACGCCGCTGCGGGAGGTGATCCCGTCCGTACCGGAGGGCACACGATACAAATGGCTGTCGTAGTCATTCCAATCCACCGACGGATTGTTGGCGTAATTGCCGCTGACAAAGTTGGGATCTTCGAATCCTTGGAAATATCCGGTTTCCTTTGCCGTGGAGGTGCTGAAAGTCACCACTTGCGAACACAGGCTCGACGCATTGTTGGTCACGATGTTGGCGGGACAAACCAGCGCCGGCGCACTGGTGTCAATCACGGTGATCTGTTGCACGCAGGTGAAGGGGTTGTTGTTTGCATCGACTGCCGTCCAGGTCCGCCGGATGATGCCCGTGGCATTGCAGTTGGTCAGGCCGGAGCGGTCGTCATTATAGGTCACCGCTCCGCAAATACCGCTGGCCGTCGCCGTGCCGGTGAAGTAGGGGTCTTTCGACTGCAGCGTGTTCACCACCACGTCGGAGGGACAGATTATCGTCGGCGCCACCACCGATGTCAGGTTCGGCTGGAAGCCGGGATCGGGACTTGTGTCCATACCATCGCCGAGCCACGGACTGAAGAGCACGTTGGCGCTGACAGCCGCCTCACCGACACTCGGGTTTGACGTGATCGTCGGCCCGCACGCACTGCCCCACCAGTTATTTCGAGCATCCAAAAGGGTTGCCGAATCGTTTTCAACACCCCACTCATTGCCAGCGAGGTTGTTATTGGCGATTACGCCCATCGCCACCGGCGTATCCACGCCCACACCCTGCTGGCATGCCGAAATGACGTTGGCAGTGATTGTGGCGCCGCTTTGATAAATCAAAATGCCACACGCTTCATCGTCGGGAATGTAGTAACAACCGGAAACCGCGTTGCTTTGAATCAGACCCGAAGATCCAAAGCCGAATTGGATGCCGTTTTGGGCGATGAAGTTGACTTCACCCGCGCCAGTGACCTGGTTCCCATGAACGTTGGCCACCAAGTCGGCACCATTCATCGTGATGCCATTCTTCTGGAAATCAAAAACATTGCATCCCACAACCTCCAGATTGCGAATCGGGGCAATATCGCTGTAGGCGTAAATTGCATCGCCCGTTTGATCCCCGTCGATAGGATTATCCCTCACTCCTTTGACCGTGAGGTTCGCAATCAGCCCGCCCGCGCGATAGTAGCTTACGCCCATAAACCGGTAGTTCAAGCTCTCGCCGCCTTGGCCATTGCCATCCACCACAAAGTTTTGCAGAACCACGTTCGCAGTGTCGTGCACATGCACGACGGGCTTGTTCGCCGCCGAAGTGGTGTAGGACTTTGTCAATATGGCTGGCGACTGGATAATCGTTCCACTGCCCGAACCGATGACAGTGATGTCGTTGGTAATCTCAACCTGTTCCACGTAGATCCCCGCCGCCACGTTGACGGTGCCGCCAGCGCTAACAGCATTGACAGCCTCCTGAATTGTGGCGAAGGCGTCATAACCAATGATGGGATCCGCTCCAGTGCCGCCATCGGGGAATGTCACCGACACGCCGTCGGCCTTGCCAACGTAGTTACCATCTACAAACACTACCGTTGGAACTGGAGCGACGTCGAAGAGTACTCCTTGCCCGTTCTGTCCATACTGCACTGTTGGATCCGGTTTCAAAATATACCCGACGTAGTCGTTTGTTCGTGTCTCACCGAGCCAAGTGAGCGCGAGCGCAACCGCAGTTGAGTCACCACTTGCTTTAAACCGCCCACTGGCCAGATCATAGGCTCCGGCACTGGCACCAGTATCGTAGAGCGCTTCGCAAACTGCCACCTGCAGAGCTGCCTTTTGAGACAGAGTACCGTTCGTGAGAACGCTGGAGTGTTTGAAGAAGATGTCGGCGGCTTTCTGAATCGCGACTGCGGCGTCAGCCGTATTATTCGTGTTATAGCCCCACGTCGGGTCGATCCCGGTTTGACCGCTAAAGCGCTGCTTGTTGGTGAATCCATAATCGTCACCCAAGTACAATACGCCGTTTTGGCCTTGCCCCGATTTGGTGGACAGTGGATGTGTGATTGTGTGAGCTAAGGGTTAGCACACATGAACACTACCGAAAACACCCCGACCCGTAAATACAAGCGATACGACGAAGCCTTCAAGCGTCAGGCCGTGGAGCACTGGATGCTCTCCGGCAAGTCCGGGCGGATCATTGCCGCCGAACTGGGCATCAACGTTCAAAGCCTGCACCAGTGGAAGCAGCAGTTCAAAGCCCTGCCGGCTGGCCAGGTGGCCAGCACGCTCGAAGCCCTGCAAGCCGAGAACCGCCGGTTGCAAAAGGAGCTGCGGCGGGTCGCGCAGCAGCGTGACATTCTAAAAAAAACCTTGGGTATAATCTCCGAACCGGCCGACAGCGGTTTGATCGGATAAAAGCCATGCACCCGGAATATCCTATTGCCGAGTTGTGCCAGGCGTTGAAGGTGACGCGCAGTGGCTATCACGCTTGGGCCTCTCGGCGACCCGGGCCGCGTGCGCAAGCCAACGCGGTACTGTTGCCGCTCATCGAACAAGCGCACCTGGAAAGCCGCCGGACTTACGGCAGCCCACGGGTGCATCAATGGCTGCAACAACGCGGACACCCTTGCGGACGCCATCGCATTGCCCGGATCATGCGCGCAGCCTGTTTGCGCAGTCAGACGCGCCGCCGCTTTCGGGCGCTGAGTCTGACCGACAGCAACCACGATCTGCCCATCGCGCCCAATCGGCTGCGCCAAGTCGCAGCACCGGTCCACCGCGATGCGGTTTGGGTGGCCGACATCACTTACGTGAACACCGACGAAGGTTGGCTCTACGTCGCCGGGGTTTTGGATCGCTGCACCCGCCGTTGCGTCGGTTGGGCGATGGGCGAGAGTCTGGCCACCCCGCTGCCGCTGGCCGCTTTGGAGATGGCCTTGGCGCATCGTTGTCCGCCTGCGGGACTGGTCCATCATTCCGATCGGGGTGTCCAATATGCCAGCGAGGCTTATCGGCAACGGCTCGCGCGGGCGGGTGTCATCCCGAGCATGAGTCGGCGCGGCAACTGTTATGACAACGCGCTCATGGAAAGCTTCTGGAGCATCCTCAAACGCGAACTGATACATCGGACTCATTTCGCCACGCGCCAGGAAGCGCGCACGGCGATCTTTGAATGGATTGAAATCTTTTACAACCGGGAGCGGCTCCACAGCGCCCTCGGCTATAAATCCCCTGTGGACTTTGAAACCCAACTCAACTAAAAAACCCCGTGCCTCATGCACTCACACACTGTCCATCAAATCGGG
>CAVQOW010000016.1:0-91663 GCA_963714605.1 uncultured Verrucomicrobiae bacterium | reverse complement strand
AATGCGGCGACGAATGCCACCTTGGTGCTCACCAACGTGCAGTTGAGTGAGGCGGGCAACTATGCGGTGTTGGTGACCAACAACTATGGTTCGATCCTCAGTTCCAACGCACTGTTGACGGTGACTCCGGCGCCGACCAATTGTGATCCAGCGCCATCGGGTTTGGTGAGCTGGTGGCCAGCCGAAGGCGATGCCAATGACATCGTGGGCACGAACAATGGCGTGCTGGAAGGGGTGATCAGTTTTGGCGCGGGTGAGGTGGGGCAGGCCTTTCTGTTCAACAACACCAATGCCGATGTCCGCATCCCGGCCAGTGCCAGTCTTAATGTTGGGGCCGGCAGTGGATTCACAGTTGAAGCCTGGATCAACCCTTCGGATGTCTCTCAACTTCATCCCTTGTTCGAGTGGAACAATGGAGCGGGTTCGTGGGGGGTTCATTTTTATATTGGAACCCAAGCCGGACCGGGTTCGATGTTTGCCAACATCGTGGACAGCGGTGGTGGTTGGCACGCGATAAACAGCTCGGTTGCGCCGTTGACAACCAATGTGTTTCAGCACGTGGCGCTGACTTATGACAAGGCCTCGGGGGTGGCGACGATATACTGCAATGGGACGGTGGTGGTGCGGCAGAACATGGGGAGTTACACCCCGCTGACAACGTATCATTTGTATTTGGGGCGACGGCCTCCGGGTGGAGCCGACGCCTACACCTTTGCCGGCTTATTGGATGAGCCGAGCCTTTACAATCGCGCCCTTTCATCGAATGAGATTGCGGCCATTTACACGGCTGACAGCGGAGGCAAATGCCCGCCGACTTCGCCATCGCCGGTGATTACCACACAACCGACGAATCAGGTGGTCACAGTGGGTGGAACTGTTAGTTTCAGTGTGACGGCCAACGGCACGCCGCCATTGAGTTACCAGTGGAACTTCAACGGGACGAACGTCAATGCGGCGACGAATGCCACCTTGGTGCTCACCAACGTGCAGTTGAGTGAGGCGGGCAACTATGCGGTGTTGGTGACCAACAACTATGGTTCGATCCTCAGTTCCAACGCACTGCTGACGGTGAATGACAAATTGGACCACTTCGCTTGGGGACAGATACCGTCGCCCCGTTTTGTGAATGTGCCCTTTCTTGTTGCAATTCAGGCACTGGATGTAACCAACGGAATTTTCACAAATTTCACCGGCATAGTCTTTTTGGGATCCACCAACGGCGCGCCAATCAGTCCGACCGTCTCCGGCAATTTTGTTCAGGGCGTGTGGACCGGCGCGATCACGGTTGCCCAAATCGCCACGAATCTTGTGTTGCAAGCCAGCGATAGCTTTGGCGAATCCGGTCTGGCAAATCCTATCAATATTGTCAATCTGCCTTCGTTGATGACAATTCCTTCGGGCGGCACTTTATATATGTTCTGGCCGGTCAATCCGTCGGGATTCGCCTTGGAAACCACGACCGGGCTTTCTCCAGCCAACTGGGTTCCAGTCACGACGCCTCCCTTCCAGATTGGTGATCAATATCTACTGTCCATCCAGATGACCGGAACCAATGCCTTCTATCGTTTGCGATTCTCCAGCCCCTGAGTTGGGTCAATAGATATTGAAAACGGCGATGATGTGAAAAACCGCGCGATATTACGAAGAGATTGTCTCGCCGCGACGAAGTTCATAAGCGATTTTGCAGAAGGGGTGATCCACACGTCGGGCTGAATTGGAAGTAATTTTACGGGGGCGATAAACAGTTCTTCCTTTTGTCATACAAAATTTGTAACGTGCAACTCCCATGAGTTCCGCGACACAAATCCTTAACGGCGCTGGTCGTGATGGAGGTCACATGGCGAAGGAAGCGACTGTGTGTATCATTGCGCCGGCTGTGGATCCTGGGCATGTCACGCCGCATTCGGAACCGTTTCAGTCAGTCGAACGGCAGTTGTTCGTGTCGCATCTGAAGCTCAAGATCTTCAAGACGAAATGGAAAAGCACGAAGTAAGCACGGAAAGCGGGAAACAGAAAGCGGAGACCCGCCGTGCAGTATTCTTGGACCGTGACGGCGTCATCAACCGCGCGTTGGAACGCGAAGGCAAGCCGTATCCGCCCCGAAGTCTGAGCGAATTTGAAATCCTGCCCGGCGTACCGGAAGCGTGTCGGCGACTCAAGCAAGCGGGTTTTATTCTCGTCGTTGCCACCAACCAGCCCGATGTCGGGCGCGACATGCTCGAAAAAAGAATCGTCGAAGCCATCCATGTGGAAATGTGCCGCCGCCTTCCGATTGATCGCGTGGAGGTCTGTTACCATCCCGGCGGCGAACAATCAAATTGCGACTGCCGCAAGCCCAAACCCGGCATGCTGCTGCGCGCGGCGCGAGAACTCGGCATTGACCTCGCACAAAGCTGGATGGTGGGCGACCGCTGGCGCGACGTGGACTGCGGTTACGCCGTCGGTTGTCATACGATTTTTATTGATTGCGGCTACGCGGAAAAATTGAAACGAAAGCCAGACTTTAGGGCGCGCGACTTGTCGGAAGCTACGGATATTATTCTTTCCCACATGCAAACTTCAGTCCGCCGAACGAAATGAGTTGAAGATTGGTGGCGCGGCTTTATCTTGCGTCACGCATTTGAACGAACGCTATAACGCATGAAAAATCTGGCAAGTTTGCGGGTAAAATTGTTCGCCGATGGGGCGGACAAAGAGGGCATGCTCCAACTCAACGCCAACCCGCTCATCAAAGGCATGACCACCAACCCCACGCTCATGCGCAAGGCGGGCATCAAGGACTACGAACCGTTCGCCAGAGATATTTTGCAGAGCATCACCGCCAAGCCCATTTCCTTTGAGGTTTTTTCCGACGAGTTTCCGGAAATGCGGCGTCAAGCGCACAAAATCAACGGCTGGGCCAAAAATGTTTACGTCAAAATTCCCATCACCAACACGCGTGGCGAATCCTCTTTGGCCCTCGTAAAGGAACTGGCGCACGCAGGCATAAAAATCAACGTCACCGCGATTCTCACCGAAGAGCAGGTCGCGGGCGTGGCGAAAGCGCTCGACCCGAAAGTGCCTGCGGTCGTCTCCGTGTTTGCCGGACGCATCGCCGACACGGGTGTTGATCCGATTCCCCACATGCGCACGGCGAAAAAACTCCTGACCGGTCTGCCTCAAGCCGAATTGCTCTGGGCCAGCGTGCGCGAAGTGCTGAACATCTTCCAAGCCGAGGAATGCGGCTGCGACATCGTCACAGTGCCCCATGAAATTCTGGCAAAAGCGCTGAAGCTCGTCGGCAAAGGGTTGGGTGACATGTCGCTCGACACCGTGAAAACTTTTTCCACCGATGCAAAGGCAGCCGGGTTTTCCCTGTAAGTTGGATTTCTCGCCCCGCCAGCAGTCTTGGCAATCAGTGGTTCACACGTTGAACTTGAACAGCAGCACGTCGCCGTCTTTGACCACGTAATCCCGGCCTTCGTGTGAGTAATGGCCGGTTTCGCGGGCGTGCCCCACCGAACCGGCGTCCACCAAATCCTTCAAGCTGATGCGCTCCGCCTTGATGAACCCCTTCTCGAAGTCGGTATGAATCGTGCCCGCCGCGCGCGATGCCGTGTCGCCGGCGCGGATTGTCCAGGCGCGAACCTCTTTTTCGTTGAACGTGAAAAACGTCCGCAGGCCGAGCAATTGATACGTGCTGCGAATCAGCGCCGCGATGCCGGATTCCTTCACGCCCAACTCCGCCAGATATTGCTGCGCCTCGTCCGCCGACAAATCCCCGAGGTCGCTCTCCAATTGCGCGCAGAGCACCACTGTGTCGCAGGCGTGATGCGTGCGGGCGTATTCGCGCACTTTGGCAATGTGCGGGTTCGTGTCGGCAGCGGCCAGTTCGTTCTCCTTCACATTGGCGGCAAAAATTGTGGGACGCGCGGTCAGGAGGAAACAATTCCGCGCCAGTTCCCATTCCTCTTTTGCAAAATGCAGCGTGGCGGCGGGCTTGCCGGCGTTGAGGTGCGGCTCGATTCTGTCGAGCACGTGACTCTCAGCAACGGCGTGTTTGTCGGCGCTCTTGAGTTCCTTGCTGATTTTCTCGCGGCGACGGCGCAATGCTTCCATGTCTGCCAGCACAAGTTCCGTCGTGACGATTTCAATGTCGCGGATCGGATCAATGCTGCCGGTGACGTGCATGATGTCCGGGTCTTCAAAACAGCGCACGACGTGGACGATGGCGTCCACCTCGCGGATGTGGCTGAGGAACTTGTTGCCGAGGCCCTCGCCGTGCGACGCGCCTTTCACCAGTCCGGCGATGTCCACATACTCAATGGTTGCCGGAATGATGGTGCTGACCTTTGCGATTTTGGCGAGCAGTTCGAGCCGCGCGTCTGGCACGCTCACGACGCCGAGATTCGGCTCGATGGTGCAGAACGGATAATTCTCTGCCGGTGCCTTGTGCGAGCGGGTGACGGCGTTGAACAGCGTGGATTTCCCGACGTTGGGCAGACCGACGATGCCAGCTTTGAGCATATTTCTTGAATGCAAAGCTACTGCTTTGAAAGCCCCGACTCAATTCATAAAAAAGATTGAAATAAAACTTGACGCCCGCCTGCGACTTTTGAAAAGTGCAATTCGCAAGCTATGAGGGAATTCGTGACATTCGGTGATGTCCGAAGCGCAACCGCGCAACCGCGCAACCGCGCAACCGCGCAATAGTGCGGGGAATTCGTTTCCCGCAAATCAGCTTCTCCTCGTCACTGCCGCTTTTTTCGAGACGGCTGCTGCAATTTCTGAAACGCCGCCGCCAATTCGTTCCCCCTTGCCGCGAATCTGGAAACCTCTGCCGCAGTATTGGAACTGGCTGCCGCAAATCTCGCATTCGTTGCCGTATTTTGGGAAGTCCTGCCGCGAAATTGAAACCCTCCGCCGCGGTTTTGGGAACGGCTGCCGCAAATTTGGCTGGCTTTGCCGCGAATTCGGGAGGTCTTGCCGCGAATTTGTCTCCGCCTGACACAATTCACAATCTTCTGCCGCAGAGCGATTTACGAAGTTAACCCCAAACCAAAAACCCTGAACCTTGAACCAACCATGAGCAACCATCGCCCGCACTTCCCCATCGCCACGCTGACTTACAACGGCAACCTCATCGTCGCAGCCGCACAGGCGCATCCCCAAATCACGCAGCGCCTGCTCGCCAATTACATTTCCGACGCCAGGACTTTGCTCGGAAAAATCACCGCCGATGTCACCGGCCAGAAAAATGCCAAGGGCGAACTCGGCAACCTCACCACTGCCCAAAGCGCGAATCTCGACACGCTGCTCCATTGCATGAACCAGGCGCGCAAGACCGCCAAACTCGCCTTTCCCGGCCAGACCGTAAAGCTGCATCAGGAATTTCAGATGGGTGCGCACGATAAAAACGACCTCGGCTCGATTCTTGGCCGCGCCGATATCATTCTCGCTTCCGTGCAAAGCAACCTTGCCGCGCTCAAACTCAAAGGCTGGACGGATGCTGAAACCACCGCCTTCACCACCGTGCGACAAACCTTTGGCCCGGCCACCGCCACACAACAAACCGCCAAAAGCGGCGCAAAAGATTCCACGACCACGAAGAACACCGACGCCAGTGAACTCTACGAAAAACTTCTGACCATTCAAAACGCCGCTGACCTGCAATGGCCGGCCACCGACCCCGCCAACGCCGGTGTCCGCGACGAATTCCGGCTCAACACCTTTCCGCCCAGCGGCGGTTCAACGCCGCCAACACCAGCGCCGCCACAAACTCCACCGGCAAAATGAAAAACAAACAATAAACTTTTAACGCCCACGCCGACCAATGGAGCGATGTGTCCGGGGCATCGCGGCGGCGGAGTGGAATTGAAATTTGAAACCAATTATCAACAACCAGATAATAAATCATCGGATTATGAAAACAAAAGAACTCAAATCAAACTGCTCCGTCATGCGCATTCCCTTGACCACGCGGCTGCTGGCGTTGGGGACAGGTATCTTCTTTGGCCTAGCTTCGTTCGCAAGCGCGCAGACAATTATATCCGGCCCGACCGTTCCTGGCGGCACTTGGGCACCGACAGGCAACTATCCTGACTATATTATTGCCGGAAACTGTTCTCTCGCCGCTGGGACAAACCTCACAATTCAACCGGGCGTGGTTATTTGGATCGGATCGAATGTGACATTTACAGCAAGTGGCAGCACGATTACTGCTATTGGCACACCAACGCAGAGAATCACCTTCGAGTCACCCGTCACCGGGACATCTTATTGGAACAGCATTTCGCTCAACGATCCGCCTGGCACAACGAATCGCTTTCACTATTGCGATTTCAAAAACGCACAAACAGCACTTGCTGTGACCATTAACAATAACACAGGCTATTATCTGGCTGGGGCTGAAATGTTGAACTGCACTTTTAGTAATTGCATTTCACAAGCTTTTTTTGGCAATTGCGGGGTTTGGGTTGGCCTAAATCCAATCATCAAAAATTGCTCCTTTTTTAACACGAGCAACGGGTGTGTTATGGTGATTTGGTATGGGGGTCAAGCAAGCCCAATTATTAGCGGTAATATCTTTCAAAACCTTACAGGCTCCGCGTTCCTCTTGACACTTGGTGACAATCGCTACTCTGGGGGTCAACCGTTGTTCTTGAACAACACAATTGTGAATTGCTTTGGTGGTTTTAACGCGATAGATCCATGGGATGCCACTATTATGGACAATATTTTCTATCGTTGCACCAATGCCGTCGTGGATACGGGCACGCTTTCGCGCACGGTTGAATACAACGATTTTTATGCCAACGCCACAAACTTTACCGGCTATCAGGGAACGTATGGCTCGTGGGCCGCATTGATAAATCGCAATGGAACTCCTGCCGACTACTCTTACAACATCTCTCAAAACCCCCTCTTCACCTCCACGAACGATTTTCACCTGACTAACAGTTCGCCATGTGTCAACGCGGGCACGCCAAATAACGCGTATGGAAATATGTGCTTTCCCCCCTCAATCGCAACGAACTTTCCCGATCTGGGTGCTTATGGCGGTCCTGATGCGTGCAACTGGCTGAATGTCGTGCCGCTTCTTCCCGCGCAACTATCCATGTCCCCATCAAACAATCTCATTTGGCTGAGTTGGGGTGCAATTCCCCGTTCAACTTACGAAATTCAGTACTTTGCAACTAATTTTAACGCAACATCCGGAACCAATGAATGGCTGACAAATAGTGACTGGACGCCTTTGGCCAAGCCCTTCTCGGTTCCTGTTTCACCCTATCCGGCGACAAACAGCCAGACCTATTACCGCGTCCAAAGTCTTGGACGGACGCCTGGAAATTGATAGTCACATATGGAGCAAACAAGCCCTGTGAATTTCTGCTCGGCATTTTCCCGCCCGACCACGGCGGCAACCACGCGCCACCGACTCTGCCGCAACCAACACCGGCAAAATGAAGCAGGAGACGACGTGAGGAGTCTCTAATCGAAACCAATAAGTTGAAAACAAAATTTGAATCTCGTTACCTCGACTCCTGCAAAAACGCTGGGACGAGACTCCTGATCCCGCAATGCGGGACGGGGACGCTCGCCCCACCAAAAAATCAGAACCGACAAAAGAATTCAGATGAAAACTCAAATTAAAAATCTATTCCTTCTGCCCATGCTGATAGCCGGTTTCAGCTTGCTACTAACTGGCCACGTGACAGCACAGACTTTCACGACGCTGCATAACTTTAGTTTCGCTAGTTACGACGGAGATACGCCGGAAGCCGGATTGATTTTATCGGGCAGCACCTTGTATGGGACGACAGTGGTGGGCGGCACCTCTGGCAATGGCGTGGTCTTCGCTCTCAACACCAACGGCTATTATATGAACCTGTACAGCTTCTCGGCATTGGAAAATACCAACAGTTATGGGGTTTATACCAACAGCGACGGAGCTTATCCGCAGGCCGTGATTTTATTGGGCAACACCCTGTATGGGACGGCACCGTATGGCGGCAATTTGGGCAATGGCACCGTGTTCGCCGTCAACACCAATGGCAGCGGCTTTACCACTCTTCACAATTTCACCGCAACTGATCCCAACACGGGCACCAACAGCGACGGAGCAAATCCTTATGCCGGATTGATTTTATCGGGCAACACCCTGTATGGGGCGGCAGCGAATGGCGGCAGTTCGGGCGAGGGCACGGTGTTCGCCGTTAACACCAATGGCACGGGTTTTACGAACCTGCATAGTTTCACAGAATGCGACTTCTACACTCATTATACCAATGCCGACGGAGCTAATCCTGATGCCGGATTGATTTTATCGGGCAACACCTTGTATGGGACGGCGCGTGGTGGCGGCAGTTCGGACGCTGGCACGGTATTCGCAGTCAACACCAATGGCACGGGTTTTACGAACCTGCATAGTTTCACTGGGAGCGACGGAGCTAATCCTATTGCCGGATTGATTTTATCGGGCAACACCCTGTATGGAACGGCGGAGGATGGCGGCAGTTCGGACTGGCGTTTCCAGAATGGCACGGTGTTCGCCGTCAACACCAATGGCACGGGTTTTACGAACCTGCATAGTTTCACTGGGAGCGACGGAGCTAATCCTTATGCCGGATTGATTTTATCGGGCAACACCCTGTACGGAACAGCGGAGGAAGGAGGCAGTTGGGACTATGGCACGGTGTTCGCCGTCAACACCAATGGCACGGGTTTTACGAACTTGTATAGTTTCACGGCAACTGATCCCAATACCGGCACCAACAGCGACGGAGCTAATCCGTTTGCCGGATTGATTTTATCGGGCAACACCCTGTATGGGACGACGTATGATGGCGGCAGTTCGGGTGTTGGCACGGTGTTCAGCATTTCGTTTGCAATCGCAGTGACCACGGTTGCTCTGCCAAGCGGGACGAATGGCGTGGCTTACAACCAGACATTGGCGGCTATCGGTGGCCAGACACCCTATAATTGGACGAACAGTTCCGGCGCATTGCCGCCAGGATTGACGCTGGCGACCAACGGCGTGATCTCCGGGACGCCGACGACCAATGGGACGTTCAATTTCATCGTGGAAGTCACGGATACATTGTCCGACACGGCGACGCAGGCGTTGGCGCTGACGGTGGGTAGCCCCCCCAGTGATATAACGCTTCAACCGACGAATAATTTGGTTGAGGTCGCCGGTCGGAAGCAATGTGAGTTTTTCCGTATCGGTGACGGGCACCGGCCCTTTCAGTTACCAATGGCAACGGAACGGAACCAACCTCCCCAAGGAATCATCACCACGGTGGCGGGCAACGGGACAAACGGTTACTCCGGCGACGGGGGCGCGGCGGCCGATGCGGAATTGTATTGATCCCAAGGCGTGGCTGTGGACGCCACCGGCAACCTGTTCATTGCGGATGAGTCAAACATCGCATCCGCAAGGTGGGAACCAACGGGATTATCACCACGGTGGCGGGCAACGGGACAGACGGTTACTCCGGCGACGGGGGCGCGGCGACCAATGCGGAATTGTTCGACCCTCTGGCGTGGCGGTGGACGCCACCGGCAACCTGTTCATTGCGGATTATGGTAACAACCGCATCCGCAAGGTGGACACCAACGGAATTATTACTACGGTGGCGGGCAACGGGACAAAAGGCTACTCCGGCGACGGGGGCGCGGCGACCAATGCGGAATTGTATTCGTCCCAGTGGAGTGGCGGTGGACGCCACCGGCAATCTGTTCATTTCGGATAGGGGTAACAACCGCATCCGCAAGGTGGGAACCAACGGGATTATCACCACGGTGGCGGGCAACGGTAATTAGGCTACTCTGGCGACGGGGGCGCGGCCACTAATGCGGAATTGATTTCTCCCAGTGGCGTGGCGGTGGACACCACCGGCAACCTGTTCATTGCGGACTAGGATAACAACCGCATCCGCGAGGTGGGCACCAACGGGATTATCACCACGGTGGCGGGCAACGGGACAAACGGCTACTCCGGCGACGGGGGCGCGGCGACCAATGCTGAATTGCAGAATCCCTTTGGCGTGGCAGTGGACGCAACCGGCAACCTGTTCATTGGGGATGACGGTAACAGCGTCATCCGCGAGGTGGGAACCAACGGGATTATCACCACCGTGGCGGGCAACGGGACAACCGGCTACTCCGGCGACGGGGGCGCGGCGACCAATGCGGAATTGTATTATCCCGATGGCGTGGCGGTGGATGCCACCGGCAACTTGTTCATTGCGGATACTATAACAACGGCATCCGCAAAGTAGTCTTTCCAAGGCCCGACGCTGGTATTGAATGATGTGGGTGTCGGAAATGCCGGGGCGTATGACGTGGTGGTGTCCAGCCCGTATGGCAGCGTCACCAGCAGCGTGGTCAATTTGACCATCACGCCATTGCAAGTGACGACAACTTCATTGCCCAACGGGACGAATGGCGTGGCCTACAGCCAGACATTGTCTGTTTCCGGCGGCCAACCGCCCTACAGTTGGACGAACAGTTCCGGCGTGTTGCCGCCGGGATTGACGCTGGCAACCAACGGCGTGATTTCCGGTACGCCGACGACCAACGGGACCTTCAATTTCACCGTCAAGGTGACCGACGCATTGTCCGACACGGCGACGCAGGCTTTGGCTTTGACGGTGGTGTCGGGCTCCCTCAGATCGTTTCGCTTCAACCGACGAATAATTCGGTTGCGGTCCCGGTCGGAAGCAATGTGACTTTGGCCGTTTCGGTGACGGGCACCGGCCCCTTCAGTTACCAATGGCAACTGAACGGAACCAACCTCCCCAACGGCATCATTACCACGGTGGCGGGCAATGTAAGCTACGGTTACGGTTACTCTGGCGACGGAGGCGTGGCGACCAATGCGGGATTGTATCGGCCACGTGGCGTGGCGGTGGACGCCAGCGGCAACCTATTCATTGCGGATTCAGATAACCAGCGCATCCGCAAAGTGGGCATCAACGGGATTATCACCACGGTGGCGGGCAACGGCTACATAAGTGTATGGTCAAACGAGTATGGATACGGTGGTTTTTCCGGCGACGGGGGCACGGCGACCAATGCCGAATTGATAGTCCCTATGGCGTGGCGGTGGACGCCACCGGCAACCTGTTCATTGCGGATACCTATAACGAGCGCATCCGCAAGGTGGGAACCAACGGGATCATCATCACGGTGGCGGGCAACGGGACAGAAGGCTACTCCGGCGACGGCGGCGCGGCGACCAATGCGGAATTGCCTTATCCCGCTGGCGTGGCGGTGGACGCCACCGGCAACCTATTCATTGCGGATTCTGGTAACAACCGCATCCGCAAGGTGGGCACCAACGGGATTATCACCACGGTGGCGGGCAACGGACATGCAGGCTACTCCGGCGACGGCGGCGCGGCGACCAATGCGGAATTGAATTATCCCGCTGGCGTGGCGGTGGATGCCACCGGCAACCTGTTCATTGCGGATCGGAAAACAACCGCATCCGCGAGGTGGGCACCAACGGGATTATCACCACGGTGGCGGGCAACGGCGAGCTACCCGTCTCTTGGCGGCTATTCCGGCGACGGGGGCGCGGCGACCAATGCGGAATTGGATTTGCCTGATGGCGTGGCGGTGGACGCCACCGGCAACCTGTTCATTGCGGATATAGGTAACAATGTCATCCGCGAGATGGGAACCAACGGGATTATCACCACGGTGGCGGGCAACGGGAGAGCTGGCTACTCCGGCGACGGGGGCGCGGCGACCAATGCGGAATTGGATTTGCCTGAAGGCGTGGCGGTGGACGCCACCGGCAATCTGTTCATTGCGGATTTAGGTAACAACGTAATCCGCAAAGTAGTTTTTCCAGGCCCGACACTGGTATTGAATGATGTGGGTGACGGAAATGCCGGGGAGTATGACGTGGTGGTGTCCAACCCGTATGGCTGTGTCACCAGCAGCGTGGTCAATTTGACCATCCTGCCCGCTGCAAGTGACCACGACTTCATTGCCTGACGGGACGAATGGTGTGGCCTACAACCAGACATTGGCGGCTTCCGGCGGCCAGCCGCCCTATAGTTGGACAAATATTTCGGGCGCATTGCCTCCGGGATTGGCTCTGGCGACCAACGGCATGATCTCCGGGACGCCGACGACCGACGGGACGTTCAATTTCACCGTGAAAGTGACGGACACATTGTCCGAGACGGCGACGCAGGGATTGGTGCTGACGGTGGGTAGTCCTCCCAGTGATATAACGCTTCAACCGACGAATAATCTGGTTGTGGTTCCGGTCGGAAGCAATGTGACTTTTGCCGTATCGGTGACGGGCACCGGCCCCTTTAGTTACCAATGGCAACTGAACGGAACCAACCTCCCCAACGGCATCATTACCACGGTGGCGGGCGGTGGAGGCTATTATCCCGGCGACGGGGGCGCGGCGACCAATGCGGAATTGTATTGGCCAGGTGGCGTGGCGGTGGACGCCAGCGGCGACCTGTTCATTGCGGACTCGGAAAACAATGTCATCCGCGAGGTGGGCACCAACGGGATTATCACCACCGTGGCGGGGAATGGCTATACAACTCCCTATGGATACGGTGGTTTTTCCGGCGACGGCGGCGCGGCGACCAATGCGGAATTGAATTTGTCCGAAGGCGTGGCGGTGGATGCCACCGGCAACCTGTTCATTGCGGATACCGATAACGAGCGCATCCGCAAGGTGGGAACCAACGGGATTATCACCACGGTGGCGGGCAACGGGACAAACGGTTACGCCGGCGACGGGGGCGCGGCGACCAATGCGGAATTGGCTTATCCCGCTGGCGTGGCGGTGGACGCCATCGGCAACCTGTTCATTGCGGATTCAGGAAACAACCGCATCCGCAAGGTGGGAACCAACGGGATTATCACCACGGTGGCAGGCAACGGTTATACAAACGAGTATGGACAAGGTGGTTACTCCGGCGACGGGGGCGCGGCGACCAATGCGGAATTGAACTATCCCTATGGCGTGGCGGTGGACACCATCGGCAACCTGTTCATTGCGGATTTAGGAAACAACCGCATCCGCAAGGTGGGCACCAACGGAATTATCACCACCGTGGCGGGGAATGGCTATACAACTCCCTATGGATACGGTGGTTTTTCCGGCGACGGAGGCGCGGCGACCAATGCGGAATTGTATAGGCCCGAGGGCGTGGCGGTGGATGCCACCGGCAACCTGTTCATTGCGGATTCAGGTAACAATGCATCCGCAAAGTGGGCATCAACGGGATTATCACCACCGTGGCGGGCAACGGGTATGACAACGGCTTAGGACCCTACTTCGGTGACGGGGGCGCGGCGACCAATGCGGAATTGTTTCGCCCCAGTGGCGTGGCGGTGGACGCCACCGGCAACCTGTTCATTGCGGATACCGATAACAACCGCATCCACGAAGTAGTCTTTCCAAGCCCAACACTCGTATTGAATGATGTGAGTTACGGCAATGCCGGGGCGTATGACGTGGTGGTGTCCAGCCCGTATGGTTGCGTCACCAGCAGCGTGGTCACGTTGAGTTTGCAGTTGCCGCCCATTACGCCGGTGTTCACGGCCAGCAACAACCTCTACACTTTCACATGGAGCGCCGTGTCCGGCCAGACGTATCAACTGCAATACACCACAAACCTCGTCCCGCCCAACTGGATTGACCTCGGCAGCCCCATCCCGGCACCAATAATTCCGTGTCCGCAACAGATGTGGTTGGTTCAGACAGGCAGCGATTCTATCGGGTGCGCTTATGGCCATGAGCTTTCATTGGTGCGGCTCTAAATGGTTCAGTCCCGAGCATTGACACAATTCTTCCGCGCCTTGGTGCGCAGCCCGCTTTTTACGGACAGAGGCTTTGGCGCCGTCGGCGCGGCATCGTTGTAGAAACGCCATCGCCAAAAAATCTTCAGCCCCGTCGCGGCGGCATAGTCCTTGCGGACGGCCAGCCTTTGCAGGCAGCCACCATTTCGCTCCTGAACGGAGCTTGAAATCCATTGAATCCGGTTTCTACAAAGAGGCCAGCCCTACGGCTTTCAGAAAACTTGCGCTCAACGCTTGCTGGCGTGCAGCACGGTCAACCCCACCACTTCGTCGTTTTCGTAGCGCACCAGGATGTCGTCGTCGGTCAGCTCGCTGTCGGTGGCGTGGCTGGGCTTTTTGAAGTTGATGTAAAGCACGTCGGCCTCGGCGTCGTAGGACGACCAGAGGTAGCGATGCGGCGTGCCTTTCACGGTGGCCAGCATCTTCACATATTCGTTGATTTCGGCTACGGCCATAATTGTTTTCTCCGGTTGAGCGAGGCTTCGCGGCGCGTCAAAAACGCGGTGATGACAAAGCCGTCGTCAACGTCCTCACGATACACGACCACGAGGATTTTGCCATCGGTTTGTTTTTTGAGCGCAAGCCGTTCGTCCGCGCCGCCGGCCAGAATCCGTTCCGGCTCGCCCACCGTTTCAAGAACATCCCATTTCAAACCGGCCAGCTCGGCGTGTTCCTCGGTGATGTGCGCCCACCGTTCATCCGTGAGGCGGATGGCTGCGCCATTCTTGGAGGCCACGGTTTCGGTCATGTTGGAAAAGATAGCCAGCCAACCGGCTTTCGTCGAGTCGGCAAAACGAAGTTGCTTTGCGCCAAGTCAGCCCTTGCCGTCGTGGTGATTCAAAGTTATTGTCTGGTCATGTTGGATTGGAGCAAATGTGCCGCGGTTGAACGCATCACCGGCAAAGTCAGCGGCGCGTGGCTGTTCAAAGGCACGCGCGTGCCGGTGGCGGCGTTGTTTGAGAATCTCGAAGACGGCGCGACGGTGGACAATTTTCTGGAATGGTTTCCCGGCGTGACCCGCGAACAGGTCGAGGCCGTGCTGGAACACGCCGGACAAAGCCTAGCGGTCGCGTAATTCGCGCGCATGAAAATCCTTTTTGATCACGGCACGCCTGTGCCATTGCGCCGTCGTCTCGCCGGCCATGAAATTTCCACTGCTTATGAAATGGGCTGGGCAAAATTGAGCAACGGCGATTTGCTGGCCGCAGCGGAAAAATCTTTCGATGTGTTCATCACGACTGATCAAAACCTTCGTTACCAGCAAAATCTTACCGCCAGACGGCTGGCGATTCTGGTTTTGCCGACAACCAGTTGGCCGGAAATTCAAAAACACACGAACAAGGTTGCTGACAGCGTAAACGCGCTCAAGCCGGGAGATTTTATCGAGTTGAGTTTCTAAAAAAATCAGTTCCGAGCGCTGACATGGTTTTTCCGCGCCGTGGTGCAGCCGCCCACTTTTGTGATTTTGATTTTGAACTGCTTCAAATTCTTTTCGGCGGCAGCTTCATCCATTTTGTTGGCGACGACGTAGCGCGACTTGTCCAGCCAAATTTAGGTCGGGATTCCTGCCGAATATGGCGACGATAAATACCCCATTCCAGCGCCGGGATGGTCCGATCCCCAACCCCAAGCGTCACTGCGCCAGAAGTTCGTAATTCAAAATGGACAGGCAATAAATCGCTGCGGTCTCAACGCGAAGAACGAGCCGGCCCAGCGAGATGGGCTGCGCACCCGCGCGTTGGATGGCGTTCAACTCTTCGGGCGTGAAGTCGCCTTCCGGGCCGATCCAGACGCAAACGCGTGCGCGGCAGTCTTCCAGTGCCTGGTTTGAAATTCGTGCAAGACTTCGCGGGGATGGCGGCGGTCGGCTTGCAGCGAACCCACCAAGGCCAGTTCGAATTGTTCCTTGCGCTCGAGGAATTGTTGAGGTGTCAGCGGCGTGTTCCACCTGCGGCAGCCAGGCCGATCCGCACTGCTTGATCGCTTCGATTGCGACGTGCGCCATTTTTCGGCCTTGTGCGCGGCGGCGTCCGTCGTCGAGGCGCGCGGTCACGCGTTCGGACAGCAGCGGCACGATGCGGGCCACGCCCAGTTCGACGGCTTTCTCGATGATGTCTTCGATGATTTTTCCCTTGGGCATGGCTTGCGCAGCGTGATTTGGCAGGGCAGGGCCGGAATTGTTTTTTTCTGAATGACCGAAAGTGTGAGCCGAATCGCGACGGCATTCCGTAACTTCGCAAAGAAATTCGCGCCCGGCGCCATCGAGCACCATCACCAGCTCCGCCGGGTGGAGGCGCAGGACGTGCAAAGCGTGATGCGCCTCGCGGTCGGTCAACCGCAACGCATCACCGGCGCATTGTCCGGGCGGCAGATAGAAACGGTGCATGACTATAAGTCTCAGGTCTCAGGTCTCAAGTCTCAAGTCTCAGGTCGAAGGTCGTTAGACTAGCGGAACAGATTCTTGGCCTTTTCAAGAAAGTTTTTGCTGAGCGGATTGACGTTCTCGTCGCACGCTTCGGCGAATTCCTGCAATTTGGCCTTTTGCGCCGCAGTCAGGTGGGCAGGCACTTCGATGTTGAGGCGCACATGCAGGTCGCCGCGGCCATAGCCTTGCACATTTTTGATGCCTTTGCCCTTGATGCGGAACATCGTGCCGGCCTGCGTGCCGGCAGGAATTTTGATGACGCGCCCTGCCCTCAAGCGTCGGCACTTCGATTTCCGCGCCGAGCGCGGCCTGCACAAAACTGACCGGGACTTCGCAAAGCAAATCGTCGCCGTCGCGGTGGAACAATTCGTGGGGCTGGACGTGGAGCACGACGTATAAGATCGCCGGGCGGGCCGCCGCGCAATCCGGCCTCGCCGTTGCCGGCGGAGCGCAGGCGCGAGCCGGTGTCCACGCCGGCGGGGATGCGGAGTTTGATTTTGGATGCCGCTCGTGGCGGCCTTCGCCGTCGCAGGCTTTGCAGGGCCGCTCCACGACGCGCCCGGCGCCTTGGCAGTGCGGGCACGTCTGCGCGATGCTGAAAATGCCGCGCGAACTGATGACCTGGCCGCGACCGCCGCAGGTGGGGCAGCGTTTGCATTCGCGAGCCCGCCTCCGCGCCCGAGCCCTGGCAAACATCGCACCGCTCGGGTTTGGTCACGGTGATTTCCTTTTCGCAACCTTGCGCGGCCTCTTCGAATCCGATTTCCAGATCGTAGCGCAAGTCGTAGCCGCGTTGCGGTTGGGTTGGGTCGGCGCGGCCGCCGCCGAAGAAATCGTCGAAGATGGTGCCGCGCCGCCGCCGAAGACCTCGCGGAAAATTTCGAACGGATCGTGGAATCCGCCGGGAAACCGCCGTCCGGCCGGCGCGGGCGCGCGGATCGAAGGCGGCGTGGCCGTATTGGTCGTAGGCGGCGCGTTTTTGCGGGTCGCTCAAGCGCTTCGTAGGCTTCGCCCAGTTCCTTGAATTTTTCCTCGGCGGTTTTGTCGCCGGGATTTTTGTCCGGGATGGTACTTGAGCGCCAGTTTGCGGTAAGCCTTCTTGATTTCCTCTTCGTCGGCGTCGCGGCCAACGCCGAGGACTTCGTAATAGTCACGCTTGGCCATGGGAAATTGCGAATTACGAATTACGAATTGGCCGCAGGTTTTTTGGCAACGATGACGCTGGCCGGACGGAGCAGGCGCTCGCGCAGTTTGTAACCCTTGCGAAGTTGTTGCACGACCTGGCCTTCGGGTGCGTCTGCGGTTTCCTGTTGGGAGATGGCCTCGTGCAAATTCGGATCGAACGGTTTGCCACTGGCGTCCACTTCTTCCAAACCCGCCTCGACCAACGCGCCCTTCAATTGCTGCTGAATCATCGCGATGCCGGCCTGGAGGGACTGGTTTTGGCCGCTTTCATTGTTGTTTTGCGCCGCCGCTTGGGCCATCTCGAAGCTGTCCAGCACCGGGATGAGTTTTTGGAGGAGCGATTCGTTGGCAAATTTGACGGCTTCCTGCCGTTCGCGTGCCGCGCGCTTTTTGAAATTCTCAAATTCGGCGGCGGTCCGGAGCAGCCGGTCCCAATGTTCGTCAGCCTTGGCCGCGCGGCTCTTGAGTTCTTCCACCTGTTCCGGCATCAAAGGGGCCGGTTCGACGGGCATCGCGGCTTCCGAGGCGGTGGCGGGAGCAGCCGGTGCCGGCGTCGTGGCGGCGACCGGCTTGTGAGGATGAGACGCTGTTTTCTTCATGCGTTCCGTTTCAAGCGCAAAAATATTCCAAGTCGCAAACATTAGACGATTGAGCGTTCGCGGGCAACTGTCATGTGCCCGTGCGCGGCATTGCGGGTGTTTGGAGCTACTTGGTGGGGATGAGTTGCTGGAACTCAGGCAACAAACGGATGACATCAAAGCGTTGATCCTTGCGCGCTTCCTCGATCAGGTTGCGGGCTTTGGGGTCGTGTTTGAGCCGTTCGTTGCTCAACTCCACGGCGTGGCGGAGCGCCTGCAACGCGTCGCCTGAATTCCCCATCACGCCTTTCAGCGCGGCCAGATCGTACCAGGTTTCGGGTTGGTCAGGCGCAAGTGCGACCAGTTTTTCAAGGGTGACTTCAAGCTTCGGCAGGTTGTCTAATTGCGCATAGGTTTGCGCCACCACCGCCACAGCCGTGACGTCTGGGTTGGTTTGCTTCACCACGCGGTCGAAAATTTCGGTGGCGTGGTTGGTTTGCCGCATTTGGAGGTACGTTTGTGCCGCGGCCACCAAGACGGTGGCTTCCACATTGGTCTGCTTCACCACGCGATCGAGCATATCCATGGCGCGGTTGGTTTGCTGCGCTTGCAGGTACGCGGCAGCCAGGCTGAGCGCCGCCCGGGAGTTTGCCGGGTTTTTTTGGACTTCATCTTCCAGGCGCTGGAGGTTGCTTCGAAACTGGTCAACCTGGTGCTCCTGCTTTTTGGCTTCGCGCAAACGATCCACGAGATCACTCACCTGGCCATTGTAAGGGTCGAGTTTGAGACAGGTTTCAGCAATAAGGAGCGCGTCATCAACCCGGTTGAATTGCGTGAGGAGATGGATGTAACGGAATACGGCCTCAGGGCTGTAAGGACAAAACGCGAACGATTGAAGGAAGCTGAAATCGGCTTCCTTGAGCATCCGCTGAAATTCCTCATTGGTCTTCGGGCGATATTCCGCCGGACAAGCGGATTGGCCGGCGCCGATGCGCCATGCATAGATGCCGCCGATGGAACTGCGGAGCTTGGAAAATGACTTCTGCGCGTCTTTATCGCGGATGAATTTGCGGTCGCCTTTGAAGCCGGTGAAATCGTGGCGCAGGTAGGTCTTCTCGATCCACTCGACGACCTGCTTGATCGGCGTGTCGTAATCAATGATGTCGCCGATAAGCCGCGTCGAAAACTGCTTCCAGAACTCGTGGTCGCGCTTGAAGACATCCTCCGACAATTCAGTCAGAGGCTGGCGGTTGATTTTCATGATGACACCGTAGGGCGTCAGGTAGGGATACATCCAGTCCAGCGGGAAGCTTTCCTCGATGAAAAACTCGTTTTCGGGATTGTTGTCGAAAATGACCTTGCAAAGCAGTCCGTTGATGCTCATGACAGCGACCTGCCCGCCGACCTGCACCCGATTGTCGGCGACATGCACATCTTCGCCGGGTCTGAGCTGGTTCAGTTGCATCCGTCGCCTGGCGTCCTCGAGGTAATCGTTGAAGCAGTGCTGGGAATCGTCCGGCGAGGGGATGTAAATCTCACGGTCGGGATAGACGCCGCCGAGGCTCCGGGCGATTTCTTTGGGATAGGCCTCTTCCAGCAGCAGGCGGTTCAAACGGATGCGCGTGTCACTTTGGGGGTCCTGAGCGACGAACCGAAGAATGTAATCCGAAAGTTTGACTTTTTGGAAATGGCTGGCCGTGAACAGCGGTTCAGCCTTGGAAAGGTCGGCAATCTCTTTCGCAAGTTGTTCCTGTTTCTGACGCAACCGTTCGGAGTTGCTGTCATCGGCGATTTCCTCGTCCACGGCATCCTTCTCCTGTTGTTTGGCCTTGAGGCTCTTCTTGATTTGGAGGTCGCGGTCCAACAGCCAGTTCAGATCCTTTTCCAGCGCCTTGCGGAGGCGGGCCGGATCGCTCTGGCTGCCGGCGACAAGGTCCTGTGTTTCCTTGCTGAAGTTCTCGTAAAGCCATTTGGAAAGCGGATCCTGATTGGCGGCAGGACGCAGCTTGGCCGCGAATGCGGGCAGATCAGTGAAGTCTTTGTCCGTAAACCACGACGTGAAGGTCCGGCGACGTTTTTCGACCCGTGCTCCGAGGTCCATGAACACCCTGTCGAGCGGAGACACGAGCCGGGCCAGGAGGTTGGTCTTGTAATTCAGCTCTTTTTCCTTGGCCGACCGGAGCAATTCCTGGAAGAAGGGCGGATCAATCTGTTTGCTCCGGTTGTACTGCGCGCGGAGATAACACAAATACGTGCCGTCGGCCAGGGCGTTCTGGGTGATGATGTAAACATCCCGGCGATCAAATTTCTGGTCCTGCACTGGCTGGCAATCATGCGGCGTGAAACTCTCGACGAAGATGATGTAAGTCGGGCAGAACCGGCCCGGATCCGTGCCGCCAAAGAGAATGGCGTCCTTGGTCATTTCCGGGTAAAGCGGTTTGCCATCGGCTCCCTTGAACGGCGGGGTGAACATGTCGTGCCCGAACCAGTAACCGAACCAGTGGTCGCGTTGTTCGCTGCTGAACCAGTGGGACAAGGCGGAGCACAACGGCATGGCAGTGAAAAGTGCCAGCGCGATCAGCAGCGGGGCACGGCTGCGATAAGCCAGCAGTGCCAGGGTGAAGACGAACGCCAAACCCACCAGGATGAGACCGGCGAAGATGGGCAGACCGTATTGGTCTTTGGCAAAGGCCTGGGCGATCCAGTGCGGCAATTCGGAAAAGCTGACCTGGCCTTTGGGACCAAAAGTAAACGTTTGGCCGACCCATTCTGGAAGCCAGGAAAGGCGAATTTGGCCGGAGGAACCGAAGTAGTGTTTGGCGGTCGTATTCATCAGCGAATACAGCGCCAGCAACGTGGCGACGCCACCGCCGAGCAATCCCCAGCGACGGAACCTTTGGTAATGCGTCGCCATATACGCGGCGATCAGCGCCAATCCGTAGCCGATGAGAATGGCGACAATCGTATGGGAGGAGATGAGAAACACCTTGATGAGGTCTGACGAGGCAAGGTCGGGTGACGGGTTCAGCAGGATCAGCAGCAGCACGCCAACGCAGAGATAGATCGCGGTGAGACAGATGAGCCAGACCCGCTCACGTTTTTGCAGCTTGAAGAAAAACAAGAATGGCACCAGTGCGATAAGAATGAACACCCAGGTGTACTCGTCGGCGGTGCCCCCGATGAGCATCCCCAACTGGCCAATGAACCGGCCGGGGTCGGCAAAGACATTGGTGGGGCTGGGCTGTTCGTACTGACCGCGGGTCAGGGCGTGGAAGAACCCTTCGACCGTGCGTGGATAACCCCATTGCATGGGAGGATTGGTCATGCCCGAAACGGGCATGTAAAAATAGAACGAGACACCCAGAATCCAAAGAAGGCCCATGATTGTCACCACCAGCCACTCTCTTCCCAAATGCCATGTTTTCCAGGCGAGATAAATGAACAGCCCGACGGCAGCCACACCAGCAACGCCAAACGCCACAAACAAACCGGAATCCTTGCCGCTGTAGAGGAACATGAGCACGAAGGATCCGACCGCCGCGAGCAAGGCCAGGTTACGCCCAATTTCGATGCCTTTCGTCTTTGTCCAGACCGCCAGCCAACCGCTGACAATAAGTGAGCCCAATCCGACGGCGTGGAAGAGGATGAGCAATCCTGGCTTGGCGGCGATGTTTTGGAAAATCTGCTGGCCGGTCGCAAGCAAAACCAGATTGTAAATCATGTAAATGACAAAATTGCCGAGGAACACGTCACGTCCCAGCCGGGGATTGCCGGCTGCGAGAGTGACCTCGATGCCGATGGACGCCACGAGCAGGCTTTGGTGAGTGGTGATGCAAATGCCGTAGAGAAAAAGCGCCCAGTAGATATAACGCGTTTGATGCGGCGCGTAAATCCACCGCAACAGGCAGAGCAGCACCATCATAAACCACGGGACACTGAACACAGCAATGCGATTCACGACAACCGACTCGCCCCACATGAAACCGTCGTAGCCCACCAGCAAACCCGCGACACAGCCCGAGACGATGCAAATGGCGTTTTCCCATCTGCCGGTCATGTTTTTCAGCTCCTCGATGCCTTCCATGAGCATGCTGCTGCCGCGGGAAACCATGAGGGCAATGAGACCGCAGGCCAGCGCGCCGGAGGTGGCTTGACCCACTGCCACCCGCCATTCGATGCTGCCCACTTTCAGCAACGTCGTCCAAAGCCAGCTGTACATCGTCCACACCGGATAACCGGGCGGATGAGGAATTCCGGCATAAAAGGAACCCGTCACCAGTTCGCCGGAGTCCTCCAATGTCAGCTCGGTAGCCAACATCACGAAGTAGGTCGTCCACACCACCGCCACAGTGATGGCCAGCGTCAACCAGTCGATGGCGCGGAACAGCGGAGGCACGCGCACCGGTGGCGCGACTGGCGGGGGCGCTTTCGCACTCGCCGTGGCCGGCGTGGCTTGTTTTGGTTTATTGACTGCTTTTCCCATGCGTGATCAATTTTTCGCCTTGTTCGGCGAAAAAGAGCCTATACTTGGAACGGAACCGCCACGATTTGTCCATTCAAAAGTGAGGGGTGAATAGCAGTTTTGTTCCTGCTGATAATTGCCCGGCAAATACGCAATCTGGTTGCTCCCGATCATACCCACGAAAAAGTCATGCCGCGCGGGGCCGCCGGGAACGCTGCTGCCATGATTGAGCACCGCCAATACAACCAGCAAACAAGCTGTAGCCGGCGCCAGACACCGCAGCGTCCACGCCCCGATATGGAGGGTGACCGGTGGCGCGACAAAAATGCGGTGTTTAAGTCCCGCCGAGGGGCGACGCGGTTGCCATGAATGCAACCGGGTTTCTGACAGATTCATCTCTTTCATAATTTGCTCCTTCCAATCGGAGTCTGATTTTCTGCAAACCGTAACGATACCGGCCCGAAGCCGTGTTGGGCGGAATTTCCAGCAACTCGGCAATCTCCTCGAAGGTGCAGCCGTGCCAGATTTTCAGCACGATGACCTCGCGCTGTTCCACCGGCAGTTCAGCCAGGCAACGCATTGCCACACGCTCGTCGGGACTCTCCGACGGCGATTTTTCAAACCACCGTCTGGCTTCCAGTTCGCGCGTCATCCGGCGCCAGAGCGATCGGCGATAATTCAACGCGCGATTTCTGAAACTCCGCACGCAATAGTGTGCCGGCCGGAGTGGCGGCTGTGGCTTTTGCATCAGCACGAGGAACGTTTCCTGCAAAACGTCTTCCGCCTCGGCGTGACTCAGGCCGAGCGCGCGGCCGTAAAGAATCAGCTCCGCCGCCTTTGCTTCGTAGAGCTTTTCGCCCCAATCCGATGTTTCGTCCCCGTTCACGGTTTTCGATTCATAGACACCGGAAGCGGGAAATTTGTATAAAATAAATCAAAATAACCGGCGAATTGGCCGAAAATGGACGACAAATCGCCGGACCCAATGCGGAATAGGAGCGAATATGCCAAACAAGCCGAAGTCACCATGCCGTCTCTGGATGATTGGGAAAAGGAACGAGGGGGATTAACAACGCCATGCGCAACCAAAATTGCGGCCGGTGGATTTCCGGTCACGGTTGGCTGCCGACGCGCAATCGAGTTAAGCGCAACGGCAATCAAGTCTGGTCTGGCAAGCCTGGCGTGCGCTGTTTACGCGGACGCGGCGTTGTAGTGGCGATCTGTGACCGTCGGCTTTTGGTTTTGGGCGTGACGGGTAGCAGCGGCGCGGTGAGTTTTTCGTAAAGGGCAAAAAGGAATTCCACGCGCTGGCGATCAGAGTCGAAGGGTTCTGGGCGGTAACATTTCTCGACGGCGCGATCCAGTTCGGCGTGGGCTTTGGCAAGGGCGGGCGGCATGGAGAGCGGGTCGTAAAGGTCGGCGAGCGCGCCGAAGGCCGCGCGGCGGCAAATGCGGTTCGCGCGCGGCCAGCACTGCCCGCGCTGCTCCGGCATCGGACTCGGCCAATAACTCATTTCTTCTTTTGGGCTGAACGTTTGCGAGAAATTTTGTAAACAACCTTATTAAGTTGCTTGGAAACTTTTCGTTTCGCGGGCTTATCTCTCAATGCAAAAATATTATCGGGTTGCGGCTCAAACTCCATTGCGTCGGCTGTGCGATACAGACAAAAATCGTCGGCAGTTCCATTTGTCGCCTTTCTTTGTTCAACTTCCACTACGCCGCTAAAGAGTTCCAAATGATTGTCCGCCGCAGGCGTTCTCTTCTTCGTTACAAAATCACCCATTGGCTGGCTGCCAAACCGCAATCGGTTTACAATCGCGCTAATCGCTTCTTTGCTATTATCGATTCCAATCCAATGCCGCCCCAAATTCCCGGCAGCGGCAAGCGTTGTTCCCGAACCAGCAAAGCAGTCCAACACTAAATCTCCCGGCTCGGAAGATGCGCTGATGATCTGCTCCAACATTTCGATGTTTTTTTCCGTTGGATAGCCGGTGATCTCGATGTTCTGGTTGTGAGCGTCTTTGAAATCGAGCCAGATGTCTTGGACGGGAATGCCGTCGCTTTCATCCAAATATATTTTTCGACGAGGATTGCCGTTGGACGACCAAAAGATTTCGCCGCGACGATCCATTTCTTCCAAGACGGCTGGCGGATATTGCCAATGCTTGCCTGGCGGTGGCAACACCCCCCGCCAGGGCTTTCCGGTTTCGCCATTCCGAACGCCGGGCGCATGCACCGGGACTTTTTTGAATCTTCGGCCCGTTGACGCTTCTATATAGGTGTATTCCTTCTTCCCTTTATCTTCAGACCAAGCGATGACAGGGCGATTCCAGACGTAGATTTCGGTCTTTGAATAAAAGAGGATGAAATCGGAAATGTTTCCGTAAGTGCGACGCGTATAATTTTTAGTGTTACATTTCTTCCGCGTGATGATGTTGCGGAAGTTTTCAGCACCGAAAACCTCGTCCATGACGATTTTCATTGGGAACGCCATGTTTTCGTCAAGGTGGACGTAGATTGAGCCGCGATCTGAAAGCAACTCGCGAAGCAAAATCAGCCTTTCTCTGAGGGACTCCACAAATGCCGCGCCAGAAACCAAATCGTGATAGGCCACTTTCTGTTGGCGCGATTCAAAGACGCTATTTGTCGAATATGGCGGGTCAATATAGACGAGTGACACTTGGCCACGAACGGACGCGTCATCCAAAAGCGATCCGAGGACTGGGAAGTTATCACCGAAATACAGTCTGTTCGTCCAGCCGTGTGAAATCTTAGGCGGTTGCACGACCGTCAGCTTTGTTCTTGGACAGTCTGCAATGATTTCGAAAATGCTACGCTTTCCTTCGTAACTTAAATGCAGTTCGCCGTCTGTGTGCTCGTCATGTTGACTCTGTCCTGAGCCGTTGGTTTTTGATTTTGGAATGCCGGTCGCCATAGGATTTCTTCAGCTTCGCAACCAGTCCATAGTCAATCGCTCCGGTATCATTCGCAGCGTAAGAACCACAATCTTCCCCTTTTGGCTTTGCTCAAGTCGTGCGTAGTCGTCCCACATTGAGCCAAGCAAAAGCCCCGGTCCGTCGTTTAAGAAAATCAACTTCGTCCGAAGCTTGTTCAGCTTCGTATACATGAATAGTTCTTGAGCTGCATTGAAGTAACCTCCGGTGCGATCATCTTCTTGAGCACCGCCTCGGTCAGAATCGTATCGCGCTAAACCAATGGCGAGAATCGAAGTTTTATCTTCATCGAAAATGACGAAATCCACAGGACGCGAAAGATTCGAATAGCCGGCGAAAACATCATGGAGCATGATGTCCTTTCCTGCTCCTTCCGGCCCTTTCACCGTCAGAGAAGGAAACCGCTCGCGTAATGTTTGAAAAAGCTTTGCGGTCAGATCGTATCCCTTTTTGCCGCGATCTTTGTATTCCCAAAGAACCGCGCAAAGCGCCTCATCTGGAATCGGACGTGTTGCGTATGCCTTTTGAACCTCCTGAACCGGGCGGAATTCTTTTCCAAAATGTTTGATTATCTGTTCGCACGAGCTTTTCCTTTTCAACATCTCGACTGGTGTATTCGGACTGACGTATTTGCGAAAGACGCGCGCGAGTTGAATTCGCATCCAGCCTTCAGACACCTCGCAAATTTGTCGGAATAAAGCTGCGGAAGATTCCGAAGATTTGAGAATCCGTCCGAACACGACGAGAACCGGCTTATACAATTCGCAAGCGTGGGGCAGAATGTCCGGGTAATATTCGCCCGTCGCCAAAGTAATCCAATTGTGAGCGTCCTTTTTGTAGTCGCCAAAATTCGTTCTGATCGTTTTGTTGGTGCGGTTCACGTATTGGTTTTTAACAAATTTATGCAGCGGAGACAATGAATCTGTCGTGCGTGGGAATTTCGTTCAAGTCGTGGCCGGTGTAGCCGCCGGCTTCGAGGGCGTCGTGAAGATTGCCGAGAATTTCGGCGGCTTTGATGTTGATCGGGTCTTCTTCCTTGTAAGTGTGCTGCTTGTAGCCGGGAATGAAGGCGAAGGCGTGGATATATTTGTGAAAATCGGCGAGTGGAAATTCAATGGTCGTGCCGCGCCGTTTGTCGAAGAGTGGCAGGTCACGCTGTTCCTCCGGCTCAAGGTCGTGCAACGCGACGCGCGCGAAATCGGAGACAATAATGTAGCGCGGGATTTCAGCGTGACGGCCTTCGTTGGCGAGGTCCTGGATGTAATTAAACGCCTGTGCCTTCGCTTTGCCGAGGTCTTCGCCAAAACTTTTATGTTCGACGAGCAGCACGCCGCGCCAAAGCAGTGGCCTTGCCCCGATTTGGTGGACAGTGGATGTGTGATTGTGTGAGCTAAGGGTTAGCACACATGAACACTACCGAAAACACCCCGACCCGTAAATACAAGCGATACGACGAAGCCTTCAAGCGTCAGGCCGTGGAGCACTGGATGCTCTCCGGCAAGTCCGGGCGGATCATTGCCGCCGAACTGGGCATCAACGTTCAAAGCCTGCACCAGTGGAAGCAGCAGTTCAAAGCCCTGCCGGCTGGCCAGGTGGCCAGCACGCTCGAAGCCCTGCAAGCCGAGAACCGCCGGTTGCAAAAGGAGCTGCGGCGGGTCGCGCAGCAGCGTGACATTCTAAAAAAAACATTGGGTATAATCTCCGAACCGGCCGACAGCGGTTTGATCGGATAAAAGCCATGCACCCCGAATATCCTATTGCCGAGTTGTGCCAGGCGTTGAAGGTGACGCGCAGTGGCTATCACGCTTGGGCCTCTCGGCGACCCGGGCCGCGTGCGCAAGCCAACGCGGTACTGTTGCCGCTCATCGAACAAGCGCACCTGGAAAGCCGCCGGACTTACGGCAGCCCACGGGTGCATCAATGGCTGCAACAACGCGGACACCCTTGCGGACGCCATCGCATTGCCCGGATCATGCGCGCAGCCTGTTTGCGCAGTCAGACGCGCCGCCGCTTTCGGGCGCTGAGTCTGACCGACAGCAACCACGATCTGCCCATCGCGCCCAATCGGCTGCGCCAAGTCGCAGCACCGGTCCACCGCGATGCGGTTTGGGTGGCCGACATCACTTACGTGAACACCGACGAAGGTTGGCTCTACGTCGCCGGGGTTTTGGATCGCTGCACCCGCCGTTGCGTCGGTTGGGCGATGGGCGAGAGTCTGGCCACCCCGCTGCCGCTGGCTGCTTTGGAGATGGCCTTGGCGCATCGTTGTCCGCCTGCGGGACTGGTCCATCATTCCGATCGGGGTGTCCAATATGCCAGCGAGGCTTATCGGCAACGGCTCGCGCGGGCGGGTGTCATCCCGAGCATGAGTCGGCGCGGCAACTGTTATGACAACGCGCTCATGGAAAGCTTCTGGAGCATCCTCAAACGCGAACTGATACATCGGACTCATTTCGCCACGCGCCAGGAAGCGCGCACGGCGATCTTTGAATGGATTGAAATCTTTTACAACCGGGAGCGGCTCCACAGCGCCCTCGGCTATAAATCCCCTGTGGACTTTGAAACCCAACTCAACTAAAAAACCCCGTGCCTCATGCACTCACACACTGTCCATCAAATCGGGGCAAGGCCATGATGTCGCTCCGACCGCCCGTCATCGTAGCTGACAACAACATCCCAAGTGACAAGATAATTGGCGTCAGGTTCGCTGTTGAAATTAATGCGATAACCAACCTTTCTAATTGTTACGGTATCCGTTACGGGATCGTCACTTAATGTGCTTTCTGCTGATATTGGATTCCGCGACCACGCATCCGTGGGGCAGTTGGCGAGGTCAGCCAGAATCGCATCTTCCACATCCTCCAGACTGTATGGGGTGGAGAGGGTATAAGTGCGGCCTGCCGGCAAGTGGTTGGACATATTCGTAAAAACGGCACAGGTAGGACTGAGATAAGAAGGGAGACTGTTTAACGCCCCGTCAAACACAATAAGTGGACTGTTCGTAGAGCCGCTCCAAACGCAATCTTTTGACCAGGTATTTATCACCTTTCCATCGGGATCAGGATCATACGCGATGCCACCATAACCTGCGCTATGCCCATAAAACTGGTCGTTTAGGATATAACACACCGCCTCGTAATTAAGATGAGCCGTTATTGAATCTGAAGACTGACCGAAACCGCGGAGCCGTCCCAGTTCCAAAGGACTGACCGCCGCACTCCAACCATTATTTCCAACAGCCGGATCTGCGGAAGCAGAATATTTTACCGTGCCGGGCGCCGAGAGCTGCTTGCCGAACCCAACAGAATACCCCAATCCGCTCCCGACGGAGTAAGATCCCACATTTTCTGTGATCGTCTCGCACAGGTATTTCATCTTAGGCACTGTTGGCATATACGTGTCGAAACCACACCACGGTTTACTCTCAGAGCAACTGCGATATTCGATATAGGATTTCGTGCAGGATGATTCGTCGGCGACAGTCTGGCCCGTGACCAAAGCTGCTGCTGAAAACAGCACTGCCAACCAAGTCAGGCGTTTTCTACTTTTGATCCCAGTACGTTTGCTCCAAGCAAGAAAACAGGCAAACGATTTCTGTTGTCTAAACTGAAAATTAATCATCATCTTTTTCATTTTCCCTTTGGTTTTCAGCAACCATTATTGCAGTGGGGTGTAAACTTGTAGTTGAATGAGGTTTTTGATGTCTGGATTGAAGTCTGGAAAATTCGGGTCGGTCCCATCCAGATATTCCATCAGATTGCTCCGTCCGTCACCGTCGGGGTCAGCATTGGGATCCACGCCCAAGTGGCCGAAATAATACCACTCCCACCAGTCTGGTAAACCGTTGCCGTCAGAGTCGTCAATCAAATGCACCTCCGACTCCAGCGTCACCGGGCAGGAATTGTAGTCGTTTTCCTGCACTGGATAGCCCCAGACAACCAATGTGCCATCGGATTTCAGAGCGACGTTGTGTTCATGAGAAGCAGCGATGGCTACCACGTTGGACAGCCCGCTGACCTGCACCGGTATCGTTGAGTCATTTGTAGTGCAATTGCCCAACTGGCCAATGCTGTTGTCTCCCCATGCCCACACGGTCCCATCGGATTTGAGGGCGACACTATGTTCACCACCCCCAGCGATCGCAATAACCGAACTGAGATTGGTCACTGGAACCAAAATCCATCGGTTTGAAATGCTCCCATCTCCCAGTTGGCCGTATTCATTGTTTCCCCATGCCCAAACGGTAAAGTCGTTCTTGAGCGCCAGACTGTGCCTGCCCCCGCCTGCAATCGCCATGACGTTGCTCAAGCCAACAACCTGCACCGCAGTGAACTGATCTTCTTCGCTCCCATTTCCCAACCGTCCGCTGTCTCCCTCTCCCCACGCCCACACTGTTCCATCGGATTTGAGGGCAAGACTATGTTCGCCACCCGCAGCAATCGCGGTCACCGAATCCAGATTGGTCACTTGGACGGGCATTAAGCGTTGGGTGGTCGTTCCATCCCCTAACTGCCCAAAATCATTCGTACCCCATGCCCACACCGTTGCATTAGATGCCAACGCCAGACTGTGCTGGTCGCCGCCAGCCATCGCAATAATCGGAACCGAGTTCAGATTGGTCACTTGAATCGGCGCCGATTCATCGTGATTAACGTGGCCGTCCCCCAACTGGCCGCTTTGGTTGTCCCCCCAGACCCAAGCGGTTCCGTCGGATTTCCAAGCCATGCCAAACAACTCGCCAGCCGCTATGCCAACCACATTGCTGAGATTCAACACGCTTACCAGATTGGTGGCCAGTTCGGTTGTGCCATTCCCGCATTGTCCATTGCCATTCGATCCACTGGCCAGCACGGTCCTGTCGGATTTCAATGCCAACGTATGTTTGCGACCGGCGGCAATCCTCGGAATGACGGGCGTTGAAACTTCCAATACAACCACCGTGCTTGTCACTGTTCCGCAGTCATTGGTTACAACTACAAAACAGTTGCCTGAACGGGTGGTCTGCGCGTTGTGAAGTGTCATCGTCGCATTGGTTGCGTCAATCACTGCTTCAGAATTGAAATACCATTGACAACTCATCGGTGCCGTGGCGCTGGCAACGACAGAAAAGGTGGCGCTCTGACTGAGTGAAACCTGCTGATTTGTCGGTTGCATCGTGATCGAAGGCGGAATACACACCGTCAGCATGGCGAGCAAACTGGTCACCGAACCAAAGTCGTTGGTCACCAGCACGGCGTAATTGCCCGCCTGACCCGGCTGGACATCGGTCAACGTCAGCAAGGCATTTGTCGCGCCGACAAGATTCGTCCCGTTGAAATTCCATTGGTAACTCAACGGCGGTGATCCGTTGGCTGCCACAATAAACGTTGCTGTATCACCCATAGTTACGGTTTGATCTGTTGGCTGCGAAGAGATTTCAGGCGGAATCGGAATAACCGTCAGGATTGCGTCGCTGCTCATCACCGAACCATAGTCGTTGGTCACCAGTACGGAATAATTGCCCGCCTGACCCGGCTGAACATTGGCCAACGTCAGGGTGTCACTGGTGCCTCCCCCAATGATATTCGTGTCGTTGAACAGCCACTGAAAACTTACAGGCCGCGTGCCCATGGCCAACACCACGAACGTCGCTGTGTCACCGACATTCACCGCCTGATCGATGGGCTGGACAATAATGGACGGAGCGGTCGGTGTCAGCATGCACTTGCCCGCACAGCCAGCATTGTAAATGGCTGCGATTTCGTCGGGGGACAGGGCGCGATTGTAAAGCGAGATTTCATCCATTAACCCCGCAAAGGTGTAGGCATCAGGACAACCGGGAGGTCGTCTGCCCAAATACAAAGGAAATGTTGTCAGTGGCGTGAAACACCCCAAGTCCTGCTGCGCTATCACCCCGCCGTCGCAATAAATGGTCGCCACTCCCCAGGCTTTATCATATGTCAACGCCACATGTTGAAAGACATTGTTGGTGAGGGGGGCGACCGGGGTGCTTATTTGATGCCAATACCCATCCGTGTCCACGATGTTGGCGCATAACGAACCAGGACCTGCATCTTGTGAAATATAGAAATGAACTCCCCATGAACCCGCACCGTCATTCCACTCCACTATGGGCTGATAAATGGAAACATCCGGGGAATTGATCCACCCTTCGACCGTAAATCCGTCGCCGGCTCCCACATCGAGGCTGGAACTGGCTGGAATGCGAACATCCATGTTCGTGTCGGTAAAATTGAACGCCTGTCCCACCATGCCGGCAGCAAAACCAATTCCTCCTTCCAACTCGCCGTCGTTGAAGCCTGCAATGTCATAGGCAAAAGTATTTTCTTCTCCCTGCCACCAACTGACCAGACCCCATGCCGCAGGTGCGCAGGGCAGCGGCGGATTTACCGTCAGCAACGCTTTGGAACTGGTCACCGAGCCGCAATTATTGGCTACGACAACGAAGTAGTTGCCAGCGTTGCTCGTCTGAGCATTGGTGATCGTGAGCATCGAATTGGTCGCTCCAACCTGCGTCGTATTGTTGAAATACCACTGATAACTCAGCGGAAGCGTGCTGCTGGCTATCACATGAAATGTTGGGTTCTCGCCGACTGCAACCGTCAGATTCGTTGGTTGTGTGGCGATTACGGGAACCGCCGAAACAGGCGCACCGACATGCACAAACCGCAATCGATAGTACGCTTGAGAGGGGGACTGGCCTCCAAAATCCGGGAAATTATCAACGACTTTGAACAGCCCAAAGTCCGGGGTGTTCGTCACCACTATGACCACCCAGTTAGTGAACGATACGTTCGTCGAGCGCTGCACTTCATAGGTATAGCCTGGCACACCAGCAAAGCCTACCATCGCCGTTCCCGCCGAGACGCTCGCTGGGGCCGTGGCAGAACCAGACACGCAATTGGTGATGATGCTCACCACATTGGTTGCCGCCCAGCCGGCACTGTTGGTAATCCAGTAATTAAAGCTGTCATTCACACTCAGCCCGTTGGTGTAATAGATGGTGGTGCTGTCAGTCATCAGAGACACGCCATTGGCCGTGATGCCGCCGTTGTCCAGGCCACCCCATCCGATAGGAGGTGCACCCCCATCCGTGTCATTGGCCAACAGGCTGGTTTGGGTGATCTTGAGAGAAAGGCCTGGCGACCGATAAAACGTGTCGGCGTTGGCAACGGGTGGAGTATAGCCGGCACTTGTCCCACCCTCAGCCATTGCTTGCGCCAGAACGCCAGCAGCGAGGCATCCAACCAATAGAATCGTTTTCACGTGTTGAAATCTTTGTGAAATTTGACCGGGGAAACTGTTGCGCCGAAACATCGGCAGCGTGAAGAATATGGACTTTGCGTGCGGTGGCCCGAACTGCACCCCGATGAACCCCCGACAGACAACTCCACGGCCCGTGTTCATGCCTTCTGAGATTTCAACCCCGGACGACTAGTCCCAAGCAAGCGACTACCAAGGTGGAGTTAACGGCGCTGATTGAAACCTAATTCACCGCGACATGTCAATTCATTCTTTGCATGGACAACGAGACAATTACACGGTTGGTGGTGCGTTTGAATCCTGTACCCAATGCGCGCTCTTATCAGGTGACAATGGACACAGGAAATTGCACGTGGCAGGATGTCGGCACCTTCACGCAGGCGCGCCGGATCATGCTGATGAACCTCACGCCACTTACGACTTACACTATCGAGGCTCGTGCATCGGCGGCAGCACCGGTTACAACGACACGGACAGGAGCGAATATCCGTGGTTAAACAGTCTCGACACTTTACGTCGAACTTGCGAAATGGACTCTCCGATGGCGTTTTAGGCAGCTGATAATCTTCCCGGCGCTGAAACCATCGAGCGGCATTCATGCCCACACTTTACCCCGACCACGAGGACAATGGTTGTCCAAGTTGAAACTATTTTTAGTCGGCTTTATCAAAACGAAGAATGACCCATCACGTTACGACGGTGCAGCCCATGACTTGGCCCCAAATTCGGCAACAGACTTGCTGTATTGGGCGATATGGCTAATGTTTTAAGTGAATCCGGACGGTTCGTGACAGACGAATCCTTGAAGAATTCGCAAAGGTTTTTCCTCACACTATCCTTCCTTTTTTTATATTTGGCGTTGCCATTCCCGGGCGTTTTGGGGCAACCAGGCGGCCAAGTTTGTTCGAACCCATCGCCCAGGGCAAGGGATAAGGGATTGGCATTGGCAAGTTTTGCGACTAATCCACTTTTTGCGAAGGATGGACCATCCAAGAACGACGCATTACAAGGGGATGGCGGCGATTGCTACTTTCTGTCGGCACTCGCTGCATTAGCGGATGTCAACCCCGATTTTATAAGGAACACAGTTACCAATCTCCCTGATGGCACCTACGTCGTGCGTTTCTTTCAACAAAATGGCGCAAAGACTTACATTCGAGTTACCGCGGAATTATGGGTCAATGACTCCGGCGCTCCAATGTACGCCAGGCCCGGCCATCAGGGCTGCATTTGGGCGCCGATTATCGAAAAGGCTTTTGCCATCTGTCGCCGCAATAAAGCCAGCTATGATTCGCTTGTGGGTGGCAATGGCCGGGAAAATAACGACCTTGTTTGGAAGCATACCTATATCAAAATAGACGAATCAGGAGTTAATCCCGATGATGTCATAAGCTGGTTCAATCGCGGAGCGCCAGAAGGGCAGATGAAAGACACCCTCTGCGCACGTGCTCAAACGTTTCTCGGTCAAATCAATGCCCAACGCAAACTCGGCAAAGGAATGGTTCTTGGCGCCCCGGCTGGCTTTTCCAACAAGACGCCGCTTGTGCCATCCAGTGCCGGACTTGAGAAAAGCACATATCGTCGTGGCCAGCACGTCTATATGATTGACCATGTCAAGATTGATGCCAAAGGGAATTTCACGGGCATTGTGTTGCGGAACCCCGGCGGGAGATATGTCACGATCACAGATTATGCGCGTATATATTTCTGTATTGGGGGGGCGAGTCCGGTAGAACCCCAAGCCGATTAGGTTACGTTTTCGGATTGGTGAGATGTGGCCCGCACCTGTCCGGTTCGGTCACGTTCGGTCCAAGTCCTCTCGTTTTTCAATCGCAAATTGGAAATCGAAAACCTAAAATCCCCATGACATGAGCTTTTACGACAAATTGAAATTCGACCCGAACGGCCTGATCCCGGCCATCATTCAAGAACAGAAGACCGGTCGTGTACTGATGATGGCTTGGATGAATCGCGCGTCGCTCGAAAAAACCATCGAGACCGGCAAGACGCATTTCTGGAGCCGCTCGCGGCAGAAATTCTGGATGAAGGGCGAATCCAGCGGCCACACGCAAACGGTCACAGACGTCGCGTTCGACTGCGACGGCGACACGCTGCTCATTCAAGTCGAACAAATCGGCGCGGCGTGCCACGAAGGTTACAAATCGTGCTTCTTCCGCTCGATTGAAGGCAAGGGCGAAAAATTCAAAATCACCGAGCTGCAATTGGAAACACCCGAGCAAATTTACGGAAAGAAATGAACGTAGAAGAAAAGCGAAATTCGGAAAGCGGGAAAGCGGAAACGCTCCGCCGCATCGTGCGAGTTTCCGCCTTCCGCTTTTTTGCTTTCCGCTTTTCCCTTTGAACATGGATGACCCCGTTCCATTTGGCAGCCACGAATACCTGCTGATGGTTTGTCTGCTGGTGTTCGCGCGCGGGATGGATTTCCTGAGCACGTGGCTGGCGACGCCCAACCTTGTGCTCGAAGGCAATCCGCTCGCAAAGAAGCTCGGCTGGAAGTGGGGTGTGGTGGTGAACGCGGTGCTGATCGTGGTGCTGTCGCTTTGGCCGTTGTCGGCCGTCGTGGTCGCCACGGCCAGTGTGCTGGTGGCCGCGCGCAATTTCCAATCCGCCTGGCTGATGCACTCGCTGGGCGAGCAAGCTTATCGCGATTGGTACGTCCAGCGCGTGCAGGAAACGCCGATTCTGCTGTATTTATCCTGCCTGGCCGGCAACACGCTGCTCACCGCCACGGTCGGTCTGACAATCATCTATTTCAGCGGGCCGCAATGGGTTTTGGTCGGCATCGGCATGGGCATCGTGGCTTATGCGGTAGCGGTGGTGTTTTACACGCTGCTTTCGGTCTGGCGGACGCGCCGCGCCTCCAGATATACTCGGCGGGATTTCAGTCATGTATTCACCGACACCAATCGAATTTCTGAAACTGGCGACGCGGGGAAACTTGATCCCCGTGACGCGCCGCCTGCTGGCGGACAACAATGACGCGACGAAATCTGAACGATGGGAATCTGGCCGCGCGCGGAAAACCGCTCATCCGACAAAATTGTTTAAGCTGTTGGTGTAAAATCACCAAAGCGCAGTTGTAAAGTCGGGGCAAACGTGGAAAAGAAAATGAAAATTAACCTGTACATTTTGCTAGGTTTGGCGATGGCAGCCGTGCTGATTGGATGCAAAACGGCTTCGCAGCCGGGCGTTAGTGACGAACAAAAGCAGTTAATTACTCTGACTAAAGCCTTACCAACCAGCTCTCCGTTGGACGGACAGACGTTTTTAAGTGCGGGTTTGGATGGCAAGACGAAAACTGTGCTTGAGCTGGTTGATATTTTCATGACGAATCGCGACTGGACAGAATCGTTGCCGCCGAAGCAACTCGTTGCTTGGAAAAAACGTCACCCGTATGATGATCCACCAGTCATAATTCATGAAAAGCAATTCGATGCTGCCCATCGATTGATCCAACTCGGGCCACAAGCAAAAGCAGCTGCCCCAGCGATGGCCCTGTCGCTCACTAACTCTGATTTCTTGACTCGGCAATGGGCAGCAGGTCAAAAGAGCACCGATTTGTCCGATGCAGATATCGCCGATAGTGATCTCAAGAATCGGGTCTGGGCAATAAATGTGCTAGAAGCCATCGGTTCCGCCTCGCCAGAAGTCGTGCCGGCGCTCGTGCGCGAGTTAGACGATCCTAAAAGAGGATACGAAGCAGCCTACGCTCTCATCACCATCAGCAAGACCGATACCAATGTTCTTCCAGCGGTGATTGCAAAACTCGAAAACAACCCCGATTCGCCGGAAGCGAAAAATGCAGTGGAAGTTTTGAGTGGAATTGATTCAGAAGCCGGTGCTGCGGTTCCGGCATTGATCCAACTATTGGAACATACCAACGACTGTATGTGGTGGTGAATACTTTGGGCAAAATAGGTTCGGATGCAGGACCTGCTGTTCCGTCTCTGATCCGTCTCTACGGACGCAGCCCAGGAGATGGCAATTTTGCGATTCGACATTGGATTATCATCACGTTGGGCAAAATAGGTCCGGCAGCAAAAGAGGCAATCCCGATGTTACAAGAAATAAAACGGACTTATGAATCCAAAGATGCTCAGCAGGCACTTTTGCTCATTAAGCGGCCATTCCCAAATACGACGAGCTCCGTCCCAAGGCAAACCTCGCCATAGGCAAAAACGAGATGTGATGACAACAGTCATTATATCTTTTGAAAAAAGCATGGAACGTTTCCTGCGGCTTCCTACTTTTGTTTTGACCACGCTTCGGCTAAAAATGGTTTATGTATTCGCCATCGCTGGATGAATTTCTGAAACTGGCGACGCGGGGAAACTTGATCCCCGTGACGCGCCGCCTGCTGGCGGACATTGAAACGCCGCTCTCGGCGTACCGCAAAATCCGCGGCGCAGGCGAGTCGTTCCTGTTCGAGTCGGTCGAAGGCGGCGAACATCTTGGCCGTTATTCCTTTGTCGGCTGCAATCCCCGCGCGGTCATCAAACAGACCGGCGACCGCGTCGAAGTCATCGAAAACGGGAAAGTCGTGGAGAAATTTGAGGTGTCACCAAAATCTGGCAGGGACACGCTGTCGCGCGTCCAAGCCGACCCGCAGGCTGGCCCTACGGTTCGCGATGGCCTCGAAGTCGTCGAACGCGTGATGAAACAGTATTGTCCGGTTTCGTTGCCGGGCTTGCCGCGGTTCACCGGCGGCGCGATTGGATTCATCGGCTACGAATTCATTCACGACATTGAGCCGGTCGTGCCGCGCCCGCCCCGTGACGAATTGGGCACGCCAACGATGGTTTTCCTCGTAGCAGACCAGTTGCTCATTTTCGATCGTGTGGCACAGACGATTACCGTTTTGGTCAATGCCGTTCTCGACGGCGCAGCCAGCCCGGCTGAGGCTTACGAAGACGCCGTAAGCGAAATTGAGCGGCTCGTTTCGCTGCTGGAACAGCCCAGCGAACATCGTCCGGCAACCGTGCCAAGCGAAGTGCCCCCGATTCCGTTCGAGTCAAACGTGACGAAGGAAAAGTTCCATGCCAACGTGCTCAAGGCAAAGGAATGCATCACCGGGGGCGACATCATTCAGGTCGTCGGCTCGCAGCGGTTTTCCACATCGGTCACGGCATCGGCGATAGACGTTTACCGCGCGGTGCGCTCGGTGAATCCGTCGCCGTACATGTTTCTGCTGGAGCTGGACGGTTTTTCACTCGTGGGCGCTTCGCCGGAAATCCATGTTCGCTGCGAAGATCGGCGGGTTGAAATCCGTCCCATCGCCGGCACGCGGCAGCGCGGCAAGACGCCGGAAGAAGACGCCGCGCTCGAAAAAGAATTGCTCGCCGACCCGAAGGAGCGCGCCGAGCACGTGATGCTGGTGGACCTGGCGCGCAACGACATTGGCCGCGTGTGCGACTTCGGCAGCGTGCAGGTGAAGGACCTGATGATCGTCGAGCGTTACAGCCACGTGATGCACATCGTGTCGCAGGTCGAAGGAAAACTTTCCGCCAGCAAAACGCTTTACGATTTGATGCGCGCGACCTTCCCGGCGGGCACTGTGAGCGGCGCGCCAAAGATTCGCGCCATGCAAATCATTTCCGAACTGGAGGGCACGACACGCGGGCCGTACGCGGGTTGCGTGGGCTATTTTTCGTTCAACGGCAATCTCGACACCTGCATCACCATCCGCACCGCATTGCTCAAAGACGGCAAAGCTTACGTGCAAGCCGGTGGCGGCTGGGTGAATGATTCCACCCCGGAAAACGAATTTCAGGAAACCGTCAATAAATCCAAGGCGATGCTCAAAGCCGTGGCGATGGCGGAAGGATTTTCACGCTGACGTTCGGGCCGGCGGGTGGAAGCTTCGGTTTTGACAATCCCGGTTTTTCCCGCATGTTGAGCGCGGCCACTGTTTATTTGGGCCGTTGCTGCAAGCTGCGACCACAAAACGTTTGATTCGTTACAACATGGGCAAGACATTGATTATTGCGGAGAAACCGTCCGTCGCCGGCGACATCGCCAAGGCGCTGGGCGGTTTCAAAAAGCAGGACGACTACTACGAGAGCGACCAGTTTGTCCTCTCGTCGGCCGTCGGCCATCTGCTCGAACTCGTTCCGCCCGAAGGCGTCGAAGCAGCGCGCGGCAAATGGACTTTCAAGTGCCTGCCGGTCATCCCGCCGCATTTCGATTTGCAGCCGATTGAAAAAAGCGCGTCGCGGCTCAGGGTGCTGGCCAAACTCATCAAACGCAAAGACGTGGACGCGCTCATCAACGCCTGCGACGCCGGCCGCGAGGGCGAACTGATCTTCCGCAACATCGTCAAATACACGAAGGCAAGGCAGCCGATCAAGCGGCTCTGGCTCCAATCCATGACGCCGGCCGCCATTCGTGAGGGCTTTACGCAGCTTCGCGAAGACAAGGATATGCTGCCGCTGGCCGACGCCGCGTTCAGCCGCTCGGAGGCCGACTGGCTCGTCGGCATCAACGGCACGCGCGCGATGACGGCGTTCAACTCGAAGTCCGGCGGATTTTTCAAAACCACGGTTGGCCGCGTGCAAACGCCGACGCTTGCCATTCTCGTCGAACGCGAGGCGAAAATTCAAAAATTCGCGTCGCGCGATTATTGGGAAGTCATCGGCACATTTGACGCGGCGGCGGGCCAATACACCGGTCGTTGGTTCGATGAAAAGTTTTCCAAGGCCGACGGCAAAGACGGCGATGCGGAACTCAAGCCGGAGCGGTTTTGGGAAAAGTCGAAGGCCGAAACCATCCGCGACAAATGTCTTGGCAGGCCGGGCATCGTCACGGAGGAGAGCAAGCCCAGCACGTCGCTCTCGCCGTTGCTCTATGATCTTGACGAGCTTGCAGCGTGATGCGAATTCACGTTTCGGCTTCAGCGCGAAGAACACGCTGGCCATCGCGCAATCGCTTTACGAGCGGCACAAGGTGCTGACGTATCCACGAACAGATTCGCGCGCGCTGCCGGAGGATTATCATCGGCACGGTCAAGGACGTGATGCAGATGCTCGTCGGAACGAACTACGGCCAGTTCGCCGATACGATTTTGAAGAGCGGCTGGGTGCAGCCCAACAAGCGCATCTTCAACAACGCGAAAATTTCCGATCACTTCGCCATTATTCCCACCACACTCGCGCCGAAAAGCCTGAGCGAGACTGAGCAGAAACTCTACGACATGGTGACGAAACGGTTTCTGGCGATTTTTTATCCGGCGGCGGAATTTCTCGAAACCACGCGCATCACGCGCGTTGAGGGCGAGCCGTTCAAGAGCGCCGGCAAAGTGCTGGTCAATCCGGGCTGGCTGGCGGTGTACGGCAAGGAGGCGCAGGACGATGATGCCGCCACACTCACGCCGGTCAAGCCGAACGAAACGGTCAAGACCAGCGCCGTGGAGGTCAAAGCAGAACCAGACCAAGCCGCCGCCGCGTTACACGGAAGCCACGCTGCTCAGCGCGATGGAGGGCGCGGGCAAACTCGTCGAGGACGAGGAATTGCGCGAGGCCATGAGCGAGAAGGGCCTCGGCACGCCAGCCACGCGCGCGGCCATCATTGATGGCTTGGTCTACGAGCAATACTCTGACCGCCACGGCGCGCGAGTTGCAGGCCACCGCCAAGGCGTTTTCCCTGATGGAACTGCTCAACGGCCTGGGCATCCCGAGTTGACCAAACCGGAATTGACCGGCGACTGGGAATTCCAGCTGCGCCAGATGCAGCGCCGGCAAAAGAGCCGCGAGGAATTCATGTCCGGCATCGCCGACATCACGCGGCATATCGTCGAGCGCGCCAAGAAATTCGAGTATGACACCATCCCCGGAGATTTTGGCGTGCTCGAGCGTCCCCTGCCCGAAGTGCGGCGGCGAAGTTCACGAACGCTACAAGCAGTTCCAATGCGTGAACGAGAAGTGCGATTTCTCCCTCTGGAAAATTATTTGCAGCCGGATGTTTGAATTCGAGGAGATCGAGGAGCTCATCACGAAGAAACAGATCGGGCCGCTGCAAGGTTTCCGCAGCAAGATGGGCAAGCCTTTCGCCGCCGTGCTCAAGCTGAACGCCGAGGGCAAGGTCGAATTCGATTTCGGCAACAACGATCGCAATCCCGATGGCACCGACGCTGCACCGGTGGATTTCACTGGTAAAGAGCCGCTGGGCAAATGCCCCAAGTGCGGCGCGCGTGTGTTCGACGCGGGAATGAACTATCTGTGCGAGAAGGCCCCGGTCCGGAGAAGACCTGCACGTTCCGCTCGGGTAAAATCATTTTGCAGCAGGAGATTTCACCCACGCAGGTCACGAAGCTGCTCGCCGAGGGCAAAACGGATTTGCTCAAGGGTTTTATCTCCAAGAAAACCGGCCGCAAGTTCAAGGCGTTCCTGGTCATCAAGGACGGTGGCACGGCGTTTGAGTTCGTGCCGCGCGAACGCAAGGCGAAGGCGAAGGACGTCGCGCCCAAAGAGCCGGCGAAGAAAATTGATTTCACCGGCCAAGAATCGCTGGGCAAATGCCCCAAGTGCGGCGGGAGCGTGTTCGAGGCGGATTCGGTTTACCTGTGCGAGAAATCGCAGGTGGAAAAGAGGCCGTGCAAATTCAAACTCAGCAAGGAAATTTTGCAGCAACCGATTGAGCGGTCGCAGGCGCAAAAGCTCCTCGCCACCCGCAAAACCGATTTGCTCCAGAAATTCATTTCCAAGGCGGGCCGGCCGTTCCCTGCGTATCTGGTCATGGACGACGACGGCAAGGCGACGTTTGAATTCCCGCCACGCGAAGATGAAACTGCACAGCGGGAACAAACGACCGCGCGTCGTTGATAGTTGAACCGCGCAGCAATGTGCGGCTCTTGAGCGCCAACTAATTCTTGTCGTATTGCAACGCGAGCTTGAGTTGCTCAATGGCGTCGTCACAGGCCTTGATAGCGGCCACGCGATGCCCGCCGAAATCGTGCGCGGCAGCCTTCATTTCGACCTTGGCTTCGTGCAGCGCGGCGATGGCATGGCGAATTCTCGGATGCGCCTCGCGATGAGGCGTCGCCGGCCCGTTCATACTCTGCGCGAAGGTGGTGCTGGTGGTATAGATCGCAATCCCGGACAGCGCGATCAATAGTGTGAGTAATGCAATTTTCCGTTTCATAATCGTTTCTGGCGCAATTGTGCGCTTCCTTTCAAAGACGCTGGGCAAGGCAAAAAGTTACAATTTTCAAACCGTTTCAAGATGGCGGCAGGTGATCGTCAAGGAGGAACGATCTGACGCGGCTGTTGCGGGTGCGGCTGCGACCGCACAGGCAATATTTGATTCCAACTCGGAAGCTGAACAGAAAGGGAAATACAAAGGGCGGATGAAGGACTCTCTCCGCAAACAACGCCGATTTACGCAGGGCCAAAATCTGTGTAATCTACAACTGAAATGAAAGGCGCCCCCGACAGCGGCGGTTCGGAGTTCCGCGACAAGTGGATTCAGAAATTTCTCGCGCATCTGGCGACGGATCGCGGCGCGTCGACCTACACCATCCGGAATTATAGGCAGGCCTTGACCGAATTTTCCCGCTGGTACCGTGAAGATCGCCAACAGCTACCGGCTTGGGACAAGCTTCAGCGGGATGATTTCCGCAGTTACTTGCGGTTTCTCGGCAGAAACAGTTTGAGCCGCGCCGCCGTGCAACTCCGCTTCTGCGCATTGCGCACATTTTACAAATTCCTGATCCGCGGTCGCGTCGTCGCCGGCTCGCCGATCAAGAATCTGGCACTGCCAAAAATGCCCAAACGGCTGCCCCAATATCTGACGGCAGAACAAATGCTGGCGTTGCTGAACGCGCCACTCAAAGCGCTGCAAGCGCCAAAAAGAAAAGGCGCGGGCCGGCCGGTCTCGGCCGGCGCGTGCCTGCGCGACGTGGCAATTCTGGAAACGATTTACTCGTGCGGGTTGCGCGTGAGTGAATTGTGCGGCATGCGCGCCGAGGACATTGACTGGAGTGAACACTTGGTGCGCGTGCGAGGCAAAGGGCGCAAAGAGCGTCTGCTGCCAATCGGCCAGACTGCGCTGACTGCCATTTATACGTATTGGGCCAAGCTCCGGCAAACGCCTTCGGGACAGTCCCCGGTTTTCTTTGCGCAAAGGAAAAAGCCGGCGCCGGTCAGGCCCGCCGACCTCGCGCGACGTTTGAAGAAATACCTTGTCATCGCCGGGCTTGATCCGCACCTGACACCGCATAAATTGCGGCACAGCTACGCCACGCACCTGCTGGATGCCGGCGCGGACTTGCGGAGCGTGCAGGAGTTGTTGGGGCACGCGCACCTGGTGACGACGCAGGTTTACACGCACGTCACAACGGAGCGGCTCAAAAAGGCATATGATGCCGCCCATCCCCGTGCCTAGACCGCAACTTTGACATAAACTTGAAAAACGAGTTGACTGTCGCCCGTCATCCTCGCTTGCCCAACTTCGATTTTTTGGATGAACGCGGAATCACAGAGCGGTTGCGATGCGTCCGTCTTCGGCTTCGATGCTTGCATCCGTCAAGCTGTGCTGCCTATATTTCGTCTGACCAAAACTATGAGTTCTGCTCCTATTCGTGTCGCTGTCACCGGCGCTGCCGGTCAAATCGGTTATTCGCTCCTGTTCCGCATTGCGTCCGGCGAAATGTTCGGACCGACCCAGCCGGTCATTCTTCATCTCATCGAGGTGGACGTGCCGGAAATCCTCGAAAAGCTCAAAGGCACGGTCATGGAAATCGAAGACTGCGCATTTCCGCTGCTCAAAGGCATCGTCGCGACCGGAAATCTCGATGAAGGTTTTCGCGGCGTGAACTGGGCGTTGCTCGTCGGTGCCGCGCCGCGCAAGGCCGGGATGGAACGCAAAGATTTGCTCGGCGCGAACGGCAAAATTTTTGTCGGCCAGGGTCAGGCGATTCAAAAAACCGCCGCCAGCGATGTGCGCGTGCTCGTCGTGGGCAATCCGTGCAACACGAATTGCCTGATTTGCATGAACAACGCGCCCCACGTTCCGCGCGACCGCTTCTTCGCCATGACGCGGCTCGACGAAAACCGCGCCAAGGCCCAGCTCGCCAAAAAGGCCGGCGTGGACATCACCGCCATTACCAACCTCGCCATCTGGGGCAACCACAGCGCCACGATGTTCCCCGATTTCTTCAACGCGAAGCTCAACGGCAAACCCGTGACTGACGCCATCAAGGACGAAGCGTGGTTGAAGGGCGACTTCATCAGCATCATCCAGCAGCGCGGCGCGGCCATCATCAAGGCGCGCGGCGCATCGAGCGCGGCCAGCGCAGCCAACGCGGTCATCGGCACGGTGCGGTCGCTCGTCAACCGCACGCCCGCCGGCGATTGGAACAGCGTCGCCATTTGTTCCGACGGCAGCTACGACATTGAGAAAGGTCTCATCACTTCGTATCCGATCCGCAGCGACGGCAGGAAATGGGAGATTGTTCAAGGCCTGCCACTCAACGAATTCAGTCGCTCCAAAATTGAAATCACCATCAACGAACTTAAGGAAGAACGGGCGCTGGTCAGCGAGTTGCTGCCGAAGTGATCGCTCCCGTTCGGACGATTTGTGAGTCCTTTCTCGCGGGATTTTCGTTTGCTTTCTGCGTTGAGGGCGCGACGCTACCGCGAACTCTCTTTGACGTTTGACCGCGATTTGGTTCATATTATCCGAACGGCGCCGATTTGCGTTGCGCGTTTGCGACCGGATATTTGCGCCTGAAGTATTGAATTGAATTTATGTCAAACGGACCGAAGAAAGGCAGATTGGGGATTTTGGTCGGCGGCGGCCCGGCTCCGGGCATCAACGGCGTTATCGCCGCAGCCACCATTGAAGGCATCCAGCAGGGTTTTGAAGTCATCGGCTTTCGTGACGGATTCAAGTGGCTCGCGCAGGGAGACGCCGATCATTTCATGAACCTGACGATTGACGAGGTCACCGGAATTCACCTTCGCGGCGGGTCCATTTTGCGGACCGCGCGGACGAATCCCACCAAGTCCGAGAAGGACATGCAAAACGTGCTCGGCGTGTTGAAGAAGCTGAACGTCACGGCGATGGTGACCATCGGCGGCGACGACACGGCCTTCTCCTCCAGCCAGGTTTATTGCAAGGCTGCCGGAGCGATCCGCGTCGCGCATGTACCCAAGACGATTGACAACGACCTGCCGCTGCCCGGCGCAACGCCGACGTTCGGCTTCGAGACGGCGCGGCACTACGGCGTGTCCACCGTCCGCAATCTCGCCGCCGACGCGCGGACGACATCTCGCTGGTATCTCATCATCAGCATGGGGCGCACGGCGGGGCATCTCGCGCTCGGCATTGCCAAAGCCGCCGCCGCCACGCTCGCCATCATTCCCGAAGAATTTCGCGGACGACCCGTGACGGTGGACGAAATTTGCGACATCATCATTGGCTCCATTATCAAGCGTCGCACCAAGGGACGGGAATTTGGCGTGGCGGTCCTGGCGGAAGGTTTGATTGAGGCGATGGGCGAAAAAGGTCTGGCCAGTGCCATTCAAGGCGGGCAACTCGACCGTTACGGCAACATCCGACGCGACGACCACGGGCATTTGCACCTCGCGGAAATCGAATTTGGCCGCCTGATGAGGGACTTGGTGTGCGCGCGTCTGGCGAAACTCGGCCTGAAAATGACGCTCATTGACAAAGACCTCGGCTACGAACTCCGCTGCGCCGACCCAATTCCGTTCGACGCCGAATACACTCGCGATCTTGGCTACGGCGCGGTGAAATTTTTGCTCTCGCCCGAATGCGGCAAAATACGGCGCCATCATCAGCTTCGAGGACGGCAAAATGGTCCCGCTGCAATTCGAGAAAATGCTCGATCCTCAAACCAAACGCATGCAGGTGCGCCGAGTCAATGTGGACGGCGAATCCTACGAATGCGCCTGCCATTACATGATCCGGCTCGAAAAGGACGACTTCGAGGACGCCAAGAAACTGGGCGAACTCGCGGCCATCATTTCGATGACACCTGAACAATTCCGCGCCCGGTTCGGGTATCTCGTCGGATTGAAGTAAAGCTTGATGGAATTTACGGCGGCGGGAACGACTCCTGCCGCCGCTTGTTTATTTGATGAAACCGCTCGCGGACTGCCGGCTGTACACCTTCGTTGACACCGCCTACCTGTACGGCCGCGCGCCGGAAGTTGTGGCCCGGCAGCTTTGCGACGGCGGCGCAGACCTCATCCAACTCCGCGCGAAGAATTCCTCGCTCGACGAAATTCGCCGCATGGCCGAGGCGATTCTGCCGGTCACGCGCAGCGCGAACGTCGGTCTGGTCATCAACGACCATTTGGACATCGCCCGCCAAGTCGGCGCGGAGTTTTATCATCTCGGTCAGGAGGACTTTTTCGACATAGGACACCAACACGTTTCGGAATTGCGGATTGCGAATTACGAATTGCGAATTGGTCTTTCGACGCACGCGCCGGAGCAGGCGAAACGCGCGTTGGCTGCCGGTCCGGATTACATCGCCATCGGCCCGGTTTACGCGACCGGCACGAAACCCGCCGCAAAACCCGTGACGCTGGATTACGTGCGTTGGGCGGTAGAGAACGTGAGCATTCCATGGTTCGCCATCGGCGGAATTAATTTACAGAACCTCGACGACGTGCTGGCGGCGGGCGCGCGGCGGATTTGTGTGGTGTCCGCCATCCTGAATGCGAACGACGTCTCGAAAGCGTGCGCGGAATTTCGCCGGAGGTTAAAGTAAAACTGTAGCGGCGGTCTATGACCGACGAAATCGGCGCTGACACAGCGCCGCTACAAACTCAGCAGCAGCGGCATTTCCCTTGAATCATCCAAGCCACGCAGGCAGATTGCGCCGCCATGAAGCGCCGCCTTACGCTGCTGCTGTCGCTCTGCGTCGTGCTGGGATTTTGTCCCGCGCACGCGACGGCGCGCACGCCGGCGCCCGCCCGCGTCAACGGCAGCGATTACGTTCCTTTGGCGGAATGGGCGCGAGCGAAGAATTTCGACTGGCGCTGGATCAAGCACGACGAAACACTCCAGCTCACCAACCCGAACGCAAAAGTGCAGTTTATAGTCGGTTCGCGCGAAACCTACATCAACAACGTCCAGGTCTGGCTGCTGTTCCCGCTCATCGCCCGCGGCGGCGTTCTCTACATCACGCGACTCGACCTCGAAACGACGTTGCGCCCCGTGCTGTTCCCGCCGCAAAGCTTTTCTGAAATCAAAACAATCTGCCTCGACCCCGGTCACGGTGGCAAAGACCCCGGCAATCGCGTCGGTTCAAACGAAGAAAAAAAATACACGCTCCTGCTCGCTTTCGAAATCCGCGAACAACTCAAGGAGGCCGGTTTCAAAGTCGTCATGACCCGCACGACGGATCGGTTTGTGGAATTGCCCGACCGACCGTATGTGGCTCGTAGTCGGAAGGCTGATTTGTTTGTGAGCCTGCATTTCAACGCGGCGGAGATTGGCCGCGACCAGGCCAACGGCGCGGAGAGTTATTGTCTGACGCCTTTTGGCGCAAGTTCCACTAACGCACGCGGCGAAGGCGCGGACGCTGGTTCTGCGGAAGGCAATCGTTTCAACGACAAAAATTTCCTGCTTGCCTATCAGATCCAGAAATCACTCGTGCGCAGTCTCGGTGTCGAAGACCGCGGAGTGCGGCGTGCGCGATACGCCGTGCTGCGGGACGCCGCCATGCCGGCGGTGCTGATCGAGGCCGGGTTCATGTCGCATCCGGTGGAGGGAAAAAAGATTTTTGACCCGGCGTACCGCCGGGACATGGCACGGGCGATTGTGGACAGCATCCTCGCCTACAAACGCATCGTGGAACGGGCGAATTAATCCGACTTCGACTTGCCGCCGCCGCGCCGACTACCGGCGGTCATGATTGTGCCCGTGAGCACGCCGACGCCGAAGAATCCGAAGTACATGATGGCGGCGGGCTGCCGCTGCGTCTTCGGCAACAGCGGCGTCATGGACAGCTCGACGGTTTGCCGGTTGTTCATCCCCATGATCACCAACAACAGCAGAATCGCGATCAGGAAGAGGGTTTTGAAAAGCAGCTTTGCGTTCATAGGTTGCGGGCAGGCTAAAGAAGCGCCGGGACAAACGCAAAACCATTTGCCACGACCGGCAACCGGGCTATCTTCGCCACGATGAGCATCGCGACCAAAACCGGCGACAAAGGCAAAACGAACTTGATGTATGGCCAGCGCGTGCCCAAGAGCCATCCGCGCGTCGAAACCTACGGCACGGTGGATGAACTCAACGCCGCGCTCGGTCTGGCCCGCGCCACGGCGGAACACGACTTCGTCCGCGAAAATCTGCTGCTCATCCAGAAAGACCTCGTGATCCTGATGGGCGAACTGGCGACGGCAGTCGAGGATTTGCCGCGCTACGCCAAGGACGGCCATGTGCTTGTGACTTCCGGCATGACCGCCAAGCTCGACAAACTCGTTCATGAAATCGAGGCCGAACAATTTTCCTTCGAAGGCTGGGCCACGCCCGGATCGAGCGTGCACACTGCGGCCCTCGATTTGGCGCGGACGGTGTGTCGCAGGGCCGAGCGGCGGGTGTGCGCGCTGCAGGAAGCCGACCAACTCCACAACACCGAAATCATCATCTACCTGAACCGGCTGGCGGATTTGCTGTGGCTGTTTGCGCGATGGGTAGAGACACGACGCTTTTCGAATATCGCTTAGCCCAGCCGAGAGTTTAGCCACAGATGGACACAGATGAACACGGATGCGCTTCCATCTCCGCCTCGATGGGAGAGAGTACTGGGTTAAGGAATTGAACAAATTCTCGCGCTTGTCGCAGGTTGCCGTTCCGCATACTCTGGCCACGTTCAGCAGTTCAGGAATTGAGGACAATTTTATGCCAAACGTTATTTCTAAAATTGCGACGCAACTTCCACAGCCGACGCTGCCACAACCAGTCCATGCCGCAGGCGAGACACTGCGAGGTTTGGTTGAAGCGAACGCTTATGTTGGTGAGGTCGTATCGCTGGGATATAACGACGCCATTCTTCAGATTCATGATTTTCACCGGCAGCAAGTTGGAGGAATTCCGGCGCTGTGTTTTCTTCTCGCTTCACGCGTAAATCCGCAAACAACGCCTGATGCAAGAATTGAAGACGCGTCGGTGATTCTGTTGAGGGTTATGGATCATGCTGATCTACCAAACGCTGAAGAAGCCAAACGGGTTCGTGTCGAGAACGCACAGCGTGTGAGTGGCGAAGTGGGCGTGAATTGGGATGTGCGAACTGACGCTCGCCAGTTTACGAGGGAGGCCACAATCGAAGCCCTTGAGCGTGCTTTTCTTGGCAAGAAGTTGCGAAGTCAAAAACATTCAAAGCCAATTTTTACGCAAACGGCACTTTTTGATTCTGAGTTGGAAACTCAAGGCGAAGTTGATTTCGTAATGTGGTAAACGGCGACTCCTCACCCCGACCTCCACCGGGAAATGATGAAGGCGGAATGGTGAATGAAGATAGTCCGTGTTGATTCGTCCCACACGGCGGGATTCGTGGTTTGACTCCGCGTCTCCGCGTCTCTGCGGTGAAAAACGAATCTGCGTTCCTCTGCGTTATCTGCGGTTGAAACTTTCAGGACTGACGTTTTTTGACAAACTGAACCTGCGAGTATAAAATCTCATAACAATCAGCAAAATGACTTATGAGACGCATCGTTGCACAAATGATATTTTTGATGGCCGCGCTCGTGTTACCGGCGATCAACCTTAGCGCACAAACATATACCAATCTGCACAGTTTTGCCGCCGCCGGCACAAACGCTTCATACGGCTTTGCTCTTTATACCAACAACGACGGGGCTTATCTTTATTCGCGTTTGGTGTTATCCGGCAATACGCTGTATGGGACAACGTCGGGCGACAACACGAATGGCATTGGCGGGTTGTTCAAAATCAACACAGACGGGACGGGTTTCACCAATTTTTTCAGTTTCAGTTTCATCAATGGCAGGGAGACCAACGGGGACAATGGATCAAATCCGTTTGGAGGCTTGGTGTTGTCCGGCAACACGCTTTATGGCACGACGAGGAATGGCGGCACCAATGCCACCGGAACGGTGTTTGCCATCAAAACCGACGGGACCGGTTTCACCAATCTTTATGTTTTTAGCGCACTCAGCAAACTCAACCCGCTAACAAACCAGGACGGGGCGTATCCGGATGTGGGTGTGGTGTTGTCCGGCATTAAGCTTTACGGGGTTACTTATGCTGGTGGCACGCACGGAGCCGGAACGGTGTTTGCAGTCAGCACCAATGGGACGGACTTCATCAATCTTTTCAATTTCGCCGGCACCAACGGACAAAACCCTGAAGCGGTCCCGATCGTAGTCGGGAACACGCTGTACCGGAACCACCTATTCCGGTGGCGCTGGCGATAATACCAATGGGACGATCTTCGCGATCAACACCGATGACATGGGCTTTACCAATCTTCACAGCTTTTCGCCGCTGGGCTTCCCATTTACCACCAACTCCGACGGCGCACATCCGCAGGCGGGACTGGTGTTATCCGGCAACATGCTTTACGGCGCGGCGGCGTTGGGGGGCAATGTGGGCAATGGCTACGGAACGATCTTCGCGATCAACACCAACGGGACTGGCTTCACCAATATCTTTTATTTCCACGCCACCGACGGCGCCTATCCCTATTCGGATTTGTTGCTGGTCGGCAGCACATTGTATGGAACGACTTCCAGCGGCGTTGGCAGTGGTGGCAGTGATAATGCGGGAACGGTGTTCCAGATCAACACGGATGGATCGGGTTTCAACAAGCTGTATGGGTTTCCTGTGCCCAATTACAGCGGTTCGGCATATACGAACAGCACCGGGGCTGAACCGTGGGCGGGTGTGGTGTTATCTGGCAACAATCTATTTGGTGTGACTCCGACTGGCGGGACCGGAGGAGTTGGAACGGTGTATGTGTTGACTCTGCCGATCATTGTTTCCCCCTCCCCCATTCCCGTGGATTTTCAAGTGACCGGTGGCGCACTGGTATTGAGTTGGACCAACGCGGCATTTTCCCTGCAGTCCGCGTCGATTGTCACTGGCATTTATAACACTGTGTCGGGCGCCGTCAGCCCTTACACCGTCCCACCGACGAATTCACAACAATTCTTCCGGCTCCAGGCAAATTAAGTCAGAATAGGGTCACGATCTCCCCACACGTTGGCAGTAGTTTCGCTTCACCTGGAAGTGATGAAGGCGGAATGGCGAATGAAGAAAGTTCGCCGCTTCCCAAGCAGCTCAAGTCATGTCAGGCCTTGTTTTTGGCGTATTGGGAAAACAAGAATGGCTCACCAGCCCGCGTGCGCCTCCGAAGCGACCTTGTTAAATTCCGCCATCCAGAGACGTCCGGCCTCGTTGAGTACCCGACACAAATCGGACAACGCGGTGGCGGTGGTGCGTCCATCGACCAAATCCTGCTGGTAAGTGTCGAATGCCTGCTGAAGGATATCCAACCCCGCGCTGAGTTCCGCCCATTCATTGCCGTACTTGTTCGCCTGCTCGGGTGTAAGAGTGGCGGCGAAAGTGTTGTACTGATTCCGAAACGACTGGAATTGGTTCCACACCAGTTGCATGCCGTTGTCGCCGTAGTTCCGGGCGTTCTGTGTGGCGTTGTATACGCTGCGGGCTTGGGCGCGCACGGCGTTCAGGGCATTGAGCTGCGCACCAGGCAAGGTCGTGACAATCTGCGATTGCACCGGGCGCGTTGACGGGGTTGCGAGAAACGCCAACAGGGCCAGCATCAGCCACAGCGTCGGCTTCGTTACGATTCGGTTCATATGTAATTCACGTTGTGTGGTCATGGAAGTTTCGGGGTTCAGGGTTATTTCTGTCCATCAGCCTCTGGCGGTGCCAGCCGCACCGAAATCGAATTCAACTCGGCCAGAATATCAGCAAGCCCTTCCTGCACCTGGTGGCCCGATCGTTCCGTGCTGGCGATGAGAGTTCTTGCAGAGTTAACACTTTCAAAGCCGGGATTCTGTTCCAGCTTTGCGCGAAGGTGGCGCAAGCCAGCCAGAAAGGAATTGAACGTTTGACGCGTCTGGCGGGCGGACTGCATGATCTGGTCGAAGCTTTGCTTCAATTCGTCGCGGTGTTCCTGCGCTCGCTTGCGTGCCGCGTCGTCTTCCATCTGGACCAGGTGTTCCTGCCATTCCGCGAGGTACGCTTCACCCCGGGCTTCCATGGCCTGGGCGCGGGCGCGGACCTTGATCGAATCCACCTCGATGCGATGAATGCTTTCGGCGAACGCTTCGTAGGATTTGCGGTCGGGCTTGATCGTTAATCGCTCCAGTGAATCCAGCGTCGCCTTTATCGCGCCCGATGAGAACACGACAAGTTCGCGATATTCGGCCAGACCCGATTTGGGCCGGCTCGACGAAGGTCGGGACTGTTTGGTGGCGCAAGCGGCCAATCCGATCGCCAGCGCAAGCAAAGGCACCATGCAAATCCAAACCAACCGCAAACGGCCAGGTCCGGTTTTGTTTTTGGCGGGCATTCTGTCAGTGGTTTCGCTCTGTTTCATTCGGATTCCTGTCTTTCGATATGATTTATTCAGTCTGTTCTTTCGATTTGGTCCAGTTGGAAAACTGCGTTCATCTGCGAACCTGCGGTCGAAAGCGTCGGCTCGTCAGCAGCCTCGCCCATCCACCGGAGACTTGGGAGAACGATTACTTCAATTTCGACAAGGTCGCCTGGATCGCGCTGAAGTTCGGGAGGTCTTTCGGTGTGGGCGTCTGCTCGCTGTATTGGATGACGCCGGCCTTGTCCACGACGAACGCGGCGCGGGCGGCGGTGTCGCCCACTCCGGCCAGCATTGGAAAAACGACGTCGTATTTCTTGATGACTTCCTTGTTCAGGTCGCTGGCCAGCGTAATGCCGATTTTTTCCTTCTGCGCCCATGCTTCCTGCGCAAACGGGCTGTCCACGCTGATGGCGATGACATCGGCATTGAGGTTTCTGTAGGCGTTGAGGCCGGAAGTAATGTCGCACATTTCCTTGGTGCAGACACTCGTGAACGCCAGCGGGAAGAACAGCACCACCGTGTTCTTCTTGCCGAAATTACTGCTGAGCTTCACGTCCACGACGCCGGACGCTTGTTTCGATTTCAAGGTGAAGTCTGGAGCCTTTGAACCGACTGGTATTGGCATAATGTTCTTCGGTTAATGGTTAACGGCTTACGGCGGTTATTTTCATTCACCAGCCGCCGCGTGTCAAATAAGGTTTGGAGCGCGTTCGAAATTGGGGCTTTTCACGGGCTGACGAGGCCAATTTTGAGCGATGACTTTGGCAAAAAATGGTTGGACGATTGAGGCTAAATTGCTAATTTCCCGGCCAAATTATGGCTAAAACATCATTACGATACTGGATTGTATTACTCACCGCTGTCATGGGGCTGTCGTTTGGCGCATTTGCCGGCGAAGCGGACATCAAAATCCCCGATCTGACGCAAATTACGTTTGACGGCCTGGGCGGCGTCAGTGGTCTGACGCTGATGTATCTCGGCATTTTCCTTTGCTTTGTCGGCGCCGCCTTCGGGGTGGTGCAATACAAGCAGACCAAAGCCCTTCCGGTGCACGAGTGCATGGGCAATGTCTTGAACACCATCTGGGAAACGTGCAAGACCTACCTTTTCCAGCAGGGTAAATTCCTTGCCATCTTGTGGTTGTTGATCGCTGCATGCATCTTTTTCTACTTCAAAGTGCTCGAGGGCCAAAGCATCGTTCATGTCATTGTCATCCTCCTCGCCTCGATACTCGGCATCCTTGGTTCTTATGGCGTTGCATGGTTCGGCATCCGCATCAACACGGTCTCCAATTCCCGCACGTCGTTTTCCGCGCTGAAGGGGAATCCATTCGCCACGCTCGGCATTCCGCTGCGTTCCGGCATGAGCGTCGGCCTGCTGCTGGTTTGTGTGGAATTGTTTTTCATGATTTGCATCCTGGTGTTCCTGCCGCGTGAGCTGGTCGGCCCCTGTTTCATCGGTTTCGCCATCGGCGAATCGCTCGGCGCGTCGGCGCTCCGTATTTGCGGCGGTATTTTCACCAAGATTGCCGACATCGGTTCAGACCTGATGAAGATCGTTTTCAAGCTGCCCGAAGACGATCCGAAGAACCCCGGCGTCATCGCGGACTGCACCGGCGACAATGCGGGCGACAGCGTTGGCCCGACCGCCGACGGTTTCGAGACCTACGGCGTGACCGGCGTGGCGCTGATCGCGTTCCTGGCGCTGGCTCTTGCGGCAAGTCAGACCATTTGCGCCACGCTCATCATCTGGCTGTTCGCGATGCGCGCGTTGATGATCGTGACTTCGCTGGTTTCCTATTTCCTGAATGAAATCATCAGCAAGGCGAAATACGGCCACTTGAAGGATTTCGATTTTGAAGCACCGCTTACACACCTCGTATGGATCACCTCGGCGGTATCCATCATCATCACATTTGTGGCCAGCTACCTCCTGCTCGCAAAACAGCCGGGACTGGACGCCAACCTCTGGTGGGTGCTGTCGGCCATCATTTCGTGCGGCACGGTGGCGGGCGCGCTGATTCCGGAGTTCACCAAGATTTTCGTCAGCACCACCTCGCGCCACGTCCGCGAAGTGACGAATTGTTCGAAGCACGGCGGCGCGTCGTTGAACATCCTGTCGGGCTTCGTGGCGGGCAATTTCTCCGCGTTCTGGATGGGACTGTGCATTCTCGCGTTGATGCTCTCCTGAGTGTGCTTCTCGCCCGTTACCCGGGCTCGCCCATTGTTGCGTTGATGCCTGAGACCTTCACGTTCGCCGCACCGATCTTCGCGTTCGGCTTGGTGGCGTTCGGCTTCCTCGGCATGGGACCGGTGACGATCGCAGTGGACAGCTATGGGCCGGTGACGGACAACGCCCAATCGGTCTATGAGTTGAGCCAGATCGAATCACGCAAAGGCATCAAGGAAGACATCGAGAAGAACTTCGGTTTCAAGCCGGACTTCGAAAACGCCAAGTATCAACTCGAAAAGGGCGACGGCGCGGGCAACACTTTCAAGGCCACCGCCAAACCCGTGCTCATCGGCACGGCGGTCGTCGGCGCGACGACGATGGTGTTCGGAATCATCATCCTGTTGCAAAACCTGTTCGGCGACGTGATCAGCCATCTCAGCCTCGTGCAGCCTGAAATCATCCTTGGCCTGCTCATGGGCGGCGCGGTGATTTACTGGTTCACGGGTGCTTCCTGCCAGGCGGTCGTCACCGGCGCGTATCGCGCGGTGGTTTACATCAAGGAGCACATGAAACTCGATGCCACGACCGCGTCGGAAAAGGACAGCAAGGAAGTTGTCCGCATCTGCACCGTTTATGCGCAGAAAGGCATGTGGAACATCTTCATCGTCATCTTCTGCATGACGCTGGCGCTGGCGTTCTTCAATCCGTATTTCTTCATCGGCTACCTTATGGCCATTGCGTTCTTCGGCCTATTCCAGGCCATTTTCATGGCCAACGCCGGTGGTGCGTGGGACAACGCCAAGAAGATCGTCGAAGTGGACCTCCGCCAGAAAGGCACCGACCTGCACGCCGCCACCGTCGTCGGTGACACCGTAGGCGATCCGTTCAAGGACACGTCTTCCGTGGCGATGAATCCGGTGATCAAATTCACCACGCTGTTCGGCCTGCTCGCGACGGAAATCGCAGTGACGATGACCAGCCAGGGAACAAAGACGGCCATCGGCGCGTGCTTCTTCGTGGTGGCGCTGATCTTCGTTTATCGCTCGTTCTACTGCATGCGGATTCCGGAGGAAACCGCAGGAACGAATCCATAGCAGCCCACAACGGGTTTTCAAAGCGAGTCACGGCAACGTGGCTCGCTTTTTCATTTGAACAGAAAACGAGGGTTTCGATCCAGTGCCAGCGCAAAGTCCCGCGATTTCTTTTGATTCCCATCCCTTGGAAAGGCAGAGTGGGTGAGTTGGCCACCCCGGTGAGGACGTCCTTTTATGCAAGAACCGTCTGCCATCCACAAGATCGCATTTCTTGGCGATTATCTGCCGAGGAAATGCGGCATTGCCACGTTCACGACCGACTTGCGCTGCGCGGTGGCGGCGGAGTGTCCGGCCATGCAATGTCTGGTTGTGCCGGTCAATGACCTCGCAGGCGGTTACGATTACCCGGCGGAGGTGCGCTTCGAGATTGCAGAGCAGGACTTGCCGTCCTACCTGCGTGCGGCCGATTTCCTCAACATCACAGACGTGGACGTGATTTGCGTGGAGCACGAGTTCGGCATTTTTGGCGGGCCGGCGGGCAGCCATGTGCTGGCGCTTCTGCGCGAGCTGCGGATGCCCATCGTCACCACGCTGCATACGATTCTGCGCGAGCCCAATGCGGAGCAACGACGGGTGATGCGGGAGTTGATCCGGCTTTCGACGCGGCTGGTGGTCATGACCGAACGGGGCCGGGAGTTGCTGCGCGAGGTCTATCAGGCGCCAGCGGCCAAGATCGACCTCATCCCGCACGGCATTCCCGACATGCCTTTTGCGGACCCGAATTATTTCAAGGACGAGTTCGGCGTGGCGGGCAAGCAGGTGTTGCTCACGTTCGGATTGCTGTCGCCGAACAAGGGCATTGAATATGCGCTGCGCGCACTGCTGGAACTCCTCCGGGAATTTCCCAACGTCGTCTATATCGTGCTGGGCCAGACGCATCCCAATCTGCTCCGCGAGGAAGGCGAAGCTTACCGCTTGAGTCTCGAGCGGCTGGCCAAAGACCTCGGCGTGCAAAAAAACGTCGTTTTCTTCAATCGCTTCGTCGAATTGGAGGAATTGATGCGGTTCATCGGCGCGGCGGACATTTACCTCACACCTTACCTGACCGAGACGCAAATCACCTCGGGCACGCTGGCCTACGCGTTCGGCGCGGCAACGCGGTGGTGTCCACGCCTTACTGGCACGCGACGGAATTGCTGACGGCGGAACGCGGCAAGCTGGTACCGTTCCGCGACGCCGGGGCCATCGCGGGTGCCGTCCGCGAACTGCTGCGCGACGAACCGTTGCGCCATTCGATGCGCAAGAACGCCTACAAACTGGGGCGCGACATGGTGTGGAGCCGCGTGGCGCAGTTGTATATGAAGTCCTTCGAGCAGGCACGACATGACCACAGCTTCGTGGGACGAAGGTCGTCGCCCATCAAGACGCTCGACAAGCAGCCTGGCCAGTTGCCGGAGATGAAGCTCGATCATCTGTTCCGGATGACCGATTCAACCGGCATATTTCAGCACGCCAGCTTTACAGTGCCAAATTTCGCCGAAGGCTATTGCACGGACGACAACGCCCGTGCCCTGGTCCTGGCCGTGAAGTTGCAAAAGTTGGGCCACGATTCGCCGCCCATCAACGCGTGCGCCGCCACCTACGCGGCCTTTCTCAATCACGCCTTCGACCGGTCGAACCGGCGCTTCCGCAATTTCATGAGCTTCGATCGTCGCTGGCTGGAGACCGTCGGCTCGGAAGATTGCCAGGGTCACGCGCTGTGGGCGCTGGGCTTGTGCGTGGCGCAGGCAGGTCAGGGCAGTTTCCAGATGCTGGCGGCCGAACTGTTCGAGCAAGCGCTGCCCGTGGCCGCCGATTTCACGTCGCCGCGGGCGTGGGCGTTCACACTCATCGGCATTGACGAATATCTGCGCCGGCTCAGCGGCGACCGGCGCGCGAACCAGCTTCGCGACACGCTCACCGCAAAACTCGTGCAGCGATACACCGACGCCGCCACCGAGGATTGGCAATGGTTTGAAGACCTGGTTTCCTATACGAACGCCAAGCTGCCACATGCTCTGATCCTCAGCGGACTCTGCATGAACAACGCCCCCGTCCTGCAAACCGGGCTCAAAGCCTTGCGCTGGCTGGTCAAGGTTCAGACCTCGGATGCCGGCTCTTTCCGGCCCATCGGCTCGAACGGATTTTATCCACGCGGCAAAGAACGCGCGCTGTTCGATCAGCAACCGATCGAAGCACAAGCGACGGTGTCGGCATGCATCGAGGCGTATCATGCGACGAGTGACATGTTCTGGGTGGCGGAAGCGCGCCGTGCGTTCGAGTGGTTCCTTGGTCGAAATGATCTGGGCCTGGCGCTCTACGACGCGAGCACAGGTGGTTGTCGCGACGGCCTGCATGTAGATCGTCTGAGCCAGAACCAGGGCGCGGAGTCCACACTGGCCTTCTTGCTCGCGCTCGCGGAGATGCAGGCGCTGCAAAACATCCTCACCAGCTTCAAGGAACAGCCACCGGGCGAGTAGCGCTGCCTGGGGGGGGGTGTGGCGAATTAAACGTCGCTGCTTTTGCTATCTTCTGCGGTGAATGGACTACAATAGACCATTGTAGCGGAAATGAAACCATGACCACAGTTACACCACCAACCGTCCACGCCAAACGCATCGGGCCGACCCTGACTCCGGATCGTTCGCGAGTGCTGATGCGCCCCTTTTATCCCAGCAGCGACGACATCGCGCGGCAGATCGTCACCCGCGTCCTGACCCTCTCAGACGAAGCCGTCGCGCAATTGCTGAGCCAGGTGCTGGGCGAATTTGAGGATCGGCATGAACACGTTGAAAAATTTTTCCGCGACCGCTTTGCCCAATTACGTCATTACTTGGGCGAGGCATGGAAAACTTCGTCGGAACGGCAGGCGCTCATCGGCGCCCACTTCACGCACGAATATTCCCCGGAATCCGCGGCGCTGTTCAATCCTTCCATCGTGCCGCATCCCGACCAGACCGGACTGCCCAAGGGCGCGCTTCGTTTCATCCTGAGCCTGCGGGCCACGGGCGAAGGGCACATTTCCTCCATCACCTTCCGCACAGGCATCGTCAGCGCGCAGCAACGCATCATCCTCACGCCGCCAGGGCCGTTTGTGACCGAGCCGGAGCGCGTGCCGAGCGCCGCTTACGAGAAGGCGCTCTTTGCCCGCAAACTCCAGGAAGCAGGTGTGCAAAATGATTTTTGCCGGCGCGTGCTGGATCAACTCCCTGAGGCTTTCATCCTGGACGACTTGCACCACGTCCTGACTGCGGAGCGACGGCAAACGGACCCGGCGGATGCGACGGCGGACCGTGCCGTGCGCGGCATCCTGTTGCTGGCCGAGTCAAACTACGAAGTCCACTTTGCCCCCGGCAGCCGGGTCTCTCAGCGCGTCCTCTTTCCGTCCACGGCCAGCCAGAGAAACGGCATTGAAGACGCGCGCTTCGTTCGCTTCCAGAATGACGACGGCAACGTCACCTACTACGCCACCTACACCGCGTACGACGGCAAGATCACGTTGCCGCAACTTCTGGAGACGCCGGACTTCGTGGGTTTCAAATTTACCACGTTAAACGGCCCCGCTGTGCAGAACAAGGGCATGGCGCTGTTCCCGCGCAAAATCAACGGCCAATTTGCCATGCTCTCACGCCAGGACGACGAGAACATCCTCCTGATGTTTTCCGACAACATCCATTTCTGGCAAACGCCGAAACTGCTGCTGCCGCCGGCCCAACCGTGGGAATTTTTCAAAATCGGCAACTGCGGCTCGCCCATCGAGACGGAAGCGGGCTGGCTGGTGTTGAGTCACGGCGTCGGCGCGATGCGGAAGTATTGCATTGGCGCGTTCCTGTTGGACCTTGCCGACCCCACACGCGTCCTCGGCCGCCTGCGCGAACCACTGCTCGCCCCGAATGAAGCGGAGCGGGAAGGTTACGTTCCGAACGTGGTGTACACGTGCGGCGCGCTGCGGCACGGACGCGAACTTATCATCCCCTACGCGATGAGCGACTACGCCACCAGCTTCGCCACCGTTTCCCTAAACGAACTGCTGGCCGCGATGAAGTGAGGCGCGTGTCTTAAAATTTTTGCCCGCAACGGGTTTCTCAGTTTGCTCGCAGCTCTTCGAGTGCTGCCAACACTTCTGTCACGGTGATACGCTCCATGAAGCGCGAGCCTTGCGAGACATTCGCTATGATTGGATGGCACGGCTGGAAATCGGCATCGTCTTGGTGGTGAACCACCCGGCAGTGCGACCCGCTCGGCGACCACAATGGAAGTTTCCCCGCGCCAAACAGCGCGACCACTGGAACACCCAGCGCAGCCGCCAGATGCATCGGCCCAGTGTCAACGGTGACAATCGCGCCCAAGGATGTGAAAACGTCCGCCCATTCTTCGACGGTGGGGCATTCCCGGATTTCCAGTTTTGTACCAAGCTGAGTTCGAGTGGCAGCCATCTGGTTCGGACCGCAAAGGCCGATGACTTGCCATTGTCCGGTCTGAAGTTTACCAATCAAGGCGGCCCATCGCTCTGCAGGCCAGAACTTGCCCGCCCAAGGCGCAACAGGCACAAGTCCAATGTGGCGGGGCCGCGCGTTGACCTTGGCTTGTAACAAATGTGGAAAAACGGGCGGCGTGACATTTCGCCCCGGCGGAATTCCGAGTGACTCCAAAAACTTCAAGTTCAATTCCCAGCGCTTGAGGTCGTTGGCATAAGGTACCAAGGTGGCGCCGGAACGGAGATTCCTGAAGTCGTAGCCGAGATAATGCGAAAGCGACACCACCTGCCGACAGCCGGCCAGATGCAACAGGAGAATGCTGCGGATGTCTCCGCGTGTATCAATGCCAATCGCACCCCGCCCAATCTGTCGAAGTTCTCGCAGGCAATGTCGCAATTCCGCCGAGCAAAGCGCTCCCAGGGAATATTTCAAACTGTCGTCATAGCTGACCCACGGAATCCGCGTATCCACCCAGCGCGACACGGTGCCGCTTGCGAAAAGTGGGCGCCATGCCGCGCGGGCGCAGACATTAACTTCATAATCGTTTTTCCGCAGCAGCCGGATGAGCGGTTCGTGGGAAATCAAATCGCCCATGCCGAACGGTTCCATCAGTAACACACTTCGTGTTGGCGGCGACGGAAACAAACCTTCGCGCGTCCAACGGAATGCATTGAGCAGGGAAGCAATGCAGCCGAGCGACAGTCCCATCAACCGCCGCTTGGCTCCGAGCCGGATGAGAGGGGACTGCAATAACGGGGCCGGCTCGGTCAAAGTTTCGTCCCGTTGGATGGTTTGCATCGTGACGTTCTGCTTATTCCCACTCAATCGTTCCCGGCGGCTTGCTGGTGATGTCGAACACACAGCGGTTGACGCCTTTGACTTCGTTGATGATTCGGCTGGCGAGTTTTTCCAGCAGGTCATAAGGCAGTTTCACCCAATCGGCGGTCATGCCGTCCTGCGACTCCACCGCGCGGACAGCGATGGTGTAATCGTAAGTCCGCTCGTCGCCCATTACACCCACGCTGCGCACCGGCAGCAACACGGCGAAACTCTGCCAAATCTTGTAATACCAACCGCTGTTCTTCATCTCCTGCACGACAATGGTGTCGGCGTTGCGCAAAATACTCAGGCGTTCAGACGTGACTTCGCCGAGGATGCGCACGGCCAGACCCGGGCCGGGGAACGGCTGTCGCAACACGATTTCACGCGGCAGGCCGAGTTCAAGTCCAAGCTCGCGCACTTCATCCTTGAACAGGCAGCGCAACGGTTCGACGAGCTGGAACTTCAATCGTTTGGGCAAGCCACCGACGTTGTGATGACTTTTGATCATCGCCGCGGGATTGCCCGCGATGGGCACGGACTCGATCACGTCGGGATAAAGCGTGCCTTGCGCGAGGAATTTCGCCTTTCCCGCGCGCTTCGTTGCCGCCTCGAAGACTTCGATGAACGTCCGCCCGATGATTTTCCTTTTGCGTTCAGGATGGATCACGCCTTTGAGCCGGCGAAGAAACAGGCCTGACGCGTTTTCGTATTGAAGTTTGATTTTGAAGTGGCGGCCAAAAACTTCCCGCACGACCCTCGCCTCGCGTCCGCGCAGCACGCCGTTGTTGACGAAAATGCACGTGAGCTGCTTGCCAATGGCCTTGTGAATCAGCGCCGCCGCCACGCTCGAATCCACGCCGCCGCTCAGGCCGAGGATGACGTTTTCCTTGCCGACTTGCGTGCGAATTTGCTCAACCGCCTGCTCGATGTAGCTGCGCATCGTCCAATTCTTGCCGCAGCCGCAGATGTTGTGGACAAAGTTGGCGATGACCTCCTTGCCGCGTGGCGTATGCACGACTTCGGGATGAAATTGCAGGCCGAAAAGTTTTTTCCGGCGATGTTCGATGGCGGCGTAGGGAGAATTCTCAGTGACAGCGACGGGTTTGAAACCGCGCGGCAGCCGCGTGAGCCGGTCGCCGTGGGAATTCCAAACTTGCAGCGACTCAGGCAGGTTGGCGAACAGCGGACAGAAGCTGTCGGTCACGCGCAACGTGCCTTTGCCGTACTCGCGCTTGTCGCCTTTCTCAACTTTGCCGCCGAGGAACTGTGCGAACAGTTGCACGCCGTAACAAATGCCGAGCACCGGGACGCCAAGTTCAAAAATCCGCCGGTCGGGCAGCGGCGACTTCTTCGCGTACACACTGGCCGGGCCGCCGGACAGAATGATGCCCTTGGGCGCGAGCGCTGCGAGTTGGCGGGCGGGCGCGTTGAAGGGCAGGATTTGCGAATACACATTGCACTCGCGGATGCGACGAGCGATGACTTGCGTGTATTGCGATCCGAAATCAAGGATGACAATTTGCTCGGTCATTTTCAAATGAGGGGAACTGTTTGCCTGTCGCACCCGGCTTTGGCGAGTTAAATATGCGGGATTGGGCAATTCGCCGCTTCATTCCGCAGCTCGTTTCGTCACGATGCAGAATTAAGCAGCGCGACCAAATGCGAGTCTGCAGAGGGTGAAACGCGTTTCTGTTGAAAAATTGAGGTTGACCCGGCGCCGACCCAGTCATATAAACAACACTGTCAGAAAGGGTCTCAGTGCAAATCAAACCGACAGGAGTTTGGTACACGAGCGGTTTTGGGGAGAGATTGAGTTCGCCTCCGTCTATTCCCTTGGTTCATACTGCCTGCGAGGATTGGTGTCCTCACCGCAACCAATCGCACCCTGTGAACTGTTTCCATCAGGCCGGATCCACAACGCTTTTACCGCGCGATGATGATGATTACCCCAAACAATAAATGAAGAATGAAGCCCACAACAGGAGAAAGATATGGGAAAAATATATTTAGAGCGTGTAACAAAATGAATTGTAATTTTTTGACCAGTTCTGCAATAAACTGGGCATGGCAAAACCACTCGTTGATGATTCGCTATGGTCAGTGATCCAACCCTTGCTTCCACCAAGAGCGCGGCGAAGAAAATTTCCCGGGCGCAAACCGATTTCGGATCGCGCGACGTTGACCGGAATTCTCTTCGTGCTCAAGACCGGTATGGCTTGGCAAGACCTGCCTTTGGAAATGGGTTGTGGCAGTGGCATGACCTGCTGGCGCCGACTGCGCGATTGGCAAAAGGCCGGCGTCTGGGAAAAACTCCATCGGGAATTGTTGCGCCGCTTACACGTAGCCGATCGGCTCGATTGGTCACGAGCCGTAGTGGACTCCAGCAGTGTGCGCGCGGTTTTTGGGGGCTTCAGACGGGACCCAACCCGACGGACCGCCGCAAAGCGGGCAGCAAACATCATCTTTGCACCGATGCCCAAGGCTTGCCGTTGAGCATCCAGTTGACGGCGGCCAACGTGCATGACAGCCGCCAACTCCAACCGCTCGTGGCGGCCATTCCTGCCGTGCCGGGCAAGGTCGGTCGCCCGCGTCAACGGCCAGAGGTCGTGCAAGGCGATCGCGCCTACGGCAGTGCCGCGCATCATCGCTGGTTGCAACAGCGCGGCATCGCCGATCAACTGGCACGCCCGCGAACGCCGCATGGAAGCGGGTTGGGTAAAACGCGCTGGGTTGTGGAACGCACCCTCAGTTGGTTGCACCAGTTCCGCCGCCTGCGGATTCGTTACGAACGTCGCGCCGATATTCATCAAGCCTTCCTTACGCTCGGTTGCGCCATCATCTGCCATCGTTCGCTCCATTCCTCATTTTGATATGGGCTTTTAGTGATTGCAGTCGCGGGAGCAATGATATTGTCCGTCATGGCCGGTTCCGCCAGAGCGGCGACTCCTTGCGATCCTGCGCCCTCAGGGTTGGTGAGTTGGTGGCGGGCTGAGAGTAATGCCAACGACAGCGTTGGCGGGAATGACGGCGCTGCTCAGAGCATCACCTACACAGCTGGGGAGGTCGGCGATGCCTTTAATTATGATGGCATTAACAGTGCGGTGGTCGTGCCAGCAGCCACTAGTCTGGCAGTTCAAAGTCTAACCATTGAATGTTGGATTTTCCCCACCGATGACAGCACCCCGCGTCCTGTGGTGGAGTACAGGAGCCGCAGGACAGCGATGCGGGCCGGCCCTGTGGATCAATGACGTTGGACTTACAACGGGCCCTGGCACGCTCTTCGCAAATGTCCGCAACGGCGTTCTAAGCGTTAACGGCAATCTAATGGTTTACTCCGCCGGCGGGGAAATCGTTCCCAACCAATGGAGTCACGTTGCCCTCACCTTTGACTACGCGACGCATACAGCGATCCTGTATCACAATGGAGCACAGGTGGGGTCCGCCACTTCCCCTGATCCCATTCACCCGTGGACTTCTGTTCCTGTGGGCTTGGGTTATCGGAATGTGGCAAGCCTCGATGTTTGGGCCGGCCAGCGGTTTGCCGGCAGGTTGGATGAAATCAGCATTTACAACCGCGCCCTGACTCAAAGCGAAATCCAAGCCATCTACAACGCGGGTAGTTCAGGCAAATGTCCACCCGACCCTTTGCTCATAACACCGGCAGTAGGCTTTGATGCCACGGGATGCGTTGGTGGTCCGTTCAGCACAACGAACGATATTTTCTCTTTGATAAACACGGGGACGAATTCACTAGACTGGTCCTTGGCCAACACATCACCCTGGCTCGATGCCTCACCTACCAACGGCACACTGGCTGTTGGCGAAACAACCAACGTAACCGTGAGTCTGAATTCCGGTGCCAACTCTCTGGCATTAGGGAGTTATATTGCGACTGTTTGGTTTACCAATCTTAATGACGGTGTTGGGCAAAGCCGCCAGTTCACCCTGACCGTTGGCATTCTGTCCCAACCCCAAAGCCTCATAGTATGCGATGGGTCTCCGGCTTCGTTTAGTGTTTCGGTCTGCGGCACGCTGCCTTTATACTACCAATGGCAGAAAAACGGTTCGAATCTGACTGACGTAGGCAACATCTTCGGTTCGGCCACGACCAACCTTCTCTTGAGCAGCACCACTTTCAACGACGCGGGCAATTATACCGTCATCATTACCAATACGTGGGGCAGTGTGACCAGTAGCGTTGCCATGCTAAGCGTCCAAAATTGCCTTCCATTTTACGAGCCTTTCTCGGAATGGGGCCAAAACGAGGTTCTCGGTCAGGCGGGCAGCAGCGGCAACGTTTGGAGTTATGGCGATAACGCTACCAGTTTAGGGGCTAAAATCACGACCAATGCCGCACTTGGCTATTTCGGCTTGGCGCCGGATACGAACTCGCCGCAGAAAGGTCTCCGCAGCCACAGCGACTACGCACTGGACGCCCGCGGTGCGCCTTTCACCCCGGTAACGAACGGCACCGTCTATGCCTCTTTCCTTTTGAACGTTAAAACCAACCCTATGGCCAACGTGGTATTCGTTGCCTTGAGCGGTGCTAGTAGCGGCACAAACTGCACGCCCTTTAGCGGAGTGTACATTGATTCTTTGAGACGGCTAACCATTTCGAAGAACAGCAGCAGCTTCTCAGCAGGCGGTCCTCCCTATACTGCCCCTTTAATCACCAACAGCACGTATCTGGTCGTGCTGCGCTACAAGTTTAACCCTGACACTGGAGTTGATGAGTTCGCCCTTTGGCTGAATCCAACCTCCCTCGGTAATGACAGCGTCATCCCCGCCCCTACGATCTCAACTACAGACGGCGCTAACATGCCGATTATACAAAGCTTCGCTTATGTGTATCCTTCTAGTTGGTACTATGAAGACGATACCCTCGCGTTCTCCATGGACGAACTTCGAGTGGCCACTAACTGGGCGGGTGTGACGCCGTTGCCGCCACCAGGCTGGCCACCAAGCTGCTCGGGCGCGGTGTTTAATGTGACTAATTTGAGCGAAGGCAGCCCAATCTGTGCACCCGTTGATGTCGGCTTGGACGGTTCTGATCCGGGTGCGGTTTATTGGCTCGCACGAAACGGAGTGTACGCTGGGATGACTGTTCCCGGAAACGCCGACGAGTCTGGGGTTGATTTCGGCACCCAGACTATCAGTGGAGTTTACACGGTTTTGGCGAGCAACATTACCACGACCTGTGTTGGCTGGATGAACGGCAGCGTTACAGTAAAGACCAACCCCAACATCATTACCCAACCCATAGATACCCTCGTCGTCACCAATGGCCAGGCCGTAATCTACGTCGTCGCCAGCGGCAATGGCCTGGCTTTCCAGTGGCGAAAGAATGGAGTGCTTCTGACCAACAATGTCGGCCACTACTTTGGCGTTACCACTTCCAACCTGATAATCTATCCGGCGACTACTGACGATGCCGCTACTGCAGACGTTGGTTACGACTGTGTGATCAGCGGCTCCTGCGGTTCGCCTGTACCCTCCGACATGGTTGCGCTGACGTTGACGAACCAGACGAACCTCTATTGGTATGGAAACTTACCTGGTGACACGAACGTGTGGGATGTGGCCGCCACACTGGACTGGAGCACCCTCCCCACCGCTTTCCCGGACTCGGTCTTTAACTACGGTAGGAACGTCATCTTTAACGAATACGCGTTCCCCGTATCTCCGATAATTCTGGCGAGCCCCAATTTGACTCCGACAAGGGTCACTGTAGATAATGACTTTGATGTTTATTCTTTCAGCGGCCCCGGCAGCATTTCCGGCTCAAACTCAGCCCTTTTCAAAATCAACACTGGTATGTTGTTGATCAGTAACGCGAACAACTACGCGGGTGGCACGACCATCAGCAATGGCACCATCGCCATCTATAACAACAGTGCCCTTGGCGTGGGGACGATAAACCTGGCCGGTGGCCGGCTTAACACTATGCCGAATCCGACAACGCTCAACAACCCGATCAATCTGTTATCCAGCAGCGTTATCGGGGTGGGAAACAGCGGGTCCAGTGCTTTGGTTTTGTACGGCCCCTCATCGGTACTGGCGGTACTTTGACCTTCACCAACGTTTTTACCGACTCATACGGAGTTCCCACAATCCAGCTCATGCACACCAACATCACTTTCGGCCAACCCATAGCCCTCTACCCAGGACTCGCCACAAGCTTTTTCCTGGCCGGTTACAACACAAACGGCAATCAGACATTCAATGGTGTGATCTACGGTCCGGGTTCAATTGAGCGTCAGGCTTCGGGTGGCAACACCATCTTGAATGCGCAGAACACCTACACTGGCCCGACGACCGTCGGCGGTGGCACGCTATTTATCAACGGCGGGATCAATAGTCCAGTGGCTGTGGCGGGTGGCACACTGGGCGGTACGGGTACGATCCTCGGAGCTGTGATCGTGCAAAGCGATAGCACTTTGGCACCGGGTTTTTCGGGCATCGGCACACTCACCATCAGCAACACGCTCACGTTCCAGGCGGGCAGCACCAATTATGTGGAAGTCAACAAGACCGCCAGCACAAGCGATCTGGTGACCGGTCTGACAAGCGTCACGTATGGAGGCACGCTGGTTGTAACCAATCTATCCGGCACGTTGGCGGGGGGCGATTCCTTCCAGCTCTTCAGTGCTACGAGTTACTCAGGCTCGTTCGCGAGCATTATACCGGCGGTGCCGGGCACGGGTTTGCAATGGGACACCAGCATGCTGACCCACAACGGCACGTTGCGCATCGCCGTTGTGCCGCAGCCAGTGATAAACTCCATCGGCATTCAGAACGGCACAAATCTTGTGTTCAGCGGCACCTACAACGGCAAGCCGAGCAACGGTTACTCCGTATTGAGTTCCACCAACGTGGCGCTGCCGCTGACCAACTGGGTGTTGGAGTTGTCGGGCACGTTCAATGGTTCTGGTGCATTCAACGTCACCAACCCCTTCAGCAAAGGCACGCCGCAGAAGTTCTACCTGATTAGTGTGCCATAGGCGGGAAGATGGGATTTGCAGGCGGCTTGGTTAAAACCGGTCGCCTGCAAGGTCATGGCATTGGCCGACGTGCGGCGATATAATCGGATGGATGTTGGACAAGTTAAGGGGCGAGAGCGTTTTAACGAAACAAGTCATTGTGCGTGCCAGCGCGTTCAAAACGGACGTGTGAATTATTTTCTGCCAGCGTGTAAATCAAAACCCAATCCGGCTCAATGTGGCAATCGTGGCTACCGGCAAAGTTTCCACGCAATGGATGATCCTTGTATTGCCGATGCAAATTATAGCGAATCATCGTAACATTGGCACAAGAAGGATTCATCGAACCAAGTGCAACGTGGTAGGGCGGCGCTGCTGCGCCGCCTCGGGAAGGCCGAGCGGCAGCTCGGCCCTACCAGTTACTCTCTGCGCCAAAGTTGTTGTGATTCGCTATAGCTTACGGATCGGCGGCGTGGGCGGTTTGAGCTTGCTCGCGCGAGTCAAAATGTTTTGAAGTATAGCGAATCATCGTAACATTGGCACAAGAAGGATTCATCGAACCAAGTGCAACGTGGTAGGGCGGCGCTGCTGCGCCGCCTCGGGAAGGCCGAGCGGCAGCTCGGCCCTACCAGTTACTCTCTGCGCCAAAGTTGTTGTGATTCGCTATAGAAGTCGTCTCGCGAAATGCCGAGGTCTTCGATGATGTCGGCGATGATTCCGCATGGAACGTCGCCGGTGTGCCACGCGAAAGTAATGAGGCAGTCGGGATGAAATGGATTTGAGTAATGCCGGTGGCTGCCAGCGGTGCGAATGAGTTCACAACCGATTTCGCGCAGGCGGCGGTCAAGCTGGCGGCAGTTCCAAGAGGGATATTTGCCCACAGGTCAGGCGGCGAGAACAAATTTGTCGCGGAACGCGGACGGAATGGGGCGTCCGGTTTCCAGCAAGGCTTCCAGATGCGCCTTGGCAGCCTGTTGAAAACGAAGCATGGCTTCGCCCCGGTCGTGCCCGTGCGCGTGACAGCCGGGCAAAAGCGGCGATTTGGCAATCCACACGCCGTCTTCATCCTGACGGAGTTGGACTTTCGAGAGTGGAACAATCATAACCGAGACATAATAACCTGTCCGTTGGTTGACGTAAAGCAGATGCGGCATCAGCGCCTTGGCTTCGTCGATTTTCGACTCTGCAAAAACGGCCTACTCCTTCACGACTTTGACGCTGCCTGTGTTGGGATCGTAATCCAGCTTTGTCCCGTAAGGGACAGATGGGATATAAGGCATGTAATGTTTTTCCACAAGCTCGTTCAGGTCATTGGGATAACGCCCCTCCTGAACGTTGAACATCTGAATGGCCTTGTTGATTGATGTGACATCCACGGATTTAACGGCAGATTGCTGCGCCTTGGCGAGACCAATGAGATAGTCCACTGGCGCGGTCAGCACGCTACCGCTGGTGGGATTCGCATTGGTCGGCTGTGCGGGCTGGCTCGGTTTTGTGTCGGGCTGGGTTGATTTCTCGCTGCAACCGATGAGGAACAAACTGAACAGGACTGAACTCAGCAATGAAATTTCAGAAGCTTTCATGGCGCCAATCTACCCCTACCGGCGCGAAATCCAAGTTAAAGCTGTGAACTGTGCTCGCGAGATTCACGCCCATATCATCACTACCAATTCTCACGCCTGCCGGGTCAAATCCAAGTCGTTTACAAGATTGCGAAATCCAGATGACAAAGAATCGTCTGGGATCTCCCCCAAAAGCGATTATTGTTTCACAACTTTCACCACGCCTGTGTTCGGATCGTAGATAATTTTGAAGCCGTAGGGTGCTTTCGGGACGTTGCCGATGTAATTTGGAATGAGTTCGTTGAGGTCTTTTGGATAACGGTCCTCCTCCGCTTTGAACTGCTGGATGGCCTGATTGAGGTACGCAAGGTCAATCTGTTTCTCCGAGAATTTTTTTGCCTGCCCCACCGCGCCAAGATAATCCACTGGCGCCGTAATTGGGTTCCCACTGCCGTAGTCGGGGGGTGTATTGGTCGCTGTAGTAGTCGTGTTGGTTGTTTGGGCTGACTTGCTCGAATCACTGCTTCCGCACCCGGCCAGAAGTAATCCGACCGCGAGCGAGAGCAAAAGGAAGCTGAAAGTTTTCATGCAATGAATTTAAGCGGATTTCCCGAAAATCCAAGTTCTACCTCAAACCGGCTCTTAAAACTTCCGTGTTTCCACAAGTGGGGATTGCGCAACCATTTCGCGCGCCTGCCGGATCAAATCCAGGTCTTCCATCAGATTGCCAAAACGGAATTTCGGCAAACCGCTTTGCTGCTGGCCAAGCAGCTCACCCGGCCCGCGCAACTTCAGGTCGGCCTCGGCGATGCGGAAGCCGTCCGTCGTTTCTTCCAGCATGTTCAGCCGTTCACGTGATTCGGCGGTCTTCGCGCTGGAAATCAAAATGCAATACGACTCGTGCGCACCACGACCGATACGACCTCGCAACTGATGCAACTGCGCGAGCCCGAACCGCTCGGCATTTTCCACGAGCATGACCGTGGCGTTCGATACGTCCAAGCCCACTTCGATCAATGCCGTGGCCACGATCGCCTGCACTGCGTTCGCGCGGAAAGCGGACATGACTTGCTCCTTTTCCGAACTCTTCAACCGACCGTGCAATAGCCCGATTCGAAACGGAGCGAGCGCACGCTGGACATTTTCAAATTCCTTTACCACCGCTTTTAATCCGACAGCGCCATCCTCCTCTTCGACTCGCGGATAAACGACGTAAGCCTGCCGGCCCTCGGCGAGTTTTTGCCGGATAAATTCCCACACCTTCGGCAATTTATCGGCAGCGCGGACGAACGTCTTGATGTGGCCGCGACCGGGCGGCAATTCCTCAATCACCGACACGTCGAGGTCGCCGTAAAGCGTCAGCCCCAAGGTGCGCGGAATCGGCGTGGCGGTCATCACGAGCAAATGCGGATAACGCCCTTTGCGCACAAGTTGTTCACGTTGCGCAACGCCGAATTTGTGCTGCTCATCAATGATGACCAAGCCGAGATTTTCAATCGCGAACCCAGATCCGATCAGGGCGTGAGTGCCGACTGTGAGAATTGCCGATTGCCGATTGCCGATTGCCGAGTGAATGGCTGTTTTGCGACTTCCCGTTTGCAACTCGACTTTGATTCCCAACGGCTCGAACCAACGCCGGAAATTCGCATAGTGCTGCCCTGCCAGAATTTCCGTCGGGGCCATGAGCGCGACGTTGAAACCGCTTTCCAGCGCCATTAGAGCAGTGCTCGCAGCCACAACGGTTTTGCCCGACCCAACGTCGCCTTGCAGCAAACGCCGCATCGGATGCGCGCCGGTCATGTCCTTGCGGATTTCGCGAAGCACCTTGGTCTGCGCTTCGGTGAGTTTGAAGCCGAGCTGCGCGAGAAACGGTTTGATGAGCCGATTGTCGCCGCCACACGGCAACGCGCGTGACTTGGCTTCGAAATTTTTCCGGCGGATCTGGATTTCAATTTGCAGCGCGACAAATTCGTCGAGGGCCAGCCGCCGCCGCGCGATTTCCACGTCGCCCATCTCCTCCGGGAAATGAATCATGCGAACGGCATTGGCGCGGGTGGGGAGCAAAGTGTCACGTGTCACGTGCCATGTGTTATGTGTTGCTTTCTCCTGTGCTGGTCGGCCTTGACACTTGACACCTGACGCCTGGCACTGGAATTCTGGCTCGACGATTTGCCGCTCGAACCTTTCGAGTGTGCGCCAGATCAGCCCGCGCAGCCAGCGCTGCGGCAGGCCTTCCGTCAAAGGATACACCGGCACGATGCGGTTGATGTGAACCAAGCTTTCCTCGCCGCCTTCGATGACTTCGGTTTCGGGATGGTCTATGGTGCGCGCCTTGACCGAAGCGGGTTTGCCGAAAACGAAAACCTCGTCACCGACGGCAAAATATTTCTCCATGAACGGCAGATTCCACCAGCGGCAATGCAGCCGTGCGGTGCCATCGTCGAGAATGATTTCAAACATGGACTTGGCGCCTTTGCGAAACGTTTCAAGCCGCAAGCGACGACGGTGCCACGCACCGTGGCCGGTTCGTCGCCAGTCAACTCCACGATGGAGCGGAAATGCCGGCGATCTTCGTAACGCCGCGGGCGGTGCAGCAACAAATCCTCAACGGTGGCGATGCCGAGCTTGGCGAGTTGTGCGGCGCGCTCCGCCCCGACGCCCCAAAGCGAAGCGACTGGCGCAGCGAGCGGAGAATTTTTTGTTCCCGGAGGCGACATTGGCCGCACGATACAAATCGCTGATAACAGGTTCAACGGGAAAGCAAGAGCACGAGCGGGGATGGCTTGTCAGTTTTCCAGGCCCGAAACGATACGCTTATGCAACCCACTATGGAGTTGAAATATGCGAGAGAAAAATCGTGGTGGCATTGTGTCGGTAACAATCAGAAAACCACAGTTGTGGGGCACGGGCAACGGCAAAACGGTTGTCGGCAACGCTCATCCGGACGTCATCCAGTCAACGCTTGCCGCCTTGACCGACAATCCTGTTCGCCTCGTGGTAGAATTTGATGTGGAAATCCGCATTATTTGTGGTTCCGACCAAATCGAGGGTTAATGCAACTGTTGCTTCGCGACTTATAAATCCTTCCAGATACCCAGCGATTGAAGCTGGCGAAAAACTTTTCCTGACCAATCCTGGTTCGCTGCCGGGCTGGCGGGGCTGGGGTGGAGAATGCGGCCCACTCGCGGTGGTGTGTCGGGAAAAACGAGTGACGCCCGGCGTGTGGCAAAATCACCGATGCCAATGATCCATTCAGGCTGGAAAATTTCAACCACGCGGCGCAAATGCTGATCGCACACATCGTGGAGTGCTGCGACCTGCGCTGACGGAAGTTTATCCGGAGTCAAATTTCGCCCGGCTTGGTCAAAGAATACCAGCGGGCAATAGTTTGCCACGAAATGCTCCGTAAAAAAATTCTCCGCCGATCCGAATCGCTCGGAAAACAATCCCCAAAGCCGCCTTCCACTCACTTCGGAACGTGGGCACTCGAATCCCTCGACCCGTCGTTTCGGGTGCTCGCGTTCGGGTTTGCGTATCGCCGCCTCGATTTTCATCCAATCGCGCACGGCGTTGATTTCACCGAAAGGAACACCCGTCTGCGCCATTCCAAACGGGCCGGGATTCATTCCCAGAAACACGTCGCGCTTGCGAGTGTTGCCGAATTTGCGCAGGTAGGCTTCATGCGCTGCCCAAGCGTAATCGAGCGGATTATAGACAAACGCCACAGGCGCTTTGAATTGCAGGCGCGTCACGGCGTCGCGGAGTTGCTCCGCAGCGGCAATGAGTTGCGATGCTGTTGATGGGGCAGGCAAGTGGATTTTAATCTTGTTCGGAGCGCGACCGTCTCTCTTCTTGCGCTTGATTCAGCAATCTCCAAACGCGCAACGTTTCAGTCACGCCCCAGGCTTGCGCGTCACAGCCGCGTTGCGTGTGCGGCGTATCGCCGTCCACGATTTCGGGAATCTGACCCAGGCAGCCCTCGCTCATCAACCGCTCCACGCTGCCAAGATACGCGCGGGCCGCGGCAACCGCTTCCGGCGCGAAGTCCCATGCACGCACAAGCGCCTCGCAAAAATTTGGCAGGGTCCAAGTCCATGCCGTGCCGTTATGATAGGCGGGCTTGCGGCGCGTGTCTTCGTCGCCCTCGTATCGGCCAAAGTAAGGCTCGGCAGGATTGTTCAGCATACGACCGTCGGCACCGAAAATTGGCAATGGCACAGACACCGGCAGCGGCGCGAGAGAACGCACCGCGCCTGGCACAATCAGATAACGAAGCGCAGCTTCGACGCATTGTTTTGCCCGCTCCCCTGCAACGAGTCCAAGACTAACGGCCAGCAGATAATTGCTGCGCAGCGCATCGTCGGCTTTCGCCTCGACTGCGCGTTGACTGGGTTTTGCGATGAGCAAATCCGCGTAGTAGCCGCGCTGTTCCAACCAGAAGAACTTTTCCAATGATGCCATCGCACGGTCAGTCAGATCATCCCAGCGTTTGCTTCCGACGCGACCACCGATGCGCTCCAGTTGCCGGAGCAGACGAATCCACAGCGCTTGGATTTCAATCGGATAACCTTCGCGCGGCGTGCCAGCGGGATGATTCGTGTCCATCCACGTGAAGTGACTCGGACTCCAAATCAACGCAGAGTCCGCATCCATGCGAATTCCGTTGGATGTACCTTTGGCATAATTTTCAGCGATGCTCGACAGCACGTCGTGGATTGTGCGATCCGACGAACCACCTTTCGCAGAGTAAAAATCCGGCATCGCGCAGCCAAGTTCTTCGCAGGCGAGCGCAAACCACAACGGCGCATCGGAGGTGTCGCGATTCGATGTGTCGTCACCATGAATTGAATTGGGAAGCGTTCCGTTTTTTTCAAATCCGGCGAAAGTTAAAAGCAGTTGCTTCACGTCGTCCACCAGGCCCGCCGCCAAAAGACCACGGGCGCAGATCAACGAATCGCGGCCCCAGTCGAGAAACCACGGATAACCCGCAATCACAGTCGTGCCTTTGCCGCGGCGCACGACGAATGCGCGGGTGGCGCGTAAAAGTTGCCCACTAAAAGTGTCGGCTGGATCCGCCGCATCAGATTTGAAATTTGAAATTTGAGATTTCAAATCTGAAACTCGAAGTTCGCGCTGCGCAGTTTCGGCGGTTGCGATAAGCGTGACATTCGTGCTTCCGGCCAGCGGAATTTCAAACCAGCCCGGACTGTAAGCGTCCCCGCTGCCGACTTGGCCGCGGCTTTGTTCGACCGGATGTGGAATGTTTTCGCACCATTCCGGTTGTGGATGATATTCACCGGTGTTTGCGAACACGCGCAATTGCCGGTCGGGCGCGGGCGTGAATGTAAAACCCACGATTTCGGATTTCGTCCCACACTGCGGGAGGATTTCAAATTCGTCAATCGGATGGCAATGTGTTGCAAAATGATGTTCCGCGCCGCTGTTGCGTTTGGTTTCCCAATGGAAGTTTCGGTCCTCGATATCGAATCGCACTGTCAACCGAACGTCGGCATCGGCGGGCAACTCTTTGCCTGATACGTGTTTGGCGGTTGGGCGGCTGAAGTGACAAGACCGTGGTGTTCTTGCCATCGAGCATGTCGGCGCGCAGTTCGATTTCAACAGTGCGTCCGTCGCCGGCACTGGCCACGAACTGCCAGACTGCGGGCGGGCCGGGATCGAACGACGCCAAATTCTTCGCGTCAAGCGGGGAGAGAAAACCGTCGGCATTGATCCAAGCGCGGATGCGTTTGACGAACACGTGGCGATCCATCGGCACGCTTGGATGCAAGTTCGCGCCAAGCACGCAGTCGTATTTCGAACGCACACGGCCAAGATCCACGGCAATGCGCGCCATGCCGCCAATGCCGTTGGTGAGCAGAACCAAATCGGATTGCTTCAGATTAGGTCCCGATTTGCGGGAGGATTTTGAATTGTCGGGTTCGGCAGGGAGAAAGCGAATCGGGCCGTTGACGTGTTGTGAAATCGTCGCATAACGCTCCAAAATCAAATCAGCGTCAGCCGCCTTTTCGCGCGGTGGGAAACAAGCAACATGGCCGTCACGGACCGCGATGGATTGAATATGTTCAGCCCGTATTTTGTCTTGTTCGTTTTTCACATCCAACGCGGCCCTGAACGGCGCGGAATCCTGGATGAGCAGCCAGTGATGGGGCGGGACGAGTGTTGCTCGACGGTGGTCAAGCAACGTCCAGAAAACGACCTGCGGGAAGATTTTCCGCTCCTCGCATCGTTGGAGTAACGAATGCAGCGAGGATTTAACGTTCCGCCCGTCAAGCTGCTGCACAGCGGCGAGAAAATTTGCCGGCGAACGCTCAATTTGTTCCGCGAGCCAGCGCCAATCAAGTCCATCAACGTTTTCAATGGGTACGACCTTGCCAAGAACTTGAAGCGCCCACGCCGCTTGGGCGCGGGCGCGACGGTAAGCATCGCCACTCAATCCGTGTGGTTGCATGCCATCGGCGAGGCAATAACACGCGCCCGGCGCAAGGGTGAAACAAATTTTGTCCTTTCTGGCGGACAATTTAGGGAGCGGCTGGCCGAGCAATTCAATTTCGAATTTTGAATTTCGAATATTGAATTTCGGAAGCGCAAAAGAATTTTCCTTTTCCACGTCTGTGTTGACGAGCACGAGCACGGTGTCTTTGCCTTCGGCAGATTCGCGGAGCAACGCGTAAACCGGCGAACCGGGCGGGCTGAGTCGCTTGAGTTTCGTGCCATCGAAGAAGCACGGGTGCTCGGTTACAAGGCGATTTAACTGTGCGAGTTCAGGAACGATGTTGTCGGGATTGTCCCAGGCAAGGCCGGTGCTGCCGTGGATTTGGATTTTTTCGGTGGCAAGCCATTCGACACCACAAGTGAAACCAAAACCGCCGCTGGCGCTGGTCAGGGCGCAGAGGCGGTTTCGCAACAACGACCACGCGCGACCTTTTTCCGCAAGCCGGTTGTTATCGTGCGTTTCGCTGTAATGCACGAAGAGTCCGACACGCCGGCTTTGGCGGTGGGCATAGTCGAGATAATCCGACACCTGTTGGCCTGAATAATTTTGGAAAAGTTCCGAGTAAGCCCATTGCATCCCGCCTTCGGTCAGCAGCGTTTCGGTGGCCTCCCACGAGCCGCCGAGTCCTTCGAGAAGAAAGATCGTTTCGGGAAATTCATCCTGCACGCGGGCAACGATGTATTGCCAGGCCGACTGCAGGCACTTTGTAACCGGCGTCGCAACGGAAACCATCCACTCCGCGACGGCACCAGATCAGAAGTGCCTCGGCGATTTCGTCCCAAAGCGCGACGTTGTCGTGCTTCAATTCAACGAGGTCTTCCCACGTGACGCCCCACGCGCCGGGACTGGCGAACGCGCCGTCGGACTGGCGCACAAACCATTCCGGGTGTGTTTCCTGTAAAACCGATCCCCAGCCGGTGTGATTGATGACGATGTCGAGGAACACCCGCGCGCCGATCAAGTGCGTTGCGTAAGTGAGTTCACAAAACTGGTCCACACCGGTGGTGCGCTGGTCGAATTCAACCAGCGCCGGATCAATGGCGGTCAGATCGAGACTCGCATACGGACTGCCGAAACGGCCAAGTCGCGCGTAAGTCGTGGGCGTTGGATTCACCGGCAGCAAATGCAGGATGCAGCATCCGAGCGTGTTGACGATGTGTGGCAGTTGGCGGGCAAGGTCGCGCAGTTTGCCGGAAGGCGGGATGACGGTGTAACCTTGCGCGTCGAGTTGGTGAAGTTGGGCTTCGATTTTTTTGTCCTGTGTCTTGGCGGCGGTCCGCGTCGAACCAAACAATCGTGTGAAGGCGCAGTAAATCGTGTTTGCCGGTCCGGTAGGCATCCGGGTGGACGGAAATTCCGACATCCGGCCCGTCGGGCCAGTATTGCCATCCTTTCGGATCGAGCAGATAGGCTTTGGCTTTGAAGAAGCCCGGCTCAGAAAGCGGTAATTCGATTTGCCAGCCATCAGCGGCGGGTTGCATCGGCAAATCGCGCCACGAGACGCCAGCGCAACGCAAAACCACCGGTATGTGCCGCGATGATTTCGCGGCGGAGCGCGGCGCCGCGACCCAGATTAGTCCGGAGCATTGCCCGCCAGCCGTGCAAACGATCGCCTGCCTTCGCAGGCTGTATGCCGAACCGTGCTTGGTCGCCAACGAAGCGCAAAAGGCGCTCGCCGGGGGGCGGGATCATCGTTGGAACTGGTGCGTGCATTGCTTTATGGGCGAGCTTTGTAAAGCGGGCCGCGAAATCTGCAAGATGAAACAGTGTTTCATATTGATTTGGAACGAGACAGCGGTGTCTTGTTCATTGGCTGAAATGGCCCGGAATGGGGTAAGTTTGCTTTGGTAGGGGCGCAGCCTAAACTGGCCAGCAGATTGCTGTTACATGGTCACCCAGCCTCATGGAACAGATGTTCGCCGTGAGCGGGGGCGAAAAAAATGGCCACGGCAACCACCTTAAGCCCGGGCGAAGAAGCTCAATTGGCGCAGACGATTGAGATGTTTGAAGTCATCACTCAATCGCAGCCGCACGACTATCAATCGCTCGAAATCCTCAAGGAAGCCTACTGCAAGCTGGGCCGGGAGAAGGACGTCATCGGCACCTCCAAGCGCATCGCGCAGGCTTATGTTCAGATGGGCCAGCTTTCGTCCGCCATCCTCGAATATGAAACCATCCTGCAGCGCTGCCCGGACGACCCTGACGTTCTAAGCGCGCTCAAGCAGATCGAGAGCAGGGCTAGACAACTTCGACGCCCAGCCCGTCATGCAGGACGCGTCGCGTCCCGCCAAACCGACCGACACGGCTCACACGCCGGCCAGGAAAGCGCCGGCCCGCACAGCCGCACTGGAGATCGAGGATGGACGCCAGGCGATGCACAAGATTTTCGTTGAAAGCAAAATCATCACCGCGGCCGATTTCGATCTTTGCTGGACCTCGCCCGATCTATCCAGCCGCCCACCGATGGCGTGATCGAGCCGTTCGTCCAAATTCTGGCAGACAAAGGCCTTCATGCCGTTGGAGAAAGCGCTGAAAATGCTCACGGACAAAACACGGATCGCCTATCTGCCACTGGAAAAATACGACATTGACCTGGATCTCGCACGCAGCTTTCCGGCCGAGACGTGCAGGCGATGGTGCGTGCTGCCGTTCGACCGCTGAGCAAGTCCGTCCTCGTCGCCACGGCCAACCCTTTCAACCAGCAGGCCGCCAAGGAACTGGCCGAAGCCACGCCAACCGGCTGGTCTGGTATCTGGTACCACCGCCGGTGATCTGGTCAAAAACCTGCGAAAAGCCTTCCGCTAACCCCCATGCCCCCGGTCAAATCATTCGGAGAACGCATCGCCGACGCCCTCGTCGAAGACGGCTTGCTGACGGCCAAGCAGGTCGAGGAACTGCTGGAACAGCAAAAGAAGGAAGGGACGCGACTTATGAAGCTCGTGCTGGAAAAAGCCTACGTCAGCGAGCAGGACATGACCGTCTGCATGGGCCGGGTGCTCAACACGCCGCCGATCAACCTGGCCCGCGTCGGCATCCCGGTCGAGATTGCCGACCTGCTGCCGCGCGAGGTGGCGCACAATTACAAAGTCGTTCCCGTCTCACGCCTCGACAACAAGCTGTTCATCGCCATGGCCGACCCGCTCAACGTGCTGGCCTTGACGACGTCAAGCGCATCACAAGCTCGAAGTGTCGCCGATGATCGCCTCCGAAAAATCCATCATCGACAAGCTCAACAACCTCGATGCCGCCAAGAGCGGCAGCATGGAGGACATCATCCATGGACGCCCAGAAAAAGGCCGAGTGCCGAAGCAGACGCGATGACAACGTCGAGATTGTCAAGGAAGACGTGGAGGAGGTCAATCTCGACCAACTCGCCGCCTCCAGCGAAGAAGCGCCTGTCATCAAACTGGCCAACCTCATTCTCGTCCAGGCCATCAAAGACCGCGCCAGCGACATCCATATCGAGCCGTTTGAGAAAACGCTGCGCCTGCGCTACCGCGTTGACGGCGTGCTGATGGATGCCACGCCGCCGCCCAAGCAGATGCAGTTGGCGCTGGCCTCGCGTTTCAAAATCATGAGCAGCCTGGACATCGCCGAACGCCGCCTGCCCCAGGACGGCCGCATGCGCGTCCGGGTCGGCGGCAAGGATTACGACCTGCGCGTGTCCATCATGCCCACGGTGCATGGCGAGAAAATCGTGCTGCGCGTGCTGGACAAGATCCAATCTCTCCGCCAGCATCGACAAGCTCGGTCTGGACCCCGACACTTTCCAGCAGGTCAAGACGGCCATTGATGCCCCGCACGGATTGATCCTCGTCACCGGCCCGACCGGTTCAGGCAAGACCACGACGCTTTATTCCGCGCTCAACGAACTGAACAACCCGATTTACAACATCGTCACCGTCGAAGACCCGGTCGAATTCCAGGTTGCCGGGCATCAACCAGGTGCCGACCAAAAAAGAAATCGGCCTCACCTTCGCCAACGCGCTCCGCTCCATCCTGCGCCAGGACCCGGACATCATCATGATCGGCGAAATCCGCGACACGGAAACCGCCGAAATCGCCATCGAGGCCGCGCTGACCGGCCACCAGGTCCTGAGCACCATGCACTGCAATGACGCGCCCGGCGCCATCGCGCGTCTGGACGACATGGGCATCGCGCCCGTTCTTGATTTCCTCCTCGGTGATCCTCGCCTGCGCACAGCGCCTCATGCGCCGCATCTGCTCCCATTGCAAGGAGCCGGTGGACCTACCCGGCGAAAATGTTCCAGGACCTGAACATTGACCCGAGCATTTTTGACGGCGTCACGCTGTATCCGCGGACGCGGCTGCGACCGCTGCAAAAACTCCGGTTACTCCGGTCGTCTGGCCATCATCGAAGCGATGACCATCACCGACGAAATCCGCAAGCTCATCATCTCCCGCGCCAACACGCGCGAAATGGGCAAAATTGCCATCGGCCAGGGCATGCGCACGCTCCGCATGGTGGCGCTGGATCGCGCCCGTGAAGGCATTTCCACCCTTGAACAGGTGCTTGTGATGACCTCAGCCCACTGAGCGGCTGGCCGGCTGTCGGCAGCGGTTTGTACATTTTTTCCTAAAAACTTGGCGCTGGCGAAACAGCCTTTGGCAGATCGCCACGACGTCCGCGTTTCGGTGGGAAAACCTGCTGCGTTTCAAAATGGCCGCTTCGGTACGGCGAACGGCGGAGCCGGAGTCAGGGTGCGGTCCGGCGCGGGAGACTGCAGTTGCGGCGAGAGGCTTGGAAACGCAGCGCTGCCAGCGACCGACGGCATGGCCGGCAGTTGGGGCGAACCGCTCAAGCCCGAAGCGGTCTGATCGAACGCGTCTCCCGAACTCGAAACAGCACTGACACTGTCCGGCACGGCCGTTTGCAGCGACTGGCCTGGTAACGTGCTGAACGGATCAACTGAATGCGTGGAGGCTGAATCCGAACCGAGAAGTTGCTCCAATTGCTTCATTCTCTCTTCCTGCGATTTCATGCGCTCCGAAACCGGCGGTGGGGGAGAGTAGTTGAATAAATCCTCAAAGCCTGATGCCACGCCTTGTTCAGAACGGGGCGCGCGTTCCGGAGACTCATCAAAAAGTTTCCTCGCCACTTGCGCCGTATTGTTCCGGTCGGCATCGAGGGAAGTTGCCGGATGCCGATGTCGTGCGCCCGTCGGGCAATGAATCCATGCTGAAAATGCCGTCGCTTTGGACTTGGTTTGTCATCGCGGCGCGCGACTTGTCGAGTCGCTCGCGATACCGTTGCACCGGCTTGGCCTTTCCCTTCTCCTTGCCGTCCGCATCATATTCCGACGCTTGCAAAGCATCCTCGGCGGACTGTACTCCAACGATTTCCTCCGGCGAAAGGAAGACCCAATCCTTGCGTTTTTCGATCAGCGCCTTGACCCGTTTGCTCGAAATCATGGGTGGCGGCGCGGGCTGCGCCATCGGCATCAGAGCTCCGCTGAGGGAATCTTCCGAGTTGAACGCCTCAAACGATTTCTTGGAATCTCCCGGCAGATTTTTCAAGGCCGGTTTTTCCGTGGCCGATTGCATCGCGTTGGAAGCCATCACACCGCTCTTGGGATCGGAAAACAGGATCGCCTGGCCGCGCTTGGGGGGCGATTCGGGACCGTATGCCAGTGGGGCGGCGACGAACAGCGCGCCAACCAGCAGGGTGGGCCAGGTGAATTTCAAGAAACCACGACTCATCTTCAGTTCGGTACCGTAACGCATTGCTCCGGCACCGTCAAAACCAAGTTTGTCACAGGTTCGGTTCCAACAGCAGGACGGAATTCACTCCATGTCTGGTTCGTTTTTATTTTCGCCATTTTGTCCGGCATCCGCGCAAACACCACGTTTGGAATCTGTTACGAACTCCAGCAAGATTTTCGCCACCGGACTGGAAAACCTCCCGCGCGCTTCGGTCACGGCCCGCCTAAAGTTCTGCCCGCTGCGAAACAACGCATGGTAAAGTCGCTTCAATTCCAACCGCTGCTCCGCCGTGTACCCGGCGCGGCGCAAACCCACAATGTTCAACCCGCAAATCTCGTTCTCGCGCAGCGCCACCGTGAACGGCGGCAGGTCTTTGCTGATGGCCGAGCCGCCCTGCATCATCGCCAGCGTACCGACGCGCACAAACTGGTGCACCAGACAATTGCCGGAAATGAAGACGCTGTCTTGCACCGTCACATGTCCCGCCAGCAACGCGCCACCGGCCAGAATCACATGGTCGCCGATTATACAATTGTGCGCTACGTGGCTGTGCTGCATCAGAAAATTATGCGAGCCGATGATTGTCTCCTCTGCGACCTTGTTCGACCGATGCGCCGTGAAATGCTCGCGAAAAACGTTGTCACCGCCGATGCGCAGCCGCGTCGGTTCGCCGCTGTATTTTAAGTCCTGCGGCGCATCCCCGATGACACAACCCGCGTGAAAACGGTTGCGCGCGCCAATCGTCGTCAGCCCGGTCAGATAAACGTGCGGCCCGATAACGCAGTCCGCGCCGAGTTGCACACCCTCGTCAATCACGGCATACGGCCCGACTTGCACGGTCGAATCCAGCTTCGCGTTCGGATGAATGATGGCGGTTGGATGAATCATGCTTTGGCGCATTGTTACATGGTTAAACCCTTAAATCGAGCCTTTGTTCAATGTGACGAACTGACGCTTAGATATAAAAATATCCCAGTTCCCGCAGCGACACATAATCCTTCGCTCGCTCCGGTGTGGCGCGACCAATAATGACGTGGTCGAGCACGTCTATTTTCAAAAGCTGCCCGGCGCGGATCAAATCGCGCGTCACTTTGATGTCCGCCTCGCTCGGCGTCGGGTCGCCACTCGGATGATTGTGCGCAAGCACGATGGCGGCGGCATTGGCGGCGATGGCTTTCCGGAAAACTTCGCGCGGATGCACAAGCAGCGTGTCAATCGTGCCGTCAATGACTTCCTCCACACGGATGAGACGTCGTCGAGTATTGAGCAGCAGCACTTGGAGCGTTTCCACGTCCTTGATGAGATTCTGACCCTTGAGCAGCGCCACGACTGCTTCGGGATTGTCGAGCACGGGCGATTCCCGCTGCAACTCCTCCGCCATCTTGCGCGCGAGAGTGAACGCGGCGAGCAACGTCACCGCCTTGTCGCGCCCGATGCCTTTGACCTTGCGCAAATCGTCCACCGACGCCCGCGCCAGCGCCTGCAACGAGCCGAATTTTTTCAGCAACTGCGCGCCAATCTCGACTGCGTTCGCGCCTTTCAATCCAGTGCGAAGCAAAATCGCAATCAGCTCCGCGTCCGTGAGCGCAGCCGGGCCTTTGGCAGCGAGCCGTTCGCGCGGACGCTCGCTGGCGGGCTGGTCTTTGATGCGCAGGACATGGGACACGGAAATTGTTTAACCACGAAACGCAAGAAATACACGAAAAATTTTGCCCGCGCGCGGTGTGCGGCTATTTTAGTGCACAATAAACGCCGCGAACTCCGCGTGGTGATGCGGTGGAATGCGCGCCTTGAACCGCACCGTCTTGGCGTTGTAACGCCGCGCCACCACCTGCCCGACCTTGTGCAGCCGCGCGATGACCGCCGCCTGATCGTGCGGCACGCGCAATTCCAGAAATTCGCGTTTGGGCCGCAACTGGCTGCCCAATTCCGCCAGCAACGCCGGCACGCCCTCGCCCGTCGCCGCCGAAATTGCGACCGCGTGTGGATGGCGTTCCTGAAACCGGTTCAACACGCCGTTCGCCCCGATTCCGTCGGGGTTGCCGTTGAGCTTGTCCATTTTGTTGAACACCATCAGCGTCGGTTTGTCCGCCGCGCCGATTTCCGCCAGCACCGAGTTCACGGCGGTAATCTGTTCCTCAGCCTGCGGATGGCTGACGTCCACGACATGCAACAGCAAGTCCGCCTGCACGACTTCTTCGAGCGTGGCCTTGAACGCCTCGACGAGTCCGTGCGGCAGTTTGCGGATGAAACCCACCGTGTCCGTGAGCAAGACGTTTTGGTTCGATGGCAAACGCAACCGACGCGTCGTCGGGTCAAGTGTGGCGAACAAAATGTCTTTCACCATGACTTCTGAACCGGTGAGCGCGTTGAGTAACGTGGATTTGCCCGCGTTGGTGTAACCGACAATGGACGCCAGCGGCCATTGGCTGCGCTTGCGACCGGCGCGTTGCGTCTCGCGCTGGCGCCGGACGGTGTCGAGATCGCGCGTGATTTTATCAATGCGCTCGGACACTTTCCGGCGATCGGATTCGAGCTGCGATTCGCCTTCGCCGCCGCGCATGCCAATGCCGCCAGATTGACGCGACAAGTGACCCCAGAACTGCGTCAGCCGCGGCAGCAAATGCTGCAACTGCGCCAGCTCGATCTGCAACTTGCCTTCGCGCGTGCGGGCGCGTTGCGAAAAGATGTCGAGAATCAGCGCCGTGCGGTCGAGAATTTTGACCTCAAAAAATTTTTCCAGGTTGCGCGTCTGCGCGGCGGAAAGCTCATCGTCGAAGATGACGGTGTCCACGTTCTGCTGTTTGCAAAACTTGGCGAACTCCTCGGCTTTGCCCTTGCCGATGTAGGTGGCGGGATTGACTGATTCGACCTTTTGCACGCCTTCGCCAACGACTTCACCGCCGGCGGTGGTGGCGAGTTCCGCGAGTTCGTCCAGCGACTCTCGCGTCTCGTGCGACTTGCCCGATTTCAATTCCACGCCGACGAGGAAGACTCGTTCCGTGCGCGTATCGCGTGTTTGGACTAAAGCTTTCAAAGTCCTTTTGACGTGGGTTTAATAAAGATAAACATCCTTGCGATGCCGGACACGTTGGATTTCAACCAGCTTCTGTTCGGAAACCACTTCATAAACGACTCTGTAATCTCCCAGACGAATGCGATAGGCATGTTCCGAACCGCTCAACTTTTCGACGCCGCGTGGGAATGGATTTTCCGCCAAGGCTTCGACGGCTTCAATGACCCGGTTCACGGTTGCAGGCGACAGACGGCGCAGGTCTTTTCTAGTGGACTTTTTCCACTCGATGCGAAACGCCATGTCTCTTCAAGCTCCTTTTGAATTCGGCGTGCGGAATGGTTTCTTCATCGCGCCGTTCAGCGATGACCGCAAGGTCGTCCATATCTTCACGCAGCTTTTCGTAGTCCTCCACAGGAAGGACCACGGCAGTTTTCCTGCCCTTCGCGTCAGTCAGGAATTGAACGGCTGTACTCACGGCGCCAATTTACCCCGCCCTGTCGGCTTGTCGAGCCAGAGATTCGTGGTGTTATTTCAACCGCGCTTTCACAAGCGCGGCCACGGCGTCGGGCGCATCCTCTGGTTTCAATTCGATCCACTCTAAACTCAACTGCCGCCGAAACCACGTCATCTGCCGCTTGGCGAATTGGCGCGTGCGGATCTTCACCAACTCAATCGTCTCCGGCAAAGAGCGCTCGCCACGCAGATGCTCGACGACCTGCCGGTAGCCGAGCGCCTGCATCGCGGTTTTGTTTTGCGCGAGACCATGCTCGAGTAGTCGCCGCGTTTCGTCCACAAGACCGAGCGTAAACATTTTCTCGACGCGAGCGTTGATGCGGGCGTGAAGATCGTCGGGAAAGCGCGAAAAACCGAAGAAACGCAATTCTGGATTCTGGATTCTGGATTCTGGATTCCAGTTTGCTTTCTGCTCTGAAAACGGTTTTCCGGTCAACCGAATGACTTCCACGGCCCGGATGACGCGTCGCAGATTTTGCCGGTCAATCTTTGCAAAAGTCGCGGGGTCGCGCTCATTCAATTCGCGGAGCAATTTTTCCAGCGGCGTGGCTTCCAGTTCGGCGCGCAATTTTTCATCGGCAGGGGGCGCATCGCCGAGTCCTTCGAGGAACACCTTAAAATAAAGCCCTGTGCCGCCACACAAAATCGGCACTCGCCCGCGCGACTGGATTTCCGCCACGGCTTTGCGCGCAAGGTGGGCAAACTTCGCGGCATCGAACGGCTCGGTGAGTTCCACCACGTCAATCAGGTGATGCGGCACGCGGGCGCGGTCGGCGGGCGACGGTTTCGCCGTGCCGATGTCGAGTCCGCGATACACCTGCATCGAGTCCACGGAAATGATTTCGCCGCCAAGTTTCTCAGCCAGCAGCAGGGCGATTTCCGATTTGCCGACGGCGGTCGGGCCGGCGATGAGCAAAGGTTGAAGGTTGAAGGTTGAAGGTTGAAGCATTGATGCGGCGGACATTTTGTTCTTCACTCCGTCATCCTTGCTTTATCTGTGAGCGCGATCGGAGCGCGAACACAACCGCGCCCGCTGCGAAAATCCCGATGCCAATCAATTGTGCCGGGGTTAGGCCAAAATGAATGTGTTGAACCGTGTAATCGCCGCGAAAATATTCGACGAATGAGCGCGTCACGGCGTAGCACATCAGGTAAGCTGCGAACACTTGTCCGTCGAATTTCTTGCGCCGATACAGCCACGCCAGCGCGAGGTAAAGTCCGAGATTCAGCAGCGCGTCGTAAATTTCCGTCGGATGCACGCCGTTGGGATAGGTCTCGTGGCCGGGCGGAAAATGGATTGCCCACGGCAGAGTGCAGACGCGTCCGTAGCAGCAGCCGTTGAGCAGGCAGCCGATGCGCCCGAACACGGAGCCCAGCGCAGTGCTCGGCGCGAGGATGTCCGCCACCTTCCACAACGGCAGTTTCCGAATGCGGACGTAAATCATGCACGCCAGCGCCGCGCCGATGAGTCCGCCGTAATAAACCAGCCCGCCATGTTGGACCATGAAAATTTCGGAAATCGGCCTGCCCGCGAATTCCTCGTCCCAGTAGGTCGTCACATAAACCGTTCGCGCGCCGACGATCGCGCCAATGATGAGCCACGGGATGAGGTCGGCGATTTTCTCGCCGGCGATTCCGGTGCGCGGCGCGCGGCGCGTGGCCGTCCACAAACCGGCGAGGAACGCCACGGCCATCATCACGCCGTACGAATGGATCGGCAACGACCCGATATTGAATGCAATGGGATGCATGTACCAGACAACGTAAGGCGAAAGCGCGGGAATTGGAAATTTGAAATTAACAAAGGGGAAGCCCGCAAATTACGCAGATGAACGCGGATTTTCCCCGCCAAACGCGCCAAACATACGAATGGATTTCAACGCGGAGACGCGACATCTTTATAGAATTCGAACAACAAAAACAATCAGCTCCGTTAGGAGCGGCATCTTCTGATGAACCGGGGAAAATATGTCGCCCCGACGGGGCTTGAGGGTTTGTTTGGGGAGAACCGTTTCTACAAAGATTTCGCTCCTCACGGAGCTACGTTTTGCCACCGCCGACTCGTGACGTTGACCGCGCCAACGGCGGTTGGCTCCGGCGACTTGATAGGAAGATCGACGATCATCGACGAGTGATCAAATAACGGGCGAACGAAAAGAGTCCTGAAAAGTGGTAGTTCGAATCGACATAGTGCTCGATAACATAAAACGCAAAGTAATAGAAACGGCAGAAGCACCAGATACTGATACCAAGCAAGAGCGCCGTCTTGATATCAAAGTGATCGAAAAGGAGAAGAACAGAGGACATGATTCCGATAACAAGAAACAGAATACCCTTCAACTTGATCCAACGTGGGTCGGTGAGGTCTTTCATAAATTATAACGAGACGAGAGATCTGCCTAACGTTGAGTGTGAGCCGCTGAGCGAAACGAGGTTGGCTCGACGCTGTGGCTCAGCCCGTTCATTTGTCTTACGTAGGTTGAAGTACCTCTGATCTCCTCAATCACGACTTTGCTTCCCTTCTCGATCATCCGTCCGATTGGTCGCGCAACGTACTCATTCGTGCCAACCCTAATCCTCCCCAAGGGGTGCAAAGGTTCCACAACTTCGGCCACCTGTCCGAGTAGTCCCGCTGGTGGCAGGGTGAGGTTTACCTGATTCGCTTTGAGGAACTCTATAAAACCACTTCCAAACGCTTCACGACCAGCTTTGTAACCAGAAGGCCCAACGATAAAGATACCAAAGCCATTTTGGTTCCCGTTAAATACGATGCAACCAACATCGAACCACAGGGCGACATTCCAGTCATTGTCCTTTCCGGGAATGTTCCCTTGCCCCGGCCCCCAATCGACCGAGTTGATCCCTTTCGATCGCAACTTCAAAAAGTAGTGTCGTGTGGAGCCACATTTGTACCCAAAACAGAGAATCGACTCGCCTGAATCAGACGACGTGAACACTGCGAATCTGTTCCGGATAAAGTTCCCCAGAACGTTGCCCAAGTGTTGCCGGAATCCGGTCCTGCGGCAACCTGACACCAAGGTGGCAACAATGATCGCGATCCAAACCAGTGATGCCAGAAGGCCGATGAGAGGTAATGGACGCACTAACAACAGATTGACGATGGCTAAGAGAAAGAAAGAGTAACCAATTCCGTACAGGATGCCGCTAAACACCACTTGTCCCAGCGATTCCCTGAAGGTGATTTCCCTTCCGCCCGTAACCGTTTTGAAATAGACGTTCTCTTGCATTCTTATCTGGTAGCCGAACAGTATTATTATCCGCACAACCTCGTGCACCGCTGACTTTTCTAAGCACTCCTGCTGCCATGCCCTTAAGCAAGCAGGCTTGCGGATTTTCATCAAGGATTATCACCGGAAAAATTGAGGCTTGGACGGCCTTTGTCCCACGCTGCATGGCAATGTCCTTAAGGTTTGGAGTTCCGCGTTTACGCGGTTTTGTGCCGCCTGAAGGCGGAACTCCGAACAAATCAGGCGCTACCCGCAGCATGGCAGGATTGACAGCGCATTGATTTGGGTGAACCTGAAAGACACCATGATTTACGATTGCCGATTTACGATTTACGACTCAAAAGGCGAATGACGCGTCAACTCCGCCAAAGCGCGAGCACGCGAAAGCTTTCGGTGTCGTATATCGTAAATTGATACGTGAGCGCACAAAGCCCCATTCGAATTCTGCACGTGGACGGCGACAGCTTCTTCGCCAGTTGCGAGATCGCGTTGAATTCCGAGCTGGAAGGCCGCACTGTGCCAGTCACAATTTCATGTGCTGATTCCATGCCGCCCGCACAGCGGCGGCGTCAGCGGGCGAAAGCTTTCCCAATTTGCGGAGAAACACGGTTTTCTCTGCTGTCACGAGGCGATCCAGCCGGGCCACGGAGGGTTTGAGCAGCCCAGCGGACTGCCAGTCCCGAAGCGGCACTTCCAATTCTCCGGCGCGGGCGGCGGAGGTGATGCGACAAATGAGCGCGTCCTCCTGAAGATCAAACAACACCAACGCGGGGCGAACCTTGCCGCGTTCACCCGAGGTCAATGGAAATTCGCAGAGGTAAATTTCCCCAAACGCACTACCGGATGGTGTCGTAGATGGCATCCTCGGAAGCGTCATCACGCAGAAATTGTCCGTAAGCCGCACGCCGCCATTCGCGGTCTTCCGCCGCGTCGCCGGTCAAAATAATAACGTGGGCTTTGCCGGCCTTGGGCAGGCGCACTGCGGCCTCCTGCGGAACGGTCAGCACGGATTTGTCGCTCAATTCGGTGTCGAATTCAACCGTGTTCACGAACCCATGATAACACGCCTCGCATCCGGGTCAATCATGCTATTCCCATCCCTTGGACAAATACCGTCCAACCCTTGAAATTGTTTCAACTTCATTCCTTGTCGGCAGGCGACGGAGGGTTAAATTAAAAAACGCCAGATGAGCACAATTCGCATACTGCACGTGGACGGCGACAGCTTCTTCGCCAGTTGCGAGATCGCATTGGCAAAGGCAAAGGGAATAGATTTAGGCGATCGCCCGGTCTGGGTCGGTGGCGGGCGGCGCGGCGACGGCATCGTCATCGCCGCCAATCGCGCGGCCAAGAAGTTCGGCATCAAAACCGGCATGGCGTGCTTCGAGGCGAAGCGGCTTTGCCCGCGCGGCATCCTCTGCCGTCCGCATTACGACGAATACCGCCGCCTGTCGCAGGAGATGTTCCGCATCCTCGAAGAATATTCGCCCACGCTCGTGCCCATCTCGATTGACGAGGGCTTCCTCGATTTCACCACGATGAACCGCCACGTCTGGCACGGGACGACACCGGCGAAATACGTGAAGGAAATTTGCGAACGGATTTTGCGCGAGGTGAAATTGCCCGTGTCCGCCGGGCTGGCAAATTCATCGCGGCTGGCAAAACTCGCGACGGACGCGGCCAAGCCCGGTTTCCTTGAAGTGCCGCCCGGTTCGGAAAAGGAATTTCTCAAAGACCGTTCTGTGCGCGAGCTTTCCGGCGTCGGCAAAAACCGGCAACGCGCGTTGAACGCGCTCGGCGCGGCAACTTTCGGCGACGTGGCGAAACTGCCGTCGCCGCTGCTCCGGCAGAAGTTCGGCATTTGGGGACAGCAACTCTGGCTTTTCGCCAACGGCCTGTGGAGCGAGCCGCTGTTGCTGGAGGTCAAGGATCGCACGACGATTTCCAGCAACACGACACTGCCGTACGACGAGCCGGATTACGAGGCGGCGCTGACGTTCACGTTGAGCGAGGCGACGCGACTCATCGGCCAGTTGCGGCGTGAGCAACTCCAGTTGCGCGAGATGGGCCTGACGATCCGGTTCGACGATTTCAGCGAGGTCAGCGGCGGATTTCGTTTTCAGCATCCGCAATTTCAAAATTCCATCGTGAACGCCATGCTGGAGAAAATTTTCCGCGACATTATGAGCGACCAGGCCAAGCCCGTGAGGCAGATTCGCATCGCGTTCTGGAATCTGTCGCGGCTGGACACGCAACCGACGCTTTGGGGTCGCACCGAAGCCGAGCGTTGGGGCGCGCTCGACGACGCGGCGCAGAAAGCGCAGAAAATCCTGAAGGAAAAACTGAACATTGATAAAATCCCATTCATCACTGGCGCACAACTGGCGTTGCAGCGGCTCGATGGCGTCCATAAAAATCCCAAGGCCAAATGCCCGTTCGTCCCGCAACGTGAGATGGTGAAAAAACTTTGGGGCACGGACGCCGACCCGCTGGCGCACAAAGGCGAATGGGAGAAACGTCTGGCGAAAGTCAGCAAAAGCCACCACAAGAAGGCGTAGCCCTGGCGAAACGGTGGATTGCACCGTTGTTTCCTTGTCTTTGGTGAACTAACTTCGGGGCGTGAAACGACCGCGCCGCCATCACGCGCCCGCCGCTATTACCACCCGCTTGGTGTCGGCGGAAATGCCGTTGGGCAGGAGCACATTCCAGCTTCGTTTGCTCTGGTCCACCTGCAGCTCGACGCTGGCGTGGGCGGGCGGATGGTTGACGGGAGATTCCAGCAGAACAAAATCCGGCCCCATCTGCGCCACGGGGAAGGAACGACCGCTGACCAGCAGGCGCATTTTCACGTCGGCGGAATGTCCACCCTGAGTCGCCAACGGAACCATGGAACAGGATTTCATAGTAACAAATGCACTGGCCTACGCTTCGCGGCATCAACTGAAACTGGCGGAGCGCCTCGGCTTCGGAGTCCACGGTATTATTTTCGTGGCCGAAAACAAGTCCAAAAGCGGAAAAACTGCCGTCAAGGCGCATCGGGAGTTGGAGCCGTATCGCCGCGAACGGACGGTTTACGAGCGGTTGAAACAGGCTGGGGTAACCGAGTTGGCGGGTTTCAATGTCCCTCAATTGGTTGAGGTGGATGACGGTTTGCGCGTCATTGAGATGAGCATCGTCACGCGACCGTTCGTGCTGGACTTCGCCGGCGCGTATCTCGACACGCTGCCGGATTTCCCGGCCGACGCGTGGGCGGAATGGGAAGCGGGGAAGCGGGAGGAATTCGAAGACCGC
>CAVQOW010000015.1:0-242743 GCA_963714605.1 uncultured Verrucomicrobiae bacterium | reverse complement strand
CGCCTAACGAAAAATATAGGTCATCCGAAGTTATTCATGGGCTGCCAGAGAGTCGTGCGGAAAGCTCGCGCAGCAGACCGTGAATAACTTCGTCGCCGCGACCGGCGCGACGACGGGATCAGGATGGCCGTTGATTGTCATTTCTTGTATCCGCTAAATCGTTTTCCCGCCCCGGCGGGCACAGGTCTGCTAACGACCAGTCGCAGGAACGACTTTGAGCTTATGGACCGGCCCGCCGGGCGGGCTTGGCCCTCGAACGACTACTCAAGAGGGCGTCCGATATTGCATGACGACTTTTCTATATTGGCGTCGCCGGGTCAAGCCTGCGGGAACCCAAAAAGAACACATCACTCCAAAACCATGAATACACCGCATCCCTATGACCTGGTTATCGGCCTGGACCGCTCGGATAAAAAGGCCGATCTGCACCTCATCACCACCGCCACCGGCCAGCGCCGCTCTCCAACCATTGACACCGCTCCCGAAGCGCTCTGGGAATGGCTGCTCCAACTCCGTCAAGAATATCCCCAAGCCCGCGTGGCCCTTTGCTTGGAACAACCCGCCGTCCACTTGATCGCCTTCTTGGAAGCCTATGAGTGGATCACACTTTATCCATCAACCCCATCACCCTCCAGAAATTCCGCGAAGCCTTCGTCACCAGCCGCGCCAAGGACGACGCCAAGGACGCCCAGTACCTGGCCGAACTGCTTCTGACTCATCACGGCCAACTCAAAGTCTGGACGCCCGAGGACAGTGTCACGCGTGCCGTGCAGCAAGGGGTGTTTCATCGCCGGGCCGTGGTGGACGAACGCACGGGACTGACCAACCGCCTGATCGCCCTGTTAAAACAATACTTTCCGCAAGCCTTGGGACTGTGCGGCGAGGATTTGTGGCGTCCGCTGGCCACACGCTTCCTGCTCAAGTGGCCGAGCCTGCAGGCGGTACAAAAAGCCAAATCGGACACGCTCAAAGCGTTTTATTATCTGAACGGAAGCCGCAGTGCAAAGCTCTTGGAACAACGCCTGGCTCTGATTGAGAAAGCCGTGCCGGTGGCCGACGAAATAGCCTTGATCGAAAGCTTTGCATTGCGCGTGCAGTTGATCTGCCGGCAGTTGCAACTGGTGCAACAGACCCTCACCCGCTATGAGCAAGAGATGGCGGCGGCGTACGCGACGCATCCCGACCACGCCATTTTTGCCAGCCTGCCTGGGGCGGGGCGGTGCTGGGACCGCGGTTGCTGGCCAGCCTGGGGTCACAGCGCGAACGTTTCGGTGCGGCGGCGGATTTGCAGCACTATACGGGCGTGGCACCGGTGACCAAACGCAGCGGGGGCTCTTGTTACATTCACCGGCGGTATCTGTGTCCGAAATTTCACCGGCAAAGCTTTCACGAGTATGCCAAGGAAAGCATTTTGTGGAGTCGGTGGGCGGCGGCCTACTACCAGCAACAACGAACCAAGGGCAGTCCGCATCAGACGGCGGTGCGGGCGCTGGCGTTCAAGTGGCAGCGGGTGATCTTCCGCTGTTGGCAGAACCGCACGGCGTATCGGGAAGAAACCTACGAAGCGGCTTTGCGCAAAAACGGCAGTCCATTGGTGTCGCTTTTCGACCGCGTGGAACTGGGCAAAAGCCCTTGGAAAAATCCGGCGAAAAAATCCTGAAAAACTGCTTGTCGGATTACCTCAGAGGTGAGCTGAGCCACCGCCGACTCGCGACGTGAACCGCGACAGCGGAACTGACAGCGCCAACGGCGGTTGGCTCCGGCGACTTGTTAGGCCACCGGCTCAATATCTCAAACTCTCTCATGCAACAATCCTGTAATAACTTCCTGAATGTGGTCAAACTCCATCTTGCCACAAACTGCCGATGCGCCAGCTCTAACCAACGCCGCATTGCCAGCGTCGTGCGATGATGCGGCGATAATGGGCAAACGCGGATGAGTGGCGCGACACTCGCGAACAAACGCCTCGCCCTTGCCATCGTCGAGATCATAATCCGACAAAACCAAATCGTAACTGCCGGAAGCCAGCGCGCTGCGTGCTGCCGACAAACTTGGAACAACCGTGACGCGATGCGCCGACAGAAACTGCCTCGTAACCTGCTCGGCAAAGACTGCGTGGTTTTCAAGGTATAAAATGTTCACAAGCGCGAGGTGGCCTAACGAAAAAAGCTGAGCCACCGCCGACTCGCGACGTGAACCGCGATAGCGGAACTGCAAGCGCCAACGGCGGTTGGCTCCGGCGACTTGTTAGGCATCGTCATAGGTCAACTCTTTGGTGGCCAAACAACGCCATCCAATTCTTTAGGTAACTGCTTCGGGTCAACCGGCCAAAAACAGCTTGATGTCGAAGCTCTCGCCAGACTCAAACTCCTTCTCCGGTGCGCCGATGATAAGCCAGAGAACTTCGGCGTCCGTATCGTTAAAAACCTGCCGCATTAACTGCGGCCCGACAAGCACGCCGCCGTGCTTCGGCACGGTGAGCGTCTCCTCGCCGATACGAATGCGTCCGACGCCCTCAACGACAAAATAAAACTCCTCTGCTCTGACGTGCTTGTGAAGAGTATTCGCGCTCTTTGGTGGAAAACGCCAAAGTCTAGCACCTAAAATCTCGCTCTTCGTGCGCTCAAGAAAATCCGCGTATGGAATTTTCATGGGGTTCGCGGGCTTCCACGAAAGGTCTTCTGGCTTGATTAGGAAATATCCGTCTATCGGTTTCATGGTAAGATGCCTAACGAAAAAAGCTGAGCCACCGCCGACTCGTGGCGTGAACCGCGACAGCGGAACTGACAGCGCCAACGGCGGTTGGCTCCGGCGACTTGTTAGGCACACGGCTCATCATCAAAATCGTGGTGGAAAGATCGGCGCTCTGTAATTTGTGCCAATAATCTTCGGTGGCCGCTTGCTGTCCAGCCAAATAAATGTCTGATTCGTGGTCATGGCCAACGAACCCTCATCATAAAACTTGGCGTCCGTGGTCGCGATAAAACACTGATACTGCGTGCCGCCAATGGTCACGACATTACTAGAAAGCCAAAATTGACAGCTTCTGCTCCGTAATTGGTGACGTATCCATGCTCTGCAAAATCCTTGGCGGCCATCTTGAGGAACATCCGGCCTTCAATGATGCCAGCGTCGCGCAACGAGACGCTGTAAAGATACGCAACCGCACACAAACCCAGAAACAGCATCAGAAAGACTATGGCGACCCATTTGAGCATAACGCGAGTGGCCTAACGAAAAAAGCTGAGCCACCGCCGACTCGTGACGTGAACCGCGACAGCGGAACTGCAAGCGCCAACGGCGGTTGGCTCCGGCGACTTGTTAGGCATCATAGTCATCAATCTGTCTTGCGCGAAACAAGCTCAAGATCCTCGTCCGAGGAATCAAGAAGCAACCTCGCGCCGTTTGTGAACTCTATCATAAAACCTGTCGGGTATTGCGACGGCGGCCAGTCTGACTCTGGATACGTCTGCGAATACTCTCGCCTGTCAGCCACAAATACCACTCTGCCGCTTTGGCCGTTGTATGAAACAACATCTGCCAAGTGAATCTCTGCGCCATTTTGGTAACGCTGCTCCATGATGCCTAACGAAAAAAGCTGAGCCACCGCCGACTCGCGACGTGAACCGCGACAGCGGAACTGCCAGCGCCAACGGCGGTTGGCTCCGGCGACTGGTTAGGCGTCATGGTCATCAAATCTGTTGGTAAAAGCGAGCCAGAGCGTAATCACCCAGATGACTCCGCCAATCCACCAAGAAACGTCTGACGGAATAAATCTCGCCCAAGCTGCCAGCCACGCAAATCCTACCAAAATGCAGACCATCATGTAACCGAAAATACCTATAGCGCTGGCGTGATTAAGATACGAATGACCGAGGCGAACAAACAACACCATCCAAATCGGGAGAGAAGCAAAACCACCGCTATACCAACGCAATCTGTCGGTGTCGCCTTGCGGAAACGCTCTCCCATCAGCAATCGCAAAATAAATAAAGATAGCCAAGGCATAATGTGCGCGAATGACGCCTAACGAAAAAAGCTGAGCCACCGCCGACTCGCGACGTGAACCGCGACAGCGGAATTGAAAGCGCCAACGGCGGTTGGCTCCGGCGACTTGTTAGGCTGCTCGTAAATCATCTGAAAAAAATAAGGCGAAACAAAACAAAAAAAGCTGAAAAAGGCAAATAGACACCGCAAAAAGTAATCCACGCTAATCTGGCATGACGAGTGCCACCCAATAAAATGGCAAACAATGTAGAAAGCAATGCTACCGGAAGCGTGATAATATAAAAGAACATACTACCGACTCCGGCATAGCCAGCATCTTCCCACCGAAATAACTCTCCCAATACTCCGGTAATAAACCCAAGAACAATCGGCACGGCACACAAGACCGTAAGCACGCCTAAAGCAGTCGCAGCAAATCGTCTCGCTGGACTTCGCTCGGCGGTGTCGTGACAAAATTTCATGGCGTGTAGCAGCCTAACGAAAAAAGCTGAGCCACCGCCGACTCGCGACGTGAACCGCGACAGCGGAACGGCCAGCGCCAACGGCGGTTGGCTCCTGCGACTTGTTAGGCCACATGGTGCTCATAATTCTAACGCCGACTCAAATAATACTCAACAGTGCTTTGGCAATCACCATCGCAAAAATCGCTACAACTACGCCTCGCCGCATCGCAAGTGGTGCGATTGGTCGGAAAAACTGGCGAATACTCAGCCAAACAAGCCGAAATCATAACTGGGTCACTATGAATCTTTGTTTGTGGTAATGCCATATAATCTCTCGATGTGGCCTAACGAAAAAAGCTGAGCCACCGCCGACTCGCGGCGTGAACCGCGACAGCGGAACTGCCAGCGCCAACGGCGGTTGGCTCCGGCGACTTGTTAGGCCACGGCTCAAACATAACTAAATATCAAAATTTCAATTTGGGCAACTTTGGTGCCACTTTTAGGTCAAGAGCGCGAGCTACCGCAAGTAACTGCTCATGCTCTGAAAGCGTTTGCTCGGCTTGCGTGTGTATGGGCTGACCTGCTGTGCCAATCGAGATGTCACTCGGCGGTTCTTCGGCTGGCTCCGGCAACTTGGTAAGTCGCTCACTCTTCCCTCGCACTAAAATCTGTGCTCCTCTTTTTCTTGTGATGCCTCTAATTCCATACCAAAGCGGAATGAATATAAACGCCCCTAGATTGAAAAACACCTTCAACGCCTCATCAGATGTTGGATGGTCGGTAGGATTATCAACAATCAAGCCGATTCCTATGAAGAGGAAGGTAGCTCCTAGAGCAATAAAAAAATATGACATCCATCGCCGACCTTTCTCGGCAGTCGCCCAAACTGCCTCACACTGTCCGCATGTGAGAATGTCTCTACCGATAATCTTAAATGGCAAATCAATGTCTTTTTGTTGGTCTGACTCACATTCTGGACAACAAAATCCAGTCCGAGTGCTGCTTGTCACAACTGCGGTGCTACTCTGTCGTTCAAGCCATTCTTTTGTTCCATCTTCGGTTTTATACTGCCGTTCTTGGTCTATGCCGACAATATACAGAAATATGAAAGCACCAATAAATACGATGACACCAATCAATGCAAGATAACCTGCATAATCTGATCCGCTTCTTGTCCAATTTTCACAGATATACGCAGCGAAAAGTAATCCAGCTCCTGCTGCGAGTGCAAGTAGGCCGCGTTTTACTTTTGGTGTAAGATTCATCAATCAGGCGAAAAGCGGAATAAGCCAAGGGACAAATGCTGCCAGTCCGCCGGTAATGATTCCTATTTTCGCAAGTCGCTTTCTGCCTTTGAGAAATAACGCAATAATTCCCAATATAAATGCGACTAAACCAAGGAGCATCCCAAAAACCATTGGCGGAGACATCTGGCCTAAATCCAATCCTCGCGCCAATCCAGAAGACAATATCCGCCCGATGAGTGGCATATAAAAAAGAACAGCACCTGATTCCGCCAATCGTCGCGGAGGCGCGAGACAAGGCGGAGTCTGGTTCTTGTTGTGGAGGTATTACAGCCGGTGGTTTTTGTGTGTCGTCATTCATATTTGTGTCCTTTAGCTTTGTTGTGGTCGAGTGGCCTAACGAAAAAAGCTGAGCCACCGCCGACTCGCGACGTGAACCGCGACAGCGGAACTGCCAGCGCCAACGGCGGTTGGCTCCGGCGACTTGTTAGGCATCATGGTCTATCCTTACTCTTGGTTTTCTTTGTGCCTGGAAGGATACCGCGCGAACCAAGACTCAATGCAACCAGTGGACTGCCGAATCCTATTACGCCCCAAATGTTCAAAGCCCAAAGAGGCATCATAGGAAATTTCCAGCCTTCCAAACTGCAAAGTATCGGAAGGCATATCGAGCCAACAATTATAGTCGCAACAAAGAAAACGACCGCCCACAAAATGATAAACATGGCTCTTTCATAAACTCAATGATGCCTAACGAAAAAAGCTGAGCCACCGCCGACCTGCGACGTGAACCGCGACAGCGGAACGGCCAGCGCCAACGGCGGTTGGCTCCGGCGACTTGTTAGGCCACATGGTGCTCATAATTCTAACGCCGACTCAAAAAATACTCAACAGTGGCTTTGGCAATCACCATCGCAAAAATCGCTACAACTACCCTCGCAATTGCAAGTGGTGCGTTGGTCGGAAAAACGGCGAATACAGCCAAACAAGCCAAAATCATAACAAGGGTCACTATGAATCTTTGTTTGTGGTATGCCATATAATCTCTCGCTGTGGCCTAACGAAAAAAGCTGAGCCACCCGGAACCTGCGATATGAAACCACTGAAATCCTTGCGGACAACTGACAGCGATAATCCGGGTTGGCTCCGGCGCTTGGTTAGGCGGCGTGAACTGGCAACTGACGCATATCTTGCGCTGTTCGATATGCCATGCCCTAAAACAGATTTAGAATATCGCAAGGCGCTCATGTTGGCTGTCACCTATGGTCAAGTAATGTCTGAAAGTTTTGGCGTGGCCGATCCGGTTATCACTAGCCCTTTGGAAACTGAGGGCGGCGATGGAATAAAAAGAATAACATCGGTGGATACGGCCACGCCGCCTAACTAGTAAGTATGCAACAGAATTGTTGTATATCCAACTTCATCAAAGCCGGTCTAATTCATTTTATCTGGCGTGTCCAGCCAAAGTTGTGTAGAAAAACCGACAAATATGGAATCGGCAAACACCACAATTCCACGTCGCGACGGTCTGATTCCCAATCCCAAACTGCGTCTGCGCGAGCAAGTCCATGCGGTCATGCGGTTTAAGCAGTTTTCCACGCGCACGGAAGCATCGTATTGGAACTGGATGCGGCAGTTCATTTTCTTTCACAGTAAGCGGCATCCGCGCGAAATGGGCAAGGCGGAGGTGGAGGCGTTTTTGACGCATCTGGCCAAGGCGAGAAATGTGGCTGTTTCCACACAAAATCAGGCTCTCAACGCGCTGGTGTTTCTTTATCGCGAGGTGTTGCATCAGCCGTTCGATCAATTGGGAACGGTGGAGCGTCCGCATCGGCGTCCGCGAATTCCGGTGGTGTTGAGCCGATCTGAAGTGAAGCGGCTTCTGGAGGGTTTGGACGGGACGTTCGGGCTGATTGCCCGATTGCTGTATGGCGCCGGGCTGCGTTTGATGGAAGGGTTGCGATTGCGCGTCAAAGATGTGGATTTTGAACGGGGACAAATCATCGTGCATGACGGCAAGGGATTCAAAGACCGGGTGACGGTTTTGCCAGAATCGCTGCGGGAACCGCTGGCGGCACATCTGAAGCGCGTGGAGGGATTGCATCGGCGTGATTTGAAGGCGGGGTTGGGACGGGTGGTTGCCGGGGGCGTTGCGGGTTAAGTTTCCGAAGGCGGAAAAGGAATGGATTTGGCAATGGGTGTTTCCGTCCAAGATGATTTCTGTGGATCCAGAGAGTGGGTTGCGCGGGCGGCATCATGTCGTGCCGATGAGCGTGCAACGGGCTGTGAAAGAGGCGGCGCGAACGGCGGGATTACGCAAGGCAGTGACGCCGCATGTGCTCCGGCACAGTTTTGCCACGCATCTATTGGAAGCCGGAACGGACATTCGCACCGTTCAGGATTTACTCGGGCACAAGGATGTGACGACAACACAGATTTACACCCATGTCATGCAGAAGCCGGGCATCGGGGTGAGAAGTCCGCTCGATATTTCGTAGGACACCTTGACTGGTACAGAACTTCTCTTCAAGCCACCCGGCTAACGCCGGGATACTTCAAACTTCCAAATGCGGTCACTGCGAAAGTGTGAAATTCGTTGTAAATTCAGGGTGACGGTGGCTTAGCAGTTTCACGTTCCACCACGAACCTTCCTTGGTGACATACTTGGCGCAGTAATCCGCCACGTCATCCCGGCTGTTGACCGGCTCGATCCGCGCCCGACCGTAACGCTCAAACCACGTCCGCCAGATCTCCTACCGCGACTTGTTCTTGCAATCGCACCACAGCGCGTGGACATGGTAACCGTCTCGGCCTGGATTCTGTTCCAGCGCGTAGAAATACGACACGCCCCACATTTCCGTCCGCATGAACTTCTCGTAGCACCGTTGCGCCGACCAAATCGACGCTTCCCAGGCAAACGTCATGTGCGAAATCACCTGCCACGGGGCCAGCGAGTGAACCCAATCACCCATCTCGACATGTCAACTGTGCGGCCTTCAGCCGCTCTTCCGGTTCAATATTTCGTGCTTTATTCATTTTGACCTTTCAGTTTTCCGCTCTCTGGACACACCTCTCGGACAAGGATGGGTTGGCGGCGGCGCGCGCTGCGCGCGCATCCGCCGCCACACCCAACCACGGGGCCGCCATGCGTGACCACGTTACGAACTACTCCAAGGGCAGCACCGAACCGGCACGAATGATGACGCCGTTCTTGGCGTCAAATCGTGTTCGGCTCCATCAGATCGAACTCGATCACCAGCTTTTGCCCCTCTTTGAACGTGCAGGGACATTCCTTGGCAGCTTGTTCGATGCGTCTGGACGCTGCGAGGGCACCACGTTTGGACCGTGGGCGCCTTCCCGTCGGCACATTGAACTTCGTAAAGGTTCACGATGCCGACGACCTTCTTGGCTTTGTTTTGAACTTCCTTGTGGCGATGGGCCACAAACTTGGCGATGACCACGCGGCGGCCCGCCAAGAATTGTTCTACTGCGATGTTCTGTTTCATTTGTTTCCTTTTGGCTTAACTACGCGACAGGGGACGCCACGCCCTTCGCCGTTGGACTTACCAACGATTAGTCCGTTGATTGTCTCCATCCACGCTGGACAAACGGGCAGAGTGGCCGGTGAGTTGCACAACGGATTGGCCGAGTCCGGTGTAAAAGAGAAAATGGACTGTGAAGCCGTTCATCATTTGCCCTCGTTTGCAGAAGTGGACGAATTGACGATGGCGAGGATTGCCGCCTTGAGTGGAGCGGGAAGTTTAGCCCAAGCAGTGACTACGCGTGACAGTTCGTGACCGTGCAAGACGGATTTTTGTGAGTCTCTTTGTGTGTCTGCCTTTGTAAGTTCTTGTGAATCTAGGGTAGGGGTCAGGTTCAAAACCTGCAGCGCGCACCATTCTTTCGCAGGTTTGCAGGCGATGACTTGCAAAAGGAGCAGATGTCAGTCGCTCCGAATCCTTAAAATGGAAACCGGCAGTCTCGTGTCTTTTACTGAATTTTGACAGCGACCTCTTCCGTCGGTTTCTGTGCACTGTCGAGCACGTTGCCTTCGAGCGCGATGCCCTTCAACTCGCCCGGTGCAACGGAAAGAAATGTGCCAGTACCTGTAAAGGCCCGGCTATTTCGCACAATGGCGCCGGAGCAGCGTTCCAGTCGTATGACGGGCGCATCCAATGACGGCTTGCGCGTGGCCACGCCGTCCAACTCCAGCTCTTTCGAATCGCGCACCAAAAAGGCCGGGCCGTTCTCCGGATTCACCTGCACGTGATGCAGTTCCAGTGCGTCGGTGTACGATCCCTTCATGCCGCTCTTTGCCGTCGCGATCACATCGCTGATCCGCAGCCCGGTAATCGGCATTTCCGGCAGTCCCTCGACCTCGATCGCCACACGTGAACGGTTGATGGTCATGTGGCTGATGGCGATGTTGCGAAACACTGGTGTCCGCTCTGAAACGGGTTCTTCGGAAGTTTTCACTTCGCCTTCCATCATGTAATAGCTGGTGACATTGATCGCTTTGCCGACGTCTTCCATGGTCCAGTTGTCAAACCGAACGTCTTCGACCACGCCGCCCCGGCCGCGACGGCTCTTGATGCGCACGCCCATTTCAGTTTCGCGACAAGTGATGTTGTCCGCCACCACGTTGTGAATGCCGCCCGAAATTTCACTGCCCAGCGAGACTGCGCCATGCGCGTGGTGGACGGTGCAATTCGCGATGGAGACGTTTTCGGTCGGCCGGTTGACGCGCCGACCATCGGCATCCTTGCCGGATTTGATGACGATGCCGTCGTCGCCATTGTCAATGTAGCAATCCGAAATCCGTATGTTGCGACTGGAATCGATGGCGATACCGTCCGTGTGCACGCCCGGATACGTCTCAATGATGACATTTCGAACCACGGCGTTGTCCGTGTAGAGAAGATGGATTGTCCACATCGAAGAACCCACAAAGTGAATTCCTTCAACGAGAACATTCGTGCTGTCCATGAAGCGGACGAACGAAGGACGAAGTTCCGGCGCCGCCTTTTGGTAATCTTCATCTGGCGCGGGAGTTTTTACTTCGAGGTCCTGCAACAGTCGTTCCCAGTTTGTCCCGAACGCCGAGCCGGGATCAGAGCCGGAGGGCTTGATGCGCGGCAGGATTTTGAGCCACTCGGCGTTGTCCGTGGTGAGCACGCCGCGGCCCGTAATGGTGACGTTCCGTAGATTTCTACCGCCGATCAGGGGAACAGGCGTGAGACATTCGACACCTTGTTCCCTGCCTTTCGTGAACGGAAGCTTGGTGGCTGGAAACCGCAGCGTGGCCCCGGCATCGAGATAGAGCACGAGGTTATTCACCAGTTCGATCGGCCCGGTGACATAATTTCCCGGCGGAACATACACTGTTCCGCCATCGGCGGCTTTCGCCGCCTGGATTGCCGTACGAATCGCCTCCGTGGAGCTTGCCAAACCGTCGTTGTGCGCTCCGTAATCCAGAATATTGAAAAACGGACCGGCGCACCACGCGTTCACGCCCGTAAGAACCGACAACGCCAGTAGAAGCCGACTTCGGGAGGCCAATGTTCTCATGCGAGTTTTCATGCAATTGAGATTGCACATAACGGATGCGTCAGGTCAAGCTGCCCCGCATACGACCCGGACGGCGGGCCATGATTTTTCGGGGAATTCCAGAAATAAAAAAGGGCGGTTCGCCGTACCGAACCGCCCTAAACTAACCCACGCCCCCCAACAGAAAGGTATAAACTACGCGATCATAGTCTCATTGAAATCGCGCTCGCACAATACAGGGGGCCGCTGGAAATCGCACCGGGTTTTTACCGGGAAACAGGCCTTTTCCCAAGGGAATCTGACATTACAGACGCCACGGGGTTGCCCGCCAACCGGCCCGCCAGACAGATGCTTCAGTGAAGTGTTCCTGACACGTTAAACCGCCTGTTACCCCAAAAGGATGTCAGGCACTGAACCACCAACTTCAGTTACACGCCGGGCTTCTCGTTGGAGCAGGCAGGGCATTCGGGATAGGCAAAATTCACCAGCAACGATGCCCCTCGAATCATGTACAACGCAATCAACGCGAATACCACTCTGGCAACCAGAATGATGGTGGGATCCGTGGGGTTCTTGACGATGTGGCGGATGCAGTACGCCAACCCCACCACGCCAAAGATCCGCAGAACTAATCCAAACACTTCCTTAGCTTTCATTTTGCTCTGACCTTTCTGTTGGGTGTTTCAGGTGTTCGTCCTGTTCCCTGCAGATGAAGATCTGCAGTTAACACAGCAAGGAGAATACTGCGCGAGCCTAGTCCGTCTTGCGCCCGTGTCAATCCGTTTTCCGACCGTCGAAGTTCTAAATGCCTTCGAATTCAGAACGATTCTCGAAACAGACGATTCAACTGAAGGAATTTCAAAAATTCTTGTGCCGTGTCAGTGACATCGTTCCGGTCGGTCGATAGCGCGAAATCGCGGGCCTTTGCGCGTTAGCAACGGCATCTGGATGCCGGGTCGGCAAGGCGCTCTGTGCCAAATACCTGTGCTGGACTGAATTTTAAGACGAGGACTTTTGTTAAACTGCCCGAATAATCTGTTCACAAAAATTTGTCATGGAAAAAACGACGATGTTTGCCACGGGATGCTCAGCGGGATTCCGGCCCGGAGGATTGAGGCTTTGCCGCGAGCTTCTGTTTGATTTCATCTATCTGCCGCTGCAATACTTCAGGATGCGGAGAAGCCTTTTTTCCCAGTTCGAGATAGCCGATGGCACGCCCGTAGTTTCCCGCCTGTTCTTCAAGCCGCGCAAGATTCACGGTGATTTCTTCCAGCAGGAAAAAATTCGGCTCCTTTTTTGACTGCTCCTGTGCGGTCCATTTACGGAGCGCCAGTTCCCAGAGATTGCGCGCAATTTCCGTGTCTTTTCGGTTTTCGTAGTAGAGACGTCCCAATTCGAAAAGGATTTCGTAACTGTCCGGATTGTTGCGCAGTCCTTCGCGCAGGAAAGCCTCGGCCTGTTTTGGATCGTTGAGGCTGGTTCGCAACCAGTAGGCGGCAACCGTGTAGGTGTCAATCATTTGCGGATTCATCTCCGCCGCCAGTTGCAGCCACGGCAGGATTTCCCGCTGTTTGCCATTCTCCAAATGCGTGTGCTGGCGGAAACGAAACCGCCAGCCAAAAGAATCCACCCAATCCTTCGGCGCTCCAAAAAAAACGACATTGGTCGTGTCCTCTTCATCGTCACTTTGCCCGTGAACGGCAGCCAGAACGTCCGACTGGTCCTCTTGTTTGTCGAAGACCGACGGGTAATAGCCGCTGTGAAAATAGACATCGGCCATCACATAGAATTCATTGGCGAACAACCGTCGGCCGTCTCCCAGCAGCAGTTTGAAAAAATTGTTCGACTGGTCGTTGTTGTCCCGCTCCGGCGCGCGTAATTGGAGCGTGGTGGCCAGCGTGAAACAAACGGCCAGCAACAAGGCCAAAACCCACCAGGGTGAAACTTTCAATCGCATGTTTACAGGCTTTTTCGCCGGAACCCAAGCCAGGTCAGCAGTAAAAACAATCCGGTATAAGCCGCCGCGTAAAGCGTGGCCAGCATACAATCCGACCACCGCGCCAGCGGCCAGTTGTAAGTCAGCCGGTCGCGCACATCGAACCATTCCAGATGCGGAATCAGGTAGTAAACCGTGTAAATGACGCTTCGCAACGGTTCGGCATGGTGCAACGCAACCACGTTCAAATGGCTTCCCAGCAGCAGAATCCCGGCGACGAAGATGAAGCAAATCGTCGTGGTGGAGGACGGCGCGGCGAAGAAGATGGAGCCGAGCAAGGCGATGGCGGTCACGATGCCCAATTGCACCCATTGCAGCCAGAAGGATTGCACGTAATTCAGCACTGGCCAACTTTGCTCGCGGGAGCCCAGGGTGACGGCAAAAAACACGTAAAAAACCAGTAGCGCGATGCCGGAGGCAAACCAGCACCCGAAGAATTTCCCCAAAACAACCTGCCATCTCGTGACCGGCTTGGCCAGCAGCGGAAAGATGGTCCGGCTTTCACGTTCCGCCGGGATTTGCCGCGCAGCGGTCACGATGGCGATGACCAAGACCGAAACCGAAATGAGCGTCACGCAGAGGTCCTTCAGATAATCAATGATGCCCGGGTTGTTGAAAAAATGAACCATGCCCGTGATGATGGTGATGAGCGCGGTCAGAACGAACAGGACGTAAAAATCCTTGCGACGATAGAGTTCCTTGATGACGACGCCAGCCAGTGCCCAGACGGTATTCATGATGCGGTTAGCGGTTGATAGCCAATGATATCGAGAAAGACCTTTTCCAGATTGGCGTGGTGTTGCGCCACCAGATCGCCCACGCGTCCCAGCGCCTTCAATTCACCTTCGTTGATGATGGCGACGCGATCGCAAACGGTTTCGACTTCGCCCAGTTCGTGCGACGAGAAGAAAACAGTCTTGCCCTCATTTTTGAGGCGTTGAATGATCTCGCGCACTTTCATGCGGCCCAGCGGGTCGAGGCCGCTCGTCGGCTCGTCCAGAATCAACAGGTCGGGATTGTTGATGAGCGCCTGGGCCAGACCAATGCGCTGTTGCATGCCTTTCGAATAGGTCTTGACCGGTTGCTTGCGCGCCGCGTCCAATTCGACAAGCTTCAGCAGCGAATCAATCCGCTTGTCGGTTTCAGCGCGCGGGATTTTGAAAATGCGGGCGTAGAAGCGCAACAGCTCCTCGCCCGTGAGGAATTTGTAGTAATAGGTCATCTCCGGCAGGTAGCCGATGCGCTGCCGTGCAATGGGGTTGCGCACATTGACACCGAACAAGTAAGCGTCTCCGCTGCTGGCGTTCACGAAACCGAGCAGGACGTTCATCGTCGTGGTTTTGCCGGCTCCGTTGGGTCCGAGGAATCCGAAAACTTCGCCTGCGCTCACATTCAGGCTGAGTTCTTTGACGGCGACTTTTACCGCCTGCCCGCGGCTGCGTGCCCGGAATTCAACCCGCAAGTTTTTTGTTTCGACGACGGTTTCCATGCGATGCTCGCCACATTCAATTGGCGCGGGAGTATAGTGCCATGATGCAGTCAAACAACTTTTTTCATCCATGTCCGTATCTTTGAGATGCGCCGAGGCAGTTGCGCGTTCAAAACCACGCGCAACCCGGGCTGGTCATTCGGAAATTTTCTCCTCAACACGGTGGCAGGCAAATTCAGTGGAATTTTCTCCAACACCGCTGGCCGACAAAACAACTGGCTCCCGCCAGCCAGAACGAAAAGGCGCTCGGCTCAGGAACCGGCGTCGCGGTGATGGCAATTTCAGAATAATCGTAATTTGGACTAGAACCAAGTCCAAACCAAGAAGAGCCATCGTTAGAGGCAATAGTAACTGCAACACCAAACCAACCACCGCTTGGATTGTACGAAAATGTGCTTGTGTAGTTCCATTCATAAGCTCCATTGGCAATGGCGGTTCCGGCTGTGAGTACCATAAAATACCAAGTGCTTGGTGACAACGCGAGACTTGAACCCGGAATATAAGTATAAGTGCCAGCACTTATTGGACTCAAAGAACCAGTCAAAGTGCCGAGGCTGTTGCCAGGAAATACACCTGTAGTACCCGTTGCTGAGTATAACATGACCGTGAAGCCACTCGGGTTACCGGTTGCATTTGCCATCCCTAACTCAAAGGAATCAAGTAAATATCCGCCGGCATTATTTCCAGTAATAAAACTCGCTGCCAACCAAGAGTCACTTGCTACAGGATTACTGTCAGGAAATGACTGGCCCAGATTTGATAAATAAACCGTTCCTTGGGCTTGAGTGATTTGCTGAGTCAGTAGTATGACCGAAAACACGATGACTACTTTTTTCATACAGGTTCCTTTCTTGTTTCATCACTTGGATTGTCACCCCGGACTTGATTTCCGGCCACAGGCCGGACGCTACATCGCTCGCAAAATCGGTTTTGCAGAGGTTTCCATCCGGTTTGCGGATCCGGAGGAAAACACCCCGCTTATTTTATCAGTGGCACTGCTGGCAGATAGAGCAAGAACGTCGTGCCTTCCCCAACGCGCGTCTGAACACGAAGCGCGCCTTGATTTTCCTTGATGAGGCGTTGCACGATGTTCAGACCCAGGCCGGTCCCCTGCCGCGCGCTCTTTGTCGTGAAGTACGGCTGGAAGATTTTCGGCAGGATTTCCGCCGGGATGCCCGGCCCGTCATCGCGCACGGACAATTTCACGAGCGGCGGCGTGTTGTTAAAACTTTCCACGTTCAGGAACCGGGCTTCCGGCCCGTCTTTGAAGGCCGTCAAATCGAGCGCGTGGGACAAAATCTCGCCCTTGATTTCCACCTTGTGCGGATACTGCGCGCTCTGGAAGGCGTTGACCGCAAGGTTAAGCAGAATCTGGATCAAATCGGTCCCGTTGATCTTGACACCGATGTCGTCGGTCAGCGGGTGATACGCGAACTGGTTGTGTTGCATACTCGGATGGACCCGGACGAGATGGTTGAGGTCGCTCAACAACTGGTTGACGCCCACGCGCGGGGCATCATCGGATTGACGGCGGAGAAAACTCAAATAGCGGCGCGAAATTTCAATGCAGTTCGTGACCTGCCGCGTGATGATCTTGAGCCGGTCCTTGATAAATTCGAGGTCTTCCAGGTCCAGGCGCGAGGTGTTGCTGATGCGCTCATTCATGAGCTGGACAAAACCCGAAATCACCGTCAGCGGCCCGTTGATGTCATGAATGATGCTGGCGTAAATGTCGCCGCGGGTTTTGGCGATTTGTTCCTCAATCTTGAGGTCCTGCAACTCGGAAAACGCCTCCTGAAATTTCTCCACGTCACCGTGGATTTCCCGTTCCAGCATGCGGCGTTGCATCGCCGTGGAGACGGCCGCGCGAATGGTGGCAATGTCAAACGGCTTGTTGATGTAATCGCACGCCCGCAGCCGCAGCGCCTGCCGTATCGTGTCCGTCGTCTCGAACGCCGTCATCATCACGACCTCGATGTTTGGCGACACGTATTTGAGCCGCTCAAGCACTTCGATGCCGGACATGCCCGCCATGCGGATGTCCACCACGGCCACGTCAATCTTGTTATTCTGCACCAGTTCAATGGCGGTGGCGCCGTCGCCCGCCATCAGGATGTCGTACTGATCCTTAAAAATGACTCGCAGCGATTGGCGCGGCCCCTCCTCGTCATCCACTATCAGCAATGTGCCTCTTCGATGGGCTGGCAGAGCAGCTTCAGTCGGCAGAACGGCGACTTGGCTGAGAGGAATGGAAGACAAACTCACTACCTGCTCTTGCCCGCCGAGCAACCGCGTTGGACCAGACGCATTTTGCACCGTGCCATCCTACAACAACTTCACAGAGCTACAAGGCCAAAGCGTAAAAATGGAGACGTCGCAGATCTCATTCCCTGTGCGGCTATTATTAGAAATCGCTTTGTGAATCACACCGCGCTGCCGATCTGGCCGTCAACCAATTCCACCACTTTCGGCGCGCGGGTGGCAACTCGCGCATCATGCGTCGCGATGATCAGCGTGGTCGCCTGCTCCGTGTGCAGGCCGCTGAGCAATTCGATGATGCCTTCGCCTGTATGCGAATCCAGATTGCCCGTCGGCTCGTCGGCCAGAATCAATTCCGGTTCGTTGATCAGCGCCCGCGCGATGGCCACGCGCTGCTGTTCGCCGCCGGAAAGTTCGTAAGGCTTGTGATCCATGCGCTCCTTCAGGCCGACCCGCGCCAGCAATTCGCGTCCGCGCGCCGCAGCTTCAGGCGCGGGCACACGAGCCATCCGCGCCGGCAGACAAACGTTTTCCAGCGCGTCGAGTTCGGGCAACAGGTGGTAGGCCTGAAAAATAAAACCCACCTTCTGATTTCGCAGATGTGTCAAGCCGCGTTCCGGCAGGCGCGCGAGATTTTCTCCCGCAAACCAGATTTCCCCGGCGTTGGGCGAGTCGAGTCCACCGAGCAAATGCAACAGCGTGCTTTTGCCCGCGCCGGACGCGCCGCGCAGCGCGAGGAAGTCGCCACGCAACACTTCGAGACTCACGCTGCGCAACACTTCCAGCGTGCGCCTGCCCATCGCGTAATTCTTGACCACGCCCCGCGCGGAAAGTAGCGGTTCGCTCATCGTGTTCCTCCTTTGGCTGCTGAAAGCAAAGGAACATCCAACACTGAACATCGAACATCGAACGTCGAACGAAATGCATCCTCGGAACCAACTCGATGTTCGATGTTGGATGTTCGATGTTCGACGTTGCCGATTTCGCTATTCATATCGCAACGCCTCCACGGGATTCATGCGGCTCGCGTGCCGGGCCGGGAATGCCGCCGCCAGCAGACAAATGATCAGCGACCCGCCGCAAATGATCGCAATGTCGCCGGGACACAATGAGCGCGGGCAACTGGCCAAAACCATAAATGGACGCCGGGAACAGCTCGAAGCCCGTCAGCTTGCGCATCAGTCCGAGAAATTCGTTGCGATACGACAGCGCCAGCAGACCCAGGCCCAGTCCAGCGGCCACGCCTAGCACGCTCACGATCAGACTTTGACCAAGAAACACCCACATCACCTGCCGGTTCGTTGCGCCCAGCGCCTTCATCAACCCGATCTCGCGCGTCTTCATCACAATGAACGTGATCAGCGTGCAGGTGATGCCGAACGCCGCGACGATGACGATGAAAAACAGGATATAAAGCATCACATTTTTTTCCACCATCACGGCCATCATCACTGGGCTGTCTTCCATCCAGGTCGTCACCAGGAATTTGCTGCCGAGCGTGTGCCCCAGTTCCCGGGCCGCGGTATGCGCCTGATACGGGTCGCGCAGCGTCACCATCAAGCCGTGGACGCTGTCGTCATCTTCCAAACCGTAAAGCTCCTGCGCGTCCTCCAACGAAGTGACGACAATGGAGGCGTTGAAATCAAAATAGCCCGCGTCGAAGATGCCGCGGATTTCATAATCGGTCGGCAACACGGCGCGCTCTCCTTCCTCGCCGCGGCTGGCCTCCATCTTTTCCAAATCGCCGGGAGAATAGACCGACACGCGATCGTCGACATGCAGGTTCATGCTTTCTGCAAACACCGTGCCGACGATCAGGCCGTGATTGCCGACATCGAACTTGCCCGACACGATGCTCGACGGCAGAACGCTCACACCGGCTTCCGCCTTCGGTTCGACGCCGCGCACCCACGGCGCCGCCACTTGTGCCTGCTGACCGGTCGGGGGTTGGGTTTTCACCATGACCTGACCCATGACAAACGGCGCGACGCCTTTGACGTTTTGATTCGCCGCCACCTTGCTCGTGACCAGCGCGTAGTCTTGCATCGTTGAATTGCGCGCGACAATTTTCAGATGCGCGTTGAAGCCGAGCACTTTGTCGCGCAGGTCCTTGTCAAAACCGCTCATCACGCTGATGACGATGATGAGGACGGCGACGCCGAGCATGACACCGAGGACGGAAATCAGGGTGATGACGGAAACGAACGTGCGTTTGGGCCGCAGATAACGCAGGGCCAAGAGCAGTTCAAATGGCAAACGCGACATGTGCGGCAGGCTAAACACCCGCCACGGACGTGTCAACGAATGGCACTCAATGGCGGAGATAATCCTTGATGGAAATTCGTACGCCTGCTTTCCTTAACCAATGATGGCGGTGGGAATTATGTCGAAATCAGCTGTGTACGATGGCGTGCACGCCGTGTCGGATGATAATAATATTGGATGAACTCAAGACCATGAACACCGAAGACCAGGGCGGTAAACTTGGTCCGTGGATTCTTTTTCCTGAAATCATAGGCATTTGTGTCTTAGCAGTTCTGTTGCCCTTGCCTTTAGTCCATATGCTGCTGTCCGGTCAGGCGCTCGCAAGCATCGTAGGGTTTGCGTTTTGGTTTGCCGCGTTGTTCTTTGCGGTGCTCTTCATACGACGGCGGCAATATGTTTTTGTTTTTCTTCCGATGCTCGCAATGCTGGGTTTGTTTTTCATCGTTAAGAAACTGTGTCATTGATACTCAGGTCATCCAACAAACCGGCAACAGGAAATGGCGGATCGAGGTTGGATCCAATGGCTGTGATTTGTTGCAGTGCCTCGTCGTGGCCCAAGGCAAGAGCGGCGTTAACGCGCTGACTACCAGAGAAACGATTTTTGTTCGCCCACGAGTTGATCGCCGTCCCACAACGTCGCGCGCCATGCGACCACTTCACCGAACTTCTTGTAGTCCTCGCCACCGAGCGTGAGTGACGTCCATTTGCTGAACCAGCCGGGTTTTACTTCCTTTTCGAGTATCGTCTGGTACGGCAAGTCACCTTTTGCAGTGCCGCGCAATTCCAGGCGCAATTTCAACACTGTACCCTTGGCCGCCTTGGCCTTCCACTGAATGTCATAGCGGATGCCGGAACACTGGTTGGTATGTTGCCGCAGTTGGACTTGGTAAGCGTCGCGGTCGTAAAGACTGGGCGAAAGCGCATGGCGGCCTTGAAGGTCGAGGTAATGCGGCAGGACTTTGATGACGCGCCCCGTGGCGGCACTGACTGACACCATGAATGCCAGCAGGAAAACCAACGAAAAGCAGATTGACGAACGGCGCATCGCCCAGAAAATAACGTCCGCGCCCGCAAACTCAACTGGATTATTCGTCCAACAACTTATGCTCGAACGATTTTTTCGACTCTCGGAAAACCAAACCACTGCGCGCACGGAATTGCTGGCCGGCGTCACGACGTTCCTGACGATGGCTTACATCATCTTTGTCCAGCCGGCGGTCTTGTCCGGCGCGATGTTTGGAATGAAAACCGGCATGGATTTCGGCGCGATCACGACTGCGACATGTTACTCAGCTGCGCTGGCCACGGTCATCATGGCGTTGTATGCGCGTTATCCCATCGCCCAAGCGCCGGGCATGGGGGAAAATTTCTTCTTCGTGTTTTCGGCGATTCCAGCCGCGGCGGCGGCGGGTTTTGCGAACGCATGGGAAGTCGCTCTCGGCATGGTATTCATCTCAGGTCTGCTTTTTTTGTTCCTCTCTGTCGTCGGTTTGCGCGAAATGATTTTCAACGCGGTCAGCCCCAGCATGAAAAATGGCATTGCCGCCGGCATCGGCCTTTTCATCGCGTTCATCGGACTCCAAAACGCGGGCTTGATTCTGAAAGACCCCGGGACGGCGGTGAAGCTCAACCCGCATTTCATGTCGCCGGATTTGATCATCTTTTTTGTCGGCCTGCTGGTGACCGCCGCGCTCCACGCTCGCAGGGTGCGCGGCTCGATTCTCTGGGGCATCGTGGTAGCAACCGTGCTGACTGCCGCGTTGAAACTGGTTTTGCCCCTGATGCCTCAAGCGATTTCTGCGTCGCCGGAAGTGACCCATTCGATGCTCGCGCAGCGGTTTGAATTTGCGAAGGGCGTCGTGGCATCGCCGCCGTCGCTCGCGCCGACGTTTTTAAAATTGAACTTGGCTGGCGCGCTGTCGCCCAAAATGCTGCCGTTCGTGTTCGTGTTTCTGTTCATGCTGACATTCGACGCCATCGGCACACTGATCGGCGTGTGCGAACAAGCAGGGTTCATGCGCGACAACAAACTGCCGCGCGCCAAACAGGCGATGGTGTCGGACGCCATCGGCACGGTCACGGGCGCGGTTATGGGCACGAGCACGGTGACGAGCTTCGTCGAAAGCGCCGCGGGCGTTGAACAAGGCGGTCGCACTGGGCTGACCGGTTTGGTCGTGGCGGGGTTGTTTTTGCTGGCACTGTTTTTCAGTCCACTGATTGCGATGGTCGGGAGTTATCCGCCCATTACGGCGCCGGCGCTGGTCATTGTCGGCGCGATGATGATTCAAAACATCGCCAAGATTGATTGGAAGGATTACAGTGAATCCGTGCCGGCGTTTCTGACGATCATCGGTATTCCGCTGTCGTATTCCATCGCGGACGGATTGGCGCTGGGCTTCATCACTTATCCGATTATCAAGCTGCTAAGCGGTCGAAGCCGCGAGATTGGTTGGCTGACCTATCTGCTGGCGTTGGTATCCTGGCGTATTTTATTTTTGTCCGAAGCCGGATGGGGTAAGCGTTAATTCGTTACTGCCTTGGCGTACGATTCAGCCAGTAGAATAACAAGGCCAATACGGCCGAAACGACAAGCCCGACGACAAGCGCAGATTTTAGAAAAACCCTTTGTTTGCGATGATGTGCGCGACCGCCCTGGCCGGGCAGCAGATAAAACCGCTGTCGTGCTTTTTCCTTCTCTTTGTCAAGCCATACCATGGCGACGTGTGTCGAACGAAGTTTCTGCGGTGTCAGTGTCTGAACTTCGGACTTGGATTTGGAGCGGGCGAAGGGAATCGAACCCTCGTGTGAAGCTTGGAAGGCTTCCGTTCTACCATTGAACTACGCCCGCGTCCCGGACTGGCGCATCATAACGCCTGCGCTTGCCTTGTCAATTCGCCTGCGTGTATGCTCATCGCGCATGAACTCGCTGCTTTTAACTGGCGGGCGAGTCATAGACCCCGCCAATCGCCTCGACGCTGTCGCCGATGTTTTGATCCTCAACGGAAAAATCGTTGCTGTCGGCAAGGATTCTGCAAAGCAGTCGCCGCGCGAAATCGAAAAATTCGACGTGAGCGGCCTGATCGTTTGCCCCGGTTTGATTGACCTGCACGTGCATCTGCGCGAACCGGGCCAGACACCGAAAGAATCCATCGCCACCGGCACGGCTGCCGCAGCGCGAGGCGGATTCACCTCCGTCGTCTGCATGCCGAACACGGTGCCAGTCATTGATAACGCCGGCACCGTGGCGTTGATTCACGAACGCGCGGCACAGCACGGAGTCGTCAATGTTTTTGTCGCCGGCGCGATCAGCAAAAACATCGCAGGTGAGGAACTCGCGTCCACCGGCTCGCTCAAGCGCGCAGGCGTCGTGGCCATCACGGACGATGGCCATTGCGTGCAGAACAACGAACTCATGCGCCGCGCGATGGAATACGCAAAGATGTTCGACCTGCCGGTGATGGATCACTGTCAGGATTACTCGCTGGTGACCGACGGCATGATGCACGAAGGCTACTGGAACGTGGCGCTGGGTCTTCGCGGCTGGCCGGCTGCAGGCGAGGAAATGATCGTGGCCCGTGACATTCTTCTGGCCGAACTGACCGGCGCAAACGTACATTGCCAGCATCTGAGCGCCGCTGGGAGTGTGGCGTTGTTGCGCGACGCGAAGAAGCGAGGCGTGCCGATTTCAGGCGAGGCGTGCCCGCACCATTTCACGCTCACCGACGCCGCAGTGGCCGGCAGTGAAAAATTCTGGCGACCCGACGGCAAAGGCATTTTCGGCTTCAACAAACTTGACGGTCTCCCTGCATGGCCCGCCTACGATACGAATTTCAAAATGAATCCGCCGTTGCGCTCGGCACACGATCGCGCGGCGATCCTCGAAGGACTGGCGGACGGCACGATCGAAATCCTGTGCAGCGACCACGCGCCGCATTGCGATTTTGAGAAGGAAGTGGAATTCGACTACGCGCCGTTCGGAATCACCGGTTTGGAAACCGAATTGGCGCTGTCGCTGATGCAACTTTACCACGCGAAGCGGCTCAGCCTGCCCGACCTCATCGCCAAATACACCGTGGCCCCGGCGAAGTTGTTGCGATTGTCAAAGGGAACGTTGAGCGTCGGCGCGGACGCGGACGTGACGGTGTTTGATCCGAATCAGGAATGGGTTTTCGAGTGCGACGCAACGGCAAGCAAATCGTTCAACAACCCGTTCTACGGCTGGCCGTTGAAGGGCAAAGCAATGGCAACCATCGTGGGCGGCAAAAAGATTTGCGCTGAACATGGGGTAACTGTTCCAGTCTAAGCATATTAAAGACGAAAATCGTGCATACGATTATGAAAAAGATGATTGTCGGATTGCTGGCCTGTCTGGCCCTTTCAGGCGGCTGTGCGCCTAAGGTGGAATTGCCATGGTTGACGGATTTGCCTAAGGCCCAAGAGACGGCCAAGGCCGAAAACAGGATGGTGCTCATGGATTTCACCGGATCGGACTGGTGCGGTTGGTGTATCAAGTTCAAAAATGAAGCGCTCGACACGCAGGAGTTCAAGGATTATGCGGCGAAGAACCTGGTGCTGGTCGAATTGGATTTTCCTCATGGTAAAGCGCAAAGCACCGAATTGAAGAAAGCCAATGCAGGTACTGGGCGAGAAGTATGGCGTGGATGGCTACCCGACGTTTGTGGTGCTGGACAAGGACGGCAAGGAAATTGGGCGGCAGGTCGGATACGAAAAAGGCGGGGCGAAGGCTTTCATTGAGAAACTGGAAGGCTTCAAGAAGAAAAGCTGAAGCGGGCCTTACTTCACGGGCGTGGCACATTCGGCCGCGCCTTTTTTATGCTTCACGCTTGAACCCGCACGTGCGCGACTCTAGCATCACGCGCAGTCGTTGACGCAGATGAAAGCAATTCTAGCCCTTGAAGACGGTTCGGTGTTCCACGGCGAAGGTTTCGGCGCGAGCGCCTCCGCCTGCGGGGAGGTTTGTTTCAACACTTCCATGACCGGCTATCAGGAAATTCTTACCGACCCGTCTTACAAAGCACAGATTGTCACAATGACGTATCCGCACATCGGCAATTACGGCGTCAACGAGGTGGACGTGGAATCGTGGCGCCCACACGTGGCGGGTTTTGTCGTGCGCGAAGTTTCGCCGGTGGTCAGCAACTGGCGGGCGGATTTTTCTCTCGCGGAATACCTGGTGAAAAAGGGCATCCCAGGCATTCAGGGCATTGACACTCGCGCGCTCACCAAAAAGCTCCGCGTGCGCGGCGCGCTGAATGGTTTCATTTCAACCGAAGACGTCGCCGAAGACGAAGCGCTCCGCCGTGCGAAAGACTGGCCCGGTTTGCTGGGTGTGGATTACGTGAAGGAAGTCACGCACAAAGAGGCGTTCCGCTGGGATGACAAGGACGAACAGAGCGCCAATTTCAAACTTGTCTCCGGCAACGCAACTTCCGAAGCGCGCAACGTCCGCGAACCGTTGCCAACGGCGGACATTCCGATTGTGGCTTTCGATTACGGGATGAAATACAACATCCTGCGCAGGCTGCGGCAGCACGGTTTCAAAACGCAGGTCGTCCCGGCAACGGCGACTGCAGCCGAGGCGATGAAGTACAAGCCCGCCGGGATTTTTCTTTCCAACGGCCCCGGCGATCCTGCTGCGCTCGCATACGCCGTGCAGGCTGTCCGTGATTTGATTGAAACCGGCATTCCGATTTTTGGGATTTGCCTCGGCCACCAGATTTTGGGGCAGGCGTTTGGCGGAAAGACATTCAAACTTAAATTTGGCCACCGCGGAGCGAACCAGCCGGTAAAAGATTTGGAGTCCGGTCGTGTGGAAATCACTGCGCAAAACCACGGATTTGCCGTGGATCCGGCGTCTCTGTCGCCGGACGTCGTCGTGAATCGAATCAACCTGAACGACCAGACCGTCGAAGGCATGAGGCACAAGACGAAACCGATTTTTTGCGTCCAGTATCATCCGGAAGCGTCGCCCGGGCCGCACGATTCCACGCCGTTGTTTGCCGGGTTCCGTGAAATGATCGAGCGTAAAGGATAAAAGTCAGATGGTTGGCGAGAGTGAGACAAAAGAGCCGTTTTAGCCCGTGAAGGCATCGACCACCGCGCCTTTCACTTTTGGCATGTTTAAGTTGACTTGAAAGTTGTGTTGAAGATAATGGCGTCCACGTAAGACGTTTATGGCCAAACTTGTTATCCTCAGGTACAGAAATGATGGGGCGTTCTCAAGAATTGAGCGTGGAAAAGACCACCCTCGGCCGGGTGGAGGATAACACTTTTCAAATCCCCGATCCTTCTGTTTCCAGTCATCACTGTGAGATTGTATTGCGAGGTGCAGACGTCGTTGTCCGTGATTTGAATTCCACCAACGGCACCTTCATCAACGACGAGCAAATTACCGAAAGCGTCATCAAACCCGGTCAAATTCTGCGCCTCGGACAGATTGAAATGCGCCTCCAGAACGGCGAACGGGCGAACGACAAGAAAGCCACCACAGCCACGCGGGTGCTGCCGCGCGGCGTCAGTTTGAACGAATTGGAACAAGGCGGACGCAGCGGTGGAATCGGCACAGCGGGCAAGGGGTTTGCGAAAAAGAGCGATAAGGCCAGCAAAATTTTTTGGATTGTTGGAATTGCCGTAATGCTCGTCATTGCCGCCCTGCTGTTTTACGTTTTCAGACTTGCCAGCAAGTAGTTCCTTTCGGCGACGTATAATTCTGCCACCGATTGTCCTCAAGGTGCTTGACCCGCTCGCACCTCCTTCACAAAAGCCTAATCAGCGTTCATCCATCGCGCTACATCCGCCGCAGCGTAGGTGATGATCATGTCAGCCCCGGCGCGGCGCATTGCAAGCAGACTTTCCATCGTCACCGCGCGTTCATCTATCCAACCTTTGGCCGCAGCCGCCTTGACCATCGAAAACTCTGCGCTGACGGAATAGGCGGCGGTGGGATAACCGAAAGTGGTCTTCACCCGGTGCAGGACATCGAGATAAGCGAGCGCGGGTTTGACCATCACGATGTCTGCGCCTTCCTGGATGTCGAGCGCCACTTCGCGCAACGCCTCGGCGGCATTCGCCGGATCCATCTGGTAACTGCGCCGATCGCCAAATTTCGGTGTGGACTCGGCGGCTTCGCGAAACGGCCCGTAAAACGCCGACGCAAACTTCGCGGCATACGACATGATCGGCGTGTCGGTGAAACCAAGGCGATCCAGTTCGTTGCGGATGGCGCGCACCCGACCATCCATCATGTCGCTGGGCGCGACAATGTCGGCTCCTGCTTCGGCGTGGCTTGCGGCGGTGCGGGCCAGTAATTTAAGCGTTGGATCATTGAGAATTTTCCCGTCGTGTTTGCCGCGTTGCACGATGCCGCAATGACCGTGTTCCATGTATTCGCACAGGCAAACGTCGGTGATGACAAGCAACTGCGGCATCTCCTTTTTCAGCAGACGCACCGCCTGTTGCATGACGCCGTCGCGCGCGTATGCGCCGGAAGCTTTTGCGTCTTTATTGTCCGGGATGCCGAACAGCAAAACCGCCGGAACGCCCAGTTCCGCAGCGCGGGACGCCTCGCGCACCAATTCATCGGGTGAAAACTGAAACACGCCGGGCATGGCGGCGATGGGACGACGCACCTTGCGCCCGCTGCGAATGAATAGCGGCAACACCAGTTGTGAAACGTCCAGTCGTGTTTCGCAGACGAGCCGGCGCAACGCAGGCGACTGCCGCAGGCGGCGCGGGCGATAATTCGGAAATTGACCGATGGATTGCAAGCTCACGTACCTATTCTAGTTTCAAAGCCGAAAGTGCAAAGCGGAAAGTGTTTTTGTCACAATTTCGATTAGTTCTTCAACCCTTGAAGCTCTATTTTATTGGTCCACAAACTTTTCTTCCAAGAACGGCCATTAATCGTTTGGTTCAACTCAATTTTGAACTGGACGACATCCCCGTTTTTATATTCGCCTCCTGATTCAGACCATGCGCTGCTGGTTGCGGACATTGCCCAAGCTCCATCAGATTTATGTGGTTCACTGGCAAAATACTTTATCTGACCGTTTAAGAATCGTGTCTTGATGAATTTGGTGTAAACGTCCGGAAAGGGGAACGTCTGGTGGCATTGAATGTCCCAACTTGGTCTGCCGTCCCTTTCCAATATCTGCCGTAACACAAGTTGGTAATGCTCTTCCACCAATTGATCTTTAATTTCATCCTTTAGAAGACCTGCACGCCAGAGCTTTGAGAGAATTTGCGCGTTGCGGTCCTTTCCCGACTGGTCTTTGGTCAGGCTAAATGTTTTAAAGGTTGTGTCCTGCTGCTCCGCAATTTTTTGGCTCGGAGTGCGGCAACCACCAATCCAGATACGCAAAACAACATATCGGGGATCCGCTACTTCGACTCGGACCCGGTCATCGGGTATAAGAATCCAACCCCGTAATAAATCAATCTCTTTGGTCTCGCCCGCTTTCAAATCCACCTGACAAGTGTTGGTTCTTGGAACGGTCGCCTTAGTTTCCCATTCGGAAGCATCTTCAATCGCCGTAACAGTCAACGATAAAGTGTTTGTGGCGTTGCTTTGAAGAGCGATAACACAATCGTCAGCGATGCGATAGCTAATCCGAACAGGCACCATTCGCGCCATGCGTGCTTTGTATTCACGCCACTCGGCGTCTCGCGCTTTTATTTGAGATTCGATTTCGTTTTGTATTTGTTCTGCCGAAACCGGTGGAACTGGTGGATGGTTTCCTTCGTATGTTACCGGCTCTCCGTTTGTCATTTTGGGGGACTTGAAAATAGTTTTCACACCTTCAGAAATTTCAAAATAAAAAGAACTGCGCGGATTTATGTTGGTTGAAGTCCTTTGGACTGTGCAAGACTTGATGTAATCTCCCCATCCTTGCCTGAATCGGTTCGTGTGATCGCTGAAGTTCACCGTGATTTCTTTCCCGCCTTTCACATAGACCCAAGTGCCCGTGAATCCTGAAGGCGGAAGGCCCAAAACGCGAACATCTAGGGATTTCCCATGAGCTCGGTAAGTAATGAAAGCCGCAAGATAAAAAAAATCGCCCATTTTGCCATATGGCAACCGGATTTCGTGTTCCTCTGGAGTTGAGACATCAAGCTCACCGAGAACAGTGACACTGTATTTCACGCGCTGTCCATTGTCTCCCTGCCAATCGTTCCTCTCGTCGCTCACCAATGCTTGGAGGTTTGTAGATAATGGCGAGAATTTGATGCCGGTGACATTGGTTCTCAGCAAGCCATTCATCACAAACGCCCCTATCATCATCTCCTTGTCCGCTTCTGGAACGCCTTCCCAGTAAAAGAGCGAAATGATGGCGTTTGTATCTTTCGCTTTCAGTGCGGATTCAAGTTCATTTCTCAACTGCTCTGCTGAACTCGGCGGGCCTTTGGCAAAGGCACTGGTTAAACCGCATGCGAAAATGATGAAAATTAAATATCCGCCGAATAACCCACGCTTCATGACTTCGACTTTGTGCCCAGCGAAAAAGTTTGTCCAGAAAAAGCTGTGCGCCTCGTCGGATGTCTCGCCCCATCAGTTAAACCGGGCTTTGCTTCATCGGCGAATGGATTACACTGACGACGATGAAGCTGATGCGCGCATTTTTCGCGGTGATTTTTTTCGCGGTGATTTTTGCTCTCGGTCTGGGCGTAGGATTTTTTGCGCCGCGGTTTTTTACCGGTGGTTCGCGGCATTTCCTGAACACGGCCACGGTCGTCCAACAAGTCCAGACGCTCTCGCAGTTGGTCACGGTCAAATACGTCATGGAAAAGGTCGTGGTGCTGGAGGACGTGAAATGGTACGGCGAGAATCGCGTGCTGATTGTGGCGCATGGCGTCGTCAAGGCGGGCATTGATCTTCAGCGTCTCACACCATCGGACGTGACCATTTTCGGCAAAACAATTTTACTGCGCCTGCCGTCACCGCAAATCACCGACGCCTACCTCGACGACTCGCAAACGCGTGTGATTGATCGCACGACCGGACTGCTCCGCGCCTTTGACAAGGACCTCGAACAAACCGCCCGGCAAAATGCCGTGGACGACATTCGCCGCGCCGCGCGAACAGCGGGGATTTTGAAGGATGCGGACGATCGCGCGCGGGAGCAGTTGACAAATTTCCTTCACCAAAAAGGATTCGAAGAAGGTCGGGTTTTACTGAAAAACGAACCGGAGTGATTGCTATCGCCGCTGTCAAGAACGCAGGGACACTGCCTCAATCTGAGTCAAGCATTGCGCGCTAAACGCAGCCGAGAATAAGGAGTTGACCTTGACGAAAACGCGCCGACTAACCGATGACGATCGGCAGGGGGCACGAACCGGGTTTGACGTGGGTGATTTTGACCGGCAACGGGTTGTCAGCTTCGCCATGCGGGCGGGTTGTAATGGTCAACCGACGTTTCGGAATGCACGGGGAAGACGGATGTGAGCGGATTTCAATCAAGTAAAGGACTGGGGGCCGCGGGGTTGGCCTCCGATTGGTGATCTGGGCATAACCTCGTATCTCCTGCAGAAACGTCATCAATTTCATTTTTGTAGCCATACGTTCAATCCTTGGCGACCCTACCGCAGTTCATGTGCCACGAATTTTGGATTTGATGGCAGGACGATTTGTGAGAGTACGACAAACACCAATAAATCCTGGTGAAAAGTCACCAAACCTGTTCGGGCTGAAACCAATAAGAGCTTTAGGCCAGGCGGCTGGTTCTCCCACCATGCCTTGAGGTCGCGCTTAAGAGCGTGTAACAAAATGAATTGTACTTTTTTGACCAGTTCTGCAATAAACTGGGCATGGCAAAACCACTCGTTGATGATTCGCTATGGTCAGTGATCCAACCCTTGCTTCCACCAAGAGCGCGGCGAAGAAAATTTCCCGGGCGCAAACCGATTTCGGATCGCGCGACGTTGACCGGAATTCTCTTCGTGCTCAAGACCGGTATGGCTTGGCAAGACCTGCCTTTGGAAATGGGTTGTGGCAGTGGCATGACCTGCTGGCGCCGACTGCGCGATTGGCAAAAGGCCGGCGTCTGGGAAAAACTCCATCGGGAATTGTTGCGCCGCTTACACGTAGCCGATCGGCTCGATTGGTCACGAGCCGTAGTGGACTCCAGCAGTGTGCGCGCGGTTTTTGGGGGCTTCAGACGGGACCCAACCCGACGGACCGCCGCAAAGCGGGCAGCAAACATCATCTTTGCACCGATGCCCAAGGCTTGCCGTTGAGCATCCAGTTGACGGCGGCCAACGTGCATGACAGCCGCCAACTCCAACCGCTCGTGGCGGCCATTCCTGCCGTGCCGGGCAAGGTCGGTCGCCCGCGTCAACGGCCAGAGGTCGTGCAAGGCGATCGCGCCTACGGCAGTGCCGCGCATCATCGCTGGTTGCAACAGCGCGGCATCGCCGATCAACTGGCACGCCCGCGAACGCCGCATGGAAGCGGGTTGGGTAAAACGCGCTGGGTTGTGGAACGCACCCTCAGTTGGTTGCACCAGTTCCGCCGCCTGCGGATTCGTTACGAACGTCGCGCCGATATTCATCAAGCCTTCCTTACGCTCGGTTGCGCCATCATCTGCCATCGTTCGCTCCATTCCTCATTTTGATATGGGCTTTAAGTCATTGTTTTTGGAAATCTCCGGAAAAGCCGGCGGGCCGAGTTTCTCAAGGCGCGCGGCAGCGGCAGGTTAATTATTCGTCTGTGCAGGAATATTCCGTCCGATGCTCTCAGCGTCGCTGGCGTTCCGGCAAAGCGGTGTCCACTTTTGCGTAGTACGTGTCCTCACCGAAGCGCACGTCGGTGGCTTGCTGGAGTTGTTGCGACGGCGTGACATAAAAACGGTCGTTCGTTTCGACAAAGATGACTTCACCCGTCGGACGGACAAAGCAGAGGAACAGCGGACACCTGCCCGGATGCGCCGCGACGAGTTCGCGCACGACTTCGATGGCATCGGGCTTCAAATGCGCTGTGTGCAACCGCAGATGCACTTGCTTGGTGAACCGTTTCGGCGCGTCTTCCAGCGGCAGAATCTCCTGCGGAAAAATTTTTGGACGCTCATCGCCGGTGTTGACTTCGCCGATGACAAGGATCGCCTTGTTCGGCACAAGCAGTTCGCGATACCGGTCGTAGTTCTCGTTCATGCAAAGCACCTGCACCGAGCCTTCGAGGTCTTCGAGCGTGACCATTGAATACGGCTTGCCGTTCTTCTTCGACACGCCGTGCTGGACCGCGGCGATCAGTCCGCCGATGCGCGTCAGGCTGCGGTTCGGCAACTCGGCCAGCTTCGCCGTGTTTGCCAGCGCGTATTTTTCCAGAATTGGCGCGAAGGGCGTCAGCGGATGGCCGGTAACGTAGAAACCAAGAAGTTCCTTTTCGTGCGCGAGCAATTCGTGCTGCGGCCATTCGGGCAAATTGCTGACCGCCTCCGGCATTGGCGGCGCTTTTTCCTCCAGCGCGCCGAAGAGTGAACTCTGGCCCTTCTGCCGATCCGAAACAATGCTCGCGGCGCGGGCCAGCGTGCGCTCAATCTGGGCGCATAATGCAGCGCGCGTCTGACCAAATCCATCGCACGCGCCTGATTTAATGAGTGCTTCCAGGATTTTCCGGTTCACTGTCCGGCTGTCCACACGCTCGCACATGTCCGAGAGTGAAGTGAACTTCCCGCCTTCGCTGCGGGCTTTCAGAATGGCTTCCACCGCGACTTCACCGACGCCTTTGATCGCCGCAAGGCCGAAGCGAATCGTTGTCCCTTCGCGAGCGGGGGCAAAGAAAACCCGGCTCTCATTCACATCCGGCGGCAGCACTTCGATGTCCATCGCCCCCGCTTCGTTGATGTATTGACTGAGCTTGGCGGTGTCGCCCATGTCGTTCGTCATCATCGCGCACAGGAACTCGACCGGATAATTGGCCTTCAAATACGCGGTTTGATACGCGACGACGGCGTAGGCGGCGGCGTGCGACTTGTTGAAGCCGTAGCCGGCGAACTTTTCCAGCAAATCGAAAATCTGGTTCGCCTTCGCGGCAGGAATTTTGTTTTTTTCGTGGCAGCCCTTGACGAACTTCTCGCGCTGCTGCTGCATCTCCTCGACTTTTTTCTTGCCCATCGCGCGCCGCAACAAATCCGCGCCGCCCAGGGAGTAGCCCGCCAGCACCTGCGCCGCCTGCATTACCTGCTCCTGATAAATCAAAATGCCGTAGGTTTCACGCGCAATCGGCTCGAGCAACGGATGCTCGTATTCGATTTTCACTTCACCATGGCGCCGGCGGATAAATTCCGGAATAAGCTCCATCGGGCCGGGGCGGTACAGCGCCACAAGGGCCGTGATGTGTTCGACAGAACTGATCTGGAACTTGCGGCACAGGTCGCGCATCCCGCCGGATTCCAATTGAAAAATACCGAGCGTGTTTGCCTTGTTCAGCAAATCATAAGTCTTCGCGTCGTCGAGCGGCAGATTGTCAATCGGGATATCAACGCCCTTGGTCTGCTTGACCATTTCGCACGTGTTGCGAATGACTGTGAGCGTTTTCAGCCCAAGGAAATCCATCTTCAGCAGGCCGAGGTCGCCGACAGGATTCATCGCGTATTGGGTGACGAGTGTGCCGCTGTCGTCCTCCTTGAGCGGCAGCAGATTCACAAGCGGCTGGTCACCGATGACCACGCCCGCCGCGTGAACTGAGGCATTGCGCGTGATGTCTTCCAAGATGAGCGCCGTGTCAATGAGTTCGCGCGTGACTTCCTCATTTTCGTAAGCCTGCTTGAGTTCCGGCGATTGCTTGAGCGCTTTTTCGAGCGTCATTTTTAGATCAAACGGAATCATCTTTGCCAGCCGGTCGCACTCGCCGTAGGTCAGGCCCATTACGCGGCCCACGTCGCGCACCACGGATTTCGCGCCCATCGTGCCGAACGTGATGATTTGCGCGACGGAATCGCGACCGTATTTCTCGCGGACATATTCGATGACGTCGGCACGGCGATCATCGGCGAAATCAATGTCAATATCCGGCGGGCTGATGCGGTCGGGATTCAGGAAGCGTTCAAACAGGAGGCCATAACGAATCGGGTCAACGTTGGAAATTTCGAGCAGATAAGTGACGATCGAACCTGCGCCGGAACCGCGCGCCACACAGGCAATGCCGTGCTCATGACCGTAGCGGATGAAATCGCCGACGATGAGGAAGTAACTCGTGAAGCCGGTTTTTTCGATAACCGTGAGTTCGTGTTTGAGACGATCCATCACGACTTTGATCGCGTCAGCGACGGCGGGGTCGTGCAGGTTTCGGATTTCGGATTCCGGACTTCGGATTAATCCTTCAGTTGCCTGATACGTCGGCAACCGCTCCGGATCATCAATTCCTTCAACAACAAATTCTTTGCCCTCGACCCGCGCACGGATCGTGTAACGGCGCTGCAAACTTTCGACCAGCCACTGACGCAAGTACCCTTCGCGCGTGAAGTGCTCCGGCGGTTGAAACACCGGATAATGCAGTTTGCCGAACTCGATTTCCACGTTGCATTTCTCCGCGATTTCCAGCGTGTTCTTCACCGCTTCCGGCGTTTCGGCGAAACGCGCCTTCATCTCCTCTGCCGAGCGCAGGTAAAATTGCTCGGGCTCGTAACGCATCCGTTTCGTGTCACCAAGTTGCGTCTGTGTGCCGATGCAAATCAGGCAATCGTGCGCGTGCGAATGACTTTTCTCGATGTAGTGAACGTCGTTCGTTGCGACGAGTTTGAGACCGAACTCCTTCGCCCAGGAAATCAGATGACGATTCACCTTGGCCTGCTCCGCAATGCCGTGGTTCTGGAGTTCGAGATAAAAATTATCCGCGCCCAGCGTTTGCTTGAACCAGTCCAGCGCTGCGCGCGCCTTGTCCGGCTGATCTTTGATGATGCTTTCGGGGATCTCGCTGGCGAGACAGCCTGACAACGCAATGAGGCCTTTCTTGTGCGCCGCGAGCAGTTCCTTGTCAATGCGCGGCTTGTAATAATAGCCTTCCAAATGCGCGGCGGTGGTGAGCTTGATAAGATTCTTGTAGCCCACCTCGTCCTTCGCCAGCAGCAACAAGTGATGATAAACGTCACGTCCACCAGTCGTAGTTTTCTTCTCGAACCGGCTGCCGAGCGCGACATAAACCTCGCAGCCGATGATTGGCTTGATGCCTTTTTCGCGAGCGGCCCTGTAAAAATCAATCGCGCCGCAGAGCACGCCGTGATCGGTGATGGCCAGCGCGGGAAATTTCAGTTCATGCGCCTTGTCTACCAGCCGGTCCAGCCGGCAGGCGCCGTCGAGCAACGAATACTCGGTGTGCAAATGAAGATGGACAAAGTCCGCGTGCGACATGCCGCAAAATTACTCCTCTACGGCAAGGCAGCGCAAGGCAGGGATGTTCACACGACGGAAGCGCGAATCGGCCATGACCAACCGTTGTCGGCGTGGCACCAAAGTTCGGAAGCGGTTTCCAGCTTCTGGTCTGGCCAAATTAAAGGTTGTGCCGAATGTGGCAAGGTGCGATACTACAATCACATCTCGTCCGGGGACCGGAGGAACAGGGCAGCCTTAACCGCGGAGGTTAGAAGCAACTTTAGATGAATAAAAAAATTTTATTAACCAGCGTATGCCGCCCGATGGGGCCGAAATACGGCGATGCGTCGTCGGTCGGCTACGAGCTCCTTTATCGGCAGGTGCTGCGCGCTCAGGGCATTTTCAGCCCGCGCACGGTGAACGTCCATTTCGGCCTCGATTACATCGCCGAGAATCTTGACGCACAAACGGTGGTGTTGCAATACCCGTCGAAGCGCGAACTCATCAAGGAACTCAAGAAGGGCTACGACTACGTCGGCATCTCGTTCATCATGGCGGTGATGCACAAGATGAAGGAGGCCGTTGCTCTGATTCGCAAATACGCGCCGAACAGCAAGATCGTTTTGGGCGGTTACGGCACGGTGTTGAAGGACGAAGTGCTCAAGCCCTATGCGGATTTCATTTGTCGTGAAGAAGGCGTGGCGTATTTTCGGCGGTTGCTGGGCGAGCCGGAAATCCCGATGCCCTACAAACACCCGCTCATTGTAAGCTGGCTCAAGGTATTTGGGTGGAAAGTCTCCGGCACGGGAAAAATCTTCGCCGGACTCGGTTGTCCCAACGGTTGTGATTTTTGCTGCACGTCGCATTTCTTCTCGCGGAAACACATCAAGCTGCTGCCGGAAGGTAAAGACATTTACGCCGTCGCGGAACGTTACCTCGACATGGACCCCAGCTTGGTCTTCCTGATCCTGGACGAGGATTTCCTGCTCAACAAAAAACGCGCGATGGAATTTCGCGACTGCGTGATCAAGGGCGGAAAGAAACTTTCAATTTTCGCCTTCTCCAGCATCAAGGCGATCAGCCAGTACACGGTGGAGGAAATTCTGGAAATGGGCATTGACGGATTCTGGATCGGCTACGAAGGCACGCGGTCGAATTACGCCAAACAGCAGGGCCGGCCCATCGCGGACATTCTCACCGAGTTTCGCGAGCACGGCATCACCGTGTTGACGTCCATGATCGTCGGGTTTGATTATCAAACCCCGGAAGTGGTGGCGCAGGAATTGGATGGCTTGATGAAGGTCAAACCGGCGCTGGCGCAATTTCTGATTTATGGTCCCGTGCCCGGCACGCCGTTTTACGAGCGGATCATCAAGGAAAACCTTTTGCAGGACGTTTACACGAACGACAAGGATTTGTTCTACCGGCGCGCGGACGGATTCCGCACGATGATCAAACATCCCACGCTCTCGCCGGAGCAGATCGAGGAAATCCAGCGTTGGTGCTTCGAGCAGGATTTTCAGCGGCTCGGTCCCAGCATCTACCGCGTTCTCGAAGCGCGCTTGCTCGGTTACCAAAAGTTAAAGACCTCGTCGAACCCACTCCTGCGTGCCAAGGCAGAATACTACGCGACGGAATTGCGGGTTGCATACCCGGTGTTCCTCGCGGGTCGCTTGCTCGGCCCGAATGCCGCCGTGCGACGCTGGATTAGCGATTTGGAGTGGCGCATCCACGCGGAATTGGGCAGCCCCGCCGCCAGCCAACGATTCAAGTCCGTCATGGCCGTGGGTGCCGCGCTGTGGACAGCGGTGACGTTAAAGATGGATTGGTTTCAGCATCCCAAATTGCAGCGGACGACCTATCGCCTGCCCGATGAGCGCTGGGGTGCGTTTGAAATGTGGGAGGAACTCCATCGCAAAGTCGCCTCGCCGCAATTCTCCATCCAAGTTGAATTGCAACACGCGAAGCAACAAGTATGGCTGCGTCTGGAAGGCGCGCTCTCCAAGAACGACGCCGAAGGTTTGGCGCACCGAATCAGCGAATCACTGGCCCGGAGCAAGAACAACCTCGTGCTCGACCTTAAAAAACTTCATTGGAACAATACGACCAATCTGCAGCCGCTGCGGGAAAAGCTGGCGAACTATCGTTCACGCATCCACGTGGTCTTGCCGAAGTTGTCGGCGGCTCATCCCGAACTGATGCTCGTGGCCGGCATGTTTCACCATTACCATGGCTGACCGCCGATACCGGACCGTGGCGTGGCGCCTCGCAAGGCGGGATCGTCGCGTCAATGCCGAGCTTGCTGCCTTTGGTGATTTCGCTGGTGGCGCGACCAAGCCATTGGGACTGGATCACACCGTGCGCCAAGCGTTGCGAGCTTATGGGGTTGGGCCAGCGTCCCGGAATGCGGAGCCAGCTTCATAAGATTTCAGTTGTATTTGAATTGAGGCGGCCACCGTGGCGTTGTGTTGGGTGGAGGCCAACTGCATCGCCCGCTGTGAAATCGCAATCGCCTCGGGAAACCGTCCCATCTCGGCACAGGCGGCCGCCAATGTGCGCAGGATCATTGGATTTTCATTGCCGGATAATTGATTCGCTTGGATCGCCAACTCACGCGCCTTGGTTCCGTTGCGGACGGATGGGTCCGGTGATGTCGCCAGCGCCCATGCGATGAGGGCAAGGTTGTTTTGAGCGTCCCCGGAATCGGGCTGGATGGCCAGCGCCTTTTGGAAACTGTTGATGGCCTCGTTCACCCGGCCTTTGTTGAAAAGAGCGGCTCCCAGATTGTTGTATGCCCCGGCCAGGCCCGGCTGTATGGCCAATGTCTTTTGGAATTGGATGATGGCTTCGTCCACTTGTCCGCTTCGTAAAAGAGCGGTTGCCAGATTGTTGAGCACTTCGGGCTGGTCCGGCTGGATCGCCAATGCCTTTTGGAATTCGATGATGGCCTCATCCAGTTTCGATTGTTCAGCCAGGGCGTTGCCGAGATTGTAATGGGCTTTGGCATGGCCAGGCTGGATGGCCAGCGCCTTTTGGTAATGCGCAATCGCCTCATCCACCTGCCCTTTCTGAAACAGGGCGTTGCCTAGATTGTTTTGTGCGGCAGCATTTTGACCGATTACCTCCAGCGTGTGTGACCAGAGCAATTCGCTGTTTTTCCAATAAGCGGTCTGAAGCCGGGCTGTAACGGCCAGAGCCGTGAGGCTGGTGATGGCCAGGCCGACCAAAAATATCCACTGGCGCGGATGGGCAAACTGTTCGGCCAGCATCCAGGTCACCAGAAAATATAATCCGATTTGAGGCAGATAAGTATAACGATCTGCGTGCGCCTGCAGACCGACATGAACCAGACCGATCACCGGCACCAGCATTCCCAGATACCAAAGCCAGCCAACCAGCATGAAGGGGTATTTTTTCCGCCACGCGAAAATCCCGCCCGAAATGATTGCGAGAAACATGGCCGCACCGATGCTTTTCAAAACCGGGACGTTGTTCGCAGGCAGTGGATACAACGCAGCCAGTTTTACCGGATAAAACATCTGCTCCAAATAAACGACGTAAGACAGCGCCGCGTTTTTGATCCGCAAGGAAAGCGGCAGATAATCACTCGTCGCCATGGCGCTGTGTTGTGACAGCACCGTGACCACACAACCGGCGGCGGCCAATATCAGCAACGGAACCTTTTCGAGAATAAGATGCCGTGGAATGGAACAGATTTTTGGCAAATGACTCGGGTTGTCGAAGCGACCCAATGGCCAATAGTCCAAAAGCAACAACACAAACGGAAGCGTGACCAGCATTGACTTGGACATTAGCCCCAGCGCAAACAGGAAGACCACCAACAGATAGCGGCCAGGCGAAAACGAACGGCGCGCGTAACGAACATAAGCCCACAGCGTCAGCATGAAGAACACACCGCAAAGAACATCCTTGCGCTCGGCCACCCACGCCACCGATTCCACGCGCAAGGGATGGATCGCAAACACCGCCGCCACAAAGGCGCTCCTCCATAGGGCACCGGTCATTTCTCTCAACACCAGAAACAACAGGATCACCGTCGTCATGTGCAGCAAGACATTGGTCAGATGATGCCCGCCCGCGTTCAGCCCGTAGAGCCGGCAATCCAGCATGTGCGACAGCATCGTGACCGGATGCCAATTGCTCGCAACCACGTGAGTGAATGCCCAGCCGACACCGGCCCAGTGCAAACCCTGGATGACCGCAGGATTTTCAGACACGCAAACATCATCGTCGTAGTTGACGAATTCATGCCCGAGGGTCTGACCAAAAACCACCCACACCAGCACCGCTAGAAACAGGCAGATCCCAATGACGGTCCAGCGATGATCCCGAGCGCCGGGAAGCCCGGACGAAAACTTGCCAACGGACGAAGAAAGGATTCCATTTGACCGGGTCATTGCGGCTGCTCCATGTGACGGGGCGTTTTGTCTCCGCCTTTTGCTCATATTAATATTTTTCCGCCTTTGACTTTAACACCGACACGTCGCGTGCGGGGCAGGCCGCTACGATCCGTCTTCGCGTCTGCTTCGCCGCGTCAATGCCGAATTTGCTGCCGTCGGCCACGTCGTTGGTTATCATTTTTTCTCCATCATCAGCGGGCGTTCCGCACCGCAACGTGACATTTATTCGAAATGGTTTTTCATCCGGGCCGGAAACTTTGCCTTAAAACAACCGGCGGCGGCGTTGGATGGCCCAAGCGGCCAACAAGGGCAAGTCGTCCCAGAAGACATCATGGCAGGCACCACTGCCGGGAAGCCACGGTTTAAGCCCCTGCCAGTCGCGCTGGCGGAAACACCTCAGCAGGTCACACGAAAAATAATGGGCGGCAATCGAAGTGCCCCGAGGTTGGACCTGTGTCGGAAAGGCATCCACTGCCCGTTCCAACCACGCCGCGATGGCCGCAGAAAAATCCACGCTGCAAAAGCGCCCAAAGCGAAACCCGGAAGGCGGGCGCGGATGGAATTCAATGAGGTAATGACGCCCGGTCGCCTCTTCTTCGATCCAATCGAAACCGCAGAAGCCCTCGAATTTTGTGAAACTCGCGACCTGTTCCACCAGCGGCTGGAGTTCTGGCATGGCGCGAAACAATCTCGCGGTGGAAGCGCTGAATTCTCCGTGGCATCTCTTGGTGGAATAGGAGGCCAGCCAGGCCAGCGGTCGTCCTGCTGAACACAACATTTCCACCAGCCCGCGGCGGCCTTGGATGTATTTCTGGGCCAGAATCGGAAACGACGGCGACGAATGGGTCGGTGCCAGTTCCTCCGGTGAATTGCATTTCACCACTCCTACGCCGCCTGATTCATCTGGCGATTTGACAATAATCGGCCAGCCCGCATCACGGCCAAATGCCTGAGTGTCCGCCATGGTTCGGCAGACCCGACTGGGCGGAATCATCAACTGGTGACGATTGTAAAGGGTTTCCAAACCGAACTTGCTGAGGAGAAACTCACGCACCTCCGAATCCAACGCACCCGGCTGCCAGCTTTTCAACAATTCAGCATCCCCGATGGCCACCAGCCAGCGCACGATTCCTTCCTGGACGACGACAACCTGCTGCCATGGTCGGTTCGGGTCACGCAGAATTTTTTGCAACCGGCTGAAGATACCATCGAGGGATTTTTCCTGAATGGATGCGGTGATGTAGCGGCTGTGAACCATGGGATCGCCGGACAGACACAACAAATCAACATCCCAGCCCGCTTTGCGGAACAGCGGTGGCAGCCGGAAAGCGAGATAGAGCGCCCCTTCTGGAACCAGCAGGACTTTGGGCCTATGTGAGGCGGTTGTGATCATTCCTGGATTTGATAATCATTATTGAACGGTCGAAAAGATTCGTGGCCTGCAATTTATTCCACCTTGCGTTTTAGAATCATGCCGCCACGCTTCTTGTAGTCGTAAGGATCATCTCCGACCGATGCGGCAAGTTCGTAATTTTTATTTACCCAATTCAAAATCAGCTGGCCGCTGCCGGGTTTATCTCCGTAGCGCTGCACACCGTATCTCGCTTAAATCCCGAGTGATAATCACGATGCAATCAGGGGGACGCCGTTGTAATTCATTTACAATCTTCTCCTCACGACCATCGGAGATCGCCGTGGAAAAAAAGTAATACGGTGCAACGGTGCTCGGCAGCCGCGCGAGGTAATTGATCATCTCTCCCTCGGGCAACGCGAGCAAAGTATGTGTGTGTGGCATTTTTCGGAGCGTTTCGCTGAGAAGGCGCACGATCTTGCCAATAGGTTCTATTTTTGGCGGGAACGCATAGAACCGGTCCACACCCTCTCCAATGGCAAGAGTTTTTAAGTGAAGCTGGCGCTGTGATTCGCTTGTTATAACCGTCACACCCGGTACCAGCAACGCGAGACTGCCAACCATGATCATGGTTCGTCCACAACGACCCAACCCGAGTCGCATCGGCAACTCGCCGATTAAAACTGCCGGCACAAGCAGACCTGCAAGTGCAGCCTGGTAGTAACCATAATGGTAGATACGGCCATTCAAAGCCATGCGTGCCATCAATGCCGTCGCAAGCACGGCCATCAACAGGCGTATGACCTGTGCCTGATGAGTTCTTTCCGGGATTGATCTGCGGATCACTGAGGCTGCGCTGAAAAATGTATAGATTAGCATGAGCCCCAAGAGACATTGGCCCGTTTCGCGCCAAGTGATTTCAAGACACGCCAACCACAACAACACTCCCGCCAATAATCCTCCAAGAAGAAGGCGCAGCCTTGTCCGCATACCACGCTCGGCCAGCAAGCCAGCCTCGGCGATTGCAGCGATCAGCCCGCATGCGAGCAAAGTCGCTCTCACCTGTTCCAACAAATTCTCCCACGGCCGGTCAAACCCAAGAAAACTCTCTTGAATCAGTTCCTTGGTGAAGCGCGTACTTGTAATCGCGCTTAACCATGCTCTGCAGGCCACTCCGACTGCTTCTTTCCAAGGTAAATGGGCCGTAAAATAAACGATAAACCCCAGCGTCGGAAGGACTGCGCCCCCGGCCCACACGATGATTGTGAGCAGTCTTGGTGGCTTTCGATGCCACAATTGTATCACGACCGCCGTGAATGTAATCAGCCCCGCAGCCAGCATAAACTCCGGCTTCAACACAGCAGTAAGACCGAACAACCCGCCGGCGATGAAGCTGCGGCGGAGCGTTGCTTCCTCCACCCAGCGGACGAGTGCGATGACAAGCAGCAGACATATCAGAAAACCGTGCGTTGTCTCATGGGCATAGGGGGTGACGTAGTTGTAATTCCCACACTCAACCAACTGCGAAAACCCAAACACAGAAATGAAGACAGCAGACGACGCCAGCGCCGCGCCTACACCCCAAGCACGACGACAGAGGCTGTAGATAATCACCGAGATCGCAGCAAATATGGCGAGGTTGGCCGTCACAAGAACCATCAAGCCCGCGCCAAAACATTTGAACAACGCCGCGTTGAAATACTGGGAAAACGGACCGTACAAATCATCGACATCCCGATAGAGCACCGCGCCGTTTGCAAGACGCCATGGCAGATAGAGTTCACGACCGAAGTCGGTCAATGGATCGGGCCACTTACGCCACGAGGTCGCGAGGAAAAAAGCCGCCAATCCGGCAAGCCCCGTCAACCCCAACCATTCGATAGGGCGTATTTTCTTCAGGGCATTCATGCTGATGAATTTTTCAAGCTGGCGACATCTACACCAACCACCACCGAACAGCGAATCAATTTCTTCCGCACGCTTTCATCCATTTTGATGGGCGCCCCGACACATGTGTCGGGGTTGAACCCTTCACCCGGCGGTTTCTTCGTCACGTGGTCGAGCACGTCAGACGCGTTTCGAGGCTTTCTTCGAGGTAATCGGCGCGCTCAGTCCGCAGCAACCGCAGGACGTCACGCGCGGGATGGAGATTGTAAAAAAAATCGGGCTGGAATTCCTGCCACCGCCCGGCACATGATTGAAACAGCGTTACTCCAACAAAAACATTATGCCACCAGAAATCATCCGCGTCGGGCAGATTGAAATCCGGTTCCTGCTCGAAAGCAAAGACTCCAACGGCCTGTTGGCCATGTTTGAATTCACCGTCCCGGCGGGCGCGAAAGTTCCCGTGCCCCATTCGCACACGCATTACGACGAGACCATTTACGGTCTGGAAGGCGTGATGACATTCACCGTCAACGGCCAGCCGGTGGACATCGGCGCGGGTGACACTTGTTTTATCCCGCGCGGCGCGGTGCATGGTTTCAACAACCTGAAACCGGCCAACGCCAGGGCGCTGGCCGTCGTGACGCCGGCGCTCATCGGCCCGGAGTTCTTTCGCGAAATGGCCGCCATCGTCAATGCCAGCGGCCCGCCGGATCTGGAGAAAATCAAAGCGGTGATGACCAGGCACGGGCTGATTCCGGCCTTGCCGCAGAAATAACCGGCGCGCGAGTGCCGTCTGCAAAGACCGCAGCAACCGCAGGGCATCCCGCGCGTGATGGAGATTGCGAAAAAATTCGGGCTGGAATTCCTGTTGCTGCCGGAAGCGTGAGCGCAACCTTGTCCGCAACCCCGAAAGATTTCGAGGTTGCGGACGTTTAGCGGGACGGATTAACCGCTCCACCCTGACATTGAGGTCGGAAGGTATGAGCCTGTCACATACGGCACGCACGTTTGAACGATTTGGGTCGTCTCGTATGTTCCTTCGTGACAGTGCTCGTTCTTGCCCATTTCCTCAAATGAGCCGATTACCAATACCCCCGCCAATATCACCATTATGATTTGTTCTTTATTCATATTTTTCCTTGTTCTATTGGAGACACACCCACGGCACAGTCATCCCGAGATGACGGCATCGGGGGAAAACGTCTCCTATTCTTAATTACACGTGAAAAAGCCGAAACTACCGAAAATCTTAAACTTTTTTCGCCAAGGCTGAAAGCATACCAATTCGCGCCGCGATTGAGAAACTATGTTTCTGACGGTGACATGATTTCACCGTGTAGAGTCTCTGGACCAAGCCACCGGCCTTCGGACAGATAAAGCTCGTAGAATACAAGCCATTCGGCGGTCCAAGGAATTATTGTAGCGTGGAGATTTTCCGTTCCTTGCCATGGTTGTGACGGCGGATGATACAAACAAAGATTGCCGTTACGATACATGTGGATTGCGGATTTAAGTTCGATGTGAGGGCTCAAAATACGAACAGCAGGAATTCCAAATTGCGTATCACGAATCCGGATTCGATACACGGGACTCGTGTCAGTCGGCTGAATGCAACCAACACACTCCAGCACTCCTCGACGGATAGAACATCGAAACGCGGGAAAATGTTTTTCTACGCGAAATTTCTGTGCGACGAAGTGTCGGTAATTGGCGGCTCTGTCAGTCGGAGGATGGGAAGTCTTCGCCATGGAAGGAGAAAGCCGCCGATTGCGCAGTTTGCTTGGTACTCCCACCACCTTCCGTCGAATCGCCGGCTCGCCTCTTTCATATCCTGAGTCCGGCAAAGAATCCTACGATTTGCCAAATCAATGTTAGTTCCGAGTAAACTGCGCTGGTCAGTATCAGGAAGAAAAAGTATTGGATGAATGAGGCAGTGCCCTGCTTCGTGACCAAGTGTTGCGCGAATTCTGCGTTCGCCGACTTTTGAACCATCATCTAGGCGCGGAGAAGCGCCGACAACTTTGGAAGCAGCCTTTTCATTAAAAAATGTGAATCCCATGACGTCCTCACCCAAGTCAGTCCCGTAATCAACTGTAGCCCGAAAATAACCTTCGATGAATGGTTCGATCTCTATTGGCTTCGGCTCAGTCGGCAAGTGGCCCGCGTCGCGCAATGCAGCTTCGCACATGTCGTCGATTTCGGAACGGTCTAAATAGATCGTCGTGGCGAACGGCGAAGTCTCACTGCTCCGGCGAATCTTCATCCCTTTTGATCCTTATTCTCAGTGAGCTTCTTGATGATTTCACTAGGCGTGAGCTTACCGGCCTTGCCGTGTTCGGCAATCTTTCGAAATGCAACTCCCCAAGACGGATCGTCGTGCACCATACGCTTCAATTCGGACAGCGAACTTCGTGCGTCGTGTTGCTTTAGCTCCTCGACTGAAACCTTTAGCTCTTTCGCCAAGGGAGCGATAACTTCATCCGAAGGATATCTTCGTCCCAACTCAATATCAGACAAGAACGGGGCGGATATTTTCGCTCGCCGAGCAAGTTCTCGCAACGAGATGCCGAGCTTGTTGCGCAATTCTTTGATTTTCTCTCCGAAGGGAACGTTTGTCATGTGTAAGCTTACGTTCGCATTTCCTGAAGAATTGGTCAACGAGAATTTCGAACAGTCAGAAGGTTCAGCCTCGCAAGATTTGATTGATTTTCGCCTTCACCGCTTCATCCATCTTGATGAGCGGTGGCCACGCGCGTTTGAAACCTTCGCCAAGAATTTTCTTCGTGGCGTCAATGCCCAGCTTGCTGCCGCTGGCGATTTCGCTCGTCGCGTGGTCGAGCACGTCGGACGGGCCTTTGGTGAAGATGCTGTCGCGCTGCGGATCGGTGTTGGCGCAGAGACGGAACAGCACTTCGCTCGTTTTGTGAACATCCACGTCGTCGTCCACCACCACGATGTACTTGGTGAACATCATCTGGCCCATACCCCAGAGGCCGTGCATGATTTTGTAGGCCTGCATCGGGTAGCTCTTCTTGATGCTCACAAAAACGAGGTTGTGGAACACGCCTTCCGCCGGCAGCGCGATGTCCACGATCTCGGGGAAATTCATCTTGAAGATGGGCAGGAACAATTTCACGCTCGTGCCGCCGATGTAAAAATCCTCCATCGGCGGAATGCCCACGATGGTGGCGGGATAGACGGCGTCCTGGCGATGCGTGATGGCGGTGATGTGAAACACCGGATACGGCTCGGGCAGCGTGTAATAACCGGTGTGGTCGCCGAACGGCCCTTCCTCGCGCAACGGCTCGGTCGGGTCCACGTAACCTTCGATGACGAAGTCGGCGTTGGCGGGAACTTCAAGATCGTTGGTCTCGCACTTCACCAGTTCAACGGATTTTTTGCGGAGATAACCGGCGAGCAGAAATTCGTCCAAACCATCCGGCAACGGCGCGGTGGCGGCGAAGGTGAACACCGGATCGCCGCCGATGAAAATGCTGACGGGCATCCGCGTGCCGTTTTCGTAATAACGCCGACCGTGCCGCGCACCGACTTTCTGGAGCTGCCAGTGCATGCCAGTGGTCTGGTCGTCGTAAATCTGGATGCGATACATGCCAATGTTGCGTTCGCCGGTGTCCGGGTCCTTGGTGACGACGCACGGCAGCGTGATGAAACGCCCGCCGTCCAAAGGCCAGCATTTTTGGATGGGAAGATTGAGCAAAGTTGATGGTTGATGGTTGATGGTTGATGGATTCTTCCAGTCGGGCGCTTTCGGCCAGCTATCAACTCTCAACTTTGGACCATCAACTAAATGAATGAATTCCTTGCACGGGCCGCTCTTCACGATTTTCGGTTTTGCGTGGCGCAAATCCAGCGCGAGCGAGAGCAGCTTTATGGCTTCCTTGAAACTCGTCGGCGGCTTGGCCTTCATCAGCGAGCCGAGTTCGTTCGCGACTTCATCCACGGAATTCGCGCCTATGCTCATGGCCATGCGCTTGTGCGAGCCCATGGTGTTGATGGCCACGGGAAACGACGAGACGACGCCGTTGACGGTGGGCTTCTCGAACAGCAGCGCCTTGCCGCCGCCGGGCGATTTCATTTCGCGGTCGGCGATCTCGGTGATTTCGAGTTCGGTGGCGACGGGCTGGGCAATGCGTTTGAGTTCGCCTGCCTTGTCGAGGGCGTTGACGAAATCGCGGAAGGAATCAAAAGCCATGCGCCAAAATTACCAAAAGGCAACTGGAGTCCAAGCTTAAGCTCAATCGGCGATGAGAGAAGGTTGGCGAATGGCCAATGCGTGAGATTCACGCGAAATGCGTGAAAATTTCGCGCAAAAGGGCGGTGTGCGTCTCATATCCTGTTGATTTACAGCACAAAATCGTTGTGGCACCGACAGTGCTTAATGTCGGGTAGAAACAGGTTGACATGGCGAAATGTTTAAGTAGCGTTTGCCAACTGTTCAACCAAACGAAACACGAAACCAGCAGATATATGAAACAATTCCGTAAACAAACCAGAGCGTTCACCCTTATTGAACTGCTCGTTGTGATTGCAATCATCGGCATCCTGGCGGCGCTGCTCTTGCCGGCGCTTCAACGCGCGAAGACCAAGGCACAGCGCATCAACTGCGTCAGCAATCTTAAACAGATTGGTCTTGGCTTCCGTCAATGGGGGCTGGATAATGGGGACAAATACCCGATGGACGTTGCCGGTCCTCAAGCTATGGTTCCTTATCACAACGGTCCATATCCGGACAACGGCGGCGCATCATTGATGATTAATCAGCCACAATATACGTGGTACTTTTTTGCGGTCATGTCGAACGAACTGTCCAACCCCAAGATTCTTGTCTGCCCGGCCGATGACGATAATATGCGCACACCTGCCACCATTTGGGCTTGGAGGATCTCAAACCAGGATACGTCAGGGAAAAACGTGCCATTTTTTGGCAACACCAACATCAGCTACGCCCTTGACGTTGACGCCGGAGATGTGACTCCCAATATGTTCCTCGTATTGGACCGAAACGTAATGGACAACGGCAGCGGGGGGATTGCTTACTCGAATCAGCTTGTCGCCTTGGGCACGAACGATACTTCGGTTTCGTGGACCTCCAGCGTGCATCAGAGTGCCGGCAACGTTGGAATTGCCGATGGTCACGTGGCGGAACTGAGCTCCGCCGGCTTGGCCAACGCCTTGGCTACCACAGGCGATCCCGGCCAGTTTAATACCGCCCAATACACGGTTACAGGCCCGCAAGGTATTAACCGGTCCAGTTCCCTGGACGGTAAGGCAACACACGGAACCATTTTTTACCTCCGCCTTCCGGCATCATGATTGGAAGGATTCAGCGGTCAGTTGGATGATCTCGCGCAAAGAAGTGTCGGGACGGAAACCGACACTTCGCGCGAGTTTGTCCACGATCGGCTTGCGACGACGCATATCCTCAAAACCCGGCGCATAGGCCACCGAATACGGGACCAATTCAATCGCCGACTTTGAACTCAGCGTCTCGACGACCCGCTTCGCCAAATCGAGGATGCTGATTTCGTCGGTGGCGCCGACGTTGAACACTTCGCCCCGCGCTGCGTCACAATTTTGAAGGCGCACCAGCGCTTCCACCGTATCGAGCACGTAACAGAAGCAGCGCGTCTGCCGGCCATCGCCGTAAACCTTGAGCCGTTCGCCACGCTTCGCCGCCCCAATGAACCGTGGCAGTACCATGCCGTATTGACCAGTTTGTCGCGGACCGACGGTATTGAACAGGCGCGCGATGACAACCGGCAAACCGCGCTCCTGCGCGTAAGCCAGCGCCAGAAATTCATCCATCAACTTCGAACACGCGTAGCTCCAGCGCGACTGATGCGGCGGGCCGATGAGCAAATTGTCTTCCTCGCTGAACGCCGCCTTCTGGCTCTTGCCGTAAACCTCGGAAGTCGAAGCCACGAGCACCGGCACTCGATGCGGCGCGGCGGCTTCCAGCAGAACTTCCGTTTCGTGCAGGTTGGTTTCCAGCACGTGAATCGGTGATTTTACGACCAGTTCGACACCAACCGCGGCGGCCAAGTGATAAATGGATTCAGCCCCGGCGGCGAGTTCCGGCAGTTGGGTACATGCAGAAATTTTCTTTTGAATCGCCCGCAACTTTGGATTCGTGACGACCGAACGCAGGTTGTCGAGATCGCCGGTGGAAAGATCGTCAATGATCACGACCGATTTGCCGTCCGCCAGCAGACGCTCGACAAGGTGCGAACCAATGAAGCCAGCGCCGCCAGTGACCAAAACGTGTTTCATCTTCATCATTCCAATCCTTTTGCAACGGCTTCCGCCAATTTTTGCCGGTACGCCGGGTCTGCAATCCGCCGGGCTTCACGTGGATTTGACAGGTAGCCGCCCTCCACCAGCACAGCCGGACGATGTTGTCCGCGAAGCACGCCAATGAAACGCGCGTGCCCCACGCCTCGGTCTTCGTTGCCGTTGACCGCCAGCAACGCGCGATGCAATCGCACGGCGTATTGCAGGTTCTGTTCGTCGAACGCGTTGTTGGGGAAAATTCCCGATGTGTCGTCGCCGCCCCGCGTAAGGCTGGACGGCATGCCGGCGGGAGTCAGGCAATAGGTTTCCAGTCCCGTCGGTTCGCGCGCTGGCGCGGCGGAATTGAAGTGCAAGCTCAGAAATAAATCTGCTTGATGCTGTTCTGCAAACGCAACCCGATCCGCAAGCGAAACATCAACGTCGTTCGTTCGTGTCAGGAATACGTGCCAGCCCTTTTGTTCGAGTAACGGTGACAGTCGCAACGCCCAATCCAGGGTGAATTCCTTTTCGAACCGGCCATCAACGACACTCTTTGCGCCGGTGTTCCCACCGCCGTGGCCCGGATCAATAACGATGACACGGTTGACTTTGGCAAGGCGGTCAGAGCCATTCAGCAGCGGCTCAAGATTTTTTCGCGCGTCCAGCGAATGAACGAAAACCTGCCCGTCAATAAGCTGTGGCGCAAATCCCAGCCGCAATTCAACCCCGTCCCAATGAACCGCCAGACTGCCGATGCTCAAAACCAAAACACCTTTCGATGTGAGCAGCGCGTAAGTTTCAACCGGAGTTTGCGACAACCGCGTCATCGGGCCAAAACCGCGTTGCTGTCCCCACCGGTTCAGGGAAATCCAAGTTGTTCCACTGTCCGGTTCGGGCGCGGGCGGAGGAATCACGGGTGCTGGCACCTGAGGTGGAATGCGTTTTTCCACGGGTGCAAGTTGCCAGTCCGGCGGACGGGACTGGACCGACTTTCGCGGCGCAGTCGTGCAACCAGCCACTAGAACCAGCAGGCACACCAGAATGATCGCGATTTTCGACACACCGCCATTGTGCGAATGCGAACACCCGACTCAAGCCGTTTCGCTTGAACAATCTTGTTCGCCAAAGGCTCTCGCGCCATACTTGCGTCGAAACAAACCGATTCGCTTGAAAATTCTCGTTGCCATTACCGGCGCCAGCGGCGCGATTTACGCGCAGCGGTTGCTCGACAACCTCGATCCAGCCGCCCACGAAATTCACGTCGTGTTCAGCAATTACGCCCAGCAGGTCATCGCCGAGGAATTGCCCAACGGACTGCGCCTGCCCGCCGGCGTCAAGACACACGGCCTGAAAAGCATGAACGTGCCGTTTGCCAGCGGCTCGAATCCGCCGGACGCCATGGTCGTCATCCCGTGTACGATGGGCACACTGGGTCGCATCGCCCACGGCTACAGCGAAGACGTCCTGCTCCGCTCTGCTGACGTGGTGTTGAAGGAAAAAAAGAAGCTCATCCTGGTCCCGCGCGAAACACCGCTGAATCTGATTCACGTGAAGAATTTTGAACTGCTCATTCAGGCCGGCGTGACAATTCTGCCGGCGAATCCGAGTTTCTACACGGGACCTAAAACCGTGCAGGAAGTGGCGGACACCGTCGTTGCCCGTGTGCTCGACCATCTCGGCATCCCGCAAAAACTTGTCCAGCGCTGGGCGGAAGAAAGGGAATGACATGGAGAAACATCGAACCTCGAACACCGAACCTCGAACACCGAACAAACCGGGCGGAAAGGTGTTCGACCTCGAAGAACGGCTGTTGGAATTCGCCTCGGTTGTAATTGATGTTTCCGAGAAGCTGCCCAACAAACGCGCTGGCATTCATGTAGCGGGACAACTTTTACGTAGTGGCACTTCGCCTTATTCGAATCATGGCGAAGCTGAATCCGCCGAATCTGCTGACGACTTCGTTCACAAGGTGAAGGTCTGTCTGAAAGAACTGCGTGAAACGCGCCGCTGGCTGCGGCTCATCCGTCGTAAAAGTTGGCTCACTGAAGATTCTCAACTCAAATGGGCAGCGGGCGAGGTTGAAGAATTAATCCGCATCTTTGTAGCCAGTATCCGCACGGCAAAGCAAAATCAACTTCGCGGCAAAACCGGAGAAACCAAGTCGGACACTCAAAGTTGAAAACTTCGATGTTCGATGTTGAATGTTCAGAGTTCGATGTTTTCTGAAATTTACAAGTGGGCTTCATTTGTGCGTTTCTCGCACACGCTGTTCGCGTTACCGTTTGCGCTGGCGGCAATGACCGTGGCCGCCCGCGACAATCGCGGCTGGCCGGGTTGGCAGAAGTTCCTCCTGATTCTGGCCGCGATGGTTTGCGCCCGGACTTGCGCCATGAGCTTTAATCGCATCGCGGACCGGAAATTCGACGCGCTAAATCCGCGCACGGCCAATCGTCATTTACCCAAAGGCCGACTCAGCCTCGCGAGCGCGATTGCATTGTGCGCGATGGCTGGTGCCGGTTTGATTGCCGTGAGTTTCTTCCTCAATTCCCTCTGCTTTTACCTCTCGCCGCTGGCGTTGGTGGTGATTTGTTTCTATTCGCTGACGAAGCGGTTCACGGATTACACGCACGTTTTTCTCGGCCTCTCACTCGCGCTTGCGCCGGCGGGCGCATGGCTGGCGGTAAAAGGCGCGACCATTTCGCCGCTGGAAATTTTCCAAATGCTCACGCTTGCCTGCGCCGTCGTGTTGTGGCTCGTCGGCTTCGATATCATCTACGCGTTGCAGGACTACGAGTTCGACAAATCGCACGGCTTGCGTTCGCTTGTCGTGAGCTGGGGACCGCAAAACGCGCTGACTGCGGCGCTCCTCTCGCACATGGTGATGTGCGGTTTGCTGTTCGCATTCGGAGTACTGTGCCGATTCCGCATCGCGTATATCGTCGGCTGGCTCATCATCGTCGGCTGCCTCGTGTTGGAGCACTGGATTGCACGCCGCCGCAGCCTCAAATGGATCAACGTCGCCTTCTTCCGCCTCAACGCCGTCGTCAGTGCGGTTTTCCTCGTCGTGACCGTGGCTGAAGTGGTGTTTCAGAGTGGCTTTCGGTTGCGGTGATTTGAGATAGCAGCCAGAACGCAGCGGGAAATTGGAACGCTTGCGGGCGCTCGGCTTCGGTCGCGGCGCGGTGGTGGTCTCGTTGATGATCGAGTCGCTGCTGCTGGCGCCGATTGGCGGCGCCATCGGCAGCATTACGGGAATTGTGATCAAGCACTGCGAGCGGAATCTGCGACGCGCTCAATCTTCTTCCGTGACCGTGTCGTAGAATTCAAGGATGTCGCCTTTTTCACCTTTGACTTCGGCTTCCTTGAATTTGATGGCGCCGCGCGGGTGCTGGTTGAGCATGCCCGTGAGCAGATAGGGCAGGTCGTAGCCCCACAGAAGTTTCGAACGTAACGGCTCGATGTGATTCTGCACACATTCGAGAATGGGGCGGAGGTCGTACTTCGGGTTGTGAAGGAAGCTGACAAGCAGTTCCATCTGGCAATTGCCCGCGCCACGGCCCAGCCCGGCCATGGTGGCGTCGAGAAAATTTGCGCCCAGAACGATGCCTTCGATGGTGTTGGCGTAGGCCAGTTGCATGTTGTTGTGCATGTGCATGCCCACTTCCTTGCCGGAGGCCTTGCAATATTGGAGGAAGTGTTTCACCAGGAAATCAATCTGTTCGCTGTAGAGCGCACCGAAGCTGTCCACGACATAAATGGCCTTGGCCTCGGAATGCGCCAGCAGTTCGAGTCCTTCGTTCAATTCGCGCTCTGGCACGGTGGAGACGGCCATGAGATTGACGGTGGTTTCGTAACCCTTGTCATGCGCATCGCTGACCATGTCCAGCGCAGTCGGAATCTGGTTGATGTAAGTGGCGACGCGGATCATGTCTATAACCGAATCCTTTTTCGGCAGGATATCTTCGTGATAATCGCAACGCTCGGCATCGGCCATGACACACAGTTTCAGGTCGGTGTCGTTTTCACCAACGATGCGGCGAAGATCGTCTTCCACGCAATATTTCCAGCAACCGTGCTCACCGACCTTGATGCCCTTGCGCGAGGCCTTGTAGCCCAGTTCCATATAATCAACGCCCGCCGCAACACATGCGTCATACACGGCTTTTACGGTTTCATCGGCGAAGTGGTGGTTGTTCATCAGCCCGCCGTCGCGGATGGTGCAATCGAGAACTTTGATTTCGGGGCGGAAGGAAATCCACCGGCCGGCCGATGAGTCTTTTGGTTTCGTCGCTTTCATATCATGTCGGGTCTAAAAGCAAATTGATCGCCCTGCATTGTTTCGGAATCTTGGGCGAAATGACAGCAGAAAATGGCAACCGATGACGCTGCAAGCTACCGTTTGAAAAAATCCTTGATAACCGACGCGACGCGCTCGATTTGCTCGTCGGTCAGTTCCGGATAAACGGGCAGGCTGAGGCATTCGCAGGCGGCCTTTTCGGCAACCGGAAAATCGCCGGGTTTGTGGCCAAGTTTCGCGTAAGCCTTCTGCAAATGCAGCGGCAGCGGGTAATGCAACGCGCAGCCGACGCCATTGGCTTCCAGATGCTTCTTGAGTTCGTCGCGCCGCGGATGGCGCACGACGTAGAGGTGATAAACGCTCTCCGCCCATTCCGCCTCGCGTGGCAGTTGGAGCGGCGTTTCGGCGAGCAGAGAGTGATACCGATGGGCGATGCGGCGGCGCGCCGCGTTCCAGCCAGCCAGATGCTTGAGCTTGACGCTGAGCACGGCACCCTGGATGCCTTCCATGCGGTAATTGAATCCAACTTCGTCGTGATAATAGCGCACGGAGGACCCGTGCTCGCGCAGGGCGCGGGCGCGCGCGGCGAAGGGCGCGTTGTTCGTGACGAGCGCGCCGCCTTCGCCACAGGCACCGAGATTTTTGCCGGGATAAAAACTGAAGCACGAAATCTGCGCGAATGTGCCGATGGTCTTGCCACGGTATTTTGCTCCGTGCGCCTGCGCGGCGTCTTCGACGAGCGATAGATTGCGTTTCTTGCAGATCGCCAGCAGCGGGTCGAGGTCAAACGGATGGCCGTAAAGGTGAACGGGCAGGATGGCCTTGGTGCGCGGTGTAATGGCGCGCTCGACGAGCTTCGGGTCGAGATTGAACGTCGCATCGTCAACATCCACAAAGATTGGCTTGGCGCCGACGTAGGAAATCGCCCAACTGGTTGCGACGAACGTGAACGGCGTGGTGATGACTTCGTCGCCGCAACCGATGTCCAGCAGGAGCATGGCCACGTGAAGGGCCGAAGTGCCGCTGTTGAAGCCGACGCAGTGTTCCGCGCCGCAGAACCCGGCGAAGTCTTTCTCGAACTGCGCCACGTCCGGACCGAGGCAGAACGAGCATTGGTCGAGCGTGCGCGCGATGGCGGCGTCAATTTCTTTGCGAAGGCCGCGGATTTGCGCGGGGAGGTCAAAGTATGGAATAGTGTTGGCCATTGTTGTCAGTTTTAATTCACCTGCGTGAATTTTAACCAGATTGCACTTATCTGGACAATCCTTTCCTTTTGTGGCTGCAAACGGGGCAAGCATCAAACACCGAACCAAACTCCTGCGGGAATGGCAGGACCGGCAAAAATGAAAACTAATTTTAGATGGCGACCCGGGGTTTAATCTGGATTTTCCTTGACCTGCTCGTCAACCTTTTGTTTCCAAACATTCCAATTCGTTCCGTAATCCTCTTCGAGGTAGAGTTCAAGCGTCTCTTTGGCTTCAGCGGCCTTGGGATGGTCGGGGTTGCTCGCAACGTCGAGCAATAATGGGAGCTTCATCGAGTTGGGCCGGTTCAGCACGTCCGTCATCAACTCTTCAAGCACACTGGGTGGGGTCTTGGGGTCGGCGAGGTAACGACCAAGCGGTGGATAATCCTCGTCGCGCAGAAGATTGGAAAGGTGTCGGGCAGCTTCGAGCTGTCCGGCTTCCGGCATTCGAGGGAACAGCTCCAGCATTTTTTTTGCCTTTTGGTCTGTGTCTGTATCGTTCGCACCGAGGATGTCGTCCAGTCTATCTTCCCAATCGGCGAGGATGTTGGTGTCGGTCATCGGAACGTCGGCGGACGCGTCATTGGCCCCATTCGCATTGTTTTTTTCGGGCTTGGAAAAGAACCGGGACACGTTGGTTGACGCAGGTTTCGATTCCACCTGTGGCGGAAGCACGAATTTGGTTGCGGAGCCGGGCGCACGGCTAAAGAACCAACCCACTCCAACACCCACCAGAATTACCGCTGCAACGCCTGCAATCGTGGTCGGAATTTTTGATTTTGAGATCATGGTTTTAATTCTATTCGTCGAGTTTTATGGCAAAATATTGTCGCCAGTTTACCGATACAATCAACACTTTTGGTTTTCAAGTATAACATCCCAACGACGAAAAAGTTGCTCAGGTGTTCCTGCCTTCATGTTGGAATTGCGGGGAGGCTTCGTTGAGGATGGGGAGGCAATAATCCCGTGCAAAACCTTGGGAAATTTCTGTAACCAGCAGCTGTTCATATATCAAACACGCTCCTGAGTTTTTTTACAGTCGTTGGTCATCTGAACCAGATCAGTGCCATACCGGCCGCAGCAAGGATCGCGACCAGCCACCAAAACCAGTGAATGCCGCGCGACACCGGGCGCTCTCCGCCAAATTCGCGCTTCACGAAATCGTCGTAATCAAAATGTTCGTCCGGCAAATCGAGTCCGTCGTAACGCGCCTGTTCCGACCAGCCGGTTAGTTCGTCCGAACCGCACTCCGGGCACACTCTGGCGTTGCGGGAAATTTCCGCGCCGCAATTGGAACAGATTTCTGGAGGCATGCTTTGAATCGAAAAAGTAAAATGAAAAAGGCGGAAGCGGAAACTCCATCAAGATTCGCCAACCGGATGTCTTCATTCATTCTTCGGCGTCCTCATCCGCCGACCCCGGCGTACTCCTCGTCGGTCAGGAGGTCGAGACCCATGAGGACGTAATCGTGCGAGACAGCTTGCATGTCTTTGACATAGTTTTCCAAGTGGAGCAATTCGCTGAAACCGAGCATCGCGAACATGTGAATCGCCGCTTTCTGGTCGCCGATGAATTCCGCTTCGACCTTCTCCAATCCAACATGGCGGGTGATTTCGACAATCTCGCTCACCAGGGCGCTGGCGAGACCGCGGCCGCGAAATTGCGGATGCACCAGCACGCTCACACGGCCAATGTGCCGTTTCCAACCACCGAGTTGTTGATGTAATGTGGCGTCGCCAATGATCTTGCCGTCCTTCAAGGCAAGCAACGGCAGGTTGCGGCCCAGGTCAATGTTCTGACACCAGTCACGGATGACCGCCATGTCAGTGACGCGGTGTTTGATGAACATCCGTTCGCGCTCCGGCACTGCGAGAAAAAACTCGTGGAAATCTTCTTCGTCTTCACGACGCAGCGGACGCAGCATGACCTTGGAGCCGTCTTTAAGCTTGATTTCGCGGGGGAACTTCTGGAGTTCAAGTTCGATTGACATAAGTTGTATGGATTAAGTTGTCCCCAATGTGCCGCAACCCGTCGGCCGCCGCAAGAGACATTGGAGTGGCCACGGAAAGGCAACGGAAGCGATGTTGGAGACGGAAAAATTCAATTTCTCCACTTTTAGACACGGTTCCGGCGCTTGACGGAATTTTGTGATGTGCTAGGATTTTCGCGTGAAATCGAGCAGTCTGCAAGTCAACACCAGCTTTACCGCGTGGTTTTTCTTCTATTTTTGGCGGCCCCGCTGGCGCTTGCGGCTGCGATAAACTTTAACTTAAACCATCGCCGCAGGTCGCCATGCCGCCTGCGGCTTTTTTATTGGAGACCTTCGGCCAACTCGTAAAAACCCTATGATCATCGTGCTCAAACCCGGCATCTCGAAACGGGATGAAAACATCGTCCTCAAAGAGATCCGCAAACTCGGCTACGAGCCTCACGTCATGCGCGGCGTGGCTCGCACCGTCATCGGCGCCATCGGCGACGAACTCACACATATCAGCCTTGAGACGCTTACCTCACAATTTCCCGGTGCTGTCGAGAGCGTCATGCCGATTCAAAAGCGCTACAAGCTCGTCAGCCGCGAGGCGCACCCGGCAAATTCCACCGTCGGCGTGCGACAGCACGTCATCGGAGGCCACAAGTTCCACGTCATGGCCGGTCCATGCTCCGTCGAAAGCGAAACGCAATTGCTCAAGACTGCTGAAGCAGTCCGGGCCGCTGGCGCGACGATTCTTCGCGGCGGCGCTTTCAAACCGCGCACTTCACCCTACGAATTTCAGGGCCTTGGCGAAAAAGGACTGAAGCTGCTCGACAAGGCGCGTCGCGCCACGGGCCTCGCCATCATCACCGAGTGTCTTTCCGAACAGCAGGTGGATTTGGTCGCGGAATACACGGACATCATTCAAATTGGCGCGCGCAACGCGCAGAATTTCCAGCTCCTCATCGCCGCCGCCGAGACGCGCAAGCCGATCCTCCTCAAGCGCGGGCTCTCGTCGAAAATCGAGGAATGGCTGCTGGCGGGCGAATATGTGCTGGCCAATGAAAACCCGAACCTCCTGTTTTGCGAACGCGGCATCCGCACGTTCGAAACCTACACGCGCAACACGCTCGACCTGTCCGCCATTCCCATCATCAAGCACGAGTCGCATTGTCCGATCGTGATTGATCCGAGCCAGGGCGCGGGCCGGGCCGATCTCGTGACGACGATGTGCAAAGGCGCGGTGGCAATGGGCGCGGACGCGCTGCTGATCGAGGTGCATCCGAATCCCGCCGAGGCCTGGAGCGACGGTGTGCAGCAGTTGTCGCTCGATTTGTTTGCGAAGTTGATGAAGGAACTAAGGCCCTTTATCGCGGCGGCAGGCCGAGAGTGACGCCGTCCTCGCTCCTTTTGGGGACAAACATCAAGTCCCCCGTCAGAGATGCGACGATCTGTGCCGTAATACGCGGGGTTGAAACGGCCCAGCGTCGCATTCCCCGACAGGGGACTTTTTAGTTCATGGCGTGCCGGCACCCAACTTCCGTTGGGGAACCGGGCCATTTAGTTCTCCTCTCAGGAAGAACAAATTCTCCGGTCTTTGCCCAAAACAAATTTCAACTCGGGTTTCCGCAATCAGGCTCCTCGGTGGACGACGCGGATTCGCAACCGTGGTGGAAACCATTTTTGTCTTGGTAGCCAAGCGGCGCGGACGCTGCGGCGAGCAATTCAATGATTAATCCCACAGTCATGAGCACCAGCATAATGAACGTGACGTTCGTCATGCCTCTGAAGGCAGCAGTCATAGTGCCACGGTTTGGATGGGGAGTTTTATCTGCCGACGGCCTGGTTTGTGTCCATTTTTAAGCATTGTTGTTGGTCTGCGGGACAAGTGAAGACCCGCGTGTGGAGTGGTTGTAGCATGAGTCCCGTGCCACCTTTCAACACCGGCTGGCTATGTTTGCGGCGCGGAAACCGTTTGCATGCGGAAACTCTTCCACATGCTCAACGGCAGCATACCGAGAATGATCAAACCGGTTTGGCTGGCGATGAAGAGCGTCAGCCATTTGAACGCCGCGTCCATGAATCCATAGGAATGCAGCCCGATACCTAGCATATTCACGCCAAACCACGAGAAGCTGGTGACGATGTTGCCAAAGATGGCGAGATTCATCAGCCCACGCTCGCGCACCATGCCGTCCCAACGGACGTGCAATAGAATCGCATTCCACAATCACAATAATAAGCGCGCCGTTTTCCTTCGGGTCCCAACCCCAGAACCGTCCCCACGATTGATCCGCCCAGATGCCGCCCAACACCGTGCCGACAAAGCTGAACAGCGTGGCAAAACAAATTATGCCATAAACCATTTTGCCCAAGGCTTGCCCGATGTCCGGCGACGACCGGGTGTCGGAATCATTTGTTGATTTTACCATCGGCGCGTTTCGCGTGACGAGCTTCGTAGACAACAATGGCGTGAATAGACCCAGCAGGACGTAAAGAATCGCCAGGAAGCCCGCCACGAATGTCGCCGCGTAACCAAGTGTGACGGTGACGACGTGCGTCGCGAGCCAGAAATTGGTGTCGAGCACGGCGCGGAGCATTTCCATGGTGTCGCCGCCCAACGCGAGGTTGTGCGCGATGATGAGCGTGACGAAACCGATGAACGATGCGACCGCCGCGCCGATGCCAACGCGGTAGATGCGTTCCAAAATCAATCCCAACAAGGCGGCCATCCAGCCGATGAAAATGGCGGATGAATAAAGATTTGTCACAGGCGGTCGTCGCTCCAGCCACATGCGGAACAGCAGTCCGCCGGTATGGGCGACCCAAGCCAGCGCGGTCAGATAAAACGCCGAGCGTCGCATGGCTTCCGAGCCGTTGGGCCAGAGGCTCATCGTGAGCATCGCGGCAATCGCCAGCATGAAGGCGCAGAGGTAAATGATCATTGCATGAAGAAATATCTGCAGATTATTGAAGAAAAATTCGGCGCGGCCTTTTTCCGATTCGGACTGCATGTTCGCGGCCAGCCACTGTCGGTATTCGGCAAGGGCCTTGTTGAAGTCCGGCGGATTGTTCTGGCGATAGGCGCTGGCCATCTGCGCAAACGAGAAGACGGCAGGCGAGATTTCAGTCCTGCGCGTGCCGGCGTCAAAGAGCACTTGACCCACATTGCGCCAGTCGTCGCGCGAAGTTTCAGGATGCGACGGTGGCACGATCAGCGGATAAGCGTAGCGCGCCATTTCGTCGTATTGGCCGAGATAGCCGGCGTATTTATCGAAGGCAGCCTGATCGAAGTCCTTGTTCGCCTGGCGCGCCTGCACCGCGGCGATGCCGGCCGGGATGGATTTCTGAAACTCCTGCAAGTCCGCGGCGAAGTCACCCGTATCCTCCGGTTGCAGGCTGTTTTTGAGACGGCGGTAAAGGACCAATGCGTTTTGGAGTTTGGCGACCTGTTTCTGATAGGCCGTGCGCTCTTGCGAATCAATGGCCGCGACTTGCTGTCCTTCCTTGTCAATCCTTGGAATGGCATTCGTCAGATCGTTGAATGAAAAATAAAAGAGTCCGGAATTTTCGGTGCCTTTGCCGCGCAATTTAAGATCGTCCACCATGTCCGGATGATAAATGAGGAAAATGGGCCGCGTGTCGGCGACCTCCGGCTTCATCATCACTTCCATGAGCCATTCGGTGGCTTTGAGCTTGGGCGGGTGTTTCCAGAATTCGTAGGATTTCTTTTCCTGCAACGGTACGGAGGCGGTGCCGCGAATTTGCAGGAGCACATTGCGGCCCACCGAATCGAATGGTTGCACGCGACCGTTGAGCAGCACGGGCAGACGGCCAAAGTCTTGCACGCGGAAATCCTTGTCCGGCTTTGGCACAAGGACGGCCACGATCTCCGTGGCAAAGAGAGCGAACAAAAGCCATGGCACGAGTTTGAGAATCCATTTTTTCATGCCGCCCTCCGTTTGCTCAAAAACTCGATCAAGTGGGACATGAACTGGATGGTCAGCCCCAAACCCACGAGGATGCACGCGACGTAAGGCGTCAGCCAGCTGGGATTATGCACCACTTGGAGGATCGTAACTTTGGGATCGTTTTCGTCGTAGCCGGATTGGTAAAACGTTTCGCCGCCGTAGCGCAGCGGGCTGTTCATCTTGATCAAGACCTCGCGGTCTTCGCCCGTGTCAGGTCGCATCACACGCACGCGGCTGGAAAAATTCTTGGGAATATCCGTGCCCTGATAGATGTCGTGGCTGAACTTAAGTAGCTGGATGGAAAACGGCTTGTAATAGCGCCGTAATCGCAGGCTGAGTTGCCAGGTGTGGTCGTTGATTGTGACTGATTGCGGCTGGGGAATTGATTCGGAGACGAGCCACGTGCCCAGTGAGCTGGAAGGCGTCTGTAATTCAATGATCGCGGCTGGCAGATCACGCAAATCCATCTTCGTCACTTTCGGTTCTTCCTTGACCCACATTCTGCTGCCGGCACCTTGAGTGGCCGGCGATTTTTCAAAGCCCGGTTCGGTCATGGGACTCAACGATGAGTTGCGCAGAAACCGTTTCACGTGAATCGTGAATGGCAGTTCCGGCTGGCTGATGGTTTTTCCCGCGACCAGCAGCGAATCCGGAATCGCCACGACTTTGTCCAGCTTTGGATCCGTGACGTCGCTGACCACCAACTCGGTCAACCGATCGCTTTCGGAATAATTTTCCGTCTGCCCTTCGCTGAGACGCATGTGGCTTTCCGACGACAGCATGTCCGTGGCGATCTGGCCGACGAGCAACAGGATCAATCCGCCATGTGTCATCAGCGTGCCGATTTTGTCCCTGCTGAAGCCGAATCGCGCGAAGTGTGCGGCAATCAGATTGATGATCAGCATGCCGCCAATCAGATAGCCGCCGGGGAAAACTGGAATTTTCCATCCCGCACCCTTCGGCCCCAAAAAATGACGAAGCTGCGGAAGAATTCGGCCTGAACTTTGTAAAGCCCCAAATCCACCTGTGCCAGCGTGCCCCAGAACACCAGCACCATGGCCAGCGTGAGGCACACCACGGTCAACTTCAGCGATGTGAAGAATGCGATGAGGCGGTCAAGGAACATCTCAGTATTTCACGGACTGCACAAACTTGATAAATGCGTCGTTCTCGCGCTCGACAACCGCGCCGGCGCCCATCAGTTTGTAAAACCACGTTTGCCCGGTCTGCGGCACAATCGCGCCAACGAGCCGCGACGGTTGGCCTGTTTTTGCATCCGTGCCACTCATGTCCACGACTTCAGCCTTGCCACCTGCGATTTCAATTGAGGTCGTCAACACTTCCGTAATCGGCGGCAAACCAAGTTGACCACGCCAGCGATTCACATTCGCCGCCAGCCCGCCACCGTCTCCGGCGGACATGCTCACGTTTATCGCCGCTTGTGCGCTTCCATTGCCTCCGACAAGGAATTTAGCGACAAGAAACTGGCCCGCCGCCACTTCTCCGCCAGCCGGGTGGGACAGTCCAAACCGGTTTGCTGCTGTCGCTTTCGGCGGGTGTCGGTGGTTCATTGGCCATCATGGCGTGCGGATTGCCGGCCATTTCCATCGGGGCGGGCTGGGCTGCGAAGCTGATGGATTTGAGAAACTCAATGAACACTGGTTTTTGCTCCTGCACCAGCGGTTCATCACCGGTCATTTTGAAATACCAGTTCATGCCGCCCTTGTTGAGCATCGCCACGAGAATGCGCGTGCGGTTCTTCCCGTCGTTGAGCGTCGCCTCGCTTGTCATGTCAAACAGCTTGCCCTGGTCAGCGCCGATGGCGACCGTTTCCATCTGTGCGCCCACGCCCGCCGTAATGACCGGCGCAAGGCGAAGCTGGCTGCGCCACATGTTGACCAAATCCATTTCGCTTCCGCCGGGCGGCAGTGGGATGACCGACACATCCGCGCTCTGATCGTCCTTGCCCGGCACGGCAAAACTTGCCACGCGCATCGAACTTGGCTTGCCCTGCTGCCAACCCGCAGGCAGTTGATACACCACCTGCGGCATTGTCGCGGCGATCTCCGGATGTCCGGGTGGCATGGTTTGCTGCGACATTGCCGGCGGCTGCGCTGGCGATTCTTCTTTTGCCACACTATAAACTTTAGTGTCGTTACGCCCGCAACCGGTCAGCGCGAGCGTCGCGGCAAGCATGAGTGCGGCGCTCTGACTCCCAATCGTCGCGCAAATGAAAGATTTTTGATTCATTGATTGCATTTGTCTAATGTTATCAGCTCGGTCTTCTTAACTGTGCAAGGAAGTTTCCGCAGCTTTTGGAAACAGTCAACGGCGCGTCGGTGTTTTTGCCGGCGTAAACGGCCTGCTTTAACTCACTGCCATGCCGAGCAGGAATTCGATGTTACTCTTGGTCTTCTTAAGTTTGCCGAGCAACAGTTCCATTCCTTCGACAGGCGGCACACCGGTCAGGGCGCGTCGCAGCAGAACGATGCGGTTGAGTTCGTCCGGATGGTAGAGCAATTCCTCTTTGCGCGTGCCGGATCGCTCGATGTTGATGGACGGGAAAATGCGGCGATCCACCAGCGCGCGGTCCAGGTGGACTTCCATGTTGCCCGTGCCTTTGAACTCTTCAAAGATGACTTCATCCATGCGGCTGCCGGTGTCAACGAGTGCGGTGGCCATGATCGTGAGCGAACCGCCTTCCTCGATGTTGCGCGCGGCGCCGAAGAATCGCTTGGGTTTATGCAACGCGCTGGCGTCCACGCCGCCGGAAAGAATCTTGCCGGAGTGCGGCTGGATCGTGTTGTAGGCACGAGCCAGGCGCGTGATGGAATCGAGCAGAATCACGACGTCGCGCTTGTGTTCGACCATGCGGCGCGCTTTTTCGATGACCATCTCGGCCACCTGCACGTGCCGCTCGGGCGGTTCATCGAAGGTCGAACTGATGACCTCTGCTCCGCGACAGGAACGCTCCATATCCGTGACTTCCTCGGGCCGCTCGTCAATCAGCAGGATGAACAGGTATGACCCCGGGTCGTTCTTGAGAATGGCGTTGGCCATTTTTTGCATCAGCACGGTCTTGCCGGTGCGCGGCGGCGCGACGATCAATCCGCGCGTGCCCTTGCCAATGGGACACACGAGGTCAAGCACGCGGGTGTTCACTTCCTCGGCCACGGTTTCTAGGATGAACCGCCGGTTCGGGAACAGCGGCGTGAGGTTGTCGAAATGCGTTTTTTCCTTCGCCTTGTCCGGGTCTTCGCCGTCCACGCCCTCGACCTTGAGGAGCGCGAAGAATTTTTCCTTCTCCTTTGGCGGACGGATTTGACCGGCGATGAGATTGCCCGTCTGCAAATCAAAACGGCGAATCTGCGACGGCGACACGTAAATATCTTCCGGGCAGGGCAGGTAATTGAAACTCTGCGAGCGCAGGAAGCCGAAACCTTCCGGCAGCACTTCAAGGACACCCTCGGAAAACAGCACGCCGGCGCGCTCGGCATTTTTCTGAAGAACGTGGAAAATCACCTCGTGCTTGCGCATCGTGCCGAAATTTTCCACACCCAATTCCTTGGCCATGGCATTCAATTCGGTCATGGACATGGCCTGAAGCTTGGCAATGTTCAGCGAAGACACGATATGGTCGCGCTGTTCGACCTGGCGTTTTGCGGTCTTCGGCTCTTCCGCCGGTTCGACCGGCGTCGTGGGTGGTTGCAAATCGTTGGATGAAGTTTGAGCCGCCAAAGCGGGCGCGGGCGGCGTTTCGACTGTTTCCGCGACCTCTTCGACGGGTGGCTTTGCTTTACCTCTGGGTTTTTTCGTGCTGGGTCTTGGCATAATCAATATGGCAGATTTAATTTGTCGCCGGGCAAATCACCGTGATGTTTGAAGCCAATCAAACAGGTGATTGGACGGCCTACGACTTGATAAGTTCAAATTGGAATGGTTACCAATGGGCGTGCTGAGGGCTTTAGTTCCTCAGGTACCGGCAAGGGAAATCTTGCGGCTAATTCACGGACACGTTGACGCACCTTGGCCGCCGTGTCAAACCCGATTTTTCCCGGAAACTGAAAAATCAGGCTCGCCAAAACCGTCTCTTTGCCCGATTTTACCCGCTGAAGTCAAATTATGTTTACAGGAACCCATACCGCAATTGTAACGCCGTTTCGGAACGGCGGAATTGACGAAGCCGCGCTGGCGCGCCTGATCCGGTTGCAGATCAAGGCGGGCGTGGACGGCATCGTGCCCGTCGGCACCACCGGCGAATCGCCCACGGTGGATTACGACGAGCACATCCGCATCATCGAACTGTCCGTGAAATTTGCCGCCGGCAAGATCAAAGTGCTTGCCGGCACGGGCGCGAATTCAACCAGCGAGGCGATTTACCTCACGCAGCAAGCGGAGAAAGTCGGGGCGGACGGGTCGTTACAGGTCACGCCGTATTACAACAAACCGACGCAGGAAGGGCTGTTCCAGCATTTCCGCGCCATTGCGCGCGCGACGAAGCTGCCGATCGTGCTTTACAGCATTCCCGGTCGTTGCGGCGTGGAAATCGGCGTGGACACCGTGAAACATCTCGCCGCGGATTGCAAAAACATCGTCGGTATCAAAGAGGCGGGCGGCAATCCGGATCGCGTCAGCCAGTTGCGTGCGACGATCGAGCCGCGCTTCGAGATTCTCAGCGGCGACGATTCGCTGACGCTGCCGTTCATGGCCGTGGGCGCTCAAGGTGTTATCAGCGTGGCATCCAACGTCATCCCGCGCGAAGTGGCCCAGATGGTGAACGCGTTTGCATCCGGCGCAGACCAAAAAGGCCGCGCAGCTTCACGCGAAATTTTATCCGCTGTTCAAGGACCTGTTCATCGAGACGAACCCGATTCCGGTCAAAGCAGCGCTGGCGATGATGGGGTTGATCGAGGAAGAATATCGCCTGCCGCTGGTGCCGATGGGCGCCGCGAATCGCGAGAAACTGCGGAAAACGCTGAAGGCGTGCGGGATTTTGAAAAAATGAATCCAGAATCCAGAATTCAGGAACCGGAAATTTCAGGCTCCTGCGTCTTCTGGATTCTGACTCCTGACTGCTGAATTCTATGACTCGCATCATCATCACCGGTTCGAAAGGCCGCATGGGAAAAGCCCTGATGGCTTGTGCGGCGGATTTCCGCGAACTCGAAGTCGTCGGGCAAATTGACATCGGCGACGAACTGGCGCCGCTTATCGGCAAAGCGGACGTGGTGGTGGATTTCAGTTCGCATACGGCAACGCAGGCGATCGCTGCGCTGTGCGCCAAGAACAAAAAAGCCATCGTCATCGGCACAACCGGCCACAACGACACCGAGACGTTTCAAATCACGGAATTGAAATCTCAAATCCCGATGGTTTGGACGTCGAACTTCTCCACCGGAGTCAACACGCTCTTCTGGCTTGCGCGCAAAGCGGCGGAAATTCTTGGCCCGGGCTACGATCTCGAAATCGTGGAGATGCATCATCGTCTCAAACGCGATGCGCCCAGCGGCACGGCCAAATCGCTCGCCGAAATCCTCGCACAAGTCCGCCATTTGCAACTCAAGGAAGCCGCGCGGTACGGTCGCAATGGCATCATCGGCGAACGCACGCCATCAGAAATCGGCATCCACGCGGTCCGTGGCGGTGACGTGGTGGGCGATCACACCGTCATTTTCGCCAACGTCGGCGAGCGCCTTGAACTCACGCACAAGGCTTCGAGCCGCGACACGTTCGCCAACGGCGCCCTCCGCGCCGCCCTTTGGGTCGTCAAACAGAAACCCGGCCTTTACAACATGCAGGATGTGTTGGGACTGAAGTGAAGGCAGAAGGTAGAAGGCAGAAGGCTGAAGGCCAAGAGTTGGTTTTCATCGCACTTGGATCAAATCTTGGCGACGCGCAGCAAAACGTTTTGCGCGCAATGGAGCGGCTCCAGAAATTTTCCGACGCGCCGCTGCTCAAATCTTCGCTCATCGAAACCGCGCCGGTGGATTGCCCGCCCGGCTCGCCGAATTTTATTAACGCCGTTGTTGGACTCGCGCCACGCGCAGGCGAGACGCCGGAATCGTTGCTCTCAAAACTTCGTACGCTTGAAAAAGAATTTGGCCGTCAACCCAAGAAAATTCCCAACGAACCGCGCCTGCTGGACTTGGACTTGATTGCCTTCGGCGACGAAGTCCGCGCAACGGCGGAACTGACTTTGCCGCATCCAAGAGCGCATTTGCGGCGTTTTGTCTTGCAGCCACTGGCAGAAATCGCGCCGGATTTTCATTTACCGGGGCAGACAAAAACTGTCGCGCAGTTGTTGGCGAATCTGTAGCGGCGCTCTGTGAGCGCGCGTGGAATTGCGTCGGTCATAAACCGACGCTACAACAGGTCGGAGACCGGTGTCACCTGATCCAACGCCATCCCTCGACTCTCGAATTGCGCTTTGCTATCTTTGGTTCGTGCCAACGCTGCCGCTGCTCATTCTGGCTTCCGCGTCGCCGCGCCGCGCGGAACTGCTTCGCCATGTCGGACTGCGTTTTCAAGTTGTGCCCAGCGACGCATCCGAGGCGGCACACGAACATTTTTCCCCGCTGGAACTTTGCCGGCTCAATGCCCACCGCAAAGCGCGCGCCGTGGCAAAGAAGTTTTCCGACGCCCTCGTCCTTGGCGCAGACACGCTAGTATTCCTCGACGGTGAAATTCTCGGCAAACCCGCCACACTATCCGAAGCCCAGGCGATGTTGGCGCGGTTACAAGGCCGGACGCATCAAGTCGTAACGGGCGTTAATTTGATTCATCTCCATGCGCATTGTGAAAAGGCCTTCGCCGTCAGCACTGATGTTCGCTTCCGCGCGCTCACGGCGGACCAGATTCGCGATTACCTTTCTCAAGTGAATCCGCTTGATAAAGCCGGTGCCTACGCCATTCAGGAACACGGTGAGTGGATCATCGAAGAAATCTCCGGCTCGTTCACCAACGTCGTTGGCCTGCCGTTGGAACGGCTTGAGGCGGAACTGGCCGCGTGGCCGGTCGGCAACGTGTATTAACCCACCTTCAGAAAAAACTCGCGAAATGCTGCCGCTTTGAGGTTGAAATCCCGGCAAAGCATGTAAACGTTACATCCATGACTACCATCACCGAAGCTTTGGTCACTGAGCATGCTGTTTTTTCCGCCGTCTTCGACCAGATTGAGCGCGTGCTGCCGAAACTGGACTCGGTGATGACGATTAAAATGTTGGGCACGATGGTGGAAGGATTGTTGCACGACCATGCCGACACGGAAAACAACATGGCCTACACCGCGCTGGATCATGTTCTGGCACACAAGGGAAAGCTTGATCGTTTGTACCACGATCACAAAGAAATTGATGCCCGCCTCAAAAGCGTCCAGACGGCGCGCAGCGTGGCGGAGGCGCGAAAGCTTCTGAAAGCAGCGCTGGCCGCGTCACGGGAACATTTCCGACACGAGGAGCACGAGGTGTTTCCGCTCATGGAAAAAGTTCTCAAACCTGAAATACTGTGGGCACTGGGCGACACATGGCTGCAGCGGTACGCGGCAACGGCCCGCGCTTGATTCGACGCCCGTTTACACCCGACACAACTCCCGCCACAAATGCGCGCTCATCAACTGGCCTTTGGCGAACACGTCGAGGTCGAACTTCTCGTTCGGTGAATGGGCGTTGTCGTCCGGCAGCGCCAATCCCAGCAGCAGCGTGTCCGCTCCAAGAATTTTCCTGAACTCGTTCACAATCGGGATCGAACCGCCTTCGCGCAACAGCACCGGCTCGCAACCAAACGCCTCCCGCAACGCGCGGAACGCCGCCTGCGCATTTGGACTTCGAGGCGAAACCATGTACGCCTCCGCGCCGTGACCGGCCTCGATTTCCAGCCGCACACTTGGAGGACAATGCTTCTTGAAACACACGCGCGCGGCCTTGATGACCTTGGCCGGCGTTTGATTGGGCACAAGCCGCATTGTTATTTTCGCCCGCGCCCAGGCCGGCACGATGGTTTTGCTCCCTTCGCCCTGATAGCCGCTGGTCATGCCGTTGATCTCAAACGTCGGACGCGCCGAGAATTGCTCGATGGTTGAATAGCCGCGTTCGCCGAAAAGTGCAGGCACGCCGAGGAATTTGCGGTACTCGCGTTCGCTGAACGGCAACCGCGCAAGCTGTTTCCGCTCGAAAGCGCTCAACGGCTGCACGTCGTCGTAAAAACCCGGAATCGCGATGCGGCCATTCTTGTCGCGCACTTGGGCCAGCAACTGGCAGAGCGCCATCGCCGGGTTTTCGATGGAGCCGCCGAAAATGCCGGAGTGCAAATCGCGCGACGGCCCGCGCACCGTGATTTCAAATGCCGCGATGCCGCGCAACGCATAGCTCAGCGCGGGAAGATTTTTCGCCGGCAACCCGGTGTCGGACACGACGACCGCGTCGCATTTCAATTCGGCGCGATTGGCTTTTAGAAAACTCGCGAGGCTTTCGCTGCCGACCTCCTCCTCGCCTTCGATGACAAAGGTGAGATCGCATGACAGTTCGGTGCCGGTTTTCAGGTAGGCTTCCACCGCTTTGAGATGCGCGAGGTTTTGCCCTTTGTTGTCGCTCGCGCCGCGGGCAAAAAGCGAACGACCCGCGATGCGCGGCTCGAATGGCGGCGATTTCCAAAGCTCCAGCGGTTCGGGCGGCTGCACGTCGTAATGGCCGTAAACCACGAAGTGCGGGCGGCGCGATAATTTTGTCCGCCTCGTTTTGGCGACGACAATCGGGTGGCCTTTCGTCGGGCAAAGCCGGGCGTCGAGGCCGATCCGGCGGCAATGCTTCACGAGCCATTCGGCGCATGCCATCATGTCCTTGCGATGCTGCGGCTGGGCGGAGACGCTGGGAAAACGGACGTAATCGCACAGCTCATCCACGAACCGCCGCTGATGCGACTTCAGGTAATTCAGAACCGGTTGCATGACGCGCAGTATCGGCGGAACAGCGCAAAATCCAAAGTCTAAAGTCTGAGGGCTAAAGTCCAAGGTCTCAGGTCTAAAGTCTAAAGTGAAATTGGGACTCGCATAGCTCGTCGCTCCGGCTCGTCCTCGTTCTCGTCCTCGAATCCGCCTTTCCACCTCTGATTCATTGTCCTCACTGCTTGACAAGGCGTTGGCGCAAAACGACTATCCCGTCCACGGGAATATGACGGCAAAATTCCATACCAAATTGTCGCTCACGTAAATGTTAGGCAGCGTATGGATACCGCACGCGCAAAACATTCTTCAGCATTGAAGCTCGTTCTAGCGGTTGTTGGTCTATTCGCCATTTCATTTCTCTGCTTTATAGGATGGCTTTGCTACCAAGATATAGGAAGCATCAGCGCGTCGCCGAAGAAGCTGGCTACCGAGAGTTCAGCCGTGACTCTTGCGTGTGCCGATACAAATGCCCCCGCTGGCTCCTTCGTTATCGTTGAGATTTGGAAGCAGCCAGCAGGGTCTTCGGCCTCGTCTCTGAAAGTTGGAGCACGTGTTCGACTTTTTTGGCCGAAGGATGGTGGCCCCTCGCCAGATGAGGCTATCATTTTTTATCAGCGGAGTCTTCGGCTCGCCGATGCATTCCGGCTTGAGCCTTGGACATCTCGCACTGTCCGAAATGGGCAGGTGGATGGTATGACGATTAAGGATTTCAAGACAACTTGTGGATTTTGAATTTCACGCTGCCTAACTTGAAATCGTTAGACAACGGAGGCGCTATGACGAATAAGCAGTGGACACTTGCCAGCTAGGTTTGTGGTTGAGTCTAAGACGTGAGCCGGAGCAGATGCTGATTCGTCCGGCGATTCGAGCGCTCGGCTGGATCTTCGTCGGTTTCGCCGTCGTGGCATTTGTTGCATCCGTAATTGCCATCACAGCAGACAGATAATGAAATGCGACCGAAGAACGTTATCCAGCCAGCGCGCTCCGGCAACACGCCGCTGCGATTCTCTACGGTAAAACTCTGGCGGGATTTAGCGCGGAACTTTTCGGTCATTGCCTTTTTCAATCTGTTGTGGCAGTGATTGTCCGACAATAATTCTATGCGCGGGCGTGTGCTCCTTTTCATTTCGCTGGCCGCCAACCTCGTTTTGGCTGCCGTGTGGATTTTGTGCGAGCGTCACATCGCCCATTTCAGCCGGGCTTCTCTGGGCGCAAACCCCGCCTCTGCCGAAATCAAAACCAATGTGGTCATCCGCCGGCAATTTTTCACATGGCAGCAGGTGGAGTCCGACGATTATCCGACTTATATCGCCAATTTGCGCGACATCGGCTGCCCGGAACAGACGATCCGCGACATCATCATCGCGGACGTGAATGCGCTTTACGCCCGGAAGCGGGCCACGGAGATCGTCACGCCCGACCAGCAATGGTGGCGCAGCGAGCCGGACACGAATGTCCTTCAAATCGCGGCTGCAAGAATTCGCGAACTGGACGAGGAACGCCGCGCACTGCTCACGGAACTCCTCGGCCCGAGCTGGGAAACGGGCGACCTGGTCAGCCTGCCCCGGCCTTCGCGGGCGGGCGTCGCGCTCGACGGTCCGGTGTTGGGCTTGTTGCCGGAGGATGTCAAAAAGTCCGTCCAGCGAATCGCCGCGCGTCTGGAGGAACGAATTCAAGCTTACATGGAGGCGCAGCGGGCGGCGGGCAAGCTGGTGGATCCGGCGGAAATTGCCCGAATGCGCCAGCAAACGCGGCAGGAGCTGACGCGAGTTCTCTCGCCGCAGCAGCTCGAAGAATATAATTTGCGCTATTCGCAAGACGCCGGCGCGTTGCGCGGCGAACTGGGCCAGCTCAAGTTTTTCAATGCCACGCCGGATGAGTTCCGCACCGTGTTTCGCGCCATTGACCAGATTGATCAGCAGCTTCAGCTATTGGCGGGCGCGACCGACCCGGACAGCGTGCAGCAACGGAAAACGCTGGAAGACCAACGCCTGAACGCGATCAAGCTCGCGCTCGGCCCGGAACGATTCGCGCAATACGTCGCCTTGCACGACGACGTTTACCGGGATTCGTATGCCGCCGCGCTTCAAGCCGACATGCCCCAAGCCACGCCCGCGCTTTACGAAATCAATCAGGCCACGGCGCAGGAATTGGCGCGCATTCAGGCGGACACAAATCTGACCGCCGAACAGCGCAACTACGAGCTGAAGAAAGCGGAGTTGGAACAGATCGCAGCCACTGCGGAGGCGCTCGGCCAGGAATTGCCGTCCGAACCGCCGCCGCCGCCGCCGCCGCCGCCGATGAAAACACACGTGGTTGCCGCGGGCGAAGGCATTAATTTTCTGGCGGAGCTTTACGGCGTTCAGCCTGCTGCAATCCGCGCCGCGAATCCGAATTTGGATTTCACCAAACTCCCGGCAGGTACGCCCGTGAAAATCCCGATCATCATGGTGCCCATGCCCGCGCCGCCGCAGTGAGTGCGGCGCACCGCTCACGCCCATCGGCCAACGTCGCCAACTTCATGCGCGCAGTCATTCAGCGGGTTTCGGAAGCCGGAGTCACGATTGGCGGAAACGTCAAAGGCGCGATTGGGCCGGGGCTGGTCGTGCTGCTCGCGGTTGAAGAGGCGGACACAGCCGAGGACATCGAGTGGCTGAGCGGCAAAGTCGTCCGCCTGCGCATTTTCGACGACGAAAACGGCGTGATGAATCACTCGGTGCAGGACGCGACGGGCGAGATTCTGGTCGTCAGCCAGTTCACGTTGTTTGCCAGCACGAAGAAGGGCAATCGCCCATCCTACACTCGCTCCGCGAAACCGGAGATTGCCGTACCGCTCTACGAACAATTCGTGGCACGGTTGGCTCAGGACTTCGGCAAACCGGTCCAAACCGGCGAATTCGGCGCGCACATGCTTGTAAGCCTGACCAACGACGGCCCGGTGACAATCATTGTGGATTCCAAGATACGCGAGTAGGCTGAGATCGTAACCGCAGAAATACTGCTTGCAACCGGGCTTTTGGCGGTTATCTTTTGCGCCCTTGAATTTGGAACAGGATTGTTATGGCAAGAATTTGTGAATTGACCGGAAAAGGCCCGATGAAGGGCAGCATTATCTGGCGCAGTGGTAAATCCAAGAAGTCAGGCGGCATTGGCACGCACATCACGGCCATCACCAAGCGCCGTTTCATGCCGAACCTCCAGCGCGTCAAGGCCGTCATTGACGGCGAAGTGCGTTACGTGCGCGTCTCGACGCGGGCCATCAAGAAAGGCCTCGTGATCAAAGCGCCGAAGCGGACTTGGAAGAAACCCGAAGTCGTGGCCAAGTAACCAGGATATTTTCCCCCAACAAGCGCGAGGCGTGAAAAGCCTCGCGTTTTTTTGCATCAACGGCTTTTGAACCGCTGCATTTGGGCGCGTTTGAGTTCGCGATCCGATTCACGGCGTTTAAGGGCCTCGCGTTTGTCGTATTGCGCCTTGCCTTTGCCGACGGCCAGCGCGACTTTCACCTTCCCGTTTTTCCAGTAGAACGACAGCGGAAAGAGCGCGTTGCCTTTTACGGCGGCCAGCCCGAACAGCTTGCGGATTTCCGATTTGTGAAGCAGGAGTTTGCGCGCGGCCTTGGGCTGATGGTTCTGGAGATTGCCGTGTGAATATTCGTCAATGTGCGCGTTGTGGAGAAAGACCTCGCCATTGTCCACCTGCGCATAGGCGTCGGCGATTTGTCCCTTGCCCGCGCGCAGGGCCTTGACCTCCGTGCCGTGCAGCACGATGCCCGCCTCGAACGTTTCGAGGATGTGATAATCGCGCCGCGCTTTCGAATTGGTCACGATGTCGGGCATGACCAATTTTAGATTTACAATTGACGATTTACGAGGGGAATTTGAAACGAAGAGCGATCCGTAAATCGTAAATCGCCAATCGCAAATTAAATCAGCGTTTTTTGCGCTTCTTCGCCGCGGGGCGGACCAACTCGACGGTTTCGGGCATTTCCCACCCCATTTTGTCCTCGATGATTTCGCGCAGGGCAATGTCCGCCGCGCCGAGCGTGTGCGCGTCCGCGATCAGGGGCCGGCTTATGCGGCCCGCGCCGGCATTGAGCTGGCGCACGCGCCGCGAAATCAGGTTGACCAAGACGTTGGGATTCCCAACTTTTTCCAATGCTTTCCGGCAAAGTTCAGCGTTCACAAAGTTTTTCTAATTGAATCGAGCGCGATACAATAGCTGCTCCGGCCCGTGATGCAATAAAAATCGGATTCGGCTTGCGACCCCGGCGGCCATTGCCTACAAAACCAAGCATGTCGGCAAAGACTCAGGATTCAACCCAACTGCGCCATCAATCGTTTGATCTGCAAACCTTTCTGGCCTCGCGCACCAAAACCGTCAACGCCGCGCTCAATAAATTCCTGCCCAGCGACAAAACCCGGCCCGCGACCATCCACAAAGCCATGCGCTATTCGCTCTTTGCCGGCGGCAAGCGAATGCGCCCTGCGCTTTGCCTCGCCGCAGCGGCAGCGTGTGGCGGCAAGGAAGCCGATGCCCTGCCGTTGGCGTGCGCCGTCGAGTGTATCCACACCTATTCGCTCATCCACGACGATCTGCCCGCGATGGACAACGACGATTTCCGCCGCGGCAAACCGACCAACCACAAGGTGTTCGGCGAAGGCATCGCCGTGCTGGCGGGCGACGCGCTGCTGACACAGGCATTTGAAATCGCCGCGCAGGCCAAAGGCTGGGCGCGCTATCCGCACCGCGATTTGATTCTGGAAATTGCGAAGGCTTCCGGCTCGTTGCAGCTCGTCGCCGGGCAGGTCGCGGATTTGGAAGGCGAAGGCAAAAAACTTTCCGTCGCGGAATTAAAATACATCCACGAGCGCAAGACCTCCGCGCTGCTGTGCTGTTCCGTGCGGCTGGGCGGCATGAGCGCCAATTGCACGGCGGCGCAACTCAAAGCGCTGACGGATTTCGGCTATCATGTCGGGCTGGCGTTCCAGGTGATTGACGACATCCTGGACGTGACGCAGACCAGCGAACAGCTTGGCAAGACGGCGGGCAAGGACGTGGCCGTGCAAAAGGCGACCTATCCGGCGATTGTCGGCCTGGAAAAATCGCGGAAGATTGCGGCGCAACTGACGGCCAAAGCGTTCGCGTCGCTAAAAGCTTTCAAAGGCCGGGCCGTCGCCCTTGAAGCACTGGCGGAGTTTTTGTTGAAGCGGGACAGGTGAAATGTTTGGATAGGGAAATTATGAAACAAATGATCTTGGCTCTTGTGGTTTTGATTTCGTGCTTTAGAAGTTTGGAGGCTGACACGCAAACAAACCAAACAACCCCACAAGAATTAGCCCGCCAAGTTATAACTGCCTTTCAAACAGGCCGAACTGATCAAATTAAACCGAATCTAACAGCCGATGTTTCGATTCTTGAAAAAGGCTCGAAAGATTTTCCAGACGATCCTCTAATTCATTTTGCATTAGCGACGTGTTACATGGGGCAAGATAACAAGCAGGCTGCTCTAAAAAGTATGGAAAGAGCATATACGCTTTCTCACAAAGATGCCTACATAGGAGCGATTGGCCTTGCCCCGATTTGATGGACAGTGTGTGAGTGCATGCGGCACGGGGTTTTTTAGTTGAGTTGGGTTTCAAAGTCCACAGGGGATTTGTAGCCGAGTGCGCTGTGGAGCCGCTCCCGGTTGTAAAAGATTTCAATCCATTCAAAGATCGCCGCGCGCGCTTCCTGGCGCGAGGCGAAATGAGTTCGATGGATGAGTTCGCGTTTGAGGCTGCTCCAGAAGCTTTCCATGAGCGCGTTGTCATAACAGTTGCCGCGCCGACTCATGCTCGGGATGACACCCGCACGCGCGAGCCGTTGCCGATAAGCCTCGCTGGCGTATTGGACGCCCTGATCGGAATGATGGACTAGTCCCGCAGGCGGACAACGATGAGCCAAGGCCATCTCCAAAGCGGCCAGCGGCAGCGGGGCGGCCAGACTCTCGCCCATGGCCCAACCGATGCAACGGCGGGTGCAGCGATCCAAAACCCCGGCGACGTAGAGCCAGCCTTCGTCGGTGTTCACGTAAGTGATGTCGGCCACCCAAACGGCATCGCGGTGGGCCGGTGCTTCGCCTCGGCGCAGCCGATTGGGTGCGATGGGCAGATCATGATCACTGTCGGTCAGACTCAGCGCACGAAAGCGGCGGCGCGTCTGACTGCGTAAACACGCTGCACGCATGAGCCGGGCAATGCGATGGCGTCCGCAAGCGTGCCCGCGTTGTTGCAGCCATTGATGTATCCGCGGGCTGCCGTAAGTCTGGCGGCTTTCCAGTGCGCTTGTTCGATGAGCGGCAACAGTCTCCGCGTTGGCTTGCGCACGCGGCCCGGGTCGCCGAGAGGCCCAAGCGTGATAGCCACTGCGCGTCACCTTCAACGCCTGGCACAACTCGGCAATAGGATATTCGGGGTGCATGGCTTTTATCCGATCAAACCGCTGTCGGCCGGTTCGGAGATTATACCCAATGTTTTTTTTAGAATGTCACGCTGCTGCGCGACCCGCCGCAGCTCCTTTTGCAACCGGCGATTCTCGGCTTGCAGGGCTTCGAGCGTGCTGGCCACCTGGCCAGCCGGCAGGGCTTTGAACTGCTGCTTCCACTGGTGCAGGCTTTGAACGTTGATGCCCAGTTCGGCGGCAATGATCCGCCCGGACTTGCCGGAGAGCATCCAGTGCTCCACGGCCTGACGCTTGAAGGCTTCGTCGTATCGCTTGTATTTACGGGTAGGGGTGTTTTCAGTAGTGTTCATGTGTGCTAACCCTTAGCTCACACAATCACACATCCACTGTCCATCAAATCGGGGCAAGGCCAGAACTGGTTGCTCTGCATCCTGATGCGCCGCCATTGCAAATGTCATTGGCAACTCTTGAAATGACAATTCAGAAGTATGACGAAGCGATTCGGATTGTTGAAGCCTTGCTGCAAAAAGCTCCAGCCAATCTTCCGGCACAAGATAAGAGCGCGCTCCTTTTTTCGTTGGGGACTTGTTATCTTTACACGGGAAATCATGCGAAGGCCATTGATAATTTGGAAAACGCCCTTGCCTTCACACCTAAAATGGCTACCGCTCTTGCTGTGCTGGGCGAGGCATATTTGAAAACTGGCGATACGGAAAAAGCTGGTGTAGCCCTTGATAAGGCTTTGGCAATAAATCCAAATTATCCTCCAGCGCTGTATTACAAAGGAATTTATTTTGAGAAGACAGGAAATTCTGAAATGGCGCAAAAAAGTTTTCAAGACGGTTATACGAATGGGAAAAGATATTTGCAGGATAACGGCGAAGATTATTATTTGATGTTTTTGATAAGCCGGAAAATTTCCAAGAGCGAAGAAGGCAAAAACTATAAAGCAGAAGCAGGACGATTGCTTTTTACTTACGATGCACCTTGGAAGCAAAAATAATTAGACATATCCACTCCCGTTGTCGGCTAATTCGTGACAGATTTTCATTCACTCCACTCGCCGGTTTGCAGATGCGGCTTGAGTTTAGTCGTTTCGCGTCCGCGCCATTTTGCAGCGCCGTAGGCGCGGCATCTTTGTAGCCCGCAGTTCACAAAATGAAACAGCTCCGTAGGAGCGGTATATTTTGAAGATGTCGCTCCTGACGGAGCTTGGAAATTCTTCGTCCGCGCTTTCTACAAAGATGCCGCCCCTGACGGGGCTGATGATTACTTCCCCGCGTAATACGCATCCACCCTGGCCGCCACGTCGCGGTAGGCGATGTCCGTTTCGTAGATAAGCTTGAGTTGCTCGATGGCTTCGTCCTTTTTGCCCATGCTTTCCAGCACCAGCCCGAGGTTGTAGATGAGGTCCTTCTTTTCGTCATCGAACACGACCTTTTCCTTGATGGCGTTTTGCAGCGTGCGCGCCGCCAGGTCGAACATCTTCCGTTTGGCAAAGCATTGCGCCAGGCAGCTCATGGCGGCGATGCGCTTGTGCGGATTGCTCTGCGCCTTCTGAAATTCCGATATGGCCTCGCCGAACTTGCCGGCCTGGAAATAAAGCTCGCCCATTTCAAAGCGGATGGACAAATCCGTCGGAAACCGCTCGACGCGCTTCTGGCATTCGGCGATTTGATAATTCAATTTCTCCGCGTTGAGTTTGGCCACACGTTCCGCATGGTCGGGCAACTTCGGGTCGAGTTGCTCGATTTGGTGGTCGTAGCGGCGCACGACGGTTTCGGCGATGACGCGGTCCAGCGAAGCGTCGGTGCCCATCTCGGACGCCTTGATCCGGTCATAGAAACTGAGCGCCTGGTCGAATTGCTTTTTCTGCGTGTAAAGTTCCGCGAGCGAACGGAGGAGCTTCAAATTGTTCGGCTCGGTCTGGAGGCGCGCTTCGTATTCGCCGATGAGGCGTGCCGCGACGTCCTCGGTCTTCATCATGCGTTTTTCCTGTTCGAGCGCGACGGCCTGCCCCGCGTCCTTCAGAATGTCGCGATACGAACCTTCGCCGCCGGCGAGCGCGTTGTAACCGCCTTCGTCAAGGGTCTTGCGCGCGGACAAATCCTTGAGCGCCTGGGCCAGTTCGGCGTCGTTGGGCATCGAACGCAGGACTTCAGCCAACACATCTTCGGCCCGCCCAGCCTCGCCAGTCCCGGCCAGGGCATTGGCGTATTCGATGGCGAGGTTTTTGTCATTCGGCGAACTTTTGTGCAGAACTTCCAACGACAAAGCGGCCGTTTTGGGCATCTCCATTGCCGTGGCAGCTTCTGCGATAATTTTGTGCGCCGGGGTACTGTAGGGATCGGCATTGAGGATTTGCTCGGCAATTGACAGCGCCTCGGCCGGGTCTTTGCGCAGGGCGAACTGCGCCTTGGCGATTTGCGGCGACGCGCCTGTATTTCTGAGCATCTTCTTGAAAAAGCCGCTCCTGCCGCTGGCGTTAAACTGTTGCGCCTCGCGCAGCGCCTTGCGGCACTCGAACAAGCTCGGTTCTTTTGCCAGGACCTGTGTCAGAAGCGCCATGGCGTAGTCGTAGTTTTCACGTTGCAGGGCGTCCTGACCGCGAATGAACAACTTGCGGAGATCCGGAGAAACTTCGTTGAGACTTTTCTCTGCCATCGGCCCAATGTAACGCTGAAGGCCAAAAAAAATCCACTCCAAATTAAATCATACCTCCGCCAGCCAGAATCCGGCGCGTCTCAATCCATTGGGCGAAGTTGCCGGCAGGTTGAACCGTCACTCGCCCAAGACCGTCACGACCACCGTGCGCTGGCGCGGTTTGATGTCGCATTCGAGGTGAAAGATTTGCTGCCACATGCCGAGCACCAGCCTGCCGCCTTTCACCGGGACGGTCAGTGACGGGCCGAGCGTTGTGGCCTGCAAGTGCGAGTGGCCATTGCCATCGTGCCACGCCCGCTCGTGACCGTAATCGCGGCCGGGCGGAAAAAGTTTGTCGAGCATGTCCGGCAGGTCATGAGTCAGGCCCGGCTCGAATTCGATGGTGCCGACCGCGCCGGTGCTGCCGACGTTGAACACCTGCGCGATGCCCGTGCGCACTTGCGACTCGGTCACGACGCGCGCGACGGCGTCGGTCAGGTCGTGCATTTCGCCGTGCTTGGAAGTGTGGAGTTGAATTTCTTTCTGAAAGACCATGTCGTTTGCCAGTGTAAATCGTGGCGGGGCACGAGATCAGAACACGCTACTCCGCTGCCGTTTGCTGGAAGAGACTTTGCAGCCAGTTCTCGTCCAGCGCGGCGGGATGACCCTGGTAGCGGACGATGCCTTTGGGATCAATCAACAACACATATGGCACACTGGTCGCCCCCGCGGCTTTTGCCATTCTGCCTTTGGTGTCAATGGCGCAGGGAAATTCGATCTTCGGATCGCTGAACTTGGCGACATCCTCTTCCGGCTGTTGCGAAAGGCCGACGATGACGAGCTGGTTGGTGTATTGATTCTGCCAGGTGTTGAATTGAGGGATATATTTGCGGCTGGCCGCGCTCCAAGTCGTCCAGAAATCCACGAGCACGAATTTGCCTTCGAGCGCAGGTTGTTTTTCACCAAGCCACTTTTCGACTTCAAGTGCCGGCGCGGGTTTGTCGAGCAGCGAACTGTCGGAAATGGGATCGGACGGGGTGGCTTCCTCGAAAGCGGTTTCTTCAGCAGCCTTTTGCTGCGCTTTTTCAGCCCGTTCCTTCAGTGCCTGCACAACGGAATCGCGGAACGCCGCGTCGGCCTTGATTTGCTGCTTCTCCGCGCGTGCGCCGGCTTCCGGATCGTACTCGAAACGCTTTTGCAGTTCGGGATCGAGGTACTTCAACTTCACGTTTATGATCCCGCTGTTGTGTGCGATGTAAAGGTCCGTCATGCTCACGCCGAGAACGGTGACGTGATAATAAGTCTGCGAACCTGCCTTCAGAGAGTCGAAGGTAATCGGCGCGCCGAACAGCACGGTAGCCGACACAAAAACGAGCCAAAATATAAAAACACGCTGTTTCACGCCTTGCGTATGCCCTACCCCCGCGCGTTTGGCAAGTGAACATGTGAAAGCGCCCGCTGCTTTTTGCTTCCCTCCGCCCGGCTCCATCCTCCATCCTCTGCCTGCTGTTGAAAAACTTGTGACGCGATGAAACTTTCCGTCCTTTCTGTCCTGCTCGGCTGTGGAATGGCGCTGCCCCAGATTTACGGGCTTGCCAGACCGACGCAATTTGCAGCCGCGGCGCGCAAGTTTCCCCGCTCGCTGCCGTTGGGCTTTGCGCTCATGGCGCTGGGCACGCTCTGGTTTGTATGGAACGTGAAACAGGAATCGCTTGCCGACTTCGCCGTTTACAAACCAGCGATGATGGCCGCGTTCGTCGGGATTGGACTGGGGACGTGCATTTTCGTGCAGGATTTTCTGGCCGTGCGCGGGCTGGCCATCGTGCTGCTGCTGCTCGCCAGACTGATGCTGGACACCGGGCGACCGCACTTGGGCGAAACGTCGTGGGTGCTGGTCATTCAGACTTGGGCCTACGTGCTGGTCGTCGCGGGCATCTGGTTCACCGTGACGCCGTGGCGACTGCGCGATTTGCTGGAATTTGCCACCGCGAATGAAACGCGCGTCAAAATTGGCTCGGCGTTGCGATTGACGTTCGCACTGTTGATTGTCGCGCTCGGCCTGACGGCGTTCCGCGGAATGTGAGCGCGCCCAAGGCGAAAATCCTCGTCATCCGTGGCGGCGCGATTGGCGATTTCATCCTGACGCTGCCGGCGATTTCCGCGCTGCGCCGCCAATTTCCCCAAGCTCATCTCGAAGTCCTTGGTTATCCGCACATTGCGCAACTTGCCATGGCCGGCAGGCTCGTGGATCGCGTGCAGCCCATCGAAGCACGCGGGCTGGCCGGCTTCTTCGCGCGCGACGGCGAACTCGCGCCCGACATTGCGGATTACTTTTCCGAGTTCGATTTGATCGTTTCCTACCTCTACGATCCGGACGAAATTTTCAGAACCAACGTGGCCCGGTGTTCGCTGGCGCAATTCATCACCGGGCCGCATCGTGCACATGAAAAGGAAAAAATCCACGCCACGAAAGTTTATTTCAAACCGCTGGAACGACTGGCAATTTTCGACGCCGATTCCGTCCCGCGACTGAACGTGGGACAGGCTTCCAGCCTGTCTCAAATTTCAAAGCCCAAGTCGAGTGACAGGCGGGAAGCCTGTCCTACTTTGGCTCTTCATCCCGGCAGTGGCAGTGAAAAGAAAAACTGGCCGGAAACAAAATGGGCGGAGTTAATCGCAAAACTGTTGAGCGCAACGACGCTGAATCTGCTGCTCGTGGGCGGAGAAGTGGAAGGTGAGCGGCTTCAACGATTGTCCGCCGCGGTGCCGCGAGGGCGATGTCAAATTGCCCAAAGCCTGCCGCTCGCGGAGTTGGCGCAGCAGCTTCAGTCGTGTGCGGTGTTCGTGGGGCACGACTCCGGCATCACGCATCTCGCGGCGGCGCTGGGCGTGCCGTGTCTGGTGTTGTGGGCGGACACACTCGAAGAAATCTGGCGACCGCAGGGCGAAAATCTGGTTCTCGTGCGGGAAGTCAGCGGCATTCACAGCATCAGCGTTGACCGCGTTCTGCGGGAACTGAATCAGCTTTTGGCTGCTGACTGATCTAAAAAACCGAAGTCCAACCACGGATGAACACCGATGGACACGGATACCAAGCACTGACACAAAGCCGTCGGCTCACCGGAAGTGAGCAAGAAGCACGGCCCCAAATCCGTGTTTATCCGTGTGCATCCGTGGTTTATTATGGCCAGCGAAGGCGGTAGAAACGTGCGGGATAATTCGTCCACTGGGGATCGCTGAAATAAGACAAGCCGCCGGTCAGCGTGTTGGTTTGCACCGGAGACCAAACGGGATTAGCCAAGCCACCCGCATATCCTATTTTCCACCTATGGCACACGGAGGCGGAAGAACTTCTGCGGCGTGTCTTTGCTGAAGCTGTTTGTGACACTGAACGCTCCGGAGCCGTCGAATATGTTGTTCGAGGATTCCACCACCCAATCGCTCATCGGCAACACTACGTTGGTCGAACTCAATACTGAGTAACCGTTGTTCGGCGTGCCGTTGGTGCCGCCAAACAAAAAATTCGTGCCATTTTGTATGCTGAAGGAGTTGATTACTGGAATGGATCCAGGAACGGGAGATAGTGGAATGGAGGAGGTAAACACTATTTGGTCAAAACCTGTAAAACGATCGTTGTAGAACACGTCTATTAAATGTGATCCCGCAGATACCGCCGTTTTGGAATTCGATGTACTTCCGTAGTGGTCCTCGGCGACCAGAGTTCTGTCAATAAAAACCCATACATCGTCATCGGCCTGCAAGAAGAGCGTATTTGAGCCCGCAGATGTGAGGGTAAAGGTGCCTTGCCAGTGAACCGAACGAAAATAGCTTGAGTCGCCCGTCTGTCCGGTGGGGTAGAAGTTCACTAGGCCCCAATTCAATGGCATGGAATTGGTTTGAACAGGCTTCAGGTCCAGACTGACGTACGGACCCGCGCCCGCGCTCCACCATAGCAGTTCGTGAGTCGTCGGGTCCATGTCCGAACTAGTTCCAAGTCGTGCCTTGATTCCGTTTGTCGAGAGGACAGGCAAGCCATTGGGCCCCAGTTGGCTCGCGATCATGCCGGTGGCCAACGTACCGCCGGCATTGGGACCTCCGTCGAAGTCCGGGTCACCTTCTGCGACTTGGGTATAGAACCCGGTGAGAGCATTGGTGAGAGCATTAGCTTGAACAGGGGTGCCCACCGTTAGTACGGCATTGCTGCTAGTTACACTGCCACAGGAGTTGCTGACAACAACCCAGTAGTTGCCTGCGTCACTGGTGGTAACCGGGTTTAAAGTCAACATGTTGTTGGTCGAACCTGAAATGTTGCCGCCGTCGGTCAGATTTGTCCCGTTCTTCAGCCATTGGAAATACAATGGCTGCGTGCCCGAAGCACCGACAATGAAGTTGGCTGATTGGCCATTGGTGACAATCAGGCTTTGCGGCTGGCTGAAGATCACAGGACACGGTATTACTTCAGGCACTCCTTCGCGAATGGTGTCGTTACTCGTATCCACCACATAAACATTGCCATTAGTGTCCACCGTAATGCCGTTAGGCCAGTTAAACCGTGCGAGGCTGTAAAGGCCATCGGCGCTGCCAGTGTTAGTGTTGCCAGCCAGCCCACCGATGGTGCTCGTTACCCAGTTCGTCCCCATTGGCACGATTTTGCGTATGGTGTTGTTTCCTGAGTCCGCCACATAAACATTGCCATTAGTGTCCACCGCGACGCCTTGGGGACTGGAAAACTGCGCGGCGCTGTTGGTGCCATCGGCGCTGCCAGAGAAAGAGAAACCGGCTCGCCCGGTGATCGTGCTCGTTACCCAGTTGTGTTCCTGAAGGCGTGATCTTCCGAATGCTGTAGTCAATGGTGTTCCAACCGCTATTGTATGAGTCTGCCACATAAACATTGCCGGCATTGTCCACCGCAATGCAAGAGGGCCAGCTAAACTGCGAATCGCTGTTGGTGCCATCAGCACAACCACTGTTCGTGGCCAGCCCGGCGATGGTGCTCGTTACCCAGTTGGTTCCTGACGGCGTAATTTTGCGAATTGTGTCGTTAAATGTGTCCGCCACAAAAACATTGCCGCTATTGTCCACAGCAACGCTAGAGGGCCAGTTAAACCGCGCATCGCTGTTGGTGCCATCAGCACAACCACTGTTCGTGACCTGCCCAGCGATGGTGCTTGTTACCCAGTTGGTCCCTGAAGGCGTGATCTTCCGAATGGTGCTGTTACATGTGTCCGCCACATAGACATTGCCAGCACCGTCTACTGCGACGCCCTGTGGATAGCAAAATCGCGCGACGTTGTTGGTGCCATCATTGGTGCCAGAGATCCCGGCCAGCCCGGCGATGGTGCCTGTTACCCAGTTGGTCCCTGACGGCGTGATCTTCCGAATGGTTTGGTTGCACGTATCCGCCACAAATACATTGCTGGCACTGTCCACCGCGATACCTTGGGGCAGGTAAAACCGCGTGGCGCTGTTGGTGCCATCGGTGCTGCCACTACTCCGAGCCAACCCGGCAATGGTGGTCCAATTATAATATGTCTGTGCAGAGGCTGCGGCCATAGACATTCCCAAGATGCCCGCTACCCGTAGGAGGATTTTGATGGGGTTCATAGAATTTTGAGCTCTGGTGAAAATTCGGCACATTTCAGCTTTGGACAGTTAAGAATGTTTTTTTTGCATTGGCAGGGCGGGCAGTCGCCTGCCCGCCCTACACGTTTTTATCCGCCCACGATGACGCTCACTGGGTTGCTCCATTGGCCCACTTGGGCGTCGCCCACGCGGTAGATGGCTTTGTAAGTCCACTTGGACGGGCGCGGCGGGGAATGGCGCGGTGTCCATATAGCCGGGCGTGGTGTCGTAGGCCAGCAGCACATAGCCTTTGCCGTCGCCGCGATCCACCTGGAATTCGCACATGTCGAGGAAGGCAGCGTTGCCCCCCAGCCCCAATCCACTTCCACGCGGTTGCCAGTGATGGTGGCGTCAATCTCGCGGTTGGAGGGTCGTCAGGTCGGGCCCGGTCTGTTGCGCGCCTTCAATGCCGAGGGCATCGCCGATGGAGGTGTTGTAGTTGGCATTGGCCTTGATCTGTTTAACCAGTGCGCGGAAACGCGCTTCGACACCCGGCGCCACGGCGGCCACCGCCGTTGGAAACGTGGGGGCAACCGGAGCGCGCCGATACCGGGGGCGCGCCGCCACCGCGCGTGAGGTCTTTCCAACTCGTCCATTGCTGCGCGCCGTTCTGCATGGCCTCCTGACATTGGAGGATGTAGGCGAAATAATTGGCATCCGCTGCCTGCGCGGTGATTTGCGGAGCGGTGACGCCCACTGTGGTGCCATAACCGCCGATGTTGTTTTTGAATACGTTGAGTTGCGCCGAAAAGGCGACATCGTTGGCTGCTACATAGTTTAATTTTGCCATGATTTGTAGTTGGTTGAGGGTTGATTGCTGAGAGTTGATGGTCGGGTCATTGGAAACCTTCACCCCATCCCTCTCCCATCCGATGGGAGAGGGTGGCCGAAGGCGGGTGAGGGAAAACATGCGGTTTTGGCCTGTTTTGGCCATTTCCGCCCAAAAACCGACGCCGGAGAACGATTTTTTGGTGTGTAAAAATGATTCTTCGGCGCCGAAGACCAATTTTTCGGTGCGGAAACTCTGGGGAACGGCGCGGGAACTCCGTGTTTTGGTGCCGCAGAATGGTTTCACCGTACTGAAAAACGGATGGACGGTGACGAAGAATGAAGTTTCGACACCAAAACTTGGAGTAACGGCGCCGAAGAATGGTTCTACCGCACAGGAAAAAGATTGAAAAACACCGGAAAAGCTATCTACGAAAACCGCCGATTTCGGAGAAATCGGCGAGCCGAGGACGGCGAGCCGAGGACGGCGAGCCGAGGACGGCGAGCCGAGGACGGCAAGCCGAGGACGGCGAGCCGAGAAGGCGACAATAAATTATCCTGAGCCGGGACAGTTCTTTCCTCCAACCGAGTTCCTAAACAAGCGATCTCCGCCGTTCCACTTCCAAATTTCCATGCCCGCCCCATGCTTTTACCCGTATGAGTTTTCCCTTCGGAATTGCGATGAGTAAGACAGAAAGATGAATGATTGTCAAAGAAAAGTTTGAATCCGCTCTTCTTCAGCGGAGTGGTTTATCCGCAAGAGCGAACGCCAAAGCAGATTGTCGTGCAAGACTGTGGCTTCCGGACGCCCCGGCGGGGCGTCCCCACCTTGAAATTTGTTTTAGCGCGCGGCGCTATCAATAAACAACCAGCGAGCGGACGGGATAGCCTTTCAGCTTGTCCTTACCGTGGAGAAAGCTCAATTCGATGAGGAAACTGATTTCAAGAATTTGCGCGCCGAGCTTTTTCACCAGTTCAGCGGCGGCGGCAGCCGTTCCGCCCGTGGCCAGCAAATCGTCAATCAGCAGCACGCGGCTGCCGGGTTTGAGCGCGTCCACGTGGACGGCGACGCTCGCCGTGCCGTATTCCAGCGCGTAGTCCTGTTCGTGCGTTTTGTAAGGGAGCTTGCCTTTCTTGCGGACGGGAATGAAGCCGGCGTTCAACTTCACGGCAACGGCGGCGGCGAAGATGAATCCGCGCGCGTCTATGCCGACGACTGCGTCCACCGTGCCCGGCCGGAATTTGCCGATGAGCAAATCAACCACGCCGCCAAACAGGCGCGGATCCGCCAGCACGGGCGTGATGTCTTTGAACTGGATGCCGGGTTTTGGAAAATCCGGGATGTTGCGGATGGCGCGCTCGATTTCGGAAGGCGTCGGATGCGAAGGAGTCATATTCGTTGGGGAGCTTGAGTTGGTGGATCAACTTTTTGTCACTTCCAGCTTTTCGATCATTTTGCGAAGTTTTCTCAACGCGATGTTCTGAATCTGGCGGACGCGTTCGCGGGTGACGCCGAATTTCTGGCCGACATCCTCCAGCGTCTTTTCGGTGCCGCCGTCGAGGCCAAACCGATAGCGCAGGATTGTGGCTTCGCGCGAGTCGAGTTGGGTGACCATTTCCTTCAACATGCCGGTGACGGTCTTTTCTTCGAGTTGTTCGTAAGGCGTGTCCGCGTTTTCGTCCTCGACCACCTCGGAAAAATTGTTCGAGTCATCGTCGCCGATGGGCGCGTCGAGCGACGCGGGACGGATGGCGGCCAGCCGCATCTGGGTGACGCGCGCAGGCGTCATGCCGAGTTCACCGGCCAGTTCGTCGTCGGTGGGTTCGCGGCCCAGTTCCTCCTGCAATCGCATCGCAACGCGACGCATCTTGGAAATTTTGTCCACCAGATGCACCGGGAGCCGGATGGTTTTGGACTGGTTGGCCAGCGCGCGCTTGATGGATTGCTTGATCCACCACGAACCGTAGGTCGAAAGCTTGCCGCCCTTGGACGGATCGAATCGCTCGACGGCCTTCATCAACCCGACGTTGCCTTCGCTGATCAAATCGAGCAGCGGCAGGCCGATGCCCTCGTAGTCGCGGGCAATTTTGACGACGAGGCGGAGATTGGCTTTGATCATCTGCTCGCGCGCCTTCTTGTCGCCCTTCTTGATGCGCGCAGCCAAAACAATTTCCTCCTGCGGCGTGAGGAGTTTCACCTGGCCGATTTCGCGCAGGTAAAGTTTGATGGCGCTGTCCCCGTCGTACCGGGGACGTTCCAGATCAGCTTGCGGCAAGGTGTCGGCGACTGGCGTGGCGACAATTTCTTCCGCGACTGGGTTCACCAAATCCGCCGGTTCGCGTTCGGCCAAAGCGGGAACATCGCGCTTCTTCGACGCCTTGGGCTTGGCGCGAATAATCGCTGTGCGGCGTTTGGCCGGGCGCGCTGGTTTTTTGCGTCGCTGAGGCTTGGCCGCTTTCCGTTTTGGCTTCAGGGCCGCCATAGACAGGGAACGTTAAAGGCTGAACGCCGAGCCGCAAGAAAATTAACCTGGCTGGAGTTCACGTTTCAGCATGGCGAGACAACCCAACGATGGCGGGACTGAACTTCAACAGCAGCTACCTCCGGCTGCCGCGCGCCATCGTGAGCAGGTATAGCAATTCCAGCACCGAGCCGACCAGCGCGGCCACGTAAGTCAGCGCCGCGGCATCCAATACCTGGCTGACACCATCGCGTTCGTGTTCATGCACGAGACCGAGCCGGAACAATTGCTCCTTGGCGCGGCGGCTTGCGTCATATTCCACCGGCAACGTCACGAGTTGGAACAATGTCAAAACGGCAAACAGGCCAATGGCCAGCAGGATGAACTTTGCAAAAAACGCCCGGCCCAAAATCCAGCCCAGGAATAAAATTGCCATCCACGCATGACTCGCGAATCGCGTCGCCGGCACGAGCGCCATTCGGAAGTTGAACAACCCGTATGCGGCCTGATGCTGGAGCGCGTGACCGGATTCATGCGCGGCCACGCCGACGGCGGCGACCGTCCGGCCGTGGAAATTATCGGACGAGAGGAACAGTGCCTTCTTCGTCGGATCGTAATGGTCGCTCAGGTGGCCGGGGACTTCTTCCACCGGCATGTCCGTGAGACCGGCGCGGTCCAGAATTTCGCGCGCCGCTTCAGCGCCTGAAATTCCGGATTCAGTGGCGACCTGGCTGTATTTGCCATAGGCCGACGTCAGTTTGATTTGCGCCCAGATACCGATGAGCAATCCGGGCAGCATGACAAACAACCAATAGTGAGGATCAAAATTCCAAAACATAAACTCGTTTTAATTGACAGATCGTCTGCCATTGCGTTCAAGCCCAGCGGGCCGTGTGCCAGCTTGGAATAGCTGATTATGCTGGAAATTCAATCCAAATTGAATCCGCCCGCCAACCCTTTTGTGCCGAGCCGACACAAATGAGACACAAAGTTTGTGAATTCTGGCGCAGTGGTCAAATTTCCAGAACCTTTTCAAACCGCGTCAGGTTGTGCGCGCCGTTGTTGGTGACGAGCGCGACGTCTTCGAGCCGCACGCCGCCGAATTCGGGGTAGTAAAGCCCCGGCTCGACGGTGACAACGTGGCCGGGTTTGAGCGCGCCTTTTGAGTTGACGCCCACGCGCGGCGGTTCGTGAATTTCCAAACCCACGCCGTGCCCCGTGCCGTGAAAGAAACCTTCCATCCGCCCGTTTTGCTGACGCGTCTCGTAGCCCTGCTGCTCGAAAAATTCCTGCACAGCGCGATGCACATCGATCGTCCGAACGCCGGCGTGGATTTTTCGAAAGCCAAGTTTTTGGGCACTATGGACGGTGTCGTAAAGCCGGCGCACGCCTTCGCTGGCGCGTCCGCGAATAACAGTGCGCGTAATGTCGCCGAAGTAACCGGTCTTTTGCGAACGTGGGAAAATATCAATGATGATGGGATCATCGGCGCGAAGCGGCCCGTAACCTGTCTCATGCGGATCGCACGCCTGCCTGCCCCCGGCGACGATGGTGTGTGCCGGAAGACCGCCGGCTTGAAGCACCGCCGTGTCAATCACCGACCGCAGTTTCTCCGAGGTCAGCGGCACATTGTGATAAAGGAGCTGTCGGCTGCGTCCGATTTTGGCGGCGCGCAACACCAGCATCGCCTCGGCCATGCCGACCTCCGCCATGACGAGCGCGGCGCTGACTTTTTTCACTTCCACCGGCGTCTTTTGCTCGCGCGCAGCGAAAAAGTTTCCGGGCCGCGCCTTGACTGAAATGCCGAGCCGGGCCAGGTCCGTGGCCAGCCCGAGCGGAAAATTATCCGGCACGAGCGCGCGGCGGATTCCTTTTTCACGAAAGGCTTCACGGACGACGTGTGCAAGGCTGGGTTGTTTGACGCCCGCCTGCCGGAGTTTCTTCTGATAGCGGTTCAGCGACAGCACCCGGCAATGCGGCACTTGCGCGCGCGCCCGGTCAATTTCCAGATCGCTCATCACAACGTAATTGCGTCCGCGGACGCGAAAGTAAATGAACGGGTCAGGCACATGCATGCCCACGGCGTAGAGCATGTTGGCGTCGCGCTCGCTGTCAGCAACGATGAGTAAATTTTCGGACCGATTCATTTCATGTCCTTGTCATCCCTGTGCCCGGAACCGGCAAAAACGAGGACATGCACGAGCACGGGAAGGATTTTGTTACCTCAATACAGGTAGACGGGCCAGAGGAAATAGAGATGGCCGGCTTCAAGTTTGGGCGGCTCAAAACCCAGATCCACCTTGACCGAGCGAGCCTGGCTTTTGCCAAAAAGCCGGAACAAGTCAGACAGGTCGTAGCGCATCTGGTAGCGAATCAAGTTGGCGTCCTTGACGCCGACAATGTCCTTTGCGCGGTCAACGGCGTCATCGAAATTTCCCAGCTCGTCCACAAAACCCAGCTTGAACGCTTCCGTCCCGGAAAGCACGCGGCCATCGGCGTAGGATTCCCAATTTGTCGCCAGCGCCTTGTCATCCAGGTCGTCTTTTTTGTTGAGTTCGTGGGCGTGGCGGCGGCCTTCGGCGACGACGCTTTTGAATTTGGCGTATGTTTCGTCAATGAGCGCCTGAACCATCGCGCGTTCTTCAGGCGGAATTTCAGTTGTTTCGCGCTCCCCGCTGAGCATGTCTTTGAATTTGCCGCTTTTGTAAACCTCAGGGCGCAGGCCAACCTTGTCCATGAGGCTGCGATAATTCCACGTGTGCAGGATGACGCCGATGCTGCCGGTGATGGTCAGTTCGTTGGCGACAATCCAGCGGCACGGCGACGAAACATAATAACCGCCGGACGCCGCCAGGCTGCCCATGGAGGCGATGACCGGTTTGTGCGAATCCTCCTGAAACTCGGCGATGGCGCGGTAAATTTCGTCGGAAGCCAGCACTTCGCCGCCGGGTGAATCCACCTTGAGAATCACCGCCTTGACTTTGTGGTCGTCTTGGGCCTGGTCGAGTTGCGCCTTGAGAATATCCACCATGCTGAAACCGGACTGGTCAATGCTTTCACTGCTGATGATGCCGTCAATGTCCACCACGGCAAATTTGACCGGCGCGTTGTTGTCTTCGAGCACGGTTTCGTCCAGTCTCGGTCCTGCCGGGCGCGTGTTGACGGTTTTGATGCCTTCAAAACGGGCAATTTTTCCCACGAAATAACCGAGATTGAACAGCGCGCTGATTCCCAGCAAAACGAGCAGCACGATGGCGAAAATCATCCAGCCCCGGCCCTTTCGAGGACGCGATGCCGGTGGCGGCGTGAGTATGGGTGGTGGTGTCAGCAGCGGCGGAGCGGGCTGAATCGGAGGCGGTACGTTGCTTTCCATAACTCGCGCACTCTAACGCGAATGCACGCGACCGGCAAGTTGGATTGGGAATGACGAATTCGACAATTCAGGCCATCACTGCTCACCCGTTTCACTGGCTGGCAAGCCAGGACACTTCTTTGTCGCGCTGTTGCCGAACCGCCTCAGTCTGCAGATGACGACATTGGCCGCACGATACAATTTGCCGGGATGGATTCAACGGGAAAACAAGGCGAATTCAAGCTTTGGCTTGTTGGGAACACGCTGAAGCGTGAACTCCAACACACGTTGCGCACAAACACATTTGTAGTTATTTTCCCGCGCGGTGTCCCATTACTCTGCCAAAACAAAGAACAAACCGTCGCCTGCGCCGCTTTGGGTGTTGGTGCGGGTCAACGTGCTCCAGCTCTGGCGGCGGGCGGTGACGGCGCATGGACAATCGCGTTTGCTCCGGGCGATCATCGGTTTGTTCCTCGCGGGTTATCTCTGGGCGGCGTTCTGGCTGTTTTATCACGGACTGAAGTTCATCGCGGCGTTTCCGGGTCTGGGCGTGTTGTTGACGGAACGGCTGCTGTACCTGCTGTTCGCCTTTTTGTTCGCGCTGTTGCTGCTGAGCAATCTGGTCATCAGCTACACGACGCTGTTCCGCAATCGCGAGGCGGCGTTTCTGCTTACGCTGCCGGTCCCGGCGCAAACAATTTTCCGCTGGAAATTCATCGAGTCCGCGGTGATGGCGTCGTGGGCGTTTCTTTTTCTGATTGCGCCGTTGCTGGTGGCGTTTGGACTGGTGCGCGGCGTGCCGTGGCATTTTTACGCGGTGACGGTGGGGCTGATTGCGCTGTTCATTGTGTTGCCGGGCGTGGCGGGCGCGTGGCTGGCCATCCACGTGGCGCGATACCTCGACCGGCGCAGTTTCCAAATCACCGCCGTCACGACAGCGTTGACGCTGCTGGCACTGGCGGCGTTTTGGTGGAAAGCCAAACCTGCCACCGAAGAAATGCTCGAAGGGCGCACGCTTCAAGTGCTGGATCAGTTGCTGGCCCGGACGCGATTTTCCCAGTTCCCGTTTCTGCCGAGTTACTGGCTTTCGACCAGCGTGCTGCAATGGGCCGACGGCGTGCTGGCGGCAGCAGGATTTTTCGCGATGGTGCTGTTGAGCCACGTCTTGTTCTTCGGCTCGCTCGCTTTCACCCGATTTGGAAATATATTTTATGACACGGCGTCAGCGGTGCAAAGCCGCGCCAGCGTGTGGGGAGAATGGAAGTGGTTTTCCGGCGGGTGGCTTCGCAATCGCGCCGCCATTTCCGCGCCCGGTCTTCTGGAGCGGGCGTGCCGCGCCTTGTGGTGGCTGGGCAGCGACGTGCGCGCAGTCGTGGTCAAAGACATCCGCACATTTTGGCGCGACACGACGCAATGGGGTCAATCCGTGATGTTGTTCGGCTTGCTGGGCGTTTACATCATCAACCTCCGCCACTTCACGCAGCAAATGGCCAATCCATTCTGGGTCAACCTCGTTTCGTATCTGAACCTCAGCGCATGCTCGTTGAATCTGGCGACGCTCACCACGCGGTTTGTGTTTCCGCAATTCTCGCTGGAAGGCCGGCGGCTGTGGGTCATCGGCATGGCACCGATGGGCCTGACGCGCGTCGTGAAGATCAAATACTGGCTGGCGAGCGTGATGTCCTTGGTGGTGACGCTGGGTCTTATCACGCTGTCGTGTTATCTGCTGCAAATGCGGTGGAATCGCATGGTTTTCTTTGGCGCGGTGGTGACGGTGATGACATTCGCGTTGAACGGCCTGGCGATGGGACTGGGCGTGTTGTATCCGAATTTCCGGGACGCCAGTCCGAACAAAATCGTCAGCGGCTTCGGCGGCACGCTGTGTCTGGTGTTAAGCTTCCTCTACATTCTCGCGTCGGTGTGGATACTGGGACGCGGCACCGCCGGTTTTCACACAGGCGTGGAATGGATTCTGGCCAGTGTGACTGCATTTCTGCTGCTGTCGGTCGCGGTTGGCTGGGTGCCGTTGAAACTCGGACTGCGGCAGTTGAAATTTCTTGAAGTTTGACAGCCGGGCTGTTGCAGCTCAAGCGCCTTAGCTTGAAATGAACCGCTCCAGCACTTCGAATAAGGTCGTTTCATCCGGCAAATGCGTGACTGTTCCGCCGCTCGTCACCAATCCGAACCCTTCGCCGTAGGCCGGTCCGTTGGCGACGCAGGCGTCGGTCAGGCGCTCCGCAATTTGTTTCTCCGCGGCGCGAACCATTGCGGCGCGATTGCCGTCCACCTCAAATTTCCAGCCCACGAGTCGCGCTTTCGGGAACAAACCGCGCAAATCGGCGATGATTTTCGCCGTCGGCACCAGTTCCGCCAGCAGCGTGCCCTGGCGTGTGGAAATTTTGCCCGATTTGACTTCGGTAAGGTTGCCGTTCGGCGAACGCAACCAGATTTTGCCAAAGGCAAAATCGTTCACTGCGGCCGCGTGGAAAACCGCGTCCACCGACTGCGCGGACAGCGAGTGCAATTGCTCGCGCAGGTTCGCGGTGGTGGTGAACGTTTCAATGCGTTGGGCACGACGCACCCCGCAGTGTGTCGCCGCCTGACCTCTGAGCAGTGTTACGTGGTGGTCGCGGGCAGCCAGAAAATTGGCCAGTTCCGTGCCAAGTCGGCCCGTTGAGAAATTCGTGAGCCGGCGCACGCGATCCATCGTTTCATACGTCGGTCCGGCTGTAACCACGCAATGCATGGCCGGAGGTTACGCCATTTTGAGGATGAACAAAAGCGTCTAAAAACTGGCAGGGCTACTTAAGCCGGTTCAACGCAACGGCGAGGCGGGATTTCTTGCGGCCAGCGGTGGCCTTGTGCACCACGCGAGACCTGACGGCCTTGTCGAAGGCGGACGCCACGGTATGGAGCGCCTTGGTCGCGTCGTCCTTTTTGCCGGCGGCGAGGAGTTCGCGATAATCCTTCTCCAGCTTGCGCAGGCGTGAAATGATGCTGCGATTATGCAAACGTTTGCGTTCGCTGCTGCGCATCCGGCGTTCGGCTGACTTCGTGTTCGGCATAGATCAATTCGTTCTTTTCAATTCGAGGCGCGCCACGGTAGCGAAATGCCCCTGAATGTCAACACGCCGATGGGTGGCTGCCCCTCGTGCGGCGCAGCGGAAACAAATTCAGCAACCGCGGGCTTTTTCAAAACTTGCCCTGACTTCGAAATGACTGGCTGGCGACGTATGCTTCCTCGGCATGAAGCAATGGAATGCTCTGGAACACCATCTGGCCCGTTGTCGTTGGCGGGGAGGACCAACCTCCATTCACGAGGTCCGCGACACCCGACGACAAGAATTCGGTAAGGAGGATCTCAGCCTTTCGTCCCCGCCATGTGTTATCAACGAATTCCCGCTTGGATTGATGCCGTGTCGGCGGCCCATAGAGGTGGGCAATGGAAACCGAGATGTCGGTAGTCGGTGGTATATTGATGGCGTTATCTGGATATTCCCTCTTCCACGTCAGCGAGACTTTGCAAAGCTGCCCCTTGAAAAAAGTGTATTCAATGGAGTTCAATGGCACACCTTCGAGCGACAGATCGTCGCCCGCACGGGTGTATGTCTTCAACTGCCGCTCCGGATCCTGCCCTTTCAAAACAAGATTGCTGAAATTGGTGTCCCACCGCCCGAAAATTGCATCCCGAAAGCCGTTCTTCATGTCGAGATACTCAATGGTTCCAGGCAGGATTTCCTTTGATGGCTTGGCGGGCTGGAGTTTTGAGGGGGCGATCTTGCGCACGACAGGCGGGGGTTGTTTACGGGCCGGCATGGGCTGTTGTTTCTTGTGGAAGCCGCCGAAAAAAATCGTCCCGATCCCGGCGATTACAATCGCGCCCACCCCGATTATAAATAACCAGTCAATGGTTCTTTTCGATAACCAGTCAATGATTCTTTTCATAAGCTCGAGCAAGTTCAGGTTAATGACCGCCCGCATCAAACGGCGTCGCGCTGATGCCGCAGTATCCAACAACCGCCGCCCGACTACAACTCAAAATTCGGTGGTTTTCAAAAAGGAGTGGCATATCCTGGCAGACCGGATTGAAGTCCCAATATCCAAGCACCACAAACGCCAACCTTGGCTCGCTCATGAGTGGCCTGCCTCCGGCTGGAAGTTTCAAAAACTTAGTAAGGAAGAGGAAATTTCCCCGTCAGTTCGCGGACGCGCCCACGCACCTTTGCGATGGTGTCGAGGTTCTTAATGTCCAGCAAAACTTCGCTGATCATGTCCGCGATGGCTGCCATCTCGCTCTCTTTCATGTCGCGCGTGGTCACTGCCGGTGTGCCCAGCCGGATGCCGCTGGCCTGAAACGGCGAGCGCGTTTCAAATGGAATCGTGTTCTTGTTCACCGTGATGCCGGCGTCGTCGAGCGCGGTCTGGCAATCCTTGCCGGTCAATCCGCGCGAGCCCACGTCCACAAGCATGAGATGATTGTCCGTGCCGCCGCTGACGAGCCTATAACCGTTGCGCTTCATGCCGTCGGCAAGCGCCTCTGCGTTTTTCACAATCTGTTCCTGATACGCCTTGAACGACGGTTGCAGGGCTTCGTGGAAACAAACCGCTTTGGCAGCAATCACGTGTTCCAGCGGTCCGCCTTGGATGCCGGGGAACACCTGCGAATCAATTTCCTTCGCAAATTTTTCGCCGCACAAAATCAGTCCGCCGCGCGGCCCGCGCAGCGTCTTGTGCGTTGTCGTCGTGACGAAATCAGCATGGCCAACCGGGCTGGGATGAAATCCCGTCGCCACCAGTCCGGCGATGTGCGCGATGTCGGCCAGCAGAAGCGCGCCGATATCGCGGGCGATTTCACCCATACGCTTGAAATCAATGATGCGCGGATACGCGCTGGCGCCGACCGTGATCATCTTCGGCTTGTGCTCGCGCGCCATTGCGGCGAGCTGGTCGTAGTCAATCCGCTCGTCGTCTTTGCGCACGCCGTAGTGGACGATCTCGAAAAACCGGCCGGAGAAATTCACCTTGTTGCCGTGCGTAAGATGTCCGCCGTGGCTCAAGTCCATGGTCAGCATCTTGTCACCGGGTTTGAGAAAGGCGAAATAGACGGCCATGTTGCGCCTGGCTGCCGGAGTGCGGTTGCACATTGGCGTGCTCCGCACCAAAAAGTTTTTTCGCGCGGTCAATCGCCAACTGCTCGGCGGTGTCGATGTTCTCGCAGCCGCCATACCAGCGCTTCCGCGGATAGCCCTCGGCGTATTTGTTCGTCAGCACCGAGCCTTGCGCTTCCAAAACGGCGGGGCTGACGAAATTTTCGCTCGCAATCAACTCGATGTTTTCCTGCTGGCGCAGGCGCTCCTGCTCGATGGCTTCGGCAATGGCCGTATCCACGTTTTTCAAACGGAGTTCCGGCGGCACCGTGTGCGGCTCCATTTTGTTCACGCGGCGCTCGTGGCGACCGCCTTCAAACTGCGCGTTCAAAAACGCCTCGAGCATCTTTTTGGCAAGATCGGGCGGCGTTTTCCTGCCGCTCAAACACAGGATGTTCGCGTCGTTGTGCCGGCGGGCGAGGGCGGCGGATTGTTCATCGCAGGCCAGCGCGGCGCGCGCTCCGGGTACTTTGTTGGCTGCGATGCTCATGCCGATGCCCGTGGTGCAAATCAGCAAACCGAGATTGGTCTTGTGCGACCCCACGGTTTGCGCCACCGCTTGCGCGAAATCCGGATAATCCGTTGGTTCCGCCGAATGGGTGCCGAGGTCCATCACGCTCACACCGCGCTCCTGCAAATGTTGTTTCAGTGTTTCCTTCAATTCGTACCCGCCATGGTCGGCGCCAATCGCCATCATCGCATTTTTCTCGACTACGACCGGCTTCCGGCTCGCGGCCACGTCGCTGTGTTCGATGAACCGCCGCAGCGAGGCGATCCCTTGCTCAATCTGGTCGCGGCAATTCAAATAGACCTCGTACGAACCGCCAATGGGGTCGCTGATGTCCTTTTCAAACGTGTCGAGCGTGTCATCGAATTCGCGGAGCAAAAATGTCTTTTCGGCTGCCTGCGGATACAACAGCGTCACCGTGTCCACGTGACTGTGCGTCATGCAGAAGATGTAATCGGCCTGTTCCACCAGGTCGGCGGTGAGCGGGCGGCTATGTTGATGGGAAATGTCAATGCCCAGCTCGTTCATTGCCTGCACGGCAAACGGCGTCGGCGGCTGGCCGTCGCTCGCGCCCAAGCCTGCTGACAGCACGTGATAATCCTTGCTGCCCTGAACCGCCTGGCGAAAAAGCCCTTCGGCCATCGGACTGCGACAAACGTTACCCGTGCAAACAAAAAGAATAGTCTTCATTTCATTGAGACAATAATGGCAATCACTAAAAGTTTCGCTGGTAGAACCAAATCGTCAATCCAGAATACGTTCAGAGCCGACGGCGAAATGACTAACGCGTCTGCCGCACAACGGCGAGTCCCTTGAGCAAATCCACCGCCCGCGCCAAAGCCGGATCGCGGATAACAGGTTTCTCCGGCTCCGCATTACGGACCGTCGTTATGTCTTCGTCGGGCGTTATGCCTTCGCGCTTTTCGCGCACGAGGTCGGCCTCGGAGAGGCGCAATTTGTGTGCCGGGCGATTCGTCTCGTTGGGCTGGTTTGTCAGAGACAGGCCATCGTCCTCCAGTTCGTTTGTCCTTGCCGGTTTGGCATAGGCATCCGAGTAATACATCCGCTCATCATCCGCGTTCACCGTGACTTCGATGTCCGGCTTCAGACCCGCCAGAGTGAGCAGCGAGCCATCGCCCAATTTGATCGGTGTCGTCGCGATGCGCAGACAGTTGGCCATTCTTCAACGGAAAATCCCGCATGATCATCGCCCGGCCCGCGGTCGTGTTTCCGAGAATCAGCCCCGCGCCCGTCTCGCGCAACACCGCCGCCAGCGCTTCCGCCGCGCCGCTGGTCTCGCGATTCACCAGCACCGCAACCGGCACGGTGACGGCGTTTGTCCTGCCCTTCGACTCGAACGACGCCATGGCCCCAATCCAAAAGCCGGCTTCGCTTGGCCAGAAACAAATCCGCCGTTCCTGCCGCCGCCGCGTAATCTTCCCCGTCTGCGTAACGCAAATCCAGCACCACGCCCTTCAGTTTGTTGCTGGTTGCGAGTTGCTGATACGCGCTGGACAATTGGTTTGCAAGGTCATCCGCCACCTGCGCCACACGCACATAGGCCACGCCATCGTCGAGCACTGATGATTTTGTGATGACCGTCGCGTTGCTGTTGGCTGGTGCTGCTTCGCTTCCAACGAGCATCGCCTTCCCGCGCAAGTTCGCGAGCAAACCTTCCACTGCCGCGCGATTCAAATCCGCTTCAGTCGCGCCGTCCAAATGCGCCTGAATCAAGTCATACACTTCTGAAAACGATGGCGGCTGATTCGTCGTAGCTTGAATACCGGCTTGGCCGAGCGACGAAGCAAGCAACAACACCACAAAGAACCTGCGTCTGAATTGTGTCATAGAGCTTCCAAAGTGGCGCACAAAGGCGCGGAAGTAAAGAGACGAGAAGTCAGGTAGGGCGTTAGAAGCTAGTTTTTACTGCAATGCCTTCGCCGCGATGTCGCGGCGGAAACGCACGCCGTCGAACTGAATTTTCTTCACCGCGGCATAGGCGGCGGTTTGCGCGGATTTCAAATCTTTGCCCAGCGCCGTCACGCCGAGGACACGGCCGCCGTTTGTCACGATTTGGCCGTCTTTCAATGTCGTTCCCGCGTGAAAAACTTTTATGTTTGGCAATTTCGCCGCCTTTGCCAAGCCGAGTATCGGCTTGCCTTTCGGATAATTGCCGGGATAACCGCCGCTGGCCATCACCACGCACACACTCGCGAGCGGACTCCATTTCAATTTCATTTTGCCGAGCGTGCCGCTGACACTGGCGTCGAGTAGTTCGACCAAATCGTTTTCCAACCGTGTGAGATAAACTTGCGTCTCCGGGTCGCCAAACCGCGCGTTGAACTCCAAGACTTTTGGGCCGTTCTTCGTCAGCATCACGCCCGGATACAGGATGCCACGATAATCAATTCCCTCCGCCACGCAGCCGCGCATGAACGGGTCGAGAATTTTGCGCGTTGCATCGGCGAGTTGTGCGTCGGTCAGAAACGGCGTCGGCGAATACGTGCCCATGCCGCCGGTGTTCAGTCCAAGGTCGCCGTCCAGCGCGCGCTTGTGGTCCTGCGAGGTCGGAAAAATCTTCGCGGTCTTGCCGTCACACAGCGCGTGCAGGGAAACTTCCATGCCTTCGAGAAATTCTTGGATCACCACTTCTATGCCAGCGGCGCCGAAGGCTTTGCCGACCATGATTTCGTCCACGGCCTTCTCCGCTTCGGTTTGGTTCGCACAGACCAAAACGCCCTTTCCGAGCGCGAGGCCATCGGCTTTCACCACACATTTGCCACCGAGCGATGCGGCGAATTTTTTCGCCGCATCCACGTCGGAAAATGTTCCCGCCGCCGCGGTGGGAATGCCGTATTTTTCCATGAAGTTTTGTGAGAATACTTTTGAAGACTCGAACTGCGCAGCTTTCTGGTTAGGTCCCCAAATCTGAAGTCCGTTTTTCTGAAACAAATCCACGATGCCGAGCGCGAGCGGATTGTCCGGCCCGACGACGGTGAAACCAGCTTTCTCTTCCTGCGCGAAGGCGAGCAGCCCGGGCAAATCCTCCGCGCCGATGTTCACGCATTCGACGGGCGCGGAATTTTTCGCAAGCCGCTCCCGGGCGATGCCCGCGTTGCCGGGCGCGCACCACATCTGCGTGACGTGCTGTGATTGCGCCAGTTTCCAAACCAAGGCGTGTTCGCGTCCGCCTGAACCGATGACCAGCAGTTTCATGGGTGGAGATTGAAGCGGAACGGCTGGCCGCTGAAAACTATTTTCGTTCTGCCGCGTGGCTTGACCTCGTGCCCAACTGGTGATACCAACCCCGACAAATTATGGATGTTCTGACGCTTTCCCGCATCCAGTTCGCCGCGACGGTTTCGTTTCACTACATTTATCCGCCGCTGAGCATCGGGCTGGGCGTGATGCTCGTCATCTTCGAGGCGCTGTGGCTCAAGACGAAGAATCCGCTGTATCATCAGATGGCGCGGTTCTGGACGAAAGTCTTTGCGCTCACATTTGCCATCGGCGTGGCGACCGGAATTGTGATGGAGTTCGAGTTCGGCACGAACTGGGCGACGTATTCGCGTTACGTGGGCGATGTGTTCGGCAGCGCGCTGGCGGCGGAAGGCATTTTTGCGTTCTTCCTCGAATCCGGTTTCCTCGCGGTGCTGCTGTTCGGCTGGGACAAGGTAGGCCGCGAGTTTGCATTTCTTCGCGACGTGCATGGTCTGTCTGGGCGCGCATTTCAGCGCCATCTGGATCGTCGTGGCCAACTCGTGGATGCAGACGCCCGGCGGGCTTTCACATCGTCGGCGAAGGGCATGAAGGCCCGCGCGGAAATCACGGATTTCTGGGCGATGGTCTTCAATCCGTCATCGGTGGACCGGCTGTTCCATACGTTGTGCGGTGCGTGGCAGGCGGGCGCATTTCTGGTTGTCAGCGTCAGCGCCTGGTATCTGCTGAAGAAGAGGCATGAGGATTTTGCGCGCGCTTCACTGAGAGTCGGGCTGGCGGTCGGATTGGCGGCTTCACTGCTGCAACTGGTGAGCGGACACGACAGCGCACGAGGCGTGGCGGAAAATCAACCTGTCAAGCTTGCGGCGTTTGAAGGGCTTTACGACACACGTCACCAACGCGCCGCTGACGCTGTTCGGCTGGGTGGATGAAAACAACGAGAAAGTCACGGCACGCGTGGCTATTGCCCGGGTTGCTGAGTTTTCTGGCTCACGGCGACGCAGACAAGCCGGTGACCGGCCTGCGCGAGGTTCAAGCCGGAAGACCGCCCGCCGGTCAATTTTTCGTTCCAACTCTACCACGGCATGGTTGCCATTGGCTTGGGCATGATTTTGATCGGCGCATTGGGCTTTCTTTATTTCTGGCACGGGTCGCTGTTTGAAAAGAAGCTGGCTGCTCTGGCTGCTGGTGTTGTCTGTGCTTGGACCTCAGTTGGCCAACCAGTTCGGCTGGTTCGCGGCGGAAGTTGGCCGTCAGCCGTGGATTGTCTAGGCATGACTTGCGCACGTCGGCAGGCGCTGTCCGCTGTCGTGCAGGCCAACACGGTGCTGGCGTCGCTGATTCTTGTTCAGCTGCGATTTATCTGCTGCTCTTCGCGGTGTTTATCTATCCTGCTCAACGACAAAATCCAGCACGGCCCGGACGACGCGGATCTCGACTCCGTCCGGCAAACTGGCCCTGCCAACACTGGAGGAAAACATGAATTTCGGCTCGCTCGATCTCAACACGACCTGGTTCATCCTCATCGGCGTGCTGTTTACCGGCTACGCCATGCTCGACGGTTTCGACCTCGGTGTCGGCGCGCTGCACCTGTTCACCAAGACGGACGAGGAACGGCGCATCATGCTCAACGCCATCGGGCCGGTCTGGGACGGCAACGAAGTCTGGCTCGTCACGGGCGGCGGCGCGTTGTTCGCGGCGTTTCCCGACCGTTTATGCAACGGTGTTTTCCGGTTTTTATCTCGCGTTCGTGCTGCTGCTGGTGGCGCTGATTTTCCGCGCGGTGGCCATTGAGTTCCGCAGCAAACAGCCGATGCGCTGGTGGCGGCAGATGTGGGACGTGGGATTTTCAGCCGGCAGTTTGCTGTCGAGCCTGCTCATCGGCGTGGCGATGGGCAATATCGCCTGGGGCATTCCGCTGGATGAGCGGGGTGAATTCGCCGGCACATTCTGGAGTTTGCTGCATCCTTACGCCTTGTTGCTGGGCGTCACGACGGTCGCGCTGTTCATGATGCATGGCGCGATTTATGCGGTGATGAAAACCGAAGGCGAACTTCACGACAAACTCCGCGGCTGGGTCAACAATTGCATCATTTTTTTCATCATCTGCTACGCCGTGACGACAATGGCGACGCTGCTTTACGTGCCGCACATGGCGGCGCGGATGCGGGCGAACCCGTGGTTGTTCAGCATCGCGCTGGCGAACATGCTGGCCATCGCGAACATTCCGCGCGAAATCCATCTTGGCCGGGACTGGCGGGCATTCCTCTCGTCATGCGCTGCGATGATCGCGCTGATGGCGTTGTTCGGTCTGGAAATGTATCCGAACCTCGTGTTTGGCAATCCGGACGCGGCCAACAGCCTGACGATTCACAACGCCGCGTCATCTCCAAAGACTCTGGGCATCATGCTGACCATCGCGCTCATCGGCGTGCCGCTGGTGCTGGCCTACACCGTGAGCATCTATTGGATTTTCCGGGGCAAAGTGCGGCTCAGCAGCACCAGTTATTGAACCTGAAAACCGATGTCACAAGGGTGAAACAGCCGACCTGCGCCGTCACGCGCTTGTGAAATATCGGGTTTGCTCCTGGTTCCGCTCTCAAACCTGATCGCCGCCGACTCGAAAGGAGTCAGATCACGATTAAGATCGCGAGCAAGAACGGCCAAGGCGTGCTATCATTATTCCCAGCCATGAAACCGACGCGGCAGGTCAAGTGCCCGACATGCAAAAAGGAAGGCGACTGGTTCGCCGGACCGTTCGGCCCGTTTTGTTCGTGCCGCTGCAAGTTGATTGACCTCGGCAAATGGCTGGGCGAGGAACACACAATTTCCGACCCGCTGCGACCGGAACATCTGGAAAAATATGCCGAGCTGCCGCCCGGCAAACATTTGGACCGGCCTGAGACGGATTGATCAGCAAATCCGATTTCACGACCGGCCAGTTGCGAACTATGATGAAGCGTACAAATTTATCTTCTGCTGGCTGCCAGCGCGCTGACACTGCGCGCCAGCGAGCCGGTAAAAACTATGAACATAACGACCAACAAGACGGAGCTTGCCACTTTTGGCGGCGGCTGTTTTTGGTGCATGGAAGCCGTGTTCCAGCGCCTGCCCGGTGTCAAATCCGTCACCAGCGGTTACGCCGGCGGCCACATCGAAAACCCGACCTACCAGCAAGTCTGCTCCGACGCCACCGGCCACGCCGAAGTCATCCAGATCGAATTTGATCCGCAAAAAATTTCCTACGAGAAGCTGCTGGACGTGTTTTGGGAGGAACACGATCCCACCACGCTAAACCGTCAGGGCAATGACGAGGGCACGCAGTATCGTTCCGTCATTCTTTACCACGATGAAACCCAGCGAAAGACGGCGGAGAAGTCGAAGGCGGAAGCGCAGAAAAATTTCTCCCGGCCCATCGTCACCGAAATCGTTCCCCTGAAAAAATTCTACCCGGCCGAGGGCTACCACCAGGATTATTACAACAACAATTCCAACGCGCCCTACTGCCGCGTCGTCATCCAGCCCAAGCTCGAAAAGCTGGAAAAATTGAAGGCGAAGGACCAAAAGCATTGAAGCTCTGTTTCATTCAGCGGAAACCAGCATTTTTTGTTTTTGGTTGTCCATCCCAGCGGACGGGACGATTTGAGTTTTTTTCAGCCGCAATTTTAGTAACATAGTTGAGGAATATGACAAAGCTTGCGGTACAACGTCCGCCGACGCCGCGTCGCCGGGTTCCGAAAGTCGTTCAAAGACCTCACGCCGTCCCGGCACTTCAATCCGCGCACATTTTTTCGCGAACTGGTCTGGAAGGCGTTGCTGACGCGGCGCACCGGACAACATCGGTGGCCGCAGTTTCCGAAGCTGACCCGCGGCCAGGTGGCGATCACCTGGATCGGCCACGCCTCGTTCTTGATTCAATTCACGGACCTGAACGTTCTGATTGATCCGAATTTTGCCAACTGGCTGTTTCTGCTCAAACGCATCAAGCGGTCGGGACTGAGAATCGAACATTTGCCGCCCATCGATCTGGTGCTGCTGACGCACGCGCACTTCGATCATTTTCACAAGCCCACGCTACGCCGGTTGCCGCAGCCCAAAATTGGCATCATGCCGTGGGGTGTCGGTGATCTTGCTTACAACCTCGGCTTCGCGCGCGTCGTCGAGATGGAATGGTGGGAGACGTTTTCACACCGTGGCTGGCAGGTCACGTTCACGCCGAGCAAACACTGGGGCGCGCGCCTGCTGGGTGACCAACATCGCGGCTACGGCGGATTCGTGCTCGAACACCAAGGTCGCCGCATCTATCACGCCGGTGACAGCGCTTACTCCGAAGATTTCAAGGAAATCGGCCGCCGGCTCAGGCCGGAGATTGCCCTGCTGCCCATCGGCGCGTACCATCCCGAATCGTTCCGCCGCGTTCACATGGGTCCCGATGAAGCTGTGAAGGCTTTCAAAGACCTCCGCGCGCGCTGGCTGGTGCCGATGCATTACGGCACGTTCAAACTGTCTTTCGAGGACTTGGACGAACCGCCCCGGTGGCTGCGGCAGATCGTCTCGCGGGAAGGCCTCACGCAAAAGGTGCGAATCCTTGAAGAAGGCGTGCCCGCGATGTTTTAGTTTCCGCAGTCAATGCTGCCGCATGGGCCGAGCCTCAACCCCAATCCCATGATCTGCCCCGTCGGGACCTGGCATTGTGGTTGACACTGGACCAGTCAGGTTACAGTCTCGGAATCGCCACCGCTGGCGGGGTATTTGCTGTGTTTTCGAGATGGATTCAATTCTTAAAATGCCATGACCCAAAACGACGACTTGAATAACGAACCTGCCGCATCAGGGATTCAACGCTACGTGCCGCTCCTGATTTACGCGATCGTCATCTTAACCTTCCTTTGCATCCCCCTCAAAATTATCAGCTATGGATTCCTGCCTCCTGATGACGCACTGCGGCATGCCGCCAAGGCAGTCAGCGGCAAGCCCTGGTCGGAAATTCTCGTGCTGAGTGATACGTACAAGGTTGACCACAATTTCGGCTGGCACCTCCTCCTGAGGCAGATTTATCTCTGGTCACATTGCAATGCTGAAACGCTTGTGGTGTTGTCCGTCGTGGGACTGTTTGCTTTGCTTGGGTGGTCGGCCATTCCCTGGTTGAAGCGGCCCGAGGCGTGGCTTGGCACAATGCTTTTGTTCGCCGTCAGCACGGATTCCGTGGCGCGACACATGTTGGGACGGCCTTTTCTGCTCACCATGTCCGTACTCCTGACCATCCTTTTTCTCTGGCAAAATCGCAGCCCATCTCCTCCGGGGTGGCGAACCGGCTTGGGAATGACGGCGTTGATTGCCCTCGCGATTTTCGTCCACGGCGTGTGGTATCTCTGGGCGTTGCCGGTGGCCGCGTTTGTCCTTGCCCGCGAATATCGCTGGGCGCTGGTTCTGGCCATGAGCTGGATTGCCGGCACGATTTTCGGAAGCCTCGCTTACCGGTCATCCGGTTGATTACATCTGGGCGCATCTCCATGGCAATAAAGGCTTTTTCCACACATCTGACGCAGCGCACCCTGGTTACTGAATTTCAGCCGGACAGCGGCGATTTCCCCGCGCTGATTCTGCTGGCGGGTTTGCTGGTGTTGCGGCCATTGGCAAAATTGAAAGCGCGCCCGCTGACCACAAATCCCGCGTTCTGGCTGGTTTGCATCTGCTGGGTGCTTGGGTTCAAAGCCAGACGGTTCTGGGGTGATTGGGGATGGCCGGGATTGATGGTTTTGATTGCATGCGATCTGCAACTCCTCCTCCAAACATGGCTTCCAGCAAATTCTCTGAAACGCCTGGCATTGGCCGGCGCTCTCGCAGTGGCAATCTATCTGGGCGACACAAACGACAGGGACAGCCGCTGGACATACAACTTGACCACGGAGTACCTGACACAAAGCGACCCCGAAGTCGCGCCATGGCTGCCGGAAAAGGGCGGCATCCTTTACAGCGGAGACATGAAAGCGTTCTATCGGACTTTCTTCAAAAATCCAAACGCCGACTGGCGATACATCCTCGGTTACGAACCTATCATCATGCCACCGGAAGATTTCAACACCTACCACAGCATCCTTTGGAACTTCGGCGACTACAAAGCCTATGAACCGTGGGTCAAAAAGATGCGTCCGCAGGACCGGCTGGTTATTTATGGCTCGCAAGGGCGCCACCGGATATTCCTGAACTGGAGTGGAAATACGCGGTTAGGGGCGCCTGGCTGGGACGATTGCCACGCACCAACTCGGTTGCACCGCCGGCAATTCCTCCAAAGAACTTTGCGCCACGCTGAATTTTTTCCAGTCTCTTTTGCGGCTTGTCAACAAATACACCCGCCGGAGGGTCGCACGACTTCCAGCCCCAAAGTCTCAAACTTTCCCCAATCCCCGCCTTGACACCTCAAAATGTAGTGTGATACAAAATTCGCACCACAATTAGGTGGGCCTTTATGCGCTGCCCGAAATGCGGTTGTCAGGATGACAAGGTCATTGACTCACGCGCCTCGCGCGAGGGCGCGACCATCCGTCGTCGCCGCGAATGCACCGCCTGCAATCATCGCTTTACCACTTACGAGGAAATTGAACGTGACGGATTGATGGTGCTCAAGCGCGATGGTCGCCACGAAGAATTCACCCGCGAAAAACTTCTCTCTGGCGTCAAAAAGGCCTGCCAAAAACGACCCATCAGCCCAAAAGTCATGGAAGACTTGGTGGACCATATCGTCGTTACCGTGACCGACAAATTCGACCGCGAAGTGCCCGCCGAATTCATCGGCAAGATGGTGATGGACGGCCTGCGCGGCATTGACGATGTGGCTTACGTTCGTTTCGCCAGCGTGTATCGGCGCTTTCAGGAAGCCACCGATTTCGTGCAGGAAGTCAAAAAACTGGAGGCCCGGCAATGATCGCACTGCAATCCGATTGCCTCCTTTTCGAACTCGCCACCGGCGAAAGCGTTCCGCTCTCCGCCTCAATGATCTCCTTCGAACTGGAAGCCGACGCCATGGACCGGTTCGATCCTGAAATCCTCCAACACGCCGCGGCGTCTGTGTTCCATTACTTCAAACACGATTTGGGACGCGAAACCGTCACCGTCGGCGAATTTGCCCAAACGCTTGAAACCGTCCTCCACAAGCTTGGATTCAAGATGCGCACCCCGGAATCCGCAGACGCAGTTGAAGTGTCGGAAGCCGATCTGCGCCAACTCGCGGGCGAATCGGGCGACAACTTCGAGCTGTTTTTCTTTCCACGACTGCGCGTCGAGTTGCGCACCCGCCTGAGCGAATCGCCGCGCCTCGTGCGCTTCCGCGGCCTGCGCGGTTGCGTGAACAACTGACCGGCGCGCAACGCTGGAGCGCCCGTTGTGAGAAATTGCAGGACCAAATCGTCGCGTACCTGCGCCACTGCTTGACCACCGAAACCGATCAAGCCGGGTGCGCGCTGGTAGTGGAATAATTGGTAGGGCGCGTTCTCCGAACGCGCCGTCAAAACAAAACGCCATTTAACTATGAGCAAAACCTTGTTTGAAAAAGTTCTCGCCGGCGAAATCCGGGCGACCATTCTCTATCAGGACGATTTGGTCTTCGCGATTCGCGACATCAATCCCCAGTCGCCGAAGCATGTCTTGGTCATCCCCAAGAAACCCATTCCACGCATTGCCGACGCCACGAGCGAAGATCAGCAACTGCTCGGTCACTTGTTGCTTAAAGCCGCGGCGGTCGCGAACGAACTGGGATTGAAGGAAAAGGGTTACCGGCTGGTGATCAACAACGGCGAGGACGGCGGCGAAAGCGTGCCGCACCTGCACATCCATATCCTTGGCGGACGCCACATGGCCTGGCCGCCGGGTTGACGTTGTAGCGTCGCTCACACGTCACGAAATTATGAGGCTGTTTGGAATCGCGATTGCACTAGTTTTAGTCGTGGGATCAGTTCTAGCAGCAACCCCGCAAGAAGAGGCTCGTTTTTTGAAGGCAGTTCGGGACGCCTATACCGCGAGAGACAAAGCAGCCATCACGGCATTGTATTGTTGGGATGGCGTTGGGCCGCTTACAAAAGAGATGTATCAAACGGGCATCGATATTCAGATTAGACAGGAGGAGATTTCGTCGGTTACGTATATGACCAATTGTGTTTATAGACCAATTGCGATGACCAACAATGGTGTCGTGTGGGTTTCAAATCTCACTCCAATCAAGCAGATTCAGATTGACCGCAAGGTTGCCCCACCTATGCACAAATACTTGAGATTAGATGTGGGCGAGAAGGACGGAAGGCTCATGTTCGTTCAGATGATTCGACAAAAATGATGCCCAATCGAAGGGTGGTTGGACTGCTAAATCGGCTGCAAACAGTTCTTCGCCCATTTCGCGGCCTTCGCGTCTCGGCATCACACAAATTTCTTCAATACCGCTCCCAGCCGCTTGATTCCTTCACGAATGTCCTGCTCCGTGGCGCTGCCGAAACTGATGCGCATCTCGCAATCCGGTTTGGGCCGCGTCGGATCGTTCGCGTAGCACAACTCGCCCGGCACGTAGAGCACGTCGTTTTTCAGCGCGGACTGGAAGACTTTTGATTTCACGCCGGATTTCAACCCGCCCGGCAGCCGCGCCCAGAAGTAAAGCCCGCCCTCCGGTTGCGTCCATTCGACTTCCGCCGGGAAGTGCTTCTCAATCGCCTCGCGCATCACGTCCGCCTTGCGCGCGTAGCGTTTCCGCAATCGCGCCACGTGCTTGTCGTAAAGCCCCGACGCCAGCGCGCGCGACAACAATTGCTGCAACAGATTCGACGTGCCGAAATCGTGGTTGCCCTTGATTCGCAGCACTGCGGTCAACCGCGGTTCCGGCAAAATCCCGAAGCCCACTCTCACGCCGGTCGCAAACGGTTTGCTGTAAGTGCCGGTGTAAACCACGCGATCCGCAGATCCGCGCACCGCCAGCGACGATGGCGCATCTTCGCCCGCAAACCGCAGCTCGCGATACCCCGCGTCCTCAATCAGATAAATCGGATGCCCCGCCGCGCGTTCGAATTGCCGGAGCAACTTCAGCACGCCGCGTTTTTCTCGAAGCTCGTCGTGATGCCGGTCGGATTTTGAAAATAGCTGACGAGATAAAACAATTTCACCCGGCGCAGCTCGCCGCTGCGTTTGAGCGATTGCAGGATTTCCTCCAGGTGCGCCAAATCCACGCCGTCCGGTTTGAGCCGGACGCCGCGCGCGCGCAGCCCGTGACTTTGCACAATGCCGAGGTAAACGAAATACGTCGGGTCTTCGACGAGCACAATGTCGCCCGGATCGCACAACGCCTCGGTCGCCATGTAAAGCAATTGTTGCGAACCGCTCGTGATGATGGTGCGCTCTGGAAAATAAACTCCCACGGCCCGATTCACACCGTCGCTGCGCTGCAAACGCCGCGCGGTCAGACGGCGCAACGCCGTGTCGCCGGGTGTCGAGCCGTATTGCAGCGCGGGCCGGCCGCTTTTGGGCGAACGCAAAATGCCGTCGAGCGACGCGCGCGTTTCAGCAACCGGCAATGTTTCGCTGTCCGTGAAACCTGCAGCCAGCGAAATCAGTTTCGGATGCGACAACGTGGCGTGCATGAGCCACGAAATCGGCGGTTCCGCCGTTGACGACCCATCTCCGACAAAGCGTGCGTTTTCATTCGAAGCGAACCACAGTAAGCCGCGTTTGGCGGCGCAAGGCAAGTTGGCGTTTAGTGCACGTTTGACGATGATTGCTCCACCATTTTCAAGAATTTCTCCATCGCCGTGCGGAATTCCGGTTCATCCCACAAAGCGTCGTTGTGGTCGCCGCGCAGTTCGCAGAAGAGTTTCGGTTCGTTGGCCGCCGCAAAATTTTCCTGGCGTGATGAAACCGCACCAAACCATCCTCGCAACCATGCATCACCAGTACCGGCACATGGATGCGCGGCAGTTTGGCGCGTGTGTCGTATCGATGGTGCCGAGCACCGCACCGGCAGCCACGGAAATAATTCCGCGCCAATGTCCGGCACGCTGGTGAACGTGCTCTGCAACACGATTCCGCCGAGCTTCTCGCGCAGTGCCAGTTCGCTGGCCACACCGCCGCCCAGCGATTCGCCAAACGCGATGATATGTTCCCCGCAAAATCCTTTTTGACACAACCAGTGATACGCCGCCTGCGCGTCCAAATACGTGCCCTCTTCGCCCGGTTTTCCTTCGCTGCGACCATAGCCGCGATAGTCGAAGACGAACACGTTCGCGCCGGTTTGCAGCAATACCGCACAAAGATCAAGACGATGGCTGATGTTGCCGCCGTTCCCGTGGCAAATCAGGAAAACCAGGTTTGCGCGCGGCGAATTTGTGTCCGCCGGGAAAAACCAGCCGTGCAAACCGATGCCATCGCCGGCCTTGAAGTGCACATCTTCAAACGGTCGCCGCAGCGCATCGCCGCCCGTCTCCAACTCGCGCGTCGGGTGATACAGCTGGCTCTGCTCAAACCATCGAAACATGACAAAAAGAAAAATGATTCCGGCGATAGCAACGACGACTTGCCTCAAGTTCCGCCGACGCTCCAGCACGTTCATGCCGCAGTTTGCCACGTCAGTGGCTGGGGGTGAAGCATCGAATCGTCGCCAACCTTTTTCGTGCTCACTGTACCCGGCGGGCTATAATGACCCCGATGCGCCTGGGCTCGCTGATATTGGAATCGAATTTGTTTCTCTCGCCGCTGGCGGGTTACACCAACCTGCCGTTCCGACTCGTCGCGCGCGAAATCGGCGGCGTCGGCCTTTGCACCACCGATCTCGTCAACGCCCGTTCGCTTATCGAAAAGAAAAAGAAAGCGCTCAAGCTCATCGAAACCCCGGCCGACTGACCGACCGCTCGCCGCGCAACTCTTCGGCTCCGTGCCCGAAGAAATGCGCGATGCGGCCGCGTTTCTCGAATCGCTCGGCATGTCGTCGGTGGACATCAACATGGGTTGTCCGTCCCCAAAGTCTGCAAAGTCGGTGGCGGCTCGGCCATGATGGTCGAGTTCGACAAAACCGCGAAACTCGACCAAAGGCATGGTGGACGCGGTCAAAATCCCCGTCACCGCCAAGATGCGCCTTGGTTGGGACGACCGAGAACATTACCGCGCCCGATCTCGCCCGCGCGTTGGAAGACGTGGGAGTGGCGGCGATTTTTGTTCACGGCCGCACGCGCGAGCAAGGCTTCGCCGGCACGGTGAATCTCGCCGGCATTCGCAAGGTTGTCGAAGCCGTGAATTCAATTCCCGTCATCGGCAACGGCGACGTCACCACGCCGCTCGCCGCGAAGAAAATGCTGGACGAAACGGGCTGCGCCGGTGTGAGCATCGGTCGCGGCGCGTTTTACGATCCTTGGATTTTCAAACGGACGCTGCATTTTCTGCAGGCGGGGGAACTTTTGCCGGAACCAACCTTCGACGAACGTGTGCGCGTTATGTGCCGGCATCTGGATTTGATGGTTGAAGTTTTTGGCGAGGAACACGGCTGCCGCATGTTCCGCAAAGTCGCGCCGTGGTATTCGAAGCGATTTGGGCCATCGCACGAATTCAATCGCCACGCGGTGCATGTCTCCAGCCGCGCCGGGTTTTTTGAAATTCTCGACCATTACCGCCGCTGGCGCGCGCAGTTCCTTGATGAAACTGGCGAATTGAAACCGCGCTTCCAGCCGCAACCCATGATTTCCTCGTTCATGCAGGAGAATTCCACCACGCAGGCCGGCCACATTCCTGTGCCCAAAGGCCCAGTGGATTTGTGGTAGCCAAGGTGAGGCCGAGTGTCCTTGAGAAGTTACATTTTCAAAACCTTCACCGCTTCGATTGCCCAATTCACCATTGCGCCGGGAAACAAACCCAGCCAAAACATCCCGATGATGCAGAGGCCAATGGCGAATTGCGCTGGCTTGGAAATTTCAATCAGCTCGTGATTCGCAGCATCCTTGCTCCAATAGATCGCCCGGATGACGCCGAAGTAGTAGTAGAGCGAAATCACGATGCCCACCAACGCCGTGAAGGCGAGGCAATAATAACCGTTGTTAACCGCGCCCTGCTCGATGACCGCCTTGAGCAGGAGGAATTTCCCGAAAAACCCAGCCATCGGTGGAATGCCCGCCAGCGAAACCATTGCGAGCGTCAGCGTCACTGCGAGGAGCGGCGAACGCTGGTTCAAGCCCGGCCAGACCGCCGATGTCTTCGCTGTCCAGATGCCGCATCACCAGCGCGATGACGGCAAAAGCCGCCAGCACGGTGAACAGGTAGCCGCTCAAATAATACAGCACCGCAGCCTGACCGGTTGCGTTCAATGCCGCGACGCCGAGCAGCAAGTAGCCCGCGTGGGCGATGCTCGAATAGCCGAGCAGACGTTTGAGATTGCGCTGTGGCAACGCGCAGAGGTTGCCATACAGAATCGTGATGCCGGAAATGATGATGAGCAGTTTGTGCCATTGCATCGTCACGTCGGGAATCGCCGAAAAGAGAAAGCGCAGCAGTAGAACGAAGCCCGCAGCCTTTGAGCCAACCGCCAAAAACGCCGTCGTCGGAGTGGGCGCACCCTGATAAACGTCCGGCGTCCACATCTGGAATGGGAACGCGGCAATCTTGAAGCCCAGCCCCACCAGAATGAATAGCACACCGAAGAGGAAAAGTTTGTTGCCCGCAAAATTACCGGCCACTTGCGCTAACTCGGTAAAGTTGAATTTGCCCGTTGTACCCCACACCAGCGCAATGCCATAGACCATGAATGCCGACGACAGTGCGCCGAGAATCAGATATTTAATGCCCGCTTCCAACGACGCCATTTTGCCGCGCGTGAAACCCGTCAGAACATAGAAGGTGATGGTGATGAGTTCTATGGAAACGAACAGCATTACAAAGTCGTTGGCCGAAGCGGCGAACATCATTCCCGCCAGCGCGAAAATGATGAGCGAGTAATATTCCGAAACACCCGCCGCAATGCGGTCGGAAAATTCCACGGCCATGATCAGCACCAAGATGGCCGCGAGCAGGAAGAAGCGCTTGAAGAACATCGCCAGTCCATCCGCTACAAACATGCCGGACGCCGTGCTGCCGCTTTGGTTGAACAGGCAGCCGTGGCCGAAGCTCGCCAGCAGCAACAGCCCCAGTGCCGCCGCCGCCGCGTAGCCCAGCGCGCGTTTCCGCTCCGCCGGAAGCCACAAATCAGCCAGCAGCACTGCGATGCCGAGTGCCACCACCGCGATTTCCAATGACATTAAGGAAAGGTTCATGGATTTGCGATTTCCGATTTCCGATTTCCGATTGAAACAGTTTCAGGTTTGAAGCTTTCAGTTTTCAGTTGAACCGCATTGGCGGGCTGAACACTTGAGACTTGAAACTTGAAACTTGAAACAACTTTTTCTGTCACCGGCTTGATTTTTTCGGTCAGCAGCGACGGGAAGAATCCAAACACCAGCAGGCTCGCCAGTAGCAGCGCGTAAGGCAGCTTGCGCCAGAGATTCGCGTCGGTAAGACCCGACCATTTCTCCGACAACGGTCCATGCAGAACCGTCCGCGCCATTCGCAACATGTAAACCGCGCCGATGATCAGCGCGCCCCAAACAGCCAGCATTGTTACAAGCGGGAATACTTTCCATGCGCCGAAAAACACTGTGACTTCGCCGACAAAATTCAAGAAGCCCGGCAAGCCGCAACCCGCCAGTGCCGCCATTGTCAATGCAACGCCGATGAAGCGCAGCTTCTTCGCGCAGTCCGCCGAGTTCGCTCATTTCGAGCGTGCCGGTCTGGTTGTAGATGTAGCCGCTCAAACCGAACGTCAGCGCCGCGAGGAAGCCGTGCGCCACCATGATGACCACCGCGCCGGTCACGCCGATGAGGTTCAGGCTCGCGATGCCGAGGAAGATCATGCCCATGTGCGCCACGCTGGAATTGCCGATGAGCAGGTTCAGATTCTTCTGTCGCATCGCCACCCAGCCGACGTAAAGAATGTTGCCGAGACAGAGCCAAGCGAGGATTTGCATCCAGTGCTGAGCCGCTTGCGGCATGAACGGCAGCGCCACGCGGATCAAACCGTAAAGACCAAACTTCTTCAGCACACCCGCGTGCAGCATGGCGGTTGGCGTTGGCGCGGAGCTGTAGCCCAGCGCCGCCCACGAATGGAACGGCCAGAGCGAAACGAGAATGCCAAAGCCGAACAGCAGCAGCGGGAAGATGAAGCTCTGCGCGCCCGTCGCCATCGTGTGTTCGGCGAAATACTTCGTCAGCGTAGGAATGTCGAACGTGCGGACATCTGCTGGCACTTGCAGATAAAGCGCGATGAGACCGATGAGCGCCAGCAACGCGCCGATGCTCAGGTAAAGCGTGATCTGGAACGTGGCGTAGTTCTTCTTCTCGCCGCGACCCCACACGCCGATCATGATGAACGTCGGCACGAGCGCGAGTTCGTGGAAGAAGTAGAAGAAAAACAGGTCGAGCGACATGAACGCGCCGAGGATGCCGCCGGTCATCACGAGCAGCAGGATGTAAAATTCCTTCTCGCGCGATTTGATCTCGAACGAGCAGCACGCCGCCGCGAACGCCACGATCGCGCCCATCAACACCAACCCGACGTTCAAGCCATCCACGCCGAGCTTGCAGGCGATGCCGAGCGATTCCGCGCCGAGACCGGGAATGATGCTGACGAACTTGTAGCCAGCGGCATCCGCTGTCGCGCCGTTGAACTGCCAGAATATTAGCACGGCGAGCAGCATCGTGACGAAGGTCACGCCCACCGCCACGGCGCGCATGATGACGGCAAAGTTGCGCGGCACAAACGCCAGCGCGATTGCAGCGAGCAACGGCAGAACAAAGATTAAGGTCAACGTCGTCATCTAAGTTTGTATTCCTCCATTCGCGCCCGCGCCAGCTTCACGGCTTCATGAAGCTTCTGTTCCAGTTGCTTTTTCGGAATCAGCTTCGTCACATAGCTGGCGACGTGGATGCCGTCGCGTTCCATTTGCAGGAGTTCGACGTGCTCCTGCCGTTTGCCCGCACACAGGATGAGGCCGAGCGGCGGCGCTTCGTCCGCGCCTTGCTCGTGTTGCTTGAGCCAGTTGAGATAGAGTTCCATCTGGCCTTTGTCAGCAGCCTCGAATTCATCAAGTTTCAGGTCAATCGCGACGAGGCGGCGCAGCTTGCGGTGATAGAACAGGAGATCGAGATAGTAATCGCGCGAGTCTATCTGCATCCGTTTCTGGCGTTCGAGAAAAGCGAACCCGACGCCGAGCTCGAGGATAAAGGATTCGATTTCCCGCAAGATCGCGGCCTCGATGTCTTTCTCGCCGTAGGTGTCCTTCAGTTTGAGAAAATCCAGAATGTAAGGATCACGGAAAACCAGGTCGGGCGTGAGTTGGTCTTCCTCGCGGAGTTTTTTCAACTCCATCGCGGCGAGCTTTGCGGGCTTGCGGGAAAGAGCGGTGCGCTCGAAAAGCATCCCGCCAATTTTCTTTTCCAAGGTGCGCGTGCTCCAGCGTTCGATGCGGCACATCTCGGCGTAGAAGTCACGTTTGAGCGAATCGTCGAGGTAGATGATTCGGCGAAAGTGCGTCCAACCCAATTGTGCAGTCAGTGCCTGCACAATTTTTCGGTCGGGAAATACTTCGGCAAAGCGAACCATATGGAAAAGATTGGCTTGAGAAAAACCGCGTCCGAACTCCGCCTCCAATTTTCTACTCAGCGCGTAGAAAATCTGTTTTCCATACTCCGCCCGCTTTTCTCGGAGGATATCCTTGTGAATGCGATTGCCGATTTCCCAATAGAGCAAGGTAAGACCGGTATTCACCGTGCGCGCTACGCCTTCACGCGTCGCAAGAATGAGTTCGCGCACGTCCGACAACAAAGCTTTCGGCGAAGATTTTGCACTCATCGCGTGCAAAATCTTTGGCGAGGCCGGGCGGGCCTTGGTCAGAGCTTTTTTGTTGGCGAGTCGCGTTCTCATTTTCCAAGCACGAACCACAGCAACACAGCCACGCCGAGCACGAACAGGAAGGCGTAGGTCTGGAGATTGCCGGTCTGGACCAGGCGCAGCGCGCGGCCCGTCAAATCTGTTCCGCCGCGCACAAGGCCGATGCACAAGCCTTCCACGATCCAGCGGTCAATCCAGTCCGCGACGGTGGCGATGAAATCGTGGGCACGAATGACAGTGGCTTCGTAAAGTTCGTCAAAGTAAAAGCGGTTCGCCATCGCGCGGGACAACACGCCGAGTTTGGCGGGCAACGGATCGCTCTTGGCTTTGCCGTAAAGTGCTTTGGCGGCGAGGAAGCCGACAACGACGGCAATCAATCCGCTGAACGCAGCGAAGGGCGCATGCTGGAAAGGTTCGATGATTCGCGTAAGCAGGCTGACGTGTTCGGCGTGTTCGGCGGCTTCACCGGCGAACTGGGAGTTGAACAATTCGCTGACGCCGATCAATCCACCGACAATGCTCATCACGGCCAGAATTCGCAGCGGCCAGATCATGACGCCCGGCGATTCGTGAGCGTGACCGGCTTCGTTCGTCTTCGGTTCGCCAACGAATGCCACGAAGAACAAGTCGGAACATGTAGAACGTGGTCAGCACCGCGACGAGCGCGGCGACGGCGAAGAGCGGGTAGTTGTGCGCGTGCAACGCCTGCGCAAGGATGGCGTCCTTCGAGTAGAAACCGCTGAACGGCGGGACGCCGCAGAGCGCGAGCGTGCCGACGAGGAACGTCCAAAACGTCACCGGCATTTTCTTGCGGAGCGCCGCCCATCTTCCAGATGTCCTGCTCGTGGTGCAGCGCGATGATGACCGAACCTGCGCCGAGGAACAGCAGCGCCTTGAAGAACGCGTGCGTGGTGAGATGGAACATCGCGGCGTCGGGCCGCCAAGGCCGACGGCCATGACCATGTAGCCGAGTTGCGAAAGCGTCGAGTAGGCGAGGATGCGTTTGATGTCGTTTTGCTGGACGGCGATGAGCGCGGCGAGCAACGCGGTGAATCCGCCGATCCACGCGATGACGGTCAGAGCCTCGGGCGTGAAGATGAAGAACACGCGGCACAGCATGTAAACGCCGGCGGCCACCATCGTCGCGGCGTGGATGAGCGCGCTGACGGGCGTCGGGCCTTCCATCGCGTCGGGCAACCAGACGTGCAGCGGGAATTGCGCGGACTTGCCCATCGCGCCGCAGAAGATCAGCAGGCCGGCGAGCGTAAAAACGACATCGTAATCAAAGGGTGAAACGGGAACCAAGCAAGATTGACGATTATGCTGGGTTGACGGGCAAGCACGAAATCGCTTTGGAGTTTAAGGAATTCACGGAGCCGACAGATCCCCAGAGTAACAGTATTCCCGAGCATGAAACCGAAATCGCCGAGACGATTCGTGATGAACGCTTTTTTGGCCGCGTCCGCCGCGCTGGGTTTTCCAAACCAGAAACCGATGAGCAGATAGCTCGATACGCCGACGAGTTCCCAGAAAATGAACATCTGGAGGAAATTGTTCGAGAGCACGATGCCAAGCATGGAAAACGTGAACAGACTCATGCACGCGAAGAAGCGCGAGAAGCCCAGGTCGTCGTGCATGTAACCATAGGAATAAATATGAATCGCGCTGCCGACGCCGGTGACGATGAGCAGCATCATCAGGCTGAGCGCGTCGAGCTTGAGGCCGAAGTCCACGTTCAGGCTGCCGATGGAAAGCCAGTTGACGGAAAGTTCGCGCGCTTCCCAGCCGCCGAATTTGATCAGCGCCAGCGTGAGAACAAAACCCGTGACGATCGCGCCAATGGACAACGTGGCACTGACCGCTTTGTTGCGCAGCGTGAAAAGCGTGATGATGCCCGCCGCGAGCAGCGGCAGGAACAAGACCAGCCAAGTTAACGCTTCGAGTTTCATCCGTCAGAGTTTCATCGAGGTCAAATCTTCAACGTGCGCCGACTGGCGCTTGCGATAGAGCGCGACGATCAGCGCCAGACCAACGGCCACTTCAGCCGCCGCCACGGTGATGATGAAAAACACCATGACCTGGCCGTTGAGGTTGTCGTTGAACCGCGAAAAGGCGACGAGCGCGAGATTCGCCGAGTTGAGCATCAACTCCAGCGACATATACATCACGAGCAGATTGCGCCGCGTGATGACGCCCAGCAAGCCGAGCGCGAACAACAGCGCGCTGACGATCAGATAATGTTCAAGGCCGACGTGCGTCATTTGAGATCCTTTTTGCTCAACAAAATCACGCCCACCATCGCCACGAGGAGCAGTATGGAAACGATTTCAAACGGCAGCAGGTAATTCGTGAACAGCATCCTGCCGAGCGTGGCAGTGTCGCCAATCGGCAGTGGGCGCGGGCAAATCCTTGCCGGGCTGCGTCGCCAGCAGCGACCGGACGAAGATGGCGACGATTGCGCCCACGGCAATCAATCCGGCGACGAGACCAAGCTTTTTGACTTTGCGGCGCTCTTCTTCCTTCAAGTCGAGCAGCATGATGACGAACAGGAACAGCACCATGACCGCGCCTGCATAAACGAGCACCTGCACCGCCGCGAGGAAGAACGCGTGCAGCAGCACGAACAATCCCGCCATCGAGATGATCGTCAGCACGAGAAACATCGCGCTGGTGACCGGGTTGCGGCTGAACGGATTCGCGACGACAAGCACGCCGCACAGCAGCGTCAGGGCCGCAAACACGTAAAATAGGATGTCAGGTAGGGCCATGCTCGCGTTTACTTCTTTTCACTAGATTGTCTCCTCGACCGTTTATCCATAATCAGGCCAATAACGAACAACACCAAGCCGAACCAGAAACCGAAGGCGAACAGGTCTTCCGAAATCGAATCCGATTTGAATACGGGCAAGACGGCAAAACCGCTGATTGCGAAAATGCAAAGACCGATTATTCGAAGTGGCGAGCGTTTTGTTGGTTGGCTATTCATCTTGTCACTAGACCTTCACCGGAAAATTTTCCTGTTCCTTCGCCTCTTCAGCTTTGTGTTTCCATTTCTGGACGCCGGCGTGAACGCCGCCGAGCGCGAGCAGTTTTTCTTTGTCGTAAATCATTTCTGCGCGGCTCGTGCCGGTGAGCGAATAATCCTTTTGCAGGAAGATCGCCTCCTCCGGGCAGACTTCCTGGCAGAAACCGCAGAAGATGCACCGGAGCATGTTGATCTCGAATTCCTGCCGGCATCTTCTCCGCATTCGGACGATCCGCGAGCTGGCCTGCCGGACCGGGCGGCGTGATCTTGATGGCCTTCGGCGGGCAGACGAATTCGCAAAGCTGGCAGCTCACGCACTTGGTGTTGCCCTCCTGATCTTTCACGAGATACGGCGCGCCGCGATAGCCCTCGGGCACGACCCATTTCTCCTCGGGATACTGCATCGTCACTTTCTTCTTGAAGAAATGCCGCAGCGTGACTTTGAACCCGCCGATGATGGCCGGCAGGTAAAGCCGCTCCGAACAAATTCAATGGTTTGCGTTTGACGATCATTTTATTTGCCGCTCTTCCACCACAGCCAGACTGCCGTCACCAAAATGTTTGCCAGCGCGACCGGGATGAACCGCCGCCAGCCCAAATCCATCAACTGATCATACCGGAAACGCGGCCACATCCAGCGCACCCAGATGAACATGACCAGGAAACAAGAATACTTTGCCGAGGAAAATGCCGATGTGCAGCACGCCATGCACAAGATCGCGCCGCGGGTTGATCCAAACCAAACCACGGCAACGTCCAGCCGCCGAAAAACAGCGTCACCATCATCGCCGAGACGAGAATCATGTTGGCGTATTCGCCCATGAAAAACATCGCGAACTTGATTGAGCTGTATTCAACGTTGTAGCCGCCCGCCAGTTCCTGTTCGGCTTCCGGCAGATCGAACGGCGTGCGGTTCGTTTCCGCAAACGCCGAGACGAGGAAAATGCAGAACGCGAGGAACGTCATCGGGCTTTGCAACACGAACCAATTCGGAACGGAAACCGCAACTTGTGTGCCAGTCTGCGCCGTGATGACGTCGCTCAAGTTCAGGCTGCCGACGAACAGGAAAATTGGGATGACGCTCATGCCCATCGCGATTTCGTAGGAGATCATCTGCGCGCTGGAGCGGATGCCGCCAAGGAATGGATACTTGGAGTTCGCCGCGTAACCCGCCAGCACGATGCTGTAAACGCCGAGCGACACGATGCCGAACGTGTAGAGGATGCCGACGTTCAGGTTTGCCAGCACCATCGGCTGCTTGCCGAGCGTCGAGCCGAACGGAATCACCGCGAGGTTCAAAATCGCCAGGAATGAGCGCGATCATTGGCGCGAGGACGTAAAAAATTTTGCGCACGTGCGCCGGCGTCATCTCTTCCTTGAAAAACGCCTTGATGCCATCCGCCGCCGGTTGCAGCAAACCGAACGGACCGACCGATTCGGCCCGAGGCGATCCTGGATGAACGCGCACAAGCGCCGCTCGACCAGCACGATGTAGGCGACCATCGTCATCATCACGGCAAACGCCGCAACGACTTTCATCGCCGTGAACAGCGCGAACTGCGTCGTCGGGCTCAAATTGTTTAGCCAGGCAATCATTTCAAATCTTCACCGTCACGCCGGTGTCACCGAGTCCCGCCCACGTCAGGCCGTTGAACGCCGGCACGTCTTTCGCCATCTCGTTGAACAAACCTTCGATGGTCAGAAAGCCGTCCTGGCCGGTCACGTTGTAAACCAGTTCGTGCAGGAAAATCCCATTCCGGCCGCGCGTCGCCCGGCGGCTTCGACGGCCTTCATGAATTTCTGCACGCGACCTTTGGTGTTCGTGAACGAGCCGCGCTTCTCGGCGTGCGCGCAGCCGGGCAAAACATAATGCGCCAGCTTCGTCGTCTCGTTCGGCAAAATGTCGCTGACGATCAGCGTCTCCAGCTTGCCGAGCAATTCCGCGCCGATGCCGTGCTTGGTCACGTCTTCGCCGAAAACGATCAGCGTCTTGATCTTGCCGCTCGCGATACCATCGGCAATCTTCGGCATATTGATGCCCATCTCGCTGAAGCAAATGCCCGTGAGCCGCGCGCCGTTCGTGTTTGGATTCTTGTCCGCGTTGACCAGCAGCTTGTCGGCCTCGCCGTTCGCGCGAACGGAATCGCTGATCGCGCCGAGCTTCGCCTTAAGCTTGCTCAACAGCCAAAGCTCCTCGTTCGTCTGCCGCGCCGAAGCGATGATGGCCACCGAACCGTGCGGAGCGTTGCTTCAGCTTGCTCGGCGATTTCGCTGAGCGCAACCGTCCAAGTCGATTTCTTCGCCCGTCGGCACTTCAGGACGTCCTTCAACCGGTCCGCGCGCTGCCAATCCATTTGTAATTCAGCCGGCCAGCGTCGCACATCCACGGACCGTTGACGGCGTCGTTCTCGCGCGGCGTGTAGCGATAAATTTTTTCCTCGCGCGAGCCGATGACGATGTTGCAGCCCGTCGCGCAGCTCGTGCAGATGCTTTTGGTTTCCTTGAGAAACCACACGCGCATCTGGAAACGAAAATCCTTCGACGTGAGCGCGCCGACGGGACAGATGTCCACCGTGTTGAGCGTGTAATTGTTGTCGAACGGCAGCCCGGGAAACGTGGTAATGGTGTTGTAGCTGCCGCGATTGACGATGCCGAGCGCGTCGTCGCCCGCCGATGTCTTTCGTGAATCGGATGCAACGCGTGCAAAGAATGCAGCGCTCGGCATCGAGCATGATGCGCGGGCCGAGGTCAACGGCTTTGGGCTTGTGCACCTTCGCCTCGACGAAGCGGCTCGCGCTCTGGCCGTAGTCCACGGAGTATTCCTGGAGCTTGCATTCGCCGGCCTGATCGCAGATCGGGCAATCGAGCGGATGATTGATGAGCAGCGATTCCAACACGCCTTCGCGCATTTGCTTCACGGCGGGCGTCGTTCGTGTAAATCTCCATGCCGGGCGAAATCGGCGTGGCGCAGGCGATGGCCGGACGCGGCGACTTCGCGATCTTCGGCGTGCCGTCGGGATTCAAAACTGGCTTGCGGTCCGGGCCGAGCGCGGGCGTGCCGAACTCGACGAGGCACATGCGGCAATTGCCGGCGATGGGCAGCTTCGGATGATAGCAATAATGCGGCACGTCCGTCTTGGCCATCTCGCACGCCTGAATCATGGTCGTGGGCGCGAGCTTGCCCTGCCAGTCAGGCGTGAGCTTGCGGCACTTCGACTTCGCGCCCGTCCACCTTCACCTTGATCTTTTCGATCGCGGGCGGCGCGGGCTTGATTTCGGTTGTGGCGGTGGTTGACATTGAAATCAGAGCGCGCGGCAGCCAATTGTTTTTGCTTTCATCGGAGCGACCGCTTCCTTCGCGCGACGCTCTTCATCGGCTGCGCCTTTGGCGACGAATTCATCTTTGAACTTCGCGACGAAACTTTGCACCGGCCACGAGCAGGCTTCGCCAAACGCGCAAATCGTGCGGCCGCCGGGAATGTTGTCGGCGATTTTCACCAGATAATCCGCGTCCTGCTTGCGGCCTTCACCGTGCGTGAGGCGATGCAGCGCCTTGCTCATCCAGAGCGAGCCTTCGCGGCAGGGCGTGCATTGGCCGCAGCTTTCGTGCGCGTAAAACTCCGCGATGTTCGCCAGCGCCTCGACGATGTCTGTCGCTGTCGTCCATCACGATGATCGCGCTCGAACCGCTCATCGTGCCGGCTTGCAGCAGCGAATCGAAATCATAAGGCAGATCGAGCATGTCCACCTCCTGCTCGACGTCCTTGCCGTCCACCTTGCGCTTGAGTTTGAATTTCTCGCCGGCCTTGAAAACTTTGGCTGACGAACCGCCGGGAATCACCGCCTTCAGCTTTCGTCCATCACGCAAGCCGCCGCCAAAAGCGGGATCGTTGATCAACTGGCCGATGGTGGCCTTGCCGACTTCAATCTCGTAGTAGCCGGGGCGTTTCACCTGGCCGCTCAAGCTGACGATGCGCGTGCCGGTGTTGTTCGGCGTGCCGAGCTTCGCGAATTCCGCGCCGCCCATCGCGACGATGTGCTTCACGTTGCAAAGCGTCTCGACGTTGTTGACGATGGTCGGGCACATGTAAAGGCCGAGCACCGCCGGGAAATACGGCGGCTTGATGCGCGGATACGGTCGCTTGCCTTCGAGCGATTCGATGAGGCCGGTTTCCTCGCCGCAGATGTAAGCGCCCGCGCCGCGATGAACGTGAATCTCCAGATCGTAGCCTCTGCCGAGGATGTTCTTGCCGAGGAGATTCTTCGCGCGGGCTTCCTTCAGGCCTTGTTCAATAGCTTCGCGCCCTGCGGCATTTCGCCGCGGATGTAGATGTAGGCGAGCTGCACGTCGTTCGCGAAGCACGAGAGGATCATTCCTTCGATGAGTTGGTGCGGATCCTTGTGAATGATCTGCCGGTCCTTGAACGTGCCCGGCTCGGATTCGTCGGCGTTGCAGATGAGATAAATCGGCTTGCCGCTGCGGCGATCCACGAAGCTCCACTTGAGCCCGCACGAAAAACCCGCGCCGCCGCGACCGCGCAAACCGGATTTCATGACTTCGTCGCGGATTTGTTCCTGCAGCGATTTTTTCTTGCCGTCCGCCAAATCCACCGCCTGCATCGCTAGCGCTTTCTTGAGCACCTCGTAGCCGCCGTGCTGCAAATAGCATTCGATGTCGGGCGTGTAATCCGGCTGATCGGCGTACTTCAAAATCAATTTGAATTCCTGCGGCATATCAGCAGCTTGACTCCCGCAACGGAAAGATTTACGCTCCCACACGCACCGGCTTGCCCGATGGTGTAACGGTAGCACAGCAGACTCTGGATCTGTTTGTCATGGTTCAAATCCATGTCGGGCAGCCAACTTCCATTTACGATTTGCGATTTACGATTTACGACTTTCATTGGCATTTCCAGATGATTTCGTCTGCTTTGCTGTGCTGAAACTCCCTCGTAAAAATCCTCGTTGCACATCATCACCGGCGCGGTGCCGCAACTGGCGAGGCACTCGACGAATTCGACCGTGAACTTGCCGTCCTTCGTCGTCTGCGGGCCGTGTTTGTGCGCGTCGAGGCCGAGCTTGTCGCAAAAATGCTCGTGCAGTTGGTACGAGCCGCCCAGCGCACAACTCAACGTGCGGCAGACTTTGATCTGATATTTCCCGACTGGTTGCTGTCGGAACATCGGGTAAAATGTGACGAGTTCGTACACGTTGATCGGTTGCAGGCCAAGCTTCTTCGCCGTCCATTCGACCGCTTCCTGCGAAATCCAGCCGAAATGTTCCTGAATGGCGTGCAGCAGCATGAGTGACGCGCTCCGCTTCTGCGGATAATGCGAGATCAACTCCTCAATCTCGCCTTCAAGATTGGCTGGAACGGAAACTCATTTTGAGTGCAATGCAATGCGGTTGCTTCGCTGTCAAAACCACGGCGCGAAAAATCGTGAGTCGTTTCAAATCGGTTTTACGGCACGGTCTTGGGCCAATTAGGCTTTGGACGGCTCGCTTGACGGCAACCGCTGACGCCCTTGCTCATCGGTCACACTCCCCCATCACGAAAGTCCGAAGCGAACGCCAAGAATGCGCGGCAACCGGTGTCGCTCATCATGTCGGCCGCGGCAACAGATGTGCGGTACAGATGATGCTCAAGTTGCAGAACGATGGCGAGCGAATCTTCATGCCGGTGCGGCGTGCCGCCGCCGCGGCTGTTGATGTAAAAGCCAAGTTCGCCCTTCGGATTCTCGTGGCCGAAATAAATTTCGCCGGGCGGACAGTTCATGCCTTCGGTCACGAGCATGAATTGATGAATCAATTCCTCCATGCTCGTCATCACCCTGTTCTTCGGCGGCAAAACGATTTTTCCATCGGCCACGTTGACCGGCTCCTTGGATTTGTTCTCGAAGCCGCCGGGGATTTTGTCGAGGCACTGATGGACGAGGCGCACGCTCTGGCGCATTTCCTCCATGCGCACGAGGTAGCGGTCATAGCAATCGCCGACCGAGCCGAGCGGCACGTCGAATTGCAGATCCTTGTAGCAAAGATACGGCTGCGCTTTGCGGAGATCGTAATCCACGCCGCTGCCGCGCAGGTTCGGGCCGGTGAGACCGTAATCAATCGCGGTTTCCTTCGGGATGACGCCGACGTCGCGCGTGCGGTCCACCAAGATGCGATTGCGCGTGAGCAGCGTCTCGACCTCGGCGATGTTGACGACGACTTCGTTGAGGAACTTGCGCACCGCGTCGCACCAGCCGGGCGGAGTGTCGCGCGAAACGCCGCCGATGCGCGTGTAAGCTCGTCGTGAACCGCGCGCCGGTGAGCGATTCGCAGAGGTTGTAAATCTTTTCGCGCTCGGTGAAGGTGAGCAGGAAAACCGTCATCGCGCCAACGTCCATCGCGAAACAGCCGACGCCGAGCAGGTGCGATGAAATGCGCGCCAGTTCCGCGCAAATGACGCGGATGTATTGGCAGCGCGGCGGCAGTTTGTCGTGGATGCCGAGCAGCTTCTCGACGGCGAGCGCGTAGGCGACGTTGTTGGCCAGCGGCGCGAGATAATCCAGCCGGTCCGTGTAAGGGATGAACTGCGTCCACGTCATGTTCTCGGCGATTTTTTCGTCGCCGCGATGCAAATAACCGACGTCGGGGACGGCCTTGGTGATGATCTCGCCGTCGAGTTCGAGCACGATGCGCAACACGCCGTGTGTGGCGGGATGCGACGGGCCCATGTTCAAGACCATCTTTTCGCCCTGCATGTCCTGCAAATCCTCATCGTTCGGACGCGGCAAAGCCTTCGCCGCCGCTGCTTGAGCAGCGGAATCGCGAATCTCGATTTCGTGAACTTCGGGCATGGTTAATTTCAGGACAAATCTTTTTTCGTTGGCTCTTGCTGTTTGACTGGTGCTGGAGTGATGTTTTTTTTGTATTCCTCCATCAATTCCTGGAGATCTTTGCGAAACTCTTCCTTTGTGACATTTCTGCGTTGTGCCTGTGAATAGACGTTCAATCTGCCTTCGACTCTGCCGAGAGCCTCGGTAACTTGACTGTAAATCGCAGGGACTTCTGTCCGCAAATCTGTAACACGAATGCAGCAAATCAACTCGGTCGTCTTCGCCAAGACTTTGGTTCGAGGTTCAATTCGGCGTATTTCTTCCTCAACCGCCTTGGGCCTGACTTGGTTCTTGAAGATGTCCTGCGCTTGCTCTTCACCAAGCCAATAAAGAGCTTCCGCCAACCCAAACAGCGCCCATTTATCTTGACCGTTGGCTTGATCAAAATACTTCTTGGCGAGTTCGTATTTTGGTTTTGAATTTTCCAAACTCCCCATTCTCCTGAGGTCATTGCCCATTTGCAGACAAATATTACCAATCGTGCCAAGTATTTTTTTCCGGACAGACTCAATGCCTTCGTCGGCGTTTTGTTCTATCGAGGTCAAGATCGCCTCGAGGGAATCGAGTAGTTGTTGTTCAGCTCTATTGAAGAACCTCGACTTCGAACAGTATTCGCTGGAGTTCAAATTTGCGAACTCCGACAGCCGTTTCGAGCGCTCTCTGGAAGCTCAGGCATGCTTGCGCAAACTGTCCAAGATTGTTCTGTTCATATCCGATCCAGTACCATGCAAGGCTTCGCAACGACTGGGGCGTCTCGTTCCGATGCGTAACTTCTTTCCAAGCCTCAAAAGCGTCGTCATATTGCTGCTTCAAATGGAAGTCCATGCCTCTGATAAAAAGACACTCGGATGAAAGCTGCATCGCCTCCGGCAAGACTAGTCGGTTGATTTGAAAACCTTCGATCCGTTGAGCAAGGCTTCGCAGCGAGGCAGTTCGCGCCGGATCAGCAACAAGCGCCCTGTCATCTTGGGCCGGGACGCTCGCGAGTAAATCCTTTGAGTCAATGTCTAGTTTCTGAAGAATAACTTTCGCTCGATCTTCCACTGATTTCGCTGCACGCTCACTTGCTTGTTTTGCCAAATTTAAGGTGGCGTTAACCAAGTCTAAAGTATCCTTTGAACTAGAAAGAAATGTTCGATGCACCTCGTCAGATCTCGCTTGTGACGCTGTTTCTCCTCGCACAGTCAGGTCGTGAAGTTGGGTGGTTCTTTCTTCCCGCCCGCCTTGAGACCCAAAATTCATGTTTAACCCAGCTGAAAAGCGAGGTGAGAGTTCCAACTCCTAACACTATGACCAGTATAGCGAACACCCAATCTGTGATTTTCGTCGCAGACTCAACTTTCTCCCGAAGTATGGCGATCTCGTTCTGAAGCGATTGTTGCGTTTGGTTCGGTTGACTCGATGTAGCGGGTGATGAGGCAAAAGGAGCATTTGTTGCGGCAAGCGTTTGCTGCGATGTCGTAGGGGTGCTTGATGTCGTAGTTGCGGGAATAGGCGCTGCGACAGGGGCAGACGTTTGCTGTGCTTTCAAAAGAGGAGCAACAAGATTCAGAAGCATTAGCGCGAACAGAAGTTGTTTATTCATAATAGTTTTTTCGGGGCCATTAAGTCAGTTTTCTGGTGTCCTTACACGCGGCTCGCGCTCAATCGCGTCTTTTCCGCCCGGCGCGGAGACGAAAGGCCCGCCTTCGATGGGCGCGGGTTTGGTGAAAGCCACGTCCGGCATTTCGCTCGGTTTGCCGCCTAGCGGAAAATCTTTGCGGAGCGGAAAGTATGGATAGCCCTCCCACATCAGGATGCGGCGCAAGTCGGGATGCCCGCGAAAGCGGATGCCCATCATGTCGTAAATCTCGCGCTCGTGCCAATCCGCCGTGCGCCACACACCCGTGAGCGTCGGCAACTCGGATTTCTCCTCGCTTACGTTCGTCTTGAGCCGCAGATATTGGCCGTGGCCGAGGCCGTAAAGTTCATAGACAATCGTCCAGCGCGGATCGTCGCCATAGTTGTCCACGCTGGAAATGTCCAAGAGGAAATCGAAGCCTAATTCCTTCTTCGAGAATTCGCAGATTTCCACGATCCGCTCGGCATCGGCGATCTTCAGCGAGATTTCTCCGCGAAATTCCGCCGGTTCGGAAATCAAATCTCCGAACTGCGCTTTAAGTTTTCTGACTAGATCGAGCGAAGTCATTTTCAACCACGAATGGACACCGATAAGCACGAATTCAGAAAACGGCTTCGACGCGAATCGAGTGAATTAACACAAATTGAATTTAATTCGCGACAATTCGTGAAATTCGCGTCAAACCATTCGTGTCTTTTCGTGTTCATTCGTGGTGAATCAGCTTTTGGCCAGCGCGGGGCCGGGTTTCTTCAAAGTGGCCAGCAACGGCTCATGTTGAACTTTGTCTTGCAGCTTTATCAGCGCGTCGAGAAGCGCCTCCGGTCGCGGCGGACAGCCCGCCACGTAAATGTCCACCGGAATGATGTTGTTGACGCCTTGAAGCACCGCGTAACTGCGATACATGCCGCCGGTCGAGGCGCACGCACCCATGGCGATGACCCATTTCGGCTCGGCCATCTGTTCGTAGATGCGTTTCACTGCCAGCGCCATCTTGTAGGTCACCGTCCCAGCCACAATCATCACGTCCGATTGGCGCGGGGAAAATCGCATGACCTCCATGCCGAATCGCGAAATATCGAACCGGCTCGCGCCGGTGGCCATCAGTTCGATCGCGCAGCACGCCAGGCCCATCGGCATCGGCCAGAGGGAATTTTTGCGAAACCAATTGAGCGCCGCATCGAGGCGGGTGTGAATCACATCGCCTTCGATGTTGCGATCGTAGCCGATTTCAGTCTGCGTTTGCATCTCTACAGGGCCGGACAAGCACTGTCGCGTCCCCGCGCAACGTAATCAGCGGAGCAAAACGGAGCAAGCGGTTTTGTTATTACGTCCAGAATTTCGGCTAACAATTCAAACTCCTTGGATAATGGGCATTCCCCGTTCAGCGACCGATTGTGGAGAATTTCCCATTCCTTTGACGGCGCAAATTCCGCCCGCGATTTCAAGCCGCATTGCTTTTCATTGGAAATAATTTTCGCCACGCTCCCGGCAGCGGATAAAGAACCACCGAGCGCAGCATCAGGAGTTTCACCTCGGAGCGACTGACCTTCAGGCGCTGGTTTTCGTCGAGCACATTCGCCGTGCGCAACAGGGCAATCGTCTTCATGCCGATCAAAATCGGCCACGCGCACGCCAGCCGCACCCGCGCGCAACACCACGGCAGCGAATTCGTGTAAGCCCAACCCGCGGCGAGATGCGCCTCTGCGCGGTCGAGCCAATCGTCGTAAAGCGGACGCAGTTTTGACTCGTTGGCGGGGTTCAACAAATCGGCGGGTGATAAACCAAGCTTGGCCAGACCGTCGGCAGGCAAATAGCAGCGGCCATTGCGCAAATCCGCCGGCAAATCGCGCAGAATGTTCACCAGTTGCAGCCCTTTGCCGAAGCGAATGCCGTCGGCCAGAAGTTTGGTGTCGTCGAGTTTCGCGTTTGGGAAAACGTGGGCACGGCACATCTTCGTCCAGAACTCGCCCACGCAACCGGCGACGCGATAAGTGTAGTCGTCCAATTCGGCGTCGGTGCGCAATGCGATGATGCTGCCGTGGTAGTGCGCGCTCTCCGCAGCGCGCCGTTCCGATGTTGTTTCAGCGGCGGGCAACGGAGTGCCCGCCCTACCTGACTCAAACCGTTTCAAGTCCAGTTCCTGTCCGCTTGTGATTGTGTCCAGCACGGTGCGTGTGAGTTGCAAATCAGCGGGCGACAATTCGCGCAGCGCAGCGAGTGCGGCCTCGACGTTTTCCAGCAACGCACGTTCGGCTGGCACGCCCTGGTGGCGGGCGAGTTCGCCGAAATTCAGGGGCGCGGCGCTCGTGCCCAGAATCCGCTCACGCAAGCATTGCAACGCTGCGAGCCGTTGTGCCGGCGGGACGAGTTCCGTATCGGCGATGGTGTCGGTGGTGCGGGCGAGCAGGTAGGCGAGGCCGATTTGCGGGCGCACGGCGGCGGGCAGCACGCGCAGCGTCAGGTAAAACGAGCGCGAGGTTGCCGGAGCAAATTGTTCAATATGTCCGCCATTTGTTGTCAGAGAATAAATCTTTCCGCCCGTCGCGCCAATCACAGTCGCGGAGCGACATCGGAAATTAGCCAGCCACAAGGTGGCTGGTTCACGAATTCCAAATTACAATGCGTCCCGGAGGGACGATGGAATCCGTCACCACAAATATTGTTCATCATATTCCACGCCGTGCTTTTGGAGGAATGCCACATATTCCTCCTGAAATGTTTTTGTCCGATGATGCTCGGCTTGATGGGCAATGTATTCCTTCACCGCATCGCAATTTGAAACGCTCACGGTGAATGCGCCATAACCCTGTTGCCACGCGAAATTCTTCACACCGATGGTTTCGTGAATCCAGCGCGACGAGGTTTGTTTGATGTCCTGAACGAACGACGCGAGTGCATGCGTGGCGCGCAAACCAACGAGCAAATGAATGTGGTCCGCCGTTCCACCGATGGCTTCGGGAATTCCATCCGCCGCGCGAATCAAGCCGCCAAGGTATTCATGGATCGTCCACGCCAGTCATCCGCGATGAACGGATGCCGGTCTTTCGTGCTGAACACGATGTGGAAATGCAGGCTTAAATGCGTTGATGGCATACGCGTTGTATTGCGCGGTGCATGATTTGAATTTCCATCAGACATGCGCCGGGTTTGATGTCGCGGAACGACACCGGAAATCAGCCAGACACGAAGTGTCTGGATCGGTCGCGCAAATTGATTCGTCCTGAAGGGACGAAGGAATGTTTGATTCGAAATCATCGTTCAAATGTTTCCGCCGTCCTTTCAGGACGGATTTTCTTTTGCCACGATACCAGACACTTCGTGTCTGGCTAATTTCCGGTTGTGCCTTCGGCACGAGCCGATCCGCGAGGCCGATTTGCGGACGCACGGAGGCGGGCAGGCGCGTCCCGCAATGCGGGATCAGATAAAACGAGCGCGACGTCGCCTGGAGCAGATCATTTAACGCCGTTGGCATTATTTAGACAACCCATTTTCAGAATTCAATTTGCGCCGCCAGTTCGAGTTTCAATTTTGTTAATTCTACAGTCACTTTTTTAACCGAGAAGAAGAAGGGAAATTGTTCGGTTTTGTGTTCTTGTTTTGGTTCGTAATAACTGGATTGAAATAGGTGATGCTTGTTATCGCTTCGCGGCGAATTTCATAGACGGTTGGTTTATTAGCAGTCCTCCATGCTTCTCTGCCCCCGCCATCGTTTATATTTGCAAGAAACGCAAAACTGCTGTTCTCATCGAGCAGAATTATGTTGGCGGATATAATTCCATCCTTAACAGGCTGCGGTATGGAATTGGCAAAAGCAGAGTCGGAAGAAACCACTCCGCTCCCTTGACAATTTTGTCTTTGAAAGATTCTTCAACCGGCCCTTTGTCTTGGAGGAGTTCTTCCAAATTTTCAGATGGCGGTTTGGCTAACATATTTTTGAAAAGTTCAGTTACTTCACGAAAGCTGCTCCCGCCAGCGCGCCAGTTGCTTCGCAACTTCCTTCGTGCCCGGTGCGCCGGTCAGGTTTCGTTTCGCCATCGCGCGTTTCAAATCGAACACGGCAAGGGCGTCACGACCAAACGTTTTGTCCACGGTTTGCAGTTCCGCGAGCGTGAGTCGGTTGAGCGGTTTGCCGGTCTTTTCCGCCAGCGCCACAACCGCACCGACGACGTGATGCGCCTGCCGGAACGGCATTCCTTTTTTCACGAGGTAATCCGCGAGGTCGGTCGCTAGCAACGCCGGGTCGGCGGCGGCACAGGCGCACACAGGTTTGTTCACTTTGGTGTTGTGCAGCATCGCAGCCATGAGCCGCGTCGAGGCGCGCACGGTGTCGGCGGTGTCGAACAGCCGTTCCTTGTCCTCCTGCAAATCGCGGTTGTAGGTCATCGGCAGACCTTTGAGCAGCGTGAGCAGCGCGACAAGATTGCCGAACACCCGGCCCGTTTTGCCGCGTGTGAGTTCGGCGATGTCGGGATTTTTCTTTTGCGGCATGAGCGACGAGCCGGTGGTGTAGGCGTCGGCGATCTTGATGAAATTAAATTCCGCGCTCGCCCAGAGAATCACGTCCTCGGCCAGCCGCGAGAGATGCACGGCGAGCAACGCGGCGGCAGCACAAAATTCGACGGCGAAATCGCGGTCGCTGACGGCGTCCATGGAATTTTGCGTGAGTTGCGGTTTGCCCTTGGCGTCAACAAACCCAAGCAGTTTGGCGACGAGCGTGCGGTCAAGCGGCAGGGTGCTTCCGGCAATCGCGCCGCTGCCGAGCGGGCAGACGTTCACGCGCGAGCGGCAGTCCCAGAGGCGTTCGCAGTCGCGCTCCAGCATCTCGACGTAGGCGAGCAGGTGGTGCGCGAGATAAACCGGCTGGGCGCGTTGCAGGTGCGTGTAGCCGGGAATGAGCACGTCGGAATTTTTTTCGCCGAGCGAGACGAGCGCGCGTTGCAACCCGGTAATTTCGGCGAGCAACGAGACGATTTTGTCCCGCAACCAGAAGCGCATGTCGAGGGCGACCTGGTCGTTGCGCGAGCGGCCAGTGTGGAGTTTCGCGCCGACGGGAACGCGCTTGGTCAACTCGGCCTCGATGTTCATGTGGACGTCTTCGAGCGCGTGTTTCCATTTGAATTTACCGGCGGCAATTTCCATTCCGATGGCGTCAAGCCCTTTGACGATGGCGCGTAATTCAGCCTTGGTCAGCACGCCGATGGTTTGGAGCATCGTCGCGTGCGCCATCGAGCCGAGGATGTCGTACCGCCAAAGCCGGTGGTCGAAGGAGATGGATTCAGTGAATCGCGCGACGTCCGCGCCGGGGCTGCGCGCGAAGCGCCCGCTGCGCGAAGTGAGAGAGATTTTGTTCATGGTTGTCGGAGTTCAAGCTTCAGCTTGTGACAGACAGGCTGAAGCCAACCACCGGCGAATGTGCGACGACCCGATAAAAAAGTCACTCTCAATCCGGCGCTCATTGTTGGCGTGGCACTTATAAAATAACCGTTGTTGAAAGCGATGGTATATGGGATGCTTTGAATGAAACCGATGAGCATGTTCAAATTTGCCTGTCCGGTGTGCGGCCAACACATCAGGTGTGAGCCGGACAAAGCCGGTTCGCAAATGGAATGCCCGACCTGCTTCCGGAAAATTGTCGTGCCGGAACCGCCCGCCTCGGAAGATTCAAAATTCATTCTCACGGCGTCGCAGGTTCATTCGCGTCCGGTTCCGCAGGCAGCGCTCGCCTCGGCCTCAGACAAACCCGCCGCACCGCAGGAACTTTCGATGCGGGTGTTCGTATTGGCCGCTGTGCTTTGCGTATTGGCGGGCGTTTTCCTGGGCATTTACGCCACGAGTTCCAAGACTTCCAATTCCTCTTCATCCCAAGGTGATGTGAAAATAAATCAAACCAAGATGAAGAAGAAACAAGCGGCCAAGAAAGCCAGTCAACTTGCGACGCGGGCCAATTCGAACAGCCAACCAGACCTCCCCCACTGCGCTGTCGCAGTCTGAAATGGATACCAACTGGACCTTGAACCTGGAGGGTGTGACGCTGCACTCCGAGCCAGCCAGGGGACGCATTACCGGCCACAGCTTTACTTGCGACCACGCAACGTTGCGCGGTGGCATGCTAAGATTGAGTCAGGGCTCCTCAATGCCGCCGGAGTTGGGTGTGGCGGTTTACCTTTTTGCAAATCAAGGCGAGGAACTGGCAGGCAAGACAATCAATGTCACCACAAATTCTGACAATCCTCCGCGCATTGAGATCCGATGGAAAGACGAGTTGGAGCAATTTATAATGAAGCGGATTACCGAGGACTACGCGTTGCGACTGGAATTTGGCGAAGTGGCGAACGACCACATCTCCGGTAAAATTTATCTTTGCCTCGGGGATGACGCAAAGAGCTATGTGGCTGGGAAGTTCGACGCGGAAATCCGTGTGCCCGAGAGGCCGAGACCGATTATGCGTCCACCCGAGACGTCCCAAACTCCCATTCGTCCACCTCCTCCCAAGCGACCGCACTGACGTCGGCTGAAAAACGTGCCGTTTCGATTTTTGCCGGTCATCCACCTGCAGCGCACTCCGAACTTGCAAGTGGCGACTCGCAGCTTGAAATTATCTGCACTTGACCGTTGAACTCATCAATACCGGCAGCGAACTCATGCTGGGGCGCGTGCTCAACACACACCAGCAATGGCTTTGCCGCCGGTTCGCCGACCTCGGTTACGTTGTCAACCGCCAGGTCGCCGTCGCCGACACAGCCGCTGACATTGAGCAAGCCGCGCGCGAAGCACTGTCGCGCGCCGACCTGGTCATCACCACCGGCGGGCTGGGTCCGACGACCGACGACCTCACGCGCGAGTTGATTGCGCGATTGCTTGGCAAACCGCTGCGCGAAGACGCCGCCACGCTGGAACAGATCAAACAATTTTTTGCCGCGCGCGGCCGGCCAATGCCGGAACGCAATCAAGTGCAAGCGCATGTGCCCGAAGGGGCGCTTGTTCTTGCAAATCCGCATGGCACCGCGCCGGGGCTGGCGATGAAAGTGCAGCCCAATCCATTTCGGGAACACGGCGAGCGAAGCTGGCTGGTCATGCTGCCCGGGCCGTCGCGCGAGCTGCGGCCGATGTTGAACGATTTGGTTGTGCCGTTGCTGCGACGCGAGTTGCCGCTGGCTCAGGCGTTTGTCTGCCGCACGTTGCGCACGACAGGAATCGGCGAATCGTTCTTGCAGGAAAAAATCGACGAACGGCTGCGACGGTTTGTTGAGCGCGGCCTCGATCTGGGGTATTGTGCCCATGTCGGACAAGTGGACGTACGGTTCACCGCGCATGGAAGCAGCGCGAGTTCGCTCGTGGACGAAGCTGAGGCGGTGGTGCGCAATGAACTCGGCACGCACATTTTCGGCGTGGACGATGAAGAGCTTGAGACAGTTGTGGTGCGACTGTTGACCGGGCGGAAGAAAACCCTCGCCATTGCAGAATCGTGCACCGGCGGATGCATCGGGAATCGGATCACCAACGTGCCGGGGGCGTCCGCGGTTTTTGTTGCCGGTTTGGTGACATACAGCAACGCGGCGAAGCAAAAATTTCTTGACGTTCGTGCCGAGACGTTGGCTCAACATGGCGCGGTGAGTGAGGCTGTTGCACGCGAAATGGCTGAAGGCACACGGAGAATCAACTCTGTTGACTTCGCGTTGGCGGTCACGGGCATTGCCGGGCCAGCCGGCGGCACTCCTGATAAACCCGTGGGCACAGTATTCATCGCTCTGGCCGCTCCATTCGGAACGGCGGTGGAAAGACACTTCAATCCTTACGACCGCGAGACCTTCAAACAGGCGACGGCGCAACAGGCGCTGGACTTGTTACGTCGCTCGATTTCGCCTGCAATAGAGACGCAATCCAAAGTTGACTGCGACTAATGCGAAATTGAGAACAAATCGTTGCCTGTATCGAGTGTTCCGAAGTTAAATCATGAGCAAACAGACCTGCCACAACTCGCCGTTTCGGGTTTTCGCGTTCGGACAGTGATTCTTTTGACCTTCAATTGCACTGGATACAACAAATACCGGGGATTTCCGGGGTCGATTTGGGCATGGCGGGTGCTACTTACCCGGCAAGCTTGTTTCTCGCGGCGGGAAGATCGTGAAATGTCGAAAGCTGCAAAAAAGTCACGTCTCGCATCGGAAGCTGTGTGCGGTTATCATTGCGAACAGACGAAATCATGCGTTGCACGGCATTCAAACTTAGTGTCTTGATTTGGTTGGGACGCGTCCTGTTTTCGACCGCATTGGCTGCGGATGGGAACGGAGTGGTTCTGACCAACATCGGGCAGATTCAGGCATTGTCCCCTGAGCAAGTTGACGGCAAGCCGGTGCGTTTCGAAGCGGTGGTCACACTTTATTTCCCGCAGCGCTCAGAACTGTGGGTGCAGGACAAATACGACGGTTTGCCACTTTCCATTGATAAGAATGAATTCCTTGTCGAGCTTGGAGATCGCGTCCGGGTGACCGGTCGTGTCAGGCTTGAGGAAGGTTCGGCGCTTGTGAGTCCGGACGAGGTTGTCGTGCTGGAAAAAAACAAGTCTCCCGAACCCTTGGTACGAACAGCTCAACAACTGGATACTTTTGCAGACGAAAATCGGTGGGTGCAAACCGAGGGGCATGTGCTCGACGTGTCAGAACGGCCGACACGGTCCCGCTTGGGCCGCTGGGTACTGGAATTGGAATCGGGAACCAATCGTTTCCGACTAGAACTTCCTCAAGGGAAGAGTAACGACGTGGTTTCCTTGAAGGACGCCGTGATCCGGGCTCACGGGGTGTGCGTAAAACAGGCCCTCCCTTATGGCGAAAAGGTACAACCACTGTTGTTGGCACAAGATCTTTCAAACCTCACCGTGTTACAGCCCGGCAGGCCGGAGCTTTTGATTCGCCCTGACCGCATTCCCGTGCAGTCCATCGCGTCACTCACAAGCGGAGAGTTTCCGACGAAGAATAGTGTCCAGGCGCGTGTGCAGGGGATCGTTCTCGGCGTACGACCGGGTGAACATATCGTCATTCGGGATGATACCGGGACGATTATGGCTGAAACGCCCATGACGCCTGCGGTGAACCTGCAAGAAATGGTGGATGTTTGGGGCACGCCGGTCAAGGACGGTGTCCGGGTTCATCTTTATGACGCCACGGTTCGTTCTGTTAATCGCACTATTCTTCCGTCTGAGGAAGAAATAGTCCCGGCGCCGGACAAACCCGCTCAATTGCCTTTGCTGACGAAGGCACGCGAGGTGCGTGATTTACCGCTCGAAAAGGCTGTCTGGCAATATCCCGTCCGGCTGCGCGGGGTGGTGACCTTTTACCACGGCTTCCGCCGGAAGTTTTATGTGCAGGATGACACGACTGGCATTTTCATTCGGGCGCAAAGAACCCAGCCGGAGTTGCATGCAGGCGACGTGGTGGAAATCGCGGGCGTGACCACTGCCGGCGGTTTCACCCCGGTTGTAATTTCGACCAATGTGATTGTTTCCGGCACGGCGCCGCTCCCCCAAGCGCGTCAGGCCACACTGTTCCAACTGGATACGGGTCAATTTGACAGTCTATGGGTGGAAGTGCGCGGCGTGGTTCGGTCACTGTCCTACGAACATGGCCTGCTGCAGTTGAAACTCAACGATTCCCAAGGAACGCTTACCGTTGATATTCCCACAACCAGTGAACCGACGAATCTTCTGGACGCGGTCGTTCGCGTCCGCGGCGTTGGCGCAACCGAACACGACAGAAGGCAGATTACCGGCGTGGCGGTCTGGTCGCCATCCTTGGCGTATGTGAATATTGAGGAACCCGGCGTCACCGATCCCTTCAGCCTGCCCACGCGCTCCATCGAGAGTTTGAGCCAGTCTCATCCTCGTAGCTTATTGCCACGCCGCGTGAAGGTGGAAGGCGTGGTCACCTTTTGCCAGTCGGGACAATTTTTCTTCATCCAAGATACCGCCCAAGCCACCGTCGCTGGGACCCCCGCTGGAATTCAGGTGTTCACTCCCGACGCGGACACCGTGAAACCGGGGGATCGCGTTTCGGTCGTGGGCTATCCGTCACCGGGCGATTACAACGACGTGCTGCGCGAAGTTGTATTCCGTGTTCAAAGTCATGGGACCGTTCCCGACGCGCGGCCACTTGCGGTCAAGCACGCCTTGAATCCTGCCTTGGACGGCGTGTGGATACAGATGGACGCACACCTTTTGAACCGCAACAGATTAGGCGGGAAACTGGTGCTGACGCTCCAGATCCCCAACTGGGTCTTTGAAGCCAGTTGTCCCTCGCCAGACAGGTACAGCGAGACGCTTCAGGTGGGCAGCCTGTTGCATCTGACCGGCATTTATCGCATTCGGGTTGACGACGCACGTTTGCCGGTCTCTTTCCAACTGCTGATGCCCTCGCCCGAGAGTATCCGCGTGCTGGAGCGGCCCACATGGTGGACGTTCGTACACGCAATGACGGTCGTGGGGGTCATGGCCCTCATCGCTGCTGCCGCGGCATTCTGGATATTTTCCCTGCGCCGCCAAGTCGGCGAGCAAACCCGGCGTCTGCGAGAACGGCTGGAACGCGAAGCTGCGCTGGAGCAGCGCTTCCGCGACATCTTTGAAAACGCCAACGACATCATCTTTACACATGATCTTGAGGGACGGATCACGTCCATCAATCCAGCGGGCCTGCGGATGCTGGGTTACACGGCCGAAGAGGTGGGTGGCTTGACCATAGACCAGTTGATAGCTCCTGAGGATCGGGATCGCGCCCGCCACATGCGGGAAACCGCGCTGTCCAACGGCGAAGTGGCCACATATGATTTAAAGTTCATCACCAAGGTTGGTCAGCGCCGGATGGTGGAAGTCTCCAAACGCGCCTCGTACAAAGACGGCAATCGGCTCGGCGTGCAAGGCATTGCCCGCGACATCACCGACCGCAAGCGCGCGGAGGAGGCGCTGCGAGAATCGCAGTTGCTTTATCATTCCTTTGTTGAGCAACTGCCCTCCCCTGTTTTCCGCAAGGACAGTGAAGGCCGTTATGTCATGGTCAATTCCCAGTTCTGCAAACTCAAAGGCATGAAAGCGGAGGAGTTTCTGGGCAAAAAGCCCGTGGATGCTGCCCGGAGCGAATTGGCAAAGCAGGGCGAAGAAGGGCACGCAGCCAAATATACGGCTCAAGGCGAGGAAGTCCATGAACTGATCATGCGAACCGGAAAAGTCGTCGAGTCGGAAGAGGAATATCCCGGTGCGAATGGCGAGAAACAGTTCATGCACGTTGTACGCATGCCCGTCTTTGGCCCGGACGGAAAGATCATCGGCTCGCAGGGAATCCAGTTCGACATCACCGAGCGCAAGCGTGCCCAAGCGGCCATGGCCGAGGCCAGCGCCCTGTTGGAGGTGCTGATGGAATCCGGCGTGGATGTCATTTACTTCAAGGATCTGCAATCGCGTTTTGTGCGCTTCAGTTCCGCGTTCCAGCGACTCTTTAATGTGCCCGATGCGAATTTAATCAAGGGAAAGACTGACTTTGACTTTTTCACCGAAGAACACGCGCGGCCTGCCTTTGAGGATGAACAGGAAATCATCCGCACCGGCAAGCCGATCCTGGGAAAACTGGAAAAGGAAACCTTTCCCAACGGTCGCGTCACGTGGGCATTGACCGCCAAGATGCCATGGCGGGACAAACAAGGGAAAATCATCGGCACCTTTGGCATTTCCAAAGATGTCACGGCCCTCAAAGAGGCTGAAGCCAAGCTGGCGTACGAACAGGAGCTGTTCCAAACGCTGCTGGCAACCATTCCGGACAGCCTCTACTTCAAAGACCGTGCGTCCCGCTTTGTCCAAGTGAGCAAATCGAAAGTGGAGGGGTCACTCCAGACCGTCCGCGACATTTATCGCGCGACCCATCCAGCCGACGATCAAGACGAATGGCCTTCCTACATGGCCGGCGTCGAACCGTTCGCCGAATGGTTGATCGGTAAAACCGATTTCGACACTTACCCGGAGGCGTACGCCAGTAGCGCTTATGAGGAAGAGCAGGAGATTATCCGCACGGGTCAGCCCTCCGTTGGCAAACTCATAAAAGGAACCCTCCCCGGCGGCAAGGTCATCTGGCGGCTCTCGACGAAATTGCCCTGGCGCGACAAGAATGGAAACATCATCGGCACGTTTGGCGTCTCCAAAGACGTGACCGCCATCAGAGAGGCGGAAGAAAAACTGGAAAGCGAACGCGAATTGCTTCGCACTCTTTTGGACAACATTCCGGATACCATTTATTTCAAGGACCTGAAATCGCGTTTCGTCCACGTCAGCAAAGCCAAAGCGACCAAAACGCTGCAGCGCATCCCCGATCTCCGGGCCCGGCTTGTCCAGCAGACAAGCGTCAGCAATTCGACAGCGGTGCGGTCTGAAACGGACTTGCTGGTGGGACTGACGGATTTTGATATCTTCACCGAGGAGCATGCGCGGCCCGCCTTCGAGGATGAACAGGAAATCATTCGCACGGGCAAACCGATCCTGGGGAAATTGGAAAAGGAAACCCATCCTGACGGCCAAGTCACTTGGTCGCTGACCACCAAAATGCCCTGGCGCGACAAAGACGGGAATATCATCGGCACCTTTGGCATCTCCAAGGACGTGAGCATCATCAAGGAAGCGGAGATGAAACTCGCCTACGAACGGGGATTGTTCCACGCACTGTTGGGAACACTCCCAGACGCCATTTATTTCAAGGACTGCGAGTCGCGTTTCGTGCGCTTGAGCAAATCGAAGGTGGAAAAAGCGCGCCGGGTTCTTATTGACCGCCATCGCGCCACGCACCCGCCCGGAGAAGCATTGCCACCGCATCTGGCTGACCTTGAAAAATGCGCCGAATTTTTGATCGGCAAATCGGATTTTGACCTTTATCCGGACGAACTCGCCCGCCAGGCACTTGCAGAGGAACAAGAAATCATTCGCACGGGCCAGCCACTGATCGGCAGGATTGAAAAGACGAGCCGGCCGGGTGACGACAAACCGGGTTGGTATCACACGACCAAAATGCTCTGGCGCGACGAGGAGGGAAAGATCATCGGCACCTTCGGCGTTACGCGGGATGTGACCGCCATCAAGGAAGCGGAGGAAAAACTCGCCTACGAACGCGAGCTCTTCCGCGTGCTCCTGGACACGCTCCCGGATTCGATCTACTTCAAAGATCGCGAATGCCGTTTTGTGCGGCTCAGCAAATCCAAGATTGAAAACACACTCCCCATCACCCGGAGTCTGTATCTGGCGAAAAATCCATCCGAGGCTTCAAAGGAATTGCCGGCCCATCTCGCCAGTGTGGAAGCGTTTAGTGAGTATTTGATCGGCAAGACGGATTTTGACACTTACGAAGAAAAAGTCGCGCGCCACTTCTTTGAGGAAGAGCAGGAAATCATTCGCACGGACAAACCCGTCATCAGCAAGTCTGAGCACATGGTTAAACCTGATGGTTCGATTCTCTGGATGCTCATCACGAAAATGCCTTGGCGCGACGTGCAAGGGAATATAATCGGCACCTTTGGCGTTTCCCGAAACATCACCGCCCTCAAACAGGCCGAAGCCGAACTGGAGGTTGCGCACCGCCGGCTGGTGGACGCCTCGCGCCTCGCCGGCATGGCCGAAGTCGCTTCTGACGTGCTCCACAACGTGGGCAACGTCTTGAACAGCGTCGGGGTGTCTTGCAACGTCATTACCCAGAAATTACAGAATTACGACTTCAGCAACCTCGCGAAGATTCCGCAGCTCCTCCAAACGCAGAAAGGCCGGCTTGACGAATTCCTCACGAATGATCCTCAAGGCAGACATGTCCCGGAATACCTAACGGCGCTCGCTCAGACTCTCGAGGACCAAAGAAATGCGATGCTCGCTGAAATCAACCAGCTTTCCAAACATGCCGATCACATCACACAAATTATCGCCACGCAACAAAACTACGCCAAGGTGATAGGTGTGGAGGAAATGGTGGATGTGGCGCATTTGGTGGATGACGCCCTCCATATCAATGCCGCCGCGCTCGATCGGCACGCGGTTCATGTTCACCGCGAAATCGAGACGGCACCGCCGATCCTCATTGACAAGCACAAGGTGCTGCAAATCCTCGTGAACCTGATCCGCAACGCCAAGTACGCGCTCGACGATTCGCATCGGACCGACAAGGTCATGACGGTGCGGACGCGCCGCAATGGAGACGACCATGTGGAGATTGAGGTAAGCGACAACGGCGTGGGCATCGCGCCGGAAAACCTGACGCGCATCTTCGGGCACGGCTTCACCACCCGCCGCAACGGCCACGGCTTCGGTCTGCACAGCGGCGCCCTGACAGCCCGCAGCCTCGGCGGCGCGCTGACCGTGCGCAGCGACGGCATCGGCCATGGGGCCACGTTTACGTTGTTGCTTCCGCTCAAGCCATCTCATAAGGGTACGACATGAATAGTCAGCCACAAAATGCTCCTCCCCGCATTCTGATCGTTGATGACAACGCATCGATCCACGAAGATTTTCGCAAAATTCTGGGCAAGCAGGGCGCGAGTGAAAACCGGCTCAGTGATGCGGAACGCGCCTTGTTTGGCGGTCCTTCGCAACAGGTCGAGCGCGCCGTCTTCCGCGTGGATTCCGCGTATCAGGGGCAGGAAGCGCTCGAATTGGTCCAGCGGTCATTACGAGAGAACGATCCCTATGCCATGGCATTCGTGGACGTGCGCATGCCGCCCGGCTGGGACGGCATTGAAACGCTTGAACATATTTGGCAGTGCTACCCCGAACTGCAAACCGTCATCTGCACCGCGTATTCGGATTATTCCTGGGATGATGTCATCCGTCGGCTGGGGCAGACCGACAAGATGTTGATCCTGAAGAAACCGTTTGAGATGGTCGAGGTGCTCCAGCTCGCGCATGCCTTGACCCAGAAATGGGCGCTGGCCCGCCAGGCCAAGCTCCGCATGGAAGACCTCGACCGCATGGTCCGCGAACGGACGCAAGAACTCGTCGGCACCAATCAAAAACTGCAGCAGGAAATCGAAGAGCGCACACGCATCCAGGAAGCCCTGCGCATTTCCGAGGAGCGATTTTCAAAGGCGTTTAAGGCCAGCCCCATGCCCATGGCGATTCAAAGCTGTCCGGAGGGCCGCTTCCTGGACGCAAATGCGAATTTCCTTCGAACTCACCGGTTACACCGCCCCCCAACTCCTCCAGCACACCGCGAACGAGCTGCGCATCTGGGACGATGCCACCGCACAAAAAACCGCTGAACATCGCGTCCGCAACTGCACGTGCGTGCTCCAGCGAAGCGACGGTGCGACCCGCAACGTCATGCTCTGGACCGAATCGGTCAACTTGGAAACCAGGCCGTGTCTGCTGCTGATTGTCGAAGACGTGACCGACGAGTTGAAACTGGAAGCCCAACTCCGCCAGGCGCAAAAGATGGAAGCCGTCGGGCGACTGGCCTCCGGCATTGCGCATGAGTTCAACAATATTCTTACAATCATTCAAGGCCACGCCGCCCTCGTGCGGGACCGGCCGGATGACGCGCGGTTCGCCGCCGAATCCGCATCGCGCATCACTCAAGCCAGCCAGCGCGCGGCCTCCCTGACAGCCCAGATGCTCGCATTCAGCCGCAAGCAACTCCTGCAACTCAAACCCATTAATCTTTCCGCCGTTGTCCGCGGCGCACAGAAGATGGTCAATCGTGTGATAGGCGATCGCTGTGATTTACAGCTTTGCTGCGCTGAGGGTCTGCCCTTGATTCAAGCCGATGAAAGCAGCATGGAACAGATTCTCATCAACCTTGCGCTCAACGCCAGAGATGCCATGTCCGATGGCGGTACCCTGCGGGTAAGCACCAGTCTGGAGGTTCTGGACGAGGAGGCGGCGGGCAGGAATCCAGACGCGCGGGCCGGACGGTTTGTCTGCATGACCATCGCGGATACCGGGTGCGGCATGAGCCACGAGGTCGTCAACCGCATTTTTGATCCATTTTTCACGACCAAGGAGGTGGGTAAAGGCACAGGCTTGGGGTTGTCCATGATTCTAGGCATCGTCCAGCAACATCAAGGATGGATTGAAGTCGCCAGTGAAGTTGGTCACGGCTCGACCTTCAAGATTGTCCTTCCGGCTTGCGAGGAGGTGTCCATGTCAACCCCGGCCGATGCCGTCGCACCCGCTTTCACGGCCGGCAACGATGACGGAGATACGGTGCTGGTCGTCGAGGACGAAGCAGGTGTTCGCAATCTGGCATGCGAAGCCCTGAAACAAGGAGGCTACCGTGTCTTTGAAGCGGCGGACGGACACCAAGCGCTGCAAGTGTGGGGGAAAAGCTCCGTTCGCATTAATCTCCTCCTGACCGATATCGTCATGCCCAATGGGATCAGCGGAGGGCAGCCTGGCCAGAACGCTTCAGGCCAAAGATCCAAATCTGCGTGTTATTTACACCAGCGGCTATGGAGCCGAAGTCATCAAGGACGAACTCCCTTCGAGTCAGGGCACCCATTTCCTCCCGAAACCTTACGACATGCCGTCGCTGCTAGATGCGGTCAAACATTGTCTGGCGGGCCATGCCCCGGCGAAGACCAAAACTCGTCAGACGGAAATCGAAAGCGTGCCCTGCCCGCAATAGCCGGCGGCAGTTGACGCTCCATTCTCAGCGAAAAAGCCGCAGGCCCCTTGCCTGCAGCTTGCGTCAAACCGATTTTGCTGATGCCTAGGCGCCGTTGTCGCCAATGGCCTCGACGGGGCAGCCTTCCTTGGCTTCCTTGCAACGCGCCTCTTCGTCCGGCGATGCCGGCTGCTTGTAAACGAACGAGTAACCGCCGTCTTCGTTGCGTTTGAAATTGTCGGGGGCTGTTTCGCGACAAAGGTCGCAGTCAATGCACTGGTTATCCACGTAATATTTACCCGGAACATTTTCGGGATATCGGTTTGCCACGTCTGCCATAAAATGTGTCTTTCTTTAGCGCGCAATATGGCTGCGGTCTCCGCTGATGGCAAGCGGCTTTTGGAATTTTCCGCGCCAACTGACAAAAACTCCGCTCCACGCGGTCGCACTTGTTAAACTCCGTTCGCAGTTTCAACTGCTTTACGGACAGCCCGTTTGAACTTGTCCACCCCTTCACCAAACGCCGCGGAAATCGGCAACACGGAGATTTTTTTGACCTTCGTCTTGAACTGCTTGAGATATTTTTCCGCAGCGGGTTCGTCAATTTTATTGGCGACGATAAGGCGCGGCTTTTCCAGCAACGCAGGGTCGTAAAGTTTCAATTCGCTGAGCAGTTGCTTGTAGTCATCCCACGGCTTGCGGCCGTCCGTACCCGCCATGTCCAGCAACAGCACGAGAATTTTACACCGCTCAATGTGACGCAAAAACGCGTGGCCGAGGCCGACGTTCATGTGCGCGCCTTCGATGAGGCCTGGCACGTCGCAGACCGTGAGCCGCTTCCAGTCGGCGTATTCGACGATGCCGATTTGCGGATGCAGCGTGGTGAACGGATACGGCGCGATCTTCGGGCGCGCTTTGGAAATGGCCGTGAGCAACGTGGACTTGCCCGCATTCGGATAACCGACCAGCCCGACCTCAGCCATAATGCGTAGCTCAAAAAGAAAATTGCCTTCCTCGCCCGGCTCGCCCGGTTGCGCGAAGCGCGGCGTCTGGCGGCGCGCCGTGGCGAAATTGCGATTGCCCAGCCCGCCGCGCCCGCCGTTGCACAAAATAAATTGCTGTCCGTGCACGGTGAGGTCGGCGACCAATTCGCCTTTTTCCGTGTCGGAAATTTTATTGGAGTTGTCGGGTTCGTTTTTGAGAATGAGTTCCATCGCCTGCACACCACCGGAAGTGCGGAAAACGGGACGCTGGCTCGCGGAGACTTTGAATTCCGCGGGCGTGGTTTCGTCCTCGTCCTCGTTCTCGACTTCTTCCGCCGGTTTGGGCGCACCCGGCAATTTCCACACCATTGTGCCGCACGGAACTCTGACGAGTAGATCGTTGCCGGCGTGGCCGTCCATGCCTTTGCCCAAGCCGTGTTCGCCTTTCTTGGCGATGAGACGCGGCTGATAATACTGCGCGATGAGATTGTTGAGGTCGTGGTCGGCCTGGAGAATCACATTGCCGCCGCGTCCGCCGTTGCCGCCGTCCGGCCCGCCTTTGGGCCGATACTTTTCGCGAAGGAACGACACGCAGCCTTTGCCGCCGTGACCGGCGCTGGCGAAGATTTTGATTTCGTCAATGAACATGAACTCAATGCAATTATTTGTTCGTAATCACAGTCCAAGCGCCAGTGGTCGGATCGTATAATTCATGGCCCAAAATCGGGTATCTGTCGAAGCCGCCACTATAAACCAGCACTTTGCCATCGCGTTGCAAGGCCATGCGTTCGTTTAGATGTGGGTCATGCATCGAACCCGTAGCCGTCCATTGTCCGGTTACCGGATCATAAAGTTCGGCGCTGGTGAGTTCAGGGGGTGCATGTCCTTTGAGACCGCGTCCCCATCCTCCTGCAACCAAAACTTTGCCATCACGCAGTAATACTGCCATGTGACCATCCCGCGATGTAGTCATTTCGCCGGTTTCTGTCCATTTCCCAGTCTTTGGATCGAGCAATTCGGCACTGGAAAGACAGCTATTGGTAATCGTGATGATTGTCGTGTTAACATAGCCTCCCGCAATCAGTTCCTTCCCATTGGGCAATAATGTTCTTGTATAACCCTTACGTGCAGAGTTTAATGGTCCACTGTTGACCAGCAACTGCTCCGCTTGCGCCGCCGCTTCCATGTCTATGGCTTTCAAGGCCCACATTAATTCCACACAATCAATTTGAGCTAGCTGTCTATCTTCTTCGAAGACGGCATTCGTGAAAAGAGATAGAAGTTTTGGAATCGCAATTTTTGCCGCCGCGCCATAGCTGCTCAATGCACGGCTCACAATGTCAGAATTATAATCCTTATTATTGTCTAACAAAGGAAGGAGCACCGGAATGGCTATTGCGGGGTCTTTGCCTCCCAGATACCTGACCGCAGATACTCGATTATCCGAGTCCGGGTCTTTGAGGGCGGCGATCATAATTCGGGTAACCGTGTTGGAATCAATCGAGGACCTCTCGCCGATGGTCCAAAGAGTCACTCCACGAATATCAGCATTTGAATTGTGAAGGCCATTAGTCAGCACCGCATAACCATCTGGCCCCAAGCCGGCCAAAACCAGCGCGGCGTGCTTGCATGTTTCCACCCTGCCAAACAATTTCGAGAGTTGGGGTATGGTCGATATCGCGTTGGTCCCCAAAATGCCCAAGCCTTGGGCGGCCGTGTCTTGCAGATCACCTGTGGGAACGTTCCGGTTGTGATACATTTCCCGGAACCCTTTACTTTTGAGCCGGTGCACCACCCACCATTTGCTCTGGTCGTCTGCGCCCAGGATGTCGAGCAGCGTGGGAATAGCATTGGTACCCATCTGCCGGATGGCTTCCTGCGCATCCGCTTCTTCGACCTGCTCTCCTGTCGAAGTCTGCCCTATTTTTAATATCAGTAGCCATTCGCTTAACGGTTTGCTGTTGTACTCTGGCTCGCTGGCTTGCGCAGATTGAACGGCGAGCAAACTGATTCCGACCGATAAAAACGCACTCCATATTGTCGCCTTGCGAACGACGAACCACCCGCGCGGTTTTTGAATTTCAGGATTTTTCATTTTGGACATCGGCTTTGTTGGAGTTCAGGCTTCAGCCTGTTTCAGGAAATTAAGCGAACCGGTCGGCAAGCTAAAGCTTGAACTCCAACAAAAAAAGGCGAAGCGGATTTCTCTGCTCAAAGATTTTCCAGTAATTGCTCCACCGTGATATTTGCCTGTTTCAAAATGGATTGCAGCGTCTTGGGTTTGATTTCCGGGTGCATCGGCACGCAGGGATGCAATCCGTCTTTGGTGTAATGACGATGTGATCCGGTCTGCCGCACGAACTCGAAACCCAATCTTTTCAACGCGCGGCAACTTCATCGCCGGAAAGGTCGCGCGGCAACTTCATGCCATTTGCGCCGACAGCACGGGGTCTTGCAAAAAGTGCAGCCGGATGGGCCAGTGCAGGCGCTCATCGGTTTCAGCGAACCGGCATTGGACCAAATCGCGGATCATCGCGAGCAGTTCATCGAGAGTCTCACCTTGTGTCGCCATTTCCGGCTCGTGGCAGGTGGCGACGAGCATATTGCCGTCCTGCTCCACCTCGAAGATGAACTCTTTCTTCATGGCCACACTTTAAGTCAAGCCCGACGGCTTTGCAAAGGCGTAAATCAGCAACAAAAAAGGCGAGGTGTTTGGCCTCGCCCTGAAATTGGTTTCCCAGCGTCAGTTCTTCGCGGCGGCGGCTTCGGCCACGACGTTCACACGGCGACCGGCCTTGTCGAACTTCACCTTGCCGTCCACGAGGGCGAACAATGTCCAATCCCGCCCGGTGCCGACGTTCTGTCCGGCGGTGAACTTGGTCCCGCGCTGCCGAACGATGATGCTGCCGGCGGTGACAAACTCGCTGCCATACGCTTTCACGCCAAGCCGTTTGCTGACGCTGTCGCGACCGTTGCGGACGCTGCCTTGACCTTTCTTGTGTGCCATAAAATTTTCTTGTTATGCTTTGATTTCTTTCACCTTCACAACCGTCAACTCCTGACGGTGTCCGATACTCTTGTGATAGCCTTTGCGGCGTTTCATCTTGAAGGTCAGTTTTTTCTCGCCGCGGATGTGATCCACCACGTCGGCCACGATGCTTGCGCCGCTGACGGTCGGTGTCCCGACGGCGACCTTGCCATCGTTATTGACCAACAGCACGCGGTCAAAAGTGACCGACGCGCCTTTCTCAGCGGTCAGGCGCTCGATTTCCAGCGTATCGCCTGCGGCGACGCGATACTGTTTGCTACCAGTTTCCAATACGGCGTACATAGTTTTCCCAAAGGGGCAGAGATAAAACCAGAATCCCAGGTCACTGTCAACGGCGGATTTGGCAAAAATCCGGCTGAAATTTCGTTTTCCCCATTGGGTGACCCACTTTCCGAATGTGCTGTGGAGAGATGAATTTCTCGGCGCGGACTTGCCCGTTGCCCGGCTCCGGAGCATCTTCGTGCGCGAATGGCGTCGAAAAGACTCAGCGCGCTTCCCGGTTTTGGCCTCACGATGGGCTTTACGCTCTTTTACCTGAGCGTGATTGTGCTCATTCCGCTGGCCGGCATCATCCTTCGGACGCTGGAAATTCCGTGGGCCGACTTCTTGCGGCTGGCGACAACCGACCGCGCGCTGGCGGCTTACAGGCTCACGTTTGGCGCGTCGCTGGTTGCGGCGCTGGCCAACGCCGTGTTCGGCACGCTGCTCGCATGGGTGCTCACGCGCTATGAATTTCCGGGCCGCCGTTTCATTGACGCCATGGTGGATTTTCCGTTCGCGCTGCCGACGGCGGTCGCTGGATTGACGCTGGCCAATCTGTTCGCGGCAAACGGCTGGCTGGGAAAATTTCTCGTGCCATTCGGCATCAAAGGCGCGTTCACGCCGCTGGGCGTGGTTATTGCGCTGACGTTTGTCGGGATGCCGTTCGTGGTCCGCACGTTGCAGCCGGTCCTGGAAAACTTCGAGCGCGAAGTCGAGGAGTCGGCGGCCACGCTCGGCGCGGGGCGGCTGCGAACGTTTGTGAGCGTCATCGCGCCGTCGCTGCTGCCGCCGGTGATCACCGGGTTCGCGCTCGCGTTTGCACGCGCCATCGGCGAATACGGCTCGATCGTTTTCATTTCGGGCAATCTGCCGTACAAGACGGAGATCGCGCCGTATCTCATCGTGATTCGACTGGAGGAATACGATTATTCCGGCGCGATGGCGCTGGCGGTGGTGCTGCTGGTATTCTCGTTTGCATTGCTCGCCGTCATCAACATGCTCGAAGTGTGGGCGAGCCGCTTTGTAAATAATTGTGAAATAACATGGCTGGAACCGTCAAAAAGCGTCTGGGCGCGGGCCACGCGAAATCGCAGCGGGGCACGGAAGAATCGCCGTTGGCGAAGTGGACGCTCATCGGCATCGCGATAGCGTTCTGCCTCGTGTTTCTGCTTCTGCCGCTGGCCAACGTTTTCGCGCAGGCGTTCGCAAAAGGCTGGACGATTTACTGGCAGGCGCTCACGCATCCGGATTCGTGGGCGGCCATCCGCCTGACGCTGTTCGTGGCGGCGATCAGCGTGCCGCTGAACGTGGTGTTCGGGCTGGCGGCAGCGTGGACCATTGCAAAGTTTGAGTTTCGCGGCAAGTCGCTGCTCATCACGTTGATTGACCTGCCGTTTTCCGTGTCGCCGGTGGTTGCCGGTCTGATGTTCGTGGTGCTGTTCGGACTGCAAGGATTCTTCGGCCAATGGCTGAGCGACCATGACATCAAAATCATTTTCGCCGTGCCGGGCATTGTGCTGGCGACGATCTTTGTCACGTTTCCGTTTGTGGCGCGCGAGTTGATTCCGGTGATGCAGGCGACCGGCACGGAACAGGAGCAGGCCGCGCTCACGCTCGGCGCGAACGGCTGGCAGACGTTCTGGCATGTCACGCTCCCGTCGGTGAAATGGGGGCTGCTCTACGGAATCATCCTGTGCAACGCGCGCGCCATGGGCGAATTCGGCGCGGTATCGGTCGTCAGCGGGCACATCACCGGCCTGACGGACACGATGCCGCTGCGCGTGGAGAAGCTCTACAACGAATACCAAGGCCCGGCGGCGTTCGCGGTGGCCAGCCTGCTGGCGTTGCTGGCGCTGGTGACCCTCGGCATCAAAACAGTTCTGGAATGGAAACAGGCGCGTAAGTTCGAAGAATCGCAACGCGCGCCGATCCGACATCGGAACAGGACACGGCTTTCATCACGCGGGAAAATCTCGGCATGAGCATCGAACTGAAAAATGTCACCAAGAAGTTCGGCGAAGTCGCCGCCGTCAACAACATCAGTTTCTCCGTGAACGAAGGCGAGTTGATGGCGCTTCTCGGCCCGAGCGGCGGCGGCAAAACCACCGTGCTCCGCATGATCGCCGGCCTTGAAATGCCGACCGACGGGCGACATTTTCATCCGCGGCCAGCGCGTCAACGACGTGTCGGTGCAACATCGCAACATCGGCTTCGTGTTCCAGAACTACGCGCTGTTCAAGAGCATGAGCGTGTTCAAGAACGTCGCCTTCGGTCTGAAAATCAAGAAATGGAAGAAGGCCGACACCGAGGCGCGCGTGATGGAGTTGTTGAAACTTTTCGGACTCGACGGCCTGGAAAAACGTTATCCGCACCAGCTTTCCGGCGGCCAGCGCCAGCGCGTGGCCATCGCGCGCGCGCTTGCACCCAAGCCGAGCGTGCTGCTGCTCGACGAACCGTTCGGCGCGGTGGACGCCAAGATCCGCCAGGAACTTCGCGAATGGCTCGTGCACGCTGCACCACGACCTGAACGTCACGACGATTTTCGTCACGCACGACCAGGAGGAAGCGATGGAGGTGTCCAACCGCATCGTCATTTTCTCGCGTGGCAATCTGGAGCAGATCGGCACGCCGCGGGAAGTTTACGAGCAGCCTGCAAATGAATTCGTCGCGCGGTTCATCGGCGTGATGAACGTGCTCGACACCGAGGTCAAGGACGGCGCGGCGCGAATCAGCGAACTGGAATTTCCCGCTCACGGCCAGGCCGGACGGCACGCGCCTGCGCATCGGTTTCCGCCCTTATGCCGTGCAGATTTCCACCGACCTCGGCCTGTTTCCATATCGCGCCGTGCTGCGCCACACGTTTTTCCTCGGCATCATGCTGCGATTGGAACTGGAACTTCCGTCCGGTCTGACCCTTCGCAGCCGGATGACAAAAGAGGAATATGCGCAACTCGGTTTGCAGGACGACCGGGAAATATCATTTCAAATCCGGAACTACCGCGTGCTGGCGGCGGAAACCGCCGCTCTGCCGCCGGAAGAGGAAACGATTTATCAGCCTCCTCCGACCATCGGCGAACATATTTGATTCGGAACGTGCTACCGGGCCGCTGTTTCAGCCAAAACCACCTTGCATCGCTTCAATGCCGCGCTGCGATACGGATACAGCGAATCCATCGCTCGCAGCATTTCCGGCTTGTCCGTTTCGACGTCTTGTTCCGTCGGCAATTTTCCCAATCGTCGGGTAAGACCTTGGAGGTAAATCTCGACGGCCTTTTTTGAATTGGCTGTTCTGTTTTTTCGCGTTGGTATTCGCGGTACAATAAAACAGCCGTTGCGCTCGGCATTCCGTTTCATCGCAGCAAGCTTTTCATTCGTGATCCGCACGTAATTCGCATCGCAGTCCACGACGACGAAACGCCGGCCCAGCTTCATCGCGGCAATGGCTGTCGTGCCCGCGCCGCAAAACGGGTCGAAGACAAGTTCACCCCGATGCGTCGTCAGCCGGATGATCCGCTCCATCAATTTTTCCGGCAACTGGCAGGGATGCGCGTCGCGGTCGCGTTTGTGCTTGATCCGATGAATGTCGAACCAGATGTCGGACAACTCAACCTTGTCGTCGTCGCCAAGTTGCTTGCGTTGCCGGACGCAGTTTGCTCGCAGGCAATACTTCGGCGAATCCGGCGGAGAAACTTTTTCACCATCCGCCTTTGCTCCAACCGGCGAGTAGTTGAACACCGGCTTGCCTCCCGGCTTGGTGTAGTAAAGCAACGCGTAATGTGCCGGCATCAACTTTCCTCGCGGATCGGCCAGCGCGTCCCACGCAATCCAGTGGCGGAATTCCAGTCGTTGATTCAAAAACGCCGCATGATGTATCGCCCACTTGGGCAGGTTCAGGACAAACAAACTGCCGCCCGGCTTGAGCGTGCGCGCCATGCCGTCGAGCCAGCGATTGCACCACTCGATGTAATGCTGTTCGGCTAGGGCGTCGTCGTGGTTACTGTAAAGTTTTTGCAGGTTGTAGGGCGGGTCGGCAAACGCGAGATCGAACACACCTTCCGGATGCAACGTCTCCACGCGTTTCAGGAACGCAACGCAGTCACCAAGATAAACTTTGTCGCGTTCAAGAACCGTAGGAACCGGCGCAGGGAAACCCTGACCCATTTCGGAATTCAACGAATGAACCTCCTCACGTCGGTCGCTACTCAATCCGCCGGATGGTTGAAGATTCCGCTCGATCACATGCAGGCCACGACTGCCTTCGAATTCCGTCAACGCACGAATCCGCTTCAGCACCGTTTTCGGCGCGACGAAATCGCGCAACGCAATCTTGGGCAAATCGCGCCACACGTCCGACAAGGCCGTGCCGTTCGGATTCATCAGATGCTTCTTCCCACCCCAGTCCTTGACGTTTTTGCCGCAGGCCGCGCAGAAAGCATGGGGAACTTTGATAATGGACGTGTTCAGTCGAAATGACGATGGCGACTGGGCGTTTGCCTTGCTCTTCAGAAACATCAACAGCCCTTGATGAGCGGGTTTGAGGAAATCGTTTTGCTTCGCGCCATCAATTTCCAGCGCGATCCAGTATTTGAAAAGCATCGTCCGCTCTTGATTGCCCATGAACGACAAACGCTGTCCCCAGAACGCAAGGTCGCGCGGGATTCCATAAACAAAGAGCACACCTCCGAACTTCAGAACACGCGCACATTCCTCCAACAGGCGGATCGAATCCTCAGACAGTGCATGACTCTGCGACGGCTGCGCGACGAACTTGTCCCGTGGTTTAAACCACGTGCTGACGACGATCACGTCCCTGCTTTCGGCGGGAAGCAGACGCAGCGAATCGTTGTTCGCGAATTTGACTTGTTTCCAAAACGGACTCGTCACGGCGGGACTTTTACAGGGAATCTTGCGCGATTAGAAGTCTATGTTGACGCCTCGCAACATAATGGCGTTTTTTTCTTCCCCTGCGCAAAACCCGCCTTGCCCGCTCGAACCTGACCAACTCGTGTCTGCATCCGTAACTGATTGGTGACCAAAGCGATTTGTGCGTTCGTAGCCGGTCTGTTTCCCACTTGGCACCGCCGCTGCTTAGCAGCCATGCGCGTCGAAACGGCATCCAATAATTCAGTGGCGACACTGCAGCAGGTCTGCAGTTCAGGTTTGTTCAAGCCTTCCGGTTGTTTCCGGGCTGAATGGGTGGCTTAGATTCGCAAAAGAATTTTATGAAGAAAATTGAAGCCATCATCAAGCCTTTCAAGCTCGAGGAAGTCCAGGACGCCTTGGGTGAAGTTGGGATCGAAGGAATGACGGTCACAGAGGTCAAGGGGTTTGGCCGCCAAAAGGGCCACACCGAGATCTATCGTGGCAGTGAATATACGGTGGACCTCCTGCCCAAGATCAAAGTCGAAATTGTCGTGTCGGACGACCGTGCGAACTCCGCCATTGCGGCCGTGGCCCATAGCGCGAAGACGGGCAAAATCGGCGACGGCAAGGTGTTCGTCTCTAACGTTGAGCAAGCCGTGCGCATCCGCACGGAGGAAACCGGAAACCAAGCCATATGAAAAAAATCGAAGCTACTGTAAAACCGTTCAAGCTCGAAGAAGTGAAGGACGCCTTGTGGGAGGTTGGCGTCGAGAGGATGACTGTCAGCGAAGTCAAAGGATTCGGGCGGCAAACGTGCCACACCGAGATATATCGCGGCAGAGAATATTCGGTTGATTTCCTGCCCGAGATCAAAATTGAGATTGTTGTGACCGACCAGCGGGCGGACAGCGTTTTGGACACCATCGTGAACGCGGCGAAGACCGGAAAAATTGGCGCTGGGAAGGTTCTTATCACATCGATAGAACAGGCGGTTCTCATTCGCGCGGACCAAACCGTAAGCCAAGCCATTTGATCACCAAAGCAGAAACCAAACAAATCAGCAAAACAGAAACAAACAGAAACAGTAAAACGAAAAAAAAGTATGACAAACGGACCAACACCATCAGGAAGTGGGAACAAACCCACCAGCAAAGCAACACTCGGATTGACGGGGCTCACCATCAATGCCATGGCGCTGATTGCACCAGGGGCATTTCTGTGGCTGACGTTCCAGGAGCAATCACTGTACGGCGCGCCGATGGCCGGCTGCGCGATGTGGATCGGCCTCCTGGCCGCGCTGCTGTTGTGTTTTGCAACGGCTGTGAGCTATTCTGAACTCTCCAAACTATATCCCGGCGCGGGTTCTTCGTACCTTTACGCCGAGCAGGCGTTTTTATCGAAGAAGTCCTTCTTCAAGTTTGCGCGACTCATCAAGTTCTTCACCGGATGGGCCAGCCATCTGTATTACTGGGTCTATCCCGGTTTGATGGTTGGCGTGACGGCAATTCTAGGCGGCTATCTGGCGAGCCAGTTCTGGCCGAATACCTTCAGCGGCACGTACAACAGCCCGTTGTTCATGTGGCTGTTCTGCGTTGGGTTCTCGCTGCTCGTAGGTTACATCGCCTACCGTGGCGTAAATGGCACCACGGCCGTCAATATGGCGATCAATGTCATTCAGATTACCGCACTCGTGGTCTTTTCGATCATGGCCATCGCTTATCGTGCAAATCATTCTCAAGGCTCCGTGGGCTGGCATTTGTCCAACGGAACTCCGGTGACTTATAACGTTGATCAAGTCAACGTGATGGACGACAAAAATCAGCCGGTGCCGGACGCTTGGGCCGATGGTTCTCCCAAATTCGCGACCGATGCGAATGGCAAGCCGTCGATGGACAAGGATGGCAAACCCATTCCCGCCATTAAACAACAGGATCGTCAAGTCACGGCTGACGACTTGGACAAGACCAAGAACACCGACGCCGTGGTATTGGGCACCTTGACCGCAATGGGACTCGGCGTAGGTGATCCGTACCCTGTATTTCAGAAGGACGACGCCGGCAAGCTCAAGCTGGATAAAGACGGCCACGCAATAGCCGATCCGTTCATGTTAAGCTACAAGCCCGAGGACGCTGTGACTGGCAAGCCCGGCGATGCCAAGGATCCGCAGACCTTTAACTTCCATACTTCGGCCAAGTCAGTCCTCGCGCCACATGGGTTCAGCTTTATATTCATTCAAGCTTGTATCGCGATTCTCCTTCTCGTCGGATTCGAGTCTGTTACGGCTATGGGCGAAGAAGCGAAGAATCCCAGGAAGGATATTGCGCGCGCGGTGTTGCTGTCGCTGGCGATTCAGGGCGCGGTGTGTTACCTGTTCGAGTATTTTGCTGCAAATTATTTCTTGAACAGCGGCTATACGGTGTCAAATGCCGGAGCCTCCGGCGCGCCGATCGGCGATATGATGGTGCTTGTCGGCACCTGGATGTTCGGCAGCTATGCGGCGGGCAAAGCATTCATGCTGGTGCAAGCCGGCACCGTGTTACTGGCGTTGATCGGCACGACATTGTCTTGCATGAACACAGGCGCACGAGTGACTTACGCGATGGGGCGAGATGATGAAGTTCCGTCGCATTTCGGGATGGAACATGGAAAGTATCTGTCCCCGCACCGCGCAATCTGGTCGCTCGCGCTGCTCTCAATAGTCATTGGCATCATTACGACCACGATCTATCTGGGCGGCCAAAGCTCAGACATGGCGGCCTTGGACAAGCACAACATTTGGTACAGCTTCGGCATCTTCTCGCCGCACGCTTATACCTGGTTGCCGAACACCATGGTCATCGTCACGCTGATCAGTAATTTCGGCACTTCCTGCTCTACATGACCACCTGCATCGTCGCAATCGTGGCGTTTCGCGAGCATCATACATTCCATGGTGTTAAACACTTTGTCATACCGATCTTTGGGCTGCTGGCTAACCTAGGTTGTATGTTGTTCTACCTGGTTGGTCCGTTCTCGGTCAGTGGCATGAGCTGGCACGAGCCTTACATCGCGCTGGGCGTTGCCGCGTTGTGGGGCGTTTATGGGCTGGTTTATTTTAACAAACGGAGCGCAAAGCTCGGTCGGCCGGTGTTCCTTAAGGAGGTGATTGCTTAGAGTTTGACACAATGCACACGGCACCCGGCCCTCGCTCTGAGGGCCGGGTTTGCCGTCTGAATTCGGGAATGGTCGTGGGATTCATGGAATGCGTACTTTCTTTCGGAAGGGCTTCTTCCTAACTTACGGGACCGATATGAAAATCAAATGCCACCAGCTTTCCAGCGCGGGCGTGGTTCGTGATCATAATGAAGATTTCGTGGCGTTCTGGGAGCCGGAGGATTTTAATCTTAAGCAGAACACTGGAAGCATCGCGATTCTGGCGGACGGCGTTGGTGGCGAAGGCAACGGCGATATCGCCAGCCGTCTGGCGGCCGAAACGGCCTGCTCAATTTTCCAGGGTTCAAAACCGGAGACGCCGCCGTCGGAAGTAGTCCGGCAGATTTTTGACGAAGCCTCCGCCAAGATTTTCCAGGCGGCACAGACGAAGGGTCGCATGGCAACGACTCTGTTGACCTCGATTTTCCGTCACGACAAGGTCACGGTTGCCCACGTCGGAGACTCGCGCGCCTACCTCATCCGCGCGGGAAAAATCAGGCGGCTGACCACCGATCATTCCTACACCTCGCTTCAGGTAAAGCTGGGGCTGTTGCTGGAACGAAACGCCATGACCAGCCCGCACCGGTCCACGTTGACGCGCAGTATCGGTTACGAGCCCATTTGCCATTACGACATCTCGACCGAACCGCTGCAAAAGGATGACGTCCTTCTCCAGTGCTCGGACGGCCTTTATGGATTCGTGCTGGACGAGGAAATTCTTGACGCGGTCATCAAATTTCATCCTGGTGAGGCGTGCAAACGTCTGATCGCTCTGGCCGAGAAACGCCAGGCCAGCGACAATGTTTCCGTTCAAATTATTCAAGTCTGGGAGGTGGACCAGCAAAACACGGATCCGGCAGCGGCCAAAACCGCCCGGCCCGCCGGTAAGGACCTGAACGTCGGCAGCCTGCTCGACGACCGGTATGAAATCACGGACGTGATCGCCAAGAGCGGCATGGCTTCGTTGTTCAAGGCAAACGATCGTCAGACCGGCAAAGCCGTAGCGCTCAAGGTTCCGCTGCTTCAGATCGAAAGTGATCCCGCCGGCTTTGATCGCTTTCGCCGTGAGGAGGAGATCGGTCTTCGGCTCAATCATCCGTGTATCCTGAAAATTCTTCCCGTCGATAAAAAGAGCCGGCCTTACATCGCGATGGAATATCTCGAGGGCCAGACCTTGAGCGAACTGTTGAAGAACGTTCATCCCTTGCCTGAAACGGACGCCGTCAAAATCGCCAGTCGCATCTGCGAGGCGCTGGCTTATATGCATGAGAACGGCGTCGTCCATCGCGATCTGAAACCGCAAAACGTGATGCTGTGCAACGACGGCACGATTCGCATCATGGATTTCGGAATTGCCCGCGCGGACAAATCGCGTCGGCTGACGTTTGTCGGTTTCACGCCGGCGATGGGTACGCCGGATTACATGGCGCCGGAGCAGGTCAAGGGCAGTCGCGGCGACGCGCGCACGGATATTTACAGCCTTGGCGCGATTCTTTATGAAATGGTGACGGGCGAGACGCCATTCGGCGGTGACAGTCCATACGTGATTATGAACGCCCGCGTCACCGGCGATCCGCAGGCGCCGCGAAAATTGAATCCGAAAATAACTCCCGTGCTGGAAGAAATTATTCTCCATGCCATGGAGCGTGATCCGAAACGGCGTTACCAGTCCGCCAACGAGATGAAAAAGGAACTGGATGACTACGAATCCGTGGAAATGACCAGCCGTCACAGCCGGTTGCAGGCACCACAGGTCTGGAAATCGCGGTTCCGGATGGTGCCGTTGATCTTGGCTTTGGTCGCGCTATGGATACTTGGTTTTTTGCTTATGTTCCTGTATCTCCGCAAGCACTGACCACGGCGGTGAATATTTAATCCGTAATCCGTTGAATATGAATGAGTCTCGCAGCAGAGCACTTCTTGCATTGCGGCATCGAATGTTTAAATTGGAATGCAGTTTGTCTGCCAAATGACGCACTTGGGTGCGATCAGCGGGGAAACCGAATGTCCGTTCCGTCGTTGCGGAACGGGTGGGGCTTGCGGCGAATGACGCCGGGAACACTTAATGGTTCCAGCCCGACAGCTAACCTCGCCGGCGTGAACATTAAGGGCAAATGGATCGTTTTCCATTTTCCCTGCGGCACTCGACAAAGTTTTGTCTGGTCGTGAAATGAACCTGGAATAATGGAAATCGGCACACATCGTCCGCGCAACGTCGGCTGGGCCAGGGCGGCAGCGCTGCTCTATGGCGACTGGGGAACAAGCAAGGCCTACGTCATTGGTCTTGCCTTTCTCGCCGCTGGCTTTTCCTCATTTCCCATCATCCTGGCGGTTTGCCTTTTGACCGGGCTGGTCGGCTACAATTACATCATTGTTTGCCGGCATTTTCCAGACGGCGGCGGCGTTTATTCCTCCGCCCGCGAGCAAAGCCGGGTGCTGGCCGTGCTCGGATCGTTGTTGCTGCTGGCGGATTTCATTGTAACCGCCGCCATGAGTTGCTGGGATGCCATGAGCTATTTTGGCGTGCCCCGGGAATACCTTAAACTGGCCACCATCGGAGCCATCCTTCTCATCGGCTATCTCAATTATTTTGGACCAAAACATTCGGGCAGTTTTGCCGTTACTTTGGCCTTGCCGATGGTGGTGGTCGTTTTGGCCATCATCGCCTTGAGCGCGCCGCATTTCAGCTTTACTTACTTGGAACCGTCTCATGCCAGTTTCAGCAAGAACTGGGTCGCATTTGTCGGTGTCATTCTCGCTCTGAGCGGTGTCGAAGCCATCGCCAATCTCACGGGGGTAATGACCTTGGATCCCAAGGCCTCGCCAGACGCTCCCAGCGTGGCCATCACTTCCAAAAAAGCGATTTGGCCGGTGGCGATTGAAGTGGTGCTGGGCACCGCGCTGCTCGGTTGGGCCATGCTTTCACTGCCGCATTCGATGTCCGAGGACATCAAGAGCCGTTACACGGATATGCTCCGGTTTTTGGGAGAGCAGTATGGTTCCATGGCACTGGGGCCGCATTTCGGACACTTTTTGGGGATTGTCATTGGTTTGGTGGTCGGTCTGTTGCTGCTCAGCGCCGTCAATACAGCTGTGGGAGCCATGATCGGCCTCATTTACATGCTGGCGCGCGACCGCGAAATGCCGCGTCCATTTGCAAAACTCAATTCCCACGGAGTCCCCTGGCAGCCGCTGCTGGTGGCGACCATCCTGCCAATCATTCTGGTCATCCTGTCCGACGACTTGGATTCCCTGGCCGACATGTATGCCATCGGCGTCGTCGGAGCGATTACCGTCAATCTCGGTTCGAGCTGCTTCAACAAGCGGCTGGGATTGAACTGGCGTGAATTCACGATCATGGTGACGACGTTCGCGATCTTGTTCGCCATTGAGATTACCATTGCCAAAACCAAGCCGGCGGCACTCTTTTTCGCCACGTGCGTTTTGCTGCTTGGGTTCGGCTTGCGCTGGTATGCGATGAAACGGGCGGGAATCGAAACCGTGATGTTGACCAAGGAAATGGCGGCGGCGCTCGTCCCGCCGGAACGGCTGGAAAACCTGCGGCCCAATTTTGCGCCCGGCCAATCCATCCTCGTGGCGGCGCGCGGTTTCACGCCGGTGCTCCGATTCGCGCTGGAAGAAGCGCGCCTGCGGCAGGGGAGTTTGTACGTGGTGTATGTCAAGCAACTCGCCGTCAATCTGCCCGGCCCGCTGGCGGACCAGGAGCGTCCGCGTTGGCAGACGGATCCCCAGGCTGCGGAAATCATGTACGGCATGTTTGACCTGGCTCAGAAAAGTGGAGTCAAAGTGCTGCCCGTTTATGCCGTGAGCGAAAATCCAGCCTCGACCATCATTGATATTGCCGCGACGCTTGGCGTGGACATGCTGATGCTGGGCGCGCCGCATCGTAGTTCAATGGTCAAACTTCTCCGGGGCGACATCGTGGCCGAAGTGGCCAAGAATCTTCCCGAAAATATTCAGCTTGTCATTCACAGTTGAGCGGCGCGTCCGAAAATCTACCGGTGCAGTATGGGATACCCGTCATCGTCGCAGTTTAACGTTCGCTGGCGAAATTACGCGCAGCCGGGCAAAAAGCGTCAGCCCGTTTCCTTGAGCTTGAAATGTTGAAATGCGCAACACATTGGCAAATGCGCAGTTTAAGCAAAAGTGGCCGCCCTGTCCGCCGCTGGCAAAGAGTTTGCTACTGGTTCGTCGTGGTTAAATAATTTCGAATCAGGAAATATGGTTGCGGGAAACAACCGCAAAAGAAATTTCCGACTGCGGCGGTAAATCGTTGCGGTTGGTTGCTGAGTGAGTGCGGCGGGTGCCCCAAGGCCCCGCCGCTTCATCAAAGTCACCAATTAAAGAGAGATAAAGCCATCATGAAAGATTGAATCGTGGTGTTGAAGAACGCGCTTGCTGTGCATAAAGCAACAGCAAAAAGTGGGCGTAACACTTTCCAATAGAAAATAAATGTCTTGTACATCAAAGTGTTGCGCGAACGGGGAGAACAATTTGGTGCGCTGGCATTGCCGTTGCTAAATTCACTTTAACCAGACGCACCGGGTTCTGTTCCACTCACAAACAGCGCATGGAGTCTGGCCTGAACACATAACTCAACTCAGCAAAAATGAAAAAAGTCGAAGCGATCATCAAGCCATTCAAGTTGGATGAAGTCAAAGATGCATTGGGCGAAATAGGAATTACAGGAATGACGGTCATCGAGGTCAAGGGGTTTGGCCGACAGAAAGGTCACACCGAAATCTATCGGGGCAGCGAATACACGGTGGATTTCCTGCCAAAAATCAAAGTCGAGTTGGTTATCGCGGACGGGCAAGTGGAAGCCGCCGTCGGGGCGATCGTGAAGACCGCCAAGACCGGGAAAATCGGCGACGGCAAGGTCTTCGTGTCCACGGTTGAAGAAGCCATACGCATCCGGACCGAAGAAAAAGGGAACAGTGCCATTTAACCCAGCAAAACCCAAACCAATTTGATTTACGAACCATGAAACGATTTCTCCTGACTCTCGCTTTGGTCGCGACAACAGTTGGTTGTGCCATTCCGCTGCGCGCGGCGGATGCACCCGCACCGGCGCCAACGCCTACGCTGGATCAACGCGTCTCGTCGCTTGAGGCTTACATCAACAACGGCGATCCGACGACGTCTCTTAAAGATAAAGATGGGAAGATTCCGGACCGTCTAACCACGCCGAGCGTGGGTGTTCCTGGTCCGGGCCACAATGCATGGATGATGGCCAGTGCCGCGTTGGTGCTGTTCATGACGCTGCCAGGTTTGTTCCTGTTCTATGGCGGTCTCGTGCGGCGCAAGAATGTCCTGTCGGTCATCGCGCAATGCTTTGCCATTGCGGGACTGGTGACGATCCTTTGGGTTGTCTTTGGCTACAGCACCGTCTTCTCCGGCTCTGGCGCTGCGGATAAGGAAGATATCATCAAAGGTGTTGTCGGCAGCTATTCAGCCAACGCCATGCTCAAGGGTGTTGATTCGGCTCCAAACACCAACTACGCGTACTGGGTTTCGCAAAATGTATTTTCAATGTATCAACTGATGTTCGCGATCATCACCCCGGCGCTGATTCTCGGCGCGATTGCGGAACGCCTCAAATTCAGCGCCATGCTGTTATTTATGGCGTTGTGGATGGTCGTGGTTTACTTCCCGCTCGCCCACATGGTTTGGGGAATTAACGGCATGATGAACGGTGTCTGGAATGCAAACGCTCCGATCAAAGCGATTGACTTCGCGGGCGGCACGGTCGTGCACATGTCCTCCGGCTGGTCGGCGCTCATTTTCTGTTTGATCCTCGGCAAACGCCTTGGTTTTCCCAGGGAGCCGATGCCGCCACACAGCATGGTGCTTTGCGCCATCGGCACTGGCATGCTGTGGGTTGGCTGGTACGGCTTCAATGCCGGCAGCGCCGTGGGGGCAGACGTCGTAGCTGCGAATGCGTTCATGACCACGACGATTGCCACAGCGGTTGCGTCGTTCGTTTGGCCGCTGGCGGAGTGGCTCATCAGAGGCAAGCCCAGCGTCCTCGGCTATTGCTCGGTGCCGTGGCGGGCTTGGTGGTAATCACGCCGGCCTGCGGCTTCGTGACTGCCAAAGGAGCGCTTTTGATCGGCATCGCTGCGGGCCTGATTCCGTGGTTCTTCTGCTTTAAAGTCAAATCATGGTTTGGCTATGACGACGCGCTTGACACGTTCGGCGTCCATGCCGTCGGCGGCACCTTGGGCGCGTTAATGACTGGTTTCTTGGCGCGCAACAGGGCGAACCCGAATCTAGCAACGAATTTGAAAGACAAAGTAACGGATCATCTATTCCAACCGCTCGTGTTGGAGCAACTTAAGGCGATTGGTGTGACGTTGCTTCTTGCAGTCGTTGGCACGACCATCATCGCCTTCATTGTCAAGGCTGTTGTGGGCTTGCGGCCAAGCGAAGAAGTCGAAGTTTCTGGACTTGACCTTGCGGAACACGGCGAAGAAGGTTATCACACCGCAAGTTAATGGGCTGGCAAATTGCGAACTGACATGCAATAAATAAAAATTTCGCCGGGGTCACGGCGTGACGTTGAAGTAATTCGACCGGGCGTGACTCCGCGATTCAGTAACAACAGAAAAACACAAAAAATACCACACTACGAAAGCACAGAACATGAGCACACCCAAGAGCGTGATCGAAATGGCAAACAAGGCAGGGGCAAAGATGGTGGACATTAAATTCGTGGACACCTTCGGCACCTGGCAGCACTTCACTTCTCCCATCAGCGAGTTGAGCGAGGAAACTTTCGCCGAAGGCATCGGTTTTGACGGATCCTCCATCCGCGGCTGGAAAAGCATCGAATCCAGCGACATGCTGGCAATGCCGGATCCGGAGACGGCGTTCATTGATCCGTTTTGCGCGGTCCCGACATTGAGTCTCACCTGCACCGTTGCCGAAACCGGCACGTTGGAGCCTTACAGCCGTGACCCGCGCGGCATCGCGCAGAAGGCGGAGAAATATCTCATCTCCACCGGCCTCGGCGACCAGGCATTTTTCGGGCCGGAAGCCGAATTTTTCATTTTTGACAATGTCCAGTTTGATTCCAAAAGCAACGGCACGTTTTACAGCATTGATTCCGAAGAAGGCATTTGGAACACCGGCCGCGATGAGATGCCCAATCTCGGCAACAAAATCCGTCACAAGGAAGGCTATTTCCCGGTTGCGCCCGCAGACACCCTGCAGGACATTCGCACCGAAATGGTCCTCACCATGGCCGAACTGGGCGTGCAGGTCGAGAAGCAACACCACGAAGTCGCCACCGCCGGCCAGGCCGAAATTGATTATCGCTTCAGCACGCTCGTCACCGCCGCCGACTGGATGATGATTTACAAATACGTTGTCAAAAACGTCGCCAAGAAACACGGCAAGACCGCCAGCTTCATGCCCAAGCCGCTGTTTGGTGACAATGGTTCGGGAATGCACACGCACCAAAGTTTGTGGAAGAAAGGCAAGCCGTTGTTTGCCGGCAATGAATACGCCGGCCTGAGCAAAATGGCCCTCTATTATACCGGCGGCCTGCTCAAACACGCCAAAGCCCTGTGCGCCTTCTGCAGCCCCACCACCAACAGTTACAAGCGGCTGGTGCCGGGCTTTGAAGCGCCCGTGAACCTGGCGTACAGTTCGCGCAACCGTTCGGCAGCCATCCGCATCCCGACTTACAGCGACAATCCCAAGGCCAAGCGCTTGGAATATCGCCCGCCGGATCCGTCCGCCAACCCGTACCTCGCCTTCGCCGCGTTGCTCATGGCGGGTCTGGACGGCGTTGTGAACAAGATTGATCCCGGCGAGCCCGTTGACAAAAACATGTACGAATTGCCGCCGAAAGAACACGCCAAGATTCCGCAGATACTCGGCAGTCTTGATGAAGCCATTGAAGCTCTCCAGAAGGACCACCAGTTCCTGCTCAAGGGCGACGTCTTCACCGAAGACTTCATCGAGATGTGGCTCAGCAACAAGCGCAAGGAACACGACGCGCTCCGGCTCCGTCCGCATCCGTACGAATTCTTCATGTATTACGACGTGTAATTTCTCGCACGCTCTGTAGGGTAAAACCAGCAACGGCGTGGATTGTTTGATCTGCGCCGTTGTTTTTTGCCAATTGAAAACTTCAAAGATTGACACTGACAGCGTGCTTTTCTAGTTTCGCGCGGCAAAAACAACAAGCTTTGCCTCGAATTCACGTTCGGGGATTTTTATTGTTGAGAGCCGTCAGTGAATTCACGGTGATAAAGCTGAAATCTGATGGCGAATGGCTGACAGCTTTATGAACACAATTCTGGTTGGCGCCCAGTGGGGCGATGAAGGCAAGGGCAAAATCATTGACGTGTTGACCGAGCAGGCGGACATCGTCGTGCGCTACGCGGGCGGCAACAACGCCGGCCACACGGTTTTCATCGGCAAGCAAAAATACGTCTTGCACCTCGTGCCGTCTGGGATTCTTCGCAAGAACAAACTTTGCGTCATCGGCAACGGCGTGGTGATTGATCCCGTGAGCCTCGTCGAGGAAATCAAGGGCTTGCGCAAGCTCGGCATCAAGGTGGGCGACAACTTGCTCGTCAGCGAAACAGCGCACGTGGTTTTTCCGTATCACCGCGAACTGGACGCGCAACGCGAAGTACTGAAGGGGAAGAATAAAATCGGCACGACAAAACGCGGCATCGGCCCGGCCTACGGCGACAAGGCCGCGCGCGTCGGCTTGCGCATGATTGACCTGGTAAACCCGGAACGGCTTGAAAAGAAACTGCGACGACGCATTTCTGAGAATAACGGAGTGCTTCGCGCGCTGGGCGCAAAGCCGTTGTCATTCGAGAAAGTGCTGGCCGAGTACCGCAAGGCGGGCAATTACTTGAAGCCATTCGTCGCAAACACTGTGGTGCTCTTGCACGGCGCCATGAGTCGGGGCGACGACATTTTGTTTGAAGGCGCGCAAGGCACGTTCCTCGACATTGACCACGGCACTTATCCGTTCGTCACCTCGTCGAACACCACCGCGGGCGGCGCATGCACCGGGTCAGGCGTGCCGCCGCAACGGATGGATCGCGTCGTCGGAGTGATGAAAGCTTACACGACGCGCGTCGGCGAAGGCCCGTTGCCGACCGAGAACGCAGAGATTTCCGATCTGCTGCACGGCATGGGCCGCGAGTTTGGCGCAACGACGGGCAGACCCCGACGCTGCGGCTGGTTTGATTCCGTGGCAACCCGACACGCGACGATGGTGAACGGAATTGACGGTCTGGCCGTCACCAATCTTGACGGCCTCGACACGGTGGAAACAATCAAGGTTTGTGTCGCGTATCGCCACGGCAAAGCGCGCTACGATTTCGTGCCCAACGATGCCGAAGTGCTGTCGGAGTGCGAACCGATTTATGCGGAGTTCGAAGGCTGGCGCACACCGACATCCAAGGTGCGCAAGTGGAAGCAACTGCCGCCAAAAGCGCGCACGTACCTCAAGGCCATCGCTGATTTGACGGGCGCGAAGCTGGCCATCGCGTCCGTCGGTCCGGCACGCGAACAGACGATTTTTGTTTAACTGGAAAGGTAAGCCGTAGATTTCGCGGATGAACGGTAAATGAATTATCAAATTGAAATCCTTCCGTCAGCTTAGGAGCAACTCCGCGCGATGCCCAAAGACGCTCGCCGTTTGATCGGCACAAAACTTGACCGTGCGCAGCATGATCTGGCCGGCGACATCAAAAAACTGAAAGGCTTCAAGAACAAATATCGTGTGCGCGCCGGCAATTACCGCGTGCTGTTTGAATTGGAAGGCGCTTGCTTCGTGGTGTATGATGTCGGTGACAGAAAAGACATTTATGAGTAACGCCACTTTGACAGCCAAACCGCCGGGCAACTGGACGCAGCTCAACAAGCAACTTGTTCAAGCCAAAACCTTGCTGCGCCAGATGAGCCGGACCGTCGAAGACATCGAGGACGCCCGGACCATTGAACGCGCCAAACGCGCCAACGGCAACAAACCGCGTATCCCGTGGGCACAGGTCAAAAAGGAATTGCAGTTGGATTAAGCACGCGTATCTGAAAGCCGGCGTGAAATGATCCATCGCGTCGGTCGGCCCAGCGCGCGAGCAGACGATTTCTGTTTGAAACCAAAATGTTATCCGCCGATTTCGCGGATGAACGCATATGCTTTTGCTGTTTTGAAATCAGCGCAATCGGCGTAATCTGCGGGCAGACAAAATGAGTTCCGTCACTTCACATTTGAGCGCTGATGCCAAAGCCACGTTGCCCCGGCACGTGGCCATCATCATGGACGGCAACGGGCGCTGGGCGAAACAGCGCGGGCTTCCGCGCATCGAAGGTCATCGGCAGGGCGCGGAGTCGGCGCGGACAATCATCCGCGCGGCGGGTGAACTCGGCATCAAGTATCTCACGCTCTACGCCTTCTCCGTGGAGAATTGGAATCGGCCCAAGGACGAAGTGGACGCCCTGATGAAATATCTCGTCCACTATCTCAAGACCGAAACCTCCGAGCTGAACAAGAACAACGTCAGGTTGGAGGTCATCGGCCAGATTTACCGGTTGCCGCAGAAGGTGCAGGAACAGCTAAAAAAATCCGTCCACACGCTTTCAAAAAACAATGGTCTTACGCTCGTGATGGCGCTCAGCTACGGCGGGCGGACCGAAATCGTGGACGCCGTACGCGCCATTGTTGAGAAAGCCAAAAGCGGCAAACTCGACCCCGCCGACATCAACGACGAGGTTGTTTCGGAGCACCTTTACACGCGCCATTTTCCCGACCCGGACGTGCTCATCCGCACCAGTGGCGAGATGCGTGTGAGCAATTTTTTGCTCTGGCAAATTTCCTACGCCGAACTGGTCATCACGCCGACACTCTGGCCGGATTTCCGCAAGCCGCAATTCTTCGCCGCGCTGGAAGAATATGCCCGGCGTCACCGGCGGTTCGGCGGCGTCTGAAATTTCCGATTGCCAGTTTGAAACTCCGTTTTGGCGCAAGCACTTGACGAATGTCGGTGTTGGCAATTCCGCCGCGCCTTGCTAACTTCCCGCCGATGTCAGAAACCGCCGACCAATCCCAACCGCTTCCGAAAGGGAAAGTCTTTCTTCGTCGGTTGATCACCTCGGTGATTCTTTGGTCGGTAATTCTCGCGGCTTTGTTTTCAGGGAACAGAGCGATTTCTGATTACGTCTTTCTGTTCATCATGGTTTTTCTGGCGACGTTTGGCCTCGCGGAATTTTACGGGCTGGTTGAGAAACGCGACTTGGTTTGCTTCAAAGGCTGCGGTCTGATCGGCGGGTTGCTGTTGATGGTCGGCGCGTTTCTGAACTTGACCGGGCACATCGGGACGCAAGGCTCACCGGCGCGCGTCAATGATTTTGAGACGAGCTTCATCATTTTTTTCGTGCTTGGACTCTGTGTGCGGCAATTCGTCTCGCGCAGCAACACGGCGGGAATCCTGGCAATTTCCACCACGCTGTTCGGCCTGATGTACGTGCCGTGGCTGCTGAATTTCATCCAGAAAATCAATTTCTTTCCGAACATTGGGAATAACGGCAAGTTCTATGTGCTTTATTTCATCCTCGTCACGAAATTCAGCGACACCGGCGCGTATGCGGTCGGTTCGCTGATTGGGCGGCACAAAATGATTCCGCGCATCAGCCCCGCCAAAACTTGGGAAGGGTTCGGCGGTGCGATTGTGCTTTCGACCGCGGCCAGTCTCGTGTTCGCACATTTCCTCGGCGACCGAATGCAAGGGATGAATTTGTTTCACGCCGTCGTGCTGGGCGTCCTTTTGAGCACGACCGCCGTTGTCGGCGACTTGATTGAGTCGTTGTTCAAACGCGAGGCTGGCGTGAAAGATTCTGGCACATTCTTTCCGGGCATCGGCGGCATCCTCGACTTGCTGGACAGTTTGCTGTTCAATGCCCCCATCATGTATCTGTACCTGCGACACGTGTTGACTCATCCATGAAGAATGTCGTTCTACTTGGCAGCACCGGATCCATCGGCACCAGCACTATCAAGGTTGCCGAGGATTTGCCGGACCGGATTCGTCTGCTCGGACTGGCGGCGGGGAACAACGTCGAATTGCTGCTGGAACAAACTCGCAAGCAACAGCCCGAAGCAATTTCCATCAACGATCCCGCCAAAGCGGAGCAACTTCGCGGTTTGCTTGGAACAGCGTGCGAGGTTTATTCCGGCAATGAAGGTTTGCTCAAGCTGGCAACGCTGCCCGGTGCGGACATTGTGCTCATCGCCATTGTCGGCACGGCGGGGTTAAAGCCGGCGCTGGCGGCGATTCGCGCCGGTAAAGACATCGCTATCGCCTCAAAAGAAATTCTCGTCATGGCCGGCGAAATCGTGATGCGCGAGGCGCGCAAATATGGTGTACGCGTGCTGGCTGTGGACAGCGAACATTCTGCGATTTTCCAATGCCTCGATGGCAAACCTCCGAGTTCCGTCCGCAAACTCTGGCTCACGGCATCCGGCGGGCCGTTCCGCAACACGCCCAAGGAAGAATTTCCGAGCATTACGGTCGAGCGCGCGCTCAAGCATCCATCGTGGGTCATGGGCCGCAAAATCACCATTGATTCAGCAACGCTCTTCAACAAAGGACTGGAAATGATCGAGGCGCGCTGGCTTTTCGACATCGAAATGGCGCGCGTCGGCGTGTTGGTGCATCCGCAAAGCATCGTTCATTCGATGGTGGAGTTTGTGGACGGGGCGTTGTTGGCGCAGCTTTCCACACCGGATATGTGCCTGCCGATTCAATACGCGCTCACGTATCCCGACCGCGCACCGAGCGAGCGCGTGCAAACCGATTTTGCCAGACTCGGCAGCCTGACATTTGAAGACCAGGACCCGGACCGTTTCCCGTCGTTGTTGTTGGCGCGCAGGGCCGGCGAGGTCGGCGGCACTTTGCCTGCGGTGTTGAACGCCGCGAATGAAGTGGCGGTCGAAGCGTTCGTGAATGGCCGGATCAACTTCCCGCAAATCACCGAATTCGTGCGACACACGATGGAGCGCCACAAAGTTGTTGCTCATCCCACGCTGGAGCAAATTCTGGACGCTGACGCCTGGGCGAGGCAGCAGGCGGTGGGGTAAGGCTCGGTGCGCCACCAACGGGACGCTCCATTCCGTCAGCCAAGTTTAGTCTCTTCTCAACGAGGACGGCACCGGTAATGCTTGATGGAAGTCTGATAACGTGGTTTGGCTCTTTCAACAATCGAAAGGTTGCGTATGGAACTAAGGATTGGACGGAACATGCGTTTGGAGACATGTATTGCACTGGGACTGCTGATCATCGCGCCAAAGGTTTGGGCGGATGACAAATTGCCGGTGCTCAAGGTGGGTGACAACGTGTTCAGCAACGTGACCGTCGTCGCCGTTACGCCCACGGACATTTACTTCACTTTTCCCGGCGGGATGGCCAATGCAAAATTGAAGGAGCTCGACCCGGAGTGGCAAAAGCATTTTCACTACAACACGACCAACGCGATGGCGGTGGAGCAAAAACAGATTGAGGCCGACGCCCTATACCATGCCAATCTCGTCAGTCACCCGGCGCTGGTGCTGTCCAACAAAGACCGTTCCGCGCCGACGCCCACCAACGCGCCCGCCCCGGAAGATTTAGGGAGAACGGTTTTGGCCGGTGCTTTGAGCCAGGCGCAGTCGGAAAACAAGCTGGTGCTGCTCGATTTCACCGGCTCCGACTGGTGTCCTTGGTGCATCAAGTTTGACCACGACATTTTGTCCACCGACCAGTTTGCCGGTTACGCCAAGGCAAAACTTGTCCTCGTAACGGTGGATTTTCTGCGTCACACGCCGCAGAGCGACGACGTCAAGCGATCCAATGCCGCCTTGACCAGACAATTCGGCGTGAACGGCTATCCCACCTATGTGCTGCTGAACTCCGACGGCAAGGAATTGGGAAGGCAAACCGGCTATCTCAAAGGGGGTCCGAATGCCTTTATTGCCGAACTGGAAAATTTCAGCAAACTTTGATCCCGCCGCTTTCGTCCAATTCGCAAAGTAGCCGCGCGCATGGCGAGTGCGGGCGAGTTAAGCCGAAAGACTGGCTTGCCCCAAGACACCTCACGCGACCGAACTGCGCCACCGCTTCACTTCGCCCAGGTTGCCGCTCCACTCCGGCAGCCAAGTTTAGTCTCTTCTCAACGAGGACGGCACCGGTAATGCTTGATGGAAGTCTGATAACGTGGTTTGGCTCTTTCAACAATCAAAAGGTTGAGTATGGAACTAAGGATTGGACGGTACATACGTTTGGGGAAATGCCTTGCACTGGGACTGTTGATTATCGCGCTGAAGGTTTGCGCGGTTGAAAAATTGCCGGTGCTCAAGGTGGGTGACAACGTATTCAGCAACGTGACCGTCGTCGCCGTTACGCCCACGGACATTTACTTCACTTGCCCCGGCGGGATGGCCAATGCCAAATTGAAGGAGCTAAATCCGGAGTTGCAGAAGCATTTTCACTACAACGCGACCAACGCGATGGCGGTGGAGAAAAAACAAATTGAGGCCACCGCTCAATATCATGCCGATCTCGTCGGTCCCCCGGCGCAGTCCCCGCCCAAGGCAGGACCGGCGGGACCAAGCGGACGGCGGTTGGGACAAGGAATGACTGCGGCCACGCCGGCGAACCTGACACCTGACTGGCCACAATGGCGTGGCCCGGATCGCACCGGCGTGGCCAATAGCTCTCCACCGTTGGCCTCCGCCTGGTCCGAGAGCGGTCCGAAGAAAGTTTGGGAATCTCGCCCCCTGCACTACGCTGGCGGCGATGGTAGTCCGGTGGTCGCCCAAGGACGCGTCTACATGTTCATCCACGATAAAGCAAAGAATCAGGAGCTGGTGGTCTGCCTGAGCGCCCAGACCGGCGATACGATCTGGATCCAACAGTTCACCTCGCGTCCGACCATGCACAACGCCTCTGCCACACCCTGCGTGGTCGCGGGACGGCTCTACATTACAGGCGCTCGCGTCAGCTATTGCTTGGATGCCACCACCGGCGCATCACTCTGGAAGCAGGATACCGGTGTGCCGGCGAAAGATCCCACAGTCAACAGAACCAACCAAGAGGTGTCATCATCCTTTATTGTCGTTAATGATATCGCCGCTACCATGCTGGGACCGTGCTATGGGCTGAACACACAGACCGGTCAGACTGTGTGGACCGCACCGGAGTCGGGCGGCTATTCCGGCGCGATGACCTCGCCGGTGCGCTGGCTGCATGACGGGAAGGCATATCTAGTCTATTGCGGGATGTGGCGAATGTGCTGCGTCGCGGCGGACAACGGCACAGTCTTCTGGGATGTTAAGGGTAATAAAACCGGCAAGGGTTGCGCTCCGACACCATCGTTAGTCGGAGACGACCTGGCAGTTTACTGGCGTGGAAAATTAGGGGCCTATCACCTGACCGATGCCGGGCCGAAGCTGCTGTGGGCAGTGAAGTATTTCGATCCCTATAGTAGCCCGATCCTTGACAATGGGCGGGTCTACGCGGCCGGCCGCCAGCAGGACGACACGGACACCAGCCTGACCTGTTATGACCTGGCGACTGGTCAACCCCGCTGGGTCTGTTCCATCCCCGACCCGCAATACTCTTCGCCGATTCTGGCGGATGGCAAGCTGATCGTGCTCGGTGATAAAGGCAAGCGCCTGATCTTAGTGGAGGCGCTGACCGGCAAGCTCTTAGCCAATGTACCGATTAACGGCAAGCTGTGGTCGTCGCCTGCTTTTGCCAACGGCCTTCTTTATGTCCGCCTGGCCAACGATGGCCTGGCTTGTTACGACTTAACGGCTCAAACTAACCCTTAAGCCTCACGTCGAATTAAAACCACACACGACAAGTCCGTTTAAGTCAAAAGAGGTAGGCGGTATCGAATCTGGCAAAGCTCACTTAAAGTCGAATCGGCCAGCATCAGCAAATCGGGACGCTTATCCATATTCTTCTGGGGTTAGATAGCCGAGTTTTTCCTCTTTGGTTACGGTGTGGATTTCTTTTTGAAAAAAATGGTCTGCCCCAGTTGAGATTTGGACAGTTTGAAAGGCCTGTTTAACCTTATGCAAATGAACCCAAATCCGCCCGTCAAGAGCGAACGACGCTTCAATTCCCCGTTCTGCAGACCGCCTGCAATCCGCCTGCAGATGGGTTGCAGTCCCCGCATCCCAGATCCTAACCCGACACTACAATCAGGCGCGGGCCGAAGTTCATTAATATTTCCTGATTTTACAAACCGGCGTTTTATGCTAGCTTCCCCCGCAAACTCAGTTGCTCGGGGACAATTTATGAAGACGAATGCTTCTTACACATGGAAATTCTTCCGCGCAGGTGGCTTTAATCAGGTTGTCATCGGTTCTGGAAATGACCTCCTAAACTTGGACCAGCTCGACCAGAAGCTTTGGGTCGCGCTGGCGTGTCCCACGACGGGCGTCGAATTTGACAAGACGACGCTCGCGTTGATTGACACCGACAAAGACGGTCGCGTCCGCGCGCCGGAACTCATCGCCGCCGCGAAGTGGGCTGGCGGCCTGATGAAAAATCCGGACGATTTGCTCAAGGGCAGCCCGACTCTGCGACCGTTTGCCATCAATGACGCAACGCCGGAAGGCAAATTGATCGCCAATTTCGCCCGGCAGGTTCTGGCCAAGGCCGACAACGGCGAAGTCACCTTTGACGAGGCCGCCACCGCCGCCCAGACCTTTGCGGCAAAGCCTTTCAACGGCGACGGCATCGTGCCCGCAGATTCAGCCAGCGACGACGCCACCAAAGCGGTCATTGGCGACATCATCAATTGCGTCGGTGCTGAAACGGATGTCAGCGGCAAGCCCGGCATCAGCCAGGCCAATGTGGACCAATTTTTTGCCGAGGCTGCTGCTTATTCCGACTGGTGGAAAAAAGCGGAAGGCGACGCGACTGTGTTGCCGCTCGGCGTGAACACCGAAGCCGCCGCCGCCGCCGTCCGGGCCGTGAAGGCCAAAGTGGACGATTACTTTGCGCGCGGCCGGCTTGCTGCATTCGATCCCCGTTCCGTCAGCGCCCTGAACCGCGACGAAAAGGAATACGCCGCGCTGGGCGCAAAGGATTTGACGAGCAATCACGCCGACATCGCAAGCCTTCCGCTGGCGCAAGTGGGAGCCACAACTCCGCTGCCGCTGACACAAGGCATCAATCCCGCGTGGGCCGGTGCAATTGTGGCGTTGCAAACGCACGCCATTACGCCGCTGCTCGGCGCCGGACGGTGCTGACTGAGGCCGATTGGAACACGCTGGTCGGCAAACTCGCCGCCTTCGATGCTTGGAACGTGGGCAAAACCGGTGGAGCGATTGAAAAAATCGGATTGAAACGGGCTCGGGAAATTCTCGCCACCAAGGCCAAGGAAACATTGACCGCGCTGATCACGAAGGACAAAGCCGAGGAAGGCAATTCCGTCGCCGTTATCGGCCTGCATCGCCTGATTCATTATCATCGCGATCTGGCCAAACTCTGCCGCAACTTTGTGAACTTCGCCGATTTTTACGGGCGGAAGGACAAGGCCATTTTTCAGGCCGGCACACTGTATCTCGACCAGCGCAGTTGCGATCTCTGCCTCTCGGTGGACGACGCGGGCAAACATGCCGCGATGGCGGGCATGGCCGGCACCTATCTCGCCTACTGCGATTGCGTGCGAAAGGGCAGCGGAGAAAAACTGTCCATCGTTGCTGCATTCACCGGTGGCGATTCCGACAACCTCATTGTCGGTCGCAACGGAATTTTTTACGACCGCAAGGGACGCGATTGGGATGCCACCATCACCAAGATCGTGGACAATCCGATCAGCATCCGGCAGGCATTTTGGTCGCCCTATAAAAAGCTGGTGCGCATGATCGAAGAACGCGCTGCCAAGCAAGCGGCGGCGGCTGATGCCGAAGCCAGTGCGCAATTGACCACAGCGGCAAACACGCCAGCTGCTCCGGCGACCGCCGCGGCTCCGGCTGCTCCGGCAAAACCGGCGTTTGATCCGAGCGTCATCGCGTTGCTCAGTTTGGCTTTGGGCACTTTGGCGGCGGCGTTCGCGGGCATATTGGGTTTTCTTAAAGGATTTGAACAATGGCAGATTCCTTTGGTGATCATCGGCATCATGCTGGTCATTTCCGCGCCGTCCATGGCCATCGCATGGTTGAAATTGCGCAAACGCAACCTCGGCCCGATTCTCGACGCCAACGGCTGGGCGGTGAACGCCAAAGCCAGGATGAACGTGCCGTTCGGCGGCGCTTTGACCGGCGTGGCGGCTCTGCCTCCGGGTTCCACTTTTAGTGCGGCGGACGAATATGCCGAGAAACCGTCCGTGTGGCCCAAACTGCTGCTATTTGCGTTTTTGATTTGGTTTGTCTGGGCGTTCCTCAATGACAGCCAGGGCCGGCTTTACCGTTGGACGGATGGCAAATACGGCAATCCCTCGGCTGAAATCCAAAAGCAGATTGACCAGAAACAAACCGAGGACCGGCTGAAAAAGGCGGCGAACGACAAGTCCGTTGGCGACGCCAACAAAGCCGCGGCGGGAGTCAGCGCGGTTACCAACGCGCCGGCGGCAAAATAGTTTCGGCCAGATCATTCAGCCGGACGTTTGCATCCGGGCTTTTTTATTTTCCAGTGTCGTGCCAGAATCGTTTTGATGCCACGCGAAACCGCCAGAGCCAAAGCCGCGCGACTGAAAAAAATCATCGCCGGTTTGCGGAAGACTTACCCTGATGCGCACTGCGAACTGGACCACGTCAAGCCGCTCGAACTGCTCGTCGCCACGATTCTCTCGGCGCAATGCACCGACAAGCGTGTGAACATGGTCACGGCGAAGTTGTTCAAGAAGTATCGCACCGCCGCTGACTATGCGAATGCCGACTCGGCTGAATTCGAGCAGGACATCAAGAGCACCGGTTTTTATCGGAACAAGGCGAAGAACATCCAGGCTTGCTGCCGCAAACTGGTCGAGTGTCACGGTGGCAAAGTTCCGCAGATAATGGAAGAATTGACACAGCTTGCCGGCGTCGGGCGCAAAACGGCCAACGTCGTCCTTGGCACGGCGTTCGGAATCAATGTCGGTGTCGTTGTGGACACGCATGTGACGCGGCTGTCGCAGCGGCTGGGTTTGACGCAACAAAAAGACCCGGAGAAAATCGAGCGGGACTTGATGGCGCTCGTGCCGCGAAAGCTGTGGACGTTGTTCGCCCACTGGCTCATCTGGCATGGCCGCCGCCGTTGCAATGCGCGCAAGCCAGACTGCGAAAATTGCGAGATCCAAAAACTCTGCCCGCAGATTGGAGTGAAGAATATTTAGCCACAGATGAAACACAGATTGAGCACGGATAAATTCACCTGCGATTTTTATGCGCATAAATTTCCCATTTGCGTTTCATCCGTGTAAATCCGTGGCTTAATGAACTGGTTTCTCCTTAACACTGGCGCGAGCGACGCCGCATTCAACATGGCGCTGGACGAGGCGCTGCTCGAAGCCATGCCGCGGTTGGGCAAAGCGGTGCTCCGCTTCTATGGCTGGACGGAACCTGCGGCGACATTCGGCTACTTCCAGAAATTCACCGAGGCCGAGCGTGCCACGCTGTTGCGACCGCTCATCCGCCGGCCCACCGGCGGCGGCATTGTGCCGCACGACACAGACTGGACTTACAGCCTCGCGTTTCCAACGAATCACGAGTGGTATTCGCTTGCTGCCGTCGAGAGCTACCGTCGCGTTCATGAATGGATTCGGGACGCGTTTGCACGACTCGGCGTGGCAACCGAACTGGCACTTCAATCCAGAAAATCCGCAATCCGCAATCCGAAATCCAAAATTCCCAGCGCGTGTTTTATCGGTCACGAGAAATCCGACTTGCTCTGGCGTGGAAAGAAAATTGCCGGCGCAGCCCAGCGGCGCAATAAATCCGGACTGCTGATTCAAGGCTCTGTACAACCGCCGCCCTTGTCGCTGGCCAAAACGGATTGGCAACAGGCAATATGTGACACCGCGAATTCCGACGCGGGCGTGAACTGGGTCGAGTTTGAATCCGACGCGTCGTTGAACGAGCGGGCCGCCGAACTGACGCGGTTGAAGTATTCCCAAGCCAGTTACAACCGGAAGCGCTGACGCTGAAGGAAATTCTGCACGAGCAGATGGTGGGGAAGCTGGTGTGAAAAATGATTTCACTGCCGGTGACATCCCTCACATCATCTTGTCATGCTCCGTTTGTCGGGAGCACAGCAAGCCCTCACTATCGCGGAAGCAGAGGGAATCGGCGACTCACTGCGGAATCCACACAATGGATGGATTGTTGGTAATCGCCTTTTGGGTGACAGGATCCCAGTAATCGGCGGCCTTGAGGCGGACGACGTGCGAGTCGAGAAAGAGAAAATTCGCGCCGCCGGTGTGCAAATTCGTGTGGACGAAAGTCCAGCTGCCGATTGCCGGCTCATTTTTGCTGTCAAACAAGTACACCACGTCGGAGGGTCTTGGCACGGCGGAAAGCGTCGTTGGCTGATCATTGGCACCGGTACCGTCAACATATTCGTTCAGGCAGTAGTGAAACAGCTCATAGCCGTTGCTGCGACGCGGATTGCTGGGGCAAATCCAAACTGAGTTGTGTGGATAAATATTCGAATCGGTCCGCCACGGCATGCCATAGAGAGGGGGTATTCGAAGCACTTGAGGGAGCTGAACATACCAGCCGTTGACGAAATGGCTGGGTAGTTTGGGATTAGCCCAACCTTCGGGCGGCAGAAAATCGCCGTGATCCGCCGCGTAGACATGCAGGGCATCGCCCCATTGTTTGAGGTTGTTAATACACGTCGTTGTATAGGCGTACTCCTTGCTGTGGTGCAGCGTTGGCAGCAGCAGTCCGGCAAGAATGCCGATAACTGCGATCACCACCAGCATCTCAGTGAGCGTGAATGACCGATTCAGTCTCATCGCTTTCCATCACTGATATAATAGTGCCTGCTCCCATCATATTCCACCGGGTTCGGATTGCCAGCGGCAATTTCCCGGCATTTTTTACGGCACACCGGCGTTGCCGCGGCAGTCACAATCGCCTACGTTGGCTGCCTATGGTGCGTCTGGTTTTGTTCGACGTTGACGGCACGCTCGTCCACACGGGCCGCGCCGGCGTCAAGGCGTTTGCCAAAGTGTTCGCCACCGAGTTCAACGCGGTGGACGGCATTGAGCGCTTGAAATTCGGCGGCCGCACCGACGTGAGTCTCGTCCGCGAGTTCTTCGGTTACCACAACATTGAGCCAACGCCGCAGAATTTTCAGCGTTTTTTTGATCGCTACGTCTTCTGGCTCGATCATCTCCTCTCGCATAGCAGGACCGAAATGTGCCCGGGCGTGCTGGAATTCATCCACGAATTGAAAACCCTTTCCCAACCGCCGCTGGTCGGCCTGCTGACCGGGAACATCCGCCTCGGCGCGGAAATCAAACTGCGCCATTTTCAACTTTGGGACCTGTTTGAGACCGGCGCGTTTGCCGACGATCACGAAGACCGCAATCAGATCGCCGCCATCGCCAAACAACGCGGTAGTCTAATCCTTAAGCAAGAATTGCGCGGCGACGAGGTGCTCGTCGTGGGCGACACACCGCGCGACATCGGCTGCGCACGGGCGATCGGCGCGAAAGTCCTGGCCGTGGGCACCGCCAGCTATTCATTGGACGAATTAAAACGTCATCAACCGGATTGGGCAGTGGAGGATTTGTCGCGTTTGCGAGCAATGCAAGTCTGCCGTTGAGGAGTCCGTTGCCGCATTGCAGTGCCGAAACGTTACCTCGGCCGTTTGCCCGTCGTTGCAACGTTGTAACGATTCAACGGCGCACGTTCGTGCAGTCAATGTCGATGCCGCCCGCCACCGCAACCGCAGCCGCGCCCGCTGCAACGGGAAGACGCCTCCCCACCGCCGCCGCCGGAAGCGGCTGAGGCAAACGCAGAGATTTTCTTGGAAAGCTTTGGCGAGCCGCAATGCGGACACTTCGTTCCCTTCCAATTGCTGGAACGCACCAGGATTTCGCTGTCCTTCTCGCACCGCTCGCAATGAAACTCGTAAATCGGCATGAGGCGAAAATAGCCGATGGCGGAAAAAACCACAAGCCGTGGAACCGGCCGCGCTCAAAATCGAACGCGACCCACGCATAAAACCTACCCGCTGCCGGTTGGCCCTTGATTGTGCCTCGCTCTGTGCGACATTTCGCCACGCTGTTGTCTGCAATTGAACCAATAATTAATCTATGGTCACAATATTTGTCCGACACCGAATCAGAAACTACGCGAAATGGAAGAAAGTATTCGACGCGTTCCTGCCCGACCGCCGGGCCGGCGGAGAAACCTCCTATATCGTTGGGCGTGTCCCGCGAAAGTCGAACAATCTCTGCCTGCTCTTCCGGTGGGAAACTGCCGCAAAAGCGACAAAGTTCCTGAAATCCAAGAAATTGAAGGCGGCCATGAAAGACGCCGGCGTCATCGAGCCGCCGGAAGTTTTCATCTTCGAAGAAAAAGAAAAAGGGAAGACCTGACAGAAAGGCGCAGGCTAGGCGGCAGGTTTCATATTCCGGACACCTGCGCGACGGGTGCGAATGGCCAATCGCCTCGCTTTTCTGTACCCATACTTTCGCACCGAAAAGACTTTTCGTGCGACCACATACGGCTCCGGACTCCAAGTCGCCTTCCAATACTTCCTCACCGTGCCGTATCGCCGCACCACCTGCAACTGCACGCCGACGATGGCGGACGAACCCTTGCGCCTCCGAATCTCCGCCCAGCGGCGGCGCGGCATCATTTTTGCGAAGCCGAATTTCTCCAGCATCTTCTGATAATGCTTTTGCGCAGCATCGAACGCCTGCCCCCAACCGCCGTACTTTATGTCCGTGAAAAATGCGGAATGGATTTTGCCTTTGCGCTGCAGCCGCACAAAAAAACCGTGATTATGCTTTTCCGGCTGGTCAATCCGGCAAATGCCCGGCGTGCGTGAGGGAGTGTTCATGATTAACCCGTGAAGGTTTTGTCCAAAATGGTCGGAAGTAAAGCATCGAGTTTGGCGGCGGACTCGGCTTGCAGATGCGGATGATACGTCATCGCAAATCACGTTCCTCGAAGTGAAAACGGTGCAGCACCCGGTGAAAAATGGGCGCAAGCAAAATCCCCGTGGCAGTGATCAAGACCAACCCCGAGAAAAGCGCGTAAGCCGAGGCAAACACTTTTGCCGCATCCGATTTCAACTCGCCGACCGGCCCCATGCCCGAAAGGATCATGGACGCGTTCAGCAGCGAGTCCACCCAGTTGAACCCGGCGATGAAATGATAGCCCAAGATGCCGAGAACCAGCGCAAATCCGATCACACCGGCCGACAGCCCCAATGCCAGCAAGAACCGGTGATAAAACGGACGACTGCGATGTGGCTGTGGTTTGACCGATGATTCCACGACTGGATTTGGCGTCATACTTTTCCTTTGAAAGTTTTGGATAAAATAGTCGAAAGTAAAGTGTCGAGTTTAGCGATGGTATCGGTCCTGCCGCTGGCTTTCTACTTTAGCCCGGCATGCGTCTGGGTTAATTTCTCGCCATGGTACAACCGTGGCACCTGCCGCTGCTGTTCGGGACGGGACTCGTTGCCGGATTCGTGGATTCGGTCGCCGGTGGCGGCGGTTTGATCACGCTGCCGGTGCTGATGAATCTGGGGATTGACCCAAAGTTCGCCCTCGGCACGAACAAACTCCAAGCCTCGTTCGGCTCCGGAAGCGCCACGTGGCATTATGCCCGCGCCGGAACGGTGTCGTTGTCAGACTGCAAACTGGGATTTGCCATCACGTTCATCGGAGCGGCATTGGGCACGCTGCTTGTGCAGCGGTTGCCGAAGGATTTTCTGGTGCGCGCCATCCCGATTCTGCTGATCGTCGTTGCGGTCTATTTCCTCCTGAAACCGAATCTCGGCGATACCGACGCGCATCCGCGCCTGTCGCGGGTGTGGTTCTATGTCGGTTTTGGACTGTTATTGGGTTTTTATGACGGTTTTTTTGGACCGGGCACGGGCACGTTCTGGGCCATGGCTTTCGTGCTCGGCCTCGGCTTCAATCTCACCAAAGCCACCGGCTACACCAAAGTCATGAATTTCGCCAGCAACATCAGTTCGCTGCTGTTCTTCCTGCTGGGCGGTTATGTGTTGTTTGTTCCCGGGTTGGTGATGGGATTCGGCCAGCTTCTGGGCGCGCGCATCGGCTCGCGCATGGTGGTGGCGAAAGGCGCAAAATTCATCCGGCCCATTTTCATTGCGATGGTTTTGGCCATCACGGCAAAACTGCTTTACGACAGCTACGTCAAATAAACTTCAGCCTTCCAGCTTCAGCCTTTGTTTTGCCTTTCTTCCAACTGGCCGGGACATGGAATCAAACCACAAACAGATACCTGACCCCACCCGTTTTCTTATCTTCAAAGCCTCCTTGCCGCCAAGCACAAAGGCTTTGCTTTCAAGCAAAAATCCCTTGTTTTGAAGAAAAATGACTGAATTGGGTTGCAATTGGCTGCCAATTACCAAACCCAGCAGGGAAATCGCCATTTACACACACGAGATCGGCATCTACTGGGCAAAAAAAGCCACTTGCAGTGCCGCGACGTGGAATTCTAAATCCACCGCGCAAAGAGGCCCGAAACCGAATGCGGACTTGTCACGCCGTAGCTTCCCGAGCAGAAATGTCACAATTCGAATGCGTTCACTTTTACTGACTTTCACAGAAGAAAACGGAGTCAACAAAGATTGGAGACGATCTTGTCTTCTTCGTTCACTTCGTTGCCTTCTGTTCACGATCTCCTCGCGTACGTCCTCTTTGCCTCCGGAAACCTCTTGCCATGTAGCTACAACAGGGCTACATTCGTCTGATGAGCAAAACCGCCACCATTCGTGCCCGGGTTGAGCCCGGCCTCAAGAGCGAGGTTGAAGACATCCTCGACCATCTGGGGCTGACGGCTTCCGAAACGGTTCATCTGCTTTACCGGCAGATCAAACTGCAACGCGGCCTGCCTTTCGATGTGCGGATTCCAAACGCGCTCACCGCCCGCACGCTCAACGCGAGCAAGACGGGCCGGGGTGTAAAGCGTTTTCGCAGCAAAAAGGAACTCTACGCAGATTTGGGCATGTGAGAACCTTCAGCCGCACCAATCAATTCAAGAAAGATGTCAAGCTGGCCGGAAAACGCGGCAAGAATTTGGCCCGGCTTAAAGCCGTCCTTGAACTTCTGATTGACGGTGAACCATTGCCGTCGCAACACAAAGACCATCCTCTGCGCGGCAACTTTGCCGGCAGCCGCGACTGTCATGTTGAATCGGACTGGGTTCTGATCTACACGCTCACGGAAAACGGCAGTCATGTCCGGTTTGAACGCACGGGCACGCACAGCGATCTGTTTCGCTGAATTTCAGTTGCCGCGTGAGGCAACGCTTTTTTGCTACGGTGGGAGGATGAAAAACTGGAAACGGCCCAAGTGCGGCGAATCATTGCCGCCCTGGACGAAAAGTGACGCGACGTGGAATTCTGAATCCTCTGCGCAACGAGCGTGAAATCAAAAGCGGACTTGTCGCGCCTTAGCTTACACCCGATGGTCTTCGCGGATTATTGTCCGGCAGCCGCCGGACTGGCTCGGTCGCCAGTTCTTGGGCTGTTTGATTTCCTTCAACCGGTCGAGCTGCCCGATTTCCTTCAGTCGTTTGAAAATCAACTGCCAGGCGCACGGACGGTCGGTGTTGACTTCGCAGTGTTCTTCGCGCGAGCCGCTGCACGGGCCGTTCATCATTTTCTTGGCACAACGCGTGATGGGGCAGATGCCGCCGTATTGATGGAGCACGCACGAACCGCAGGCCGCGCATTTCTCCGCCCAGACGCCCCGTTCCTCCAAGATGCCGATGAAGGCTGTGTCGAGCCCGGCATAAACCGGTTTGCCGGTGAAACGTTCGGCCAAGGCCTGCACGCCGGCGCCGCAGCCGAGTGAAAGCACGGCGTCGGTTTTCTTGATCGCTTCGGCGGCCTGTTCGAGGAAGACGTTGTCGCACTGGCGCTCGATGGTGAGTTCCTCGACCTCAAGCGCGCGGTCCTTCAACTTGGCCGCCATGCGCAGGGCCGAGGCGATGATGCTGACTTCGCGTTGTCCGCCGGCGAGGCAGACGGTGACGCAGGTGCCGCAACCGAGGAGGAGCACTTTCCGGTGCGCGTCCACGATGGACATCAGTTCGGGTATGTTTTTTCGTTGTGCGACTATCATAATTCGGATTTCGGATTTCGGATTTCGGATTTTCCGTTCAATGGGTTGGGCCCCAGTTTGCGGACGGTTTCCACCATGTCGGTGATCGTGTCCGCCAACGGCCGCGCCATGGCGGCGGAAATGTTGACCATGCGCAGACGTTCCTTTTCGAGGCCGACTTCCTCCAGCATGTCGCGGGTGTAATTGACCCGGCGTTTGGCGCAGAGGTTGCCTTCCACGAAATGGCAGCCGCCTTCGAGGCAACCCGCCACCAGCACGCCGTCCGCGCCGTTTTCCAAAGCCTTCATGAAAAATTCCGTTTCCAGCCGGCCCGTGCAGGGCGTGCGAATGATGCGCACGTTGGGCGGATACTGGATGCGCATGACTCCGGCCAAATCCGCCGACGAATAGGCGCAGTAGTGGCAGCAAAAGGCCACAATCTTGGGTTCAAAAACTTGGGATGCCATAGCTTAGTTTTTTGCCAATAACATTTCAGCCGGACAACACGTGGTCGCGGCGTGTTCAACGTTTTCGACATTCGTACCGGCGAACAATTCCTTGATCATCACCTCGAACTGGTCGGTCTCGAAATGATGCAACTGGATGGCGCGGGCCGGGCATTCGGCGGCGCAAATGCCGCAGCCCATGCACTTGGCGGCCTCAATCTGCCCCTTGCCGTCTTTATTGCAGAACGGCGCGGTGTACGGGCAGACGGTGACGCAAGTCATGCACGAAATGCACTTCTGCTGGTCCACGTAGGAAACCTGGGCACTGACATCAAGCTGCGTTTTGGAAAGCACCGTGGCCGCCCGCGCGGCGGCGGCGCGCGCCTGTGAAATGTTTTCGTCAATGAACTTCGGCGAATGGGCCAGGCCGCAAAGGAAAATGCCTTCGGTGGTGAAATCCACGGGCCGCAGTTTCATGTGGGCTTCCACGTAGAAACCGTCGGCGTTGAGCGGCACCTTGAGCATGTCCGAGATGCGTTTGTTGTTCTTCAAATCCACCTCCACGCCGGTGCTGAGCACGACGTTGTCGGCTTCGATCGCAAGCGGTTCGGGGAAGTCGGGACTCTTAAGCGTGACGACCAAGCCGTTGTCATCGTTTACCTGCGGCGGCGCTTCCGGCGTGTAACGGATGAAAACGACTCCGGCTTCGCGCGCCTGCTGATAGTAAATTTCCCGGAAGCCGTAGGTCCGGACGTCGCGGTAAAGCACATAGACGTTGGCGCTGGGGTCCAGTTTCTTGATGGCCAGCGCGTTTTTGACAGCCATCGAGCAGCAGATACGACTGCAATACGGATGTCTTTCGTTGCGCGAACCGACGCACTGAATCATGACGATGTTTTGTCCCTTCGCGGGCCAGGTCTTGTTCGTGCAACCGCTTTTCCAGTTCGACCTGTGTCAGAACGCTGTCCGATTTGCCGTATAAAAATTCGGCGGTCTTGGCCGGTTGCGCGCCCGTGGCCACGACGATGGCGCCGCCGGTGATTTCGCCGCCTTCGGCGAGCGCCAGATGGAACTTGCCGATGTGGCCCTTGATGCTGGTGATTTCGGCTTCGAGGTAAAGCTTGATGCGGGGATGTTTTTGGACTTCGTCAATCAGACCGCGCGTGAAGGTGGCGATGTCGTCGTGCTCGAAGGTGTTGTGAATATCGTGCAGCGTCCCGCCCAGACGGCCAGTCTGCTCGATCAGATGGACGCTGAACCCCTGGTTGGCGAGCGCCATCGCGGCGGTCATGCCGCTCAATCCGCCGCCGATGACGATGCCGGTCTGGTCCACAGCGAGCGTGCCGCCTTCAAGCGGCCAGAGCCTGCGCGCCCGGGCGATGGACATTTTGACAAGTTCAACCGCTTTTTCTGTCGCGGCTTCCGGCGCGGCCGAATGCACCCAGGAACATTGGTCGCGGATGTTCGCCAGATCGAAAAGGTTCGGGTTCAGCCCGGCTTCGCGCAAAGTTTCGCGGAACAGCGGCTCGTGCGTCCGCGGTGTGCAGGACGCCACCACGATGCGGTTGAGCCGGTGTTCATGAATCATCGCCTTGATGTTCGACAGACTCGTGTCCGAACAGGTGAACATGGTGTGTGTCGCCAGAACCACGTTGGGTTCGTGCTCGACACGTTTCATCACTTGCTCGACGTCCACGACCGACGCGATGTTCATGCCGCAATGGCAGATGAACACGCCGAGGCGCGGCTCCTCGTCGGTGACGTCGTGCTCGGTGGGATAAGTCTTTTTGGTAACGAGCGAATTGCGCGCCGACGCGAGCAGTTCCATCGCCATGGACGCCGCGCCGCTGGCCTGCGTCACCGTTTCCGGAATGTCCTTGGGTTCCTGCGCCGCGCCGCCGACGAACACGCCGGGCCGCGAGGTGCAGAGCGGCTGAAGGCGATCCGTATCGCAGAAACCGAATTCGTTAAGTTTGATGTCCAGGCAGGCGGCCAGCCCCGCCATACTGTGCGGCGGTTCCATGCCCACGGACAAAACGACCAGATCAAATTCCCTTTGCGCCATCTTGCCGGTTTCGTCGAGAAACAAAAGCCGCAGGTCTTTGCTGCCGGGCAACTGGACGATGCGCGACGGGATGCTCTTGACGTAATGGATGTTCTCCTTGGCCCGGGCGCGCTCGTAATACTGGTCGAAATCCTTGCCGTGCGCGCGGATGTCCATGTAGAAAATCGTCGCGTCCAGTCCCTCGACGTGGTCGCCAGCGACCATGGCCTGTTTGGTGGCCATCATGCAACAGATGGAAGAGCAATACTCGTTTCCGCACGTCGAATCACGCGAACCGACGCATTGGATCCAGGCGATGCGTTTCGCCTCGTGTCCGTCGGACAGGCGGATGACGTGGCCTTCGAACGGGCCGGCGGCAGACAGCATCCGCTCGAACTGGACGCTGGTGACGACGTTGGCATGGCGGCCGTAGCCGAACTCGCCCTTGCGCGTGGCATCAAACTCGTTGAAACCGGGAGTCAGGATGACCGAGCCGACGTCAAGCGTGACCGTCCGCTCGCGCATGGCGTGGTCAATGGCGTGCTGCTTGCAAGTTTCGACGCAGCGGTTGCATTCCGAGCAGAGCGCGCAGTTCAGGCAACGTTCTGCTTCCGCGAGAGCTTGTTCCTCGGTGAGGCCGATTTCAACCTCGTCGAAATTGTTCAGCCGGCTGGCCGGGGCGAGTTCCCGCGCATGTGGCCGGGATTTTTTCTCGACCTTGTCGAGCGTGGGCATGAATGCCTGGGGAATTGGCCGGAGGCTTTCCTCGAACCGGCCGCCCAGCAAATCCTTACCCTTCAAAAATCGTTCAATGGATTCGGCGACGCGCTTGCCGGCGGCCACGGCGTCAATCACGGACATCGGGCCGGTCGCATTATCGCCGCCCGCAAAAATGCCGGGCACGGAAGTCTGGCCGGTCACCGGGTCGGCCTTGAAACAGCCGCGAAAGTTTTCAACCTTGATGTGGCTGACCAGTTCCTCATCCACCGACTGACCGATGGCGACGATGATCTGGTCGGCTTCAACCACAGTGAGATCGTTTTCGTCGAAGGCCGGGTTGAAGCGTTTCTGGTCATCAAACACCCGGGTGCAACGTTTCAGCTCGATGCCGGTTACGGAACCGTTGCCGAGAATGCGATTTGGGTCCCCAGCCGTTTCGGATTTTGATTTTCTCCGCGAGCGTGGCTTCGATTTCCTCCTTGTAAGCGGGCATCTCGTTTCGCTGTTCGAGGGAAATCAGTTCGACGCTCTTCGCGCCGAGGCGCAGAGCGGTCCGGGCCACGTCCACCGCCACGTTGCCGCCGCCGATGACCAGCACGCGGCCTTTCACGGCGGGCTTTTTGGCCGAACCGGCTTCGCGGAGAAATTCAACGCCGTGCAGCACGCCTGATTTGTCCTCGCCTTCCACGCGGAGCTTGCGGCTCTTCTGTGCGCCGGCTGAAATGAAGACCGCGGCGAAATCATTTTGGAGCGTCTGGACGGTGACGTCCTGGCCGATGCGGCAGTTATAGACGAACTTGACGCCTTTGCGGCGGATGATTTCGATTTCGTGGTCGAGCACTTTCTTGGGCAGGCGATATTCGGGAATGCCGTAGCGCAACATGCCGCCGGCAGCGGGCATCGCTTCATAAACCGTGACCGCAAAACCGGCATCGGCCAGGTCGTTGGCCGCGGTGAGCCCCGCCGGGCCGCCGCCGATGATGGCGACTTTTTTGGCGTCCGGCGCGGGAGTTTTTTCCTCCGGCAAGGTGAGTTTGCCCGCCGCGAGCATTGCCATTTCCTGGTCGGAGGCGAACCGTTTCAGGAGCCGGATGGCGATGGGATCGTCGGCCTTGCCCCGCGTGCATTCGGATTCGCAGGGATGCGTGCAGATGCGGCCGCAGATGGCCGAAAGCGGGTTGCGCTGGCGGATGAGTTCGACCGCCTTGAGATATTCCTTTTTCTTGATGAGCTGGACGTAGCCCTGGACGTTGACCCTGGCCGGGCACTTCAGTTTGCAGGGCGAGTGACCGTTCTTGAGGATGCCGAAAATGTTCGGGGTGGCCTGGGCGTAAAGTTTGGCGATGCCCTTGCGGGTGCCGAGGCAGCGGTTGAATTCGTCCGGAATGTCCACGGGACAGACCTGCGTGCATTCGCTGCAGCCGGTGCATTTGTCCTCGTCAACATACCGCGGATGCCGCCGGACGGTGGCCTTGAAATGGCCGGGTTCGCCTTCCAAGCCGACGAGTTCGGAAAGCGTCAGGATTTCGATGTTCAGGTTGCGCGCGCATTCGACGAGTTTGGGCGAGACGATGCAGGTGGCGCAATCGCCGGTCGGGAACGTCTTGTCCAGATGCGCCATCATGCCGCCGATGGCGGCGTCGCGCTCGACGAGATAAACCTTGAAGCCGCTGTTGGCCAGGTCGAGGGAGGCCTGGACGCCGGCAATGCCGCCGCCCGACACCAGCACCGCGCCGATTTTCTTGCCGTCGTTGCGTTGTTACTCATGGCCGTTTGCTTCCACTTTTTTCAAAACGTTTGCGGCGGGAACCATCAGCTTCTCAAACCCGAGTTCGCCGGAACCGATGCCGAGGCAAAGGCCGAGCAACTGGGTGATGTAAACGATCGGCATCTGATAATTCTTGCCGGTCTGCTTGTTGATGTCCTGCTGCCGCAAATCGAGATTCACCTGGCACATGGGGCAACTGACCGCGATGCAATCCGCGCCCGCCGCGACGGCCATTTCGAGAATTGCCCCGGTCAGCTCGACCACCACGTCCGTCCGCGACAGCGACAAACCGCCGCCGCAACATTCGACCTTGCAGGGCCAGTCGAGGCTCTGGCCGCCCATCGCGGTGACCAGGCGGTCGAGCGACTTCGGATTTTCCGGGTCGTCGAACTTTAAAATTCCCGGCGGCCGGACCAGCAGGCAGCCGTAATAACAGGCCACCTTGAGGCCGTTGAGCGAACGTTTGAGGGACTTGGTGATGGCCGGCAGGCCGACATCTTCGAGCAGCACCTCGACCAGATGGCGGACCTTGACCGAGCCGTCGTAATCCCGGTCGAGCGCCTCGCGGACGCCCTGGCGGATTTGCGGGATGGGACGCAATTTCGTGGTTGGCCACCTTCATCCGGTTGTAGCAGGCGGCGCAATTGACGACCATGTCCAGCTTCATGTCCTGGACCTTGGTGAGATTGGCGGCAGGGAGGGACACGGCCAGCAGGCGGTCGGTCTGGTGACCGGCGGTGGCGCCGCAGCAGGTCCAGCCTTTGGGTTCCTCGAAATCAATGCCCAGCGCCTTGGCGACCGCCAGGGTGGACTGGTTCATGTCGCGGGCCGTGGATTCAGCCGAGCATCCGGGATAATAGGCGTATCTCATGCTTTGGCCCCTTTGCTTTCTTTGATTTTCCGGAAAATGCGTTTCACGGTCTTCCGGTCGCCGCCCCGGGGCGGCAGCAGCGCGATTTTTCCCTTCTTCAGCATGGCCGGGAATTTTTCCGTGTCGTTCATCAATTTTCCCGTGCCGAGCTTGTAGGCAGTGATCATGCCGATTTCGTAACTGCGGCCGAAAGTCTCGACCGTCTTCAAAAAGGCGCGGTTGAACAGCGGCACGTTGCCTTCCGGCGTCGGCGCTCCCCGTTCGAGGGCCAGCCGGCGCAATGCGTCCATGACCGCCGCCACGTCAATGCCCATCGGGCAGCGGGCGGAACAGGTCTCGCACGAGGCGCACATCCAGACGAGGTCGCTGGCCAGCAATTCATCGCCGGCGCCGAGGTGCAGCGGCCGCATGATTTCCGAGGGCCGGGTTTTGGCCAGCTTGCGCCACCGGACAGCCGCTGGAGCATTTCTTGCACTGGAAACAGACGCTCAGGTCCACGCCGGACAACAGCTCGACGGCGTCCTTCAAGGCGCGGCTGGTTTTGTTTTTCTTGATGGTTATCACGGTAATGGTCTCCCGCTATTTCACGGCCAGCTCTTCCTCGGTTCTTCCGCCGCCCAGACATCGTCGGTATCCTCCGAGAACAATGTTTTTGATGCTGCCGGGAACAACCTTGCGATAAACCCGGCACGGCTTGAGCCGTTTGCCGTTCACGGTCAAAAGCTGCTGGACGGTTATCCCGAAAAGTTTCTCGTTCTCTTCCAGGAACGGCAGGATCAATTCCCAGTCGGCGTCGGTCAGCTTGGCGAATTTGCCGCCGTTCAACTGCTCGTCCACCATCGTCTTCTGCGGGTCGCGGACAAAAATGGCCCCGCCCGAGGCGAGCGAGAACAGGTTGCTGCCCGGATACGGTTCGGCCAGCGGAACCAGTTTCCCGTCGTCGTCGAATTTGACGCCGTTCAAAATCACGAACCCGCCGCCGGCGTGCGGGTCGCCGGCCATGAAGGACTCGGCGAGAAAGTCGAGGCAGGTGCCGTTGATGACCACCTTGGGGCGGCCGACGGAATTGATGAGGGGCCGGCCGGCCGCGTTGCCGAGCACATAAACCACGCCGCCCTTGGCGCCGTACATGAACGTCTGGCCGACGTCGCCGTGGATGACCATTTTCCCCCGCTTGATGATCTGGCCCAACTGGTCCTGGGCGTTGCCATGCACCGTGATTTCAAGTCCGTCAATGCCGGAGCCGAGGTAATCCCCGCTGCTGCCATAAACATCAATGACCACGTCGTCGGTTTCCGGGCCAAGGCCGCAGCCGATGTAGCGCTGGCCGATGCAGTTGAAGCTGATGAACCGCCGCCAGCCTTTCATGAAGGCGTCCACCAGCAGCTCCGCGTCGCAGTTGCTGCCTTCCGGCGCAAAATTCGCGGCGTCAATGACCAGCGTGGTTTCGTTCTCCAGCGGCGGGCGCAGGCTGCCGCGCGTCGCGAAATCAATGAGCCGATACGCGCCTTTGGGAATCTTTCGCGCCGATGTTGGGGAGGCTGCCGAACAGCCGGTTCATCTCGGTGTGGACGACGTGGAGCAAATGGCTGCGCCGCTTCGCGCCGGTGGAATAGCGCCGGTCGTTGAGCAGCGTCAGGACCTCGATGGCCGTGGCCGTCTTGGCCGGGTCCTTTGCCTGGCTCGGCGATTTCGCGGCACACCGCGCGGAATTCATCAAACGTCCATTGCGGCAACTGGTCGCGCATCCACTCGAACGCCGCCATGCTGTTGCCGGCGGTCAGTTTCTCGTTGATGACAGCCGCCAGCTTTTCACCGGGACTGACAGCCGTAGATTGTTCCTTGGAAAAATCGCAGGATTCGGTTCCGCCGGGCAGCGGGACGGGTTTGCCGAATTTGTCCGTGCAGGCGATCCGGATTTTGCCGGCCGGATTTTTTTGCAGGTTGAAAATGAACGCGCCGCCGTCGTTATGACTGCCGCCGCGCGCGTTCCAGTAACGGTCGGCCACGGGACAGATGCGGCTGTCATCCTTCGACAGGCTCAGGAGCGTGGCGTCAATGGCCTGTTTTTCCGAGGCGATCAGGCCCACCTGGACTTCGCCGTCGCAGAAGGCGAACACCTGGGGCCGGAGCATCGCGGTGTCGGTGATGCCCATCAACTGGAACTGGCGCTGCCGGGCCAGAGTTGCGGGCGATGATGAAGAACCACGGGCCGTCGGGCGAGCCGTGGATGTGCGTGGCCTGGATGGCCCGGTAAATTTTCTGCTTCTCCGGATCGAGCCGGTCGAAGTCCAGTTCCGTGGTCGGCGCGAGGGCTTCGATGATGTATTCCAGCGGATAATGGTAGGTGCGGGTGAACAGGTCGAACAACAGCGCAGACACTTCCGTGTCGGTGAGGAACTGGGGATAGATGTGGCGCTGCTTGAGATATTCGGTCACCGAATGGTAGTTGGCGAAGTCGCCGTTGTGCACCAGCGCCATGTCCGATGGCCGCAAACGGATGCGCGCCGCCGGGATGCCAGACGCGGCCCTTGGTCGGGAACCGCTGGTGGGCAATCCATTCGTGGGCGCACAGTTCCTCGATTTTGTAATACTTCACGATGGCTTCGGCATAACCGACCACCTTGAGAATCATGATGTCCCGGCCGTGCGAGAGCACGAAGGCCCGTTTTTCGCCGAGGGACGCGTAATATTTCTGATTGAGATTGAAACTGTTCTGGTTGACGAACTCGTCCTCCGCCGCGCCGCGTTCGAGTTTTTCCAGATTGGTTCTTCGCGATGAACGCATCGAGCACCGCCGGTTTGACGCGGACGAAATAACGGCAGACATCCGGCGGCAGCACCTCCAGACCCGGCACGGATTTCCAGTCGGCGACCTTGTCGAGCTGCGCGGAGGCGGCGATGTCGAAGAACGGCTTGATGAATTGCGCTTCGATTTCCGGCCGCACCTTCGTGTCAATGAACGCCACGTGCAGCAGGCAATGGCTGTCGAGTATCTCCCGGCTCACGCCGAGTTGTTCCGGGACAAGCCCGACTGCGGCGATGCCGCCGCCCTTGCCGTTGCCGCGGTTGTGCATCTGGCGCGACGGTTCGTAAATATGCCGGCCCGCCACCGGCTCGCTGCAGCAGAAGCCGACGACGCCGCAGCCGCCCTCCTCCGCTTCCTTTCGGATGGACGAGGAATAATTGAGGCTTTCCGCCAGTCGTTTTCTCGAACCGGCGAGCCGTTGGATCAATTCACTGTTCATGGTTTTGCCGGCACGTCGTTGGTGTAATCCAAGTGCATCAAAAGATCGGTGCGTCCGCGCAATTCGGCGACGCTGCGCAGGCCGAGGCGCTGCAAAATTCCGACCAGCGTCTTGCGCCAGGCGCTGTAAAGGTTGATGAGCCGCTGGGTGCCCCAGTCGAGGTCCATTTTCGCGGCCAGCTCGGGGTCGGTGGTGGCGATGCCGCGCGGACAGCCGCGTCCGCTCTCGCAACGGCTGCAGCGCACGCAACCGAGCGCCACCATTTCGGCCGTGCCGATGACCACGCCGTCCGCACCCAGGGCGATGGCCTTGGCGATGTCGTGGGCTGAGCGGATGCCGCCGCTGGCGATCAGGGTGACCTTGTCGCGAACGCCCTCGGCCGCCAGAAAGTTATGCACCTTGCCGATGGCGTATTCGATGGGCATGGCGATGTTTTTCTTGGCAATGTCCGGCGCCGCGCCGGTCCCGCCGTAGCCGCCGTCGAGGTGGACGATGTGCGTCCCGGCGGAATAACTGCCCACCGCCACCATGTCCACGTCCGTCGGGGTCGAAACCTTCGTCGAGATCAAGGCGCGCCGGTTGACGTGCTTGATCCAGTCAATGTGTTTCATGTGGTCTTCGATGGAATAGACGCTATGGAACGGGAACGGCGAGAACAGGGAAATGCCGAGCACCGCCTCGCGCATGCGGGCGACGGCCGGGGTGTTTTTATCGCCGAGCAAATGGCCGCCCAGACCGGGCTTGGCGCCCTGAGCATATTTGAATTCCACGATCGGCACGCGCTGGATGGTTTCCTCGCGCACGCCGAACAGACCGGTGGCGACCTGGGTGATCATGTGGTCGTCATACGGCCGCATGCGTTCCATGTAACCGCCCTCGCCGGTGCAAGTGAACGTGTTGAACGCCACCGCCGCCCGCGCCTTCGACAACTGGGTCACGTTGCTGACCGAGCCGAACGACATGCCGCCGCCGTACCAGGGCACGTCGATCTTGACCTTGGGCCGGCCGTCATCGCGCTTGTTCAGCGAAATGCTGGTGTCGATCTCGTCCTCGGAAAGTTTGACGGGCGGCGTATTGGGGAATTTGAAACGGAGCTTGTCGAAGCCGCCGCCGGATTTGCCGCACTCGTAGTCGTAATCATACGCCGCCGCCGGCACTTCGCCGGTCTCGGCCATTTTCCACGTCGCCAGGATCAGGTCCGCCGTCCAGCGAAAATCGCCGAGCGCGCGATACATGGGATTTTCCTTGATTTGCAGCGCGCCGTTGGGGCACTGCGCCACGCAATAATGTTCGGTCTTTTCGCAGGACGGCCCGATGCACAGGTGATGGTGCGGCTCAGCCGAAATACTTGAACCCGGGCTTGCGATCGTGGACGCCGAATTCGCACACCTCGATGCATTTGCCACAGCGTTCGCAGTCGAGGCTGCGATGGACGATGTACTTGGCAATTTCGTTGCGATAGCGCGACGGCGCGATTTTGACGGTCCGCTTCACCACCTCCTGCGGCACGCGCGTCTTGAGCGTATTTTCGGGCAAAGTGTTCAAGGCGTTCATAATCTCACCTCTTGGCGCCGAAAAGTTTTCCAAAGGTTTCCTCTTCGAGGTTCTCGAAGAACATGGCGCGGCCGACGTCGCCGCGCAGGCGGCGGGCTTCACGCATGCCCATGGCGCCCATCAGTTCGATCAACTGGTCGTGCCACGCGGCGATGAGATTCGTCATCCGGCCCACGCCAAAGTTGAAATCAATGGTCTCCAGTTTGGCCGGGCACGGCGTTCCGGGCTGGCAACTGTCACAGAGATGACATTCCAGCGCGACCAGCAACGGCAGATTGATGGTGATGAGGTCGGCGCCGCAGATGATGGCCTTGGCCATGTGCTCCGGCAAAGCGATGCCGCCGCCGGCCATGAGCGTGATTTCATCCCGGACGCCCTTTTCAATGAGCGTGGTGTGAATCTGCCGGATCATCTCCTTCAAAAACCGCGGCTTCTGTGCCGTCAACTCGTTACCGTTGGCGTCGGCCACGACGTGGATGACTTCGACCTCGCCGAGTCCGGCCAGTTCGATGGCGCGTCCGATACCCGCCGCGGTCAGTTCCACGCGGATGGCGACCACGATTTGCGGATAGATCTTTTTGATTTGCTTTGATGCGCCCCGCCACCGACGGGCTGTCGGCAATTTCCACCAGCCGGGTCTTTCGCAGCATCGCATCCGGTACCGGTGAGCTGTCCGGCCCGAGATAAAACGCGATGTTCTCCAAGTGGGACTCGTCGGTTGGCCGGTAACTCGAATCCATGATGGCGATCAAACCGGTACCGGCGGCGGTCTGTTCGATCACCGCGTCCAGTTTCGGCAATGTGTGCGCCGGCGAACTCAAATCAATGATCAATGGCATCGGAATCGAAACCAGTGGCGGCAACCCGGCGACCGATTTGCTTCCGTTCAACGACAGATACGAAAGCTTCCGGCCGAGGTCCACCGACGTGCTGATATATTCGCGTCCATGAATGCCGTCGCGGGTGGGGCGGACGATTTCCGACATGTCCGTCCACATGGCGTCGAAACCGTTGCCGGAAAACGGCCCGCGGTAACCGGCGCCGGAAACGGGAATTTTCGCGGTCTCGGCCTGAAGCCATGTGGTTTTGATGATGTCGGGTTTCCAGTAACGATTCCCGAGTTTTTCGTATTCGGGATTGATGGAAAGGCAGAGGATGCCCTTGGTGCAATCCTGCACGCAGGAAAAACAGCCCATGCAGTCAAAATACAGCGCTTCGACCTCGCTGAGATTGTGAATGTATTCCGCCTCCTGCCGGTAGCGGTCATAGACGCACGCCTTTTTGACGCAGTTATGGCACCGGGCACAATCTTCGCGCCAGTCCACCACGCCGTGTTTGCCGATGCGCGGCCGCCGCGGCGGAACCGGATGCGTTTTGATATGATATTTGTCCGGCATAACTTCTCCCGCAACTACAGACCGGCGGCGGCAACAAGTTCAGGCACCACTGCTTCTTTGCCGCCCGAAAGAATGTGGACGCCGCGCAAGCCATCGAGCGTTTTGAGTTGCTTGATGGTTTCGACGCAAATGGCCAATCCCTGCTTTTTCTGCGCGTTGTTATCGCCCGCTTTTTTCAGTCGTTCGATGATTTCATCCGGAATGCGAAATTCGGCGTAAGTGTCACGGAGCTTTTGGGCTTCCGCCACGCTTTCCAGCGGGAAGACACTGGCCAGAATCGCCACTTTTTTGGTGAGCCCTTCCTTGCGCACGGCATCGAGCCACGCGGTGAAGGTCTTGATGTCAAACACTGCATGAGTCTGAATAAACCTTGCGCCGGCCTCTATTTTTTTGCCGAGCCGAAACAAATTAAGTTCCAGCGGTTTCAGGAATGGGTTCGTCACCGCACCAACCAGCATCGAAAATTGCCCGTCAATTTTTGTCCCGTCAGCCAAGACGCCTTTTTCAGACATCCGGGTGGTCATCTGGATAAACTGAGTGGAATCAATATCAAAAACGTTGGCGGATTCCGGACAGCCCATCAGCGTTTGATGATAGCCGGACAAACAGAGCACATTCTTGATTCCCAAGCTGGCGGCGCCCAGCAAATCGGACTGGAGTGCGATGCGGTTTCGGTCGCGGGTGACCATTTGGAGAACGGGTTCGGCACCCAGTTTGATGGCCGCCACAGCCGCGGCCACCGATGAAATCGCCACGCCATGGGAGTTGTCAGCCAGGTTCACGGCCGCCAGTTTGCCATCGAGGGATTTCAAGGCCGCTTCAGCGGTGGTGCCGGACGCGGTCGCTCCCGGCGCGCACTCAGCAGTGAGGATAAAATCTCCCGTCTCTATTTTTTTTGCGAATTTGCTGTCAACGTTCATGCAACCCCGTTCTCCTGTTTGTTTGCAGTATCACCCCGAAGGCACCATTGAGGCAGATTCCTTACCCGTTCAACGAACTGCTTGATTTCGCCGATGACTTGTCCTGCACCTTGTTGCCCGCACTCAAAAACCGCCATCCGGCCCGCGGGCAGGCCAATTTCGTCCAGCAGCGATTCGACGGCCTCGGCGCGTTTGTGCGCCCGCAGGTTGCCCTCGAAATGGCGGCACTCGTCTTTTGGCAGGTCACAATCGCCACACCGTCCGCGCCGGTCTCAAACGCCTTGATCAAATACGGAACATCCACCTTTCCGGAACAAGGCAGGCTGATGGTCTTGACCGTATCCCCCTCCAGCCCGCGACAAAGGTCTGCAGCCTGGTCTGCATCAAGATGGTTTGAGCAATAAAAAACATACGTTTTTAAAGCTCGTTGGTTCATAAATTGGTTTCGCTTGGAGGTAAAAATTTATGGGGCAGGCTGGCCGGTTCAGCCCTTTCGATGACGAAATGAAAACTCATTTGGTTGCCAATAACACATGGCGCACAACGTCTGTTATAAAAGCTATTAGAAAACTGTGGCGCAGGCTTAACTATTATTGCCAATTGTTTGCTCTTTTTTGGGTGGCAACAGCCTTGTTGGCAGGAGGCGGCTGACTCGCCGCCGCGCAGGTCGTAGCGGGGCGAAGCTTCGCGCAATTCGCGCGTTGAAGTCACGGCTTGGGAAACTTGCCCTTCCGGGAAAGGCTTACGGCAGATCCGTGTAGCCCATCAAATAACGGTCGCACTCGCGGGCGGCGCCGCGGCCTTCATTGAAGGCCCAGACCACGAGGCTTTGGCCGCGGCGACAGTCGCCGGCGGCAAACACGCCGGAGATGTTCGTCGTGTATTTCTCGAACTCGGCTTTGACATTGGTGCGCTCGTCGCGTCTCGATTCCGAGCGCTGCAGCAGTGGTTGTTCCGGTCCGAGGAAACCCATGGCCAGCAAAACCAGTTGCGCGGGCAGGACTTTCTCCGTGCCGGCCATCGCCTTCGGGACGAACCGTCCTTTGTCGTTCTTCTCCCACTCGATCTGGACGGTGTGGACTGCTTTTACCTGACCTTGCGCATCACCAATCGAATTTCGTGGCGGTTGTGCAGATAGACGCGCGGGTCGCCGCCGAATTTGGCCGCCGCCTCTTCCTGGCCGTAATCCAGGCGGTAAACCTTCGGCCATTCGGGCCAGGGATTGTTCGGCGGCGCGGTCCATCGGCGGTTTGGGTAAAATTTCCAATTGCACCAAACTCTTGCAGCCGTGGCGCATCGAAGTGCCGACGCAGTCGGTGCCGGTGTCGCCGCCGCCGATGACGACGACATCCTTGCCTTCGGCGGAAATGAAATTGCCGTTCCTCTTTCCGTCGAGCAGACGCTTTGGTGTTGGCGGTGAGAAATTCCATCGCGAAATGGATGCCTTTCAGGTTGCGGCCTTCGATGGGCAAATCGCGCGGTTTGGTGGCGCCGGTGCAAAGCACCGTCGCGTCGAATTCCTTAAGCAACTGTTCCGCCGGGAAATTTTTGCCGACCTCGGTGTTGCTGGCAAACTTGATTCCTTCGGCCGCCATCAGCTCGATGCGGCGCAGCACGACCTGCTCCTTGTCGAGTTTCATGTTCGGGATGCCGTACATGAGCAGTCCGCCGAGCCGATCGGCGCGTTCGAACACGGTGACCGGATGGCCGGCCCGGTTGAGTTGCGCGGCGGCGCACAAGCCCGGCAGGGCCGGAGCCGACGACGGCGACCTTCTTGCCGGTGCGCTTCTTCGGGGGTTCGGGCACGACCCAGCCTTCGTCCAAACCCCGGTCGATGATCGCGCACTCGATGTTCTTGATCGTGACGGGCGGCGCGTTGATGCCGAGCACGCAGGAGCCTTCGCACGGCGCGGGACAAACACGACCGGTGAAATCGGGGAAGTTGTTGGTCTTGTGCAGTCGTTCGAGCGCTTCTTGCCAAAGCCCGCGATAGATCGAGGTCGTTCCACTCGGGAATGAGATTGTTGATCGGGCAGCCGGACGCCATGCCGCTGAGGAGCGTGCCGGTGTGGCAGAACGGAATGCCGCAATCCATGCAACGCGCGCCCTGCGGCTGGAGCTTGTCCTCCGCCATGTGGTGATGGAACTCGTTCCAGTCGCGCATGCGTTCGAGGGCGGACGGTCCGCGGGAACTCGCGGAAATATTCAATAAATCCAGTTGGTTTGCCCATGTTTGTTTGGTTCTTCCGGTTCCTGAAATTATCCGCCGCCCGACGCGCGCCACGTCGCGGACATTTTCCTCGAATGCGGCCATGATGGCCTCTTCGCCACTGAAGCCCGGCGCCTTGCACCTTCTTCATGGATTGCAAGCACGCGCTTGTAATCTTTTGGCATCACCTTGACGAACTTCGGCACCATCTTGTCCCACTCCGCCAGCATCTTCGCGGCCGCGTTCGCTTTTGGTGTATCGCCTGATGGCGCTGGATCATTTTCCGGACTTCCTCGATTTCGTCCGGGTCCTTGAGTTTTTCCAGGCCGACCATTTGCATGTTGCAGCGGTCGCGAAATCGCCGGCTTCGTCGAGCACGTAAGCGACGCCGCCTGACATGCCGGCCGCGAAATTGCGGCCGGTCTGGCCCGAGCACGACGACCCGGCCGCCTGTCATGTATTCGCAGCCGTGATCGCCCACGCGCCTCGACGACGGCGTTGACGCCGCTGTTGCGCACGCAGAACCGTTCGCCGGCCATGCCGCGCACATAGGCTTCGCCGCGGTCGCGCCATACAAGGCCACGTTGCCGATGATGATGTTTTCCTCCGGCACAAAAGTGGAGGCTTTCGGCGGATAGACGATGATCTTGCCGCCGCTGAGTCCTTTGCCGAAATAATCGTTGGCGTCGCCTTCCAGTTCGACGTCATGCCGCGCGGAATGAACGCGCCGAAACTCTGGCCGGCGCTGCCCTTGAAATTGAGCTGGATGGTGTCGTCCGGCAGTCCGTCCGGCCCGTAGCGGCGTGTGATTTCGCTGCCGACGATGGTGCCGACGACGCGGTTGGACGTTGCGGATGGGCAAGTCGGCGCGCACCTGTTCGCCGCGCTCGATGGCCGGCTCGCAGATATCCAGCAGCAACTGCGTCACGTCGAGCGATTTTTCGATGCCGTGGTCCTGGGGAATCTGGCAGTACCGGCCGACTTCCGGCGCCGACTTCCGGCTGATGCAAGATGCTTGGAGAAATCCAGGCCTCGCGCCTTCCAATGGTCAATGGCCTTCTTCGGTTCGAGCCTGTCGGTGCGCCCGACCATTTCGTTGATGCGTGCGGAAGCCGAGTTGCGCCATCAATTCGCGCACTTCCTGGGCGATGAACCGCATGAAGTTGACGACGTGATCGGGACTGCCGGTGAAAGTTTGCCGCAATTGCGGGTCCTGCGTCGCCACGCCGACCGGGCAGGTGTTCTGGTGGCAGACGCGCATCATGATGCAGCCCAGCACGACGAGCGGCGCAGTGGCGAAACCGAATTCCTCGGCGCCCAGCAACGCGGCGATGACAACGTCGCGGCCGGTCTTGAGTTGGCCATCGGTTTCGACCGCAATGCGGCTGCGAAGATTGTTGAGCACGAGCGTCTGGTGCGTCTCCGCCAGGCCGAGTTCCCACGGCGTGCCCGGCGTGTTTGATCGAGGAGAGCGGCGACGCGCCGGTGCCGCCGTCGTGACCGCTGATGAGCACCACGTCGGCGTGCGCTTTGGCGACACCGGCGGCGATGGTGCCCACGCCGATTTCCGCGACGAGCTTGACGCTGATGCGGGCGTGGCGGTTGGCGTTCTTCAGGTCGTGAATCAATTCCGCCAGATCTTCGATCGAATAAATGTCGTGATGCGGCGGCGGCGAAATCAGGCCCACGCCGGGCGTGGTGTGCCGCGTCTTGGCAATCCACGGATACACCTTGCGTCCGGGCAATTCGCCGCCTTCGCCGGGTTTTGCGCCCTGCGCCATTTTGATCTGGAGTTCGCGGGCGTTGACGCAGGTAATAGCTGGTCACGCCGAAACGCCCGCAGGCGACCTGTTTGATGGCGCTGTTTTTCGAGTCGCCGTTCGGCAGTCCAGACGTAGCGCGCCGGGTCTTCGCCGCCTTCGCCGGTGTTGCTCTTGCCGCCGAGCCGGTTCATGGCGATGGCCAGCGCCTCGTGCGCTTCCTGGCTGATCGAGCCATAGCTCATCGCGCCGGTCTTGAAACGCTTGACGATGGCCTCGACCGGCTCGACTTCCTCGATCGGAATCGGGTTGTGCCGCCAATTTGAAATCGAACAAGCCGCGCAACGTGCAGAGGTTCCGCGACTGGTTGTTGACCAATCCGGAATATTCCTTGAACAGCTTGTAATTGCTGAGTGCGGCAGGCGAGTTGCAGTTTGTGGATCGTCTGCGGGTTGAACAGGTGATATTCGCCGTCGCTGCGCCATTGGTATTGGCCGCCGGCATCGAGCACTTCGCCATTGACCGGCCGATCGGGAAACGCGTGATGGTGGCGCGTGCAGCGCCTCTGCGGCGCATGCCGTCCATGCCGATTCCTTCGACGCGCGACGCCGTCCAGGTGAAATATTTGTCAATCACGAGTGGTTCAGGCCGATGGCCTCGAAAATCTGCGCGCCGCGATAACTTTGAATGGTCGAGATGCCCATCTTGGCCATCGTCTTGACGACGCCTTTGACCGCCGCCTTGATATAGTTCTTGACCGCCGTCTTGTGGTCCAGGCCGGTCAGCAGTCCTTCGTCGGATCAGGTCGTCCAGTGATTCAAAGGCGAGATAGGGATTGATGGCGCTGCCGCCGTAACCGATGAGCAACGCGAAATGATGCACCTCGCGCGGCTCGCCCGATTCAAGCACGAGCCCGACGCGTGTGCGCGTCCCCTCGCGGATGAGGTGATGGTGCAGACCGGACACCGCCAGCAACGCCGGAATGGGCGCATGTTCGGCGTCCATGCCGCGATCCGACAGAACGATGATGTTCGACCCTCCGGCGATTGCCTTGTCGGCTGGCAGCAAACAATTCGTCGCAGCGCACTTCCAGTCCTTCTGGCCGCCTCCTGCCGCCTTGAACAGAATCGGCAGGGTCGACGGCTTTGAAACCGGGCCGAGTCGAGTGGCGCAGCTTTTCCAATTCCTCGTTGGTGAGGATGGGATGCTTCAGTTTGATCATGCTGGCAACTTTCGGGCGTTGGGATCGAGCAGGTTGCCTTCGGTGCCGATCGTTGTTTCCGTCGAGGTGATGATTTCCTCGCGGATGGGGTCAATGGGCGGGTTGGTGACCTGCGCGAAGAGCTGCTTGAAATAATTGTAGAGCAACTGCGGTTTGTCGGAAAGCACCGCCAGCGGCGTGTCGGTCCCCATCGAGCCGAGCGGCTGCACGCCATCGCTCGCCATCGGGCCGATAATGAACCGCAGATCTTCAAACGTGTAACCAAACGCCTGCTGGCGCTGGAGCACGCGTCTTGTGGTCCGGTTCGTGAACGTGCGGCGGCTCGGGCAAATCTTCGAGCAGGACGTGATTCTGATCCAGCCACAGTCGATAGGGATGTTCACGCGCAATCTTGTTTTTCAATTCCTCGTCCGAAACGATGCGGCCTTGTTCGGTGTCTATCAGGAACATGCGGCCCGGGCTGCAGCCGGCCTTTTTGCAGGACCTTGTCGGGCGGAATGTCGAGCACACCGACTTCGCTGGCCATGATGACGCGGTCGTCCTTGGTCACGTAATAACGCGACGGGCGCAGGCCGTTGCGATCGAGCACGGCGCCGATGCGAACGCCGTCGGTGAACGCGATGGACGCCGGGCCGTCCCACGGTTCCATGCAGGCAGGAATGATACTCATAGAACGCGCGTTTTTCCGCGCTCATGCTCTCGTGGTTTTCCCACGGTTCGGGAATCATCATCATCATGGCGTGCGGCAGCGGACGACCGGCGAGCACGAGCAATTCCAGCGCGTTGTCGAACATGGCCGAGTCGCTGCCATCTTCGTTGATGACGGGCAACAGCTTCTTGATGTCAGTCCCGAACAGATTCGGACTGGAACAGCGACTGGCGGGCGTGCATCCAATTGATGTTGCCGCGCAGCGTGTTGATTTCGCCGTTGTGCGCCATGTACCGATAGGGATGCGCCCGGTCCCAAGCTCGGAAAGGTGTTGGTGCTGAAACGCGAATGCACCAGAGCCAGCGCACGTTTCCATCGACGGGTCCGCAGAGATCCGGGAAATACGTGCTCCAACTGCTCGGGCATCAACATGCCCTTGTACATCGATCGTCCTGCACGACAGGCTGCAGATATAAAATCTTGTCACCGCCCTTAATGCCCGCCGCCCGGATACCGCGCTCCGCCAGTTTGCGGACGACGTAAAGCTTCCGCTCGAATGCCAGATCGTCGACAAGGCCATCCGGACGTGCGATGAACACCTGGCGCACCATCGGCTCGGATGCAATTGCGGTCTGCCCCAACAACGTGTTCGGTCGGCACGGTGCGCCAGCCCAGCAGGCGCAGGCCTTCCGTGGTTACAATTTCCTCAAATAGACCTCGCACTTGTAACGTTCCGAGGGATCGGGCGGTAGAAACACCATGCCGACGCCGTACTCGCCCTGGCCCGGAAGTGCGATTTCCACTTCACTGCACGCCTGATTCAGGAAACTGTGCGGCACCTGCATCAAAATGCCGGCGCCGTCGCCCGTGTTGACTTCGCAACCGCACGCGCCGCGATGTCGCAGGTTCGCAACACCGTCAACGCCTGCTGGACAATCGATTTCGATTTTTTGCCCTTGATGTTGACGACGAAGCCGACGCCGCACGATTCATGCTCAAAGCGCGGATCATAAAGCCCCTGTTTGGGCGGCAACCCTGTCCGGGTGTCGTCGCCCCTGAATCTCTGCTGTTCGTTTTCAATCGTCATTTGGCTGTGGTCGAATGTATAATAAATTCCAATATTCTCTAGTCAAAGTTGTGAACTCCTCAATGGGTCATTTTGGCCTGTTCTTTTGGCCGATGCCGTGAAATGTGTTGGTCAAATTCCAACAACCCCTTAAACTGCGGGCGGTTTGGCGGTTTTAGCGCCATTCCGTTACACTAGAATTCACTGGGATCGCCCCCTGTCATTTCCGTGAAAATTATCAATCTGAATCCCGACACCGACATCGGTGCCAGCGCGTGGTTTCTGGACCTCGAAGGCCATCGTCTGCTGATGGACGCGGGCATGCACCCCAAATGCGAAGGCCGCGCCGGGTTGCCACTGTTCAACGCCATTCGGGACGAGGAATTGGACGCCATCGCCATCTCCCACTGCCACCACGACCACGTCGGCACGCTGCCCGTGGCGCTGCGCCATTTTCCCAAGGCGCACGTGCTGATGAGCGAATTGAGCTACTTCCTTGTCGAACGCGTGCTGCACAACTCGGTCAACGTCATGACACGCCAGCGCGATGAGTTGGGCATCAAGGAATATCCGCTTTATTCCCACGACGAAGTGGACGACATCGCGCCGCTGTTTCAAGGTTTCGCTACAACCGCGAAGTCGAGTGGGCCGCGTTTCAGAAGACCCGCGCCGGATTCCCTTCGCCAACACTGGAATTTTTTGATGCCGGCCACGCGCTTGGCTCTGCCGGTTTGATGGTGCGCGGGAAAAAGGAAACGCTCTTTTACACCGGCGATGTGTGTTTCCACGACCAGACGATTCTGCGCGCCGCCCGGTTTGAAGACGTAAGAGCCGACGTGCTCATCATGGAAACCACGCGCGGCGATCGTCCCGTGCCGCCCGGTTTCACGCGCGAATCGGAAGTCGAGCGCCTCACCGATGCCATCCATCACGCGCTCAAACGCAAAGGCTGTGTGCTCATCCCATCCTTTGCGCTGGGCCGCACACAGGAAATTCTCGCGTTGCTCGCACTGCTCATGCGTGCCGGCAAACTCAAGCCGCAGCCCATCTACATCGGCGGACTGGGCCGCGTGTTCACCGAAATTTACGATCTCGAAGCCCACCGCACGCACCGTCAGCACACCAGCCTGCAACTCCACGAAGCGCTCAACCTCGTTGTGCTCGATCAGGGCCAGGCCCAAAAAATGAAACTCAGCGGCGGGCGCATCTTTGTCATTACCGCCGGCATGATGAGCGAGCACACCGCCGCCCACGACCTTGCCATGCGCATGGTCGGCGACGAGCGCCAATCCATTTTCTTCGTCGGCTACGCCGATCCCGACACGCCCGGTGGCCGTCTCAAAGCCGCGAAGCACGGCGAAACCTTCGTCTTCAGCCCCAGCGCCGGGCGGGTCACGCGCCGCTGCGAAATCTTGGATTTCGATCTGACAGCCCACGCCAACCGCGATGACCTGCTGGATTTCGTGGCGCAGGTTTCGCCGCGGGCCATCCTCCTCGGCCACGGCAGTGGTGATTCCCGCAAATGGTTCGAGGAGCAAATCCGCTCCCGCCATCCGAAAATCAAAATCCTCCAGCCGCAGCCAGGAAAAGCGGTCGAAGTTTGAACCGCGGAGACACAAAATTTCTCAGGAACAGAAATTAATTTCTTTCCGCCATTGCATCTTTCCGTGAAAAATCCGGTGTGCAAGCGCGCTTTCTCCTTGGCCCCGCCGGCAGCGGCAAAACGTACCGCTGTCTCGCCGAGATTCGCGACGCACTGCGCGACTCACCGGAAGGCCCGCCGCTGATTCTGCTCGCGCCCAAGCAGGCGACGTTTCAACTCGAACGCCAGTTGCTGGCCAACCCGTCGCTGCCCGGCTACACACGGCTGCAAATTCTTTCCTTCGAGCGTCTGGCTCGGTTTGTCCTCGACTCGCTTCGCGTCGCTCCGCCGCAAATTCTCGCCGAGGAAGGCCGGGTGATGGTGCTGCGCGCGCTGCTGATGCGCCACCAGGGCGAACTGAAGCTGTTCCGTAAGAGCGCGCGACGTCCGGGCTTTGCCCGGCAGCTCAGCGAATTGCTTCGCGAACTGCAGCAGCACCGGTTGATGCCAGCCAAAGTCCGCTCGCTCTCGCAGCAACAGAACCTGTCCGCCGAACTTCATGACAAACTTCACGACCTCGCGTTGATGCTCGACGCTTACGCACGCTGGCTCGCTGAGCACGAATTGCAGGATGCCAACCGGCTGCTGGACGCGGCAACCATCAGTCTCAAGTCCAAGGTCCAAAGTCCAACGTCGCAAAATGAGTCGAGGGTCGAAGGTCGAGGTCGGACGCAGAAAGATTCGAAATTCAAAATTTGTGGCTTGATGGATTTGCCGAAATGACACCGCAGGAATTGGATTTGCTTGCGGCAGTGCTGCCATTTTGCGAACGCGCGACACTCGGTACTGTCTCGACGAATCGGGCGCGGAAACCCGCGAGTCGAAAATCTCATGGCTTTCCGTCTGGTCGGCCGTCGGCAAATCATTTCAGGAATGTCGGCGACGGCTCGGGGAATTGCCGGTTTGCGAAGTGAGCGTTGAACTACTCAGGCGCGATCCGGTGCACAATCGCTTCGCACAAAATCCAGTTTTGCGCCATCTCGAAGAACACTGGACACGTCCAAATCCGAAATCCGAAACCCGAAATCCGAAATCCGACATTTATCTCGCTGTTTGTGCCAATCCTGAAGTGGAGGCTGTCCTAGCCGCGCGCGAAATTCTGCGCTTCGTTCGCGGAGGCGGGCGTTTTTGCGAAACCGCCGTGCTTGTGCGAAATCTCGATGGCTATCACAAGCCGCTGGCGCGCGCCTTTCGCCGATATGGAATTCCATTTTTTCTCGACCGGCGTGAATCGGTGTCGCATCACCCGCTGGCCGAGTTGACCCGCAGCGCGCTGCGCACAATCGCGTTCGACTGGCCGCATGAAGATTGGTTTGCGGCGATCAAGAGCGGATTTTCACCCGCCAGTGAAACCGAAATTGACCGGCTTGAAAACGAGGCCCTGGCGCGGGGCTGGCGCGGCGCGAAGTGGCGCGAGCCGCTGCAAATCACCGATAATTCTGAATTGGCAAAATCGCTGGAACGCTTGAGGCAAAAGCTCGTGCCACCGTTTGTGAAACTGGAAAAACGGCTGGCGTTTCACCAAAACCAGCCCACCGGTGAACAATTGGCCGAGGCGCTTCGCGAACTTTGGAGTCAGTTGTGCGTAGAACAGACGCTGGAGCAATGGGGTCTTGCCGATCCGAAACAATCCACAATCGGCGATCGGCAATCGGCAATCCACGCGACCGTCTGGGAACAGATGAACGCCTGGCTCGAAAACGTGGCGCTGGCATTTTCGCATGAACTGCTGCCTTTGCGCGACTGGCTGCAAATTTTGGAAGCGGGTCTCGCCAACCTGTCCGTCGGGGTGATTCCGCCTGCGCTCGATCAGGTGCTCATCGGCGCGATTGACCGTTCGCGCAATCCGGATTTGAAACTGGCGCTGGTGCTTGACCTGAACGAAGGCGTTTTTCCCGCCGCGCCCGCCGCACCGGCTATTCTGACGGACGCGGATCGCGAAGCTTTGAGCGATTGCGGCACAATGGTCGGCCTAAACATGCGCGACCGGCTGGCGCGCGAACGCTATTACGGCTACATCGCGTGCACACGCGCCAGCGAGCGGCTCATGCTGACTTATTCGTGCCGCGATGCAGACGGTGGAACGCTGAATCCGTCGCCGTTCGTGACGCATCTGCAACGGCTGTTTCCCGAACTCAAAGTCGAGGAATTTCAGACGAGTGATTGGCGTGAGGCGGAGCACCCAAACGAACTGGTTGTGCCGTTGATGAGAATGCGGAATGCAGAATGCGGAATGCAGGATTGGAAACAATTGGAACTACTTCCGGCGCTTGAAATTCTACGCAACGCCCTGCGGCAACTGCAAAATCCCAGCCCACGGGAGCGGCTTTCGCCAGCGATGACGGATGCGATTTACGGCCCGACACTGGCTACGTCGGTCAGCCAGTTGGAGCATTTTGCGGCGTGTCCGTTTCGGTTTTTCATCCACGCCGGCCTGCGTGCGAAGGAACGCGAATTGTTCGAACTGGATTTCCGCGAGCAAGGGAGTTTCCAGCACGATGTCCTGAAAATATTTCACGATGATTTGACGAAGGAAGGCAAACGCTGGCGCGACCTCACGCCGGCGGAAGCCCGCGAACGCGTGCGAAACATCGCCGCCGCGCTTGCGCTGACGTTCCGCGAAGGGTTGTTGCAGGACAACGAACAGACACGTTTCACGGCGCGCGTGCTGGCGGAGTCACTGCAGGATTTCATTGAGGTCATCGTCGGCTGGCTGCGCGAAAAATACGCATTCGATCCGACAGCGGTGGAGGTTGATTTCGGCGGCGACGACGCAAGCGCGCCGCCGTGGGCGCTCGACCTGGGCGACAGGAAACAACTGGCGTTGCGCGGGCGGATTGACCGCGTGGATTTGTGGCGAGGCCCGGACGGACGCAGCGCGCTGGCCGTGGTAATTGATTACAAATCGAGCGAACACCGACTCGATCCGGTATTGGTCGAACACGGTGTGCAATTGCAATTGCTGGCGTATCTGAACGTGCTGCGGCATTGGCCGAATCCCGTGACGCGCTTCGGCGTGACGCAATTGACGCCTGCCGGCGTTTTTTACGTGAACCTGCGCGGGCGTTATGAGCGCAGTCACACCCGGGCGGAATCGTTGGCGGACGAAGCGGCGGCGAAGCGCAACGCCTACCAGCACACGGGCCGCTTTGATGCAGCCGAACTCGACAAGTTTGGCGAGCGGCAAAGCGGACGCGAGAGCAGCCAGTTCAACTATCGGGTGAACCAGAATGGCTCGTTGCGCAAAGGCTCGGTCGAAGCGCTGGAACGCGCCGAATTTTTCGCGCTGCTGGATCGCGTCGAGGAACAAGTGCGACAGATGGGCCGGGAGATTTTTGCCGGCGAAGCAAAAGTTGACCCGTTCCGCAAAGGCAAAACAACCGCGTGCGATTATTGCGATTGCCGCGCGATCTGCCGGATTGATCCGTGGACACACCGTTACCGCGTGCTAAAATGAGCCTGACGTCCTTCCAACAACAAGCCGTGGCGGCGCGCGGGAACGTGCTGGTGTCCGCCTCTGCCGGCACGGGCAAGACCTCCACGCTCGCTGAACGCTGCCTCCATTGCCTGCGAGAAGAAAGGCCGCGCGCTTCGCTGGATGAAATCCTCGTCGTCACGTTTACCGAAGCTGCCGCGGCCGAAATGCGAAAGCGCATCCGTGAGCGGTTGGAGCAGACTGCCGCGCAGAATCCCGGCGATCTCCATTGGCCGGAACAGATCGCGCTGTTCGACGCCGCGCACATCGGCACGTTGCACAGCTTCTGCCTGAAACTCGCCCGTCAGCATTTCCACGCACTGGGTCTCGATCCGCAGTTCCGCGTGATGGACGAAGGCGAGGCGCGGCTGCTCGCCGGTGAATCGCTCGACGCGATTTTGTTGGAACACTACGCCGGCAAAGGTGAAATGGCCGAGGCTGTCCAGCGATTGATTCAATCTTACGGCGGCGGCCGGGACGAAGCGGTTCGTTCGCTTGTCCTGCGGCTACACCATCACACGCAAACACGGCCTGATCCGGCGGGCTGGTTTCAAAGGCAGTTGGCGATGTTTGCCGAGCCGGAGCCGCGGCTCTGGCGGCAATGGCTCATGGAAGGAATCAGCGAGTGGCGCACGCGCTGGTTGCCAGAATTGAAGGCAATGGCGGATAAAAACGGGAAGGCCGCCGAGTGTCACGGTATTCTTGGCGGAATGCAGAAAGACTTCATTCGTGGGCAGATGGCGGAACTTTTGTCGAAGTTGAACGAAGCCGGCAAAGTCTGGCCGTCGAAACGCAAAGGTGAACTTGAGAAACCGCTGAAACCATTTTTTGCGGACGTCGAGTTTCTATTGTCTGTTACGACTGTCAGCGACGGCAAAGACCCGCTGGCCGAAGACTGGCAATGGACGCGCGAACCGATGACTGCGTTGCTCCGCCTTGCGGAGGAATTCGCCGCGCGGTTCAACCAGGACAAGCGCGAGGCGGGGGTCGTGGACTTCCACGATCTGGAGCAGTTCGCGCTGCAATTGCTCTGGGAGTTTGCTGAAAACAGGCCGACGAAAATCGCGCAGCATTGGCGCGATAAAATCCGGTTCGTCTTTGTGGATGAATATCAGGACATCAACGCCGCCCAGGACAAAATCATCGATGCCCTCAGCCGCGACGGCGCGGAGGCCAATCGTTTTCTGGTCGGCGACGTGAAGCAAAGCATTTACCGCTTCCGCCAGGCCGATCCGAAAATTTTCCGCGGTTACTCGCGGCGATGGCGCGGCGCGAACGGAAAAACAGTGGCGCTCGTCGAAAATTTCCGCAGCCGCGAGGCGGTTCTTGCCTTTGCGAATTCGGTGTTTGATTTGCTGATGCGCGAGGACATCGGCGGCGTGACCTACGATGACGAAGCACAACTCAAGTTCGGCGCGCCGGAAAAACGTTCCGCGCTGACGTTGATAAGCGATCCCACACCGCGCGCCGAACTGCTGCTACGCATCAAAGGCGATTCCGGCGAGACGAGCGATGAGACCCCGGCAGCGGAAGACGCAGCGGACATATCTGGCAGTATGGCTGACTTGCAGGAAGCGGAGAAGGAAGCCCGGATGATTGCGCTGCGCTTGCGTCAACTGCACGAGGGGCAACACCTCATCTGGGATCGCAAGCTGGAGCAGCAGCGGGCTGTGGCGTGGCGCGATATGGCGGTGTTATTGCGAGCGCCGTCGAGCAAGGCGGAAGGCTACGCCCGCGAATTTGATCGCGCCGGTGTGCCACTCATCGTCGAGCGCGGCGGCTTTTTTGAGTGCGCGGAAGTGATGGACTTGCTCAGCCTGCTGAATGTGCTGGACAACCCGCTGCAAGACCTGCCGCTGCTGGCGGTGTTGCGTTCGCCACTCGTGGGTTTGTCACTCGACGAACTGGCGACCGTCCGCCTCGTGGCGAAAGGGCGTTTCTGGACGGCGTTGGTGCGATGGCATGAAACCGAAAGTCCCAAGGCCGAAGGCCAAAGTCCAAATCCAGCCGGAATTCAAGGCGCACAACACGCGCCTGATCTGCGCGCCAAAGTGGATTTATTTCTCGACCGTTTCGCGGGCTGGCGGAAACTGGCGCAGCAGGCGTCGCTTTCGCGCTGTTTCGAAGCAGTGCTGTCCGAGACGCACTATGCCGATTGGCTGCAGGGGCAGCCGCGCGGCGAGCAGCGTTGCGCCAACGTTCAACGGCTGCTCACTCTCGCGCAGCAATTCGATGAATTTCAACGGCAGGGCTTGTTCCGTTTTCTCCGTTTTATCGAGGCACAACAGGAGGTCGAGGCCGAACCGGAAGTGGCCTCCATCGCCGGTGAAGACGCGGTCCGGCTGATGAGCATTCACCAAAGCAAGGGACTGGAATTTCCGGTCGTGGTGTTGGCGGACCTGAGCAAGGCATTCAATCAGCAAGACCTGGGCAGTCCGATGATCTTCGAAGCCACGTTCGGCCTGTGCCCGCAAATCAAACCACCGCGCGCCGGCAGCCGTTATCCGAGCCTGCCGTATTGGCTGGCGCGACAACGCGAAAAACGGGAACTGTGGGGCGAGGAAATGCGCCTGCTCTACGTGGCGATGACGCGCGCGTGCGACACTCTCATTCTTAGCGCGAGCGTGTCGAAGAAAAAATTCGAGTCCCACTGGCGGAGGGGACAGCCCGGTGACGTGGCCGAGCGCACTTTGCTGGCGGCCAACAGTTATGCGGATTGGCTGGGGCTGTGGTTTGCGCAAAACCGGGATCCAAATGAAGACGGAACGCGGAAAGGCGAACTGCCGCTCCTGCGCTGGCGATTGCGCGATGATTCGTCGCTGGTTGAACAACCGGAAAGTGAAACGGCACTGGCGCATTCAGCGGACTCTCTTCCTGTTCTCGACGCAGATGGAATCGAGAGACTTCGCAAGATTTTGACGTGGGAATATCCGTTCATCCCGGCCACACAGCAGGCTGCAAAAACTTCCGTGACCGCGTTGCGAAGGCTTGCCGCTGAATCGCCCGACGATGAGGCGGAAACGTTGTTTCAAGTTTCAAGTTTCAAGTTTCAAGCGCGAAGGCCCACTCTGCCCCCTGCCAAGGCCGGGAAACTTTCGGCGGCGGAAATCGGCCTGGCGCATCACAAGTTCCTTCAGCACGTCTCGCTGGCGCGCGCCGGAAACGCCGATGGCTTGAAAGCGGAATCAAAGCGGCTCGAACGCGATCGCATTTTGTCGGCGGAGGAAATCGCAGTGCTGGATTTCAAAGCGCTCGCGGCATTTTGGAAATCCGATGTCGGTGAACAAATCCGCGGGCAAGCATCGAAAGTGATGCGAGAATTGGCATTTACCGCGCGGTTCACACCCAAAGAATTGGCCGACGTCACTCGTAAAAAAACAGTGCCGGGTCTGGAAAATGAATTCGTGGTGGTGCAAGGCGTGGCTGATCTGGTTGTGTTGTTGCCGGGTGAAATCTGGCTGGCGGATTTCAAGACCGACAACTTCAGCGCGGACGCATTGGCGCGAAAGAAGGAAGATTACGAGCCGCAGCTCAAACTCTACGCGCTGGCGTTGGCGCGGATTTATCAACGGCCCGTCACCGAATGCTGGCTGCACTTTCTGTCGTGTCGGGAAACCGTCCGCATTACACTTTGATTCCTGTGGCTTGCCAGTTTGGCCGACTATCGCAAATCAATTCGGAGTTGGACTTGCGGGTTCGAGTGGCAGTTGGTTTTGATCCGAGCGTGTTGTTGAGCCAGATTCGGGCTGCTTCAACTCGACGGCGTCGCTTTGTTGCACACGAACGGCGGCGGGACGGACGAGTTTTCCCTGGAAGGTGTAACCTGCGGCAACGGTCTGCGTGACAACGGCACCATCGGGAGGTTGCGAACTGCCATCGCCGTCCACCCATTGATGGCGTTGCGAATCGAATGGTTCGTTGTCATTGGCGACGAACGGTGTCAAGCCAACGCGGCGCGCGGCGTCGCGGCAGGCGTTCTGAAATTGGGTGAGCTGTTCAATCAACTGCGGCTGGCCGGAACGCAGGGCGGCGGTATGAAGCGCGAAGATGTGATCAAGGACCCGCACGAGGACTTGCAGCCAGTCGGTTTCGGCACGGTGAAGTTTTTCGACTTCGAGCCGCAACGCGCCTTTCTCGCTTTCGTTGAGCTTCTCCATGAATTGAGTGAATTCGCAGACTTCGGCGGCCATGCGTTCGGAAATCTCTTTGGCGGTCGCAGCAACTTTCTCGGCGTGTTCGTGGGTGGTTTCCCACTGGTTGGTCGCGCTGCTGATTTGGGCGGCAACGTGTTCGAGGTTGGAAATTTTCTCAGCAACCGTGCCCAGCGCGTTGCTCTGGATGAGGCGGAGCAGAACACGGTATTCCAGCAGGAACGGCAGCACGCCCAGCAATGCGCCGAGGCTGACGCAAATGCAGATCGCCACGATTTCCCAACGACTTAGCGGGAGTTTGTCTTGCCAATAAATGAAGTAGGCCAGCCCGAGCATGAAAGCATCGCCGAGGAAGAACGGCCATCGGGGCACTTTGAATTCTGTTGATTCGCGCATCGGAGGAAGGTTTAAGGAAACGAAGGCGAATCGCAAGCAGATGCGTGGGATGAATCGAGGGTTTTCGAGCATGCCCGCTCAGTTCTCTGAGGTCTCGGTCTCAATTCCCATCGCTCCAGCCTTGCAATGTGGCAAACGCTTCCCGGAAATCAAGGCGCAGTCCATCCAAGAACAAGACGATGCATCCACTTTTCATAATGATTTCGACGCAGTTTGAGACACTGTGACCGTAATATTCTGATAATGTGCCACTTGAAATGTGGCAAACTATTTGCTGTGCAGGCTATGGATGGAGAGCATAACCCCGAGGGACAGGGTTGATGATTGGCTGTTGTAAAGTCGTGATGACAATCAAACCTAAAATCTCTCTGAGTGGAGAAGCCGGTGACACGATTGCGAAAGTTGTGATGGTGATAGCGGCCATGGGGTTGAATGTTTTTATCGCGATAACGCAAAGAGTACCATGGCGCTGTGTCGTAAAGTAATTTGTAGCGGACGTTTTCATGAAAGGAGAGAGGTGATTGCGGGATTCACCCTTGTGGAGGTGGTGATGTCCATTGCGGTGGTTGCGTTGGCCTTTGGAACAATCCTGACCGCGTATATTCAAGCCACCCAACGCGCGGAGTGGTCGGGGTATTCCCTCGCAGCGCAGGCCCTGGCCATTCAGCAACTCGAGCAGGCTCGTTCAGCCAAATGGGATGTCCTGGATACGCCGACAGTGGACGAGATCACCAATCTGCCCCCCATGATGACGAATATTCTCGATCTTCCGATCTCGGGCACGAACGTTGTAATCGCCACAAATTTCATCACGGTGTCGACAATTATGATTTCAACCAATCCGCCAGTCCCGATCCACATGGTTCGGGTGGACACGGTGTGGGCGTTCCACTGGAAGTCCGTCAATCGATTGTTCACCAATACCGCTGCCAACTATTACGCACCTGACCGATGAAAAATCTTCCCACTCAAAAAAGAACCGGCAATGGCATGCACGCCCTGCGGGTGCAAGCGCTGACGCTGGTCGAGATGATGGTGACGATGAGCGTTTTCAGCCTCGTGGTCGTCGGATTCATTTATGCCCAGCTCTTCGGCCTGCAGCAGGACGAGCTCGTGAACAGCAAGCTCGGGGCGAGCGACCAGTCGCGCAGGGGCTTCGACCGCCTCACGACCGAAGTTCGTTCAGCCAAAATCTGGCAGGTTGGCAATGGGTCGCAAACCAGTTTCACCTCCATCCCGAATGGCGTAAATCAACAGGGGACCGCGCTGCAAATCAGCCTGACCACCGATACCAATTCATTCATCCGCTACTATTTCGATACAAACAACTGTCAGCTTTGCCGCGTGTTGAGCGGGGACCAAGCTACATGGTGATCGCTCAAAACCTTACCAATCGGATGTTTTTCCGTGCCGAAGACTATCTGGGCAACATAAAGACCGACCTCTCCTACAAGTACGTGGTCCACATCGTGATGGAATTCTACCAGTATCAGTATCCGTTGACGAAGGTGGGACCGGGCTACTACTACGATTATTACAAGATGGAGTTCAAGATTACCCCTCACTGTCCTGACGGAGCATGAAAACGAAACTTAAACCCGAGCGTGGTCCTTCCGCCGCCTATGCGCTGCTGATGGTGCTGGTCATGGTCTCTGTTGCCATCGCCGTAATGGCAGCCACGATGACCCGCACCACCAATGTCTGGTACCTCAACGAGCGCCACAACCAGTATGTCATCACCCTCAACGCCGCTGAAGCCGCCACCGAAAAGGTCATCGCCCGGATGAGATACGACTATGGCATTGGCAACGATGTATCGATTGTCAACAACCTTGGCGTTTACCGGACCAGCGCGCCAAACGCCAATGAGAATTCTTACTGGGGAAACTTCCTGTTCTCGGACGCCCAAGGCAATGCGGGTCGCACCTATGTTCAGTGCATCTCGAACCAGCTTTACGTTCCGCTTCAATCGCAGTATTACGGCTTGAGCGGCTGGCGCACCGTTTATCGCGTCCTCTTCGAACGTGCGCCAGACCGACGGACGGTTCAACCTGACCAATGCCGTCCAGCAGGACATGGAAATGGATTCCATCCCTGTCTTTCAGTTTGCCATCTTTTATAACAGCCTGCTGGAATTCACCTGGGCTGCTCCCCTTACCGTGCGCGGACGAGTTCATGCCAACGGCAACATCTTCCTCGGGTCTGCCTGGCCACTCGCATTCAACGCCACAGTCACCGACACCGGCATCATCATCAAGACAAATTGGGCAGGCCACACTTTGAGCGATTATACCGGCTCGATCACTTACAGCGGCAGCCCCACCTATTCCACAAACGTGCCGGTCCTCCAACTGCCCATCGGCACGAACAACACCCCCGCCGCCGTGCGCGAGATCGTCAACATGCCTCCGCCGGGCGAAGACGTGAATTCTTCCTTGGGTCAGCAGCGATACTACAACAAGGCCGAAATCGTTTTGCTGGTCAGCAATTCAATCGTGACCGCCATTCTCAAAAATTCACCTTCGGACTCTTCTCCGGTCACGTTGACTTCGAGCAACAGCAGCCTCGCGCTGAGCACGAATTTCCCCTTCCTCACAATCACCAATACCTTCACCGACCAGCGGGAAGGCAAAACAATCAAGGCCACCCAGATTGACGTGGGCAAGTTCAACCGGTGGGTCATCACCAACACGGCCGTCCTGAACAAACTCCCAACCAACCAAAATCTTTATCCCAACATCCTTTATGTGGCGGACAACCGCACGAACAGCGGCTCCGAGCTGACCGCCATCCGGCTGACCAACGGCGTGGCAATTCCCACGAATGGAAACACGGGATTCACCGTGGCAACACCCAATCCGCTTTATGTTTGGGGCAACTACAACTGCCCGAACTCCGCCGCCCTTGGCACGACCGACACCTCCGCAACGGAACCGGCATCGCTGGTGTCCGACGCGCTGACCATCCTCTCCTCGGCTTGGAAAGATTCCCTGAGTTCGAGCACGTTCACCAGCCGGGTTGCTGTCAGCGCCACCATCAACGCCGCCATCCTCACTGGCGTGGTTTATTCGGGCGGGTCGGGCGGCACATCGCCATTCAGCGGTGGCGTCGTGAATCTTCCGCGTCTGCTCGAAGACTGGGGCAATGGCAGTTCGTCCGTCGTCCTGACAATCAACACGTCCATTGTGAACTTCTTCAACAGCGTCAGAGCCACGGGGCCATTTCAGAATCCCGGCGTTTATTACTATGCTCCGACCCGCAACTTTAATTTCGACCAGAATTTTATGACGGCCACCAAGCAACCGCCGGGACCCCGATGCTCGGCGTCATCTTGCGCGCCAGTTGGGCCAATCCGCCGGCCAACACCACCAATTACTACTCGACCCAAGCCAGCATCTATTAGACATCGCCGACTATGAAAGCCCACAAACGGATGCATCTGTTCGCAGCGATCCTTTTCGCGTGTCTCCCCGCAACGATCGCCAGCTCTGCGGAGCCGGCTGAAGACTCCGCAACCTCTCCGACATCCGTTGACGTATCAACGAACCCAGCCGAAGGCTCTGCAACTGCTCCCACAGAGGTTTCAGCAAACCCGACCAATGGCGCTCCCGCTTCTGCTGCAACCTCAGAGGTTTCAACGAACCCGGCGGCAATCTCCCCAATCCTTCCTCCGCCATTGACGGTTTCAGTAATAAAGGAAAAGGTAAATGGCCTGCCACAAGCCTCCCGCGCCTTCATAACCGCCGGCGCAAACAAGTTTGCGTTCCTGATGCCTGCTGGTTTTCAGATGAAAACCAACAGCCAGGAAACACTCTTGCTCGTCGGCCCCGACCAAAACTGCTTTATCACACTCAACATCGTCGGGCCGACACCGCCCGACACTACGGAGCTGGACCCCAGGACGTACACTACCGCGCACGGCTGTTTAACCGATATCCCCGCGCGACAATTCTTGAGGAGTTTTCCCTTAGCGCCGCCAACCAGAGCGGCCCGGCGTTTGATCTGCAATGGGAGATCGCGCGCGGCGCGGTCCAACGCGCGCGGGTGGCGTTCATTCCTTCCGCCGCCGGGGTTTTGGAGTTCTCTTTGCTTGCCAGCCAGACCAACTTCCCCCAATGCCAAAGCAGCTTCAATACGCTGCTGGTGACCTTCCGCGCCAGCGTGGATGGCAATCTCGAAGTTCCGGCGCTCTCCGACAAACTGTAACGCACGCAGGTAGCGGTACAATTTCCATTTCCGGTGGGCGTGCGTGCTCGTCCCGCATGGTGGGATCAGTACCACCAAACTGCACCATCACCCGCAAGTATGCTCCCCGACTTTGCCGCCGGCCAGCCCGGATGGCCACGATTTCCCAACGGCCCGGCGGGATTTTATACTGATTACCAAACCAAATTTTCGGATAGGTCGGGTCGCCGCGCTACGGTGTCTTGAATCGGTGGGGTCATCGCGCTCCGTCCCGACAGCCGATGTCGGGATGCATGACCGGACGGCGCAGCGCTCCGTTTCCCACCACGGCGACAATCGCCGCGCTGCGGCAACCGCTGGGACGCGCGGGCTGGGAGTTTTTCAACGCACTTGGCTCAGTTCCCTGATATGTGCCTCTGAATAGACAAACGCCCCGCCAACAACAAGCGGGGCGTTCATTGTATGTCAGTCAGTTAACTCGATTGTGTTATGGGATTTCGTCCCAGGAAGTGATGAGAAAGCGTCCATTTCCCGCCATTCTGCTGAGCGCCTGGTCATAATGGAAATTGAAATGACCATTCATCGTTACAGAATTGACGAAGAGTGAGCCGCAGAAGTCTTGCGTGTCATTGCCGCCGCCATTCATACGAGCGTTGGCGTTGGGCGCGACGAGGACGCCGGTGAACGCCTCGTTTCCGTTAAGGGAAAAGTCCGTCACGCTGGGGGTGCAAAAGACGATGAAACTGGCGGCCAACCCGGCTTGGTTCACGACGCCATTGCCGCCGATGGAAAAACTGGTGCCCCCGCAATAGAGCGTGAGGCTGGCGCCGGATTGGATGGTTATCGTGTCATTGCCGCTCATGCCGAGACCGTTGGGCATGACCAACGTGGCATTGCCGGTCACGATCGTTTGCCCGCTCAGTGACGTGGCGTAGTAGTTGCCAGTACTTAAAACATTGTCATAGTTGTTCGTCGTATAAGTGGGCGTACTCGCATAGATCGTATAATCATAGGTATAGGTTGTATAATTGTAAGAGTAGGTCGGATAGGTGTAACTGAACACGTTGGCGTAGGTGTAGCTCTTGCTGGTGATCAAATTGTAAGTATAGGAGCTGATTTTGCCATTGCCCTTATCTTGCCAGTTGGTAGTGACGATCCCTGTATATGTTCCGGGTGCGGGGTAGCCCGTCGTCGTCGTTGATTTTGTAGCAAGAATATTGGTGGAGAGGCCGGGCTGCGATCCGGGGTAGTTGGACACGGTGGTGAATCCGATGAGATTGGTGACAAGCCCCGCCACGTTCCCCGGGTACGTGTTGGATGTTACCGATATGGTGTTTGTGACCAACCCGGGTTGTGTCCCCGGATAAAGAGAGCTTGTGGAGGTGAAAGTATTCGTCGTGATAGGTCCGATGGTTTGACCCGGCCCGGGCGGGGGTGGCAGAGTCGTTGCTCCGTTTACGACAATGTCGTTGGTGGTGGTGCCGGAAGCGGTGAGAATAGCGCCGGGCATCGGCGTGATCCCGCTGTTGTAGGGCAACGTGGTGTCCGGGAAGGTGAAGTTTGCATTGTTCAAAACATAATTCGGCTCGGGAGTGTTTCCGTTCGCCGCCTGCCATGCGTGCGTGCCGACGCCGCCCTGCGAGCCAATGCCGACAGTGCCGCCGGGGCCGACGTAAACATGGCCGTAGATATTGGCATTACCAATATTCACGGTATCTGCAACGCCGTCGTTGGAGGCCACGTCGCCAAAGTCGCCGGCTTTCGCGGGGTCGTAACGTCCGTTCGTGCTTTTTGTGGGATCGGACGAGTCGTAGCTGTCGGTCGTAACGTTGTTCCCGTGCATGTCAATCCCGTGTTTTGCGACCATGGCGGCGAGGAAGAGGTTGCCCTTTGAGATCCTTACTTGTACGGCGCGGCTGACGTTCGTGGGCGTTGTTGGCATATTGAGACCGATGGTGGCGAAACAGGTGTTTGGAACGATTTGGGCCAGCATCGGCGGGCTGACGTTGGCCCGCGAAATGAGGACTGGCGACGCCGGATTGCTCATGTAAAGGGAAATGGTATAGCTGTTACCGCTCGGGAATGGGCGGGTGAGGCTGTAAACACTGCCGTTTGCCATCCATCCGTCGGCGGCCAGGTTCAAGGTGTTACAGTTGAGTTGCTCGAGTCCTTCTTCGACGCCGGCTTCTGAAACAGTGATTGCCATGTTCCATGCCTGAGCGCGCGAGCCCAGGAAAGCCTGTTGCTCCACATAGTAGAGATAACCGGCAATGCTGGTGGCCAGAATGGTCATAATAAACAGTGTGACCAGCAACGCACTGGCCGTCTCGTTCAAGAACGGATTCAGTTTCGTTTTCACATAATGGTGTGGTTAATGTTGTTTGCGGATCACGACCCGGGCCGTCTGGATCTTCTCACTGACCCCGGGACCGCCCGGAACAGGGAGGGTGGTTTTCCATGTCATCTGAACCACTTTGACAGTCTCCGACCAGTCGTTTGTCGCCGCGGGATACTGGTCCCATGTTCCGGCAATATTGTTCCTCTGATAGGCGCCGAAGGCGATCAGACTGCAATTGTTGAGCAAAACCTGAACGCTTCCGTCGCTGGCGGTGCGAATTAATTCTTGCCCGTCGGCGTTGAAGTTGTAAGTGATAGACAAGCCGTCGCCATTGATGAACGTGAAGGAATTCGTCGAAAAGTTGATGACTTGTTTTGCCTGGCGGATTTCCTTTGTCATGGTGTCCATGACGAGCCGGCTGATCTGGTCAAACTGCGCGTAATTCTCCAAAGCGGCATAGCTTCTCATGCCGAACAAGTAAACGGCGCATAGAGCAGCGGAAGTGATCCCAAACAAGCCGGTTGCAATCAACATTTCAGTAAACGTGAAGCCCCTTTTGGATTTATGCTGAAGCTTAATAGACATAGTTCTGAATCCCATCCTTCGCGATGTAAGTGCAGTTCGTCAGATTATGTGTGATGTTCCCGTTCTTCCATTGGAGAGCGATGGTTAATTGGCGCATGTTGGCGCTATAGCTCGTGTTATAGGGAAAAGCGGAGATGGTGGCTGTTCCTGTGTAAACGGTCCCTTGGGAGCCGGCGGGAGCAGTCGGGGCATAGGTATCAGTGAATGTTGCCGGGATGAACCCGGTGACCGAATTGGAAATCACCTGATCCCAACTGCAAAGGCGGATTGCTTCAGTCTTTTCCAGCATGATTTGGGTGGCACGCTGGTTTTCCTGTATGCGCTGAATAGTGGAGAAACCGTATTCGAAACAACCCATCAGGCCCGCAACGCCGACACAAAGGATACACACGGTTACTACAATCTCGGGAAGCGTGAATGCTTTACATCTATTGGCGGCTGATATGCCGAGGACTCTCATAGCAAAACTACACAGCAAGCATCATAATATAGCATATTTTGTTCCTACTTTTTCGTTAATGACTGATCTTGCCCGTCGGCCATGATCAAAACTGCTTTATCACACTGAACATAGTCGGGCTGACACCGCCCGACACAACGGAACCGGACCGCAGGACGTACTACCGCGCACGGCTGTTAAACCGATATCCACGCGCGGCAATTCTTGAGGAATTTTCCTTTAACGCCGCCAACCAGAGCGGTCCGGCGTTTGATCTGCAATGGGAGATCGCGCGCGGGGCGGTCTAACGAGTGCGTGCTCCTCAACTTTGGCGCGGCCAGCGGGGACGACACGCCCGTCTCAATTTTCCGACCTGTCAGGCTTTATGCCCTGAGAACCCGTTCGGAGAAAGCAAGTGTCTGGAGTCCAAGAACAAGACGATTAATCCATTTTTCTGAATTAATGAGACATGGAACCGAGTACCTCGCAGAAATGTTCCACAAACTCACATGACTCAAATACTGGCAGACAAGTTGCTGCCCAATGAGGTTGGTGTAGTACCCGAGGGAAGGGATGCGATTGGCTGTTGTATATGTTGTATGACAATCGAACCTAAAACCCCACCGAGTAGGAAACTCGGCAAGACGACTTCGAAGGTTGTAATCTGCACGGAGGTTATGTCTTTGTCTCGGCTCGTCGTTAGCACAATGGCGCTTTGTCGTTGTTCAGGGTGTGGCAGATGTTCTCGTGAAAAGAGGGGGGGGATCGCCGGATTCGCCCTCGCAGAGGTTGTGGTATGCATCGCCATTCTCGCGATTGTCTTTGGCGGGATCATTAACGCTTACATTCAATCGTCCCGCCGCGCGGAGTGGTCGGGGTATTCCCTGGCCGCGCAGGCTCTGGCCATTCAGCATATCGAGGAGATTAAGGCGTGTGTCTGGGACCCCACCAAGTTCACGTACGAAATTGACGACTATTGCACCAACCTCGTCTCGTGGACAGCAACAAACAGTGGAGTCGCAGGATATACGAACTGGACAGGCTACTCGACCAACATTCTTGATCTTCCCATCTCAGGCACAAATTGGGTTGTTGCCACGAACTACATTACTGCCACGTGCATTCAGATGACGAATCTCAGCGCTTCAGGGGTCAACATCTACAAGATCCGCGTGAATACAGTCTGGCCCTTTGTCTGGGGGAACACCAAAAGGTTTTTCACCAACACCATCATCAACTATAAAGCGCCTAATAATCCTGAGTCAATATGAAGGTCGTCCCCACACAACAAAAACCCGCCGGCAAGGCGCGTGCCCTGGGTGAACAAGCGCTGACGCTCGTCGAAATGATGATCGCCGCGGGCATTTTCAACCTGGTGATGTTCGCGGCTGTTTATACACAACTTTTCATCCTAAAATATGACGAGCTCTTCGAACAGCAAGCTGGGAGCAAGCGACAATTCACGTCTTGCTTTCAATACCCTGACAAGTGATATCCGCTCGGCTAAAATATGGCATGTTGGCAGCGGCACACTGACCACCTTCACCCCTATCCCTGGTGGTGACAAGCCAGCAAGGCAATGCGCTCCAACTCTTTCTTTCCACTGATACCAACCAGTATATTGTTTATTATTTCGATACGAACAGTGACCAACTCCGCCGATGGCATAGCGGCGTATCGGGCTACACGACGATTGCTCAAAACCTGACCAATTACATGGCCCCACTTCAGACGAACGGCATGTACTTCCGCGGCGAGAACTACAAGGGCCAGACTATAACCGATCTCTCCTTCTCATACGTGATTCATGTCGTGCTGGGATTTTACCAGTATCAATATCCACTGACTAAGGTTGGGGGAACGACGAACTCACCTACTTACCTTTACGACCTTTACAAGCTTGAATTTAAGGTGACCCCCCATTGTCCTGACGGAGCATGAAAACGAGACTTCCATCCCCCCGCTGCGCATCCGCCGGCTACGCGCTGCTTATCGTGCTGCTCTATACCGGCATATGCACATTCGTGGTGTCGTACACGATGATACGAAACAGCAACATCGCGACCCTTAACAATCGTAACAACCAAACAACTGCTGGTATTTACGCCGCTGAATCTGCCACCGAACTGGTTGTCGCACAAATGAGAGCCGATTTTATATCCGGCGGCTTGGGTCTCGTAACCAACCACCTTTCCACGTACCAAACCATGGTGCCAAGCAGCAGTCAGGATCCCTACTGGACGAATTTCGAGTTCTCGGACGGCCAGGGCCATGTGGGCAAAAACTATGTTGTGTGTATCTCCAATCTGGTCAGTGGCCCTCTCACATCGCAGTATGAAGGACTGTCATGCTTTTTTCCCATTTATCGCATCCTCTTGAACTGTACGCATGCCACACAGCAGTTATCCCACACTCACCAATGCCATTCAGGAAGATGTGACACTCAATAGTTTGCCGATCTTTCAGTTTGCCATCTTCTACAACAGCCTGCTGGAATTCACTTGGGCTGCTCCCCTTACCGTGCGGGGGCGTGTTCACGCCAATAACAACATCTTCGTCGGTTCTGCCAGCGCGCTTTCATTCAGCAATACGGTCACCTGCACCGGTGGCATTTATAAAACAAACTGGGCCGGCCACTTGACGAGTGAGATGACAGGTACAATCACTTATAGTGGCAATCCGGGTTCCAGCACGAATGTCCCCTTCATATTACTGCCCCTCGGTACCAACAACGTGCATTCAATCATTGACATGCCACCCACCAATGACGCGGCCACGACACTGGGTCAGCAGCGATTTTGCAATACGGCTCAAATAGTCCTCCTGGTCAGTAACACGAGCGTTACAGTCTCCATCAGAAGTTCCCAGAACGGAGCACTCCCGGGCGCCGATTCCAGTCCAACGATCCTTACAAATACCGCCCCACTTACAAATAGCGCTGCGTTAAGCACAAATTTCCCATTTCTTACCATCACGAATACCTTCACCGACTGGCGGGAGAGCAAGACCGTCAAGACCACGCAGATTGATATTGGCAAATACGGACAATGGATCAGCACCAACGCGTCCGTCCAGAACAAACTCCCTGCCAGCCAAAACCTTTACCCCACCATCCTTTACGTGGCGGACTGGCGAACGAACAACTCTGGCACGCTCACCGCTGTGCGCCTCACCAACGGGGCCGCCCCTCCCGTGAACGCGAATACAAACGGCCAACCCATGGGATTTACACTGGCCACTCCCAACCCGCTCTATGTTTGGGGCAACTATAACTGCACGAATTCCAGTTATCTCGGCACCACGAACACCGCCTCGTCCATGCCCTGCGCGCTCATCTCCGACGCGGTGACCCTTCTCTCATCGAGCTGGAAGGACACTAATCAACTCACGTTCAACAGCAGCGGCGGCGTCCGAGTCGCCGCCAGCAGCGATACTGTGGACGCCGCCATCATCACAGGGATTGTTTATTCGACAGGGACAAACAACGGTGCGTTCAGCGGTGGTGTCGTGAACCTCATGCGTCTGCTCGAAGACTGGAGTTCATCCACGCTGACGCTCAACACCTCGATTGTGAGCCTTTACGCAAGCCAAATGGCCACGCACCAGTTTATGAACCCAGGCACTTATTACCTCGCGCCTTCCCAGCGCAACTTCTATTATGACATGGACTTTTCGAATCCAGCCAAACAGCCGCCTCCCGGCACCCCTAACGTCGTGCTGTTATTGCGCACCGGTTGGGCCACGCCGCCACCCAACAACGTTAACTACAATGTCACCCCATAAATTCCTTTGTTTGTTTCCAATGATTCTCTGCGGGGCATGCCTGCCCGCCGAACGCACTGTTGCCGATGAGTTGTCCGCCCCATCACCGGCCAGTCCGCCACCCTTGCAGGTCTCAATTGTAAACGAGTCGCCGACTTCGCAGGCGATCCTTCACGCCTACGTGACGGCCGGGACGAACAAGTTAAACTTTTTATTGCCCACCGGCTTTCGAATGGATGCAAACACCTCGACGCCGGACATGATTTCGCTCGTCAACGGCGATTGCAACTGTTGGCTCACCTTCTGCATCGCCGTCCCGCTGCCGTCAAACACAAAGGGATTGGAATCCGGCCGGTGCCGCGCACTTCTTCTAAACCGGCATTCCGACGTGAAAATCCTGGAGGAATTTTCCGTTGTTGCCGCCGGCCAGCACGGCCCTGCGTTTGATTTGCAATGGGAAAACTCCAGCGGGCTGGTACAGCGCGCGCGTTCGGCGTTCATCCCCTCCGCCGCCGGGGTTCTGGAGTTTGAGCTGCTGACCAATCCAGACAACTTCCCGAAATTTCAAAACACCTTCGATGCGTTCCTCTTGAATTTCCGCACCGGTGTGGATGACAATATCGAAAGTGCACCGCAACGCAGCGGCGTTTAACGCGCGCTTTCTCCTCGATTTTGCCGACGGCACTCTGGAAAACTACCGGCGTGCGCACCTGCGTCATCTTCAATCCCGTTGCCAAAGGCGAACGGGCCGGACGCTTTCGACGGTGGCTTGATTCCGTCGCCGCGCACAGCGTGTTGAAAAAGACCGCTGCGCCAGCCGATGCGCGACGGCTCGCTGCCGAGGCCGTAGGCGAAGGGTTTGAAATTGTCGTGGCCGCCGGCGGCGATGGCACCGTGAACGAGGTGATCAACGGCATCGGCGATGTACCCGGCGGCCTGGACCGCGTCCGCCTCGGCGTGTTGCCGATGGGCACTGTCAACGTGTTTGCCCGTGAGATGGGGATTCCGCTTGCTGTTTGGAGCGCTTGGGAAACGGTGTTACGCCAGCGCGAGATGCGCATTGATTTGCCTTACGTCGAATACGCAGTTAATGGCATCAATCAACGACGGTATTTCGTCCAACTTGCTGGTGCCGGTCTCGACGCCCGCGCGATTGAATTGGTGGACTTGTCCCATAAGAAAAAGATCGGTCCTGGTGCCTACCTTCTCGCCGGCTTGAAGGCGCTGCGCCTGGCCCAACCAGCAATCACCGTCACCGCCGCGGAACGCAACGTGTCGGGCAATCTTGTCCTGGTGGGCAATGGCAGGCTTTATGGAGGCCCGTACAAAATTTTCCCCGATGCTGATTTGCGGGACGGACTCCTTGAGGTGTGCGTATTTCCGCGCATGAACTGGCTCACGCTGGTCCGCTGCGGCCCGGCTCTGTTGACGCGTGGCAAATTGCCGGAAAGCACGGTTCGACGAATCCGCGCCGCATTGTTCAATTTGAGCGCTCCGAACTTGTGCGGTTTTGAAGTGGATGGAGAACTCGCCGGTCAGTTGCCTGCGACGTTTGGTGTGCAGCGCGACGGATTGCGCGTCTTTGTGCCGTAGGGAAAAGCCTTGCACGGCTGGTGGGGATGGATTAGTTTTTGCGGCGCTTTTGACCTGAGTTCTCCGCGCCGGTTTGACTCCCCGACAGGACAGCAAACTTGGGAGTCAAACGCCTTCGAGTTTTGGGGTTGGTAGCTCAGTCGGTAGAGCAGCCCCGAACGCCTTCGGGGTTGGTCGCGGGGTCGAGTCGAATTATGGGTAGTGAGTTGATTTTTGGGTTGGTAGCTCAGTCGGTAGAGCAGCGGCCTTTTAAGCCGTTGGTCCCGGGTTCGAGTCCCGGCCAACCCACCAATTTTGGAGACAGAAAGTGGCATGGGTTTACATTCTTCGAGGTCCTTCAGGACGGCACTATATCGGTTCAACAACCGATTTGATTCGGCGCATTGAAGAACATCGTCGCGGCCACACGCACACAACAAAGCGTCTGGGTGGCGAATTGGAGGTCATTGCATCGCTGGAGATGGACATATTGGAACAAGCTCGCGCACTGGAACGAGCCATGAAGCGCAAGAAGAACCCGCAACTGGCACTGGAATTACTCCAGCGTCAACGTGACGAATTGAATCGGTAGAGCAGCCCCGAAAGCCTTCGGGGTTGGTCCCGGGTTCGAGTCCCGGCCAACCCACCACTCACCACTCGCCCGCCGGTTTGGGCCGGGTGGAACGCGCTTGGATTTCGCGGCCTTTCCGGCATAATCTGCGTTCACATGCGATTCATTCGCGACATTTACGCTGCAAAGGCCGCACCGTTCCAGCCGGTGATTTCGTTTGAATTTTTCCCGCCAAAAACAGACGAAGGCGACCGTCTCCTGCTGGAAAAGCAAATCCCAGTGTTGTCCCAGACCAAACCGGATTATTGTTCGGTGACGTATGGCGCCGGCGGCAGCACGCGCGACAAGACATTGATGATCGTGGACCGCATCCAACGGCAACATGGGCTGACCGCGCTGGCGCACCTCACCTGTGTCAACCATACCCGGGATGAGGTGAGAGAATTGCTCGAAAAAATCCGCGCGCTCGGCTGCAAAAACATCCTGGCGCTGCGTGGCGACCCTCCCGGCGGCGGAGAATTTCGGCCCACGCCGGGCGGATTTGAATTTGCCTCGCAGTTGGTGAAGTTCATCCGCGAGAGGGGTGATTTTTCCATCGGCGCCGCCGGTTTTCCGGAAGGCCACGTTGCGTGCAAAACGGGCAAACACGCCGACTGGCGGCATCTGAAGGCAAAGATCGAAGCTGGCGCGGATTTCGTCCTGACCCAGTTCTTCTTCGATAACGCCGATTTTTTTGAGTTCCGCGATCACCTCGTGGGCAAACTCGGCGTGCGGGTGCCGCTGGTGCCCGGCATCATTACGATTCTGAGCGCCACGCAGATCCAAAAATTCACGCAACTTGGTGGCGGTAAAATTCCCGCGCCGCTGCGCGCGAAACTTGACGAACTGGGAAACAACGATGCCGCAGCGATCGAATTCGGCATCGAATACGCCACGAAGCAATGCGAGGGTTTACTGCGCGCCGGCGTGCCCGGCCTGCATTTCTACACGCTCAATAAATCGTATTCGACCGTGCGGGTCTTGAAGAATCTTGGTCTGGCTTGAAGGCTACGCAATCCCGGCTCGGAGCGCGGAGAGATTACAACTGCTCGTAATACGCTTCCTCAGGTTCATCCACCCGGAACACGTGGCTGAAATCCTTGCCGCTTTCTTGGAGGATGCGGGCAATCTGCGGTGAAACCCACTGTCTATTTTCAGCGTTTCTGTTTTCAATCGGTTTGAGCCGGTAATGTCCGCCATTGTCGGCTTCAAGAATGCCTTTTTCCAACATGCCCACCAATACTGACGTCGCCCAGTCGGGGGTATCCTGGAACTTTTTCTTCCCGCCAGCACGCCGGCTGATTTCGCGCGCAGAGACAAGCTCCCGTCCCCGACCTCTCAGGTAATAAAAAATTTCCCGTTCTTCGGCATCCATGCGGAAAAAACCTAATTTTCTTTCGTTTGAGAATCAAAAAGTTTTTACCCCTACGCCTCTCCGTATTTTCACGGAATCTTTCTTGACCGCGCCAGTTGGGCCGGTTACATTCTCCACGCAATGTTCAAGCAAATTCGACAAGTAGTCGTTGTGGCGGTCGTCGTTGTACTCGGCGACGCCGTTGGCTCTTGTCGAAGGTAAAACAGATTTGGACAAGAACCCACGGCTGGCAACGGTCGTGGGTTTTTGTTTGGCCCGCCACCGCCAGCCCAAACGCAACAGCATATGAGCAAAATAACAACTGAAACGAAGAAAAACACCACTCCACGCGCCGAAGTCGGCCCGACGATGTCCGGCAGTGAAATCCTCGTCGCCTGCCTCGAACGCGAAGGCGTGGACACGATTTTCGCCTATCCGGGCGGCGCGAGCATGGAAATCCACCAGGCCCTGACGCGATCGAAAACGATTCGGACGATCCTGCCGCGGCACGAACAGGGCGGCGCATTTGCTGCCGGCGGTTACGCCCGCGCCACAGGCAAGGCCGGCGTGTGCATGGCCACCAGCGGACCGGGCGCGACCAACCTCGTCAGCGGCATTGCTGATGCCTTCATGGATTCGTCCCGCTCGTCGCGATCTCCGGCCAAGTCACAACGAACATGATTGGCAAAAGCGCCTTCCAGGAGACCGACATGTTCGGCCTGACGTTGCCGATCGTCAAACACAGCTACTTGGTCACTGACGTGAATGACATCGCGCGGATCATGAAGGAGGCGTTCTACCTCGCCCAGACCGGACGGCCCGGCCCGGTGGTGGTTGACGTGCCGAAGAACGTGCAGCAGGCCAGGACCCAACCGGTGTTCCTGAACGAAGTGCATCTCCGCGGCTACAATCCCTGCCCCAAGGCGAGTGATCTTGAACTGAACGAAATCATCGGGCTCGTCGAGAAATCCGAACGCCCGGTAATCTATGGCGGCGGCGGCATCATTACCGCCAACGCAAGCGACGAATTGCGTGAATTTGTGGAACACACCGGCATCCCGGTGACCACGACGATCATGGGTTGCGGCGCATTTCCGGAGGAACATCCGCTTTCCCTGCGCTGGCTGGGCATGCACGGGGCGGCATTCGCCAACTGGGCGGTCAACGGCGAATTCGAGCACCGCAAAACTTTCAACGACCCGATGGTCAAGATAAAGGATGGCGCGGATCTGCTGCTGGCCCTTGGCGTGCGCTTTGACGACCGTGTGACCGGCAAGGTTGAGAAATTCTGCGAGCACGGGACGCTGGTGCATGTGGACATTGACGCATCCGAACATAACAAGAACCGTCGCGTGCAGTTGCCGGTGCTCAGCGACGTGCGTTACGCACTGCATCGTTTGAATCAGATGCTCCGCGAGCGGCCCATTAAGAAAAAATTTTCCGCCTGGCACAAACAGATTGCCGAATGGAAAAAGCGCGCACCGTTCGGTTACACGGTGACCGAGGAAGTGATGAAGTCGCAGCACATGCGCGACCACCTCAAAGGGCAGGAGAATGAAGTGATTCTCCAGCAGATGGTCGTAGAGGTGTTGTATGAACTGACCAAGGGCGACGCCATCATCACGACGGGCGTGGGCCAGCACCAGATGTGGGCGGGGCAGTATTACAAATACAAAGAACCGCGCCAGTTCATCACCAGCGGCGGCTTGGGCGCGATGGGTTTTGGCTGGCCGGCGGCGCTCGGCATCAAGGTGGCCCGGCCCGACAGACAGGTCATTGACATTGACGGTGACGGTTCATTCCTGATGAACGCGCAGGAACTGGCCATGGCGCACATCGAAAAGATCAACGCCAAGGCCATCATCTTGAACAACCAGCATCTCGGCATGGTGATGCAGTGGGAAGACAAATTCTACGGCGGCAACCGCGGCCACACCTATCTGGGCGATCCGGAACATCGAAAGCAGATTTACCCGGACTACGTGGCCATGTGCGCGAGCTTCAATGTGAAAGCCGAACGGGTCATGTACAAAAAAGACCTCCGCGCCGCAATGCAACGAATGCTCGACGCCGATGAACCGTACGTGTTGGACGTGATCGTGCCTTACAGCGAACACGTGCTGCCGTTCATCCCCGCGGGCCGCACAGTGGCGGACATGATCTGGCAATCCTGAGCGATGGTTTATTGGTCAATAGCCGGGCACAATGGTTTGTTGCCCGGCTGCCAACATGGAAATCCGGAACGAGTGGACGGCGGGCGGCAACGGGAGTTAAGTTTGGCCCATGCGACCCGTGGATGTTCAGCAGATTGGAAGTGAATTGGCGGTGAAATGGGACGACGGATGCGAGAGTTTCATTCCGTTGGAAAAACTGCGCCGGTATTGTCCTTGCGCCGGCTGCAAGGGAGAGGTGGATGTCATGGGCAACCTCCACAAAGGGCCGGACGTGGCGCTGCCGCCGACGGCGTTTGATCTGGTGCGCATCGCGAGCGTGGGCGGTTATGGAATTCAGCCGGTCTGGGCTGATGGACACAGCACGGGGATTTACTCGTTTGATTACCTGCGCCGGTTGGCGGCTGAAAAAGTAAAACGGCGCGTCCTTGGTGAACGCGCCGTTTTCGTTTCCTGAATTTTCAAGGAAGAATCTGCACCCGGTAAAATTGGGCATTCCCGACGGCGGTGTCGTCAAATTCCATGTCCGCGCCGGTACCGGTATTGGTGGCGATGGCGGTCCAGTTGCCGGGGAAGAGGCTGCTGGAACGCAGAATGACATATTGTTTGCCGCTGACGGTGGGCCAGTGAATGGCGGTGGTGTAACCGGACGGGAACCGGCGTCTTGGGATTCAAGCTCGGAAAATCATTGGCCGTATTGGGATCAACCCCGGCAACATATTTTTCCCAGTTGTTGATGCCGTCGCCCGTCGGACAGGCGTTGGAAACGGACAGCAAATTGTTGGTGGTGCCAAACCAGCGCAGTCGCCAGGAATCGGGAATGCCGTCGCCGTAGCTGGAGCTGGTGCGGCTGGACAGAGTGACGAGTCCGGTGAACGTCTGTTTCGGGAACGAGGCAAGACCATTCGGCGATGCGGAGGCGTGATCAAAATGGATCGCGTAAGCAGAGAGGCTTGTGGCATTCGTCGGAATGGTGACCGTCAAGGTGCCGAGGAGGGCGTTACTGTCGGAAATTCCAGCGATTCCACTGTCCAACCAGGCGGCGGTGAAATTGCCTGCCCCTTGGGAGCCGGTAAAACCAGGCGTCGGCGATCCCAAAGCAGCGACCGGCGTGAATTGAATCGGCTGTGTCAAAGGTGGTGAGCCGTCCAGCGGCTGCACCGTCAGATTGAGCATCAATACTTTGACCGGATAACCACCCTGGATTTGCACGTTGATTGGAATCTGCAAGGTCTGACCTGCGGATGCCAACGCGTCGCCAGCAACAAATTCGATGGCTGGTGATACGGATGAAACAACTTGTTTGGAGGCGTCAGTCCTGCTCTTTAGGGATGAGGTGGTGATATTCGTGCAGCCGGGAATGATCTGGGCGGCGAGTATGCCGTTTGTCCAGAACCGCTGGAACCAGACCAGCGAGCAGTCCAGCGAGCGACGGAACGTGACGTAAACGTCGCACACGTCCAATACACCGTCGCCAAAGGCGATCTGGTTGATGGTCGTGTCGTTGCCGTTAAAGAGCGGATTTCGTGCTGCGTTATCGGGAACATACGTGTTCCGTTCAAGATATCCTTTACCGTTATCAACATAGGTGTAACCGCACGAGTCCATGCTGTCGAAGAAGTCGCTGCCGTATGGAGGACTATTAAGACCATAGACTGCCGTTTGGAAAACCTGCATGACGTCGGGATTGTCGAGGTTATTGTCACCGAAGTCGCCGGCGTTAAACCAACCGAACGGGTAACAGTCACCAGCGATATATTTGCGTTGGCCAATGGTCACGTGTTTCAAGGCACTGATGGCTCCCGTACCCCAGCGAGCCGTTGGTGGGCGTGGCGATATACACGTCAGAGCCGGGTGCTCCGACGCCGTCTGAAGTCGCGGACGGACGGCCGATCCGGATTTCATATACGCTCTGGGCGGGCACGGCATTCGGAGGAACGGCGAATGCATAGCCACCGACTACGATATTCCCGTTGTTTTCACCAAAAAGGGTATCGTGAGCTTGGGAATATTTGATGAGGTCTTGTGACGTCGTGTCGTAAAGATTGGTTCCCTGACTCCACTTGCGTTCAAGCCAGCCGATCCCGAGCAGATTGAGACCGCCGTTGGTGTCAACGAACTGCAGACTCAGGAAAGGCGTCGAGCCAAATGGGTAAATGATTTGATTGGCGGGCGGGGGATTTAGCGGCGTGCCGACGGCTATGTTGGTCACCAAAACCGGCACCTCGAGAACTTTGTCATAACTGTCCAAGATATTAAACGACATGACGACCCGCCAACTGTGATTGGAAACCGCAGCGATGTTGGTCGGGTATGTGCTGATGTTAAGCCAGTTGGTGACCAATTGTATTTGACCGACCAAGCCGTTCATTTGGACATAATTCGTAATTTCCACATCTCCATTGGTTATTATTCCTGTGAAGTCGTTTGTGTTGAAATAGTCGGGCACAATATTATTCACTATCTCTTCATAAAGGTCGGTGACCCTGAACAGGCACGTTAGACTGCGTTATCGTTTCGTTTATGTAGCCAGTGAACATGGCCGGTGGAATTGTAATGAAAAAATCAGTTCCCGGGACCGGCTTCTTCAGCATGGATTGAAAACCCACTGCACCCGGAGTACCGGCGGTGTGGAGCCAAGGTTCGTAACCGTGATGTTGAATTGCAGGCTGTACATTTCGGTGCCGGTCAAAATGCTCAACGTTACCGGGGCATAAAAGAATTGCCCGGGCGACGCGACGAAATCGCTGGAGGCTTCGCCACTGGCAAAACCGAAGGTGATTCGATTGGGCATGTAATTGGTTGGCGAGAAAGTTGTGCTGATGATGCTGCTGTTTGCATAATTGTCATGAACGGCGAACACTTTGAACGTGATGTTGCTGTCCGCGCTGACAGAAAGTGTGGCAGGACTGGTGATCGGGCCCAAGCTCGGCGCTGCATTCGTGGGATCGGTGCCGTCAATGGTGTACCACATCTCAGCCCCGATTGTCTGGTTCGTAACGATGAACGAGGCCGCGTTATTGCCAAGGATGGTCGGATTCGCGGTGATGAACTGGAACCGGGCCGAGACAACCGAACTGTTCGGTCGTCCCACCTGCATGCCGATCGCTTTGATCGTCATGTCCGGCTGGGGCGACACGAGAGAAGGCGGCAATTGGCTGGGCAAGAGGTTGTCTTGATACGGCGGCGGCGTGCTGCACGCGCGGGTGGGATCCGGAATGGGGTTTCCTCCCAGCAGGGATGGCGTCGGCCCGTTTGTGAAGAACGTTTGGGTGCCATCCGTGCCTTCTATGGCAATGATGACGTCGTTGTTGAACACGAACGGCTGAGCGGTCTGCAGTTGGGAGACCCACGTGCCGATGGTTGGGTTATACACAAGTTTCACCCAGCCGATCTCGGGGTCGGGGACGGCAGGCAAAGGCGGGCCGTTTTGAATGATGCGCAAGATGTTGTTGGCGAGGTCGGCAACCAGAATGTTGCCCGAAAAATTGAGGGCGAGGCCGATTGGGTTGTTGAATTTTGCCGACAAGGCGGCGGCATCCACATAACCCTGCTGGCCGGGTATTCCGGCGAACGTGCTCACGGCGTAATTATTGGGACCGAAGTTTGTGTAGAGCGTGGCCATGCGGATGGTCTGGTTGCCCGTGTCTGCGATCAGGAGACCGGTGCCGTCCACCCAGAGCAATCCACGCGGGCCGTAAAACTGGGCATTCACTCCGCGCGTCGAATCCGCTGTGCCGTGGACTCCATTCGTGCTGCCGATGGTCGTAATCACACTGCCATCGGTGAGGTTGATGAGTTTGACGGCGTTGTTGCGTGTGTCGGCCACCCAGAGTTGATTGGTGGTTTGAAGCGCCACGGCATTGGGTTGGTAAAACGTGGTGTTCGCGTTGACGGTGGTCACGTTTTTCGTGGAGAGGGTCAAACGACGAATGAGGTTGTTTCCCGTGTCGGCGATGTACACCGTGTCGTTTCCGTCGGTCGCCATCCCGGTCGGCGAACTGAACGACGCGTTGGAACCGACGCCATCGTTTGAGCCGGGGTTGTTGGCCATGCCTGCGAGGGTTGTGACCGAGCCGTCTGCCAGGTTAACGAGGCGGATCAAGTGACTGCCCGTGTCAGTCACTACGAGGCCGTTGGGTGTCATAACAAGTCCCTGCGGGTCGTTGAAGGTCGCTTGATAAGACGGCCCGTCGTCATTGCCGGCAGCCTGATCCGGCAGCCCGGAAAATGTGCTTACGCTGCCGCTGGAGTCATCAACTTTGACGATGCGATTGTTGACACTGTCTGAGACGTAGTAGTTGTTGTTGGCGTCCACAGCAACATTGTAGGGCTCCTGCAGACCGAAACCGTTGGTGATGACGGTGGTCACGGTCACCTGCGCACCAGCGTGCGCGGCAAGCAGACCGATTCCTGCCAACGTTCCCAATAAGACTTTAGTTTTCATGATCGAACTCCGGTAGCGTTGTCATTTGCACTTTGTCATTCCTAAATTATCGTCGGTATTTTCTTCGCTTACTGCAGCACGTGCAGGCGATAGAACCGCGCCGAAACGGTGGCATTCGTATCTTGGTAAGCGATTATCGTGCCGTCGCCCGACACGGTTCCGAGCAGGTTCCATGGGCCTCCCGTCGGGTTGGAGGACCATTGAATTTCGTATGCTTTGCCCGGGGCTGTCAGCCATTGAAGCGTCAACTGAGGCTGGCCATTGACAACCTGCCATTCGCACGGGTTCAACTGCAGGTAGGAGGCTGGATCGGTCGGATCCGTGCCGGTGAGGTATTCCAGCCAGTTGGGCACGCCATCGCCATCCGGATCCGCCAGGTCGGCGGCCAATGGATTGGTCAGGCTGCCGAAGAAATTGATCTTCCACTCGTCCGAGCAAATTGACGCCGGGGCGGCGGGATAGCCCACTGAAACGGTGGCGCGCCTGGTTTCAAAATCGTATTGCGTTTGATCATCGGGTGCGCCGTCGGCGTTGGCGAAAGAGACCGTATAAACGTCCCCTGCCTTTGCTCCAGTCGGGACCGTGAAACTCACGGTGCCGAGGTAATTGCTGCTCCGCGAACTGAAGGTGAAATCCGCCGCCGGCCAAAGCGGCCAGCCGCATCCGATTTCGCCCGCCAGCTGGTTTGCGGTGAAGGGAGAAGCGATTCCCGCTGCCGGAATGAATTGCACCGACTGGCTCAAAGCAGGCGCATCACCCTCGGGGCTGACAATGGCGCGGAACTGCAGGCCGGAAACCGTCACGCCGTCGGCCAGTTTCACATACACGGGCACATTCACGGTGTTGCCGGGAATGGCGTAGCCTTGAGGTGTGGCGCCAATCAGGGCCTGTCGGAACCATGGAGCCGGGGCGACAACTGCCAATTTGGTTGAAAGGCGCGAAAGGGATTGGAGGCTGGGATCCCCGCCGGGGATCAAAGCAGTCGGGGCATTGGTATGTTGACCGGCGGTGGACCAGGCGCGGATCCAGTTGTTGGTGGTGGCCAGTCCGTTGGTCAGACGCAAGGAACGTTTGAGAATGACGTTCCAGTCTTGGAAGCGGATCAAACCGTCTCCGCCGACATGATTTAGGGTGTCTTCCGGGAACGCGTCCATCGCATCAAAGGCGTCCGAGAACGCGTACGGCGTGTACACCCCCAGCGCGGCGTAGAAGGCGTTGTTGACATCGGCATTGTCCAGGTCGTGATTGCCAAATCCGCCGGCATTGTACCAGTGGCCGTGCGCGGAATCGCCCACGATGTACGGGACATTGGTGACGAGAATGGTCGCCACGGGCATGGGCAGGAGTGAAACAGGGTTCTGATGGCCGTCGGATGTGGCGCTGGGATCCAGCACGATCAGGGAATACGTCTGGCCTTCGAGAGCGTTTGTGGGAATCGGAACCTCCAGCATGGTGACAACGGCAAAATTGTCGAATGATATGGCCCCATTGGTACCGATGGCAGTGACATACAGGCCCTGAGCGAACTGGTCAGGTGCAACCGGATAAGAATATGACACAACTTGTACGGCAGAGGTGACGCCCGGCGGCGCGGTAGTGACGACGGGGACGAAATCCGTTTCCGGGAAAATGGACAATGGCTGAAATTGAGTGGAAATGTTGTTTGTGTTGCTGCCATCCGGTGTGATTTCCACCCGGAACTGCAAGGACATGATGTGGTCGCTTGGAACGAGGTTTGCGACGACCGGAATGACGATTGTCGAGCCAATCCCCGCGTAAAGTTGTGTGTTCGGTCCCGGCGGAATGCCGATGTTGTTGGTGCTGACGGGTTGGCCGCCGACCGTGGCGCTGGCATTGGTGCCAACAAAGGCCTTGACGCGCAGGCCGGTCAAATCATTGGTCGAATTAAACCAAAGGATGGACCCCACGTTGCCGTTCATTGTCACGGCCCGGCTGTTTGTGGTGGGCTCCGTGCCATCCGTTGTATAATAGACATTGGGATTGGGACTGAGCACCGTGATTGTCTGGCCCATGGGATAGTAACCGGAGTTCGGACTGATGAGTGGAGTGACAACCAAAATGTTGGTGCCGGAACCGCCGCCGCCGCCGATGCCGGGCGGCTGCAAGCCCGAGCCGGAGATTCCGCGGATGTCGTCGTATAAAATTTCCGAGGAGTAAACCGCCGCGCTGCCGATTGCCACTCCAACGGGTTGAGCCATCGGCACCCATCGCGTGCTGTTGGGGCCAACCGGATCCCAGGATCTTCCGAACCACACAAGTGAATTGGTGGAATTCAAAACGTTGGTGATGGAGCCGGAGCGATCCACCGTCACCAGCCGGTTGTTGCCGAAATCCGACACCAACAGCACATCACCTGCGGCCTTGACCAACTGGTGGGGCTGGTTGAGTTGGGCGAACCCTTTGATGCCGATCGTGCTGCCAGGATTGTTTGTCAGTCCCGCCAGCCAACTCACCGCGTAGGTCACCGGGTCAATTTGCCAAATGACATCCACGCCAGCGTCGCTGACGGCGACGGTCCCGTCGTCAAGGATGGCGATACCTTGGAGTTGAGTGCCTGCGTTGGTGATGGTTGTCACGATTGCCGTCACATTGGTGCCGACGTTGAGTCGCTTCACGACGCCGTTCTGTTCCGCGATGTAGAAGTTTCCGACGCCGTCCATCGCCATGGCGGTGGGCAGGGCCAGTCCGGTGGTGTTGGTGGCAAGGAGGTTTCCATAGGTGTTGAATTCGACAATCGAACCATCTGCACCTGCGCCTTGATTGAGCACAAAAATATTGTCGGTCGGGTCAACCACGACTGCGACCGGCCGGTTCATGGCGTTGGTCGTGAACGTGGTTGTCTGATTGTCGGTGAAGTCCAACTGGCGAACAGCGTTGTTCCCTTGATCGGCGATGAACAAGTTGTTGCCGCCGCTGTCCAGCGCGATGCCCATCGGACCATTGAAGAATGGCAGCACGTCAAACGGGCCGGGCAGCGGTTGGCTCAAGCCGGTGCCAAGAAGTCCCCGAATGTCATTGTAGAGGGCTTCCGAAGAGTAAACAGTGCCCCCGGAACCAACCGCCACGCCGACGGGCAATGCCATCGGCACCCATAGCGGACTGTTGGTCCCGACCGGATCGCCGGGCCGGCCAAACCACACAAGCGAATTGGTGGAATTCAAGACGTTCGTAATCGAACCGGAGCGCTGCACTACTACGAGCCGATTGTTGCCGTAATCCGCTGTCACCAGTTGGTTGCCTCCCGCACGAGCCAGTTGATGCGGCTGGTTGAGCTTGGCGAAATTCGACGCCCAAGCGTGTTGCCCGCCACGCCCAGCGTTCCCGTCAGCAGACTGACAGCCTTGGTGATCGGATTAATTTGCCAGATGACGTGATTGCCAGTGTCGCTGACAGCAATGACCCCATCATCAAACAAGGCGATGCCTTGAAGTTGAACTCCTGCGTTGGTGATCGTGACAATCACATCGGAGCTGCCCGAACTAAATACTTGAATCATGCCACTCTGTTCGGTGACAAGGATGTTGTCAGAACCATCCAACGTGAGAGCGGTTGGCATGGTGAGTCCGGAGGCATTCGTGGCAAGCAAATTCCCAAATTGATCAAACTCCAAAATGGAGCCGTTGCCGCCCGTCCCTTGGTTAAGCACGAAGAGGTTGTTATTGGTGTCAACCGCCACCGCGACGGGCTGGTTGATGCCATTGGTCGAGGTGAGGTAAGTGGACGTCAGGTTGTCGCTGAAATCCAACACCTGCACGGCGTTGCTCGTTTGAGCGGCGATGAACAAGTGACTGCTCGTGCTGTCTAGCGCGATGCCCATCGAACCGTTGAAAAACGGCAGGATGTTAACCGGTGAAGGTGGAGGAGGTGGAGGTTGAGTCAGGCCGGTGCCGAGGATGCCCCGGATGTCATTGTATAAAATTTCCGAGGAGTAAACCGTGCCTGCAGCCCCTACCGCCACACCAACGGGCGACACCATCGGCACCCATCGCGTGCTGTCGGTCCCAACTGGATCGCCGGGTCTGCCGAACCACACAAGCGAATTGGTGGAATTCAAGACGTTGGTGATGAAGCCGAAGCGGTTCACTGTCACCACCCGGTTGTTGCCGTAATCGGCAACCACCAACTGATTGCCTCCCGCCCGGGCCAGTTGTTGTGGCTGATTGAGTTTGGCGAAATTCGATGACCCCAGCGTCGCGCCAGGCACACCAAACTTCCCTGTCAGCACGTTGACAGCCTTGGTAATTGGGTTGATTTGCCAGATGACGTGATGGCCCGCATCGCTGACAGCGATCGCCCCATCATCAAACAGAGCGATGCCCTGAAGTTGAACGCCTGAGTTGGTAATCGTGACAAAGGTATTGAAGCCGCCCAAGCCCCCCACCATTACCGAGCCACCGCGCTCCGCGACGAAGATATTTCCGGAACCATCAATCGTGAGGGCAACGGGATCAGACAGTCCGAGCGCGCCACCCCAAAAATTGCCAAACTGGTCAAATTCACGAATGTAACCGTTGCCGCCCGTTCCTTGGTTAAGAACGAAAAGATTGTTGTTGGTGTCAACCGTCACTGCCACGGGCTGGTTGATGCCATCGCTGGTGTCAAGGAACGTGAACGTCTGGTTATCGCTCAAATCCAACTCTTGAACGGCGTTGTTCGCCTGATCGGCGATGTACAAGTGGGTGCTCCCGGATCCACCGCGATGCCCATCGGACCGTTGGACCAAAGAATGGCAGCACGTCAAACGGGCCGGGTGGCGGTTGGATCAAGCCAGTGCCGAGAAGTCCGCGAATGTCATTGTAGAGCGTTTCCGAAGAATAAACAGTGCCCCCGGCACCGACCGCCACACCGACGGGCGATATCATCGGCACCGATCGTGCGCTGGCAGGTCCGACCGGATCGCCGGGCTGACCGTACCACACATTTGCATTGGTGGAATTGAGCACGTTGGTGATAGAACCGGAGCGATCCACCACCACGAGCCGGTTATTGCCGTTGTCCGCCACAACCAGCAGATTGCCATTCGCTCTGGCCAATTGTTGCGGCTTGTTCAGTTGGGCAAAGCCTTTAATTCCAATAGTGTTGCCCGGATCGTCTGCAATTCCAGTCAGGAGACTGACAGCCTTGGTGATCGGATTGATTTGCCAGATAACGTGGTTGCCGGCATCGCTGACAGCAATTGCGCCATCATCAAACAGCGCAATTCCCTCCAATTGAACCCCCGCGTTGGTGACTGTCACAAGCAGGTTGGTGAATACGCCCGCACCAAACACTTTCACCGCTCCACCCTGTTCGGCGACAAAAATATTCCCGTAGCCGTCCAACGTGAGGGCAATGGGAAGAACCAGCCCGGATGCATTTGTGGCGAGGCAATTTCCAAACCGGTTGAATTCCAATATCGTTCCATCCCCGCCGGTGCCTTGGTTGAGCACAAAGAGATTGTCGTTGGTGTCAACCGCCACCGCCACAGGCCGGTTCATTTGGTTGGTCGAGGTGAGGTAAGTGGACGTCAAGTTGTCACTGAAATTCAACACCTGAACGGCGTTGTTCGCTTGATCGGCGATGAACAACTGACTGCTTCCATTGTCCAGCGCGATGCCCATCGGACCGTTGGCTCCAAAAAATGGCAGCACGTCAAACGGGCCGGGTAGGGGTTGGGCCAGGCCGGTGCCGAGGATGCCACGAATGCAGTCGTTCGAAATGACTTCCGAGCAGTAAACTTCGCCTCCAGCGCCCACCGCCACGCCAACAGGCAATGCCATCCGCACCCATTGCGTGCTGTTGGTCCTGACCGGATCGTCGAGCCGGCCAAACCAGACGACTGAATTGGTGGAATTGAGCACGTTGGTGATGGAGCCGAAGCTGTTCACTGTCACCAGCCGGTTGTTGCCGTAATCGGCAACCACCAACTGATTGCCGGCCGCCCGGGCCAGTTGGTGAGGCTGGTTGAGCTTGGCGAAATTCGGGCCGCCGAGGGTGCTCCCCGGTTGGTTGGTTTGCCCCGTTAGACGGCTGACCTGCTTGGTAATCGGGTTGATTTGCCAGATGACGTGATTGCCGGCGTCGCTGACGGCGATGGCCCCGCTATCAAACAGGGCGATGCCCTGGAGTTGAACGTTCGTGGTGGTAATCGTGACAATGGTGTTGGAATAGACGGGAGAGACGTTCGGATTAAATACCAGCACCGCACCGCGTCGTTCCGCGACGAAAATATTTCCGTAGCCATCCAACGTCATGGCGGTTGGGTTGGTCAACCCCGCGGCAATCGTGCCGAGCGGATTTTGCCAGGGGTCGAACTCCATGATGGAACCGTTGCCGTTCGTCCCTTGGTTAAGCACATAAAGATTGTCGTTGGTATCAACCGCCACTGCCACGGGCTGGTTGATGCCGTCGCTGGCATTGAGGAAGGTGGTCGTCTGGTTGTCGCTGAAATCCAACACCTGCACGGCGTTGTTCGTTTGATTGGCAATGAACAAGTGACTGCTTGCGCTGTCCAGTGCGATGCCCATCGGGCCGGAAAACAGCGGCAAATAGCCCGGCTGCGGGCCCGCGAGTCCCGTGCCGGTGACATGGCGGATGATGTGATAATAAACTTCGGTGGTGTAAACGCTGCCGTCTGGAGCGACGACGCCGCCGAAAGGCTCGCGTGCTTCAACGCTTCCCATTTCTTCAACCGGATCAACATTACCATCCCACCAGCCGGGAAAAGTTCCATGGCCGGTGACCCAGAGATTGGAGCTGACACCGTAAAGCCGGGTCACCGTGCCGAGGCATCAACCAATTTGACTTTTTGATTATAGCGATCCGCCACAACCAGCATTCCGCCTCCGGCTTTGGCAATCATTTCGGGGTGATTGAACTTGGCGATGGTGGACGGACCGTTCGTGTCGCCTGCCTGGAACCCCGTCAGCTTGATGGCATTGTTTGACACGCTGGCAAGCGGATTCATCACCCAGATGCCGTTATTTCCAGCGTCGGTAAGCGCCAACTTGCCGTCATCCAGCACCGTGATGCCGTGCAGAGCAGTGCCGGCATTGGGAATGACGCCGATGTTGGTCACAACACCTGCCGGGGTGATCCGGATCACGGTGTTGTTCTTGATGGTGACGTAAAGGTTGGTCAGGCCATCCAACGCCAAGGCGGTCGCGTTGATCAGCCCGGTGGCATTGGTAGTCACTGGGATCGCGGTACCAGAGTCTGACGTAAAGACCATTGAACTTAATTATCGTGCCGTTGTTGCCGTTGCCGCGGTTCAAAACATAAACGTTGGTCGCACCGTCCACGGCCACCGCCACAGGCCGGTTGATGCCGTTGCTCGTGCTGGCGAAAGTGGTGGTCTGGCTTGTCGCCGTGCTTCCGGTGAGCGTAATGCGGCGAACCGCATTGTTCGTGTAGTCAGCCACGAACAACAACGTGCCGGACGGATCAATTGCGAGGCCGGAAGGAAAGTCAAACTGCGCGGTGGAGAATGTGTTGCCATCCACGTAGCCGTAAAAGGTCTTTGTATTGCCTTGCCACCAGCCGCCAGTCAGCGTCTTGACATTGACGGTGGCAAAAAGGTTGGAGGCCCAAAACAGGCTCATCAGCAAGACGCAGACGACTGCCCGCCGTTGCACGGGGGCAAACTGCGCCTGCGGTAGCCAAGGGCGCTTAAACATTGCGGTTTTCATAAAGCAAATTTAGTGGCGTTCCATTTTCAGGAATTTGTTTCTGCAGAACTACGGCTTCGACGGCTTTGTCACATCGTCGCTTTCTCCCCAATAGGTATCATCGTTTGTCTTCGCCTTCGGATTGCTCCAATCGTAAGGTCTGCCGCTGTCCCAGAGTGAATTCGGATTGATGCCGCCCTGCATCTTCGGGAGCTGTGTCTTCAGGAACTGCGTTTCTGTCGGCCGGAAGTCGCTGTCCTTGATGACAGTGGGCGTAATGAATATGAGCATATTTTGTTTTGTGCGCTGTTTGTTTTCGTGCCGGAAGGCATAACCGAGAACCGGCACATCGCCAAGCAGGGGAACTTTTGTATAATTGTTCTGGATGGAATCAGTAATCAGACCGCCCATGACAAGGGTGTTGGCATTGGGGATGAGGACCAAGGTCTCAATTGCCCGGCTTTCTGTTATGGGATCCGATCCACTGCCACCGCCAGGAATCGTGTATGGTTGATAACCCACAATGTCGCTATTGGTAACAACCACATTCAGATGAATGTAGTCGTTGGCTGAAATGCGCGGAGTGACTGTTAAAAGCATGCCGATCGGGATATACGTCACGGTCGAACCTGCAGTCGTATTGGCGGTGCTGGCGGTCGTATCACGGATCGGCTGCATGATTCCTGAAGTGATCATCGCCGGCTGGTTGTCCAATGTGACGACCCGCGGCGTGGAGATCGCTTCCGCGTCCGAATCCTGGCTGAGGAATGAAAGCACGGCGTGCAAACCATCCGCGTTGAGGAATCCAATGTTCGGTGTCGTCCCGCTGAGGGTGTTCCAAGAGAAGTTGTTGGGCGTCTGTCCGCCACTGCCACCGCTGGTGCTGCTGCTGCTACTGCTGCTGCCGCTGCCACTACTACTGCCACCAGTGCTGCTGCTGCCCATTGTGGTGCTGCTACTGTAACCGGGGGTGGTGGTGATGGTTCGGCCACCCGGCAAAGTCACAGTGGTGGGGATGCCGGAAGCCTGCCAAACCGTATTGGCGGCTGCCGCGACGCCGTTGCCAAAACCGACGTTTTGGCTTTGCAGCGTTGCGGTCCAGTCAATGCCCTTGACCGTCGATGGGTTGCTGGACATTTGGAACAAGCGGGCCTCGATCAAGACCTGGCGGGTGGGTGCGTCGAGCTGGTTGACGAGGACATCCACGTTGGCCAATTCTTTTTCGGTGGCCACGATTATCAACTGGCTGGTGCGCCCATCCGCCACCACCTTGCTGCGTTTGTCGGTGAGGGTGGACTGCACGGCCGTAATCATGTTGGAGGCACCCGCGTATCTAAGCTGGATGATGCGCGTGAGAATGGTTTCCGGCGCCGCCATGTCTTTGATGGTGACGCGGGCGATTTTGGTTTTGGTATCTTCCAGCAGTTGAAGGCCGTAATTATTTAGCACCGCCATGAGGGCTTGTTCAGCGGTGATGTTTTCCCAACGGATCGAAATGTTGGGCTGCGCTTTGATCTGGCCCTTTTCATCGGGTTGCCCGTAGCCAACCCTCGGATCCAACATGTAATTGATGCCTGCCTGGCGCGCCAGGTTTTCAATCGCTGTCGTCAACGGAACATCCTGAAATTGGATGAGCGGAATGACGGGTGCGGCCTGCGGGCCGTTGGTTGCCGCCGGGGCGGGTGCCGGTTTTTCTTGGGGAGTGCCGGTGCCGGAGCGGGCTTTTCTTCGGGTGGCGGTGCAACCGCGGGTTTTTCCCCGGCGGGCGCGACCGCAGAATTTTCCACGGCGGGCGCGGCCGGACTGGGTGCGGATTCAGCGGGCGCGGCAGCGGCAGGTTTTTCTTCCGCCGCCGCAGCCGGAGTTGCCGCGGTCGCGGGCTGATTTTCCGGAGGGGTGTTGGTCTGGGCTGGAATTAAGCTGCACAGAACAAGTCCAAGGAGTGTAAGAACGGCGATCTTTGCTTTCATGTTGGTGGTCGTTTGGTTCCGGGTTGAACGGATGATATACGGGACAGATTCCGATTGCCAGAAATTTTCCTGACGGTGCGCGGTGCGCGCGGATGGTTCGCGAGAGGCTCCGCCAGTCGGTCTGGCGACCGACTCCAGTCAAATCTTTCAATGTCATCAGTTTTTTCATGGTGCTGTTTTGCCGTGGGTTTGTGTTATATTTTGGCTCGCTTTCCACGTTGCTATTTCTTCAGGCGGAATTGCAATTCGCGGCGTTCCCCGCCGATTTCAACCACAACCGAATCGT
>CAVQOW010000014.1:0-16390 GCA_963714605.1 uncultured Verrucomicrobiae bacterium | reverse complement strand
CAGCCACCCAACTGGTGTTTACCACTCTGCCGCAGACAATCAATGCGGACACGACCTCGGGCACCATCACAGTCGAACGTCGGGAACCGTATGGCAATGCGAACAGTTCCGACGCAACCATTACCGTCAACCTGTCCAGCAGTTCAGGTGTGCTGGGCACGTTCCGGAACACCGCGGATTCAACAACCATCACCAGCGTGCAAATCCCCATCGGGTCGAGCAGCGCGAGCTTCAAATACAAGGATTTCCTGGCCGGGACACCGACCCTTACCGCCTCCAGCAGCGGGCTGACCAGCGCGACGCAACTGGAGACGATCCATTCCACAGGCACGAAGATTCCCACCTTGAAGATTGACCAGAACAATCCGCCATCAGCAACGTGTTCCTTGTGACGGGCACAACCAAGCCCGGAGACAAGGTGGGACCCGCGACGGCAGTCGTGTGTCAGTTCGATGCCGGCCCATGGCAACTGGCCGGCACAGCCAACAACAATACGAACTGGTCTGTCACTTTGTGGCACCGTCGGTGACCAATCACACCTTCATCGCGTATGCTGTCAACGACAGCGGCAATCCCGGCAAAAAAATCACGAACACTTTTTCCTACGTGGTGTGGTCCACAAATACGATAAACATAACCGGCAGCGGGACCATTGTTCCCAAGGCTTCGAAGACCGGCACGCCGGCGCTTGGCACAAACCTTCTGCAACTGCCGGGCAGCTACTACTTTAAGACGGCGGCCAATCCGGGTTATTTGCTCTCCAACTTCGTGATGACGGCGGATCCCATCTACGGGGCGTATACCAAGTCGTGCCTTGTACTCCAAGTATGACCTCACGTTCCAGATGAAGACGAACCTGGTGTTGACGGTGAACTTCGTGACCAATCGCTTCTTCCAGTGCTCCACGGGGACATATTGGGGTCTGTTCTATGACACCAGCATTAACAATGACTTGACCAATGCGGCATTCGAGAGTGCAGGCCTGGTCAAGATGATCGTTGCACCCGGAGATAGGAAGACGGGCAAGCAGGTCATCTCGGGCGATGTGTGGGCGGAAGGGCAGGGTGCCCTTCACCCTAAACCTCACCTGGACGGGTACGGCGCGGTGGCCCATCCAGTGACCAACAAGGTCACTCATGACTGGTATTGGATCACGGCCCAGTTGGATTTGGTGGGTGGACTGACTGCAACTGGCACGGTGCAATGTCTCAATCCGTTGAAGCCTTGGAACGCGACGTTTACGGCGAATCGTTCGCCGTATGGGGATCCGACGGCGTCCAAGCCGAAGCCTTGCCTCGATGGCGACCAATTACACGATGGTCATTGCCGGTTCGGACAATCCGGGCGAGCCGGAGGGTAACGGGTATGTCGCGCTTAACCTCGGGTTGAAAGGCATAGTGGTTAAAGCGGGCAGGAATGCCGATACGGACCGGTCAAACTGGCCAGTGGTGTCAATGTGTCCACGGGCGGCAAGTGGCCGTACTATCAGGCGTTGTATTATGACAGTGCGGCGAAGCTCTATCACGGTTCAATACTTGGGTGGTTGACATTCGAGAATGGGAGTATTGACGGCAAGCTGGAGTGGAACAAGAAGACGACTAGTTCAAGCATTATATCCACGTATCCCAGTGGGTTCACCAACGAGTTCCCGATTACGGCATCGGGATGGTCGAATAATTCAGCAGCACCATTCAAAGCCTGCTTCGCCTTCTCCAATGGTGTTGTCGTGGCATCGGGTGGGTATCTGACAACACTGTTGACAAACTGGAACATAACCGCGTTCTGGACGAACGACCTTGTGAATCCTGCGAATCTGAACAAACCGATCTTCGGCAAGAACAAGAAGTCGACGTCCAAGGTTGCCGGGTACACGAACGACGTGAACCTGGTCACGCTGACGCTGGCCCCACTCACGGGTCAGATTAAGGGTTCGTTTGTCAACGACCAGGCGACCAAAACCACCACGTTCTCGTATGAAGGGGTGATACTGCAGAATCTGGACGCCGCGTTCGGTCTGTACTGGGTCAAGAAAGGCAATGGCTCGCCTGCCAGCGTTACCGGCGAAGTGACGGTACAGCAAAATACTCCTTAAACAGGAAACAAATCCTTGGCGCACCGGCAGGGGCTGCCAGAGCAAGATTTTAGAATCTCCCCGCTACGAAAGTGTCGGGGAGATTTTTTTAGCGTGGCACACACGGCGTGATGTCTTCCAAGTTGCCAATCGGCGTGGCGACGAGGTAAAGCGTGCTGGATGTGAGCGGCGGCAATGCGACGTCCATGCCTTGACTTAAACGGATATTCGACGGAAAGAAAATCCAAAGTCTAAACGTCTTAAATTTTGTTCACCTTCTGCGAATTGACGCAATTCAAACCGTTGTCTAGCTTGCACGCATGGCAACGGCTAAACCCACTTGCACAATCATTGACCTTCGGAAACTCATCAACGATTCTGGCTACCCGTTTGAGTTAATTGTTGCTGAAACACTAATGAGTCAAGGTTTCAACGTCAGATTATCCCATCAATTTTTTAATCCTCTTCGGCAACAAGATTCAGAGCTTGATATTCTAGCAACACGCGAAGTTGAAGGAAAATGCGAAACGCCTCGGACACGTTCGCTGTATTCTTGAATTGGCGATAGAGTGTAAAGATAATTCGCTACCTTATGTTCTGTTCGGATTCCCGTCCCCACAACCACCACCGACTGGAATAGTTGATCACGATTGCTTCTACATGAAAATCCGGACATCCGATGATAAATGTGCCAACTATTTTGCAGTGCCTTCGTTTGGTGACTCTCGTGGTAACGAGCCGATAAATACAAAATCGAGCCTTCATCAATTCAAAGGCGCTTTTCGATTTCATCAGGCCGCTGCCGTTGAAACACAGAACAACAGATTAAAACTTCATGTAACCGATCGTCTTCGCACGGCAATCAATGGACTTGCTGGCTACGTCGAATACGTGCAGGACGCTTGGATTAAAGCTAAAAAAGGATTCTTTTCGGATATGTCATACGACCCTACGGTCTGGGTTTCGTTTTTATTGGTCGTCCACAGTGGCGACCATTACCGCTACACTAAACAGTCGTCTCTTGAGTATGGCTAACCATACGACGCTGTTTACATCTTTCAATTCTGCCAGTGTTTCAATTCCTTTGGCTGTAGATTTTGTCAGATATAGTGAATTGTTGCCCGCGCTAAAAACGATTGAAGAATCTTTTAATGTCGTTGCAAATCAAATCTTGCGTTATCTCCAGCCGTCGCCAAGACCGTTAAAAGAAGAAATTGGTCAGCGATGAAACCCGCCGCAAAATTCGCCATTGTTCTGGTCACAGCCCCGGATTAGAAAAGGCACGCGCGGAAACCACGCCGTTTGAATCGGATTGAGTTACTTGCTGATCCCCCGTTCGCTGGCTCGCACGAATTGAATCAGGTGCTGCACCTCCGGCAGCGGCGGCAATTCTTTTTCAATTTTCGCCAGCGCGTTGGGAATCGTCAGGCCTTCGCGGAATAAAATTTTATAAGCCTGGCGCAAGGCGGCCTGGGCCTCCTCGGAAACGCCGTTGCGTTCCATGCCCGACCTTGTTGATGGTGCGCGTCTCGGCGGGGTTGCCGTCGCCGATCATGAACGGCGGAATGTCCTGCACGACTTTCGAGCAGCCGCCGATCATGGACAACTTCCCGATGCGGCAGAACTGGTGCACCGCCGCCAGCCCGCCGATCACCGCGTGGTCCTCGACCGTCACGTGCCCGCGCCAGCGTCGCCACGTTGGACATGATGACGTGGTTGCCCAGCGTGACGTTGTGCGCGATGTGGCAGTAGGCCAGGATGTGATTGTTCGAGCCGACGCGCGTGACTTCGCCGTCGCCGGTGGCGCTGTGGATGGTGACGTATTCGCGAAAGGTGTTGTGGTCGCCGATTTCGGTGCGGGTGACGCCGCCTTTCCACTTCAAGTCCTGCGTCTTCAGTCCGATGCTGGCGAACGGGAAAATTTCATTTCCTTCCCCGAGCTTCGTGTGGCCGTCAATGACGACGTGCGAATGAAGTTTGCAGCCGTCGCCCAGCATGACGTGCTCGCCGATAACGCAATATGGCCCGATCTCGCAATCCGGCACCGATTTGCGCCTTGGGATGGATGACCGCAGATGAATGGATGTGGCTCATATCGCCTACGCTTGCCGCGTATCATGAACGTCACCTCGGCCTCGCTGACGATTTCGCCGCCGACCTTGCACATGCCCTTGGCCTTGCCGATTTTGCCGCGGGTCTTGGTCATTTCAATTTCGATCACCAGCACGTCGCCCGGGAAAACCGGCTTGCGCCATTTGACGTCTTCGGCGGCCATGAAATACGCGAGTTGTGTCCGCAGTTTCGGCGCGTTTCAGCATCAGGATGCCGGCGACCTGCGCCATCGCTTCGAGTTGCAGCACGCCCGGCATGATCGGATGTCCGGGGAAATGTCCCTGAAAATACGGCTCGTTGATCGTGACATTCTTGACGCCGACGATGCGATTGCCCTCGATCTTGAGGATTTGGTCCACCATCAGGAACGGGTAGCGATGCGGCAAACACTTCATCACTTCCTCGATGTCCCATCGCGCCTTCGCCTGCGGCGGCCGCGTTCGCTTTCGGCTTCTCGCCGCGGTTGGGGCGGCGGCGCGAAGGTTTGCGCGGCGCGCAACGGCTTCTGCATCTGCGCCACGATCTGCCGGACCAGTTCGCAATTCGCCGCGTGGCTCGGTTTGACGGCGATCACGTGGCCGTGAATCGGCCGGCCCAGCAACGACAGGTCGCCGACGATGTCGAGCATTTTGTGCCGGACGAATTCCTCCGGATACCGCAGCGGCTCGGTCGTCAGCACCGCGTCGTCGCGGATGACCACGGCGTTCTCCAGACTGCCGCCCTTGATGAGGCCGTTCTTGATGAGATACTCGATCTCCTCGAAGAAACAAAACGTCCGCGCATCCGACAATTCCAGTTCCCACGTCTTGGGCGTCACTTCCGTGCTGTAAAATTGCGTGAACCGCCCATGTTTGTCCGCGCTGGTGCAGGTGATCTTGAAACCCTCGTCCGGGAAAAGCGTCATCGTCGTCTCGCCCATCTCCAATTCGATCGGCGCGGTGGGCATGTACGCTTCGCGCTTCTCGTTCTGCGGCACGATGCCCGCGGACTGGATGATTTTGCAGTACTCCCGCGCGCTGCCGTCGGCGATGGGCGGTTCGTTCGCGTCCAGTTCGACGATGGCGTTGTCAATGCCGTAGCCCGCGAGCGCGGCGAGCACGTGCTCGACCGTGTGAATCTTGATGTTGCCCTTGGCGAGCGTCGTCGAGCGGTTGGTCTCGGACACGTTTTCGACGCGCGCTTCGATCTCCGGTTTTCCTTCGAGGTCCACGCGGCGGAAACGGATGCCCGTGTTCGGCGGCGCGGGAAGAATAGTCATGTTCACCCGGTTGCCGCTGTGAAGCCCGATGCCGGAAAAACTCGCCTCGCGATTGAGTGTTTGCTGATTTAGCACAACGGGATTAGACAAAACGCAAATGCGCTTGGCAAGGGCGAGATTTGGCGGAAATCACGCTCTGAACTGCGAAGCGACTTGCGGGCAGCAAAGGCAACTGCGTAATCTCTGGCAATGAATTCGCGAAAGCTGCTTCAGAAAGCGCTCAGTAGTCCGCAAAGCATGCGTTTCGCAGAAACCATCAGGCTGGCCGAGGCGTTCGGATTCCACATTGACCGGATCAGCGGCAGCCACCATATCATGAAGCGTGCCGGCATTTCAGAACTCATGAACGTGCAAAATGTCCGCGGCATGGCAAAACCATATCAAGTCCGGCAGTTGCTAAAACTGGTCGAGAAGCATAATCTACCACTGAGCGAATGAGCGTATGAAAGACTATCACGTCAACGTGTTCTACAGCGAAGAGGATGGCGGTTACATTGCCGACATTCCTGATCTGGAATTTTGCTCAGCCTTTGGTGAAACGCCATTTCAAGCGTTGGAGGAAGTGGAGAAAGCCAAGACCGCATGGTTGGCCGCCGCGAAAGCTGCGCGCAAAACCATTCCCAAACCGCGTTATCGTCCCGCCATCTACCAACTCGCGCCTGCGTAAAGTACGGGAGCGACCTGCACACGGGACGCACTGCGCTACCTCCGCCCGTCGTACCACGTGTGGCAGGCATTGCGATCCGTCAACGTCTTTCCCCCCTTCAGAATCGTCCGGACCAGGAAAACAAAGTGCTCGCGCGGTGTGTAAAGATCCATCTTCCGCGCCGAGGTCAGGATCGGATGCCGGTGAAGGATCACGATCTTTTTCCCTTCCGCCCCCGCCAGTTTCTTGAGCCGCTTGCTCAAATCAATCTCCTCGCTGGCGAACAATTCCTGGCTAAACCCGCCGACTTTTCGAAAGGCCGCGGCGTCGCAAAAAATAAACGACCCGGCCAGCCAGTGAAACACGCGGCTGATGCCGTTCCAAAGGTGGGTGAGGAAGTTTGCCATGGGATAATGGCCGTTCATTTTCACGGTGACGCCGCCGGCCACACAGCGGCCCGATTGAATCTGCGCCGCGACTTCGGCGAACAGTTCCGCGCTCGGATGTGAATCAGCGTCAATGAAGATGAGCCAGTCGCCGGACGCCGCCTCCGCTCCGCGATTCCGCGCCCGCGCAATCTGATTGACCGGTTCGTGCACAACCATCGCTCCCGCCGCTCGCGCGATTTCGGCGGTGCGATCAGTCGAGTTGTTGTCGCAGACGATGAGTTCTGTTTCCCAGCTCAGCGGCGCAAACGCCGCCAGCGCGATTTTCACGTGCTGGAGCGTCTGGCTCAGCAATCGTTCTTCGTTGAACGCCGGGATGACGACGGAGATTTTCAACGGAACCAGTTTCGTGTAGCGCGTGGTCCGGTTCAACTTTCAAATCACAATTCGTCCGATTAAAATTTGAACTGGTGTCCATTGTCGCTAAGCTGCGAAGAACCTGTCTGACACCGTTGCAGCCATGCCTCCAACCATCGGCGAGAAACTGTCTCTGACGATTCACGACGTCGCGTTCGGCGGCGAAGGCGTCGGGCGCGTGGATGAATTTGTCGTGTTCGTTCCGTTCGTAATCGCGGGCGAGGTCGTCGAGGCCGAGATCACCGAAGTGAAAAAGAGTTTTGCCCGCGCACGGTTGCTGCGGGTCATTGTCCCATCGCCGGACCGCGTTGAACCGGCCTGCCGCTATTTCGGCAAGTGCGGCGGCTGCCAGTATCAGCACGTGGATTACGCTGCGCAGGCGCGGCTCAAACACAAGCAGATCGCCGACTTGTTCGAGCGCATCGGCAAACTCCGGGCCAGCGTGGTCGCGCCGGTCATTCCCTGCCCGCAGCCGTATGGCTATCGCAATCGCATCATGATCCGCAGCCAGTGGAACAAGCCCGAGCAAAAGCTGAACATCGGTTTCATCCGCTGGGATTGCGGTCTGGTAGAGGACATCGAGGAATGCAAAATCGCCGAGCCGGCGTTGAACCAGCAAATCCAGCATGTCCGCGCGCATCCGCCGCCGAAGGGCGGAATCAAAGTGGTCCTGCGCATTCCGCCGGAAGGTTGGGAAGTCCCGCCGGATTCATTTTTTCAGAACAATTTTTTCCTCCTGGCGAAACTGGTCGAAACGGCGCGCGAATTTCTCCGGCAAAGCGGCGCGCGGCATCTGGTGGATTTGTATTGCGGCGTGGGGTTCTTCGGCATCGAACTGGCGGACGCGGTCGAATCGTTCGTCGGCGTGGAATACGACCGGCGCGCAATCCAGGCCGCGCGGCGCAACGCCACGGCCCGCAACTGCAAGAACGGCGAATTCATCGCGGCCACCGTGGAGGAGGCGTTGCCGGATTTGCTGAAGCGATTTTCACCGCAAGCCACGACGGTTTTGCTCGATCCGCCGCGCAAGGGTTGTCTGCCGCAGACGCTGCAATTGCTGCGGCGCGAGCGACCTGCCCAGATTATTTACGTTTCTTGTCATCCGGCGACAATGGCGCGGGATTTGAACGCGTTGTGCGCGGAGGGTGTCTTTGAGGTGGCGGGAGTGTCGCCGCTGGACATGTTTCCCCAGACGCAGCACATCGAATGCGTGGCGGATTTGCGCGCGGCGCGGCCGGCAGGCGGCAGTGGAGCGTAAACAAATCTTGCCAAGTCCCGCCGGTTAGTTTCATTTTGGTTCATCCAATGACGACCGAAAACGAACTGGACTTGGAACAACGATTCGTTCCGCGCGTTTTGCCGTGGATTGTGGCGGCGGCCGCCATTGTTCTTTACGCGGTGACGTTGAATCACTGGGTTTCCGTTTATAATCTGACGACGGTGACAAAGACCAGCGGCTGGACTTGGGAGCCGGAAGTTTCAAATCCGGCTTATTTTCTGGCGACCTATCCGATCCGCTGGCTTCCGGCGGGCTGGATTCCGCTCGCGTTGAATCTGTTTTCGGCCGTGTGCGCGGCGGTGACACTGGGCTTGCTGGCGCGTTCTGTCGCGCTTCTGCCACACGACCGCACCCATGCACAGCGCGAGCGCGAGCCAAACGAACACGCCATTTTGTCCCTGCGTCTGGCGTGGTTGCCGCCGGCGCTGGCGGCGATTGCGTGCGGCCTGCAGATGACTTTTTGGGAGCAGGCCACAAACGGTTCGAACGAAATGTTCGACCTGATGATGTTCGCCGTCGTGATCTGGTCGCTGCTCGAATACCGCATCCAGAAACGTGAATCGCGATTGTACTGGACGGCGTTCGTATATGGTCTGGGGATGGCGAGCAACTGGGCGTTCGTCGGTTTCTTCCCGGTTTTCATCGCGGCGTTGATCTGGATTCAGGGAGTCAGCTTTTTCAAGCCGCGTTTCCTGGGCCGCATGGCGACGTGCGGCATTGCGGGACTTTTGTTTTTGCTGTTGTTGCCGCTGTTGGCCACGCGGTCGGACGTGGTGAACGTGACGTTGTGGCAGGCATTGAAGGTGCCGCTGGCCGCACAGAAAAACATCATCTTACTGTTCCCCAAAAATGTGCTCGGACTGCTGGCGCTGACGTCGTTGCTGCCGGTGTTCGTCATGAGCATCCGGTGGGCATCGTATTTCGGCGACACGAGTCCGTTGGGGGTCGGCTTGGCGACCTTCATGTTTCACCTTGTGCACGGCGTGTTTCTGCTGGCGTGCGTGTGGGTGGCATTCGACCCCTCATTCAGTCCGCGTCATGTGGGATTTGGGTTACCGTTCCTGACGTTTTATTATCTGGGCGCACTGGTCATCGGTTATTGCGCAGGATATTTCCTGCTGATTTTCGGCGTTCAACCGTTTCGGCAAAAAACTGCCAGTGGTGGATTGAAAACCGCCGATGTGACGGTTTTGGCCTTGGTTTTTGCCGTGTCGGTCCTGGTGACGGCGGGATTGTTGTATAAAAACCTTCCGCAAATTTGCGCCACCAACGCGGGGATTTTGAAACAGTACGTTTCGCTGATTGAGCAATTGCTGCCGCCGTCGGGCGCTGTGTTGCTCAGTGACGATCCCGCGCGGTTGTTTCTTGTCCAGGCAGGCCTGGCGCGCGACGGCAAAGAGAGTGATTATCTGCTGGCGGGCACGCAATACTTGGACTATTCGGCTTACCACAAGTATCTGCACAAAAATCATCCGCAACGCTGGCCCGCGCCAACGACCGCTGAGCAGACTCCATTCCTTAAGCCGACCCAGATCCTCCAACGATTGATCAGCGTGTCAGCGAACTCCACGATTTACTATTTGCATCCAAGCTTTGGCTATTACTTTGAACATTTTTACCCCCAACCACATGGGCTGGTCTTCCAACTGCAGCCGTACCCGACGAATACGCTCATGGCGCCGTTGCCCACCCAGGACCAGATTGCCGAAAACACAGCGTTCTGGAAACGGGCCGACAAAGAAGCGTTTCAAAACCTGCTGCCTCTAATTTCGCCTCCAAAAACCGAAGGCAACCTGTTCGATCAATTGCTGGCTGGTTTGCGCCTGAAGCGCGATGGAAACATCAACGCGTTGCAAGCGGGGGCTTTCTATTCCCGCGGCCTGAATTATTGGGGCGTGCAAATGCAGCGCAGGGACGATTCGGACGCCGCAGCCGCCGATTTTGAAACCGCGCTCAAACTCAACCCGGACAATGTCGTCGCCAAGATTAATCTCGATTTCAACAAAGAACTCCGCAGCGGCCATTCAGCCGCGGTGCAGATCTCCAAATCCCTCGAAGACCGGCTGGGCCAATACCGAAGCTGGGATGAGGTCATCAGCAAAAACGGGCCGTTCGACGAGCCGACGTTTTGCTACGAGCAAGGCCGGGTTTTTCTGCAGAATTTTCTCTATCGCCAGGCCGCTGCCGCCTTTGCCCGCGTACGGGAGTTTTCTCCTGACAATGTGCCGGCGCGGATCTGGCTTGCCAGGCTCTACGTGATGGCGCACCAGCCGGATGAGGCTCTTCAAGTTCTCAAGGACTTCGAAGATCACCCTGATACCTTGTCTTCCACGTCCACCAACCGGCCGGACTACGTGCTGGCCAAAGCTTCCGCACTTCTCGAACAAAAGGATCTGCAAGGAGCACAGCAGGTTTTGGAAGCAGCCACTTTTGCCCATCCGGATGACGAGAATCTCCTCGGCGCCGCGCTGCGTGCTTATGAGGAACGCGGCTACCATTCCAACGCGCTCGTCCTCGTCAACCGCCGGCTCCAGCTTGTCCCCGACGATCCAATCGCACTTTTGAACAAAGGCTACGTCTCCATTCAACTGGGCGATTACGACAGCGCCGCATCCTCCATGACCCGCCTGCTCGCATTGCAAACCACGAATTACGCAGCCCTCTTCAACCGGGCAATTGCCTATGTCCGCAGCGGCAAACTCGACGCCGCGCAACAGGATTACGAGACACTCGAAAAACTCTTCCCCACCGCCTACCCCATCCATTATGGCCTGGCCGAAATCGCGTGGCGGCGCAAAGACACGAACAGCGCCATCAACCACTACAAACTTTATCTGGCCAACGCCGACACCAACACCATGGAAGGTCAAATTGTCAGACAGCGGCTTAAGGAACTTCGGGGTGGTTCTCCCTGATCAAGCACACCCGATGCGGGTCACGCACGTCATCACGCGCCTGATCGTCGGGGGCGCACAAGAAAACACCATTGCCTCCGTCCTTGGACTGCGACAACGGACCGACATCGAGATTAACTTGATTTCCGGTCCAACCACGGGACCTGAAGGCTCGCTTGAATCCAAACTCACCCTCACGCCTGACCTCCTGACGCGTGTACCGGAGTTGGTTCGGCCCGTTCATCCTTGGAAAGATTTCATGGCACTGCGCCGGCTCACGCAGACTTTTCAGCGTCAGCGTCCCGACATTGTCCACACCCACAGTGGCAAAGCCGGCATTCTCGGTCGGCTGGCGGCCAAACGCGCCGGCGTGCCGATCATCGTCCACACCATTCACGGGCCGTCGTTCGGCGCATTTCAGGGCGCGCTTGCCAATGCCGCTTTTCGCACGGCTGAACGTTACTCAGCCCGTGTGACAACGCATTTCGTCGTCGTCGCCGACGCGATGAAGCAGCAATATCTCGCCGACGGCATTGGACGCCCCGAACAATACACAAAAATCTTCAGCGGCTTTCCGCTTGAACCTTATCTCACCGCCAAGAACGACCCGCAATTGCGCGCGCGCCGGGGACTCGCACCCACCGACATCGTCGTCGGCAAAATCGCGCGGCTCTTCAAGCTCAAAGGACACGACGATTTGTTCGCCGTCGCGCCTGAATTGTTGCGCCGCTGTCCGCAGATGAAATTTCTCCTCGTCGGCGACGGCGAATGGCGGACGCGCTTTGAAAAACTGGCGCGCGCCGCCGATTTGAAAAATCATTTCATTTTCACGGGCCTCGTTCCGCCAGTGGAAGTGCCCGCCCTCATCGGCATCATGGACATGGTGGTGCACCTCTCGCGGCGCGAAGGTCTGCCACGCGCCCTGCCGCAGGCGCTGGCCGCCGCGCGTCCTGTTGTGGCTTACGATTGCGACGGCGCGAGAGAAGTCTGTTTCGATGGCGAGACAGGTTATTTGTTGAAGCCCGGCGATTTGGCAGGGTTGAGTGACCGTTTGCTCCGTTTCGCGAATGACTCCGATCTGCGCCAGCGATGTGGTCGTTCCGGCCGGCAGTTTGTCAGCGAACAATTTCCAGTCGAGCGCATGGTGGACGCGCTTTACAATCTCTACCGGCAACTGGCTGCAACACGCGGCCTCGCTTTCAAATGAGCTTTCCAAATAATGTTTATCTTGCCGCCTTCGTCAGCGCCGTCGCGACAACGATGGCGACGCTGCCTCTTTGGCGGAAGTGGTGCTTGCGAAACAACTTCGTGGACGATCCCGGTCACCGCAAAATCCACGAAACCCCCGTGGCCCTGGCAGGCGGCTGGGCCGTGCTCGGCGGCATGCTGTTGCCACTCGTGATCGCCGCCATCCTCCTCAAACTGCAAACCACCGAACCCGTTTCTGCGGCGCCGCTGGTGTACGGCTTGAATCGGAGGGCAATCGAGCTTGGCGCGATTCTGCTCGGTGCCGTTGGCATAACGATTTTGGGCTGGCTGGACGACCGGCACGAACTGCACCCCCTGCCAAAATTTGCCGGCCAACTGCTCATTGCCGCGCTGGTCGCCGCGGCCGGCGTGCGCATCACGCTGTTTGTACCCAGCATTGTGTTCAGTTATGCCGTGACAATTTTGTGGCTGCTCACGCTGGTCAACGCCTTCAACTTCATGGACAACATGAACGGCCTTTGCGCCGGTTTGGGCGCGATTGCTGCATGGTATTTCGCCGCCATCGCCGCTTCTCCGGTCAGTACCTCGTGGCATTGATTGCATTTCTGGCGTGCGGCGCGTTGGTTGGTTTTCTGCCGCACAATTTTCCGAACGCCCGCGCGTTTCTCGGCGATGCGGGCAGTCATCTGGTCGGCTACCTGCTGGCCGTGCTGGCCATTTTGCCGCATTTTTATACGAGACAAAATCCGCACCCTTGGGCTGTGCTCAAGCCGTTGCTCGTGCTGTTCATTCCGCTTGCGGATCTCGCGTGGGTGGTTGTGTTGCGCTGGCGTCGAGGCCAGCCGTTTTACGTCGGTGACACAAATCACCTTTCGCATCGGCTTGTGCGCGCCGGGCACAATCGCACGATGGCGGTGCTGTTGATTTGGATGGCGGCGGTGACTGTGGGCGCGTTTGCGTTGTTGTAGGCGGATGGGGATATTGCCTCAGCCCGCCGGTTTGCTGCTGACCGCTATGGCTTCGGAAAAAATCGCCAAAACTTCCGCCCGCGCCAGCGCGCCGACCAGCCGGTTTTCAGTGAAGCTGGATGACGACAGGAATGTTGCGCTGCTCGCTTTCCAGCACCACCGGCAACGCTTCGATCAGCCGTTGATTCGGCATCACGCACTTGGGCGGCGGGCGCATGACATCGTAGGCGATTACGGCGCTGAATTCCTGCCTGGCGTTGAGGTGCTCCTTCAAGTCCTGCAACGCCACCATGCCGATCAGCTTTTGCCTCGGCGTCCACCACCGGCAAAAAATTGTTCGGGCTGGTCAGGAATCGGTCGGCAATTTCCTTTAGCGGCGTGTTTCGCGCACCGGCGGCACGGGCGCGCGCATCAGGTCGCCGACCGTCTGTTCCGTGGCCGCATCCGAGGCGGCACGTTCTCGCGGCTCAACTTCCAAACCGCGCGCACGCAGTGGCTCGGTGTAAATGGATTCCGGGTGCAGCCGGCGCGACATCAAGAAACGACACCACGCAGGCCAGCATCAGCGCCGGCATCAGCGAGTAATCGAGTGAAATCTCGAACACCATGATCATCGCCAGCAACGGCGAGCGCGTGGTCGCCGCCAGCATGCTCCCCATCCCCACCAACACGAAGCAACTCGCTGGCAATTCCAGCGCGCTCCCGACCCAGCGATGCAACGCCGTCCCGAACAACGCTCCCACGCTTGCACCCAGGAACAGCGTCGGCGTGAACACGCCGCCCACTGCGCCCGATCCAACGGTCGCCACCGTGGCGAGCAGCTTGGCCAAAAACAATCCGCCCAGGAACAGCAGCGGAAATTCCAGATGCGCATATTGATCCTGCAAAATGCGGTTGGTGATCACGTAGCCGTTGCCCCAAACGCCGGGAAATTCGATGGCGATGAGGCCGACGATCAAACCGCCCAGCGCCAGTCGCCAGTAAATCGGCCACCGCAGTTGCCGGAACCGCGCCTCGGACCACTGCAGCATTTTCAGAAAAATCGCGCCAATAATGCCGGAGACAATCCCAAGCAGAATGAACCACGGCAATTGCAGGACGCTGGTAAATTCAAATGGCGGCACGATGTACCACGGTTTGATGCCGAAGAAACTCCGCGACACCATCTCGCCATCACGGAGGAAAAAACCAGCGGCGCAAACAGGTTCATCGAGAAATTTCCCAGCACAATGAGCGCGGCGAAAACCGCGCCCGCAATCGGCGCATTGTAGGCTGCGGCGATGCCCGACGCCGCGCCGCATCCGACCAGCAGACGCAACCGATACGGCGGCCACTTGGCGAGCTGTCCCCACTTGGATGCCAGCGTCGCGGAGAGTTGCGTGATGCCGCCTTCACGTCCAATGGATGCGCCCGTTCCAATGCTCACGAGCGAGGACATGAATTTCACCAGCCCGCTTCGGAAGGGCAATTTCCCGTCGCCGGCCACCACGACCTCGAGCAGATTCGTTGACCCTTGCTGTCCCACCAATCGCAGACCCCAGTGCAGCACCAAACCTGCCGCCAAACCGCCCAGCGCCGGGAAGAGCGTACGCTCCCACGGCGAAATTATTTCCGCGACTTCAACCGGATCGCCCGGTCGCCGCAGGAAAAACCACTTCACGTGTTCGATGGCGTAGTAGAAAAACAGGTTGACCAATCCGCCAATGACGCCGACGCCGCCCGCAAGCGCCAGATGGAGCGCCTCTTCGCGCAACTGGAACTTCTCGCGAAGCCGGATGCCCCGTTGCCAATGGCGGCGGAAGTAGGCGTGCGCCCTTCGGACAATTGCACTGTTCGTCCAAGCCTGCACGATGCAAATCTAACCGAGCCGCGCGTTTTGACGAGTCCCGACTTTGCAAGGGCCGATCCGACAGTGCGATGCTCTGTAATCCTCCTTGTTGTCGAGTCTGGCACTGTTCGTCTAACTGCACGCGGAGAAACAGATGTTTCTAAATCACCACGACCATTTGCCCAATGGCGTGCCCAAATAATTGAACGGACAACCCAACGGTCAGCGCAACGCCTCGCTCTAAATTTGGAAGATCCGATTCCATGCTGTGATGCCCGGCGTCATTTTTTTGTTTTGGGAAGCAATCGTCAATTGTCATGGCCGAATCCCGTGAGCAGGTTGGAGCGGTCTTCGCCGATGATGTTCGTAGAGGTTTCGGTATATTGTTGGGCTGCCACGGGACCCGATCCGATCATTGGCGGACCAGGGTGGCCAGCGTGCTGGAGCGTAATTGAGGGTTCGCGATGCTTTCCGCCCAAGTGACGGCGACTTCGGGTTTGTTATCGAGTGATAACGCGACAGTGGCAATTCCTTGATCCAGTTCGGGGGAGGACGGTCTTTGGTTGATCCACTCGGCGGCGGCGGCGGGCTCATTGACAGCCCAGGAGGGCAGTGATTCGGTGAGCGCAAAGGATTTGTCCTGACCCTCCGGCAGGGACATGGCGTATTCGGCAAGTCCTTTGGGATCGCCTTGGGCCCACCCGGTGAGCGCCGCGTGAAATGCCGATTGCCGCGAGTCCGGATCCTGCAATTTCATGGCTTCGGCGGCGGCGGTTTGCGGTTGATACTCGGACCAACTGCCGAAGGCTGCCGCGAGCCAGTCGGTGCGATATTGCGCGGCGCCTTGAGCGGCGAATTCCGCTGCCCGGCTGAATCCACCGTTGTTGCTCAACGCGGCAATCAAGGAGTTGCCGAATTCCCGCGTGTGTCCGGGATCGTTTTCGGATAGGTGCGAAAACAAGCGAATGGCAGCGTCGGGATCTTGTATCACGCCCGTGAGAACGGCGGTTGCAGCGTCACTTTTGTCAATGATGGATGGGTGGGAGAGCGCCCAGTCCCCGGCGGCATCCGGATCAGATTTTGCCCAGCCACGCAACGCGGCGCGCAGCATGTCCAGCCGCAGGCGCAGATTGACTTGAGCCAGCGCGAGCGAGAGGGCGCGTTTCGGATCCGTGTGGCGAGGTCTTCGATGGCGGCAAGGATTTGATTGTCGCGCAAACGCGTGCGGGTTTGTGTCATCAAATCTTTCCATTGGTCATCCCAAGTGACGGCGGCTGTTTGCGCGTCGCGTCGAAAGATGGTTTTGGAAGTCGGAACAGCAG
>CAVQOW010000013.1:0-243734 GCA_963714605.1 uncultured Verrucomicrobiae bacterium | reverse complement strand
GCGGATGCAATCCCGCCAACCCTTCATCCTCCAGCCGTTCTTCGATGTGCTGAAGCTGTGGCAGAAGCAAAACATCGTCGTGCGCCGGTCGCAGAACTTCTACATCCTGTTCTTCCTGTTGCTGGTGATTTTCACCGGCGCGCTGTTCTTCGCCGGGTCGGACCTGCTGCTGGTGATCTTCGCGCTGACGCTGGCGGCGATCTTCTTCGTGCTGGGCGCCTACAAGGCCAGTTCGCCTTACAGCTTCATCGGCGCCGAACGCGAGTTGATCCAGATGATGGCGTACGAGCCGATGATCCTGCTCACCGCGATCGGGATGTACATGGTCACCAAGAGCTTTGCCGTGGACGCGATTGCCGGCCATCCGAGCTGCTGGTGCTGGCGCTGCCGGGAATCTTCCTCGGGTTCCTCTACACGCTGGAGATCAAGTTCCGCAAATCGCCCTTCGACCTGTCCTGCTCGCACCACGCCCACCAGGAGCTGGTGCGCGGCATCACCACCGAGTTCTCCGGCCGCACGCTGGCCATGATCGAAATCGCGCACTGGTATGAAAACGTGTTCCTGCTGGGCTGGGTTTATCTGTTCTTCGCCTCGTTCCCGGGCTCGGCGTGGCGGTGTCGCTGCTGGTGTTTGTGTTCGTCATCCTCGTGGACAACGTGTTCGCCCGGCTCAAATGGCAGACGGCGCTCCGGAGCGCCTGGGTGGTGGCGGCGGTGCTGGGCTTCGGCAACATTCTCGTGCTTTCCCTGCTGCGCTAATTGACGTCATGTTCGGCTCTCAAAATCGCCCTGGATCATCCACTACGACGCTTCGAGCTGCAACGGCTGCGACATCGAGGTGCTCGCCTGCCTGACGCCGCTGTTCGACGTCGAGCGCCTCGGCGTGATCAACACCGGCAACCCGAAGCACGCCGATATTTTCCTGGTCACCGGCGCGGTCAACGAGCAGAGCAAGCGACGTCATCCGGAACATCTACAACCAGATGCCGGAACCCAAGGTGGTCGTCGCCGTCGGCATTTGCGCCACGCACCGGCGGCATCTTCCGCGAATGCTACAACGTCTCGGGCGGCGTGGACAGTGTGATCCCGGTGGATGTCTACGTGCCCGGCTGCGCGGCGCGGCCCGAGGCGATCATTGACGGCGTGGTCCAGGGCTCGGCGTTCTCGAGAAAAAGCAGAAGGCGATGGCCGCGGTCGCCAACAGCCTCGACCAGACGCTTTACCAGCGGGCGGAGAAGAGCGACGCGCCGGAGATCCTCGCGCTTGCAAAAGCCGCCTACCAGAGCGAAGCGGAAATTTACGGCGATGACAACCTGCCGGCGTTGCAGCAGACGCTGGAGGAGCTGAAAAGGACTTTGACCGTCCGGAGCAGGTCTTCCTCAAGGCCATGGTCAACGGCAAGATCATCGGCGCGGTGCGCGGTTATGCGGTGAACGACACGGCCTACCTGAGCCGCGTGATCGTGCATCCGTATTTCCAGGGCCGGGGCATCGGCCGCCGGCTGGTGGAGGAAATTGAACAGGCTTTCCCGGACGTCAAGCGATTCGAAATCTTCACCGGCCACAAGAGCGAGCGGATCCTGCGCCATTTCGCAAGCTCGGGTTACCAGAAATTCAAGACCGAGCCGTTCACGCCCGCGATCACGTGGGTTTATCTGCAAAAGGAACGTAAATGACCCAGGAACAACCATCGAATTGGTCACCGTCGACGCACTGCTGGACAAGGTCCGCGCCCTGCGCCAGCAAGGCTTCCGGCTGGTCCAGATCAGCGCGACGCGGCTGCCGGAACAGGTCGAGTTGACCTACAGTTTCGATCTCGACGGCCGGCTTGCCAACCTGCGCCTGTCGCTTCCCGCCGGTGAGCCGCGTCTGCCGAGCATCAGTTCGATCTACGGTGCGCGTTCCTTTACGAAAACGAAATCCACGACCTGTTCGACGTGCAGGTGGACGGCATGGCGGTGGATTTCCATGGCAATTTTTACAAGACGGCGGTGAAGTTCCCTTTTGGCAGCGCCGCCAGCGCCAGCCGCGCGCAGCCGGCCCGCCGCCGCGCGCAACGGCGCCTGCCGCAGCCACGGCAGCACCAAATAGATTTCTATGGCACGCACCATCATCCCTTTCGGCCCGCAGCACCCGGTTTTGCCGGAACCGGTTCACCTCGACCTCGTCGTCGAAGACGAAAAAGTCGTCGAAGCGCGGCCATCCATCGGCTTCATTCATCGCGGACTGGAGAAGCTGGCCGAGAAGAAGGATTACGTTGAGTTCGTCTATGTCGCCGAGCGCATCTGCGGCATCTGCAGCTTCATCCACGGGCAGACCTATTGCCAGGCGATTGAGACGATCATGAACATCCCGGTGCCGCCGCGCGCGCTTTACCTGCGGACGGTCTGGGGCGAACTCTCGCGCATTCACAGCCATCTGCTCTGGCTGGGACTGATGGCCGACGGCATGGGCTTTGAAAGCCTGTTCATGCACTCGTGGCGCGTGCGCGAGAAGGTGCTCAACATCATCGAAGCCACCACCGGCGGGCGCGTCATTTTCGGCTCGTGCAAAGTCGGCGGCGTGCGGCGCGACATGGACGCCGAAACCATCAAGAACATGCTGAAGGAACTGGACGACATCGAGCAGGACATGCGGGAGATCACGAAGGTGTTTCTTAACGACAGTTCGGTGAAGGCGCGGCTCTGCGGCATCGGCGTGCTCTCGAAACAGGAAGCCTAGGACCTGGGCTGCGTCGGCCCGATGCTGCGGGCCAGCGGCGTGGCGCAGGACCTGCGCAAGCTCGGCTACGCCGCGTTCAAGGACATCCAGGTCGAGCCGATCACGCGCACGGAAGGCGATTCCTACGCCCGCTGCGCCGTCCGCTGCGAGGAACTTTTCCAGTCGGTCCAGATCATCCGCCAGGCGTTCGCCAAAATTCCCGATGGCGAAATCGCCGTGAAAGTCACCGGCAATCCCAACGGCGAAACCATCACGCGCACCGAGCAACCGCGCGGCGAGGTGGTTTACCACCTGAAGGCGAACGGCTCGAAGAACCTGCAGCGCTTCCGCGTCCGCACGCCGACGTTCGCCAATCTGCCGGCCATGTTGAAAGTGCTGCCGGGATGCGACCTGGCCGACGTGCCGATGATCGTGCTCACGATTGACCCCTGCATCAGTTGCACGGAAAGGTGATATGGGTTACTTCGAGATGTCCAGGCTGGCGCTGAAATGGGCGCTGACCAAGCCGCCGACCAGCCGCTATCCCTTCGAGCCGCGCCAGGCCTATCGCCGGGCTCGCGCGGCCAGTTGGTGTTCACGAAGGACAATTGCGTTTATTGCACGGTCTGCGCGAAGAAATGCCCCACCGGCGCGCTGCTGGTGAACCGCGCGCAGAAGAAATGGGCGATTGACCGCCTGCGCTGCATCACCTGCGGCTACTGCGTGGAAATTTGCCCCAAGAAATCGCTGGATCTGTCCACGACCACGGCCGACCGGCGGTGACGCGTGACCGCGAGTTTTACTGAACCCATCCCAACGAAAGGCGGAGCATGAACCCAACGATCTCGCCTGGTGCAAAAGCGAAATACGCCTGGAGTGACTTGACCGCGCCGAACCGCCGAAGCGCCCGGCTACGGACCGGGTTTCCGATTTCCGGCAAACCCACCTTACCTACGACGAAGCCACCGCCCGCGCGCAGGCCAGCCGCTGCATTCAGTGTCCCAATCCCCGTTGCGTCGAAGCCTGCCCGCTGGACACTCCCATCCATGAATTGGTGGCGCTGATCGCTGATGGACAATTCAAAGAAGCCGCCGAACTGCTTTTCGTCACCCACAGCATTCCAGAACTGGCGTCGCACGTCTGCGTCGGCGGACGCGTTTGCGAGCAAGTCTGTGTCTTGGCGGGAAAATCCGACCCGGTGCCGATCCGCGCCATGACGCGGTTCCTGCTGGATTACGGCTGGAAACACGGCTTGGCTGAACCGCCGTCGAGCAGCCCAGAGAGCCAGCCGTGGCCGTCATCGGTTCCGGCATCGGCGGTTTGGTGTCCGCCGACACCCTTTCCCGGCGCGGCTATGCGGTCACCGTGTTCGATTCCCGCCAGAAGCCTGGCGGCCGGGTGATGAATGGGTTGCCCGGTTTCCGCGTGGACAAGGAACTGGTCGAACGCCGCTTGGAAGCGCTGAAAAAGCACGGCATCCGGTTTCAAATGGGCGTCACCTTCGGCCAAAACGTGAAGTTGAGCGAATTGCGGCGGGAGTTTGACGCTGTTTTTCTGGGTTTCGGCCTGGCCGATGCGATGCCGCTGGACGTGCCCGGAGCGGAGTTGCGCGGAGTTTGCCAGTCATTTCCGTATGTCAGCCAGAAGCGCTTCCGCGCAGGCCAACCAGTCGGTCGATGTGCGGGGCAAACGTGTGGTGGTGCTCGGCGGCGGTGACACCGCAATGGACGTTCTGCGAATCGCCATCCGGCGCGGGGCCGCCGATGCGCTGTGCCTCTATCGCCGCGACGAAGCGTGCATGCCTGCTGACGCGGAGGAATACGAGACGCATGCGAGGAAGGCGCGCGGTTTATGTTCCTGAGCCAGCCTGTGGCGATGCTCGGCAATGCGGGGGGCGAACGTGACGCACGTCCGCTGCGTCCGCATGGAATCGGGCGAACCCGATCACACGGGACGGCGAGGCGTGAAACCGGGGCCGGCACGGGATTCGATGTTCCCGCCGACGTGGTGTTTGTGGCCTATGGCTTCACCGTGCCCAGGCTGCCGGACGGTGACGATTTGCCAAACTTTCCCTGGCGGGCGCGGTTGTTTGCAGGTGGATGCGAATCGATGACGAATTTTCCTGGTGTTTTCGCGAGCGGCTCGATCGTGCGCGGTCCCGCCTCCTTGTTCGATGTCGTGCGCGACGCGCGCAAAGCCGCCGCCGCCATTGATTCCTATCTGACGACCAAACAGCCGTAAACCGCTGTCTCACCTTTCCGTCACGCGGGAGGCGAACATTAACATTGGATTTATGGGTTCCTTTCGTGGACAAACCAGTGCATAAGTAGGGTCGTAGTTTTTTCTTGAAGCGATTGCGTGCCTGTGCGGGAGGCGGCAAGCCCGGTGAAATGTTCTTCGGCAGATTTGATGCGGATTCGCAATTCCTTCAGACACTGGCCACATACCACAGCCGATTTTGGAACTTCAATGTGTCCTCGAATCCCGAATTCGGCCAAGGCCGCAACCAAGGCAGCTTGTTCCGGGCTGGCATAGCGGACATGATGCGCCTCTTTGTTGCCTTTGAAAACGACGCCGTTGGGATCAAACATATCGCTCGCCCCAAGACGCCGTTGGTTTGCCTTCTGGGATTTCGACCGCTTCGGCCTTCGGGCAGAACGATTTGATCCAATCAGCCACGGCAGGCCCTTGCTCGCCTTCAGGCAGCGACTGCCAGATCTTCGCCAAATCCTGTGCATCGAACCGGTGCGTATTGTTGCCGGCCCGGTTCTCCATCGCCTGAATATCCTGTGTGCGCAAGTAACGATAGTATTCAGTTGTTACGAGATCAGTTCTTCAATCAATATTTTCCGCTGCCTCTGGCTCACGACACCCATGAGCTCAAGCACACAATCATCGAGTTCGAACCGGTCTTTCTGACAAAGTTCCGTCGGAAGTTCGACTGGCCTCGCCAGGATTTTTCGCATCTCTTCTTTTGAGTGGCATTGGAGCATACTGTCTGCAACAAGGTGAGTGACTGATCGGTTGCAAATGCTTTGGAAAGCGTTGCTCATACGCGCAAATAAATCTGCGGTGACGCGCTTCGGATCTGGCACATCCAGCAGAAGACAATCAATTATTTCAGTATCCAACGTACCTTCAGAGCCGGCATAGCGACCATAGAAATGCTTCACCAGAGCCACGATGGTTGAATTCAGGATTGCGGGAAGAATGCTGGCTTCGTTTTCTGTCAGGTTTCGGAGGAGTAACGTAAAAAAGCCTGTGGTTACAAACGATCTCATCAGGATTTGCGGCAACAATGTGCCGGTATTTCTGAGTCATCGGGCCACAAGCGACTCCGTTGGTGCCGGTCGTCAGATCATCCCACACCGGCCTCGATGCACAGGTTGAGCGCTGGGGAAATGGAACGGCTTTTGATTTTTTGGACGGAAAAGTCTGCTTCGTGCCCCAACGGATATATTTGGCGGCATAGGAGTGTCCCGATGCGCCAAGCGGTTCGTTGACCCAAAGGACGACCCTATCCAAATCGCTGGCGTGGATGACAGGGCGATCCACTTGCATCAGACTGTGAACTTCCGGTTTGAGATATTTAGAGCGTGTAACAAAATGAATTGTAACTTTTTTGACCAGTTCTGCAATAAACTGGGCATGGCAAAACCACTCGTTGATGATTCGCTATGGTCAGTGATCCAACCCTTGCTTCCACCAAGAGCGCGGCGAAGAAAATTTCCCGGGCGCAAACCGATTTCGGATCGCGCGACGTTGACCGGAATTCTCTTCGTGCTCAAGACCGGTATGGCTTGGCAAGACCTGCCTTTGGAAATGGGTTGTGGCAGTGGCATGACCTGCTGGCGCCGACTGCGCGATTGGCAAAAGGCCGGCGTCTGGGAAAAACTCCATCGGGAATTGTTGCGCCGCTTACACGTAGCCGATCGGCTCGATTGGTCACGAGCCGTAGTGGACTCCAGCAGTGTGCGCGCGGTTTTTGGGGGCTTCAGACGGGACCCAACCCGACGGACCGCCGCAAAGCGGGCAGCAAACATCATCTTTGCACCGATGCCCAAGGCTTGCCGTTGAGCATCCAGTTGACGGCGGCCAACGTGCATGACAGCCGCCAACTCCAACCGCTCGTGGCGGCCATTCCTGCCGTGCCGGGCAAGGTCGGTCGCCCGCGTCAACGGCCAGAGGTCGTGCAAGGCGATCGCGCCTACGGCAGTGCCGCGCATCATCGCTGGTTGCAACAGCGCGGCATCGCCGATCAACTGGCACGCCCGCGAACGCCGCATGGAAGCGGGTTGGGTAAAACGCGCTGGGTTGTGGAACGCACCCTCAGTTGGTTGCACCAGTTCCGCCGCCTGCGGATTCGTTACGAACGTCGCGCCGATATTCATCAAGCCTTCCTTACGCTCGGTTGCGCCATCATCTGCCATCGTTCGCTCCATTCCTCATTTTGATATGGGCTTTTAGTTTCGATAGGATGCAACGTATTGTCGCCAGCGCGGACAATCCGAACCTTGCCGCTTTCAATTTCACTCCGCTTGCAAGAGGTCATCAGCCCCACATTGTTCCAGAGCAAGCCTTCTTTAACCTCGTCCAAAACTTCCTTCGTCACATCGCGCGGCATGAAAAAATCGTCGCATCCACTTTTGATTCCAAAACTGACCTCGGCAATTTCGCCCAATCGCACAAAGCCATTCCGGTAGTCGCGAAGAAGTCGGAAATACAGGTCAGGCGCGCGGAGAAAACGTCCCCATTTGCCTGCCACATAATCGGAGCCGATTCGATACATCGCCGCAGCTTCCTTGAGCGCCGAGCCATTATTTTCCTCTTCGTCCTGATCTTCGGATTCCGATTCCACCATTTCTTCTGACTTGAGCAATGTGCCGGCGCGCACTCCTTCGTCCCATAATTCTTGCTGCTTGACCGGAATAATGCGCATCTGGGCATTGGACAGCGGTGCATCGGTTTGAAGAATGATTTTGCGCAACGCTTCAGCAGCGTTTTGGCGGGCGGCTTCGTCACCGTGCGGGCGGTCGCCTAAAATTTCTTTAACTGGCTTAAAAAGGCGGACGAATTTAACGACGTTGTCCATTCGGCTATTTAGGTCATCGCAGCGTTGCAGAATGGTGATGGAGGTTTTGACCCGCGCATCCTTGAACCACGGCTCATCGAGACTTTCAATCACCGCAATCAGTTTGAAACCTTTCAAAATCCATCCTTGAAGAGCAAAACCGTAATCTACATCGAGCCAACTGGAAGAAGTCAGGAAGCCGAAATGACCACCTTCCTTCAACAAGCTCGCTGCCACCGGCCAGAAGTAACAATGAAGATCGCTGCGGCCGGAAAGCCTCAGTCCCGGCCAGAGTTCTTTGCAGAGTTCCTGAAGATAATCCTTGGTGGTTTTCCGCCGGGCTTCGTAGGCTTCCTTGGTTTCACCTTTCTGGCGTTTCAGTTCACTTTCTTTTGGAATTCCTTCCTGTCGCACGTAAGGCGGATTCCCAATTACCGCGTCCACATCCGGCAAGGGCACGGCGATCATATCCTTTTCCCCGTTTGCCTCGCGCAATCCGGGGACAGCGGAAAACTTGTCGCGGTGATCCGGTATTTCAAAAAAATTGGCGCGGGCGATGTAGGGATAATTTTCTTCATCTTCAATATGGCGCGAGGCGAGATTCAAAGTGGCCAGATGCGCGGCGAACAACGCGATGTCGCAGCCGTAAATTTCGCGCAACAATTCCTGATGGCTTTTTCGGGCATCCTGATGGCGTCGTCCACGACTCTTTTGTTCCGAAAGCCATGCTTTGCGGTGGTAAGCGCGGACAAGAAAGCTGCCCGAACCGCACGCAGGATCGATGGCAATGTCGCCAGCACGCCGGATGCAAAACGCATTGATGATGTCAATGATGTCTTCGTTGGTATAAAATTGTCCGAACTTTTGCCGTTCTTCCGGCGAAATCAGCTTTTGAAAAATTCCGCCGATGATGTCGTATGGAATTTCACGAAAGTTGTATTGGGCCAGATTCTTGAACAACCCCGTCCAACCTTCGCAGGCCATGTCGGAGGCAAAAATCAGCGCGCCAGCCCAATCATCAACTTGCGGATAAAAGATGGGTTCGTAATCGCCTGTTTCAGCCACAGCGCGTTTGAACTGGTCACGGAAGTAATCGTAGATGCCGCGCTGTTTGTTGCGTCCGCGCCGGGGCATTTTCAAATGGTTGAGATCATCAGGATACTTCGCCCGGATTGCTTCGTAAAAAATTGCGCGATTGGAAAAGATGTAGCAAAGCGTCCTGGCTGCTCGTTCCAATGTTTCGCTCCAGTTGTTCGCATCGCTTGGATCAAACGTCCAATTCATCTCCTCCGCCATCCATGATTGCAATTTGTCGGAAAAAGCAGTGTCCGCTGCCGAAGCCGTGATGAGGTAGTCACGCGTGCCGAACACCGGCCATTCCAAATGACTTTCCAGCGAGCGGATGAAAACTTCGTCAGGTGGCACGCCCCATTCGACAACTTCGCCTTTCAAAATGGCAGCCACCATTTCAAAAAGTTCGGGAAGAAACTTGTCGCGAATGTAAGCGTGAACATCCGGGCGTTTGCAGTCGCCGGGGGAATGGAGGTTAAATCCCAAATCCCAATCTTTCAATCGCCGCTCAATCAATGGGACTTTCCACTTGCTGCGGTCAAAAAGGACGAAGGTGTTGACATTCCAGGTAAAGAAATACGGAGCTTGAATGTTGTCCGCCTTGGTAAAGGCATCCAGCATCAATGCAGGATCGAATGGACTGCGGCCCTCGGGAGTTCCGGGGAGTTTTACTTCGCCAGCGAGAATCGGAGTTTGGCTGCCTCTGCAGAAAATACGCAGGTCAGAACGCTTGTTATTTCCAGTTCCGTATTGCTCAATCTTGGCGTGTGTAAACGGCCAATCTGGACGCGAGGAAAACAAGGCGTCTGCCCAAGATTTGACATCAGCGCAGAAAGCGACTTCGTTTTCGCGGACTTCCTGTGATTTGCTCATGCAATTGGATTAAATCGCCGCACCTTATCTATGAGCACACGGGAAAAGGCTTCGTTTCGACCGCTCAACATGGCGCGAAGCTAATCACAATGCACCCACTTCGACAAGTGCGGTTACACGTTGGCGCTGCGGACCAGTTCGGCGATTTGTTGCACGACCTCGCGCGCGGCCTGCTCCACTTCCGGCGAAAGGGTAGTGCCGAAATTGAAGTCGCGGCCGCGGATGCTGAACAGGACGGCCCGCGGTTCCCGGCCGTAAAGCGTTTTGCATAACGACAGCACGTCCGCCGGCGTCAGGTAATGAGCGACGGCGTGGCTATGGAATTTGGGAGTGACCACGGAACGCTGGACCGGTTCCGGCGCTTCAGGGATGGCGGCGTCCACAAAAATGACCGCGTCGAAATGGCTGATGGTCTCGGAGACCTCGATTTCAAGCTGCTGGCTGCTTTCCAGTACCACGCCGGGGAGGTTCAGCGCGGCCAGTTGTGCGAGGACGAACCAGCCGACGCCGTCGTCGCGGCGGCTCTGGTTGCCGTAGCCGATGATGAGGGTTTTCACGGGGAAAATTCTGAATCCAGAATTCCAAAATCGGAAAATCGAAATTCTGTCGCTGTAACGTCGGCGGCGCCGCCTGTCTCGAGCCAGAGGCTCGACGCTGCACTTGGCACTCCGAGCATGATTCCTAGTGGTTCGGGCCGGACAACGTGGCGCTTTGCCCGATGGCCGGAATCTTAAAGGACTGGTAGGATTTCGTTCGCCAGTCGAACTGGAGCCAGTGGAAATCGGGCGAATCCAGCGAATGGTCGAACCGGAATGCAACCCGGGACGGCAAATCCGATGAATCCATTTCCAAGACTTTCACCGTGAGACTGCCGCGGTCGCAGTGGTCGCCTTTTTTGAATCTGGAACAGCTCAGGAGGTTGAAAGCCCTGACGGCGTAGATGACATGGACGGGACCAAAATTGTCACAGGAGAATATGTCCGGCGCTTGGGATTGAATCACCAGTGTTTTGTCATCGGTCCGTTCGACGTCAAAACTCGTCAAACCCGGCACCAAGATCCTCATGGTCTTTGGCAGGGGCTGGTGGTGATACGCTTTGTAGGAAGGTGCATATGCCAAACAGAACCAGCAGGGCGCGTTGACGACAATCACATCCTTGTTTTCCGCGTCCGGTGAATTGTCGATATTGCTATAATAATTCATCTTCTCCGCGGTGACGGCGAGTGCGTTGACCGCAAAGACTCTTCCGGCGATGGCTCCTGGAATGTGCATCAGCAACAGCAAAGCGCAGACTGCCCATGCCGGAATCCGGTAAATCAACGATGCCGGCAGCCGGCTGGGCCGGGCGTTCAGGCCGGCAACGAAACTGGCGATCAATCCATAAGCCCCGACGGCCACAAAGCCAAGGTTTTTGGAGGTGGGCGCAACCGTTGCCGCCGGGATGGCCGCCAGCATCATGACCGCGAACCAGAACGCGGCCGTTTTGTCCCGACGCACCCACGGGAGCAAGACCGTCAAAACCGCCATCGCCGACACGCAATAAAGCGCAACAGCTTTTGGCCGCAACAACGGATTAACGGCAAACAACGCATCCGGCGAAAAGAAGGGTAGCTGGCCCGCGAGCAAAACCATCGCCCGGGGAATTACTTCCCGCGCAAACTGAAGCGGCTCATGGGCAGGATCAATGTAAAGTTCCAAATTGCGCAGGCCAAAACCTTGGGCCTCATAGATTGTCCGCCACAGAACGATGACCAGGATCGCAGGCAAAACCGTCAGCACCCGGCGGCGAAAAGAATCCGGCTCGAGCACCAGCGCATACGCCAGAATGAAGGCAAACGTGGAAGCGCCGCCTTCATTCGCAAGCAGCGAAAGCGCCAGAAACAGCGCGGACAACACCAATCCGAAACGGGACTTTGCGGAACGCCATTGATGATGTTCATATAGACACAACAGGCCGAAGAAAAGCGACAGCATGAAGCCGCGGTTGGCGACGAACGCCACCGGAAAGTAGGTGTTGCCATCGAGCAGAAACAACAGCGCCGCCAATCCGGCGACCCACCCCGCCCCCATCAGCTTGCGGTAAACCACTGTGAGGAGAAACACGATGGCCGCGAACCACGCGATGTTATGGGCGTGCATCAGCGCGGGCGAGTCAGGAAAGAGCCGGTAATCGAGCCAGTGAGTGAACGCCGTGAATGGCCGCCAAAGCCCCAATCTTATATTATCCGACGTCCACCACGGAAACATGCCGTAGTTCTTCATCAACGTCATGTCTTGTGGAGTGCGGTTGAAGAAAAGGTCGCGAAGAACGGTCGAGAAACTGCCGGAATCCGCGGGGTTGCCCGTCTCGTGCATTCGGGGTGGCAATTGGTCTGGCCTAAGCTCGGTCACGCGTTGCGGCAGATCATCCAAAAACAAGCCGGTTTTCAAGGCGGGCAACATTAGCCATATCGCCCCGATGGCAAGGAACACCGGGAGATGACGATGGGAAAGAAATCTTTTCAGGAAATCCAAAACCCGTACTCCGGTTCGATTCGCCGCTACGGATCCCGTCTGGTCGGGTTCAACCATTGCTGTTGCCATTATGAAGTGAGAATGGAAACCAGCAAGCCTTACGGAAAAGTGACGGATGGATTACGCAGATGACGCGGATTGTTTTGTCGCAAAAATCTGCGCCATCTGCGATTAAACCGCGCTATTGCGTTGGATGGTTTGTATCACCGTGCCGTCCGCGTCCACCAGTTCCACGCGCATTGGCATCTGGCCGATGGCGTGGGTGGCGCAACTCAGGCAGGGGTCGTAGGCGCGGATGACGGCCTCGACGCGGTTGAGCATGCCTTCCTGCAATTTCTTTGCCTTGACGTATTTTTTTGCGAGAGCCTGCACGCCGCGGTTCATCGCCAGGTTGTTGTGGCCGGTGGCGACAATCAGGTTGGCCTTCTCGATGCGGCCGTTTTCGTCCACCCAATAATGATGGATCAGCGTGCCACGCGGCGCCTCGATCACGCCTACGCCTTCCCGGCGGGTCGGTTGGTTGGGCACGAGCACATCGGTGCTGATGATGTCGGTATCCTTGAGCAACTGCTGGGAGCGTTCCAAGCCGTACAGCACTTCAATCAGCCGCGCCCAGTGATAGTAAAACGAACTGGTCCGGACCTGGCCTTTGGCGCGCCAGACCTTCAGTTCGGCGTCGGCTTGCGGCGTGGCGATGCGGGTGCAGACATTCAGGCGCGCGAGCGGCCCCACGCGATACATGCCGTTCGGATAACCGAGCTTGGAGATGAACGGGAACTTCATGTACGACCACGGCTCGACCGCCTCGCCGATGTAGTCGAGATATTTATCCGGCGAAATCTGGTCGTGGAACATTTTGCCGGTGGCGTCGCAAAAACGCAGTTTGCCGTCGTACAACTCCAGCGCGCCGTCCGGCTGGACGAGGCCCATGTAATTGGAATCGAAGTTGGCGAAGTCCTCTACCTCCGCGAGGTTGGCCTTGTGGTAATCCTTGAGCAGATCGAGCGCGAACTTCGTGTGGGCAAACGCCTCGGGCAGGTTCTTGAGGATTTCGTCGCGTTGGGCGATGGTAAGCACCTTGTTGACGCCGCCGGGCACCGGGAAATCCGCGTGAATCTTCCGGCCGCCGACGAGCTTGATGAGTTCCTGGCCGAACTTGCGCAGCCGCACGCCCTTGATGGCGATGTCGGGCTTTTGCTGGATGAGGCCGACGATGTTGCGGGCGGCGGGGTCGGAGTCGAACCCGAGCAGCAGGTCGGGCGCGCTGAGATGGAAGAAGCTGAGCGCGTGGGACTGGATGATCTGGCCCATGTGCATCAGTTCGCGGAGCATTTTGGCCGGGCGGGGAATCTCGCGTCCAACGATGGCATCGCAGGCCTTGGCGCTGGCGAGCAAATGGCTGACGGGACAGATGCCGCAGGTGCGCGGGGTGATTTGGGGCATCTCGGTGAAATGCCGGCCTTCGCAGAATTTTTCAAACCCGCGAAACTCCACGACGTGGAAACGCGCATCGTCCACCTCGCCCCGGTTGTCGAGGTGGATGGTGATCTTGGCGTGACCCTCGATGCGGGTGACGGGGTTGATGGTGATAGTCCTGGTTGTCATGTCAGTCGTACCTCAAATTCTTCTCTGTCCACTGCGGCATGCGGCCGGCCAGCAATTCCGTCAGCGCGTACCAGATCACGTCGGCATCCGGCGGGCAGCCGGGAATGGAAAGGTCCACCTTCACGACTTCCTGGAGCGGGCGGGCCTTGGCACTCAAAACCGGCACGACGGGGTCGTTGGGAATGCAACTGATCTTGGTGCTCTCGGTCTGTTCGTAGGCGCGCAGCAGCACGTCCCGGAGTTGAAACTGGTTGCGCAGGGCCGGAATGTTGCCGGTGACGGCGCAATCGCCGAGCGCAACGAGCACCTTGCAGCGCGACCGGAGCTTTTTTATTTCGTGTTCCTGCTCGTTGTTGTTAACGCAACCTTCGACAATGCCGACGTCCACTTCCGGGATGTCCTTCGTGTCCACGATGGGGCTGTGGAGGATGTCCACGAGCTTGACCAGTTCCACGAGCCGTTCGTCGAGGTCGAGGAACGACATGTGGCAGCCGGAGCAGCCGCTCAACCACATGGTGGCGATGCGCACCCGCGGAGGCGCATGCGGGGCGGCGGGTATTTTCGCAGGTTTCTTTACGGTGGTCTTCTTCATGCGAACACACTCTCCAAAATCGCCGCGTCTTCGCGGGCTTCGCCGTGCAACGGCAGCACCGGGTTCAATTTCAATTTGCGGCCTTCCAGATTCGTGACGGTGCCGGATTTCTCGCACCAGATGGCGGCGGGCAACACGATCTTCGCCGAGTCGGTCAACCGTGACGGGTAGGCGGCTTGGACCACTACGCAATCAATCTTGGGCAGCGCGTCGGGAACGCCGGTTTCTTCCATGACCTTCAGTCCTCCGTCCGGGATGTCGCCGACCACAATGTGCAGGAACTTCAGCGGTTTGGCGTCCAGCCACGGACCGACTTCCTCGACGGCTTCGATTCCAGCACCGGCGAGCGCAAGGCTGTTGGTGCCAATCGGGAGGCCGATGAGCAACGGCTCCTGCCCGCCCCGGTTGGTTTCAAGAATCTTGATCAATTGTTCCATCACCGTGACACCGATGGGCGTCATGGCGTCCGGTCCATACACCACGGCGGGGTGCTTGACGTTGGCCAGCATCGCCGCCGCCCGGTTCCAAAGTTTGTTTTCCAAGCTGACGATGTTGGCGCGGACCTCCGCGAACTGGTCGAGGTTGGTCTTGCGGGTGTGGAAGATGAGCAGCTTGGCGCCGCGTTTGCGGACGGTGGTGCGGATGCGGGCGGCCAGCACGCCATTGTCGCGGGCGGGTTGCGCGCCGATGATAATGATGGCGTCGGCGTCCTGCAATTTCGTCAGCGCGTCGGCGGTGTAGTCGGGCTGGGCGCACAGGGCGGCTTCGTTGGTGGCCACGTGCATGCCCAGGCGGTCAACCTTGCCGGCGAGGCCAATGATGGTTTTGGCCGTCTCATTGGTCAGACGTGGCAGCACGAGCAGCGCCTTCTCAGTCTTTTTGGCGGCCTTGGTGGCTTTGCAAATTGCATCGAGCGCCTCGGCCCAGCTGGCTTTTTGCAGCGCGCCATTTTTGCGGATGAGCGGCGTGAGGATGCGCTCGCGCGGTTCGGCCCAGGTCTGGTAACGACCCTTTACACAAAGATGGCCTCGGTTGACAGGTGAATCTGGATCACCCCAGACGTTCACGATGCGATTTTCTTTGGTGAACACTTTGAGGCCGCAGCCGACGGGGCATTCGGTACAGGTGGTGAGCACCTGTCGGCAACTGGCGAGCGGGCCGCGGAAAGCCGCCGCCTTGTCGAACAGCGCACCGGTCGGGCAGTTCGCCACGCAGGCACCGCAGGCGGTGCAGGTGAGCGACTCGCCATACGTCTGGTTCATGTCCACAATCACCCGGTTGCGAATGCCGCGGGAAGCCACGTCGAGCGTGTGCGCGCCTTCGAGTTCGTCGCAGGTGCGGACGCAGCGCGTGCACAGGATGCAGCGGTTGTGGTCCATGCCAAAATATTTGGCGGTCACGTCCACCGGCAGCGTGGGATAGAGATAGGGATAGCGGATGCTGTCAATGCCGTGGATGTAACCTTGATGTTGCAGGCCGCAATCGCCCTTGTTGTACTGGCACATCGGGCAGATGTGGTTGCGTTCGCTAAACAGAAGTTCCAAGGTGGCCTTGCGCAGGTTGTGGAGCCGTTCGCTCTTGGTGATGATTTTGGTGCCAGCGACCGCCGGGGTGGTGCAGGCTGGCACGATCTTCGGGCTGCCCTCGATTTCAACGATGCAAAGGCGGCAGCCGCCCCAGGGCGTCAGCCCTTCAAGATAGCACAGCGTCGGAATGGAGATGTTGTTGACGCGGGCGATCTCCAGGATGGTCCGGCCTTCGACGGCTTCGCAGATCTGGCCATCAATCTGGAGGGAGATTTTTTTGGTTGCAGTCATGGCTTTGCCGTAAGTCAGTGGTTCTTTGCCTCCGGGGTGGCTTTGATGTCACAACGCAGGCAGCGGAAACATTCGGCCTTGGCCTGCCACTCGGTGAAGGTGGGCGACACATCAACCCAGGTGCCGCGCCGTTCTTCGACGGACAACAACCGCGCCGGGTTCCGTCCGCCGCCCTGGCCTGCGGGCGGGATGATCTGGCTGTAATAGAAATGGGGCCACAATTTTTCGAAGCGGTCTTCGCCGGTCAACGCCAGGTCAATTGTCTTGGCCGCCTTCTTGCCCCAGCCCATCGCCGTGGAAACGTTGGCCGCGCCGGTGACATAATCGCCGGCGGCGTAAACCTTCGGGTGATTCGTCTGGTGCGTCCACGGGTTCACCTTCAGCGAATTCCAGGACGTGGTTTCCAGACCCAGCGCCTTGGTCACCGTGCTGTCGGGTTTTTCGCCAATGGCCTTGATGACCGTGTTGCACGGAATGACGTAGGTTTCCTTGGTGACGACCGGTGAGCGGCGGCCGCGCGAATCGAACTTGCCGGGAACAGTCTTGGCGACTTCCAGCCCGGTGACGCGTCCGTTCTTGTCGGTGATGATGCGAATAGGCGCGGCCATGGTGATGAGTTTGGCGCCTTCTTCGAGCGCCTGCCCGGTTTCGTCGGGAATGGCCGGCATGTCTTCACGCGAGCGGCGGTAAACGACGGTGACCTCCGCGCCCATGCGCATGGAGGTGCGAGCGGCGTCAATGGCTGAGTTGCCGCCGCCGATAACGGCGACCTTTTTACCCAAATGCGGTTTCTTGCCGTGGGCCGAGTCGTTGAGAAATTGCAGCGACGAATATAGATCCTTGGCATCCTCGCCGGGAATGCCCAGCCGGGTTTCCTCCCAGTTGCCGATGGCCAGCAGCACGGCGTCGTGTTTCTTTTCGAGTTCGTCGAGCTTCAAATTTTTACCGAGCGCGGCGTTGAACTTGAACTGGACGCCAGCGCCGCGAATGAAGGCGACTTCCTTGTCCACGACATGCTTGGGCAGGCGATATGCTGGCAGCGCGTAGCGGAGCATGCCGCCCGCGTCGGGGGCGCTGTCATAAACCGTGACCTTGTGGCCGAGCAGGGCGAGGTAGAAGGCGCCACTGAGGCCGGCGGGGCCGGCGCCGACCACGGCAATTTTTTTGCCGGTGGCGGCCCGCTTGCGCTTGAGGATCCGCTTCAACACTTTTTTGGCGAGGTCGCCGTTGTAAGCCGTATCAGCGATATACCGGTGGGTTTCGCGCATGTTCACCGCGGCATCTGTGCCGGCGCGGCGGCAGCGCAGCTCGCACGGATGCTGGCAAACGCGACCGGTGGAAGCGGGCATGGGATTGTCCATCACCACCTGCTCGAACGCGTCTTCGAGCCGGTCCTCCTTTAACAACTGGAGATAAGCCGGGAATGTTCATGTTGAGCGGGCAGGTGTTTTCGCACGGCGAAAGCTGCAGGGCGGAGCACACGCCGGCGACGCAGCGATGCTCGCGTATGTGCTGCTCGTATTCGTGGCGGAAATGCTTGAGCGTGGTCAGCACCGGGTTCGGCGCGGTTTGGCCCAAGCCGCACAGGCTGGCGTCTCGCACGACGTGGCAGAGCTCCTCGAGCCGGTCAAGGTCCTCGAGCGCACCTTCGCCGCGGCAGATTTTTTCCAGCAGGTTGAGCATCTGCTTGGTGCCGACGCGGCAGGGGGGGCATTTGCCGCAGGATTCGTCGCAGCAAAATTCGAGGAAGAACCGGGCGACGTCCACCATGCAGGAATCCTCGTCCATGACGACCAGGCCGCCCGAGCCCATGATCGAGCCGAGCTTCTGGAGCGCTTCGTATTCGAGCGGCGTATCGAGCAGATTGGCGGGAACGACGCCGCCGGACGGACCGCCGGTCTGGACGGCCTTGAATTGTTTGCCGTTGGGCGGGCCGCCGCCAATTTCGAAAATGATGTCGCGCAACGGCGTGCCGAACGGCACTTCCGCCAGGCCGGTATTCTGGATTTTGCCGGCCAGCGCGAAAACTTTGGTGCCTTTGGCCTTCTCGGTGCCGATGTTTGTTGTACCAATCGCCGCCGCGCCGGATGATGATGGGCACGGTGGACCAGGTTTCCACGTTGTTGATGTTGGTCGGCTTGCCCCAAAGGCCGGATTGCGCCGGGAACGGCGGGCGCGGCTGGGCTGGCCCCGGCGGCCTTCGATGGACCGCATCAGCGCGGTCTCCTCGCCGCACACAAACGCGCCGGCGCCGATGCGCAGCTCGATGTCGAAGTCGAACCCGCTTTCAAAAATATTTTTGCCGAGCATGCCGAGCTTGTAGCCCTGGTCGATGGCGATCTGGAGGCCGTTTGATGGCCAGCGGATATTCGGCGCGGATGTAGATGAACCCGCGGTTGGCGCCCATGGCGTAGGCGCCGATGATCATGCCTTCGAGCACGCTGTGCGGATCGCCTTCGATGACCGACCGGTTCATAAACGCGCCGGGGTCGCCTTCGTCGGCGTTGCAAATGACGTATTTGGGTTTGGTGGCGACCTTGGCCATCAATTCCCATTTCACGCCAGTGGGGAATCCGGCGCCGCCGCGGCCACGCAGACCGCTGGCTTTGATCTCTTCGATGACGCGCGCCGGGCATCATCGCGGTGAGCACCTTGCCGAGCGCGGCGTAACCGTCGCGGGCGATGTATTCCTCGATATTTTCGGGATTGATGATGCCGCAATTGTTGCGGACGACGCGCGATTGCAGATTGAAAAACGCGAAATCCTGCTGCGTGGCGACGATGCTGTTGGTGAGGGGATCGCGCGGCAGAAGTTTTTCAAAGGGCCGGCCCTTGACGAAATGTTCCTGCGACGAGCTTGGGCACGGCAGCGGCGACGACGCTCCGGTAGAACGTGCCGTCGGGATGGACAAGGGCGACAGGGCCCAAGTCGCAGCGGCCCATGCAACCGGTTTCGACCACCCGGACTTCGTTTTCCAGGCCGGCTTTTTTTAGTTCGCTCAGCAGGGTGTCGCGGGCGGCGAGACTGCCTGAACTGGTGCAGCCAGTCCCCGTGCAAAGCAACACATGCGCGCGAAAATTGGCCATGTCGGCTTACTCCTTGTCCTTGGTCTGGCCCACGGCGAGGTCCTGGACCTTTTTGCCCTTTTGCAGGTGCTCGATGACGATCTTGCGGGCGCCATCGAGGTCGACCTTGCCATAGATGGTCTTCTCGCCGCCGGTTTCCTCGACGCGCACCATCGGTTCGGCGTCCACCATGCCAATTTCACCGGTGACGCACACTTCCACGCTGCCGAGGCCTTGCTTCTCGATTTCGTCGAGCATCGTGGTCATCACTTCACGCGCGCCGGCGGCGACGCCGCTGGTGCCCATGCTGACCACCACGCGGTATTTCTTGCCGCCTTCGCGCAGGGCGACTTGTTTTTGCGCCTTTTCCTTGAGTTTCTTCAGTTGTTCGAGGTTCATAAATGGACTTTCCCTTTCGTGGCCAGCTCCCGGGAATCGAAGAAAAACTTCCCTCCGTCGGAGTGGTAGTCTAACTGCACATCGATTTCTTTGTCCGCCGCGCACAACGCCAGAATCGTCGCGTTCAAATCACCCAGCGGCGGCCGGTCAATATGGCTGAGCCGCATCGAGGCGGTCACCGACGTGCCCCGGCCGGGGGCGGACCGCACTTGAAAACGGCCGCCACACATCTCGGAGGTCTGGCGCAGGAACGCCAGGCCGAGACCGACGGGCTTGCGCCGTTTGTCTTTGCTGCTCCAGCGTTGCGCCAGCACGCGTTTCAGCGTGGCCGCGTCCATCCCGCAACCGTCGTCGCGCACGCGCAGGACGAGCCGGTCGCGCCGCCGGCTCTCCAGAATGCTGATCCGCACTTTTTTGGCGTTGGCGGAGATCGAATTCATGGCGATGTCCAGGATGTGCTGTGACAGCTCCTCAAACATATTTTTTCAGGTCGGTCTTGAAGAGCTGCGGGATCTTGTCCGCCGTCAGCTTGCCATAGACGTCGTCGCCAACCGACATGGCCGGCGCCAGCGCGCAGGCACCGATGCACCGGGCGGTGGACAGGCTGAACCGGCCGTCCTTGGTGGTTTCGCCTTCCTTCACGCCGAGCTGTTTTTCCAGGGCGGCCAAGATCTGGTCCGAGCCCCGCACGTGGCAGCCGGTGCCGCGGCAGACCATGATCTGGTGCTTGCCGCGCGGGACCATGGTGAAGAAATTGTAGAAGGTGACCACGCCGTAGACGTGCGACACGGGCAGCTTCAACGCGCCGGCGATGTAGCGGAGCACGTCGGCGCCGAGATAGCCGAACATCTGCTGCGCCGCGTGCAACACCTGGATCAACGCCGTTGGCTCGTGGTTGTAGCTGTCAATCGTCCGGTCGAGGTCCGCAAAGCGCGGGTCGCCGCTCGGGTGGGTGGTTTCCATGGCCGCGATGCGCGCGGTCTCGCTGATGGTTTTCTGGTTCATCGTAATCCTGCCTCCCAAAGTTTGCCGGCCGCTTCGTAGGTGGTTAGGGGCGTGGTCAACAGCAGGATGCCTTCTCGCGTCGGCTTCGGCGATGATGGCGGCTTCGGGCTTGCGGCCGCAGGTGAACAGCACGGCGGCGATGTCCTTCATCGAGGCGACGGACACGACGTTGCGATGGGTCTGGATGGTGACCCACAACACGCCGGGCTGCGCATTGCGCCAGCACGTCGCTGAGCAAATCGGAGATGTAGCAGCCGGTCAGCTCAACCTCGGCCAGTTCGGTCAGCGGTCTGCGCCTGGACCAGCGGTCAACAGCGACGGAAGTTTGACGGCTGATTTCAGTTTCATATCTGGCGGCTCCGCTTTGTGGAGCAATACTTCCGCATGCAGCCGCGTGCCGCTGCCCAGTTCCGACTGGATGGCAAATTTGTCGGAACATCGCTTGATGTTGGGCAGGCCCATGCCCGCGCCGAAACCCAGTTCGCGCGCCAGCGGACCGGCTGTGGACCAGCCTTCCTGCATGGCCAGGTCCACGTTCTCAATGCCCGGGCCGCATCCACGGCTTCGATGCAGACTTTGTGCGGGATCAATCGAGGCGGTGATCCCGCCGCCGAGCGAGTGGATGATGATGTTCGTCTCCGCTTCGTAGGCGACGATGGCGGCGCGCCGCCGGATTTCGGGGTCAATGCCCCGGTCGCGCAACACCTGGCGCATGCGCTGGGAAAGCTTGCCCGCGCTGTCGAAGTCGCCCGACTTGACGTCGGCGTTGATGACGACCCGCTGCGCCTTTTCGTCGGCGACGCGCGTGGCGGCCAGTGCGGCTTCCTGGGCCAGGGCTTCCTCGGCGCGGCGTTCCAGGTGATGCATCAGACAGGCGGTGATGTCGCCGCGGGTGATGATGCCCACCAGCCGATTGTTGCCGTCCAGTACCGGGAAACGGCCGAACCCGTGCCGGTCAAATTCCGCGACGGCGCGCACGAGGGAAAAATGATCGCGCAAGCGTGACGATTTTGCGGCTCATCCACCGTTCCGCCGACTCGTGGATGTGGCCTTTGTCCAGGGCGCTGATGATGTCTTCGATGCTGACGATGCCCACGAGCACGTCGTCGGTAAGGATCGGCACGCCGGAGATGCGGTGAGCCTTCATCAGATGTTGAATGGTACGCAGGGAATCGGTCGCGGCGGCGGTGATGGGCGTGCTGGTCATCGCGTCGCGCACGCGCAGTTCGTAAACGAGGATCTGTGCAAAAGAAACTTTCGGCGGCTCGCCCGCCATTACATTGGTTCCAGTTGCAGTCCCGTCAGGCATAATCACAGCAATCATGCGTTTGTTCGCCGGTCACTCGTAGCATCATCCCGCGCGGTTTTCGGCCGGTTCTTTTGAAATCTGGCGGGCGTCGCGTTCATGCGAAATTGCGGCCAAAATGGGCGCGATTCATGCCCACCCAACCATAACAAACGTTTTCTTTTCTTCGGCACAAGATGAGATACCCCACGCAACCGTCAGCGACTCCGCGAAAATTGCCAAACCATCACCGTCTTTTGCGGCACTGGGAAATTGGCTACTTCCAACGCTCCTTGTCCGAGAGAAAAAGACGGTCGGGAAGGAAGCCGTTGGGCGCGTGGCGAAGGGGAAAGTTGGGCGGGATTTCGTGGTTGAGCAAGACTCCCAGGACAAAAGTGCCCCAACTGCGTTCGTCCCCCCGCAGCCACTGGGTGAGGAAACGGTTGTCAATCGTCTGCGGCGTCAAGTAAAGGGCCTGGATTGGCTTCGGTTGATTGTGGATGGCAAAGAAATCGGACTGCGCGTTCAGGGTCAGCCACACGCACTGCCGCTGGCCGTACCAGGCCACTGCCCAAGGAATGTCACTCATCATTAATCCCCCCTCATCCATCCAGCCTGACACTTGCTGAATGTACGGAGGAAAATATGTCGGAAAAATGACAGGCAAGGGGCGTGGCAGCAGAAACGCATAAACCATCGGCAGACACATCAAACCTGCAAACAGGCCGACCGCGCCGTGGCGCAATTGTTGAAAGGTAAAGTTGATCTGGTCGAGCAGAACAAAAAAAAGGCTCGCGCCGTACATGAATACCAGCGGTACCAACAGCACCAGCAGGTTTTCCGAATTGATCTCCGGCGAATCTTCCGAAAGCTGCGTGCGACCGAGCGCCTGCACAACGACCAGCACGCCCAGGCAGAACAGCAGAAAATATCGCAGCCGGCGGATTGTCAGCCGATGGAAGCCAATCATCAGCCCGACCAGAAAGAATGATGTCATCCAGTTGCCGCCCAGTTTGGGCAGCTCGTTTTGCAGGATGCCACGTGAATTGGTCAGCAGTTTCTGTTTTAATACGCCCAAGGAAACGTCACGGAAAGTGGGGGTGAGTGACCTTTCAAGCTGATGCTGCGGGAATGCGGGTGTTCCTTCGATGATTGCGAAACTGGCCGTGCCAAACGGCGTGCCACTCACGGTGAAATTCCGGTATGCCCACGGCCCTAGGACGATCAAAAATGCCGCCAGTGTCGTCGGGCACAGTATCCTGGCCCGCGACCCTGAAAAAAAGATCAGGAACAACAAAACCGGAATGATCATCCAGCCAAAGGCGTACCGGGTCAGCGCGCCGACCCCTGCAAGCAATCCTGTCGCCGCCGCCAGCCACAGCAAATGCGCGTGTCCCCGCTTCGGCTCATGCGCCTCCGTCTCGATCAACACCAGACACCAGACCAGCCCCATGAAAATCACGAGCAGCAACAGGGTGGACAAGCCCGACACGCTGAACCGCCAAAGCAATTCACATCCCAGCAACAGCCCGCTCGACAACCACGCCACGCCTGCATCAAACAGCCGTCGTGCCAGGAAAAACGTCATCACGACCACGACCCCAAAAAGCAGTTCGCTGAACAGTGCGATGAGAAAATCGTGTGGATGCCACCAGAATTCCCCTCGTTTTTGCCAAAGAGAGTTGTCTGGTGCGGTGTTGAAGGACGGCAATTCCCATTTAAGAAATTCCGGCGAAATTCTGTGTATGCGCTCGGCAGCCATTCAGCGCCGCCGAATACACTTTCATCCAACCCGCCAGCACAAGCGGATAAACCGGCGGATTGGCGAGGTCGGGATGCATGCCTTTGATTCGGGAATAGTCGGCAGTTGGGTTCGCAGGCGCGGCGCCGAGTTTGGCTTCGTTGCGCGTTTCCACCAGATAAAGGCTCAGTGGACGGATGAACAGCGTGGTGTAGCCCTTGCCCTCGGAAATATTACGCGCCACTTGCGCTGCATCCATGGCTTCCTGCGTGCTCATGTTGCGGTAGCAACGCCAGTTGTAACCCACCGCCAGCATCATCACCGCCAGACATGCCACCCCCATTTTCAAATAGCGCATGCCCGGCCCTACTTCGAGCTTGTGAATCCATTCCTGCAAAAACAACATGAATTAAAATCCTTCCAGGTGGTAGGTGTGCAGCTTGCGGTGAAACGTGCGCCGGCTCATGCCGATTTTCTTTGCCGCCAGCGTGCGATTTCCCTTCGTCTCTTTCAAGGCGCGGACGATCAATTGCTTCTCCGCCTCCTTCACCGTCAAATCATTCCGCGCCAGCAATCTCGCGGGGTCAGTCGCCGCCGCGACCACGCTGCCGCGCACCGACGGTGGCAAATCCCGCGCGCTGATCTTTTCGCCGCGACACAACACCACCGCGTGCTCAATGGCCGTGCGCAATTCGCGCACGTTGCCCGGCCATGAATAATTCATCAGCATCTCCAGCGCGTCGGCAGTGAAATCATTGATCGTCTTGTTGTTTTCACGCGCGAACTCCCGCAGAAAATTCTGAGCCAGCAACGGAATGTCGCCGGTGCGCTCCCGCAACTGTGGCAGATGAATTTCCACGACACGCAACCGGAAGAAAAGGTCTTCGCGAAAAGCGCCGGCCTTGACGAGGTCTTCAAGGTTCTTGTTCGTCGCGGCAATGAGGCGGACGTCGGCGGACAAAGTTTTGTTTGAGCCGACGCGCTCGAAAGTGCGCTCGCCCAGGAAACGCAGCAACTTGACCTGAATGGTAGCGTCAATTTCGCCAATCTCGTCCAGAAAAAGTGTTCCGCCCTGCGCCTGCTCGAAGCGCCCGATGCGCCGCTCGTGCGCGCCGGTGAACGCACCTTTTTCGTGGCCGAACAATTCACTCTCCAGCAGCGTCGGCGCAAGCGCAGCGCAGTGCACAACCACCAACGGCTGCCCGGCGCGGGGGCTGAGTTGGTGAATCGCCTTGGCAACGAGTTCCTTGCCCGTGCCGCTTTCGCCTTGCAACAACACCGAGGCGCGCGTGGGCGCGACTTGCTGAATCACCTCGAAAACTTCCTTCATCGCCGACGATTCGCCGACGATGTTTTCCATGCCGAATTTCGCGTCGAGTTGCTGGCGAAGCGAAACATTTTCAACTTCGAGATTCTGCTGGCGCAAGGCGCGGGCGATGCGCATTTCCAGTTCGTCAATTTGCAGCCGGCCCTTGGCGATGTAATCATCCGCGCCGCGTTTCATCGCGTCCACGGCCAGTTCCTCCGAACCGTAGGCGGTCATCAGAATGCAAATTGGCGGCTTGGAGAGCGATTTGGCGCGCGTGATGAGCTTCATGCCGTCCTCGCTCGGCAGGCGGAAATCCGTGAGCAGTACGTCGAAGTGTTCACGTTCAAGCAGATCGGTGGCGGCTTTGGCGTCCTCGGCCACATAAACGTCGAAACGATCTTCCAACGCGGCACGCAAGCCGTCGCGCGTAGGCTTTTCGTCGTCCACAATGAGCAAGGTGGGTTTAATCATGCAAATGCGCCTCCAACAAACGCGGCTTCCGCTCATGCAACGGCAGCCAGATGCGGAACGTCGTGCCATGGCCGACGTGGCTTTCAAGTTCGATGCGACCGGCGTGCGCGCGCACGATGCGCTGGACAATCATCAGTCCCAAGCCCGTGCCTTTTTTCTTGGTCGTGTAGAACGGCTCGAAAATGCGGTTGATCTGTTCCGGCTGGATGCCGCCGCCGGTGTCGGCTACGCTGACCCAGACGCCATCCGCGCCCTCGCCGGTTTGCACCGTGAGCGTGCCGCCCTTGGTCATCGCCTGCATGGCGTTCTTGATGAGGTTGACCAACACCTGCTGAATCTGTGCCGGATCAATGGGCGTGGCCGGCAACTGGCGCGCTAGTTTGGTTTTGACCGTCAGATCGCGATTGTCGAGTTCGGGTCGCAACAGTTCGAGCGTTTTTTCCGCCACGTCATTGAGCGACGCCATTTTCAATTGCAGCGGCGCGGGCCGGATCGCCTGCAAAAATTGCGTGACGATGTAATCCAGCCGGTTGATTTCGCCTTTGGCCACGCCGAGATACTGCTCAAAACGTCGAAGGTCCAGAGTCGAGGGTCGAGGGCTGGAAGCTGTCGTGCGCGTGTCAGGCCCTCGACTCTCGACCCTCGACTCTCGACTGATTTTTTTCAACTCGCGCTCCATGAGTTGCAAATGGATGTGCAGCGAATTGAGCGGATTGCCGATTTCGTGCGCGACGCTGGCGGCCAGGAGTGTGAGCGCCTGCAGCCGCTCGCTTTCGATGGCTTCAAAAGTTTTTTGCCGCGCCTCGGTGGCATCGTGCAAAATGAGCGCGACGCCGGAACTGCCCGTCGTCTCGCCATCCAGCGGCGCGGCGTAAAGATGCAAAAAACGCGGGCGCGGATATTGCACCTCCAATTCGTGCCGCACGATGTGCCTGCCGCCTTCGGCGTCAAAGCGCGAGAGTTTTTCCCAGTCCAGTTCCGTCAGAAAGCGGGTGATGTGCTGTCCTTCCTCGCTGGGCTGCAAACCGAGCAGACGCGTGACGGCCTGATTGAAGTAAATGATGCGCCCCTGTTCGTCCACGACCAACACGCCATCTTCGATGGTGTTGAACAGCGTTTCGAGAAAGCTGCGCTCGCGGGCCAGCCGTTGCACGACGGTTTGCAGACCTTCGGCGTCGAGCCGTCCGATGCGGCCAAGCACTTTATCGAGGAAACTGGATTTGGGCGGAGGCATTGAACGAAATCGTGATTTCGAGGTGACAATCTGGCACAATGCAATGCCCCGTCAATGCGAAAGAAGGGAGTTTATTGACTCACCAAATAGACAAGTATTAAACGTCAACGACAAGGTCGCGAAGACGAACTCCCAACGCTTTGGCAATTCGCAACAAAGCGTAAACGCTCACTGCCTGTTCTCCACGTTCAACCTGGCCAAAGTAAACCGGGTGTAAATCAGCTTTTTCGGCCAGTTGTTCCTGGCTTATTTTAGCAGACTTGCGGTGTTTGCGTATGGCTTCACCAATCACTTTTTGATGCGGCAACCTTTTCGGCACGCTTATTACGCAAGCAAGAAGCAGCCAAAGGTGACACATTGTATAACGTTTTATTTTTCGCTTGCATCGCTGTGGGAAATGATTACTTTTGCTTGAGGCAGGATTGAACTGTATGAAAACTTCCTTTACAGCCTTAACCAGCGTTGCTCTTGTTGTTGCGTTCGGTTTTGTTTCACACGGCCAAACTTCAAGCAACGTCCAAAGAACCAATCTGCAATCCGTTGCTGCGGATGATTTGGAAACGATGTTGACAGTGATTGAATCGCAACCGCCACTCCCACCTTCTTCGTTGCCCACGTGTGGAAATTTTTACTCGGCGCAAAATCTTCTCATCTGGCCCCCGTTGCCCGGAAACGTCCGAAGACTGTCTGCCTGGCCGTTGGGCGGCGACCACTATCTTTTGGATGATTTAAGTGTGAACTACACGGAATTGAAACAGCAGGCAGAGGCGGAAACAGCGTTGGCTCAAGCTGCCGGTATTATTCCGATGAACAGCGGTTTGACATTTCAAGCCCAGCACACCACCAATGACCTGTGGTTGGAAATCACCGCCTTTACCAACAAGACCGCCGCGCTGGTCATACATCGACCGTGGAACGATACCAACGTGGCGTATGATCTGTATTATATCACCAATGTGTCGTCGCCGGCCAGTTGGTATTATCTGATGCGCTGTATTTCCAATAATATCCTCGTGACGAACCTGTGTGATCGGCAGGGATTTTTTGCCTTGGGACCAAACGTTTTAACGGTGAGTACCAACTCGACGCCGCAACAGTTGGCGCAATTGCTGGTGCCCCCATGGGTCACGGTCACCAACGCGACCTTCACCGGAGCGTACGTGGCGCGGGGCACGTTCGCGGGAGGCAAAGGCTGCCGCCTGCCGATAGACAGTGGAGTGATTCTCTCTACAGGCTACATCACCAATGCCATCGGACCCAATAACGATACTGGCGTAATAGCAGCTGAAAATGGCTCTTCAGACCTTGCCTCATCATTCGATACAAGCTTCGACACTGATTTGGACGCTCTGGTTGAAACTGATTTTAGCGGTGATGCTGCGGTTTTGGAATTTGATATTATTTCGTCAAATTCCTTTGTTTTGCAATTTCAATACGTCTTTGCCTCCGAAGAATACCCGGAATGTTTAAGTTCGTCGTTGTATGGAGATGCGGCAGGACCTAATGACGTCATGGGGATCTTTGTCAGCACAAACCGCAGTGGCACACAGTGGATTATCGCGAACAGCAACGACATTGCCCTTGTTCCAGGCACAACCCTACCGGTGTGTGTCAACTCAATCCATGGTGCAGGCACAGGAAATCAAGGCATCTATGTCCCCCCAACCAATTCACAATACTATGTGGACAACTGGTTCACAAATTCACGCGCCAACATACAATATGATGGCATGACCACGCTGCTCACAAATCAGACGCAAATCTCTTCCAATGTGATCACCCATATCAAAATTGCAATCGAAGATGACTGGGATCACGTTTTGGATTCGGCAGTTTTCATTAAAGCTTGGTCATCATGGTCACCCTGTCAATGTCCCTAACGCGCACAAGCACATCAGTGAAGGAGGAATATACATGAAAAAAACAATTCTTGTCTTAGTTTGGGCAGTCGGCCTGTCGTTGCCGCAGTTTGCGCCAGCGCAAGGCACTCTCTATTTGTCGAATTTAGGCGCCACTTCAGTGGGTAGCGCGGCCATAGGAAGCGATGCCTGGATCGCTGAACATTTTGTGACGGGAAGCAATTCTGGCGGCTATGCCCTTAATTCCATTCAATTGCTCATGAATCAAGCCTCGGGGAGTCCCAGCGGCTTTGCTGTTTCGATTTACAGCAGCCTTGGTGTTACGCCAGGAAGCAGCCTTGGCAGTCTGAGCGGTTCCGATCCGGCGGCTGGCGGTGTTTTCGACTATACCGCTTCTGACATTACGCTGTCGCCTTTAACTTCTTATTTTATTGTGCTTACAGGCGCAACCTCTGCTGCCAACGGCTCTTATTTTTGGAGTGTCGCTAACACCGGTTCCCCGAATTCCATAAGTCCCAGCGACCCGTGGGTTCTTGACGATATTTATTATAGTTCGACCGACGGTTCAAGCTGGACGGTTCATGTTCGCGAGGGTTTTTTTCAAGCTGCAGTGTATGCAACGCCGGTGCCGGAACCTGAAACGGTTGCGCTGTTCGGATTGGGTCTTACCTGTTTGAGCCTGTGGCGGCATAATCACCGTGGGTGTTGGCCTGCATGAAAAAACAATTTTTGTCCTCGCTTCGGCAGTTGGTTTAGTTGCCAAAAGCAAAAGGCCGGGGTGACGAACCAACCCGGCCTTTTTCAATTCCAACCTGTGAGTTCTGCCTCAGTTCGTACCCACATCCGACATCAGCGTCAGGCGCGACTGGGCTTGCTTGGAGACATTGGTGAACACCATCGAAACGTGGTAGCCGGTGTGTTTGTTGCCGGTGCAGGCGATCACCACGCCGGTGCATTGCACACGGCCGCCGTCTTGCGGCGATTCGAGGGCCAGGGTCATTTCCGTCCACGCGTTGAACGGCGTGGGGCTGCGAAACTCAATGCCATTCTTGCGGATGACAACCGAGTCGTGTGAAAGGGTCAGGCGGGCTTGCCGCGTTTGAACGGTGACGGGCTCTTGTAAAGAGCCGTCGTTGCCAAGTTTTCTCGCACTCATAAAACCGATATTAGAATATCACAGGCGGACCAAACGTCAATTTAGAATTTGCGCCCGGAAAGATTCACCATTCAATCACCGCCGCGCCCCACGTCAATCCTCCGCCAAAAACCACGAGCAAAATCAGGTCGCCGCGTTGAATCCGGCCCGAAGAAACCACTTCGTCGAGGGCGATCGCAACGGATGCAGCGGACGTGTTGCCATAACGGTCCAGGTTGACGAACATCTGGTTGGGCTTCGCTCCGAGCCGCTCGCCCACCGCGTCAATGATCCGGCGGTTGGCCTGGTGGGGAATGATGCATTTGATCTGGGAAATATCCAATTCACAACGGCGCAACGATTCCCTGGCCGCCGAGAGCATGGCCTGCACGGCATACTTGAACGTTTCCTTGCCTTCCATCCGCAGGTAGTGCAGCCGGGCGGCGACGGATTCCGCCGTGGCCGGATGGCGACAGCCGCCACCGGGCATCTTGAGCAAATCCGCCTTTCCCCCATCCGCGCCCATCACGGCGGTGAGCAAGCCGTGCGAATGCGGCCGGTTCTGTAAAATGGCCGCGCCCGCGCCATCGCCGAACAAGACGCAGGTGTTGCGATCCTTCCAATCCACGATGGACGAAAGCTTTTCCGCACCGATGACCAGCACCGTGTCGTAGGTGCGCGACATGATGAATTGCTGGCCGATTTCCAATCCGTAGATAAAACCGGAGCAGGCCGCCTCGAGATCAAATGCGGCAGCGCGGCTCGCGCCGATCTTTCGCTGCACGAGGCACGCAGTTGAAGGAAACGGCATGTCCGGCGTGATCGTGGCGACGATGATGAGATCAATCTGATCGGCGGTGATGCCGGCTTTTTTCATTGCTCGCTGGGCCGCCTTGGTGGCCATGTCGGAAGTGAACTCGTCTTTGGCGGCGATGCGACGCTCCTTGATGCCGGTGCGCGTCGTGATCCACTCGTCGGTCGTGTCCACCGTTTTTTCGAGGTCGAAATTGGTGAGCACCCGCGCCGGCACATACGCGCCGACACCGACGATGGAAACCGTGCGCCCCTGAAAATTGTATTTGGCGCGGGGGTTTTTGAATTTAGGAATAGACGATGGACTCATGATTTTACAGGCGAAGACACGATTATTTCAGCGGCGGCAAGTTTTGCATTCGCACGAGCAATTTTTTCAGAAAGGGTTTGGTTGATCCCGTGCCGGATTTCCTCGGCGGCGACCCGGATGGCGCTCATGATGGCGCGCTCGCGTGAAGAGCCGTGGGCCTTGATGACCACACCGTTAAGCCCCAGCAACACCGCGCCGCCGTATTCCTCTGGATCCAACCGCCGTTTCAGATTGCGGAATGCGCCGCGCGCCAGCATCGCGCCAAATTTGCGGAGCGGATTGGCGGTAAATTCGCTTTTGACCATGTGTATCATCGCGCAGCCGAGGCTCTCGGTGGTTTTCAAAACCACGTTGCCCGTGAAACCGTCCGCCACCACCACGTCCACCGCGTCTTCGAAGAGATGAAATCCTTCGACGTAGCCGATGAAATTCAAGTCGAGCAGCGAACAGAGCTTCGCAGCCTCGCGAGTCAGTTCGTTGCCCTTGGTTTCTTCCAGCCCGTTGCTGAGGACGCCCACCCGCGGGTTGTCGTGGCCAAGAATTTCTTTCGCGTAAAGATTGCCCATCACGGCGAACTGGGCGAGGTGCAGCGGCTCGGCGGCGGCATTGGCCCCGGCGTCGAGCAGAATGAAATCCTGTTTGCGCGATGGAAAACGGCACGCGATGGCGGGACGTTCCACACCGTCGAGCCGGCCCAGTTTCATCGAACCGGCGACAAGCGCGCCGGTATTGCCGCAGGAAATGATGGCGTCCGCCTTGCCGTCACGGACCAGTTCGATGGCACGCACCATCGAAGAATCTTTTTTCTTCCGGATGCCTTCGAGCGGTTTGTCCTCCATCGTCAGCACCTCGCTGGCATGGACGATTTCGATGCGAGAATCGGCAAGATGGGTTTCCTTTCGCGCGGCTTGAATCTCGGATTCATTGCCGACGAGGAATAGGGTTCGGATGGACAGGTCGGTTTGGAGTGCCTGCTTGACGCCTTCAACCACGACTCCACAGCCGTGGTCGCCACCCATGACATCCACTGCAATTCGCATAGATGAAAGAGCGCGGGAATGCTGTCCGCGATCCCACGACAGAATCAGGCTCCCGCCGTGACGGTCAAGACCTGTCGCCCCTTGTAGTAACCGCAGGCGGGACACACCCGGTGCGGGACGTACGGGGCCGCGCATTGCGGGCATGTGCTGAGTTGGGGCAGGGCCAGCACGCTGTTGTAAGCGCGGCGCATGCGCTGACGGCTTTTCGACGGTTTGCGTTTCGGAACACCCATAATTAGCTCTCTTTCAAATTCTTCAATTTCAGTTTGTCCAACTCAGCCCAGGCAGACGAAGCCGTTTCAATTCGACCAGCGTCGCTTGTTTTCACCTTGCCAATGTTTTTTTGGGCCAATCCGCGACAATCCGGTTTGCACAACGGATGGCGCGGAAACTCAAGCAGAATATCTTCGCGGATGTGGGGCGTCAAGTCCACGCAGTCATTGACCACCGGCACGCGCTCCTCGCCCTGCAACGGCAAAAGGCACGCCCAATCCTCCAATTCCAGAGGAAATTGAAACTGTTTCAGACACCGCACGCATTGGCAGTCCAGCGTGAGCTCAAGTCGTCCGCGAATCAGGAGGCCGTCTTTGAGTTGTTGCGCTTCCAGATCGTACCGCAACGGCGTGTCCAAGCGGATCATCTTGTCCCGCGTCTCGATGTCCATCTCGCTCACGGGCAATTCGCCCTTGAGGAAGACATCTTCCTTCGCCAGATGGCGCAGATTCACGACCAGCGACATATGCTCCCTTCTAAGCCGGCGCTCCGGCGAACTTGACCTTCAGGGCCGCCTCCACGTGGGCCGGCACAAACGCGCTGACGTCGCCGCCCAACTGGGCTATTTCCTTCACGATGCGTGAACTCAGGAACACGTAGGTATCCTTGGGCATCATGAAAATCGTTTCAACCCGTTCGTTGAGTTTTCGATTCATGAGCGCCAGTTGAAATTCAAATTCAAAGTCCGACACGGCCCGCAGCCCGCGCAAAACAGCCTGCGCGGAGCGCCGCATCACGTAGTCCACGAGCAAGCCGTCAAAGGTGTCGGCCTCGACGTTGGGCAGGCGGCGGACGGATTGCTGGACCAGTTTGAGGCGCTCCTCAACCGTGAACAGCGGATGTTTGCCGTCGTTTTTGGCCACCGCGACGACCACGCGGTCAAACAGCTTGGACGCGCGCTGGACCACGTCCAGATGCCCGTTGGTAAACGGATCGAAGCTTCCGGGATAAATCACCGTGCGCATGACAGTAATGTAGCAACCTGTCAAACGATGACGAGGAAGAAAAATGTCTTGGAAATCAGCACCGGCGCGCCATTCATCGCGCTTTGAACTGGAATTTTCTCCAACAGCGCAAGCCGACTAGACAACTGGCTCCTGCCAGCCACAAGGGAAAATCGCCCGGTTCGGGAACTGGCGTCGCGGTGATGGCAAATTGGGGATAGCCAACCGTAGGCGCAGGCCAAGATGAACCATCACTGGAAGTTAAAACACCTCCCAAACTGAACCAGCCTCCACTTGGATTATAGGAGTTTGCGCCTGCATAGCTCAATTCATAAGCGCCATTGGCGATGGCTGTTCCAGCAGTTACCACAATAAAATAAGGGGTGCTGGGCAACAGCGTGAGGCTTGAAACTGGAGTATATGTGTAAATGCCACTGGTCACTGGATTCAAAGAACCGCTTAGAGTGCCCAAGCTGATTCCGGGCTCAAGCGCGAGATTATGAACGTCGTTCGCGTAAATCATAACCGTGAAACCGCTGGGGCTGCCGGAGGCATCCATCATCGCCAGTTGAACAGAATCCAATGAATATCCCTCCACATTAGCACCCGTGAAAAACGGTGCTGCCACCCACGAATCGCTTCCTACCGCAACGCTGCCAGTGGATGGCTGGCTCAAGCCAGACAAGTAAGTTATCGTGCCTTGCGCTGAAGTGATTCGTGGAGTCAGCAGTCCAACCGCGAAAACCATGATACTGGCAATATTTATTGTTTTCATATTAATTCCTTTCTTGTTTTATCACTTGGATTGTCATTTGACCAAGCCACCAAAATAGCCATAGGCATCAAAGGTTCCCCACCCATAGACTTCAACGCCCACGGGCTGGGAACTCGTCACCGTATGCGCATCGTTGGTCGTGATGGTGATTTGCGCGCCATAGTAACCGCTTGTTCCAATTGCCACAAAGTTGGTGGCTGCCAAAAGCGAACCATCCACCCAAGTGCTGTTGGTCGCCGATCGGGCCACGATGATGTTCAAGAAGTTCTCATCAAAGTCTCCGGCGATGCCAGAGGAAGCACAAGCCGCCCAAGCCAAACAAACTTAAAACACCGGGCTCGGGAACGGGCGTCGCGGTGATCGCAAATTGAGCGATGCCTAAATATGGAGTTGGCAACCAACCTGAAATGCCATCACTGGACTGGATAACAGCGTTATCTGCCCCCCAGTTGCCACTTGAACTAGGGGGAAAGGCGCATTCGCTTAACCAATAAGCGCCATTGGCGATGGCTGTTGCGGCGGTGAGCACGATAAAATAAGGGGTGTGTGCCGACAGCGTGAGGCTTGAATCAGGTGTATAAGTATAAATGCCACTGGTCACTGGATTCAAAGAACCAGTCAGCGTTCCGAGGCTGCTGCCGGGGAGAACACTTGTGGAGCCCGTTCCTGAGTATAACATGACCGTGAAGCTGCTGGGGCTGCCGGAGGCATCTGACATCGCTAGTTGAACAGAATTCAATAAATACCCGCCGGCATTGTTTCCTGTGAGAAAATTCGCGGCCAACCACGAATCGCTTCCGACCGGTTGGCTGCCAGTAGATGGTTGACCCAAGTTGGACAAGTAAATTGTTCCTTGGCCTTGAGTGATTTGCTGAGTCAGTAGCATGACCGAAACCATGATGATTAGCTTTTTCATATCAGTTCCTTTTTTATATTTATCACTTGGATCATCATTTGACGATGCCTCCAAAATAGCCGTAAGCATCCCACGTTCCAAAGCCATAAACTTCGACGCCCACGGGCTGGGAACTGGTTACTTTATAAACGCCGCTGTTAGTCCTATTACTCACGGTGAGTCGCGCGCCATAGTAACCGCTTGTTCCAATCGCCACAAAGTTGGTGGCGGCCAAAAGCGAACCATTCACCAACGTGTTGGTGATCGCCGATCGGGCCACGATGATGTTCAGGTATTTTTCAGCAAAGTCTTCGGCGATGCCAGAGGAAGCACAAGCCGCCCAAGCCGAACAAACAAAAAGTGCCGGGCTCGGGAACGGGCGTCGCGGTGATGGCAAATAGGGGATAGCCAACCGTAGGCGCAGGCCAAGATGAACCATCACTGGAAGTCCAAACACCTCCCAATGAACCCCAGCCATCATTTGGATTGTAAGAAAATGCACTTGCAACGCTCCATTCATAAGCGCCATTCGCGATGGCTGTTCCGGCAGTAACAACAATAAAATAGGGGGTGTTGGGCGACAGCGTGAGGCTTGAAGCTGGAGTATATGTGTATATGCCGCCAGTCACTGGATTCAAAGAACCAGTCAGTGTGCCGAGGCTGTTGCCGGGTTCATCGCCGATTCGAGGAACGATGTTCGCGTAAATCATTACCGTGAAACCACTGGGATTACCGGAGGCGTCCGCCATCCCCAATTGAACGGAGTTAAGCACATATCCGCCGGCATTGTCTCCCGTTCCGAACCCTATCGCCTCCCACGAGTCATTTCCCGCAGCAAGGCTGCCAGCGGATGGCTGGCCCAAGTTGGACAGGTAAATTGTTCCTTGCGCTTGAGTGATTTGCTGAGTCAGTAGTATGACCGAAACCATGATGATTACATTTTTCATAGAGATTCCTTTTATCGTTAAACTTGGGAATTGTCATTTGACCACGCCGCCAAAATAGCCATAGGCATCCCAATTCCCCCACCCATAGACTTCAACGCCCACGGGCTGGGAACTGGTCACATTATAAACGCCGCTGTTAGTCCTGTTACTCACGTTGAGTCGTGCGCCATAGTAACCGCTTGTTACAATCGCCACAAAGTTGGTGGCGGACACAAGTGAACCATTCACCCAAGTGCTGTTGGTCGCCGATCGGGCCACGATGATGTTCAAGAAGTTTTCATCAAAGGCTCCGTTGGTGCTGGTGTAGGGCAGAGTATAGACGATGTTTGTTTTCAAATAGTGGCCGGTGGGCGGCAACAATATCTCGCAGGGATCTCCCTCATATGGTGTAGCGCCGTGATCGGACGTGGCCCCATTTGCGAATTGGGCGACTTGAATGGGCTGGCTGGCCTGAAATTGCGCCGGCCCGTCAATGATGATGTCGTAGAACTGCCCCGCTTGGTTGGTGACCACCACCACTTCATTGCTGGTTGTTACCTTCCAAGGCCCAGTGCTCGGCTCGTTCGTCGGCGTGACCACCTTGCCCGTGATGGTTATCACCGTGTTGCTGTAGGCCGCAAGGACACGGTAACTGTCCCCATTCGTCCTTCCGGCAAAAGAGAGCGCCAGCGCCTGCGTGTCCCATGAATCCACCGGCAGTTGTTCCTGTATCAATGGATTTGAATCACCAGTCTTCTCATCGGGCACGAAAGACAGAAAAGCACCAGCGAATACCGCAATCGGTTTGTCAGAGGTAATCCACGTTCCTGTCACGTCATCTCCATCGCCTCTGCTCTGGTTTATATACGTCTCTCCTATATTCGTTAACGTTACGTTCGTTGGATAAGTATTGAAAGGTTCTCCCACAAGATCCGCATTCGTCGAAGGCGTGATGGTCACCGTGGTGTTGTCGGCGGTTGCGACGATGGCGAATTCGGACGATCCATTATCAAGGGATGCACGCGCCAAGAGACAGTAATTGGTGCCCAACAGCGGCGTCGGATAACACGTAAACGCCGCGGAGGCTTGATATGCATAGTTCAGCGCATAGACCGCCACCGGCTGGCTGGCAGTAATGTGAATGCCATTGGTCTCAACCGTATCGTCATCAGCCCTGGGAATCATTACGCTGTTGGTAATGGAAATATTCGTCACCGCTCCTGCGGCCACCGAGAAACTGTTGGTGATTCCAAGTCCGGGAATTGTCACAGTCCCAGTGGCTCCCACCGGACTGGAGATGCAAACTGACAACTGATGGGCGTAATGGGGCGCTATTTCAACGAACATATCAAAGAAGGCGAACCAGAAATTGGTGCCCAAGGAATTCTGCGCAGTGAGGAGCGGTAAAAGCCTTGCGCAACGGCGGCATTGGGAACAATCAGATTCGTCTGCCCAGGGTCGCTGTACTGCAGCCATTGCCACGAGATGGGCGGGTCAATGTTCGTGCAATAAAGCAGATCATACATCCCATTTGTGACGTTCGACGGCGGGTGAATCGTTAAATACGCCGTTGCATTGCTCCACGCGGTGATTTCAAGCCACAAATTGGTTGAGCCATAGTCATAGACGAGCGGGGAAAAACCAAGGCCTCCGCCGCTACTATCTGGCGACATCAAACCAACCGTCGCACTGCTCTGCGCTGTCAATTGAGCCTGCTGCGCTGCCTCCAATTGGGCGTAATCCACCGAAGTGTCATCAATCAAGAAACGACCGTTGCCAAGGGAATAAACCGGCAGTTCGGGATACGGATCAAACGGCAAGGGTGGATAGTCCGATCTTTGAACTCGATAGAACGACCCGGTCTGAGGCAAAGATTGTGGTGAGACCTGTTGCAATCCTGTTATCTGTTGCGATCCGATCGTTTGTGAGTTTAATCCGAAGTTGAATGCCAGAACCATGGCCAGAACCGCGCCACCCGTCGCCGACACCACCCGCGATGTTTTCATTTTCTTTCCTTTCCGAACAAGCACGACTCCCACACCCAACCGGTGTGACTACTCACGCCCCACGTCAGGCACTGGCGTGCCTTGGAAAGAACGCTTTCGGCACGCCCGTTCCGGGCGTGCTTCTGCGCTGCTGTTCGGCTCCATTGAAATTACTGTTTCGGAGTGGACACCGGTGGGAACGTCCAAATAATTTTGTTGGTTTAAGGCATAGTTTGAAACGACTCGTTCTCCGGAATCGTTTCTTACTCCTCCTCGTTTCTCTTGCCAAGCGAATTTTGGAAAAATTATCTCCCAGAATTTTCAAGCCGGTGGCACCAGACGGTAGAACTAACCTTCCGACTTGGGAATGAACGCGGTCTGCGAAAAGAAAGTCGTCTGCGCCGCCGTGTCGGCGGTGTCGCCGGGCAGACGCCCCGGGACTTCGTAAATTTTCACGGCATCACGAATGCCTTTGAGCGTCGCGGGCGGCAGTTCGATGCACGTTGCCGCCAGGACCGGATCATCCCGCCACAAATGTTGATAGGTCGTCTCGCTGATGAGAATGCGGCCCCGGCCCGCGATGCCTTCGAGCCGGCTCGCCAGATTCACTTCGCGACCGAACACGGTGTAATTCAGGAAGTGCGCGTCGGACCCCATCAGCCCCACGGTGACCGATCCGGTGTTGATGCCCGTGCCCAGCGTGAGCGTGGCAAACGGCAGTTTCGGCGGCAAACCGGCGGAGGCGCGGGCGCGATTTTCCAGTTCGCGCTTGTCATTCTCGGCGGCGCGCTGGCGGTTCAACTCGTTGATGGCCCGCTGCGCTTCAATCGCCGCCCGGACGCAGGCCAGCGCGTGTTGCGCGTGCGGCGTCGGCGCGCCCCAGAAAGCCATCACGCAGTCGCCAATGTATTTGTCGAGCGTGCCGTTTTGTTTGATGACGGCATCGGCCACGCAGGACAGGTAAAGGCTGACGGTGTTGAGCGTTTCCGTGGCGAATTCGTCGAAGCACGTCTCGGCCACTTCCGGCGGAAGATGGTGTTCCCGCACGAATTCAGCGACGCGTTCCTGTGTCACGTCGGTCAACTCGGTAAATCCGCGCACGTCGGCAAACAGCACCGTCACGTCGCGCCGCGCGCCGCCCAGCGAAACCGTTTCAGCTTCGAGCAATTCGTTCACGACATTCGGCGAAACGATCTTGGCAAAAACGGATTTGATCCGGCGCCGTTCCTTTTCTTCAAACACGACGCGATACGTGACCAGGCTGACGTGCTCGACAAACATCGCGCCGACAATCGGCAGGACCAGCGGCAGCCAGTAGCAGTATTTCACGTAGAGGAACAACCCCGCCACGCAATAGTCGGCGACCATCAAGACGACCGCCGCCGAGGCCGAGAAGGCGCGGAGTTGCCATGTCAGAAACGCCGTCAGCGCGCCCAGCAAAACGATGAGCGCCAGTTCCGTCCCCAGCGACGCGCGCCGCACGAAGCGTCCGGTGATGATGGAGTTCGCCACGTTCAAGTGCTGGCTGGAAAGCAACGTGTCGCGTTCCAATGGTGTCGCCCCACGGTCGGTCAAGTCGTTCCCTTGCGCGCTTGCGCCGACGACGACCAGTTTTCCGTTCCACGGTTTGCGTGTGTCGTCGAGCTTGCCTTCCAATCGCTCTTTGTACCGCGCCAGAAGCCGGTAAACCGGCTCGCGTTCAATTTGCGCGTCATTCGGTTTTATCCGCCAATCAATGTAGAAATAACCTTCTGAATCCACCGGAATGACGCGTTCGACGCCAATTGGCCCGCGCAACGTGATTCGGCCATGCGCCAGATCAACATCCGCATTGGCGAGGTCAAGATTGAGTTCCCGCGCCGCCAGCACGAGGCCAAAGTGCCAGACGCGTTCGTCGGTGAACGCCCTCGCTTTTGGCGCGACGCCGGGCGGAAGTTTGTCGCCCACGAAATCGGCCAACGCGAAATTGGTCTGGGCGTCCACAGGCACCTTGATGGCTTCGGCGTTGGTGCGGGGCAGGATGATTTGTCCGGGCTCGATGCGGGCGCGCTCCAAATCCACTCCGAATTCCCGGTCGTCCTCGACTTTTCTGAAGAGCGGATGCCACTTCCGGTAAATCCGGAACGCCTTGGCGCGCCGCAAAACGCCGTCCGGATCTTTGTCCGTCGAAATATCGCCCACGGCCAACGCGTTGGTCGCGAACAGAGCCGGTACGTTGATTTCTGTTGTCGCGGCAAGAATCACGTTGCTTGCGTGCCGCATTTGCTGGGCGAAGAAAACATCCGAATCCATCAAGCTGCCATCCGCCATTTGCACGTCGGGATGATCGGGGCGCAACTCGGCAAAGATCACATCCAAGGCGACGACTTTGGCCCCTGAATGGACAATTCCTGAACCAGCCGTCCGTAAACTTGGCGCGGCCAATGCAGACCAAAGTGGAAGCCAACGGAGCCATTGCGCACGGCGCGAATGCTTTCCTCGTCAACGAAGACGAAGCCGAGGTTGGTCGCAACCGGGGATGGAAATCGCGCTGCGGGACGGACCCGCGCGTCGTAGGTGATCCGCTCCAGCCGCTCGAAGAAATCCAGGTGCGACACCCGCACCAGACAGACCAGCGCAATCACACAGAGCGTGATCAAGGCCGGCGCCTTTTTGAACGGCTTGAGCTTCACCGGCACCAACTAAACAAAAAAACCAGAGCAGAACAAGGCTGCTCTGGTTTGAAAAGTTGCACGACCAGTACCCGGTCGCAGATGTCTTACTGCCCGATCGTTGGTGAAACGTAGATTTCCGGGGCTGGTAATAGGATCGGCGTTTGCTGGGTGATAATCAGCGGCGCTTCGGCTTTGGCCTGGTCCATGAGGTCACGCTTCGGAAGCGGTATTGGCGAAACCTGGCCGGTGCGCGCGTCGTATTCGTATCCCGCTGAAACATCTTGAGTGACCACCGTGCCGTCATCCTTCACATAAGCAATGGTGACAACTCCTTCGAGCACATCCACAATGCCTTCAGCGCTGATCATGTAAACGGTCCCTCGAATGCCGGCGACGCCGTTGGGAATCTTGATTTCGTATTTCGAGGCGGCTGAAACTTTCCTGACGGTCCCGAAGATGCGACCGGCGCGGAGGTCCAGTTGGGTCTCCGTCACCACATCGGCACCTGTTACGGTCTTGGTCAGTTTGTCAATGGCCAGCACGGAGTCTTCCAAGACTTCGAACGATGTTTTGTTGGGCTTCGGGCTGATAGGCGAGCGTGCTGCCGAGGATGGGTCGCGTCGGTCCGGCCTCGGTTTCATCCAAGACGATGTCCACGACCGAGCTTGCCGCGGTTTGCACAACGGTCCCGGCTTTGAGCCGGTCGCCGACTTTGACGGGTTGCCAGACGTTGTTGCCGGTGGAGTAGCGCGCCGAACCTTTTAGGCGGACAACCTTGGCGTTGATTTGCTTGACTTCCTGTGCCACGGCGTTTGAAACCAAGGCGAATGCAATGCCACATGCCACCAAAACCTTCGTGAGATTTCGAATTTGTTTCATATAATTTCCCGGTCCACAGACCTCGTAAGTTGTTTTAAGTTTAAGGATATGTGCCCAGTTGTCAAACCATAATTCAGCCAAATTTCATCAAAAATGACAGCCAAATCAAGTTTAAACCTTCGGAACGAGTTGTTTTATCGAAGACGCAGAACCCCTTGTCGGAAGCCATCTTCGGCAAATTCTCCTTTTTGGGCCGGATCGAGCATTGACAACGACCTTCGCGACTGTGCACTTGCACATTTGTGGCTGCCGTCGCAGTATCCCGGTGATGACGAGGTCGGACGGCTTTCTTTCGTAACAGGAACAGCTTGAGGGGCCATTCCCCTCATGTGAGCAGCAGGCGGAGACGCAACCGGATCAATCACCGATGCAAAAAAACACAAACCCGGCCGGGATCTCCCTCCTCAGTGCGAGCCAATTCGCAATCCAAACTGACGGGGTGGTATCCTGTTGTCAGACTGGTCGCCATTTACGTGCTCATCAGCGACGTGTGGATTTGGCTCTCCGATCGTTTGGTTCACACGTTTATTCAAGACGCCCGCACGAACCTTCTGGCGCAGACATACAAAGGATGGCTGTTTGTCGCCGCGACCGGCGTTCTGCTGGGCTGGCTGATGCGGCGTGATTTCAAAAAAATCGAACAAGCGGAAACCGTTTTGCGCCAGAGCGAGGAGCGGCTTCGTGCCACCCTTGAAAATACGCCCAACGTGTCGGTGCAATGGGACCGACACGGAAGGCCGTGTCCTGTTCTGGAATCGCGCCTCCGAGCGCATCTTTGGCTGGCGGGCCGACGAAGCCCTCGGCAAGACGCTCGATCAGTTTCTTCTCTCGCCGGAAAATGCAGCCGCTTTCAAGGAAACGCTCCGCCGCGTGGGGGAAACCAGCCAGCCTGAAGGACCGATGGAATACCAATTCAAACGGCCGGATGGCAATTGGAGCTATTGTCTCTCCACAGTCTTTGCCATCCCATCACCCGAGGGCAGACGTTGGTTTGTGTGCATGGATGTGGACCTCACGGAACAAAAACGCGCGGAACAGGCTCTCCGTCACTTGACAGCGCGCGTCCTTGAATTGCAGGACGAGGAGCGACGCCGGCTCGCGCGGGAGTTGCATGACACCACGGCCCAGGAACTCGCCGCCTTGACGATGAACCTGTCCCTGTTGCAGCGCGTGGATCCAAACCAACGCGAGAAAATCCAGAGGACTGTCGCCGAAAGTCTGGCGCTGGCCGAGCGGGCGGCTCAGGAAATCCGCACTTTGTCCTATCTGCTGCACCCACCCGTGCTCGACGAGATGGGGTTGCCCGTCGCCATCCGGGAATTCGCCGCGGGTTTCGCCCGACGCAGCGGAATCGAGGTGGACGTGCAGGCAGTCTCTGAAGTGGGCCGCCTGCCGCAGGAAATCGAATTGCACCTCTTCCGAATCGTGCAAGAAAGCCTTGGCAACATCCATCGCCATTCCGGCAGCGGCACGGCAAGGATATGCTTGGCACGAGGTAAAAATGCCATTACTTTGGATATTCGAGACACAGGCCGGGGCATTTCTGCCGAAAAAATTTCTCAAATCACCGGTTTGGGCAGTGGTCTGGGCGTGGGCGTTCCGGGAATGCGCGAACGCCTGCATGCGCTGGGCGGGCAGTTGGAAATCGAGTCAGGGCCCGGTGGCACACTGGTGCGCGCCACCGCGCCGTTGAACGAAGCGTCTGGATGAACACACTTCGAATTCTGATTGCAGACGACCACGCGATGGTGCGGGAGGGATTGCGCGCCTTGATCGAAGAGCAATCCGGCTGGGCGGTTTGCGGCGAAGCCGTCAGCGGCCGCGAAGCCGTCGCCAAGGCCCGCGAACTGAAACCCGACATCGTCGTGATGGACTTCGCCATGCCTGAATTGAACGGCGTGGAAGCCACCCGCCAGATACACGCCGCATTGCCGCAAACGGAGGTCCTCATCCTGAGCATGCACGAATCGGAGGAACTCGTGCGCGAGATGCTCGCCGTCGGTGCGCGGGGTTACGTGCTCAAGTCCGACGCCGGACACGCCCTTGTGGACGCGCTCAAGTCACTGGCCGAACACAAACCATACTTCACCTTGAAAGTTTCAGCGTTGGTTTTGCAGGGTTATCTGAATCCGCAACTCCGTCATGGATCCAAACTCACTCCGCGCGAGCGGGAAATCGTGCAACTGATCGCGGAAGGCAAAAGCACCAAGGAAGTGGCCGACAAGCTGGGCATCAGCGTCAAGACCGCCGAAACGCATCGCTCCAACGCCATGAGCAAACTCGATCTTCATTCGGTCAGCGAACTGGTCCGTTACGCGATTCGAAACAAGATCGTCGAGCCGTGAAAACACGGAGGACGGCATCCTGCCTGAAATCGCCGAAACGCTGAATTTTTGCGCGCGCGGCTGCAATCGGCTGTCCGGTGTATAATGGAATCTCCTCCTCTGGATTACAGCATTTACCTGATACCTGTTCGGCCATGGTTGGAGCACCCTAAGCTTGCTTATGGGCGTGCATATAACCGAGCCGGAAGCTGGCCAGTCTCCAGCGCAGCAACGGCGCATCCGTGCGCTGGTTGTCGAAGATTCGATGACGGCCATGCAGGCCGTGGCAAATCTCTTGCGGGTTCACCCGGCGATTGAACTCGCAGGTGTCGCGTGGAACGGCGAGCAGGGACTCAAAATGGCCGACCTGCTCCAACCGGACCTCGTCCTTACGGACATGGAAATGCCAGACATGGGAGGACTGCAACTGACGGAAATCCTGCGGAAACAATATCCCGCCATGCGACTGGTGATTGTTTCAACGCACGAAAATTCCTTGTGGCAACAATTGAGCCGTGCATCCGGAGCGGACGCTTTCGTGAACAAACATCGTCTGCCCAACGAACTGGAGACGCTCATCGGACAACTTTTTCCCGCCGTTTCTCCGCTAATTACCGCGGATGTGACCGGCTAACCGGACCATGAACGAGCCGATTCAAAAAAGATTGGAGATCAGGACACTGAGCCATTTGTCACCAGAACGACAGATGGCGCGACCCGCTGAAATTGCGGCCGTAACTCCAAGGATTCTGGATGCCATCCGAGACGGACAATTCGGCCTTGCAGGACGGAGTTTTGATAAGAACGCGTCTGTCCGGAATTCTGCCGCTCATGGCCAATCTTTGGCCATCATCCGCGTGCCGCTTCCCCGGATTACTCCGCCAAGATGGCCGGATGATCCGAACAGCCGGGTGAAACGCCAGCGCGTCGCCATTTACTTCGACCCCGCTTCCGAATCTGTGGCTTTCGAGAAACCGATCCATTTTTCGAGCGATTACCGCCCTCGTGGAGAAAATCTCGTTTGATCCGGCAACTCGGATTCGGACAGAACAATCTCGGCGATTTGCCGGCAATCCCAACTTCCATTTCACACCTCCGGAGCAAACGGCGCGATGCATTCCGGGTGCCGGCGCTTTTCACTCCCTGGCGTGGGGCGATTCGAGCCGGTGCGGAGCGCCCTTGATTTTCTGCAGCGCTGTTTCGAGTCGCTTCTCCCAGTCGGCCCAACTTCGCGCCCACGCTTCTCCCGCGAAATCCGAATGGGCGTCGGGCCATGACACTTCCAGTGCCTTAAATTCGGCCATCGCTCCGTTGCGGTCGCCCCACTTCAAGCAAGCCTCGACAAGATTGAGTCGGTTTTCCGGATAATCCGGCGCAAGTTCAACCGCGCGGTGCAAGTGCTGGCGCGCCTTGTGTCGGCTGCCGACACTGCCAATTATCGGCGCTTCCAGATAAAGCAAACCAAGGTTGCGGTCCGGCCCGGCGAAATCGAAATGTTCGTCCAGCTCGCACGCAATTTTGAATTCGCGTTCCATTTCCTTGACCATCCTTAACGCTGCCAGATTTCGCTTCGTGTCGGCGAGCTGGCCCAAAGTCATGCCCAGGTAATAGTGCGCCGGAGCCGAAGCGGGATTGTTCGTGATTCCTTGTCGGCATGCGGCGATGCCTTGTTCGGCAATGCCAGCCTTCTCGATATTGTTGGTGGCGAGGTCGGCAAGGTCGAAACAGGCGCGGCCAAATTCCCACGCCGCGACGGTGTTGGTCGGTTCGGTGAGAAACCGCGTTCGCGCCGCCCTAAAAATGCGTTTCGCGCGAGTGACAAAGGCAGTTTGGCCGGTTGCCGGTGAATCCCCCAGCGCGGAAAGGTTGAACCCTGCGATGACCACGAATGTCAATGCGGACAGGTACAACCGCCGCCAACAACCGCTTCGCGCCGCCGGAAGAAAGAATCGGGCGGCGATTGCGCTGAGCACCGGGCAATTAGATGTTGCGAACATGTGCATTCAATTTATATTCGTTATTCAGTGATATTACATCGGAAATTTTTAGGGTTGCTTGTGTACCTGGCCTTGGGGTTGTTCGCAGCCGGTTGCAGCGGCATCAATGCCTCGCATAGCGTTTCGCCGCTGGACTTTTTTCTGCCGGGATTGATGAAGGCCGGTCCGCCTCCAGCGACCAACTCTCCCGCGCTGCTACTGGTGCCGTTAGAGAATTCGCGCAAACCCGTTGATTTTATGCGATTCCCATTCGCGCTCTCGGCGAAAATCGCCGGGCACATCATCAAACATAAACTTCGCAAGACGCCGAAGTTTGCGATGGTTTTGCAATTGGAACCGTTGCACACGTGCAACCTCACCTGCACCGGTTGCGGTCGCATCCGCGAATATTCCACCAACCTCAAGGACATGGTGCCGTTGGAGAAATGCCTCGCTGTGGCCGACGAATGCGACGCACCCATGGTTTCCATCTGCGGCGGCGAACCGCTGATTTATCCAAAGATCGAAGAATTGGTGGACGGCCTGCTCAAGCAGGGCCGCATCGTCTATGTTTGCACCAACGCCGTCTTCATGCGCAAGAAGATGTGCGACTACCTCGCCGCCATTTATTCGCCGACATTGGAATCCCAAATTTCCAATCTCAGATCGCAAAACCTGATTACCGAAAAACAGGCCGAAACCATTCGCAAAGGCAAGACCGACGGGAGGCCCGTGATCTCGCCGAACAAGTGGATGTATTGGAACGTCCACGTGGACGGCCTGGAATACACGCACGACCTCATCGTCGAGCGCGAAGGTGTGTTCAAGGAATGCGTCGAAGCGATCAAGATGGCGAAAATCCTTGGCTTCCAGGTCGCTACGAACACGACTGTTTATAAGGAAACTGACGTGCAGGAGATCGAGGCAATGTTCAAGTTCTTTTCCTGGCTCGGCTGCGATGGTCACACGATTTCGCCCGGCTACGAATATGACGCCGCAAAGAAGGACATGGTCAAGCGCCTCGGCAAGCAGCCGGAAGATTTCTTTCTCACGCGCAAGATGACGCGGCAGAAGTTTGCGAACATTCTCGATTGGGGCAAGGCGTTCACCATTTTTGGCACGCCGGTGTATCAGGAATTTCTCGCCGGCTTGCGCGAGTTGACCTGCACTGCGTGGGCAATTCCGACCTACAATATCAAGGGCTGGAAAGCCCCGTGTTACCTGATGACCGACGGCCATTACGACGGCTACCAGGAAATGCTGGCGAAGGTGGACTGGGACAAATACGGCGTCGTGGACGGTGTGGCCCGCGACCCGCGTTGCGAGAACTGCATGGTCCACTGCGGCTACGATCCCAGCGGCGCGCTCGGCACAAATTATCAACGTGGCGACAACTGGAAGAATTTCAAATACAATTTCTCGCCGCGCCCGAAACCTTACATGGGCAATGGCGAACTGACGAAACGCGTGTTCAACGGCTTCAGCATCGGCAAAGGACACCTGGCCGAAGCCAAAACGGCGGTTCAGACCGCTGCCGCCAACGGTGATCAAAAACCGCATGTCGGCACGTTCTGCGGCAGCGGCGACACGAAAGAGCGCGATGAGTTGCTTGCGAAAATCGCCGAGGTAAAGAAAACAAGCTGATTGCTGCGCCCGGTAAAAATTCTTAACCATCCATGAACAAAACACTTTTTCTCAGCCCGCCAAGCTTCGACGGCTTTGACGGCGGTGCCGGCGCGCGGTATCAGGCCCGGCGCGAGGTCACCAGCTATTGGTATCCGACCTGGCTCGCGCAACCCGCCGCGCTCACGCCGAACTCCAAGCTGCTCGATTGCCCGCCGCACGACATTGACGTCGCCAAATGCCTCGCCATTGCGAAGGATTTCGATCACGTCATCATCAATACCAGCACACCGTCGTTGAAGAACGACTGCAAGGTGGCCGAAGCCATCAAGGCGCAGAAACCCGACACGAAGATCGGCTTCATAGGCGCACACACGATGGTGTTGCCGACCGAGACGCTCAAGGCGTCGTCAGCGATTGACTGGGTCGGCCGCAAGGAATTTGATTTCACCTGCAAGGAAGTCGCTGAAGGCCGCGACTTTGCGAGCGTTGCCGGGCTTTCCTACAAGGACAAGGACGGCAAGATCAAACACAACCCCGAGCGCGAGATGATTCCGAACATGGACGCGCTCCCGTGGGTGGCGGATGTTTACAAGCGCGACCTCCAGATCGAAAAATATTTCATCGGCTACTTGCTGCATCCTTACATCAGCATGTACACGGGTCGCGGCTGCCCGGCGCAATGCACGTTCTGCCTCTGGCCGCAGACCATCGGCGGGCACAAATACCGCGTCCGCTCGCCGCAGAACGTCGCCGACGAAATGGCCTACATGAAGAAACTCTTTCCGCAGGTGCGCGAATTTTTCTTCGACGACGACACGTTCACCGCGAACCTGCCGCGCGCCCGTGAGATCGCGAAAAAACTTGGGCCGCTCGGCGTCCACTGGAGTTGCAACAGCCGCGCCAACCTCGATTACGACACGATAAAATCTTTTAAGGATAACGGTCTCCGGCTGTTCCTCGTCGGCTACGAAAGCGGCAACGAGCAAATCCTGAAGAACATCAAGAAGGGCGTCACGACGGCGGAAATGCGCCGGTTCACGCAAGCCTGCCATCAGGCTGGCGTGGTCATCCACGGCACGTTCATTCTTGGCCTGCCGGTCGAAACGAAGGAAACCATCGAACAAAGCATCCGCTTCGCGCAGGAACTCGACGTATTTTCGCTTCAAGTTTCGCTCGCCGCGCCGTATCCGGGCACGGAACTTTACGAACAGGCCAAACTCAACGGCTGGTTCACGAAGAAAGACAAAACCGATCTCGTGGAAACCGACGGTTTCCAGCAAAGCTCGCTCGCCTATCCCGGTTTGAGCAAAGATGAAATCTTCGAAAGTGTCGAACGCTTTTACCATCGCTACTACCTTCGCCCGAGGCCGATTCTTCGCATCATCAAAACCATGCTGGAGGACAAGGATGTTTGCGTCCGCCGTCTGCGCGAAGGCTACGAGTTCTTCAAATCCATGGCCCAGCGGCGAAGCGACCTTGCTGCGTCGAAGTCAGCAGTGTAAATCAGACGACGATCAAATCTTGCGATGAGTAAGGCCAGTCCGCCTTTTCATTTGCAATCTAAGCCGTACAGCGATTAAATTGTGCCTGTAAAAAATGCTTCACTATGACGACGACCCTGCTGGAAACGGGAATCTATACGGTGCCGGAGTCTGCACGTCTGACAAGTGTTACGCCGTGGCGTATTCGGCGATGGCTGAAAGGATACGAATTCAAAGTCAAGCACGGGCGACATCGTTCACCTGCTGTGTGGAACACTCAACTCGATGCGATTGACCACGCGATGGCTTTGGGATTTCTCGATCTCCTTGAGATTCGTTGTGTGGACGCCTTCATCTGCGCTGGCGTTGGCTGGAAAACCTTACGTCAAGTTCATGAGAGAGCCAAGAATCTGGTTGGACACCCGCATCCCTTCTGTACGAATCAGTTTGCTACAGACGGGCAGACAATTTTTATGGAAGTGCGCGAGCAGAACGACGAAATCATGTTATGGGACATGCGCGACTTACAGCGGGTCTTCGACCGCATCATCAGACCCTTCTTGAAAGACATTGAGTTCGACGACGGTAGAATTCCCCGCCGGTGGTGGCCTAAGGGCAAGTCCCACTTGGTGGCACTCGATCCCCGCAGGAGTTTTGGGCAACCGATTATTTTCCGCGATGGCGTTCCGACTTCGGTTTTAGCCAGAAGCGTGGAAGCAAATCGGTCGGTCGAGGAAGTTGCGCGGTGGTTTGAAATCCATCCGGCTTCCGTCTGTGAGGCTGTTGAATTCGAGCGCTCGCTGGCGGCGTGAAATTTTTCTTCGACAACCATCTTGCTCCTAAACTGGCCCACGGCCTGAACCAGATGGTTGAGCCGGAACATCGTGTAGTTCACTTGAAGGACGACTTTCCTGGTAATATCGAGGATATCGAGTGGATGCGGGCACTGGCTGGACAAACAGACCTCGTGATTGTGACCGCAGACATCCGTATCAGCCGCAATCCGCACGAATTACTGGCTTGGAAGCAGGCTGGCCACACGATTTTCTTTCTGAAGCCGGGTTGGGTGAATCTGCCGTTTTGGAATCAGGCCAACAAATTCACCAAGTGTTTCCCCGATCTCATCAAGAGTGCCGAGCGAGCTGAACGCGGTTCGGCGTTTTTCGTAAGCGTCAACGGGAAAATAGAGCCTCTTAAATGACGCTATTATTGATCGCAGGGAGTTGAAGAATAATTTTACCGTCGTCTGCGGCCGGGAGCAAAGTGGTAGCCGCCATGGATGCGCCCGCCACGGGCTTTGCCGGGATGACCGGTGGGCGCGCCGGGTTTGTCCTGCTCGAAAAGCGCGGTGTATTGGTAATCGAAATTTTCCAGCTTCGAACGCGGGATTCTCTGGCTGATGAAGCGTTCAATGGCATGCACGTGCGTGGCCTCTTCCGCGATCATGATGGTAAAGGCGTCGCCGGTGGCCTCCGCGCGGCCCGTGCGGCCAATACGATGGATGTAATCCTCCGGGTGCTGAGGCACGTCGTAATTGATGACGTGGCTGACGGCGAGGATGTCGAGTCCGCGCGCGGCGATGTCGGTGGCCACGAGCACTTCGAAGCGTCCATCGCGGAATCCGCGCAGCGACTGTTCGCGTTCGCGCTGGGTGCGGTTTGAGTGAAGCACGCAAACGGCGTGGTTGTTTCGCTTGAGCAATTGCGCGACGCGGTCGGCGCCATGCTTGGTGCGGCAGAAGACAATCACGGAATCATAGTTCACGCGCTTGAGCAGTTCGAGCAGCAGATCGGCCTTTTGCGACGAGGCCACGGGGTAGATGACGTGTTTGACGGTTTCCGCCGGAGTCCGCCGAGCGCCGATCTCGATGGTTTCCGGATTTTTCATCGCCCATTGGATGAGCGTTTCGATCTGCGGCGGAATCGTGGCGGAGAAGAGCGAAGTGTGTCGGTCGCGCGGGCATTTTTCGACGATGCGGCGCACGTCGGGCAGGAAACCCATGTCGAGCATCCGGTCGGCTTCGTCGAGGATGAGGTATTTGATGGAGCTGAGCCGGCAAGTGCCGCGCTGGAGATGGTCAAGCAACCTGCCGGGCGTGGCGACGATGACGTCCACGCCGCGTTGAAGCGCCTCGTTTTGTTTGCCGTAACCGACGCCGCCGTAAAACGCGGCCACGGTCAGGTCGGTGAACCGGGCGTAATCGCGAAAAGCAGTTTCGACCTGCGCGGCCAGTTCGCGCGTGGGTTCGAGCACGAGCACGCGGGACTGGGCTTCGTGCGGGCCGAGTTTGGAAAGGATTGGCAGGGCGAATGCGGCGGTCTTGCCGGTGCCGGTTTGCGCGCTGCCGATGACGTCGCGACCGGCGAGCACCAGCGGAATGGCGCGAAGCTGGATGGGCGTCGGGTCCACGTAACCCATCGCATTGACGGCTCGAAGAATTTTTTCAGTCAGACCAAAGCTTTTGAATGGCATGAGAGAGAACTATCCGCCGTGGCGGGGCTGAAGAAAAGACATTTATCGGTGGCAGTTGCAGAACCGCCCGTCATCAGGGAAGGCGCAGCCCGCCGGGCAGCGTTGGTTTGCCGGAAACCGCTTCGGGCATTTTTGCCGCCGAAATGCAATGTGGATGGATATTCACGCAGGTAGTCGTCAGAAGTGTCCTGCTTGACCTGCCGCACCAGCTCGATGTGGCCGGCCAGAAATTGAATGCGGGAATTTGCGGTTTCTGTTCTTGATTTCTTCCGCTTTGACTTTAACCCTCACAGGCGCGACTCGTACGAAGTCGCCAATCCGATATCCGAAATTGTAACATGGCTTACAAAGATGTAACACCGCCAGCCGGCGGAAAAATTGCCATCCAAAACGGCAAGCTCAACGTGCCGGATAATCCCATCCTGCCGTTCATTCGCGGCGACGGCACCGGGCCGGATATCTGGGCCGCTAGCGTGCGCGTGTTCGATGCCGCAGTGCAGAAGGCTTACGGCGGCAAACGCAAGGTCGCGTGGTTTGAAGTTTTCGCCGGCGAAGCGGCCAAGAACAAATTCGACAACTGGCTGCCCGACGACACGGTCGAGGCGTTCAAGGAATACCTGGTCGGCATCAAAGGCCCGCTCACCACGCCCGTCGGCGGCGGCATCCGCTCGCTCAACGTCGCGTTGCGCCAGATGCTTGATCTCTATGTCTGCCTGCGACCTGTGCAGTATTTCACGGGCGTGCCGTCGCCGGTGAAACATCCCGAGAAGGTGGACATGGTTATCTTCCGCGAAAACACCGAGGACATTTACGCCGGCATCGAATACGCCGGCGGCACGCCCGAGGCCAAAAGGTTCTGGATTTCCTGCAGAAGGAATTTCCCAAGGGTTCAATAAGATCCGGTTCGGCACGAAGCAAAAGCCGAGGAATTCTGGGATGCCGTCGGCGCGAAGGATTTTCCGTGCGACGTGCAGGTCGGCATCGGCATCAAACCGGTCAGCTACAGCGGCAGCGTGCGGCTGATCCACAGCGCCATCGGCTACGCCATCAAGTTCAAGCGCAAGAGCGTGACGATTGTCCACAAGGGCAACATCATGAAATTCACCGAGGGCGCATTCCGCGACTGGGGCTATGAGACTGGCGAAGAAATACTTCGGCGCCGTGGAGATCGACGGCGGCCCGTGGTGCAAAATTCCCGAGGGCAAACCAGGCGCGGGCATCGTCATCAAAGATTCCATCGCCGACATCACGCTCCAACAGGTGCTGACGCGCCCGGAGGATTTCGACGTCATCGCCACGCTGAACCTGAACGGCGATTACCTGAGCGACGCACTGGCGGCGCAGGTCGGCGGCATCGGCATCGCGCCCGGCGGCAACATCAATTACATCACCGGCCACGCCATTTTCGAGGCCACGCACGGCACCGCGCCGAAATACGCGAACAAGGACGTGGTAAATCCCGGCAGCGTCGTGTTGAGCGGCGAAATGATGTTCCGCTACCTGGGCTGGACGGAAGCCGCGGATTTGATTTTGAAAGGACTCAATGGCGCAATTGGCTCCAAGCGCGTCACCTACGACTTCGCCCGGCAGATGGAAGGCGCGACGGAAATCAAATGCTCCCAGTTCGGCGACAACATCATCGCGACACATGTGACGCAGGACAGGTATCCTGCCTGCTACATTTTTTACAATCAGAGGACAGGCGGAAAGCCTGTCCTGCTTTTTTATGCATTGGATAACTGCCAGCCTGGTGTCGGCGTTGTTCCTCGGCGTTTACGAGCTTTGCACCAAACACGCCGTGGAGAAGAACGCCGTCGTGCCGGTATTGTTTTTCAGCACGCTGACGGGCGCGGCGGTGTGGGTCGCGCTGCTGATCGTGCACGCGATTCAACCCGGCACATTGCCGGCGTCGTTGGTGACTGATCGCCTGACGGCGTCGCAACATCTGCAATTGGCGCTGAAGTCCGGCAATCGTCGCGGCATCGTGGGTCTTCACCTATTTCGCGCTCAAACATCTGCCGCTCTCGCTCGGCTCGCCAATCCGCGCGACCAGTCCGCTGTGGACGTTTTTCGGCGCGCTGCTGATTCTAGGCGAACGCCCGACATGGCTCGAAAGTCTTGGCGTTCTCACCACGCTGGCATCGTTTGTCGGCCTTTCATTTGCCGGACGGCGTGAAGGCGTGCATTTCCATCGCGACAAATGGGTGGGTTTCATCATCGCCGGAACGCTGCTGGGCGCGGTCAGTTCACTTTACGACAAATATCTGCTGGGCCAGTTGAGCTTCTCCGTGCCGACAGTGCAGGCGTGGTTTTCGGTTTATCTGGCAGTGCTCTTCTTGCCGCTGATGATCGGCTGGAAACGCCGCTGGTGGTCGCGCAACGAATTCCACTGGCGCTGGAGCATTCCGCTCATCGCGGTCGCGCTGCTGGTGGCTGATTACATTTATTTCGGCGCGTTGCGACAACCCGGCGCGCTGGTTTCGATTGTCATGAGTTTGCGCCGCGGCAGCACGCTGGTGGCGTTTTCGGGCGGACTACTGTTTTTCGGCGAACAAAACGGACTGCAAAAACTGCCCGCCGTGATCGGCGTCCTCGTGGGCGTCGTGCTCACAGTGCTGGGATAAATTTCATTGCCAACCGGCGCGGAGTCGGGCGGGCTGAATTCCCTTGGCGCGAAACGTTCGCAAACTGAGCGCATCGTGCCGCTTGGCAAGCCGGATACCTGCCTCGTCAGTCATCAATTCACAGTGATAAAATTGCGGCGGCTGCAAACCAAGCGCGCGGTAAAGCAGAAGTTGCCGCGCGGTTGACTTGAGCAAATCCGCGCCGCGCACGACTTCGGTGATTTGCATCGCGGCATCGTCAGCCACGCAGACCAGTTGATAAGCGGGAACGTCATCGCGCCGCCAAACAATGAAATCGCCGAAATCTTTTCCAGCCACGAATTGCTGCAGGCCAAATTGACCGTCCACGAACGAAATCGTTTCGCCATCGGGCACGCGAAAACGCCAGCTAAATTTCTGTTTTCCGCTTTCCGCTTTCCGCTTTTCCCGACAGGTGCCAGGATAAATTGGCTCGTCATCATCTTCAGCGTGTGGGGCGCGGGCGGCGGATTGAATGTCCCTGCGCGAACAGGTGCAGGGATAAATGAAACCGCCGTCACGAAATTTCTCAAACGCGGTACGATAGAAACTCATCCGCTCGCTCTGGTTGTAAGGCCCAAACGATCCGCCGCAATCCGGGCCTTCCTGCCATTCGAAGCCGAACCACTTCAGGTCCTCGATCATCGCGTCAACGAATTCCATTTTGAAACGCGTGGAATCCAAATCTTCATTTCGCAAAATCAACGCGCCGCCAATGGCCCGCGCCCGTTCCTGTGCAACCCAAAACGTCCGCGCGTGGCCGAGATGCAGATAACCCGTCGGCGACGGCGCGAGACGACCACGGTATTTCGATTGCGGATTTGTGATTGTGGATTGCGGATTCAAATCAACTCATTTGGATTGGATGTGAGCCACTCGCTGAATTTTGGCAACGGGAACGAAAGGAGCTTCTGCACTTTGGCGCAGTTCAGTGACACGTCCGGACTTCGCGGCCCGCCTTGATAATCTTTTGCCGAAGCCGCCACGATTTTCGGTTTCAGTTGCGGCCAGCGCGCGGCAAGGAGCATTCCGATTTCGTGGCGCGACAATCTTTCGCTCCCGGTAACGTGAAACAGTCCGGTTCGATTTTGGCTGACCAGTTCCCACGTCACCCGCGCCGTGACGACAGCCGGAATGGGATTGCGAAATTCGTCGGTAAACAATTGAAGCGTCTCACCGCGTTGCCACGCGAGTCGCATCTGCTCGTTGAACGCGCGGTCGCCGGTGGGCGACGTTCCCGCGTTTAAGGCCGTGCGGATGACTGTGTGCCGCGGATTGGACAGCACGATCCGCTCGGCAGCAACCTTTGTCTGCGCGTAAACGCCGGGTGGATTGACGGGCGCGGTTTCGTCGTAATTGCCGGTGCGTCCGTCAAAAACAAGGTCACTGGAAAAGAAAAAAAACGGAATGTCAGCCGCGAGTTCAGCAAGCAGCGCCGTGACGTCAACGTTGATTCGGCGTGCCAGCTCAGGATTGGCCTGGCAAACCGGACTGCGACTCAATGCCGCGCAGTGGATGACGAGTTTTGGTTTGTCAGCCCAAAACTCGCGCCGGACGGCATCGAAATCCAGCAGGTCGAGTTGGACGCGGGGCAGACCGCGCACATGCCACGACGGCGCGAACCGGGGCGCGGTTTGGACAAGATAATTGCCGATGAGTCCGCCCGCGCCAGTGATCCAAACGGTGGGTTTAGTTTTGGGGCGTTCGGTCATGGCTTAATTTGACGGGAATTGTGGGATTAATCACTGTGTTTGATTTCCGCCGTGAAAACTTTCACTTCGCCATTATCGCGGACCCAGTGCCGGCCTCAAGGACAAGTTCAATCCTCTGGCGGAAACGGTTCTTGCCAGGCGGATGGCTCATCATCGGTTTAACGGTGCATGGGACTTTGGCTTGCGGCTGGAGGCGTGCGCCGGTTAGCCTCCAGCACAGGATGCGCCTGTTGGACCGATACCTGTTGCGCGAGTTGCTCGTACCGCTCGGCTATTGTCTGGGCGGCTTCCTGATTTTCTGGATTTCGTTCGATCTGTTCTCCGACTTGGAAACTCTTCAGCGTCACAAAATGAACGGACTGGACATCGCGGAATATTATCTGGTCAAGACGCCGGATTTTCTTGTGGTTGTGCTGCCGGTGGCATTGCTGCTGGCGCTGCTCTACACACTGACCCATCTGGCGCGCCATCACGAGATCACCGCGATTCGCGGAGCGGGCGTGAGTTTGTGGAGGCTTTCGGTGCCGTATCTGGCAGTGGGACTTGCGGCAAGTCTGGTTTTGTTTGCGTTCAATGAACGGTGGTTGCCGGACAGCGAAGACCGGGCTGATGCAATTCTGCACCGGCACGAGCAACCCGCGGCAGGTGCACAGGGACGAAATCGTTTTACCAACCTCGGCTTCAAGAATGCCCGCGATGGCCACACTTGGCAAATCGGCGTTTACGACCGGCAAAACAACGAGATGCTGAACCCGCAAGTGGACTGGATGTTGCCCGATGGCTCGCACCGTTTGTTGACCGCCGAGCGCGGTGTGCGTTCGAACCGGGTATGGACCTTTTTCGGCGTGCGCGAATTCCGGGACAGCGGCCAGGCCAGTTCGGCCTTTGTACCGGCGTTGGTGACCAACATGCTGGCCGTGCCGGAGTTGAAGGAGACACCCGAGGAAATCCGGAGCGAAATCAAAATCAGCCAGCGCCTCAGCCTGCGCAGCTCGCGCCGGGCGGACCTGCCGGTTTCCGAAATCCTCGATTACCTGCGTTTTCATCCAAACCCGACCCGCGATGACCGCTTCTGGCTTTACACGAAATTGCATGGCCGGCTGGCGGCGCCGTGGACCTGCCTGGTCGTGGTGCTGATCGCGTTGCCGTTCGGGGCCGCATCCGGCAAGCGGAACGTCTTTGTCGGCGTGGCGGGCAGCATTTTCATTTGCTTCGCCTACTTCGTCCTCCAGCAAGTCGGGCTGGCAATGGGCACGGGTGGTTATTTGCCCGCATGGTTGGCGGCGTGGTTTCCAAACCTGGCCTTTGGCGGAGCGGGACTGTGGTTGACGGCAAAGGTAAGATGAAATTGAAATGTCACGTGTCACGTGTGACGCATCACGTTTTTCAAAATGAATGATGAACTGGCCGAGTTAAAAGCGCGTTGCGAGCGGCTCAACCTGCTTTATCAGGTGAGCAACGTCATCCACTCCACGCTCGAACCGCAGGAAGCGCTGCAATTGATCGTGCGCGAGGCCGTGCGGCTCATGTGCGCCTCCAGCGGCTCGGTCGCACTCATCAATCCGGCCAGCGGCCTTCTGGAAATCCACGCTTCGCAAGGGCTGCCGCCGGACGCCGCCGGGTTGAAATTGCGCGTGGGCCAGGGCATCACCGGCTGGGTCGCACGCACCGGCAAACCCGTGCGCGTGGGGGATGTGACGCAGGACCGGCGCTACGTCACGGCGCGTCACGAGGTCCGCTCCGAATTGACCGTGCCCCTTGACGTGAACGGCGAAACACGCGGGGTGCTGAACGTGGATTCCGACCGCAAGGACGCGTTCAGCGCAACCGATCAGGAATTGCTCGAAGAACTGGCGTTTCAAGCGGCGAAGGTCATTCACAACACATGGCTGTATGAACAGATTCGGCTCAAGGCGCGCCTGTTCGAGTCGCTCGCCAGCGTGAGCCGGACAATCAACTCGACGCTCAATCTCGACGAGGCCCTGACCGCCATCACTCGCGAGGCCTGCCTGCTGATGCAAGCGAAAATGTGTTCGCTGATGATGCTTGACGAAACAAAACAGTGGCTGGATTTGCGCGCCAGTTACGGTGCAGGCGAAGCCTACATCAAAAAGCCGCGGCTCAACGTGGAGGACAGCTTGCTGGGCACGGTGGCGCGGCGGCAAAAGCCGGTCCGCGTCGAGAACGTACAGACTTCCAGCCGCTACCAGAACGTGACGGTCGCCCGGCGGGAAGGGCTTGTTTCGCTGCTGAGCGTGCCGCTTCTGTTTGCCGGACAAACGATCGGCACCTTGAGCGTTTATACGGCGGTGCCTTACAATTTTTCCAACGAGGAAATCCGCATTTTATCCGCGCTCGCAGAGCTGTCCGCCATCGCCATCGAGAAAGCGCGGCTTTATGAGCGCCTGGTGGATGTGGAAGAGCAATTGCGGCAGAACGAAAAGCTCTCAGCGCTGGGTCTGCTCGCGGCGGAAGTCGCGCACGAAATTCGCAATCCCCTGACCGTGATGAAGATGCTCTATCACTCGCTCAACCTGAAGTTCCCGCCCCGCGACCCGCGCACGGAAGACGCCCGCGTGATGGGAGAAAAGATTGAACACTTGAATAAAATCGTTGAGCGGATTCTGGATTTCGCGCGCTCGACCGAGCCGAAGCTCGCCCCAGTCGATCTAAACGGGTTGATCAACGAACTCAGCCTGCTGGTGCGCCACAAACTGATGCACCAACACGTCAAACTCGTGCGCGAACTTCAACCGGAACTTCCCCCCGTGATGGGCGACGCCACGCAACTGGAGCAGGCCTTTCTGAATTTGATTCTGAACGCGGCCGAGGCGATGCCCGACGGCGGAACGCTTGCCATCAAATCGCGCGCCATCCGTCTGCCGCGGGCGGCCGCGCAGCCCACACACGTCGCGGTGGAATTCAAAGATACTGGCGCGGGCATGAGCGAGGAACAGCAGCGCCGCGCGTTCCGCTCCGTGCTCAGCACGACCAAGACGAAAGGCACGGGCCTCGGTCTGGCGATCGTGGGGCGCGTCGTTGAAACGCATCGCGGCAAGGTGAAAATCAAGACGCATCGCGACCGCGGAACGACCATTGTCCTGTCATTGCCGGTGAAGTGACGCAGCCGGGGCGTTGAACAACAACCGTCGCGACTGTTGGTCGCGCTCAAATAAATTCGTTGAACAGATTTTCCAGAAATTCCTGGCGGCCGCTCTTGTTTGGCGACGCTTCGCCTTTCTTAAGCATGTAGGATTCAAGCTCCTTAAAGCTGGTTTTCCCGGATTCGATTTTGGCGCCAATGCCGCTTTCCCACGAATCGTAGCGCTGCTTCAGAAATTTGGCGATCCGGCCATCCTTGCGAATGGCCGCCGCAATTTTCAGCCCGCGCGCAAAACAGTCCATGCCGCCGATGTGGGCGTGGAACAGGTCAGCCGGCTCGAAGCTCTCGCGGCGCACTTTGGCGTCAAAGTTCATGCCGCCGGTTGTGAAACCGCCGTATTTGAGAACGGTCAGCATGATTTGCGCGGCAAGGTAAATGTCGGTCGGAAACTGATCCGTGTCCCAACCCAGCAGCAGGTCGCCCATGTTCGCATCAATGGAGCCGAGCTTGCCCGCAGCGCCGGCAACTTCCAGTTCGTGCTGCATCGTGTGGCCGGCAAGCGTGGCATGGTTGGTTTCGATGTTCAGCTTGAAGTGCGGCAGCAGTTCGTATTCACGAAGAAAATTCAAGCACGCCGCGGCGTCGGAGTCGTATTGATGTTTGGTGGGTTCCTTGGGTTTGGGCTCGATATAAAACTGGCCTTTGAAACCGATCTGCTTTTTGTAGTCCACCGCCATGTGCAAAAACCTGGCGAGGTGATCCAGTTCGCGCCTCATGTCGGTGTTCAGCAGCGTGGAGTAACCTTCTCGACCGCCCCAGAAAACGTAGCCGGCCCCGTCCAATTCATGTGTCACTTCGAGCGCTTTCTTCACCTGCGCGGCAGCGAAGGCGAACACGTCCGCATTGCAACTGGTGGCCGCGCCGTGGGCGTAACGCGGATCGGAGAAGAGATTTGCCGTGCCCCAGAGCAGTTTGATGCCGATGCGTCTCTGTTCCTCATTCAGCACTTTTACGATGGCATCGAGGTTTTTGTTGGTTTGACGCAATGTCGGTCCTGCCGGCGCGACGTCGCGATCATGGAAGGTGTAAAACGGCACACCAAGTTTTTCCATGAATTCAAAAGCTACCCGCGCCCGCTTTTGGACGTTGGCAACGGAATTGGATCCGTCGTCCCAAGGCCGGACGGCTGTGCCGACGCCGAAAGGGTCAGACAGCGTGTTGTAAAACGTGTGCCAAAAGGCCACCGAAAAGCGGCAGTGGTCTTTCATCGTTTTGCCCTCGACAACTTCGCGGGGGTTGTAGTGTTTGAAGGCGAGCGGATTTCTCGATTTGACGCCGTCGTAAACAATGAGGGGAATGTTGGAAAATGCAGAGGGCATGATGAATTGGATATTTACATCAACGCTCTGGTAGTGGATTTGCAGAAAAACATCAAGCGTGGAAACAGCAGCATTTGACAAAAATCGCTCCCGTGTTGACTCAGGAAAAGGTTTCCGGAGTTGGGAGCCAGATGGAGAGTTTGGTTGATAAGATGTTGATTCCGGCGCGGTCTAAAGTTCAAATACAGCGATGCTCGCAAAAAGAGTCATACCGTGCCTCGACGTGCACGACGGCAAAGTCACGCGCGGCGTCCAGTTCGGCATCGCTGAGAAGGGCGGTTTGCGCAATGTCGGCGATCCCGTCGAACTTGCGCTCCGCTACAACGAACAGGGCGCGGACGAAATGGTGTTCTTCGACATCACTGCCACGGCGCATGGCCGCGCGACGATGGTGGACGTGATTGAGCGAGCCGCCGACCAATGCTTCATGCCGCTCACCGTTGGCGGCGGACTCAAATCCGTGGACGACATGTACGCCATGCTGCGGGCGGGCGCGGACAAAATCAGCATCAACTCCAGCGCGCTTGCCCGGCCGGAACTCATCCGTGAAGGTGCGGAAAAATTCGGCAGCCAGTGCATCGTGGTTTCGATTGATTGCCGGAAAGTCGCACCGGACAAATGGCAGGTTTTTTCGCACGGCGCGCGCAAACCCACAGACCTCGACGCCGTGGAATGGGCCAAACGCGCCGTGTCGCTCGGCGCGGGCGAAATCGTTTTGAACTCGATTGACGCCGACGGCACGAAAGCCGGTTTCGATCTCGTTATCACGCGGCGAATCAGCGAATCGGTGGGCGTGCCGGTGGTGGCCAGCGGCGGCGCAGGCAGCCTGGAGCACATGGCCGAGGTGTTGCTCGAAGGCAAGGCCGACGCCGTTCTCGCAGCGAGCATTTTCCACTTCGGCACTTACACCGTCGGCGATGTGAAACGATTTTTGGCAGAGAATAAAATTCCGGTGAGGTTATGAAAAGGCGATTGCTGATAATCACTCTAGTCACGATGGTTTTGGGAATCATCTGGTTGGAGGGATGTTACTTTCACAAAGTCACCGAACCGGACGCTAGAAAATATGCGGGAGAGCGTTTTGAGAGGTATTGCAGGATGATTCATTATGAAACCAATGAGTTCATCGGTCCAAAATTTACTGGTGTGACCAAGAGTAATACCGGTGAATTATACTATAGCTACGTGTGGACGCATAAATCTGCTAATTTGCGAGTTGTGGTCGGAGTTTCTGAATCTGGAGATATAGCTGGTGGGCCTGGCCCAATAGATTACAGCAAGCCGCCCGCGCCTGAACGGAGAAAAACTTCGCCATAAAACTTCTGAGTTTTGCCAAATTGCCAAGGTTTTTCTTCGACTTCATAACATTTCACTGCTGCCAAACTATGAATACACTTCTTGAATCCCGCTGGCTGTCGGTGGTGCTGCCGCTCGGGCTGACTTTTTAATTCGCCTCTCAAGCGATTCGTCCTAAAATTCCTCCGTGCAACGCATCGGACTTTTTGGCGGTTCGTTTGACCCGGTTCACCTGGGCCATTTGCTGGTGGCGCAGGCGGCGGTGGAAGAACTCGGGTTGGAACGGTTGTTTTTCATTCCGGCGGCGCAGTCGCCCTTCAAGCCGGAAACCAAACCGTCGCCCGCTTCGGAGCGGTTGCGCCTGCTCCGGCTCGCGCTCGCAGGCAGGACGAATTGCGAAGTGGACGATCAGGAAATCAAACGCGGCGGCATTTCCTACACGATTGATACGTTGCGCGATTACGCGCGGCGCTTTCCGCAGGCGGAATTGTTTTATCTCATCGGCGCGGACAACGTGCCGAATCTGCCGAAGTGGCGCGAGGCGAACGAACTTGCGCGGCTGGCCGAGTTTGTTGCAATCCCGCGACCGGGCGAGCCGCCGGTGACATTCCCGGCGCCGTTTCGCGGGCGGATGCTTGCGGGCTGGCCGCTGGGCGTTTCGTCGTCGCAAATCCGAACACGGGTGAAGGCGGGTTTGCCGATTGACCATCTCGTGCCGCCCGCCGTGGCCGAGGCCATCCACAACTATCGGCTTTATCTTTGAGTGCTGCTGTTGCACATTCCCCGCAGATGGATTCAAGAAAACTGGCCCAGCTTTGCCGCGAGTTCGCGGACAACAAGAAGGCGGAAGACATCGTCATCCTCGACGTGCGCAAGCTATCGTCCGTGACGGATTATTTTGTCATCGCGTCAGGCACGAGCGAACCGCATTTGCGCGCGATTCTTGACGAAATCACCGACAAACTGCGCGAGGATCATTCCATTCGCCCCTACGCGGTGGACGGCACCGTGCATGCGGCTTGGGTGGTGATGGATTTCTTCGATGTGATCGTTCACGTGATGCGCGCTGACGTGCGCGAGCGGTACGATTTGGAAAGTCTCTGGGGCGATGCCCCGCGTGTTCAAGTGCGGAAGATTGCAGTGGCGCGGCGTTCTTGAGGAACGGTTCTGCGCGGTTTCCGACTGAATAATCCCAACTCAGGGCAAAGGAGAAACGTCCCCGCTCAGAATACTTCCGCTTTCAAGCCTGTGATTTGCCGGACGGTTTGCGCGATGCGGGAAAGGCTCTTGAGCGGCAGGTGGCTGCATTCAGAGCGCGCCGTGGGGCGGGTGGCGGAGTAAATCTGCACGAGCGCAATTTGCGCGCCGGCATTCTTGAGTTCCAGCAAACGGTGGGCGTAGTGATCAATTTCCTCTAATGGCGGCTCTTCGCCGTTGATTGCGGGGAACAGGCTTTGAATGATGATGGGCCGCTGCCGGCCAACGAGGAGGATGTTCGACAGGATTTTATCGAGCGACACCTTGGGCCTGTTGACACGGTTGATGTACGCCTGCGTGCCGCCGTCGAGTTTGGCCCAGATTTCATCGAGTTTCGTCAAGTGCTTCAATCCTTGCTGGACGTGCGGCTGGTCGAGTCCGGTCGCATTGGTGATGAGCACAATCTTGAAGAATGAGGAGTTTGTCAGGGCGCGCACATGCACGGCAGCCTGCAGTGCTTCCGCAAATTTGGGCGACAACGTCGGTTCGCCGTCGCCACTCAGCGCAACGTGCCGCAGTTGAAGCAAATCGTCAGGCAATGCGCGATAACTGGATCGCTCGCGCAACCGATCCTTGCGCACGAACTCGACGGTTTTCTTCAATTCGGCGGCCATGCCATCCACGTCCAGACTTTTCTCGCGCGGAGGCGTGGTGTGGTTGACCTCGCAATAGACACAATCGAAGTTGCACAGTTTGTCGGGATTCATATTGACCCCGATGGAAAGGCCGCGCGCGCGCGCCGAGACGACCACGTAAACGAAGCGGTTGTCCAGAAAATCAGGCGGACATCCGAACACCGTCTCGTGAGACACGTTGAACCGGATTGGGCCGGTTTTCTTGAGCTCCGTCAGCTCGATTGGCTGGATGGTATTTTCCATCGACTCTACAACAATTACGATGAGCAACTTAAGATTCTGAAATGCACGCTTCTACACGATGCTTGTCAAAAATTGGACATTTTTTGCAGGAAACAAGCTGGTAGCGCATTGAAAGGGGACTCCAGCGCCCGACTGAATTTAGTTACGGCAACTATTGGTGAGTTTGAAATGAAAATAAATTGGCCGCCACGTAACGTGACGGCCAATCAAGCTCTCAACTGAAAGTGCTGTTTGACTTAGAAACGCTTCGTGAGCGTCAGTGTGATGGCGTTGCCCTGCGCGCGGTTCTCGGCCATGAACTCGTAATTGTAGCGAAGTGAGACGAACAGCATGATTTCCGGGAAAGCCACGCTGACTTCCGGGCCAATGGCGGCCACGCGGTTGCGGCTGCTGGCCGGTGCGCCACTGTCGGCGGTCACCTGCTGCTGGTAGTAACCGACCACGCCGAGGCTGGCCGCTTTGCACACGCCCTTGCTGATGCCCCATTCCAGCGTGTAAGCCTGTCCGGGAGTGACATCCGTGTCGAGCTGCTCGGTGTTGAATTCGTAGCGGTTCAACGCCGACACCGCCCAAGTTTTTGCCTGGTCAATGTACCAAGTGGCACCCGCAGTTTGCATGAAAGTCCAGTAACCCGCGCCAATGCGCGTGGTGGGCGGTTTGCCCGAATCGCCCGTGGGCACCCAAACGCCGCTGCCAATGGCAAAGTCAAACTGTTTGGGATGCCAGGAGAGCGTGCCTTCGGCAAAAAAGTCGCCAATGCCGAAAGTGGTGCTGTCAAATCCCCCGGCTTTCACGTGTTGATCGACCAGCGGAAGCAGGGCGTCCACGCCGAGTACCCGCCGAGGACTTTCGTGTCCGTGATCCAAATCACACGGGGAATGTTGGCGTAGGTGAAGACGTCGAAGTTGGGAACATGGAGATTATTGCCGGACGAGTCATTGACTTGGTCGGCCCAGTAGAAGTCATTGTAGTCGCGGAAATAAACCCCTGGCGGTGGCAGGGCTGCGCCTTTGATGCCTTCTGATCCCGGCACGTAATGGGCCGAGGGTTGGGCTTTTAATACGACTGGCAGCATCACCAGCGACGCCGCCAGCAAAATAATTTGTATTGAGATTTTCATGGTTTTGTGTTTGGTTTGGTGTTGAGGGTTTCTGAGCTTAAACATCCTGCATTTTGCCGGTCAGATAAGTTTCGTACGCACTCAGGTCGAGCAGACCGTGGCCGGAAAGGTTGAACAGGATCACCCGCTTCTTGCCGGCTTCGCGGGCCTTTATCGCTTCGTCCACGACCGCGGCAATGGCGTGCGCCGATTCCGGCGCGGGCACGATGCCTTCGCTGCGCGCAAACAGCATCGCCGCCTCGAACACCTTCGTCTGGTCATAAGCTACGGCCTCGATCAGCCCCAGCTTGAGCACGTGGCTGACCATCGGCGCCATGCCGTGATAGCGCAGCCCGCCCGGCGTGAATCTGCGGCGGCATGAAATCGTGGCCGAGCGTGTACATCATCAGCAACGGCGTCATCTCCGCCGTGTCGCCGAAATCGTAACGCAGTTCGCCCTTGGTCAGCGACGCACACGCGGACGGCTCGACGCCGACGATGCGGTACTTCTTCTTCTCGGTGATTTTCTTCTGCACGAACGGGAACGCGATGCCCGGAAAAATTGCTGCCGCCGCCGCAGCAACCGATGATCACGTCCGGCTCTTCGCCGGCCATTTCCATCTGCTTGATGGCTTCCTGGCCGATGACGGTCTGGTGCAGGCACACGTGATTGAGCACGCTGCCGAGCGAATACTTCGTGTTCGGATGCTTGACCGTGTCCTCGATGGCTTCGCTGATGGCAATGCCGAGGCTGCCGGGGCAATTCGGGTCTTCGGCGAGCACCTTGCGCCCGTATTCGGTCTGGTCGCTCGGGCTGGGATGCACCGTCGCGCCCCAAGTGTGCATCAGCATCCGGCGATACGGCTTTTGCTGGTAGCTGACCTTGACCATGTACACGTTGCATTCCAGGCCAAACAGCTTGCACGCCAGCGCCAGCGACGAACCCCACTGGCCCGCGCCCGTCTCGGTCGCCAGCCGTTTCGTGCCCGCGACCTTGTTGTAGTACGCCTGCGGCAACGGCGGTGTTCGGCTTGTGGCTGCCGGCAGGGCTGGCGCCTTCGTACTTGTAATAAATATGCGCCGGCGTCTGCAGCGCCTTCTCCAACCGCACCGCGCGCAGCAGCGGCGTGGGCCGCCACAGCGCGTAGATCTCGCGCACTTCCTCGGGGATTTCGACCCACCGCTCCGGACTCATCTCCTGCTTGACGAGGTTCTCGGGGAAAATCGCCATCAATGTTCCGGCGGAACAGGCTGCTTTGTGCCCGGATGCAACGGCGGCGGCAGCGGCTCGGGAAAATCCGCCAGAACGTTGTACCAATGCGTCGGAATGTCCTGTTGGCGAAGCGCGAAACGAGTTTGTTGGCTCATAAAATAACTGGTTGTGTCCTGCAAAAACGGGCCAACACATAGCCACTGCGGCCCGGCTTGTCACGCATTTATTGAAGGTTTTTTGCGGGCCGCTCCCTGCACCCTTTTTCGTAGCGCAATCACCGCAATCGCACAGCCCGTCCATGTCGGAAGCATGTCTGTGACCGGGAAAAATTCCACCACAAAGGTCGGCAGGAGCAACCAATGAAAGCCGATTAAAACAGTGGTCAACAGCATCGCAACGATATCAATGATTTCGTCCACAAACGCCCAGCCGAACGGGCCCAGCAGTAATTGCGATCCATCCGCGACCACGGCCACTGTCAAGGCCAGAACGATTCGCGTGCGCGTCAGTTGCGGCGTGCGAAAAAGCCGGGTCAGTTTATCCCGATAACGGAGGTTGCGCGAAGTGTTCTGCATCGTTGCGACGCCTTCATCGCCGCGACTTCGATTTTCGGATGTATCTGGCAACTGCATGCTTTGGTTCATCAACTACCGCCACAGGTGTTTGGGATATTTCCGCTGAAGCTCCGATTTGATGCGCGGATAATGTTCGCGCCAGAAATTGGCGAGGTCTTGCGTGATCTGCACCGGCTTCATTCCCGGCGTCAGAATGTGAACCACCACCGGCACGCGGCCCATCGCGATGCGCGGCGTTTGCGTAACATCGTAAAGCTCCTGAATCCGCAGCGCGAAGTGTGGCGACCCGCTCGCTTCGTAAGTCACTTTCGGTGTGCGACCGTTCGGAAGCGAAAGTCGCTCGGGGGCGTGTTTGTCCAGCAATTCACGCTGCGCCGCCGACAGCCACGACATCACCACCGGTTTCACCTCGCGTTCCTTCATATCCTTGTAGCTCACCGCGCCGTGGCAAAGCTGCTCGATGATGTGTTTGCGGTCATCGTCGGTGACGGGCGGCAATTGGAAGTTCCGGGCAATGCTGGCAAAGCAGACGCAACCGCAACAGCCATTGTTCCACGCCGTGGTCCCAATTCGGAAGTTGTAACCGGCCCGCGAGAATTTCATCGGCGAGCAACCGCGCCGCGGCATCGGCTGGCGGCGGCTCGACACGTTTTGCTGACAATGCGAGATCCCGGAAGCGCAGCAGTTCCGCCGCTTGCACACGCTTGGCTTGCGCATCCCACTGGACGTGAAGTTCGGATTTGATGTCATCGGGGAAAAGCTCTTTCAGCCAGTCGGTTTCGATGGCCGTTGCGAGCGAGAGGATGGTGTTGACTTCGTTGTCGCGCCCGCCGATTTCACGGATTTCCGCGGCGACAAACAACGGACTGTGTTGCACCACGCTTTCGCGCGCCAGCACGCCGCGCCGACCGTGAACCAGTCCGCAGCGCAACGTGCCCTGATCCATCCGCCGCGCCACACGGTCGCTGAAGCCGATGAGAATGCACTTCTGCAACGCCTCGTCTTTCACTTCGCGCGGCTGAGTGTCGAGCCCTTCGTCCTTCGCAATGCGGAGAAATTGTTCGAACAGCGGGCCGACTTGTTTCGCGGTCACGGCGTGGATGCCGAGCCGCTGGCAGGCGTCGAGTCGGAATTGGTTCTGCGCCGCCAAACTCCATGCGCGCATGAGAATCCAAAAATCCGACGACGCCTTTTCGCCGAGCAAATCTTCGCGGTCGTTTTCGCACCTCCTTGCCGCCGCCGCGCAAGAGCAGATCGCGGCCCTGCGTGAGCGCGGCCACGAGACACGCCGGGTGCACGCAGCCGAATTCCTGCGCCGCCAGCAACATCCGCGCAGTAACGCGGATGGACCGGAAACGCCAGCATCTTGCGGCCGACGGCGTGATTTGTGAGCGGCGTTGCTTTCGAGCGCCGTCCTCTCTGCGGTCGCAGACCGTCGCTGCAGGTTTTAATGCGCCCAAATCCTTCAACAACTCCTCCGCGTGCGTCAGCGAAATTTCATCCGGCTTTTCCAGCCAGCGGAATTTTCGCAAATCCTCCACGCCCGCCGCTTTCAAAGTGAGGACCACTTCCGCCAGGTCGAGCCGCTTGATCTCCGGCAATTCCTGCGGTGCGCGTTCGTCGTGCTCCGATTGCGACCAGAGCCGCATGCAAACGCCCGGCGCGGTGCGACCGGCGCGACCGGCGCGTTGGTCGGCGCTGGCCTGTGAATTTTTTTCAATGAGCAGCGTGTTGATTCCGCGATTCGGCATCGTAACGCGGAATGCGCGCCAGCCCGCTGTCAATCACCAGCCGCACGCCGTCAATGGTGATGCGAAGTTTCGGCGACGTTTGTGGCGACGACGACTTTCGGCTGGTCGTAGCGCGCGACAGCGGCGTCCTGGTCGCGCGGCGGAAGTTCGCCGTGCAATGGCAGCACAAGATAGCCGCGCGACTCCGAGACGTTGCGGATAGCGGTGATGGTCTGCGAAATCTCAAAACCGCCCGGCATGAACACGAGCACGTCGCACTTGCCGTTTGAGCGAACAAAATTACTGAAAGCATCGGCGGCCAGTTCCCACGGCGGCGGTGCGTTTGCGCCGAGCCGGTGCGGAAGATATTTGATGTCCACAGGAAATACGCGGCCTTCAGAACGGAGGACGGAGCAACTGAATTCCGATTTTAGATTTCGGATTTCGGATTTGGACAGATAGTTTTCCAACTCGCCAGCGTTCAGTGTCGCCGACATGACGACGATGAGCAGGTCGGGACGGTGCTGCTCCTGAATGTCCAGCGCGCGGGCGAGCGTGATGTCGCCGTAAAGGTGACGCTCGTGAAATTCATCGAAGATGACCGCCTGCACGCCGCGCAACGTCGGGTCTTGAATCAGTTGCCGGAGCAAGATGCCCTCGGTTTCGAACTTGATGCGCGTGGAGTCGCTCGTCGCGTTCTCGAAACGAACCTGGTAGCCGACCTCGCGTCCAAGCTCGACGCCGAGTTCCTTCGCAACACGAGCCGCAAGCAAGCGCGCTGCCAGCCGACGCGGCTGGAGGATGACGCACTGGCCGCTGCCGAGCAGACCGTGTTTGAGAAGCATTTGCGGAACTTGCGTGGATTTGCCGGAGCCGGTGGGCGCTTGCAACACGAGCCGCTTCGTCGCTTTCAATTGTGCGACGATGTCATGTTCGAGATCGTAAATGGGCAGCCGTTCGGACATCGGGGATTATTTAGCGGAGCACGGCCACTTTGACGAAATGAAAAGACGATCATTTCATCCAAGCGCCAAGCCGGGGAGACGAAACCGTTTAGTGCGGATGACGATGGCGCAGGATGTGCGGGCGTTCCAGACCGTGGGCAAGCATCAGTTCCTCGTCGTTGAGCAAATCCGTCACCAGCCCGTCGGCCACGACCAATCCGTGGTCCAGGACAATCGCCCGCGAACACAATTCAACCACCAGTTCCAAGTCGTGCGTCGCAATCAGCTTGGTCGCCGGGATTTGCCGCAGCAGCGTCTTGAACTCGCGCCGACCGCGCGGGTCCAGGTCGCTGGTCGGCTCGTCCAGAACGAGAATCGCCGGCTCGCACGCCAGCACGCCCGCGAGGCAGGCGCGGCGTTTCTCGCCGTGACTCAAGTGATGCGTGGCGCGATGGCCGAAGCCGGCAAGTCCAACTTGCGCGAGCACCTTTTCAACGCGCACGGCCATTTCGTCGTCGCTCAAGCCAAGTTGTTGCGGGCCGAACGCCACGTCTTCCCGAACCGTTGAACAAAACAATTGATCGTCCGGGTCTTGAAAGACCAGACCGACCTGCCGGCGAATCGTTTCGAGGTTTTTTGCCGCGACGGATTCGCCGAAAATCTTCACCGCGCCGTCGCCGGAAATTTTTTCCGGCAAAATTCCGTTGAGATGCAGCAGCAACGTGGACTTGCCGGAGCCATTGGGACCGATAAGTGCCACGCACTCGCCCGGCGCGACGCCGAAGCTCACGCCGCGCAATGCTTCCGTGCCGTCGTGATAACGGTATTTCAGATTAATGATTTCGATGGCGGCGTTCATTTCCAGCCTCTCGCGCACATGGCGTCGTAAATTCGTTCGGCCCGTTCCGACGCGCGGATGAAAAGCTGGCCCACCACCGTTGCAAGCGCGCGCCATTCAAACCGCCGCCCGCGCGTGAATGTCCGGCTCGCCCGCGCCCGGCGCATCCGTTCCGCTTCGTCCGCCAGCACGAACAGGTAGCGATGCATCAGCGCAATGGTGGTGATGAGCAGCGCCGGCACCCGCACACGACGCAGCACACGCAGGACTTCGCCAAACGGCGTGGTGTTTGACGCAAGGATGACGGTGAGGAGACAAATGACGCTCCTGAGTGCGATGCCCAACCAGTTCGTCCGCGACGACGGTTCCAACGCGTTCACGAGCGCAACGCCCAGCACGAACGGTGAGAGCATCAACAGCCGTTTCACCAAAAAGAACGGCGGAATGCGACTCGCGAAAATCGTTAGCACCAGCAGCACGCTAACGCCAATAAACCAACCTGTGAAATCCGGCGATACCAGCACCGTGCCGACAATAACCGTCAGTGCAACGCCCAGTTTCGGCGCCGCCGGCAGACGGTGTACCGGACTATCGGCGTGGCTGTGGTGGTGGCTCAGCCAATCGGTACTCATGGATTTTTCGGTTTCGGCACGAGCCAGCGACCGAGCAAGAGCGCGAAACCAAACACAATGACCGAACCAACCACGCCCGCCAGAGCCGTCGCGCCGATTGCCCAGTGAATTCCGGGCACTTGATAATCCGGCGCGGGTGCGGGCAACAATGGTTTCACGATTTTGTGCGCAAAACCGAATTTTTCCGCGACCGAATCCAACCCATCCGGCCACGAACAGGCGAATGGAGCGACGAAGATGGCGATCCCCAAAGTCACCAGCAAACCATAGCCGACCAATTCGCCGGCGCGCTTCGGTCGTTCGGGTTTCGTTATTTCGGAAATTAAATCGGGGCGCGCACGATAAACCGCCAAAAACACCAGCGCGCTGATCAAGCCTTCACCGATGCCGATGAGCACGTGAACGGTGGTCATGGCGGGAAACGCGACCGACCACGGGATGGTGCCCGACCACGCGAGTTGACCGGCGCAACTGATGGCCGCCAGTACCGTCGCGCACCACGCGGCAAAAGCCAGCGCCGTCACCCGTCCGCGAATCCCCGTCAGCCAGTGGCAAACCATCCGGTAAATCGCATAGCCGATCACGGAATTCACGATGGCCATGTTGAAAACGTTTGCGCCGAGCGCCATGACACCGCCGTCTTGAAACAAAAAACACTGCACGATCAGCACCGTTGTCACCACTACCACCGCCGCGCTGGGACCGAGCAACGCCGCCACCAGCGCGCCACCGACCAGATGTCCCGAAGTTCCACCCGCGACCGGAAAATTCACCATTTGCGCGGCAAACAAAAACGCTGCCGCCAACCCCAGCAACGGCACGCGCCGGGGCGGCAGTTCCTGCGTACCCGGCGCAGCGCAAAACCCACGCCCGCCACCGACAGTGCGGCGGTCGCCACGGCGGTTTTGCCGTCAATAAATCCGTCAGGGATGTGCATTTTTTAAGTTCAGGCAGGCAAATCTTTTCCCGTGCTGGTGATGGTCAGTTTGCCATGTTTGACGCCTTTGGCGGCGATCATTTCATCGGCAAGCTTTTTGATTTGGTCCGCTTTGCCGCGCACGGCGAGGATTTCCAGGCAATTGTCGTGATCCAGGTGCGCATGCAGCGACGAGAGGATGACCGTACGATGGTCGTGCTGCAGGTCGGTCAGTAAATCCTGGAGGTGATGACGGTGGTGGTCATAGACCAGCGTGATGCTGCCGGCGATTTCACCGCCGCCCTTTTGCTGGCGGTGCTCAACCAGGTGCGCCCGGATCATGTCCGCAATCGCCAGCGAGCGATTGGTGTAGCCTTTCTCGCGAGTCATCCGGTCCAGTTCGCGCGCCAGTGAAGCCGGCAAGGAAACGCTGAACCGCGAAACGGATTCGGTTTTGGTGTTACGCATCTGTAAAATCGTAACACCGATGACCCAATGGCGTCAAGCGGCTTCCCGGCGGAAACGTATAACAGTCATTCTTGTTGTATCGCGCCCCGCAGCAGTGCCAGCACTTTCTCGTCGCTCGTTTGCAAAAATTCCTCGTAGTAACGGCCCACGGCGTCAAAATCCGGATCCACGAACAGTACCGATCGCATCGTCGGCCACGCGTTTCAGCCGTTCCACCGCGTTCGTCGAAGCGACCGGAGCCGTAATGATGACCCTCCGCGCATTTCGCTTTTTTGCGGCCAGCACGGCGGCTTCGGTCGTCGCGCCGGTGGCCAGACCGTCATCCACGAGGAGCACCGATTTGCCGGATAATTCAGGCGGACCTGCGGGATGGAATTTGCGCAATACACCCGAAGACGTTCCGTTTCTTCTGCCACGACGGCGTCCAACTGCGCTCGCACCATCAAATTTCTGCCGAGCGAATCTTCGTCCAGTATGACCACATCCGGCTCAGCCAGCGCACCGACGGCAAATTCGCGATGCCACGGATGGCCGATCTTGCGGACGATGAGCACGTCCAGCGGACGTTGAAGCGCACGCGCGACTTCGGCGGCGACGACGACTCCGCCGCGCGGCAGACCCAGCACGAGGTCAACTTCCATTCCCTCGTTGCAGAGCAATTGCCCGAGTTTGCGCCCGGCGTCTTCCCGCGATGCAAACATCATGGTACATGAATCCACCCTTTTGGGAGGAAAAGCAATGGGCAAGGAAATTTGAAATCCGGCCAACGTCAGGTCGTTACGAGCGTTCCGACTTTTTCGCCCATGACCACGCGCCGGAGGTTGTGCGGTTTGAACAGGTCAAAGACGATGATGGACATCTTGTTGTCCATGCAGAGCGAGAACGCCGTGGAATCCATCACCTTGAGTTGCTTCTGCAACGCGTCGAGGTAGGAAATCCGGGAGAACCGTTTGGCCTTCGGATTCTTCTTTGGATCGGTGTCGTAAATGCCATCCACCTTCGTCGCTTTGAGAATCACTTCCGCGCCGATCTCATTGGCGCGAAGGGCTGCCGCGGTGTCCGTCGAAAAATATGGATTGCCCGTACCGCCGCCGAAGATGACCACGCGGCCTTTTTCCAAATGCCGCACGGCGCGCCGGCGGATGAACGGTTCGGCGACCTGCGACATGGCAATGGCGCTTTGCACGCGCGTCGGCACGCCGAGCTTTTCCAGCGAGTCCTGCAACGCCAGCGCATTGATGACCGTGGCCAGCATGCCCATGTAATCGCCGGTCGCGCGTTCGACGCCGCGTTCGCTGCCGGGCAGGCCACGGAAAATATTGCCGCCACCCACCACCACGACCACCTGCACGCCCGACTCGCGCACCTCGCGGATTTGTTCCGCCATGTTGCGCACGGCTCTTGGCTGGATGCCGATGCCGCTTTCGCCGCCGAGGGCTTCGCCGCTGAGTTTGATTAGAATCCGGCTGTACTTGGGTCGCTGGTTCTTTTTCATGGTCTTGAAAGTGCGCGTTGCATCATCGCGAAGCGTTCTAACAGCCGGGACCTTGAACGTCAAATCAAAGCCTGTCACAGCCCCCGCTCGATTTGCCCGGACCCAAGCACGATTTGAGTTGAGGTTGGTGTTTGCATGACCAAAAATCCGCTCATGAACACGATTCGATTGCCGGTTCTCAACTCGAACCTTCACAAACTTATTCTGGGGGCGATTCTCGTCTCGATGGCGTTCGGTAGTTCTGTGCTGGCAGCGAATGATTGGCCAATGTGGCGCGGGCCGAATCGGGATGGTTGCTCGACGGAAACGGGTTTGCTCAAGGCGTGGCCTGCGGAAGGTCCGAAGCTGTTGTGGAAAGCGACGGGGCTTGGCGGCGGTTATTCCGCGGTGACCACTGAGGGCGACCGCATTTTCACCATGGGCGAAACGGGTGATTCTGCCTATGTGATGGCGCTCAATCGTGCTGACGGGAAATTACTTTGGTCAACAAAAGTCGGCGCGGCTGGCGCGCCGGGATGGGGCGGGTTTGCCGGGCCGCGCAGCACGCCGAGCGTGGCTGGCGATCGTGTGTTCGCCATCAGCCAATGGGGCGATTTCGTTTGTGTGGACGCTGGAACAGGCAAGGAATACTGGCGGAAACATCTCGAAAAGGATTTCGGCGGCAAACGGCCGGAGTGGGGTTACGCCGAGTCACCACTGGTGGACGGTGATAACGTCGTCGTGACGCCGGGCGGCAGCAATGGAGCGATTGTGGCACTCAATACGAAGACAGGAGCGACCGTCTGGCAGACCAAGAATTTCACGGATGCGGCGCAGTACTCGTCGCTGATCGTTGCGGAGATTAGCGGCGTGCGCCAATACATTCAACTTACCATGGCCAGCGTTGTCGGTGTCGCGGCAGACGATGGCCGCGTGTTGTGGCGCGCACTCCGGAAAGGTGAGATGGCGGTCATCCCCACGCCGATTTTCCACGACGGTTTTGTTTATGTGACCTCCAGTTACGGTATCGGATGCAATCTTTTCAAGGTCACGGGAAGTGGTGGCAAATTTTCCGTCAAAGAAATCTATGCCAACAAAAACATGGTCAATCATCATGGCGGTGTGGTGCAGGTTGGCGAATTTCTTTACGGTTATTCCGAGGGCAAAGGCTGGACGTGCCAGGATTTCAGGACAGGCCGCGTGGTCTGGCAGGAAAAAGACAGATTCGGAAAAGGCTCGCTCGCCTATGCCGACGGGCATTTGTATCTGCGCCTTGAAAGCGGATCGGGAACGGTGGCGTTGATTGAAGCCAGCCCGATCAGTTACAAGGAAACCGGACGGTTCAACCAGCCCGACCGCAGCGACAAGAACAGTTGGGCGCACCCGGTCATTTCCGACGGCAAACTCTACCTGCGCGACCAGGGCATTCTGCTCTGCTACGACATCCGCGCCAAATAGCACTTTCGTCAGACAACGCTAAATGCCGTTGAACTTGCGCTGCGCTGCGTGCGCTGCGCTGCGCTTTCCTCAGGTATTTTACCGCTTGTCGGGCTGTGGTTCTTACCTTAATTTGTCCACATGCCAACAACCTTTGTCAGGCAGCCTCCAGAGCGGAGTTTCAGTTTAACTGACCCGAGCCGCTCAGCCGTCACCAAAACCGGTGGCGCTACAAAGGCGAGGGAAAACATCCTCAAGAGCAAGTCCAACGGAGGAAACGACAACGGGAAAAGCATCATCGAGGCGTTGGCCAACTCGAAAGTCTATCAGGAATACGAACGCGCGTTTACGGAGGCCACGGGATTGCCGGTGGCGTTGCGCCCGGTTGAAACCTGGCAGTTGCCGCACCACGACAAAAAGAACGAGAGCCCGTTCTGCGATTTGCTGGCGCAAAAAAGCCGCGCATGCGCGGTGTGTTTGCAGGTGCAGGAAAGACTGTCCGACGCCGCCGTCAACGAACCGCAAACCCTCGCATGCCCGGTTGGATTGTGCGACACCGCCGTGCCGGTGCGGCTGGGCGACCGTCTCGTCGGCTTTCTGCAAACCGGCCAGGTGTTCCGCAAGAAACCGACGCCGGAACAGTTTGAGCGGGCAATGAAGCTGGCAGAAACATGGGGTGTGGAGGTGGACCGGGAGGAACTGAAAAAAGCCTTTTTTTCGACGCGCATCGTCCCGGCCAAACAGCATGAAGCCATCGTGAAATTGCTGACCATCTTTGGCCAGCACCTTTCAATGCTCAGCAATCAAGTGGTCGTGCAGCAGGAAAACGCCGAGCCGCCCGTCATCCGGCGCGCCAAGGAATTCATCCTTGAGCATCAGGCCGAAGACATTTCGCTGGGCCAGGTCGCGCGGGCCGTCAACACCAGCACCTTCTATTTCTGCAAGATGTTCAAAAAAATCACCGGGATCAACTTCACCGATTATCTTTCGCGCGTGCGGATCGAAAAATCCAAAAATCTCCTGCTCAATCCGAATCTGCGCGTCAGCGAAATCGCCTTTGAAGTCGGATTCCAATCCCTGACCCACTTCAACCGCGTGTTCAAAAAAATCCTCGGCCAGACGCCGACCGAATACCGCGCGCAACTCCTCGGTCGGTAGGTGACTTCAAAACCATCCGGGTTTCCAAAACCCCGCTCAACTGACAGGCACCGTTGCTCTTGGCTGCGGTGTGTTTGTCGCCGACGTGTGAACAACCACCGTTCTGGCAATGAAATCGTGCAAAGCCCGCCTCTTCCGGTTCGTAAGCAGAACAATAAGCTCACCCCAAACCCAAATGGTCTGGGCTATCTGCAACGGCCTATACCATGAAGGTGCAAGCTCGACTATACGTTTGCTACGCTCCATGAAGGAGAGTGCGTGATACTCTACGTCACTCATTTGGAACAATGGAAAAATCAAGCCGATAGAAATCAGCAGCCCAAAAATGAACTCTGGGAAATATCTGAGTAATGCCTCGTAGTAGCCAACTGGCTCTCCATCCAACTTTCGGATGCGAATGCCCATAATGAGCTTGCCCGGCGTGCCACCATAACGCCGCACCAGATACACACTGTAGAACAATCCGAAAAAAATGCCGGGAATCAAATAATACATCGCAAATAAGCGATTGTGTGTGTTAGCCCAAAACACCATCACCCCCAATGGCATCACAACCAGACAATCCAACAAGAGAGACCCTAACCGAGGCCAAAATCCGGCATAACGTAATGAATCAGTGGTCACGTTTTTAATCATCTAAGATTTCTGTGAGCGACAATTCAGATGTGGGCTTGTCGTCATGGTGTTGGCGCAGGAATAGTGTGGCGTTCGCAAGGCTTTGTCAAACGACGTTCAAAGATTTGGGAGTGCGGTGTCCCGCAGAGCGGTTTTTTATTTCCATCCATCATAAAATCCGTATTAACCGTCAGCATGGATCAGTCAGAGAAACGACTCGATACTTTCCTGCGCAAGCAGCCGGTGCTTGGTAAGGACGTTTACATCGCCAAGGGCGCGGTCGTTTTGGGCGATGTGACACTTGGTAATTATTCGAGTGTATGGTACAATGCCGTGTTGCGTGGCGACATCAACCGCATCGTCGTCGGCCATCACACCAACATTCAGGACAACGCGGTGCTGCATCTCGCCGACGAATATCCGTGCCTCGTGGGCAACTGGGTGACGATCGGACACTCCGCCGTGGTACACGCCTGCACGCTGGGCGATGAAGTGCTGGTCGGCATGGCCGCCGTGATCCTCGACGGCGCGGTCGTGGGCGAACAATCCCTCATCGGGGCCGGAGCGCTTGTGACGCAGGGGATGCGAATTCCGCCCGGCTCGCTCGTGCTGGGCGCGCCGGCGAAGGTCGTAAAAGCGTTGTCGCCGCAGGAGCGGGCTGATTTGAAAAACTGGGCGGCGAAGTACGTGGACAACGCGGCCTATTGCCTCAAACACGGCATCAACGTCTCCTCCCCGCTGTCGTCCTGACCCTTTCCGCCCAGAATGGCAACAAAATCACGCCGGATAAAAGGCGGGAAAGCTGTTGCATCGGCGCGAAATTTTACGTAAGAAACTAGCCATGCAGACATCCAAATTCTTCGTGGCCGTTTGCGCCGTTTCATATTGCGCCAGTTCACTTTCGTTTGCCGGACCCGACACGCCGGCACAGCAAAAAGCCCGCCAGGCGCTTCACGAAAAAATGAACCAGGAACAGGCTCAACCGCCGGCAACTTCACCGCCAGCGACCGCTGCGGTCACCACCCCTACACCGACCAACTCTGACGCGACCACCAAAGCGCGCGCCACCGCGCGTCAGCAGACCATCAAAATGGAAGCGCCGCCAGCTGCCCCGTCCATGGCGCCCGCCGCCGCAACTGTCGTTTCACCCGTTGTCGTACCCCAGGCGGCACCTGCGCCAGTTTTTGTTGTCCAGCCCGCGCCACAACCTTCTTCCACCATTGCGATTGAACGCGCTCGTGAAGCACTGCATGAGAAGATGGCTGAAATGGAAACGCATCCGATTGCTCCGCCTCCTGTCGTCACACCCGCGCCAGTCGCGCCCGTCGTGACTGCGGCAACGCCGGTGGCAACGCCCGTCGCGAATTGTGCACCACCTGCGTCGCCCGCAGAAGCCGCCGCCAAAGAAGCCGCGGCACGGCAGGCGAAAACCAGCAAAGCCGACCAGCCCAAGAAGAAAGAAATCAAACACGAAGCCGCGTCCGCATTCGCGCCGCTCGAAGTGCCACCTCTGCCGATTTCCGCTGCCAAGCAGGCGCAACTGGCTGACTTGCTCGAGAAATACAAGGCCGACCAAATCACGCCCGAACAGTACCACACGGAACGCGCCCGGATTCTAGCCGAACCGTAAAAAAGTTTTTTCCGTTCGCCCGCCGGGTTCGTTGAGCCCGGCGGGTTTTGTTTTTGACGCCTTGCGAATTCGTCCTTCACCTTTACAATCTTGCGTCATGCATGACTTCCGCTATGTCGGCAGGAAACTGTTTTGCGAAGGCGTCGCCGTTGAGGCGCTCGCCCGTAAATTCGGCACGCCGCTTTACGTCTATTCGCAGCGAACATTGACCGGCCACTTCCAGAAACTCGACCGCGCCATGGCGCCAATGCCGCACCTGATTTGTTTTTCGGTCAAATCAAATTCAAACCTGGCGGTGCTGCGGACACTGGTCAATCTCGGCAGTGGATTCGACATCGTTAGCGGCGGAGAACTTCAGCGCGTCATCGCCGCGGGCGGCGACCCGCGCCAATGCATTTTTGCAGGCGTCGGAAAAACGGAAGAAGAAATTGCGTTCGCGTTGCGACGCAACATTTACGCGTTCACTGCCGAAAGCGAACCGGAATTGCAGCGCATCAACCGGATTGCCGCGCGATTGGGAAAAATCGCGCCCGTCGCGGTTCGTGTGAATCCGGATGTGGAGGCGCACACGCACGCCAAAATCACGACCGGCACCTACGAAAACAAATTTGGCATCGCGTTCGAGCAAATCGAAGCCGTGTACGCCCGCGCCAGCAGGCTGAAAAATCTCCGCCCGCGCGGTCTGCAAATGCACATCGGCTCGCAAATCACTGAAGTCGGCCCGTTCGAGCAGGCAGTGCGCAAAGTCCTGCCGCTGGCGCGACGGCTGAAAGAACGGCACGGGCTGGAATTTTTCAGCATCGGCGGCGGCTTGGGCATTGTTTACCAACAAGCCCTGGCCAGCGGCGCTGCGAATTGGTGGAATTCAGCCGCGGCACGGAAAATCATCACGCCACAGAAATTCGCCGCCCGATTGCTGCCGTTGCTCAAACCACTCGGGCTGCGGATTTTGATGGAACCGGGACGATTCATCTCCGGCAACGCCGGCATTCTCGTCACGCGCGTCGAATACGTGAAACGGACCGGCGGGAAAAATTTCGTCATCGTGGACGCCGGGATGAATGATCTCATCCGGCCCGCGTTCTATGACGCATATCACGAAATCGCGCCGTTGGCCCGCAAAGGCGGGGCGCAGATCAAATCCGACGTGGTCGGCCCGATTTGTGAATCCGGCGATTACTTCTGCAAAGACCGTTTGCTGCCGAGAGTGGGTGAAGGCAATTATCTCGCGCTGCTGAGTGCGGGCGCCTACGGCTTTGTCATGGCGTCGAATTACAACACCCGCCCGCTGGCGGGCGAAGTTCTGGTCAGCGGAAGACGCGCCGCCTTGGTGCGAGAACGTCAGCCGGTCAAAGCCATTTTGGCGGGCGAAGAAATCGCACCGTGGTTGAAGTAAAACGCAGCTTTGGGTCACTCCAAATTCTGCCGTAATTTCGTCACCGGAACGCGTCGAACGGGTCAGAAAAATCAGGCAATTGTTATGAACGCGGAAACTGTTCTGGTCACCGGCGCGTCTTCGGGCATCGGCTTGGAATTGGCGAAATGTTTTGCCGCCGATGGGTGCCAATTGGTCCTTGTCGCGCGCAACACACAGGCGCTTCAATCGCTTTCGGATGAATTGCGACGGGATTACCGAGTCGAAACGCTTGTCCTGACCGCCGACCTCGCGCTGCCGGAAACGCCAGCCCGCATCTTCAAAGAATTACAGAATGCCGGCATCAATGTGGACGTGCTGGTGAACAACGCCGGTTTCGGCGCTCACGGACAGTTCGCGGAGTTGCCGCTCCAGCGACAACTTGAAATGATGCAAGTGAACGTCACGGCATTGATGCACCTCACGGGATTGTTTCTTCCCGGCATGATTGAGCGGCGACGCGGCGGCGTGTTGAACATAGCATCTGGCGCGGCGTTCCAGCCCGGCCCCGGCATGGCGGTTTATTACGCGACCAAGGCTTATGTGCTGTCATTCGGCGAGGCGATTGCCGAAGAACTGACGGGTTCGGGCGTAACTGTCACCACGCTCTGCCCCGGCCCAGTAAAAACCAACTTTGGCAACGTCGCCAACTTCCGGGGCGGAAGTTCCATGACCAAACACGCCATGTCGGCTGAAGCCGTCGCCCGCGCCGGTCATCGCGCTTTCCGGTGCAATCGGGTGGTGGCGATTCCCGGACTGCGCAGTCCAATTCTTGCGTTTGTTGTCCGTTTTTTTCCACGCGTAGTGGTGCGCAAAATGGTCAAGCAGATGAACGCCGTCCGCGGGGAAAGGGTCGTGCGCTGATTTCTTTGTCACGAACCCGCGGGTTCGTGTTACCTTTTCACCTGTGCCAACGTCTGTTTCCAAAACAAATCGAATCTGCATGAAATTAAAATTTGTCCCGCTTTTTGCCCTTGCCCTCGGTTTCACGCAACTCCTGCCCGCCGCGATCATCGGTACCAACACACCCGCGCAGTCGCTCACGATTGAGCGGATTGGGACGCTGCCGTGGTCGCAACGGTCGCCGTGGAAGAAATATCTGAAGCGTTCTGAACGGCAGATGAAAGCAGACAAGGAATTTCTCCGGGCTGAAATGGAAAAGAACGGCCTCAAAGTTTCCACAAACGCGCCTCCGGGCAGAAATGCCAGGGGCATCCCATTGAACCAGGATGCCGCCTGGTACGGCGGGGACGAAGCGCGGCGCATCGCGGACATCGTCGTGTCGTTTCAGACCCCGGCCGGCGGATGGAGCAAAAATCTGGACATGACGCGTCACGTTCGCGTCCCGAGCGAAGCTTTCACGACTGACAACAACTCGCGTTTTCTCGGGGAAGCGGACTTTGACACACCGCATGACATCAATTGGAACTATGTTGGCACGTTCGACAACGATGCCACGACCACCCAGCTCCGCTTTCTCGCGAAGGTCATCACCGCGTTACCGGCTGATCAGAGTGCGAAGTATCGCGCCTCGTTTTTGCACGGCCTCGACTACATCTTCGCCGCGCAATATCCGAACGGCGGCTGGCCGCAGGTGTGGCCGCTCCAGGGTGGTTACCACGACACCATCACCCACAACGACGGTGCAATGATTTATATCATGGAATTGTTGCGCGACGTAAAAGACGGCCAAAATGAATTCGCCTTCGTGCCGAAAAAGACGCGGGCGCTTACCGACGCGAGTCTGAAACGCGGCATCGAGTGCATTTTCGCAACTCAAATCGTGGCGGACGGCCGACGCACGGTCTGGTGCCAGCAACATGACCCGCTCACGTTGAAACCGGCCTCGGGTCGCAATTACGAGATGCCAAGTCAAGTCAGCAGCGAAAGCGCTGAAATCATGATGTTCCTGATGGATCTGCCCAAACCGTCCCCGGGAGTCGTCACTGCCGTGCATGCCGCGGCTGTGTGGTTTGAAAAAAACAAGATTCTCAACATGACCTACACGTGGGATGACGAGGGCGGTCGCAATCTTTTTCCCGAACCCGGCGCCGGGCCGCTTTGGGCGCGTTATTATGATATTGGCACTGGCCGCCCAATCTTTGGTGATCGGGACAAGACCATTCACGATACGTTGGATGAAATTTCACTGGAGCGCCGCAGAGGTTATGCATGGTACCGAAGTTCACCCGAACGCGCTCTTGAAACGTATGCTGATTGGAGCAAAACCCATCCACTGCCCAAAGCGCGTGAATAGATTCGGGTTTTTCGCCGGTCAAAGCCGGAAATTATCGCGTGACGGTGATCGTTTGTCGCAGCCTGTGTATCCAAACGAAACTGCGCAATCAAACCCAAGACCGCACCTGCCGCCCGGCTTGGATTCTGAAAACTCAATGTTGTGCTTGCCACGACGTCCCGTCGCCGCAACTTCAGTTCTGCTGGTGGACGTCAAATCGGTGTCAGATTGAACGGAGCTGGAGTACAAGGCGCTGAACAATCTCGTGCGGCTGCGTTTCAATTCCGACCGGAATTGAAATCATCTTCGAACCTCGCTCGCGATAATGCGCCACCAGCGGCCGGGTGCGCTCCTCGTAAATGGCCAGCTTTCGGGTCACAAGTTCCTCGCGGTCATCTGCGCGACTCGCACGATCACCGCCAGCGTCACGACGAAGCCGTTCGCGAACAACGCCCGCGTTGCATTCCAACTGAACCACGGCGCGGATATGAACATGAGGTTCAAGAGCACGTGCCTGTCCGACATGCCGCGGCAGGCCGTTCAAGATGAGCCAATGTTCGGACTTAACGCCACGCCGAGTGACAAAGTTGTTCAGGATTTTAAGCGCGAGACGGAACGACTCGTTTTCAAGCAACGCGCCCTGAGTCAGGACACGCTTGAGGAACTCGATTTCGTCGCTGCTGAATGAATCCGAAGGACTTGATGTTGCAATGGCCCGAAGGTTCGCGCCAAAATCAAAATGGTGGCAGGTACGCCCGCACAGACCGTTTGCCTCCAGCCAATCACCCAGCGGTGTTTTGCCGGCGCCAGTCGGTCCCAGCAGCAGGATTGCTTGAGAGGTTTGCAGCTGGCTGGTCGTCATCGCTGTTGATATGCCGACGATTCAGAACAAAGTTCAAGATGGTGGAGGCGGCGGGAGTTGAACCCGCGTCCCTGGCTGAATCCCCAGCCGCGACTACATGCTTAGTCCGGGATGTTTTGTCGGCTATGGGATGGCGCCCGAACTCGAATCCCACTGCTTAGTCCGCATGGAATTTCTCGGTTGCCGGCGCGCGGTCCCCGCCGTCAACCATGCCTGCTATGGCGTTCATCCAGCGTAGCAGGTGTCCACCGGTGAACGTCGCGGACTATTAGGCCGCGAGTGCTAATTGTTCGTTAGCTGTTTTGTTTGATGCGATGATTTACGAGGCCAACGCATCGTCCTCGGCATGCCGCCTCTGGCGCTTCCGTCAGGTCGAAACCAGTACGCCCCCGAGACTGACAGTGAAATAGTCGGCTATCCCAGCTGGTTGGTCAAGGTGCGGAAAATCAGCCTCTCATGGCGTCAATTGAAGCCATGCGGCGAATTTCCAGATCGTCGTAGCGCCTTTGGATCAAAGGAAAATTAAGGGAAAAAACCAAAGTCAAAACAACTCCCGGAAGAATAAATACATACCAGACGAAATATGGCTGTTTGCATAAAATGGCAACAATTCCGGTTATTGTGAGAAGCATTCCCAGCGCGATGAAAGCCTTCGTCGTCGTCAGAACTAATTTGCGCGCCTTTCCAAAGCCGGCGAGACAGCCCACCAAACCGCCAAAACATCCAATAATCCCTCCAAAGATGCCGACCACGCCACCAACCATGCCGCCTTGTTCTGCCGGCCACCAACTACTGCTGACGACTCCCAAGAGCTTTACCGGCCGAAGATAAACCGTCCCGTTGGTCGCCAAAGATAGTTTGAGTTCCAGTTGAGTCGGCAAGCCTTCCATCTGTCCCCGATCAATTGGAAGCTCATAAAGTTTCCAATTTGATGTCCCTTCAAAATAACGGGAAGTTGTGTTGGTGCGTTCGTCTCCGCCAGGAGCGGAAGGCGGAATATGATTAATTAATTTCAAGGTGCTGGATTCAGCAGTTATGTATTTGTCACGGAAATTTGCAAGACGATTGGTGTGTTCGACTAAATGAACAAGAACATTTTCATGTTTCATTTCACAGTTAAAAAAATATGCCTTTTTGATAACCGATAGATCTGAAATTTTCAAAAGTGAAACTTCCAACGGCACGTTGTTGGTGTTTTCAATTTTCAAAACTGAATTTCCATCCATCGAAATCACGTCTCCACCGGACAACTCGTGCTGCCGGGCCGGGTCTTTCCAATCATAAACGTGCAAGGTTTTTTGCGGTTGCTGCGGAGGCGATTCCTGTGCCGCGGCAGATGAAACGAGCAGCAGCATCAAACTCATTTGAATCAACTTCTTCATTTTGTTCCTTTCCTTTGATTTTGATAGGCGGTCAGAAGTTTTCTGAAAACCTGCGAGTCCAGCTTGCCGTCGGCGAAGTGCGCGCGGAGCTGGCGCTCGAAATCGTCGTCAATTTTCTGGCTGTCGAGAATCTTGATTTTTTCAATCAGCCGGTCCAATCGCAGCCGGAGCGTCGGATAGGAAACATCGTAGGCTTCGGCCAAATCCTTGAGCGAACCGGAAAACAGAATGAACCGCTTGATAAACGCCAGATCCTCGTCCTCAAGAAAATCCATCCAATGCTTTTTGTCGGAATCACTCATTAAATAAAATTGAATTGTTCTTTTGTTTTATACAACTCAATAAAATTAAAGTCAACATCAATTTTGTTATGCAATGCAGCAAAACAAAAGCGAGGCAAGTTTCCCAGCCTCGCGTAGATTCAATTTCAGTTAATTCTTTTCTGGTTCAAAAATCTCTTCGATGGACAGTTTGAACAAGCACGCCACCTTGAAGGCCAGTGGCAGGCTCGGGTCGTATTTCTCCGTCTCAATGGCGTTGATGGTCTGCCGCGAAACGCCGAGCTTGTCCGCCAGATCGCACTGCGACCATTCCCTGGCCGCGCGCAGTTCGCGCAGTTTGTTTTTCACTTATACCTCCGCCATGAAAAGATAAACCCGATCCCATAGTAGACCCACATCATATAAAACGCCCAGTCTGCATGAAATTTCGGCGCGCCTGCATTTTGAAGGAACAAATAACTAATACAGGTGAAACCCGTGGCAATTCCTGAAAAAGCCGCTGCTTCAGTGACAACTTTTCTTTGCAGTTCATCCAATCCTTCCGAAACAAAGCGAATGATTGCGGAAACGATGTAAATGATGGGAATCACTGGAAATAGAAAAACCGGCCAATATGTATGCAGTGAGTGTTTTGTGTAAAAGTAATGCGCTGCGAAAACTCCTAACGCATACACGGTAAAGCCGACAGTCATCCGTAAAGCATATTTTTTAAAGTGCGTTTTCATAAATTTATTTGTAGCGGCGGTTGAAGATGGCATAGCCGAGAAAGTAAAAAGCCACCACCAGTGAAATCGGAAAGCTGGCGGTGTGGAAATGCGAACTCAAGTGCAGTTGGGTCGCCAGGAAACCGGCTTGAAAAACGCCCGCCTTGTCCAGGATATGCCAGGCCGTGACCACAAAGAGCGTCACGGCGGTCGCAAAGAGACACGCTTCCACCGATATCCGGTGATGCATTTCATCCATGCCGCGCACCCAAAGCATAAAATCCCGCACCCAAAGCAGGCAGATGAACAGCGGGACCAGCGCGATCATCGCCCGTTGGGCCACGTTCCAATCTTTGGGCATGGAAAGCAACAAGTCGCCCGCCCAGGACATAAGCATGGCCACGAATGCCCAAAGGTTCGCTTTCAAGTTCGCCCGCAACGAATAACTCGGCCCGAACATGATTTCTTCCGGAAGATTTGTTTTTTCATTCATGCAGCCAATGTAAAGCATACTTGTCATATGTCAAGCATTCTTTACATCTATTTTAAAACAAAAAACGAGGCTGGTTTTCCAGCCTCGCTTGATTGTTTCGGTTCCTCAGCTTTGGTAGGGACGCGCTGCTGCGCATCCTGGCCGACCAGCAGGTCGGCCCTACCATTTCAATAATCCATTCCTTCCATGCCGCCGTGACCGCCCGGCATCGGGGGCTTTTCCTTCTTCTCCGGAATCTCGGTGATGAGACATTCCGTGGTCAGGAGCAGACCGGCGATGGACGCGGCGTTCTGCAATGCGGTGCGCGTGACCTTCTTCGGGTCCACCACGCCGGCTTTGACGAGGTCTTCGTATTCGTTCGTGGCGACGTTGTAACCTTCGTTGCCCTTGCGCTTCTTGACTTCCTCGACGACGACCGAGCCTTCCACGCCGGCATTGTTCGCCAGTTCGCGCAGCGGGCTTTCAATGGCGCGCTTGACGATGTCCACGCCGATCTTCTCGTCGTCGTTGGAACCCCTGACCTTCTCAATGGCTTCGAGGCAGCGGATCAACGCCACGCCGCCGCCGGCCACGATGCCTTCCTCAACCGCAGCGCGGGTCGCGTGCAGTGCGTCCTCGACGCGGGCCTTCTTTTCCTTCATTTCCGACTCGGTCGCGGCGCCGACATTGATGACGGCCACGCCACCGGCCAGTTTGGCCAGGCGTTCCTGCAATTTCTCGCGGTCATAATCGCTCGTCGTCTCTTCGATCTGGCGGCGGATTTGATTCACGCGGCCCTGGATGTCGGACGACTTGCCACCGCCTTCGACGATGGTGGTGTTTTCCTTGTCCACGACAATGCTCTTGGCGCGGCCTAAATCGCTCAGCTCAACAGTTTCGAGCTTGATGCCGAGGTCTTCGCTGATGAATTTGCCACCGCAGAGGACCGCGATGTCTTCCATCATGGCCTTGCGGCGGTCGCCGAAGCCCGGAGCCTTGACGGCGACGACGTTCAGCGTGCCGCGCAGCTTGTTCACCACGAGGGTGGCCAGCGCTTCGCCTTCGATGTCTTCGGCAATGATGAGCATCGGCTTGCCAACCTTGGCGACCTTCTCCAGCAACGGAAGCATGTCCTTCAAGCTGCTGATCTTTTTCTCGTAATTCAGGATGTAAGCGTCTTCGAGCTTGGCTTCCATCGTCTCGGCGTTGGTGACGAAATAAGGCGACAGATAGCCCTTGTCGAACTGCATGCCTTCGACCACTTCGAGCGTCGTATCAATGGACTTGGCTTCCTCGACGGTGATCGTGCCGTCCTTGCCGACCTTGTCCATCGCGTCGGCGATGATTTCGCCGATGGTGGTGTCCCAGTTGGCGGAAACAGTCGCGACCTGTTTGATCTCGTCCTTGTCCTTGACCTTCTTGGCGATCTTGTCGAGCTGCGCGACGGCGGCTTCAACGGCCTTGCCGATGCCGCGCTGGATGCCGATGGGATTCGCGCCGGAGGTGACGAACTTCAGGCCTTCGCGATAAATGGATTCCGCGAGAACGGTCGCCGTGGTCGTGCCATCACCGGCGGTGTCGCTGGTTTTGCTGGCGACTTCGCGGACCATCTGGGCCCCCATGTTTTCGTACGGGTCTTCCAATTCCACTTCCTTGGCGACGGTGACGCCGTCCTTGGTGACGGTGGGAGAGCCGAATTTTTTGTCGAGCACGACGTTGCGGCCCTTGGGACCGAGCGTGGCGGTGACGGCACGGGAGAGTTTGCTCACACCGCGCAGAATCGCCTGACGTGCGGCTTCATCGAATAACAGTTGTTTTGCTGCCATAATTTTTGGTCTTTTGTTGAGAGTTGATGGTTGAGAGACGGTTTAGTCAATGATCGCCAGCAGGTCGTCGGAGCCGAAAATCTTGTACTCCTTGCCGTCCAGCTTGATTTCCGTGCCGCCGTATTTGGAGACGAGCACGCGATCGCCTTTCTTGACTTCAAAGGGGACTTTTTTGCCGTTGTCGTCGGTCTTGCCCGTGCCGAGCGCGATGACGACGCCTTCCTGGGGCTTTTCCTTGGCGGTATCGGGAATGATGATGCCGCCCTTCTTGGTTTCCTTCTCTTCGATCGGTTCAACGAGGATCCGGTCGCCGAGCGGTTTGATGTTCAGTGCCATAGTTTGGTTTTTGTTTTGTTGTTTCGTTTTTTCGGAATCAAATCCCGCCGCCCGAGCGGAGGGAAAATTCTTATGTTTCGTGCGATGCAAAATGTTTGGGGAGCGCGCCCGTCTCGGGCGCGGTCCGACGCGTCTCGCGGCGGACAATCACAGCGCTGTCGAACGAGACGTTCGTCAGTGCGTGCGGGACGCACGCGCTCCCCATTCTCAAATTTGTCTGCGCCATGTTCATTTCGGTTTCAAAACTCCCGCCGCCCGAGCAGACGGGAAAATTCGCCATAATTCTAATTCCAACATTCTTCACGTCGGTACTATCACTCTGCGATGGGCGCGAACCAAGCACCTGATAGCGTAATCTGGTTCTCAGGATTGCCAGCCATCTGCCCTGTGAGCGTGAAAGCTTCCTCGGTGACGCGACCAGTCAAACCAAGCTTAAACTCAGACCGAGGACCGAAGACCGATTGAACAGATTGATTGTATTTCTGGACCAACACGTTTGCAGAACACGAGTCAGCTGCTATCTGATAACGCCCACTGTAAACGTAGCCGTGATCTCCTCCGTTGAGGGTTCCATCTCTGACTACGACAATCCCTTCGCCAAACATGTTTTTATTGGAAGTAAACTTAACGCGGTAAAACCCATGTTTCATTTTTATTTCCTTTCTTTTCAGTTTTTCTTCTCGTCCACAACCTCGGCGTCAATGATCGGGCCTTCGTCCTTTTTGTCTTTCTTCTCTTCGGACTTGGCTTCGCCGCCACCTGCGGATTGCGCCTGCGCTTTGCCGGCTTGCGCCTTTGCTGAAGCGGCTTTGTAAAGTTCGGCGGAAACGGCCTGCCACGCTTCGTTCAGCTTTTCGCTGGCGGATTTGATGGCCGCGGCGTCCGTGCCTTTGAGCGCTTCTTTGACTTCGCCGACGGCCTTTTCAATCTTTTCCTTGTCGCTCCCGGAAATCTTGTCCTTGTTGTCCTTGAGCATTTTCTCGGAGCGATAAACGGCGTTGTCGGCTTCGTTGCGCGTCTCGACTTCCTCGCGTTTCGCCTTGTCCTCGTCGGCGTGCGCCTCGGCGTCCTTGCGCATCTTCTCGATTTCGTCCTTCGAGAGGCCGCTGCTGGCCGTGATGCTGATCTTCTGTTCCTTGCCCGTGCCGAGGTCTTTCGCGCCCACATGCAAAATGCCGTTGGCGTCAATGTCGAACGTCACCTCGATCTGCGGCATGCCGCGCGGCGCGGGTGGAATGTCCGTGAGCTGAAACTTGCCGATGGTCTTGTTGTCGCGCGCGAACTGCCGCTCGCCTTGCAGGACGTGGATTTCCACGCCGGGCTGGTTGTCGCTGGCGGTTGAAAAGATTTCCGATTTGCGCGTGGGAATCGTGGTGTTGCGCTCGATCAATTTGGTGAACACGCTGCCGAGCGTCTCAATGCCGAGCGACAGCGGCGTCACGTCGAGCAGGAGCACGTCTTTCACGTCGCCCTTGAGCACGCCACCTTGAATGCCAGCGCCGACCGCGACGACTTCGTCCGGATTCACGCCCTGATGCGGCGGTTTGTTGACCAGCGTGTGCGCCGTTTCGACGACCTTGGGCATGCGCGTCATGCCGCCGACCAGCACCAGTTCGTCAATCTTCGCGGCATCAATGCCGCCGTCCTGCAAGCAGGCTTTGACCGGCTTGATGGTGCGCTCGAAAAGTTCGTCGCAAAGCTGTTCCATTTTCGCGCGGGTGAGCGACTTCTGGATGTGCTTCGGCCCGGAGGCGTCGGCGGTGATGAAGGGCAGATTGATTTCGTATTGCTGCGCGGAACTGAGGGCGATCTTGGCTTTCTCGGATTCCTCTTTGATGCGCTGGAGCGCGTCGGGCTGCTTGCGCAGGTCCATGCCGTGCTCTTTTTTGAATTCGTCGAGAATCCAATCCATGATGCGATTGTCCCAGTCATCGCCGCCGAGGTGCGTGTCGCCGTTGGTGGCCTTGACCTCGAACACGCCGTCGCCGATTTCCAAAACCGAAATATCGAACGTGCCGCCACCCAAATCGTAAACCGCGATTTTCTCGTCCTTCTTTTTGTCGAGACCGTAGGCGAGCGATGCGGCAGTCGGCTCGTTGATGATGCGGAGCACTTCAAGACCGGCGATCTTGCCGGCGTCCTTCGTGGCCTGACGCTGCGAGTCGTTGAAGTAAGCGGGCACCGTGATGACGGCTTGGGTGATTTTTTCGCCAAGGCGCATTTCGGCGTCGGCCTTGAGTTTGGCGAGAATCATTGCTGAAACTTCCGGCGGCGAAAATTGTTTCGGCTTGCCGTCCACTTCGACTTCGACGGCGGCGTCGCCGTTGGAAGCCTCGACGACCTTGTAAGGCATGCGCTTGATTTCCTCCTGGACCTCGCGGAATTTGCGGCCCATGAATCGCTTGATGGAGTAAACCGTGTTGCGCGCGTTGGTGACGGCCTGTCGCTTGGCGGCCTCGCCCACCAGCCGCTCGCCGCTCTTGGTGAACGCGACGACCGACGGCGTGATGCGCTTGCCCTCGGAATTTTCGAGAACGAGCGGGTCGCCGCCTTCCATGACGGCCATGCACGAGTTGGTCGTGCCCAAATCAATGCCTAAAACTTTTGCCATAAAAATCTTTTGGTTACACTGCGTCGGAGGACTTTAAGCAGCAGCGGTGCCGTCGGCTCGTGCCAGACGAAAATCGCTTTGTTTGCTCAGGAAAACATAGAAAAGGCAAATTGTCCCTGCGGCAAGAACCTGTGCCAAAGGTGACACAGTGGCACAGTCATTAGCGACGTGGCACAGCAGTTGGCGCAGCCACGAACCGTCACTTGCTCCCCGGCTTAACGACAGGAATTTTGGCGAGGTCGGACGGAAGTCTTGCCGGATCGAAGGTTTCGACGTGCAGCGCAATCAGGCTGAACAGCGGCACGCCGAAATTCACCGAGCCGTTGGAACGGTCCACGACGATTGCTACGCCCAGAACTTGCCCGCCGTTGGCGCGAACGATGTCAATCGTTTCCTGAACCCGTCCGCCTTTCGTCACCACGTCTTCGACGACGAGGATTTTTTCTCCGGTTGAAATCTTGAATCCGCGCCGCAGCACGAGTTTGCCGTCTTCCTTTTCCGCGAAGATGAATCGCGCGCCGAGTTGCCGCGCGACTTCCTGTCCGATCACCAGCCCGCCCATTGCCGGCGCAATGACGGTCGCCACGCCGAGCGAGCGTGCCTTCGCGGCCAGCGCCGCGCCGAGTTTTTCCACGACGGGCATTTGCTGGAGCGCCAGCGCGCATTGGAAATATTGCCGGCTGTGCAGGCCGCTGCGCAGAATGAAATGGCCTTCGAGCAGCGCGCCGGTGTCGCGAAAGATTTTCAGGACTTCGTCTTGGGTCATGCGCCGAATGTTAAGTCCAAAGCTCAAAGTTCAAAGTATATTTTACCGCCGAGACGCCGGGGCGCAGAGCTTGAGAAATTTTTTCCTCTGCGTCTTCGCGTCTCTGCGGTTAATCTCCCGCCATGCCGAAGTGGATCAAATTCATCATCGCCATTCTGCTGTTACCGGCTTGCGCGGGCGCGGTGTCGGCCTTGTGGCTGGTGCTGCGGGCCTGCGGCGGCGCGGACATGACATTGGTGCCGATAGCCGCCGGTGCGGCCTGCTGGGTGGTGATTTACCTGATGCTTCCGAAACCGATGTGGATTTACGTCTTCGGCCACGAATTGACGCACGCGGTTTGGACGTGGTTGTTCGGCGGCAGCGTGCGGAAGTTCCGAGCCACTTCAAACGGCGGCCACGTGGTCGTGAGCAAGAGCAATTTTTTCATCGCGCTGGCGCCATATTTTTTCCCGCTTTACGCAATTCTCGTGGTCGCGGTGTTCGCGACGGGCCATTTGATTTGGAATTGGAGAAGCTATCTCGTCTGGTTTCACCTGCTGGTGGGCGCGGCTTATGCGTTTCACGTTTCGCTGACTTTCCATACTTTGAAAACGAGGCAAACTGACATCACTAGCCAGGGCTATCTTTTTTCTGCGGTTGTCATTTTCCTCGGCAACGTGTGCGTGTTGCTATTGGGCATTCCCCTGATTACGGCGAAAGTGAATTTACTGGTTGTCCTTGGCTGGTGGCTGGAGTGCACGGGCGAGGTGTTGCACTGGCTGGGCCGGGTGTTTTGACCCGCCGTGTTCGGTTTCCCCGGTAAAATTGTGCACAATTCGGTCTTGATATGCCGCCGCAATTCAGGCGAAATGCCGGGATTAATTGTTGTATGGATCTTGGCGACATTCTTGGGGCTGACAATATTCTGCCGGAATTGCAGGCAGCCGACCGGTGGCAGTCCATTGACGAGTTGATCAACAACCTCGTCCAAACGGGCCGCATCAAGCCTGAAAACCGCGACGCCATCATCGCTGTGGTGCGCAAGCGCGAATCCTCCATGAGCACCGGCATCGGCTTCGGCATCGGCATTCCGCACGCCTCGACGGACCTGATTTCTGAAGTCGTCGGCGCGCTTGGCCGCTCGCGCACCGGCGTAAACTTCGACGCCCTCGACAACCAGCCGGTGAATCTGGTGATGCTTTTCCTGGTGCCGCAAGGCCAGTTTCAGAAACATCTTCACACGCTCGCCAACATCGCCAAGCTTCTCCATAAGGCAGAATTCCGTCAGGCACTCGAACAAGCGCCCGATGCCGCGGCCATGCTCCGCATCATCAAGGAACAGGGAACAAAATAATCCGCTGTGTCGGTTTGCGGTTTGGGAAGCGAGGAGTGAAAAGTCTGCCAAAATTGTCCGGTTTTCATCCTGTCGAAGATCGAGAAAGGGAAATCGCCACATCGTCCGTGAAACGCAGCGCTTCCAGCCGGGAAAATAACATTTTGAGTTCCGCCTGCACGTTGTAACGTTGCAACGTTATAACGATGCACCGCCCAGCGCCCATGCTGCCGCACAAACAAATCGAAATCCGCCTGCAGCAAGCCGTTCACGCGGTTCTGCCGGACGCAGATATCCCGGCAGTTCTGGTGCGTCCGTGCCCCGACCCGAAGTTTGGCGATTACCAGAGCGCCGCGCTCATGTCACTGGCCAAGCTGCGCAAACTCAACCCGCGCCAGCTCGCCACGGACGTGCTCGCCAAACTGGACGTCAGTCCCTGGTGCGAAAAGGTTGAGATCGCAGGCGCGGGCTTCCTGAATTTCCGGCTCAGGCCCGGCGCAGTTTGTGAAACGTTGCAAGGCGCAGCACAAGGCGAACATCTGTTTTTCGAAAAGGCCGCCCAGTCACGCACGGTCGTCGTGGATTTCAGCTCGCCCAACGTCGCCAAGCCGATGCATGTGGGCCACATTCGCTCCACGATCCTCGGAGACAGCCTTGCGCGCACGCTGCGCCTGCTCGGCCACCGCGTCATCACCGACAATCACATCGGCGACTGGGGCACGCAGTTTGGAATGTTGCTCATCGGCTGGAAGCATGATTTGGATCGCGCCGCGCTCAAGGCCGACCCGATAGCGGAAATGGAGCGGCTCTACAAAAAAATCAGCGCCGAGAGCAAAGAAAATCCGGGGACACTGGACCAAGCACGCCAAGAACTCGTCAAACTCCAAGGCGGTGATGCCGAAAATCTTCGTATCTGGCGGGAGATGATCCAGCTTTCTGAAACTCAGTTCGACACGATTTATGCGCGGCTTGGGGTGAAGTTTGACCAAACGCTGGGCGAAAGTTTTTACAATCCGCGCCTCAAATCGCTGGTGGACGAGTTGCTGGCCAATGGCATTGCCCGCGAGAGCGAAGGCGCGTTGGCAATTTTCTTTGAAGACATTCCCCAACTCAAGGAACAACCTGCGCTGGTCCGCAAGAGCGACGGCGGCTTCAACTACACCACCACCGATCTCGCCACGCTGGCTTACCGTCTGGAAACGTGGCATCCCGACGAAATCATCTACGTCACCGATGGCCGGCAGCAGCTGCACTTCCAGCAGGTGTTCACCGCGTTTCGCAAATGGCAATCCGCAATCCGCAATCCGCAATTCATAATTCCGAAGCTGGCGCATGTCTGGTTCGGTTCAATTCTCGGCGAGGACGGCAAGCCGTTTAAAACGCGCAGCGGCGAAACGGTGAAGCTGGCCGATTTGCTCGATGAAGCGGAGGAACGGGCTTTCAATATTGTTTCCGAGAAGAGTCCAGATTTGTCGGAGGCGCTGCGGCACGAAATCGCGCGCGTGGTCGGCATTGGCGCGGTGAAATATGCCGATCTGTTGCCAAACCGGCAGAGCGATTATGTGTTCAGTTGGGACAAAATGCTCGCGCTCAACGGCAACACCGCGCCGTATTTACAATACGCCTACACGCGTATTCGGAGCATTTTTGCCAAGGGCGGAATTCAAAATTCAGAATTTAGAATTCAGAGTTTGATGCTGGTCGAGCCGGAGGAAATCGCGCTGGCCAAAGCTCTGCTCAATTTCGGTCTCGTGCTGGAAGCGGTGGCTGAGGAATATCGCCCGAATTTTCTGTGCAATTTCCTTTACGAACTGGCCGGCAAGTTCACCGCCTTCTACGAAACTTGTCCGGTGCTCAAAGCCGTCGAACCCACGCGGACCTCCCGCCTGGCGCTCTGCGATTTGACCGCGCGCGTTTTGAAACAGGGACTGGCTGTGCTGGGTATTGAGACGCTGGAGCAAATGTGATCCGTCTCCGATTGGCCACCACGAACTGGCCAAACTGAAACCATGCCGGGGACATAAAACGAATCGCGATTCCCCGTTGTGCCACCTCAGTTCAACGAAAGGTCTTGTCGTCAACCCGGCTGAGATCAACTTTGTCGTTCAAAACGCCCATTGTCACGACGGCGAACGTAAACACCTCTGTGCCGGCTTCCAAGTGGCCGCCAAAAGCCTTGTCGGCATTCGCCAGCGTCATGTGCGCGTGAACCCGACCGTCAATGACGTATCCGTTCATGCTCACGAGATCGGCGGGTGCGGTCGGATTTTTCACGAAAATGTCCTTTGAAGGAAAAGTGCGGTTGCTGACGGAGTGAAAGTGATAGCCGCGCACGGAACCAATCCCGGAAAGGATGACAGCGTTGCGGATTTTTTGCTTCTTCACCGCGCTTTCCAGGCCGGCCAACAAATCCGCTTGATACTTGAACCGCAGGATGACGACGCGCTCGAATTGGCCGCTGACAGCATACACATCCGGTATTGCGGTGCTGTTCGTTTTGGAATCATCAGCGACGGTGGTTGGCTTGGTCATTTCGATGCGGGTTTCCTGCGCTTTTGTTATGCCGGTCACTGCCGCCAGAGTGAGAATTAGAATCAATTTTTGCATTTCAATACCTTTCTTTTTTCATTTTGCAGATGGTTTACGATTTCCCTGCGATTTGTGTGTTAGTGGATCGGACTTAAACATGGGGTTGAGATTCATTTTCCCCGCCATTGAGAACAGCGTTGGCGTGTTCCTCATCGAACGCCTTTTCCCACCGCGCCACGACGATCGTCGCGATGCCGTTGCCGATGAGGTTCGTCACCGCGCGCGCCGCGTTGATGAACCGGTCCACGCCCAGCAGTAATGCGATGCCGGCCACGGGAATTTTGTCCATAGAAGCCAGCGTCGCCGCCAGCGTCACGAAGCCGGCGCCGGCCACGCCCGCCGAGCCTTTGGAAGTCAACACCAACACTCCCAGCACGAGGAGTTGGTCCCCAAGCGACAGGTGCGTGTTGGTGGCCTGGGCGACGAAGATCGCCGCCATCGTCAGGTAAATCGACAGTGCCGTCGGCGTTGAACGTGTAGCCGGCGGGCAGAACAATGCCGACCACGGGCTTGGCACAGCCGAGTTTCTCCAGTTTGACCATCATGCGTGGCAGCACGGCCTCGGTTGAGGAGGTGGCGAAGACGATGACAATTTCGTCCTTGATATACTTGAGAAATTTCCAGAAGGGAAACATGACTGAGCCGGGCAATGATGCCCAAGAACGACGACGATGAACGATAAAGCTGGTGAAATACACGCCCGCGATGAGCCGACCGAGCGGGCGCAACGAACCGAAGGCCATATTTCCCAACCGTGAATGCCATCGCGCCAAGCGCCCCGAGCGGCGCCAGCCGCATGATCATCCGCACGATGCCGAACAAACCGTGCAAGCACGGAATCGATCACGTCCACAATCGTTTTCCCGCGGTCGGGAAGTTGCGCGAGCGCCAGACCGAACAACACGGCAAAAAGAATCACCTGCAGCATGTTGTCCTTTGACAAACGCGTCCACGATGCTGGACGGAATGATGTCGAGAAAGAAGCTGACGAGCATCCTGCTGATTTGGCCGCGGACGTGTAAGTCGCAAGCGATTTGGTGTCGAGCGTCGGCGGGATCAATGTTCATCCCCACGCCGGGTTTCAGGACATTCACCACGATCAGTCCGATGACGAGCGCCAGCGTCGAAACCACCTCGAAATAGATCAGCGCTTTGATTCCGACGCGCCCGACTTCCCTGAGGCTGCCCATTTTGGCGATGCCGACGACGATGGTGCCGAAGATGATCGGCGCCAGCAGCATCCGGATGAGTTTGATGAACCCGTCGCCGAGCGGCTTGAGCGATTCGCCCAGACTCGGATTGAGAATGCCGACGATGATTCCCAGCAGAACGCCGAGAATCACCTGGAAATACAGCTGACCGAATAGACCCAGCAGCTTTGCTTCTCGGTTTTGTCATGTTGTCCTGGAAATTGATTTAGCTGCCGAGCGATTTCATGAAGGCGTAGAGGTCGACTTTGGTCTCGAATCCGATGCCCGGAACTTCCGGCAAGCCCGACGTATCCGTTTTCGACCGCGATGCCGTCGGCGAACCCGCCGAACGGTTGGAAGACGCCCGGATAAGACTCGTTGCCGCCGAGATGCAGGCCGGCGGCGATGTTGAGCGACATTTGATGTCCGCCGTGCGGCACGACCCGGCGCGTGGACCAGCCGTTCTCCTTCAGCATCTCCAGCGTGCGCAAGTATTCGACCAAGCCGTAGGACAGCGCGCAGTCAAATTGCAGCCAGTCGCGATCGGGATTCATGCCGCCGTAGCGGATCAGGTTGCGGGCATCCTGATGCGAAAACAGATTCTCACCCGTGGCCATCGGATGCGGGTAATGCTTGGAAAGCTCCGGCTTGCAACGCGTAGTCGAGCGGGTCGCCGGCCTCTTCGTACCAAAACAGGCCGTAGGGTTTCATCGCCTCGCCGTAAGCAATCGCGGTGTCGAGATCGAAACGGCCATTGGCATCGACTGCCAGGAATTTGCCGTCGCCGACGACTTCAAGCACGGCTTCGATGCGGCGGATGTCTTCCATCGAGCGGCACGCCGCCGATCTTCATCTTCACGACCTGATAGCCCAGTCGCGATAGCGCTTCATCTCGTTCTTCAGCGCCGTCAGGTCTTTGCCCGGATAATAATAGCCGCCGGCGGCATAAACCCAGACCTTGGTATCGGCGCGTGCCACCGCGATAACGTTCGGCGAGCAGCTGATACAATGGTTTGCCGGCGATCTTGGCCACCGCGTCCCACACCGCCATGTCGATCGTGCCGACCGCCACCGAGCGTTCGCCGTGGCCGCCGGGTTTTTCGTTTGTCATCAGCGTCCGCCAGATGCGGAACGGATCGAGATTTTCGCCGGCTTCATCGACCAACCGTTTTGGGATCGGCCGCCATTAGTCGCGGGAAAAACCGTTCGCGCATCAACGATCCCTGGCCATAGCGTCCGTTGGAGTTGAAACCGTAACCCACCACCGGTTTTCCATTGCGCACGACGTCGGTGATCAGTGCGACCACCGAACATGTCATCTTGGAGAAGTCGATGTAGGCATTGGTAATGGCTGAGGCGATCGAAACCGTCTTTTCCCGGATTTCCACAATTCGCATACGACTCGTTTCTGGCTAAAGATGTTGTCTAATAGGAAACCGGGGGTGAAACTATACGGTGGTTGTTCGATTTCCAGATTAAACTGCTTCTAAACGACTAAAAAGTTCTCTTTGCCCAACCTCCTCGAGAAAAAATTGTGAACTTCTTGACGCCACCTTCGGATTTTTGTCGTGAACCTTGGAAGTTATGAAATGTCCTCCAATATTTCCACGACTGTCTGCACGCATCCCGTGCAAATTTTGTTCAACAAGTCGTGTTCTTTGAAGAACTTCCGTCCTTCTTCCGTCGTCAGGTCGCACCCCTGGAGCAACTGCCGGCAATTGCACGTGCCGTGTTTTGCCTCGAACCGTCTCATTAGTTCCTGCGTTTTGCTGTAAGTCTCTTCGGTCGCTGTCCTGTCCTGATTCGCTCCCCTGCCGTGCCTGAGGCCGATCACCATGATGCCTCCCGTGATCGCGCCGCAAATTTCCTGCCTTCGCGCCATGCCCGCGCCAAAACCACATGCGACCTTCAACGCGGTCTCCGAGTCCAAATGCAGATCGTCATGAAATGACCATAGCACCGACTGGGCGCAATTATATCCTTGTTGAAATTTTTCTTCGGCTGCTTTGCTGTTCGTCTTCATCGTTATCCACCTCTGGGCGAAAACAAAAGGTGCAGCGGTTTTGCCGTGCTGTCTTCTGTTTGGTCTTCTGCCGTTCCTCTCTCTTCTTTTCTTAACTCAGACGCATTGGCATGACGACGTAAAGGAATGGTCCATTGATCTTGAGAACGCCGGGGCTGAGTTCGTCAATCAACTCAATGAAGACTTCGTCATTGGTCAGTGCATTGAGCGGATCGATCAAATATTTCGGGTTGAAGGCAATAGCCATTTCCTTCCCTTTATAATTGATGGCGATGCTTTCGCGCGCTTCGCCCACTTCGGGTGAGTTGGCGGTAATTGCCAGATTGTTTTTGGTGAAGGCAAGCTTCACCGAATTGGCCTTTTCGCTGGTCATGATTTCCGCTCGCCGCAATGCATGCAGAAACTCCTCACGAACCAGCGGCACGCGTTCCTTGACTTCTGAGGGAATGACTTGCCGATAATTGGGATAATTCCCTTCAATTAGCTTGGTGATAATCAAGATGGAGAAACCTTTCTCGTCTTTAAGAGTAAAGGCCGCTTGGTTCTCGGTGTATTTGAACTCAACCTCGCCCTTTTCTTGCAGCAATCGGGTCAATTCATTGACCGCCTTGGCTGGAATGATAAATTCTCCTTGGCTCTTTTCTGACACGTCCACTTCTTCATCTACCAAGGCAAGTCTGCGTCCGTCCGTTGCCACCATTGTCATCTTATGATCCTTGAGACTGATAAAAATCCCATTGAGAACGTATCGCGATTCATCGGTGGAAACGGCAAATACTGTCTTCTTAAACATCCCTTTTACAGTTTCCTGTGGAAGAACGACTTTCTTGTCTTCCTTGAATTTTGGCATTGGAGGGAATTCATCGGCACTCAAGCCGTGAATTTTGTAGAAAGAAGGCCCTGCTTTGACGCTGCAAACATTCTTATCATCCACTTCCAAATCTATTTCTGAAGACGATAATTCCCGGACGATTCCAAAGAGTTTCTTGACTGGAATTGTCGTCGCGCCCCCCTTTTTTACGTTTGCTTCGACTGGACAAGCTATCGTCACATCCAAGTCTGTCGCGGTAAATTCCACCCGGTTTCCTTCCGCCCTAATGAGCACATTGGAAAGGATTGGCAAAGTGGTGCGGGCACTGACGATATTCTGGACTGCTTGAAGGCCGTTTATGATTTGATCCTTCGCGATGGTAAGGTTCATGAGTAATTTAATAATAGTATTTTAGTCTTAAAACTCTTCATATTATATGTTGTGAATAAGGCAAAGAGCTTTAAGTGTCAAGGACGCCACAAGTACTTACAACGAAAGAGAAGACTAAACAGAAAATTAATACCAGCGAAAAAGAGAGAAAGTTGTTCACTAATTAACGAAACAAACATCCACTTCACACAATACCCCAGACTGTTTACGGGGTTATACACCGCGACAAAAGAAGAAAAAGACTCCAAAATTCCAATTTCAAATTTCGCTACCAGTGCCTACCCTCAAGACATGTTCAAACCATCTGGATTGTTTGACCTGAAACAGACAGAACACGCAGCAATCTTTGAAGAAAGAGAAAGAGCGTGGGAAGTCCTCCCCAAAATTGAAGAATTCATCGCGACTCATAAAAAGCCGGAATTAAAAAACCGCTGTGTAGGAGTCGCATTCATAGGAGAGGGCGTTTTCATAGGCGAAGGGACAGTTGTCGAGGATGGAGTCATGATTAAAGGCCCGGCTATTATTGGACGAAACTGTCAGATCCGTCACAACGCTTACATTCGCGAGAATGTCATCGTCGGCGACAACTGTGTCGTGGGGAACTCGACAGAAATAAAAAACTCGATCTTGTTTAACCATGTCGTCGCTCCGCATTACAATTACATAGGCGACTCCATTCTCGGGTACAAAGCGCATCTTGGCGCAGGCGTAATTCTATCCAATTTCAAATCCTTGCCCGGCAATGTGACCGTGGAAAAGGACGGCGTGCCGTTCGACACCGGTCTGCGCAAGTTCGGCGCACTCATCGGAGACGGCGCGGAAGTCGGCTGCAACGCCGTTTTGAATCCCGGCAGCATCATCGGGCGCGGCGCGGTGATTTACCCCGGCGTCAACTGGCGCGGCATCCTGCCTGCGAACACCATTGCGAAAAACAAGGCGCAGATCGAAATTGTCATCCGCCGACCGAGAGAAACATGAAAGCAACCCGCCAGATTCTGATGTTGATCGCAGGAAGTTTGATATTCGAGGGAACAACAAATGCACAAACAATGAAAAAAACAGAAACAGTCCCGTTGCCTGCGCAGGTCAGGTTGTTGCCCGGCCAAGGCGGCTTGCCCAAACTAGTGATTCAAAGCGGACGCAGTACAGCTGAGATTTATCTGCACGGGGCGCAGGTCACCAGCTTTCAAAAAAATAGCGAGCCGCCATTGTTATTTTTAAGTGCGGCCAGCCAATTTGCGGCGGACAAACCGATTCGCGGCGGCGTTCCGATTGTTTTTCCGTGGTTCGGGCCGCGAGTGGGGCTGCCCATGCACGGTTATGCGCGACTGGCGGAGTGGCAACTTGAAACGGCCGACACGGAAAAAAACGGCGACGTTAAAATAAGCCTTCGTTTGCCCGAAAGCGGCTTGCCAGCCGACTGGCGCGCGGCGCAACTCCGGTTCGACGTGACGGTTGGCGAAAAACTGACGATGGAGTTGACCGTGACAAATCTTTCGCCGGAGCAGAGTCTGAGTTTTGAAAATGCGCTGCACACTTATTTTGCCGTCGGCGATAGTCACGGCGGTGACCATCACCGGACTGCAAGGCGCGGACTACATTGACAGAGTAGATGGTGAAGTGACGAGACACGAGCGCGAACCGGCCATAATCATCAACTCGGAAGTAAATCGTGTTTACCTGAATACCACCGGCCCGGTGGAGATTCACGACCGGCAACTTCACCGAACCGTTGTTGTCGAAAAAAGCGGGACGGCCTCCACCGTCGTCTGGAATCCGTGGATTGTTAAATCCAAAAGCATGAAGGACTTCGGGGAGCAGGAATTCAAGCGAATGGTCTGCGTTGAGTCCGGCAACATCGCCGGGAATAAAATCACCCTGCCGCCGGGAAAGACCGCGACGATGAAAGTTGTCATCAGCAGCCGGCCCGCAGAATGATTTCCGTCATCGAACAGCAGCCCGCCGACGCGGGAATCGGTTGCAACGGCGTGTTGAACCTTGGTGGCATCATCGGGCGCGGCGCGGTGATTTTTCTTGGCGTCAACTGGCGCGGCGTTCTTCCTGCTAACATGATCGCCAAGAACAAGGCGCAAATCGAAGTCGTCGTAAAACAGCCGCGATATCTTTAAAAGCGGCAATTACTCAGGAAAAGATTCCGCGGGCATGGCAAACATGAAAACGATACAAGACCAACTCCAAGGACGATTTCAAGACATCACAGAACGAGAATTGACACAAGAGGTGTTGATTCCACTTTTCAAATCCTTTGGGTTTCACACCGTTGACTATTACGGTGCGGGCCCTATGAAAAGGGGCGAGATCTAATTTGTTGGAAGACGAACGAACTTGAAGAGATCGAATTGGCAGTTGTGCAGGTTAAAAAATTCAAAATATTAGCGGCCTCGTCATCAAAAGACAGTTTTGCAGAAATCGTCAATCAGCTACAGCAAGCAAGTGAAACGGCAGTGCCTAATAAAAGCGGGCAACTTCACTATCCGGGTTCTGTGTAATTTGTAACGCCATTTCCAATAGACACTAGGGCGCTGGAAACACGGTTCAAGAGCATACCGAGCGCTTCAAACACGAAGAGTAAAAATTATTGACGGGCCAAAATTGACAGAACTGGTACATAAAGCGATTGCCAGAAGTTGCAAAAAAAGCACTTGGTTCAGTTATTGTGATTTCGGAAAGAACCTCCAAAACCTTGAACAATAAGGTACTGTTAGAAGCGTTACACTACCGACGGATCTTAGATCTCAGCAAAATATACTGCGCGCTTCGTTTTGGTCTGGGGCGAATCAAAACGAGGTTCTTTGCGGAAAACCAAAGAATTTGATGAGAAGAGTTTTTGGGGTGAAATCGACAAGAGCGGAAAGATTCGGCAACGCGAAGAGAACAGCGCATTTCGCAAAATAAACGAAAAAAATATCGAGAAACATCGTAATGATTATACGAAAAAACCAGAAAAGGGATTGAAGGAAGCCAAAGACTGTGCGGCAAAAATCCAAAAGTGTGCTGAGTTTATTGAAGTCTGCAAAAAAATGCTAAGCAACTTTTTTGGACAAAAGACGCACGCCATGCAGACTTCATCACCACCAACGGCTAGCATTCTCAATATCAAGGAGTTTTCAGAGCTAAACACAAGAGCGTCGTTACTTGGGTCGCAACTCGAGCCTAGGATGGGCGAGATTGTTCCGTACAGAAGACTATCGTAAATACTATGACGTGCTGCAACCACTTCTTGACCGCGTTCATTCTGTCCGTCGTGAAATCGAGCAACTGACGAGTAAAAAAATATTGGATGGACCAAACATTTCAAGAGCGTTAGCCGATTGCCAAAAACGGTTTGCCAAAAACGTCAAAAATCAGCAGCGAAAGCAAAATGATAAGGCCACGCTTCGGAAATTCTTAGAGGAATCGCAGACAATGTTCAGAGGTTGGGAAACATTGCTAGAAAACCCCGATATAGCAGAAGCTGCAGGAATTTGGTCGGAACAAATAAGACGCAAGATTCCTGATGATTTGACATTAGAGATTCCCGTGGAGCGAATCTTGGATAGAGAGAATAGACTATACGACGAAAGGCTAAGGCTTTTGCTTGGGCATTATGACATCGTCAAGAGAACGACACGAATTAAAACCAACATGTCTCTACTTGAATTAATCGCGCGTAAGATAGCTTTTGAACTGCACAAGCGAAAAACGAGGTACGCGCGACTTGAGGCTCTTGGAGCACTCATGATCAAAGACCTGCAAAATCGCCTTAGTTCTCAAGAAATCGAACTTGCGGTCATGGAACTTTACGACCCCTGCAACGTCCTTTTGCCTACGACAGATGTTGGTGACTACGGGTTTGGCCACTTGAAGTTCCAAGAATATTTGGTCGCAAAAGAGCTAGTGACGAAAAACATAGAATCTATCGCTGGGTACTTAAGCGAGCCTTGGTGGAAGGGAGCGTTTACGCTAGTGGCCCAAATGCCGGAAGATATTGACCGTTATATTGACTGGTTTGGGGACAACATAGGAATTTTGGGTGCTCGAGATACATTGGAAGCAATGGTCGAAGCGCGGCTAGGGCCGGAGAAAGAGTTGCTGAAACAGAGGCTCGACTATTTTCTAAATGTCGAGAAAGAAGCCTTTAGCGAGTTCATAGAAGACTTAGAGTGATTTCCGTCATCGAACAGCAGCCCGCAGGCGTGGATTTGGTCGCGCAGGTGGAGGAGATTTTTTCGCCAAGCGGAATTCTGTCCAAGGCGAGCAATTTCGAGTTCCGCCCGCAGCAGCAGGAGATGGCCGTTGCCGTAGCGCAGGCGTTGCAGAACCAGGAGCATCTCGCCGTCGAAGCCGGCACGGGCGTCGGCAAGTCGCTTGCGTATCTCGTCCCGGCGATTCTTTTCGCAGTTGCGCACAAAAAAAAGGCCGTTGTTTCCACGCACACGATCAATTTGCAGGAGCAGCTCACGGAAAAAGATTTGCCGATGCTCGCTAGCGTGCTCGGCTCGCTGCCCGAGCAGGTGAAATTCAGCTTCTCCATGCTTAAGGGCCGCGCAAATTACCTTTGCACGCGCCGGTTGCACAAGGCCATGCAGCAATCCGGCAACCTGTTCACGTCGTCTGAGGCCGAGGAATTGCAGCGCATCCACGAGTGGTCGAAGAAAACCAAGGACGGCAGCCTGTCGGATTTTGACGTCGAGCCTGACCCGAAGGTCTGGGCGCAAGTTTGCTCCGAGCGCGGGTTGTGCTCGCCGAAAATTTGCGGCTTTCCGTCCGATTTCGCCAAAGACCACGGCGTCTGCTTCTTCCAGCGCGCGCGGAACAAGTTTCTTTCGTCCGACGTGCTGGTGTTGAATCACACGCTGTTTTTCACGCTGCTCGGCGGCATTGAGGAGGAGATTGAAGGCGGCATTCTGTTCAAGAACGACTTCGTCATCTTCGACGAGGCGCACCAGATGGAGCACGTCGCGTCGAAGCACATCGGCCTGAGCGTGTCGAGCGGACAGGTGCGTTACGCGCTGAACCGGCTCTGGAATCCGCGCACGGAAAAAGGCCTGCTCGCCACGTTGCGCAAAGGCAGCGCGGTGAAACTCGTGGCCGACATTTTGAGCGAGGCGGACAAATTCTTTGAGAACGTCGAGGCGGCGTGCGAGGAATTGAACCGACAAATCAAGAGCGAATCAGAGAGTTTCGGCCCGCGGGGACGCTCGCCCCACCAGAAGCAACGCGCGTGGACCGAACTCCGCATCCGCCGCGCGGAACTGGTGAAGGACAACGTCACGCTGCCGATCCAACGTCTGCGCGAAGCGGTGAGCGAGTTGATCAAATTGAGCGAGGACAAGGACATCGGGCAGGAACTGGTCGAGTGCAATCGCCGGCTGGCCGAATTGCGCGACGAGGTGAAGGCGTTCCTCGAACAGAGCGCGCCGGACCACGTTTACTGGGTCGAACGCGGCGGCAAGGCGCACAAAAATCTCGCGCTCAACGCCGCGCCGGTGGACGTCGCTGATTTTCTGCGCCGTCGTTTGTTCGAAAGCGACACGAGCATCATCATGACCAGTGCGACGCTGGCGCCACAAGCGCAGGTATTGGGCGCGAGACGCGAGGCGAAAGGCGATCGCCTCGGTCCTCAGCGCCCCGAACCTCTCGCCTATTTTGCCAAACGCGTCGGCGCTGATTCCGCCAGTTCAACTCCAAGTCGGCACGCCGTTTGATTACGAGCGGCAGATGAAATTGTTCGTCGCCAAGAAAATGCCCGACCCGCGCGAGGCCGGTTACGCCGATGCGCTGGAGCATTGGATCGAGCATTTCGTCAAGCAGACGCATGGCAAGGCGTTCGTGCTGTTCACGAATTACAAGCTCATGCAGGAGCTCGGCGAGCGGATGCAGCCGTTTTTCGACAAGCTGGGCATCGCATGTTTCGTGCAAGGCACCGGCACGCCGCGCTCGACGATGCTGGAGAAGTTCAAGGACGACGTGGACTCGGTGCTCTTCGGCACGGACAGTTTCTGGCAGGGAGTGGATGTGCCGGGCGAAGCGCTGACCAACGTCATCATCACGCGGCTGCCGTTTGCCGTGCCGGACCATCCGCTCATCGAGGCGCGGATTGAGGCGATTGAAGCGCGCGGCGGAGATTCGTTCGGCGAATTTTCGCTGCCGGAAGCAATTTTGAAATTCCGCCAGGGCGTCGGGCGGCTGATCCGCACCAAGACCGATACGGGCATCATCGTGGTGCTGGACAATCGCATTCTTGACCAAGCAATACGGCCAGACGTTTTTGGATGCGCTGCCGAAATGCCCGGTGGAAATTGTTTGAAACCGGAAGCCTCGTGCACCGAGTGATGAGTTAGGAGTTCCTTTTCCGTGTAATTCCGTGTTTAATTCGTGGTGCGCGAATGAAACTCCTTTTCTCCGAGCAAAACTCCGACTACGAGCATTACCAGTTTCCCTACGCCATCTGGGCCGTGCCGGAGCCGGGCGAAACGCCGTCGGACATTTTCAACGCGGGCTTTCTGCCGTCGTCGCGCAACCTCGACCGCTTTTATCTCTGCCGACAGGTGCGGGTGAACCTCGCGAAGTTCAAGCCGTCATCCGAGAACCGCCGCATCCTGCGCAAAGGCGTGGGCATCGAGGTGAAACTCGTGCCGCGCGACAAATACAATTACACGCCGGAACGCCGCCAGTTTTTCAAGACCTACGCCGACATCAAATTCGGCAAGGACGTGATGACGTTCGAGCGGCTCGACGCGCTTTTCAGCACGCCGATCATCTCGCATCTGCTCGTGTTTACGGACGCCAAGACCGGCGCGGAAGTCGGCGTCGCGACACTTTACGTGGAGGGCAAGGAACTCGCCTATTACTACTACGCCTTCTACGACCTGAACTACTACGCTCGCAACCTCGGCATGTTCATGATGACCTCGGCGGCGGCGCTGTTCGCCGAGCGCGGCTTCAAGCATCTCTACCTCGGCACGTGCTATTCGGACAATGCGCTCTACAAAACGCAGTTCGCCGGGGCGGAATTTTTCAACGGGTTCCGCTGGTCCGACGACATGGACGAACTGAAATTCATCATCAAGCGCGACAAAAAGGAACTGGACCAGCACCTGCTGGAAACCGAGGAATACCGCGACGAATTTTACAGAGGCGACCTGAAAAAATCACCGACGCGAGCGGGTTTCGGGTGAGGATCAACTGAACACGCCGACATCCACCAGCGCCAAGCCCGGGATCCGCGCAAACTCATCCCGATTCAGTGTCGCCAAGGAATGACCGGTTGTTTTGGCAATCGACGCGATTAGTAAATCGCGTTCGCCGATGAGCGTTCCTTTCGATTCCAACTCCGCCCAAAGCCGCGCGTGTTCTCGCGCTTCCGGCAAGTTGAACGGCAACACGGCATAATCTTGGAGCACATCTTCCACAAACTGCGTGCGCCGTTCACGGATGACGGCATCCGTCGCCCGCGCACAGCCATGAAGCAATTCAGACGCGGTGATGGCTGTGATAAAAAACAACTCGTCGGGGTTCGCGGACAGAAAGCGCGCCAGATCGAAGCGTTTGCGCTCGGCGGCGATGAGCACCGAACTGTCGAGGATTACTCCCATGCCGACGGTTGGGGTGGCGATTTTCTACCGCCATTTAATTCAGCGGCCAAAGCGTCGGCTTCGGCGGGACGCAAGTGGGTTCGGGTGGGCCAAAGCTTGGCAAGCTCCGCGCCGGTCTTCGGCTTGAGCGATGACGTGGCGACGGGACGGGAAAGAAACCATTCCCGCAGCCGCAGCAATTCATTTGCTGGCAGATGCTCAAGCGCCGCTTCAATTTCTGCAACCGTGCTCATGGCAGAAACGATAACAGACCGGACGGTCGCTGACAAGTTGCTCCGCTCTGCTCGAAATCAAGGAATACCGCTAGGAATTTTACAAAGGCGACCTCGAAAAAATCACCGACGCGAGCGAGTTCCGGGTGAAAGTGAAATAATCAATTGTTAAGATTGCGCTTGGAAAACGGTTGTTTTTCTCCGCATTTTTCTAGAACCAAATTAAGCACGTTTGCAAACCATCTTTGGCCTCGAATCGCTGATTCCAGCGCTTGGCTACTCACCTCAAGATCAAATACTCCTTTTGGATGCATGAGCCTGTTTCGTAATTCAAAAGTATCACGTAAATCATCAAATCCTGCGTCATTATATTCAATTGAAACATCGGCCTCATGAGCTTTCACAAACAGCTCGAATGTTTCCTTAACTCTTTCCGGAAAAGGTGAAAATACACGGATTTCTTTGATAAAGCCGTTTTTGCTGTGCCTTCGACGTTCAGTTGCCAATTCAATTTCCTTTTCGCTCAAATGCACGTCGAAGTAGTTTGCTGTACCAGGTGTGACATTCTTTAACACGCTTAAAACTCCTTCAACAGAAGCACAAAGACAACGAATGCTGGTTCGTGCCCAGAATTGTTGATTTGAGGTGCTTTCTCGCCATTGCTTCGCAGCAAATTTTAAGTCGGCATCCAACACGTTAATTGTGAGTAACAATTGTTTGTGCAATTTAAAATGTGCTGCAGCCTTCTTTCTCTGTTCGGCATTCATATCAGCGACCAAACCACTTTCCCCATTTTCCATCAAGCATTATCGCCTCGGACAAAACTTCGTAGTAGGTGTGCCTTCTACTTTTTCGGAAATCCCACCGTTTGGGTGAGGATGATTTTCTGGTCGGGGCGCAATTTCATCGTTTTTGCCAAGGCCGGTTTGTCAACCACACCGCGCACCACCGTCGCTACAGCTTATTGGCGCAACGCCAGACGCGCGCCAGTCCTTCGGCTATCGGCTGCGTGACATTGTCGGCTGTCCAATACTCATCGTGTGACAACGGATTCCAACTCGTCAAAATGCCGCCGACGTTCACCGGCCGGTCTTCTGTCACGACAGCATGATAAGCGGCGTTCAATTCCTTGAGCGGATAGCCGATGACGTCGTTTTTGCTGTAGAAATTCACCCACTCGCCTTTTTGTGCGAGGCTGGGATAATGATTTGCCAATTTCGGCGATGGCACGGCAATGGGTTTTCCGAAATCGCGATACCGCAGGCTCCAGAGCGCAATCGGACTGCCGAACGTGTAAAGCGACGTGAACGTTTCGCCACGTTCGAGCGGCGTGTCGCCCATCCGTTTGCGGATGCCGGCGCTGATCAATTTCCGTTCCTCGTCCATCTGCAAATCGTAGAAGTAATTGCTGGCAATCACCGTGCCCAAACTGTGCGCGACGACGCACAGCGGCGCCGACGCGCCGGCGTTGGCCGCGAGTTGTTTGAGGCTGTCGGCGACCACCTGATGCACCGCGTCATACGCGTCGCGCTCTTTCGGCGCGGGCTGGTAGGCGATGGCGTCGCCGGCAAAGCTGACCACGAACTTCCGGAGACCGCGATAATCCAACTCGCCGCCGTTCAACAGCCGTTGCCACAATTGGTCTTCCTCGTTTTGCAGCACCGGCACCCAATAAACCGGTTGCACCACGAGTTGCGACGCTGGGTCGGCAGAAACGTTTTTCACAAGGTCAACAAAACGGCGGGTCAGTTCCTGCTTGATGCCCTCGGCGAAGTCAGGCTTCTGCTGGCCGACACCGTGAATGATGGCCACTCCGATTTTCTGGGTCATGGCTGGATTTTACGCTGCTTCCCGGAGTCGTAAATGACAAATGCGAAAAGCCGCCGTGGCTGCAAATTGCATCTGGAAATCAGACGAGACGCCGGGCCGGGGAAAATTAGCGGCTGTCCTTGTTCTTTTTTGACGGGCTGGAACGCAGTTCATCCCGCAACCAGACGAACAGCGCGGCACCGAAGCCGATCAGGACCCCCGTCGGCATTGCAAGCAAACCCCAGATGTTTGAATCCAGAAAAGCCATCATCACTTGAAGTAATCTGCTACACAGAAATCGAATGTAAAGAGGCGTTTCTCCGCAAAATAATTGTCCGCGTTGGACAGAGTTCAAATTAACGAAAGCCGACGCTGTGAGGGGAGACAAGTTGAACGACGTTCATTTTTGAATTTTAAGCACAAACGCGAAATCGCGGAGAAAAACAGAGTTGGATAAACTGTCCTTGCTGAATGTCCGATCTCCGTTTAGGAAACGGCTGTGAATTTGATCTTGGCAACGTTTACAATGCTGAGTCTGGCGCTCATGCTGTGGCAATGGCTTGCTGCGCGGCGCTTTCCTTTGCATCAGCGTGTCGCAGATAAATCGTTCGCTCCGGCTGTCACGTTGCTCAAACCGCTCAAGGGCGCGGACGCGCAAACTGAAGCGTGTTTGCGAAGCTGGTTCGCGCAGGATTATGCGGGAGAAATCCAAATCCTGTTCGGCGTGGCGAACGCCGACGATCCGGCGTGTAAAGTTGTCCAGAAATTGATTGAAGAATTTCCACGGCGTGACGCCCGATTGGTAGTTTGCAACGAACGGCTGGGAGCGAATGCGAAAGTCTCCAAACTGGCCCAACTCGAACGGCAGGCAAAACACGAGGTGATCGTCATCAGCGACGCGGACGTACGCGTGCCCGGCGATTTGTTGTCGAACGTCGTCGCACCGCTCCGGGACGGAAAAGTCGGTTTGGTGAATTGTTTCTATCGACTGGCGAATCCGACAACGCCTGCCATGCAGTGGGAAACTATTTCCGTCAACGCGGATTTTTGGAGTCAGAGTACTGCAAAGCGCAAGCTTTCGCAAACTCGACTTCGCTCTTGGCGCAGTGATGGCGACGCGACGAAAGCAGCTCGATGAAATCGGCGGATTCCGGACACTGGCGGACTGTCTGGCGGACGATTATCAACTGGGCCACCGCATCGCTGCGCACAGGCATCGGATTGAGATTTGTCCGGTCGTTGTGGATTGTTTATCCGAGCCGATGGGCTGGGGTGCTGTCTGGCAGCACCAACTTCGTTGGGCGCGGACGATTCGCGTCTGCCAGCCGCTGCCGTATTTTTTCAGCATTCTCGCGAACGGCACATTCTGGCCGTTGTTATGGCTGGCGGCTGATTTCGGCACAAAAGCAGCAGTGGCCGTTCTCATTTGTCTGTTCGTGCGATGGGCAACTGCGCTGGATTTGCAGCAACGTTTGACGCAATCCACTTCGACGGCGGCGAATGTGTGGATGGTGTCGGCGAAAGATTTGTTGCAAGCGGCGATTTGGGCGTGCGCGTTTGCCGGGGATGAAATCGAGTGGCGCGGCGAGCGGTATCGCTTACGGCGCGATGGCACGCTGGTGAAGGGTTAGACGGCGTCGCAAGCAGAATATTCTATCTGCAATACGCTTTAATTCGCTCCCATTGCTTCTTCGGCTGCCAGCCGCTTCTTTTCTTTCCGCTCCCAATACCAGGCGATCCACACGCTGATCTCGTATAGCACGTAGAGCGGAACGGCCATCATGAGCTGTGTAATCACTTCCGGCGTCGTCAACACGGCGCCGAGGAACAGGTTGATGACGACCATGTAGCGCCACATTTTTCTTAGAGTGCCGTAGCTCAGCACGCCGATCTTCACCAACGTCAGCAACACCACCGGGAGTTCGAAACCCAGCCCCATGCCAAGCATGAATTTGCAAACGAAGCTGATGTAATCCTCCGCCTTCCATTGTGTGGCCGAAAATCCGAGCCAGTTGGAATAGACCTGCGATGCAGCAAGCGCCCACGGCATCAACACAAAGTAGCAGAACGCCACGCCCGCAATGAACAAGCCGCCGCCTATGGCCAGTGCGCGATAAACGTATTTGCGCTCGCGCATTTTGAGCGCCGGGAAAACAAACGCCAACACGAAATAAAAAATGAACGGCGCGGCCAGCACCAACCCGCCGTAAAACGCCACCTGAAATGCCACAAAAAATCCGCCTGCCGGACTAAGGTTGATCAAATCAACGTGGAGATGTTGTGCCGTTTGTGCCGCCGCCGGATTCGTGTCAACTTGCCAGCCCAAAACCTGATTGGTTCCGATCGTGAGCGGTGAGACCTCGATGGCGACAAAGCGATTTGTGCCCAAGTCCAGCGCCCGTTGCTGATCGGCGCTGAGGTGGAAAACGCCGATTCGATTCGTGGTAAAGTTGACGGTGACGACCTGGTTTGTACCGGATAGCGGATTTCTGCGCGTTCCAGCGGCCACTTGAGGATTTGAACGACGTAATTGCCGGCGATGAGGCAGAGCAATACCGCAACTGACAGCGCCACCGCGCTCTTGATGAGCACCCAGCGCAGGTCTTCGAGATGCTCGAGGAATGTCTTTACCGGCCCACCCTCTCGATCGTCGTCGAGGCGTTCCACTTCGTTGTCATCTGCCATGACCGGAAGCGCTCAACCGCAATCAGGCCTTCGGACCGGGGGGAGATTGGGAAACGGTCTGCTCGGTTTTGGGTTGCCCGCCATTGGACGGCAGCTTGCCCTGCTGCTGAGACGGGGGCGATTTGTCGTCCGTCGCGTTTTGAATTTCGTCAGTCACTTCGCGCGAGGCTTTCTTGAATTCCTTGACGGCCAAGCCGAGCCCACGGGCCAATTCAGGCACCTTCCTCGCCCCGAACAGAATCAGAATGACCGCCAGAATCAGGACAATCTCCCAACCACCGAGCATTCCTGCAAACATTGTATTCATAAACTCGCCTAGCGTTTAAGAAGCTAAGCCGGGGTGCGCTCAGAGTAAAGCGCCAAAACACCCCGGCTCAAACTGGATCAACTTGTCGCGTTACTGCTTGGGATGCAACAAAACGAACTCACCGCGGCGGTTTTGCTTCCATGCCGACTCGTCGTGACCCTGCGCCACCGGGCGGTCCTTGCCATAGCTGATGGTGCGAATACGGTTTGGATCAATGCCCTGCTTGGCCAGTGTCTCGCGCAACGCCAGCGCGCGGCGTTCGCCCAGCGCCCGGTTGTATTCATCGGTGCCGCGCTCGTCGCAGTGCCCTTCGATGAGCAGCTTCGCGGTGGAATCGGATTTCAGTGCGTCAGCCACGGCGGCGACGTTCGATTTCTCGCTCTTCTTGACGGCGGCGCTGTCATAATCGAAGTGAACCGTGTGTGCGGCCAATGCGGCGCGATCCATCGCCATGCCTTCAAATTCGTCAAGACCAGCGGTCGCGCCACCACCTGTTGAGACATTCTCGCCGGGTCCGACTGCGCCGCCGGGTGGCAATGTTGCGGCCTGTTCTCCGCCGACCGCGCCGGTGCGTTGTCCGGGCAGTGGCGTGACGCCGACGGGTTTCTTTTTGCAACCGGCGGCAGCGAGGGTGAGCGTCAGACCGATTACCAGCAAATACATCAACTTGTTCGATTTCATTTTATGTCCTGTTTTGAAAGGGCTATTTGGCCCAACTGGGTTGCGAATTGCTTCCCGAAATCCGGGAGACATCCTTGACTTGTTTTGTCGGCACGTCAAGCAAAGAGAGAACGCGGCGTCCACCGACGCGGCGGACAAAAACCAACGTCCGGGAATTCGGCGCCCACGACGGGTCTTCGCCGTCCACCAGCACCGTGGCCGTGCCTCCCGAGGCCGGCACCACGCAAATTTCGAAGTCGCCCATCTGCGCCGTAAACGCGATCCATTTGCCGTCCGGCGACCAGTCCGGTTCCGACGGGTTGGAAACGCCCGAAGTGGGGACGCGCTGCGTCGGACCGCCCGACGGCGACACTTTGGCGAGCAGCCGCCTGTCATTGATTTTCGTTGCGAAACAAATCCATTGTCCGTCCGGCGACCAGCATGGCGACGACTGGTCCTGCGACGTTTTCGTCAATTGCTTGAGATTGCTTCCATCGGCATCGGCAACCCACACATCCGGATTACCGCTCTTGCTTAAAATCATCGCCACTTTCGAGCCGTCCGGTGACGGCGCGGCGCTGGTGTTCAACCCGGAATAATGCGCAATGGCGCGACGCTGGCCGGTGCTCAAGTCGTGAAAGAAAATATCCGGATTGCCGAGTTTGTAGGAGGTGTAAAAAAGCGCCAGCCGGCCCGGCACCCATGCCGGCGCGGCCACGATGGTATCGTCGTGAGTGATGGCCAGGGTGTTGTGGCCGTCGAAATCGGCAACATGGATTTCGCTGTTCAAGCCCGCCTCCCCCTTGAAGGCGATTTTGGTCTGGCCGATGCCTTTGCGTCCGATGGCCTGGAGAAAATCATCCACGAACGCGTGCGCTTCCCGACGCACCGACGCGCCAGTGTAGCTTTTGTTCACCAACGCGGTCTTGTTAAAGCGGTCTATCACATGGCCTTGGACGTCGCCACTGTTGCTGCCACTGATGAGATACTGCGCCGCGTCGGGCGTGGTGATGCTGAACCCTTGCACGAAAAGGTCGAACTGGATCACCTCCGCCGCCTCGCCGGTAAAACCGCTGAGTGAAACTGGAACGGGTCTTGCGTTGCCCGGAATAACGTCCTTCGTGATTTCAATTTCGGTTTGTGCGTGGGCGGGACAGCCGAATCCAATCAGACTCGCTGCAATCAGAATTTGTTTCAGTCGCGTAATTTTGTTCATCCGAGTAATCGTTTTGCTTTGACGTTGAATTTGATGGTGACGGTGCGCTGTTCTTCCTTGGCATCATCCGGCAATGGCACTGCGAAACGGATGCGGTCCAGCACTGCCTGCACCGACCGGTCCGCTTCAGCATTGCCAGAGGAACGGATGATGCGCGCCGAAATTACCGTGCCATCTTTCGCAATCGTCACGGATGCGGTGGCGGTGGCTTCGTCATCAGTCACGCCGTCCGGCACAATCCACGCCTGTGCGTAAATGCTTTTAACAGCTTGAAGAAAATTGGCGTACGTCGGCCCGCCGCCGCCCGGACCGGGCATGTCAACTGTGGTGGGAGACGAAAGCCCCTCGCGAAGTTGCCGGGCTGCGCTGCTGAACTGTTCGCTTTGTCGCTTGGCATCCGCGCGTGCTTGCGAATCCGAATCCGAGGACGTCGCCTGACGGCTCGCATTCTTGGGCCGCGTCACGATTTTGGTGCTAATTTCGGTCTTGCGCGATTTGTCGCTGGCTTTTTCCAAGGCATCCGGGTCGGGTTTGGTTGGCCGAACGATTTCTTTCAGCGGTTCCACCTTTTCCACTTTCGGCGGTTGCGGCTGTGGTTGTGGTGCGGGTGGCGCGACTTGCGGTTGCGGCTTGGGGGCTGGCGGTGGTGGCTGGGCGTTCGGGTTTCCGCCGCCGGAGAATGCCCGGTCAATCGTCTTCACCGGCACGAAATCCAACACCGGCAAATCATCCACCCCGCTGCGCGACGACAAAAATGCCGGGCCGACAAAAAGAATCAGCAGCAGCAACAGGTGAAAACCTATCGCGGCAATGAGGCATTTTTTTTGCAAGCGATTCATGGTTTGCCCGCCGGTTCGGTCCGGAGCGAGTAGCGCGTGATGCCGTTGCGCTGGCAGCGGTCAATCACCGCATACAAATCCTTGTTCCGACCCATATCGTCGGCGCGAATATACACAATCAGGTTCGGATTCGCGCGAAAGTCTCTGACCAATGCCGCCTCAATTTGCTCCAACGGCATGCGTCGGCGGTCGAGTGCATACACACCCTGCGGACTGATTTCGACGGTGCGAATGTCGCTCTTGTTGATGAATTTGTCGGGCCTGCCGCCCTGTGGCAGCTTCAGTTCGATGCTCTGCTCCAGCAACGGCGTGGTGATGACGAAAATGATCAACAACACAAACGCCAGGTCGAGCAGCGGCGTGATGTTGATTTCACTCAGCGTCACGAGATAACTGCGTTGTGAAAAGCGTCGCATGATTTCAGGCAACCACTAATAAACACGAAAGGACACGAAGTTTGGCCCACACTGATTCGTGTAAATTGGTGTTCATTCGCGGTTTCATTCTTCTTCCAGATATTCCGTTTCCATCTTTGACACCAATTCCTGCGCGAAGTTGTCCAGTTCCACCGTGAGCGTGCGCAGATTGTGAACCAGCCAGTTGTAACCAAACATCGAAGGAATCGCGACGAGCAAGCCCGCCACCGTCGTAATGAGCGCGGCGGAAACGCCCGGCGCCATGGCGGCCATCGTCGCGCTGCCTTGCTGCGCAATGTGGCCGAACGTGCTCATGACGCCCCACACCGTGCCAAGCAATCCGAGAAACGGCGCGCCGCTCACCGCAATCGCCAGCAAAATCAGTCCGGATTCCAGCTTCAACGATTCCTGTGCCACGGCGTTTTCGAGCGAACGCTTCACGTGCTCCATGCTTTTAAGCGAGACATGCTTTTTGCGGCCTTCGCCGGCTTCGCCGCGCAATCGCGCATCCAGTTCGACACTGCCCGCCTGATAGACCGCAAATTGCGGGCAGCCGTCCACCTGAATCCTGCGGTCGAACATGTCGAGCACATCCTTCTGCGTCTTGAATTCGTTGGTGAAAAACTGGTTGAGCTTCTTGGCGCGGCGCATTTGGATGGCTTTCGAGGTCATCACCGACCACGCCATGATGGAGAACAGAATTAAAAAGATGATGACGGCCTTGCCTTCAGGCGTGGCCTGTTCCCAGATGTAAACGAGTTCCGCCTTATTCGAAGCGGCCCCCACGACGGCTAACAAACACAATTCATTCATTGGACCTGACTGCCTGACTTGGTCGTGAGGAACCGATGTATCGCCCAAGCAACAATTGGTCGAGCAATTTGTTGACCGCAGTATCTACCGCAGCTTCGGGAAAAAGCAAATCTTTTTGGGAATTTGATCTTCTCAATTTTGCGCCGCCGGTATTTCGCCCCTTGCCAAACAATTTTCTTCCTGCAAACTGGATGCTGAAAGATTCAAAACATCGCAATGGTCGCCTATGAACAAAGAGGCTAAATTAGAACTTGAGGGCAAGGTGTATTCTCTCCCGATTGTGGAGGGGGCCGAAGGCGAGAAAGCGGTGGACATCTCCGCGCTCCGCAGCACCGCCGGCTACATCACCTTGGACGAAGGCTACGCCAACACCGGCTCGTGCCTGAGCCGGATCACCTACATTGACGGTGAGAAGGGTATTTTGCGTTACCGCGGCATCCCCATCGAGGAGCTAGCCGAAAGGTCCACGTTTATCGAGACGGCGTTTTTGATTATTTACGGCCACCTGCCGAATCGCACGGAGGTGCGACGCTTCTCTGACATGCTCACGGAAAACCAATATCTCCATGAGGACGTACGATATCATTTCCAGGGTTTTCCCACCGGGGCGCATCCGATGGCGATTCTGTCGGGGATGATCAACGCAGCGAGCTGCTTTGATGAAGGATTGATGCACTGGCACTGGGGAAAGACGAAGGAATTCGAGGTGTACGCGGCCCGGCTGATTTCGCAGGTGCGTACGATTGCGGCGTTTTCATTCCGAAAATCGCGCGGCCTGCCGCTGATTTATCCCAAGAGGGCCTACAAATACACCGCCAACTTCCTGCACATGCTGTTTTCGATGCCATACGAAGACTACGATTTGAAACCGGAAGTGGTCAAAGCGCTGGACTTGATCTTCGTGCTGCACGCCGATCACGAGCAGAATTGCTCGACGGCGACGGTGCGCATGGTGGCGTCCAGTCAGGCCAACCTCTTTGCCTCGGCGGCGGCGGGCGTCTGCGCGCTTTGGGGGCCGCTCCACGGCGGTGCCAACCAGGCGGTGGTGGAGATGCTGGAACAAATCCATCGCGAGGGTGATGACGGCTCGCGATTTATTACGGCGGCAAAGGATAAGAACAGCGGCAAGCGGTTGATGGGCTTTGGCCATCGGGTTTACAAAAACTACGATCCACGTGCCAAAATCATCAAAAAAGCCTGTGACGATTTGCTTAGCGGCATGCACATCACGGATCCGTTGCTGGACATCGCCAAGCGGCTGGAAGAGGCGGCGCTGCACGACTCCTATTTCGTCGAGCGCAAGCTTTATCCCAACGTTGATTTCTACAGCGGCATCATCATGCGGGCCATGGGACTGCCGGTCGAAATGTTCCCCGTCATTTTCGCCATCGGTCGGATGCCGGGCTGGATTGCGAACTACAAAGAAATCATGGATGAGCCGAAAGGGCGGATTTATCGTCCGCGTCAAATTTACACGGGCCTGACGCTCAATCATTACGTGGCCCTTCCCGATCGCAAGTGAGCCGGGCGCGCGGATGTCACGTTTGGACAGCAGCGTGATTCACATAATGCCAATCCTTGCCTCCCACAACATTTTGGGGCTGAATTGACACGCTTTGCAAAACAGTTGACAGTCAACCGTTGCGGATGAAGAAAATTCTGATAATTGACGACGAAGAATGGCTGCGCGAGATGATGCGGCTTGCCTTGGCGCGCAAAGGCTTCGAAATCATCGAGGCGGAAAACGGCATCATTGGCATCGAAAAGGCACGCAAGGAGTTGCCCGACCTGATCCTCTGCGACGTGAACATGGAAAAAGTGGACGGATACCGCACGCTTTCGTCCCTTCGCAACGAGCCTGCCACGGCAGCCATCCCTTTCATCTTGATGACAGGACTGGCCGACACCGCCGGCATGCGTCACGGCATGGAACTGGGCGCCGACGATTACCTGGCCAAGCCGTTTACGATTGACGGGCTTAACGCCGCCGTCGAGGCCCGGTTGAAAAAAGTTCAGACCGTACGCGCGGATGCCGAACGCAAACTGGCCGACCTGCGCGATGCCATCAGCATGGCGTTGCCGCACGAATTGCGCACCCCCCTTAACGGCATTCTTGCCTACGGCGAAATTCTTTCCACTGACGCTGCGACGCTTGGGGAAAGCGAAATCGCCGAAATGGGTCAGGTGATTCATCAGTCCGGCAAGCGCCTCGAACGGTTGATCGAAAATTTTCTCATCTATGCGCAAATCGAATTGTTGCGCGGAGACCCGCAGAAAATCGCGATGATGCGGTCAAGACAGACCGATTCCCCGGCCAAAGTCATCGAGGCCCGCGCGAGTGAGCAGGCCCGGCAGGCCAGCCGCGCTCAAGACCTGATTTTGGAATTGACCGACGCGCCGATGCCCATGTCCGAGGAATACCTCGGCAAAATCGTGGACGAACTTGTGCAGAACGCGTTCAAGTTTTCCTCTGCTGGATCGCCCGTCCGCGTTGAGTTGAAAAGCGATCCGCAAAGCATCATCATGTCCATCAGCGACCGCGGACGCGGTTTCTCGACCGAGCAAATTCAAGATGTCGGCGCCTACATGCAGTTTGACCGCAAAATGCAGGAGCAACAGGGGCTTGGCTTGGGCCTCACCATCACCCAGCGCCTCACCCAGTTGCACGGCGGCACACTGACGATTCAAAGTGAAAAAGGGACGGGCACAACTGCCATTTTGAAACTTCCCAAAGCCCCCGGCACATAAAAGGCCGTGCAACCGGTCGCTCAAAACGGCAACGCGCCGTACAGTTTTACGAGTCCCCCTTCCACCAGACCCGCCGCTAAAAACACCAACGCAATGCCCACCACCGGCACGAAATCCACCCGCGCCACACGCAACGGCAACCGCCGCAACGGCGACATCAGATCGCGCGCCGTCGAATTCACGAAATTCCAAAAGGGATGATTGCCGAGATAGATGTAACTGTTGACCATGTGCAGCACGAGAAAGGCTGCGATGAGATATTTCCAGACGAGGTAAGAGCCCAGTCCGATCGTCGCCGCCTGCTCAATCCGGTGGACTTGTGACACAGGAGATGGAATAAATCCCCACCACGTGAGCGGCCAGCTCAAGACCCACCACACCACGCCGCCGAACAAAAACGGTAAAAGCAGCTTCACCGGCAACGGCCAGCCGTTGACGATGCCAAGTTGCAGCCGCGCGAGTTTTTGGAATGGATCGGTTTCCGCCGCACGACGACTCACCAGTGACAGAAACAGCAGCCAAAAGTAGAACACCACCAGCGTCACCGCAAAACTGCCAATCGAGTAAAGCAGCATGCGGCTGAAATAATCGCTGCGGAACCAAATCGAAATGGCGACCAGCTTCAGGCTGGCGGTCCAGCCCACCGCGGAACCGATTTGCCAATAAAGCAGCGCGCGCAGCAGAATCAGCCCGGCGAGCGCAACCAGATAATGCCGGCGTTTGAGGCGCGGCGCCCCCGTCCGTTTGAGGGTTCCCGCCAAAGTCGCCGGTGAAAATTGCACCAGCGGATCGGATGGCGCCGCGCGCCAGTTGAGCCACAGCAGCAACCCGGCAAGATTCAGGATGAAATCAATCAGACCCATGAAAAAGTATCATCTGTCATGTGCCATGTGTCAGGCTTCTGTGGGGCGTGACCTAGAACGTGAGAACCTGACACGTGATACATGACACTTGGCACTCCAATGCTCACATCATCTTCAGCAGCGTGTTCGCCATTTCGCTCGGCGTAGCCGCCACGCCGATACCGGCGTCCTTGAGCGCAGTGATTTTTGCCGCCGCCGTGCCTTTGCCACCGCTGATGATCGCACCGGCGTGACCCATCCGCCGACCCGGCGGCGCCGTCGCACCAGCGATGAATCCCGCCACCGGCTTTTTGCAATTCTTCCTGATCCATTCGGCGGCCTCTTCTTCCGCGCTGCCGCCGATTTCGCCAATCATCAAAATGCCGCGCGTATCCGGGTCGTCGTTGAACAATTTGATGACGTCCAGATGCGACATGCCGGGAACAGGATCACCACCAATGCCGACGCAAGTGCTCTGGCCCGCGCCGCGACAGGTCAATTGCCACACCGCTTCATAGGTCAACGTGCCGCTGCGCGACACAACACCGACATGGCCTTTCTTGTGAATGTAACCAGGCGCGATGCCGATGCGGCAGCCGCCGTAAGAATCTTTCCCTTCACCGGGCGTTACGACGCCGGGACAATTCGGGCCGATCAGTCTGGTTTTCTTTCCTTCGATTGCGCGTTTCACCTGAATCATGTCGCGGGCGGGAATGCCTTCAGTGATGCAGACGACCACTTCCATCCCAGCATCCACGCCCTCCAGAATCGCGTCAGCGGCGAATGCTGCCGGAACAAAAATCGCCGAGGCTGTCGCGCCGGTTTGTTTTGTTGCTTCGGCAACCGTGTCGAAGATGGGAACTTTCTTGCCGGCATGCTCAAAAATCTGTCCGCCTTTGCCGGGCGTGACACCGGCGACGACTTGCGTGCCGTAATCCAGCGAAAGCTGCGCGTGCCGCCCGCCAAAGCTGCCGGTGATGCCTTGGACGAGGACTTTGGTGTCGGGTTTAACGAGAATGGACATGGAATATTTACGATTTCGGATTTGCGATTTACGATTGGTTCAGCGTCCGGGATTTCGTTTGTGGATGCAAATCGTGTTGCCGTCGGGGTCGTAAATAAACGCCATACGGCAGACCGGCGTGGGAAACGGTTCGGCCCGGAACTTCACGCCCTGTGCGCGCAGATGGGCGATGGCGGCATCAAAGTCCTCAACCTCCAAGGCCGCGGTGCAGCCGTCGGGGCTGGGATTCCAGCCGGCCATGCTGCCGATGGACAACGCATACGGCCCGAATTCGTATTCCACCCATTTGGCATCCGGCAGTTCGGTGACGGTGGTGGGTTTCAAGCCCAGTGCACCCTCGTAAAACTTGCGGGCGCGCGGCATGTCAGTGACGGAATAACAACAAAACGCAATTTCAGTGACTTTGAGCATGAACGTATTGGGTTATTTGTTTATGGCTTTAACAACCTTCTGCGCTGCGTCCGCCATCGAATCGGCGGTGATGAGCGTGAGGCCGGAGTCGGCGAGCGTTTTCTTGCCGGCAACGACGTTGTTGCCTTCGAGGCGGACGACGAGCGGGAGTTTCAAGCCCGTTTCCTTCACCGCTGCGACGATGCCGGTAGCGATGACGTTGCAATCCATGATGCCGCCGAAGATGTTCACGAGGATGCCCTTCACGTTCGGGTCTTGCAGGATGATCTTGAACGCCGCTGCCACCTGCTCCTTGCTCGCGCCGCCGCCCACATCGAGGAAGTTCGCCGGACTGCCGCCGTAATGCTGGATGATGTCCATCGTCGCCATGGCGAGACCCGCGCCGTTGACGAGGCAGGCGATTGAGCCGTCGAGCTTGATATAATTCAGGTTGAACTTGCTGGCCTCGATTTCCAACGGCGCTTCCTCGTTCAAATCGCGCATCGCCTGAATGTCCGGGTGACGGAACAGCCCGTTGTCGTCGAGGGAGATTTTCGCATCCACCGCGCAAACGGTTTCCTTGCCGCCGGAAGTTTCAATGACGCACAGCGGATTGATCTCGACCAGCGACGCATCGCATTCCCACCAGGTTTTGTAAACACCCGAAATGAGTTTCACCGCGCTGTTGAATGCGTCGCCCTTGAGTCCGAGCGCAGTCGCTATTTTTCGTGCTTGAAACGGCATCAGACCCACCGCCGGATCAATCCATTCCTTGAAGATTTTCTCCGGCATCTTCGCGGCGACTTCCTCGATGTCCATGCCGCCTTCGGTGCTGGCCATGATGACGGGGCGCGAGACAGAGCGGTCGAGCAGCACGGCGAGATAAAATTCCTTTTTGATCTTTTCCGCGCTGGAAACGAGCAACGTGTTCACGCGACGACCGTCTGGTCCGGTCTGTTTAGTGACGAGCACATTGCCGAGCATCTGCTGAGCGAGCGAAACCGCTTCGTCCGCCGTTGCCGCGACCTTCACGCCACCCTGAAAGCCACTTTTGAAAATGCCTTTACCGCGCCCGCCGGCGTGGATTTGCGATTTGACGACCACGCGCTGGCTGCCATCGGACAAGATTTTCCGGGCCGCCGCGCCAACTTCGTCGGCAGTCCGGCATGGAATTTCCTGCGGCACGGCCACGCCGAACCGCGCCAGCAATTGCTTCGCCTGATACTCGTGAATATTCATGTGCCAAGTCGAACTTATGGAATTGAGTAGGGATTGCACAAGGAAATCAACTTTTAACCGTCTCCAAAACACAATCGCCGGAATCTTCCCTTTCTTGCCTCAGCGCGCGCAATCTCCTACCTTGCGCCGCGATTTGAGATTTGAAAATTCCAATTTGAGATTCACATGAGCGTATTGATTGTCGGTTCGACGGCGCTGGATTCCATCAAGACTCCGAAGGCGGAAAACCCGCGGTTGCTTGGCGGTTCGGCCAGCCACGCGGCGGTGGCGGCGAGTTTTTTCTCGCCGGTGAAACTCGATCGGCGTCGTCGGCGACGATTTCCCCAAAAAATATATTCAGCTTTATCGCCGGCATAAAATTGACCTGGAAGGCTTGCAGATTCTGCCCGGCAAAACCTTCCATTGGTCGGGCGAATACGAGGCGAACATGAACAATCGCCGCACGCTGCTGACCGAGCTGGGCGTGTTCGAGACGTTCACGCCGACATTGCCGAAGGCGCATCAAACCACGCCGTTCGTGCTGCTGGCGAACATCGCGCCCGCGCTGCAACATCACGTGCTCGACCAGATGCGGCGGCCGAAATTTGTCGCCGCCGACACGATGGATTTGTGGCTGAACATCGCGTTGAACGATTTACTGCGAGTGCTCAAGCGGATTGATTGTTTTGTGCTCAACGACAGCGAGGCGCATCAACTGACCAAGGCGGACAACGTGGTCGTGGCCATCAAGAAAATCCACAAGCTCGGCCCGAAATACGTCATCATCAAAAAAGGCGAGCACGGCGCGATTGTGTCCACGCCGAAAGGATTTTTCATCGCGCCGGCGTTTCCGCTGCATCGTGTGATTGACCCGACGGGCGCGGGCGATTCATTCGTCGGCGGCATGATGGGCTATCTGGCGGCGGCGCGCGGTTCGATTGACGACAACCTGCGCCGGGCGGTGGTTTACGGCAGCGTGGTGGCGTCGTTCTGCTGCGAAGGTTTTGGGCTGAACCGCACGACGAAGCTCAAGCGGGCGCAAATCGAGCAGCGCGTGAAGGAATTGGAAAAACTGACGAGGTTTTAGCCTGATTGAACCAAAACCGCGCTGCACAGCGCTCTCGCTAGAGCAGATCAACCACCCGCTGCAATTCTGCGTCTGTGTTGTAGAAATGCGGCGAGAGGCGGATGTAACGCCGGCTCGCGCGGTCGGCGCGCAGCGACGTGATGATGTTCGCATCCAGCAGTTTTTGATACAGCGCCGCCAAATCCGCGTCCGTCCGATGGATTGAAATAATTCCACTGCCACTCTCCGGCGGCGCGTCGGAATGCAAGACCGTGTAACCCTTCGCCTGCAACGCGGGCACAAGCCAGGTCCGTTTGCGCAGCAGTTCGCGCGCGATGTTGTCCACGCCGATTTCGAGGATCAATTCCATCGCTGTCATCAGTCCGACGATGCCCAGCAGATTGTGAGCGCCCGCCTCGTATTTTCTCGCGTCGTTGCGGAAAACAATTTGCTCCTGTGCCACAAAATCCGGGCAGCGCACGCTGTGCGAGCCGTAAATCGGCGGGTTCACCCGTTCCTGAACTTCGCGCCGCACATAAAGCAACCCCGCGCCGCACGGGCCGAGCAGCCACTTGTGCGAATCCGCCGCCAGCATGTCCACGTGCTCGACGGTTGTGGGAAACGCGCCGAGGGTCTGAATCGCATCCAGACAGAACAAAATGTTCCGCTTGCGCAGGAATTTCCCGATGGCCTGGATGTCAATCCGGAAGCCGCTGATGAAATGGCACGAAGCCAGCGCGACGAGCCGCGTGTTTTCATCCACCTGCCCCATCACGTCCTTGGGCCGGATCACGCCCAGACCGCGCACATTGAGCAGGCGCACCTCGACGCCTCGCTCCGCCAGCGCCGTCCACGGATAAACATTCGACGGATAATCGTCGAAATAAATGAGGATGTTGTCGCCGCGGCGGAATTTCAGCCCGCTGGCGATGAAACTCAACCCCAGCGACGTCGGTCCGACGAACGCGACTTCCTCGTGCTGACAATTGAGCAACCGCGCCGCGAGTTTGCGCCCGTCATCCAGGAGAGTCGGATAAACAAATTTTTCCTGATCGCCTGTGGCGGATTGGCGCGAGTAATCAGCGACTGCTTGCGCGACACGTTGCGGCAACGGGCAATCGCCTCGTGTGCGAGGAAGATTTTATTGCGCGTGACGGGAAACTCGTGATGACGCAACTCTTCGTTTGCCATGACTTCGGCCAATTTCATGTGGGAAAACTAGGCCAAACCATCTCAAGTGCAAAGCAACAACCTCACAACAGACGCTTTCGAACCGCCCAGGTCTTTTTTGCCCACAATGAAAATCTCCCCGCCACATTCGTAGCGGGGAGATTCTGAATCTTGCTCTGGCAGCCCCTGCCGGTGCGCCAGGGATTTGTTTCCCGTTTATGGCCCCGCCAGCGCGTTCGTTATCGTCACTTCGCCGGTAACGGTGGCAGGCGAGCCAAGACCTTTTTTGACCCAGTGCAGACCGAACGCGGCGTCCAGATTCTGCAGTATCACCCCTTCATACGAGAACGTGGTGGTTTTGGTCGCCTGGTCGTTGACAAACGAACCCTTAATCTGACCCGTGAGTGGGGACAGCGTCAGCGTGACCAGGTTCACGTCGTTCGTGTACCCGGCAACCTTGGACGTTCACTTCTTGTTCTTGCCGAAGATCGGTTTGTTCAGATTCGCAGGATGCACAAGGTCGTTCGTCCAGATCTGGGTTATGTTCCAATTCGTCCCCAGCGTTGGCAGATACCCACCCGAAGCTACGACAACGCTATTGGTGAAGGCGAAGCAGGCTTTGAATGGTGCTGCTGAATTATTTGACCATCCCGATGCGGTAATCGGGAACTCGTTCGTGAATCCATTGGGATAGGTGGAGATGAGACTCGGACTGGTCGTCTTCTTGCTCCACTCCAGCTTGCCGTCAATACTCCCATTCTCGAAGGTCAGCCACCCAAGTATTGAACCATGATAGAGCTTCGCCGCACTGTCATAATACAACGCCTGATAGTACAGGCCATTTGCCACCCGTGGACACATTGACACCACTGGCCAGTTTGACCAGTGCCGTATCCCCGTACCTGCCCGCCTTCTTCACAATGCCTTTCAACCCGAGGTTAAGCGCGACATACCCGTTACCCTCCGGCTCGCCCGGATTGTCCGAACCGGCAATGACCATCGTGTAATTGGTCGCCATCGGGGCCAAAGGCTTCGGCTTGGACGCCGTCGGATCCCCATACGGCGAACGATTCGCCGTAAACGTCGCGTTCCAAGGCTTCAACGGATTGAGACATTGCACCGTGCCAGTTGCAGTCAGTCCACCCACCAAATCCAACTGGGCCGTGATCCAATACCAGTCATGAGTGACCTTGTTGGTCACTGGATGGGCCACCGCGCCGTACCCGTCCAGGTTGAGGTTTAGGGTGAAGGGCACCATCTGCCCTTCCGCCCACACATCGCCCGAGATGACCTGCTTGCCCGTCTTCCTATCTCCGGGTGCAACGATCATCTTGACCAGGCCTGCACTCTCGAATGCCGCATTGGTCAAGTCATTGTTAATGCTGGTGTCATAGAACAGACCCCAATATGTCCCCGTGGAGCACTGGAAGAAGCGATTGGTCACGAAGTTCACCGTCAACACCAGGTTCGTCTTCATCTGGAACGTGAGGTCATACTTGGGAGTACAAGGCACGACTTGGGTATACGCCCCGTAGATGGGATCCGCCGTCATCACGAAGTTGGAGAGCAAATAACCCGGATTGGCCGCCGTCTTAAAGTAGTAGCTGCCCGGCAGTTGCAGAAGGTTTGTGCCAAGCGCCGGCGTGCCGGTCTTCGAAGCCTTGGGAACAATGGTCCCGCTGCCGGTTATGTTTATCGTATTTGTGGACCACACCACGTAGGAAAAAGTGTTCGTGATTTTTTTGCCGGGATTGCCGCTGTCGTTGACAGCATACGCGATGAAGGTGTGATTGGTCACCGACGGTGCCGACAAAGTGACAGACCAGTTCGTATTGTTGTTGGCTGTGCCGGCCAGTTGCCATGGGCCGGCATCGAACTGACACACGACTGCCGTCACGGTCCCACCCTTGTCTCCGGGCTTGGTTGTGCCCGTCACAAGGAACACGTTGCTGATGGCGGATTTGTTCTTCTGGTCAATCTTCAAGGTGGGAATCTTCGTGCCTGTGGAATGGATCGTCTCCAGTTGCGTCGCGCTGGTCAGCCCGCTGCTGGAGGCGGTAAGGGTCGGTGTCCCGGCCAGGAAATCCTTGTATTTGAAGCTCGCGCTGCTCGACCCGATGGGGATTTGCACGCTGGTGATGGTTGTTGAATCCGCGGTGTTCCGGAACGTGCCCAGCACGCCTGAACTGCTGGACAGGTTGACGGTAATGGTTGCGTCGGAACTGTTCGCATTGCCATATGGATCCCGACGTTCGACTGTGATGGTGCCCGAGGTCGTGTCCGCATTGATTGTCTGCGGCAGAGTGGTAAACACCAGTTGGGTGGCTGCAGCGGCCACATTAATTGTGACCGGGGCGGAACTACCTGTCTTGCCATTCGAATCTGTGGCCGTGATGGAGACACTTTCCGCGATATTGTTCTTGGTGTTGATTGAGAGCGAACCGCTGGACAGTGTCTTCTGGTTGTCTCCCCAAGTGCTGTCGCCGTTGCTGTCAAATTGCGCGTGGCCTGTGTTGCTGCCCATCGTGACGACCGTGGAACTATCCTCCGAGACTGGCAGATTCAGGATGTCCTGCGCAGCCACCGTGGTCGTGAAGGTGTTCCCTGCCAGTTGAGGCGACGGTGCCGACACCGCATAATGATCAATGAGATGCTCACCCGCAGCGAAGTCGCTGAACGACGTCAAGCCGATCGCGCTGATGCTGGTCGCGGTACGCGCGGAAGGCGTGATGGCCGACCAGACCCCGCCGCTGTAATGCCGCAACACAAACTTCGACGTGTCAGCGCCGCCAATCACGTCACCCGCTGCAAAGTTGAGCGTGATGTCGTAGGATGAAACCGCAAGTATGCCGTCGGTCATAAAACTCCAGTAACGTTGCACGTCCTTGTTGGAATTGATGCCGGAGGTGCTGATGTTCGGATCCTGTGCTGCTGGATCGGTCAGTGTCAGCGTGCCATTGGCTGTCACGGTCATGTTGGCCAGATTGACCGGGGCGTAAACTGTGCTGTCGCCAATGGGGAAAAAAGCCGACGTGCTGCTGGTGGTGAGAGTCTCTTGCAACGCGCCGTTGACGTAGGTGCTGCTGCTGCCGCCGGTGAATGACCCTGCGACGTTGATCTGATAAGAACCGGTGGTGGCCAGCACACCGCTGGTCAACGACAGGTTCGTGGCCGTGACTGTGGAGCTGAGCGTTACCCCCGCGCTGTTGTTGACTGTCAGGCCGTTGATGGTTGTCGGCAGACCGTTACCCGTGACCTGCGCCACTGTGCCGTTGTAAACGTAGTTGGCGACGGAACTATACGTTCTGGTTGTCGTTTGAATGTTCCCTGAAGCGCCCGACGCAGTGATGCCGGTTGCCGAGCCGATGCCCAACGTGCAGCCGGGATTGAGCGTAAATGCGCTACCGCTGATGACGTATGCGCCCATGGTCAACGTCGCATTGTTGTTCACCACCCAATTGACGGTATTTTTGAAACCAAATGTCCCGTTATTGGTGAACATCTGCACCCCGCTGCTGTTGGTGAAATTCAACGTGGTGTCCGTGCCAGCGCTGTTGGTCAGCGTGCATCCGGTATCCACCGTGAAGTTTCCACCGAAGTAGGTACTGCGAACCCGTCGAGCTGGTACTGCTGAGAATGTTGACGGTGCTGTTGCCGGTGACGGTGAAATTTCCTCCAATGCTGATGATCTGGCTGCTGGCCGGCGCAAATTTGAAGATCGAACTGCCCGAAGAAAGCACCGTGAAATTTCCGCGAGCCTCGGAGAAATCATTGCCGGCAAAACCACCGCTGCCTGACTGGCTTGTGCAATTCCAAATGAAGTTGTAGAAGCTCTGATGATTTAACGTGGGACTGGTGCTTGTCATGCCGGTGATCTGGCAGGTGGAACCGTCAGCCCACGTGGCGGACGGAACGGTACTACCGTTTTGGTTGTGCAGATAGGTGCTGCCGCTTTCAAACACAATCACCGCGCCGGTGTTGTTTGTAACCGTTCCCCCGGTGCCGACATTCACGGTGCCAAAGACATCGAGGTCGGTGGTCGTACCATGCGCAATGGTCAAGGTGTTGCTGACGATGATCTGGCCGCCTGCGTTTACGGTTACATAATCCTGAGTCATGCTGTTGGTAATCGTCACTGTGACTCCGTTGGTAATCATCACGCCGAGGTTATTGCCGCCGGCAGGCACAAGCGTTGCCGGAGTCGTCCAAGTCGCACCATTGTCCAGGGAGGACTGCCACGCGTTTGTATCGTTCCAATTGCCGCTGGCCACCGACCGGTAAATGGGAATCGGGTTCACCGTCACCAAGGCGTTGGTCGCCGATGTCAGGCCGGTGGACGTGAAGTAAACCACTATATTTTCAGACGCTGAACCGCCCAGCGTGAACTTAAGGTTGCTGAAGGTGGCGATGCCACTGGTCGCGGTCACTTCCGCGGTGCCGCCCAACGTGCCCGAGCCAGTGGTGGACGAAAGGACCGCATCCACCACGGCATTGGAGGGCGTGGCATTGCCGTACTGGTCGGCCACCGTGATCACCGGACTCGGAGCGAACGGCGCAGTACTAAATTGCGGTGAGGCAATCGCCGGCGTGATCAACAATTGGGTCGTCGCCGCCGCGCTGTTGGTGATGTTCACCGAATTGGTCGGATTGAGACCGGTCGAACTGAAGATGAGGTGAAGGGTGCCCGCGGCGGTCGCGGCCAGACTCGTGTAAGTAGCTGTGCCGTGCACGCCATCGGCACTCACATTGGTCGTGCCCAGCAATGTGCCGCTGCTGGCCCTGGCGGTGATGGTCGCCGTCGAGTTGGACACGGTGTTGCCGAACTGGTCAACCACCTGCACGATCGGCTGCTGCACAAAGGCGACGCCGGCCGTCGTCGTGATGGAAGGTTGTTGCACGATGAACAATTGGGCAGCCGCTCCATTTGTGATTTTGAACGCAGTGCTGTCATTGGTCAGATTTGCACCTATCGCTTGCAGGATTTTGATGCCCGCCAAATTAATGCTCAGATCACCAAAGGTTGCGTTGCCGCTGGAATCAGTCTGTTGTATCGGCATGCCGCTCAATGTGCCGCTGCTGTTGGTCAGCGAAAGCGTCACATACACTCCCGCTACCGGCGAGCCACTCAAGGTTGCCCGAACTACCACCGCTGGTGAAACATGCTGCCCGGCCATCGTGTCCGTCGGTTCCGTGGTGAACGTCAGCGCGTCAACGGATTGGCCCGTAACCGCATAGTTCACATTCTTGTTGACGCTGTCATACGTCAGCGCACCGATGCCGTTGACCACCCCATGAACCGCAACCGTTGAATTGAATGTTCCCGACAGGCTTCCCCCATAATGGAACAGCGTGTAGGTTCCTGGATTTAGCATTGAGCCAAGAACGGTGATGTCTATGGTGCTGCTGGCCGCCGTCAGGGTGCCGCCCACAACCACTTCGTCGCTTGGTCCTGGCGCATTGGTCAGTTCAAAGTAAGTCGTTTCTCCGCTGCTCAACGTCAGGTTGTTGGTGAAGGTCAGCGTTCCTGGGCTGTTGCCCGGGGCAATCGCCGCGCCCGAGGCGGTTGTCACCGCGCCGGTGACGACACCGATGCCGCTTAACGTCTGGCCGCCGCGCAACGTGAACCCGCCTGAAACTCCCGAAACGTCAAACGTGGCCGTAGCACCCGCCACACTGATGTTGGTTGAACTACCAATCGCACCGGACCCGCTCAAGACCAGCGTGCCGTTGCTGATGATCGTGCTGCCGTGGTAAGGGTTGCTGGCCGTGAGTGTCAATGTGCCGCTGCCGGCCTTGGTCAGACCGAGCGTGCCGCCACCACCACCACCATCCGTCAACATGCCGCCAAAGTTGAGGCTGTTGCCGGCACCGCCATAAGTGAGCGTGCCCGAACCGGTGCTGTTGGTGACGGTGCCGGAACTGGACAATTGTGCAGCCCCAAGATTATTGCCGCCGAGGTCGAAGATGCCGCTGGTCAGAGCCAGCGTGCCGTTGAGAGTAATGCTGGTGTTGGCCTGTAGACTGGCGCTGTTATTGACTGTCAGGTTGCTGATGGCCGCCGGAAAATTGGTGCCGGTAAGCTGTGCTACGCTGCCGTTGAATTCAAAATTGGCGGTGGGATCAGAAACAATGGAATTGCCACTGGTCAACCAGATGTTGGCGGGCGTGTTGGCGGTGATGCCGACGGCAGCTCCCAGTTTCGTCGTGGACCCCGCACCGGCTGCAAACGCGCCTGTGCCGGTAATCTCGTTGGCACCCAGAATCAATGTGCCGTTGTTGGTGACGCTGCTGGTGGTTGCTCCTGCGTTGATGATGATATTGCCGCCACTCAAGGTGAGCGTGTCGCCGCTGGCGACCGTCCAGGCGTAGCGCGTGGCATTGTTGATGGTGCCGCCCTGAAAGAGCGTATGTGAACCGCCGCCGACGAAATTGATTTGTGGAACAGTCGAGGGCGAACCAGTCACATCCAGCGTGGCGTTGGCCGCGATGGCAAAATTATTTGTCAAGTTGAGTATGGCACCTGCTCCTGCCGAGCCTTGGAGATTGAAAGTGACATTGGTGATTAACAGATCGCCGCCAATATTTGCAGTGTTCCCAAACGCCGGTATGTTCTTCAGCACCTGAGCATTTGCGTTGGCGATGATGAGATTATGACGCACGGTGATATTTCCACCCGCTGCATCCGCGCTGGCGGCTTGGGCGGGTGAGTTCCAGATAAAATCATAAAAATTTTGACCGATGCCACCTGCAAGCGCTCCGGCGTTGGTGACCAACAAGGTGGAACCGTCCTGCCATATCGCCGTATCAACAATGCCACCACTGGTCACCAGATAAGTAGCACCGCTCTGATTGGTCAAATTGACCGCGCCCGGACTGGTTGCGACTATGGCATTTTTTCCTCCGCTCACTGCGTTGATGAATGTGGCGCGATTGGTTATCGTTATCGTGACCGTGCCTCCGGTAACATCCAACCCAGTAGCCGCGGAAATGTTCAGCGAGCCACCGGTGTTGACGGTGATTGAGGGAGTGCCGCCTGTGACGGCTATTCCAGTCGCGCCATTAGCGTTCAACGCACCTCCATTGTTGACTGTGATCGAAGGACTGCCACCTGCCAGAACAAGCGCCGACTTTGCTCCCCATGCGGTTAGCGTGCCGCTGCCATTGCCACCAATGGTAATTGTCGGACTGCCAGAACCGCCGAGATAAAGCGCCGTTGAATTCGTGCAGCGAAATTGACCCATATTGGTGATTGTAATTACCGGACTGCCACCACTAACAATGATTTCACCACTGCCAGCAACAACTCCGCCGTTGACTACAATGAGAGGAGCACCGCTGCTGATCAAAAGCGATGTCTTGTCATTCGCGTTGAGCGCAGCACCACTTTCCACAAAAATGGAAGGATTGCCGCTGAAAACCAAACCCGAGGAGGTCGTTAAATTGACGGTTCCGTAGATGTCCAAGTCCGGATGGATGCCATCGCCAACGGACAACGTGACAGCGGTTGTTTTGTTGGCAAAATTGAGCGTGCCGCCCGAGTCCACGACAATTTCATTTATAGTCAGACTCGAAGCATTGGTCATGGTAACCGTGGTGAAGTTTGTAATATCAGTGCGGTGGCCAGTCGTGGGTGAGGAACTGGCGGCGACCCACGACCCGCTGCTATAAGTCTGCCACGTGGCGTTGTTTGTCCAACGACCGGTTGCCACGCTGCGGTAGTCGCCGGCGGTAGGAGTGACCGTGTTGCCATTTATATCCGCGGGCCAGGAGGTGAGCTGCGCCTGCGCCCACTGGCCGAGGGCCAACAGGGCAAAACCAATGGGGACAGCCAAGTGGCGAAGGTTGAACGGCGGTTTTTTCCCAAGGATTAAGGATGAGTTTTTCATGGATTTTTTGTTGTTTAGGGTTTTTAACGAAGCTGATGAGCAGGTGCGCATGAGGAAAGCGAGTGGATGGGGTTTGGAGATTTTCACGTGGTGCAAGCCCGCGCCACACGTCGTGCCACAATAAGTTGTGGAAACCCACATAGGAACTGGAATTTTTGCATCTAACACAAGATAGGAAAAGCAGTCAACAAGTTTTTTTTTAAAAACAAATTTTTTTAAGCCTCAACCTACTGGTGTTTCGGAGGGCAGAATTCCACAACAAACCTATTTTTCGTGCACCTTGGGAAGGTTCGCGGCATCCCCTCCGATGGGAATGCCGTCACTATTTGGCCACGGTCACACCGAGCGCGTGCAATTGTTCCTTTGCCGCGGTGTAATCAGGTTTCAAACGCAAGGCTTCGTTGAGTTGAGCGCTGGCTTCATCACGTTTCCCCAGTTCGGCGAGCACGTACCCGAGTTTGTAATGCGCCGGCGCGTCGCTGGGCGAAAGCCGCAAAACTTCCCGGTATTGCCGGGCAGCTTCGTTAAACTGGCGCTGATCTATCAACACATTGCCAAGATTGTAATGGAAATCGGCCACGTCCGGCTGATAACGCACGGCTTCTTGAAATTCTACCGTCGCTTCCGCCACCAGTTTTTTGCGAGCCAGAAGGATGCCCAGTTCATTGTGGGCGGCGGCGTGGTCGGGTTTGTTCACCAGTGTCAACCGATATTGTTCAATGGCCTCGTCCACTCTGCCGACTCGCGGCAACGCAGTCGCCTGGCTGTAACGAATTTCCGTGTTTCCCGGTTCCAAGCGCAACGCCGCCTCGAAACTGGAAATTGCTTCATCGAACTGATCGCAACTCGACAGTGCCGTGCCGAGGTTGAAGTAAAGACGGACATCATTCGGCCAGGCTCGAATCGCGATGCGAAGAGGGTCAATCGCTTCGGCAAAGTGTCCCTGTCGGATGAGAATCATGCCGAGGTTCTTCCGGGCATCGGGATAATTGGGATCATACTTGATGGCCAGGCGATATTGTTCGACGGCTTCGGGGATTCGCTTCGTCAACTCGTAAGCCGCGCCCAAATTGTTGTGCGCCACCGTGTAATCCGGTTTGAACCGCAAGGCGACCTCATATTCCTCGATGGCTTCCGGGTATTGGTGGCGCAGATTTAGGACGTTGCCGAGATTGCCGTGGGCCTGGGCGTTGTTTGGATCGAGGTGCAACGCCGCCTGAAAATGTTTCATCGCCTCGTCGAGCTTATTCTGGTCGAGCGCAATGACGCCGAGATTATTATGCGCTTCGGTGGAATTGGGTTTGATGCGCAGCAGCGTTTCAAAACAAGCTTTGGCCTCGGCATAACGTTTCTGCCTAAAAAGGGCGTTGCCGAGGTTGTTGTAGGCGATGTCGTTGTTTTGCGTCACCGCGATTGCCCGGCGAAACAGCGCTTCGCTGCCCTGCCAGTATTGCAGTTGATTTCGCGTTAGCACGGCGCAGACTATCAGGGCCAGTCCCGCCAAGGTTACTCTCATCGCTTTCGACGCGCGCCATGTTTCCAGCAGTTCGCCTACGGCCCAGACGAGAACGATGGACACGCCAATCAACGGCACATAGGTGTAACGGTCGGCGCGTTGGTGCGCCCCGACTTGTATCAATCCGCACACCGGCAACAACGTCACGGCATACCACAGCCAGCCTGCCAGCGCGTAAGGCCGTCGGCGACCGAACCACAACGCGGCAGCCGTCAGCGCCACCACCAACAGCCACGCGCCCACCACCGTCCAAAGCCAGAAAGTTTTGGGGTAGGGATAAAACACCGCCAAGCCGGTCGGCCAAAAAGTTTGCGCGAGATATTTGACGCTGGAAATGGCGGCGTTGGCAAAACGAACGATGACCGACAGATGTTCCACATTGGTCACCGCGCCTTCGCGCTTTTCGGCGTAAAGGGTCACCAGCCCGGCAATAAAACCCATCGCCAGAAACGGGATTTTTTCTAGAAACAAACGCCAAATGGGTCGAAGGTCGAGCCCCGAAAGCTTTCGGGGTTCAGTCGAGGCTCGAGCGTCGAGGCTCGAAGGCGTGGGACTTCCCCCTCTCGAACCTGAAACTTGAAACTTGAAACTTGAAACTCTCCCGAGTGGCCACCAGTCCAATATCAGCATCACCACCGGCAGCGTCACCACCATCGTTTTGCTCATGACGCCGCAGAAGAAGAAGAAAAGAGCCAACGAATAATTTGCGATTTTCGATTTTCGATTTGCGATGGGTGATTGGGCGTAGCGGACATAAAACAAAAGCGTGAGCATCCAGAACAGCGTGCTCAGCACGTCCTTGCGCTCGGCGATCCACGCCACGGATTCCACGTGCAACGGGTGCAGAGCAAACAGCGCAGACACCACAGCGCTTCGCCACAATGCGCCGGTCATTTGCCGCAACACCGTGAAGAGCAACACGGTGCTGGCAACATGCAGCAGCAGATTGGTCAGGTGCATTGCCCCGGCGCTCTTTCCGAACAGCGTTACATCCAGCAGGTAGGACAGCCAGGTCAAGGGTTGCCAAAAAGCCGCTTCCAAGGTGGTGAACGACCAGCGAACGCTGTCCCAAGTGAGCCCTTGCAACACACGCGCGTTGTCCGTGACATAAACGGAATCGTCGAGATAAACAAAATCGTATCTGATGACGGGCCAGAACACCGCCAGCGTCACCAGCGCCAACCCCACGCCCACCACAATCCCGCTATGTTCGTGGATTTGGCCGAGTGCAAGCTGGATTGTGTTCGCCACAATTTTTGTTTCCGCGCCAACACCGGCAGCAACCGCATCAACGGTTTTTTTGCCCGAAACCGCGCGAGAGCGACGACGCAGGCACATGGCCGCAAGCGCGAGAAATGCGGCCAAAGAAATTATTGAAACCCACTTGCCAATGCGAAAACCGATTGGCTCATATTCCATGCGCAACAAATGATGTCCCGCCGCAAGCGGAACGGCGCGCAGAGACAGATTTGCGGGCATCACCTGATAACTGCTCTGTGCGCTGCCGCGCAATGCCCGCGCCCGCCAGCCTTTGGCAAACGTGTCTGTGACGAGCAAAATGGCTGGCGAAGGAACGTCCGCCTCGATTTCCAGCCAGTCGGTGGAGAAATTGACGAGTTTGACGACACCGGCGACTTTGGCGGGCAATGGTTTCGGGTTGGGTTCAGTTTCGAGAATGACTTCCTCGCGCGGGTCGAATTTGGCGTTGACCATCGCGTAAAAAATTTCAGCCGGGTCTTTCAACACGCGGTATTTCTGAACCAGCAACAGATGCGGCAGATAATTTGTGTGCTCGTCAATGGAAGATGGGTCATCGCCCTTGGGCGTGACCGCGAATCGGCAGCGAAGCATTCCGAACAGCCGGTGGTATCGCAGGGAAAACCCACCTGCCAGATCGGCCGGGTGAATATTTTGCGTGAACCCCACCAGTTGCGCGTAGCGCAGGGTCACGCCGGGGTCGTAGCCCCAGACATCCTGCGCGCCCATGGTTAGCGCGCTGTTCGGATTTGCGGGATGGGAAATCCGGTAATCTCCCGGATGCGCCTTCAAAAATTGCTCCAGCGCAGGGTTCGCAGCCCGGGCTGCATCAAAATGGGTCACCGTGTTCCGCGCAAAAACAAACAGCTCCACCACCGCCAATCCCAGCAGAAGCCAGACGGCCAAACGCCATTTTCTCGCGAACAACAGCAACAAGGCCAGGCCGAGAAGAGTCGCCCCGGCGATGAACAATCCTTTGGAAGCCATGCTGCCCGCCTGGAGCATGAACGTGGAGGATTCGTAGTTCTGTTGCGGCAAATAGCTCTCGCCCGTGTGCTGCATAGTCGCCATAACCGAATGCCACCACCCCTCCGTCGTTGCGTTGAAACTCGATTGACGCACCATCACGGATGCGGAAACCAATAACAGGCTGACCATTCCCACACCGGCGGCGAAGAAACGCGGCGGCGACCAACCCTTCGACAGACGGTCAAACCCAATGCCCGCCAGCATCGCCAGGAACAGCGATGCGAGAAAAATGAACTTGGCAATTCCGCGAAACGCATTGAAACCCGGCACCCATTCATAGAGCAGATTGAAAAGCGGCGTATGCCTGCCGAGCGCCAGCAGCAGCAACAGCGCAACCATGATGATTGAGAAACGCCGCGTATTGCGCTCGCCCCAAACGGCTCCCGCGACCGCCAGCACCAGGCCGGTCATACTGATGAACAAGGATGCTTCCCACAAATAACATCGTCCCCAGTAGGTCCCGGTTGTCATGTCACCAAAAAGATTTGGCGACAGGAGTGTCAGGAAATTTTCCGGCGGGAATGAAAACCACGACGCAAAAAGATAGGACACGCCGGAACTTCGCAGCATCTCGCGGGATTCGTCAAAACTGGTGAACAGTTGCACTGCGCTCAAACCCACGCCGCCCACGGCAATTCCGGCCAGCCCCAGCGCGAATTGTTTTCGCAATCGCGTTTTGAAAAGACAAAAGGCGCAATAAATGCCCGCCGCAAACCCGGTATAAAAAACGTATTGCGGATGTCCTGCCAGAACTTGCATCGCCATCGCAAACATGCCCAGCAAACTCCATCCCAGCGAGGGCGACTCAAACAAACCATCAATCGCCATCAACAGCAACGGCGCCCAGACCATCGTGCAGAGATTCGGCAGATGCCCGGCGTAGATGTGCAAAAAGTATGTGCCGCCGAACATGAACATCACCGCCGCCAAAAAACCGGACGGCGAACCCAATCCCCGCCGAACCACCCAGGCATAAGTGAAGGCGCCCGCCAGAAAGACATGCAGCGCGATGCTCCAATTGATGGCCGTGGTGAGCGGCAGGATCAGAAACAACGCGTTGGGCGGATACAGCAGCGCGGACTGAAACCCGCCAAGGAACGGCGCACCGCAAAACAGATGCGAATTCCACAACGCCAGATTTCCATGGCGAAGTTGGTCGAAACCAAACTTGCGCCAGTAAATGAATTGGGAAGACAGATCGCCTCCACTGGAAAGAACAACCGCACCGGACGAGAACAACACGTCGCCAAACATCGCCAGCGTCAGCGCCGCCAGCAATCCGAGCGAAACCAAGTGGTGACGCGCAGCCGATTTATGCGTGTTTATCGGGTGTGATACATTCATTGGCTCCCTCTGGCGTTCGGACTCAGCGGCGCTTGCCCGCGCTGATTCGCTGGAACGGAAACAGGAGAAATCGTTCGTGACACCGCACCTCTTTATCGGGAAACCCTTGTCCCGACAAGCCTTCCTCGTCTAACGGTGCAGAAACGCCGGGATGCTGTCTGAGCCCGCGAAGCATGCCAAACAGACGAAAAACGTGATGATGAAAATGAACCATCGCAAGAGGATTTGAACAAAAGGCAACGAAGGAAACAAAGAGGAAGCAACTCAAAACTTCGTTCTCTTCGTTTTCTTCTGTAAAGTTTTTTTAGCGTATATCGCGCGTTTGGCGGTTAATTCCTTTTTTGGAACTTGAACGGCAGGAATGATAATGCTAATCATGGACAACTCAGCGAAAGGCAGCTATGAGAACTCAACTTCGGCAACTGGCAGTCGCCCTCCTCGCCCTTTTTGCGCTGACAGCCTCGGCCACCGTGCGCTACGTGGATTTGAATTGCACCAACGCCACACCGCCATTCCTTGATTGGAGCACCGCCGCCACAAACATTCAGGATGCCATTGACGCCGCTGACCCCGGGGACCAAATCCTCGTGACCAATGGAGTTTACAAAACCGGCGGACGGGTGATTCCACCGTACTCGCTGACGAACCGTGTGGTGGTGGACAAAGCGGTTACGGTGCAAAGCGTCAACGGCCCGGAGGTAACGGCGATTCTTGGAAACCAGCCCATCGGCGACAGCGCAGTGCGTTGCGTATATCTAACCAACAATGCATTTTTGTCTGGCTTTACCTTAACCGATGGCGCAACGCGATCTTCGGGCTACATCACCAATGAACTCAGTGGCGGCGGGGTTTGGTGTGAATCCGTCAGTACCGGTGGTCTCCAACTGCGTGCTGATAGGTAACTCGGCGACCAACTACGGTGGTGGGATTTATTCTGGTACGCTGAACAACTGCACGCTAAGTGGCGACTCGGCTAAATGTGGTGGTGGAGCATACTCTAGCACACTGAGCAACTGCATATTGACGAATAATTCTGCCTCCCGCTGGGGCGGTGGAGTTTGCTTCGGTACGCTCAATGACAGCATGGTGAATGGCAACTCGGCTTCCGACAGTGGCGGTGGGGTTTACCAAAGCGCACTAACCAATTGTACGCTAAGTGGCAACAATTCGGATTTTTACGGTGGCGGAGTTATCCTAAGTACGCTTCAACAACTGCATTCTGACGAACAATTCGGCGGGCACGGGCGGCGGGGCTTACAACGGCACGCTCAACAACTGTACGTTAATCGGCAACTTGGCGACTAATTTCGGTGGCGGGGCCAATGGTTGTATACTTAACAACTGCACACTGGCCGCTAACTCGTGCTCTCTGGGTGGTGGCGCTTCCTATGGTACACTTACCGACTGCACGCTGAGCGGCAATTCGGCTGTCTACGGCGGTGGTGGAGCTTTCAATTGTAATCTCACCAACTGCACGCTAAGTGGCAATTCAGCCGCCTCTGGTGGTGGAGCTAGTTCGAGTTACGCTTGTTAGTTGCACGTTGAGTAACAATTCGGCTGGCTCCGGTGGTGGGACGTCTGGCGGTACGGTTAACCATTGTATGTTTTTCGGCAATGTTGCGACTAATCACGGCGCCGGAGCTGCCGGTGGAACGCTGACTGACTGCACGCTAAGTTTTAACTCGACTACCGGAGTCGGCGGTGGGGCTGAAATTGCCACACTCAACAATTGCGTGCTGAGCAACAATTGGGCTGCCGCTGGTGGTGGGTCTTACGATAGCACGCTCAATAACTGTACTTTGGCAGGCAACTCGTCCAGCAACGACGGTGGCGGAGCGTTTTTTGGTACGCTCAACACTTGTGTGCTCAGCGGCAATTCGGCTACCTACGGTGGCGGGGCATCCTCTGGCACGCTGAACAACTGTACATTGATCAGTAATTCGGCAAATGACTACGGCGGCGGGACAATCTTTTGCACGCTAGACAACTGTATCATCTATTACAACACCGCTCCGGGCGAAGCTAATTGCTCTGGCGGCACTGTGAACTACTGCTGCACGACGCCTAACCCCGGTGGCGTGGGAAATATCACCAACGAGCCGTCATTCATGGATTTGGCTGGTGGCGATTTCCACCTTCAAACCAATTCTCCCTGCATCAACTCCGGCAACAATGCGTATGCACCTGCTGGCCCAGACCTGGACGGCAATCCACGCATCGTTGGCGGTACCGGTGGACATCGGCGCTTACGAGTTTCAATCCCCGGCCTCTGTCATTTCTTATGCCTGGCTTCAGCAATACGGTCTACCCATTGACGGTTCGGCGGATTTTATTGATTCAGACGGTGACGGCATGAACAATTGGCAGGAGTGGCGTTGCGGGACAGATCCCACCAACGCGCTGTCCGTTCTGCAGATGCTTTCTCCCACAAATGACGTATTGGGATTGATCGTGAGCTGGCAGAGCGTGAGCGGGGTGACGTATTTTCTCCAAAGCAGTACCAACCTTGGTGTGCAGCCTGCCTTCACGACCATCCAAAGCAACATTGTCGGTCAGGCAGGCGTGACAAGTTACACCGACACCAATGCCATCGGTGCCGGGCCATTTTTCTATCGCGTCGGTGTGCAGTAGGTAGGGATGCACCGCCGGGGCGTCCACCGCACAAGCGAGTCGCGTGCTCACCATGCGGAATTCACGCCCGCAGCTCGATCAATCGCTCTCCCTGTTCCAGACGTCGCAGAATATCCGGCCACAACGGTTCAAACCAAAGCATCAATGCCCGATTCGAACAGTTGCCTTTGCGAATCCATACCAAACCCACACCTTGAGCATTCGACAACCAACGATCCACAAAATCTTCGTCCTTGCTGATGATGACGAGGTTCTCCCGACCTGCGTGCTGCCAAATCGCGGAATCGTCAACCGCCTCCAAGCCAAGTTCAGCGACATGAATTGAGTGGTGTCCCCGACCTGCAATCCAGCGCGCCAAGGCGGGAGGAAGTTGGGAATCTATGAGGAAGTTCAAGCGGGTTGGAGCACCGCGTGGTCAGATTGGCGGGCCGCGTAAGCGAGCGCGGCTTTGATGTCGTCCGGTTCAAGGTAGGGAAAATCGCGGAGAATTTCCTCTTGCGTGGCGCCCTCGGACAACATGCCGAGAATATCTGTTACACGAACACGCAAACCGCGAATGCACGGCCTGCCGCCGCACTTGCCCGGTTCCACCGTGATGCGTTCGAGCAGTTTCATGACGGTATTGTGCCCCTGCGCAATGGAATAATCAACTATGTTGAATCACCTCACGATTTCAAACGCAAACCCCTTCAAATATTCCGTCTCCGGAATCATCGGGATGACGGGATGGTCCGGCCCTTGCGAATACGTCGCAACGCGGCGCAGCACGCGATGGCAATCGAACGCGGCGGACAGAATCACGTCCTGAAACGTCACCGCGTCCACGTGATGCGAACAGCAAAATGTCGCCAGCGCGCCGCCGGATTTCAGCAGCTTGAGCGCGCGGACGTGGATTTCCTTGTAACCGCGCAACGCGTCCGGCACAGCGGCGCGATTCCGCGTGAACGACGGCGGGTCAAGCACGACGAGGTGGAACTTCGGCACGAGCTTTTCGTGCGGCTTGGCCTGCGTGTTGGCCTTGAGCCAGTCGAACACATTCACAGCTTCGGCAGAGACTTTGCCCTTCAATCCGTTTGTCTCCGCGTTGCGGAGCGAAGCAGCGACGGCGTCGGCGCTTTGGTCGAGCATGTGAACATGTGCGGCACCGGTACGGGCGCAGTGCAACCCGAATCCGCCGAGGAAACTGAAGCAGTCCAACACCTGCGCATCCTTCAAGAATTGCGCCACGGCCTGGTAATTCATCTGCTGGTCGAGATACAGCCCGGTCTTGTGACCGCCGACCAGATCGGTCTCGAATTTCAGTCCGTTCAAATTGATTGAAACCAGCCCGCTGAGTTGGCCCGCAAGAATGCCGTTCGCTTCGGGCAAACCTTCAAACTTGCGCGACGCCATTTCGCCGCGTTCCAGAATGGCGCGCGGCGAAAAAATCTTTTGCAGCGCGGCGACAATTTGCGCCTTCCGCCGGTCCATGCCCAACGATGAAATCTGCACCACCAGCACGTCCTCGTATTTGTCCACGATCAGGCCGCTGAGGAAATCGCTCTCGGCGTTGACGACGCGGAACGAAGTTGCATCCGGCAGATGTTTTTGCCGGACGGCGAGCGCGTCGCGGATGCGCTGCTCAAAGAACGCTTCGTTGATTTCCACGCGTTCCGGCGACAGGACGCGCACGTGGATTTTCGATTTTGAGTTGAACAAGCCAACGCCGAGAAATCGCTGGCGATGGTCTTTGACCTGCACGAGGTCGCCATCCGCGGGTTGCTGGATGATGCGAAGGATGGAGCCTTGGTAAATCCACGGATGTCCGGCCACAATGCGGTCGGCCTCGCCGGGTTTCAGAAAGACAGTCGGTAACGAGTCCATAGTTTGTAAACAGTTTGCGGCGGACAATCCGGCGCGCACACATGTAATCAGAACTGAGCGCGGGAAGAAAGGAAATGTTCTCTCCGGGTGCGACTGTCCCCAAAAGCACCAATCGTTTTGGAATGTGCGAGTCCTCTGGCGCTTTCGAATTGGGATTCTTTTGCAGCGGCGGTCTGTGCGTGACGAAATTTTGGTGGCGGTCACAGACCGTCGCTACAATTCGCTCCGTGCAAAGACAAATTCCCCGACGACTTTCCCGCCGATGAGATGTTCCTGAATGATCCGTTCCAGCACGGCGGGTGTGCAGGAGTGATACCACACGCCTTCCGGGTAAACGACCGCTATCGGTCCTTGCGCGCAGACACGCAGGCAGTTCGCTTTCGTGCGATAGACCAGCGGCTCCGGGCCGGTCAATCCCAACTCCTTCAGCCGGCGCTTGAGAAATTCCCACGACTCCAGGCCTTGTTCCTTCGAGCAACATTTCGGCTCGGTCTGGTCGGCGCACAGGAAAATATGGCGCTTGAACTTTTCCAGACCAAGCGAATCGGCCACGGCTTTCAATTCGTTCGCCATAATTGTCGCACGAAGCTAGTCTCGGCTCGTGGCCAACGAACGCAAGTCGAATCCGGTTTCATACAAATCAGCGAGGCGCTCCCTCCCCAAGCGCCGCTCGCGTTTCTCCGTCGAAAAAATCGTGTCCGGCGGACAAACCGGCGTGGACCGCGCCGCGCTGGATTTTGCCATCGCGCACGGCATCCCGCACGGCGGCTGGTGTCCGAGCGGGCGGCTGGCCGAGGACGGCAAAATCCAATCTTGCTACGAATTGAAGGAAACGCCCGATGCGGAATACGTCCAACGCACTGAATGGAACGTGCGCGATTCGGACGGCACGGTGATTTTCAGTGTCTCGCCCGAACTGACCGGTGGCTCGAAACTGACGGCGGAACTGGCCGCGCACTATGGAAAACCGTGTCTGCATTTGTCGAAAGAAAAACGCGGGGCGATATCGGCTCAAAAGTTCGGCGATTTCGTGCGAAAGCACGCAGTTCGGACGCTCAACGTCGCCGGCCCGCGCTTTTCGACTGAACCGGCAGCGGGCGAGTTTGCGACCACGGTTCTTGAGGAATTTTGGCAGGCGACAAAGGTCTAAGTGAAGAACCGGCTGGAGGATAATCGCGGAGGAATGGCACAAACGCGCAGCTTGCACGAAAAACTGGACAAACCGGTTTAGACAGAGGCAAAGTCCGGGCGAAGGGCAAATGGCGATGCCCAAAAATCCAGATTGTCCGTCGGCTGCGGACGAATAGGGCAGAATGAATAACAGCACGATACTATTGACTGACCCCTTTATGAAAAAGGAATCCAAAAACTGCAATCTGCTGAAGAATCAACAGAAATTTGTCAATCCTTTCATTCACCATTTCTCATCTTTTTTCGGAAAGATCTTGCCGCCTGCCATTTCCCTGTTTTTGGTCTTTAGGACACCCTGCCCAGCTGCCGATTTTATGGACGCAGTTGACGGTTCGTGGCTTCGGACCGGCCTCTTTTCTCTCCGTACTATCACTGTGACAAATAACACTGCGACAAATTATCAAATTCACTTGTTCCGGTACGCGGACGGCAAGTTCGAAAAATTATTTACAAAAGCGATCGGACACGCTGTAAAGCCCCCAATCTGCTTAACTAACGGAGTCATTGTTGTGAGCGTGGATGGCGTAATCCGCAGGCTTGATCTGAAGGGTGAATATGTATTCGCGGCGAAACCAAAGGGATTCGACGGTTTGGCGAGAGAAATTGGAAGGCTTGATGATTTTCATCACATTTTCATGGTGGGAGGTGTCTTTAACGAAAAGATCAATGATGTTCAGTATCGACTTTACATGGTGGATGTCTCTGGCACTGAGCCTGTCGTAACGACGAAGTTTGACATTGTTAGGCCGTATGGAATCACACTAGGTTGGGACCCTAGGCTGGGAAATGACATTGTCGTGGTCGGAGAAACGAACGTCTTAAGATTGAAAATTCCAAACTGGTAAAGGTAAAGGGGTCAGTCAATAGTAACATCGTATTGCCCGCTTCGCGGTTCAGCGCGAGAACGCAAGTCCGATTACTCCGGCCACCGAAATCATTCCACCGGCGACCGACCGCGCCGTGATCCGTTCGCCTTCAAACACGCGCGCCAGCGGCAGCATGAGAATGGGCGTCATCGCAATGATCGCCGTGACAATTCCGGTGGGCGTGGTTTCGAGCGCCCATTGCATGCAGGTTACGCCCAGCGTTTGGCCCGCAAGGCTGTTGACGACGACCCACAGCCAGAGGCGTCGCCGCTGTTCGAGCGAAACATTTTCACTCCTGTTTTCCCCCACAGAATTCCGTGTTCGAGCAGCCCGCCATTTGACCACGAGCATTACCAAACCCAACGCCACCACGCCGCCGAGCACGCGTTGGTAGCCCGCGGTGCCGGGATCGAGATGTTGTCCCGCCGCGTGTGCAACGGCGTATGCCTTGCGGCTCAGCACCGCGCCCAGTGCCATACCGATTGCTCCCACCAGACTGAACAGAATTCCAGTCACCAATCGAGGCCGTGGAATTTTCAAATGATCACCCGGCGCGAGAGCCACCGCCACGCCGACAAGGATTACCACCACGCACAATCCTTGCATCGCCGTCAGCGCCGTGCCCATCCACAGCCATTCGATGAGCGCCGCCAGCGGCGCGGTGGCGCATTGCGTCAACAACACTGTGCGTTGACTGCCCAAAAGGGGAAGCGCTTGAAAATAAGCCGTGTCGCCCAAACCAATGCCCGCCAGTCCGCTCAAAACGAAGATCGGAAATCCGGCACCCGCAATTCCGTCGCCAGCCGTGTTCGCCCAAATCGTCAGAAAAACCAAGGCGACACAAATCCGCCAGAAATTCGCCTCCACGCCGCCCATACGTGTGGCCGTGCGATGGGCGGTGATGGCCGAAATCGAAAACAACAGTGCTGTCAGTAATGCGGCGAGCATGGAAGATTTTAGACGGCGTGCTTGGGTGACACGCCCGGTCCGTTGGTTTTCCCGTGTCGCATCAGGAAAGGGTGTGGACGGTTTCGACGCGGGTGATGAGCCACTCGCCATCAATTTTCTTCAGGGTGAATTTCATTTCCTGCACGACGAAATTTTTTTCGCTGGGCGTATCGGCCTTTGCCGTGAGATCCACGGTGGCGGATTGTTTGTCGGGGGAAACGCTGACGTTCACGTCAAGGAACGCCACCTTGAGGGAACTGATCGTGTTGCGCGCGGCCATGGCGGCTTGAGCGATTTCGTCGCGGCCGGAAAGCGCGTGCCGTTCGTGGCCCAGTGTGTCGAGGCTCACCTGCACGTCGGCGCTGAAATGGCCCGCGAACGTTTCGACGTTGATCATGCGCGCAAGCGGCCCTTCGTTTGGAGCAAAGGAAGCGGTGCGGGCGACTTCGGCGAGCCGCTTGCGGATGATTTTTTCGGGACTGGGAAACAAAACAGTCCACAACCACACGCCCAGCGCGGCGAGGGCCGCGATAAAAATCAAGCGAAACACGATTTTCATAAAAGCACTTTGCCCGCGATGCGCCACCGTTTGAGTTCGCCAAACGTGTGATACTCCTTGGGCATGGAGCGATTATCGCCCACGACAAAATACTCGTCAGGGCCGAGTTTGACTGGCGCGCGTTCCCAATTGCACGGCAATTTGACGTAAGGCTCGTTCAGCGGTTTGCCATCAATCACCACGTGCCCGCCCGCGAACGCGACGGTTTCGCCCGGCAAGCCGACGATGCGTTTCATGTACATCACGCTTTCGCCCGCCAGTCGAATGGAGACCACGTCGCCCCGGCGCGGTTCGTGCCAAAGATAGGCGAGGCGGTTGACAAGATTGATGCCCTTTTCGGGGTAGGTGGGCAGCATGCTTGGGCCAACGATTTGAATGGGCAGCAGAATGAATTTGAAGACGATGAAGCTGCCCACGACGAGCACGGCCAGCCGCGCGAGGGTGCGTTTGGGCCGGCGACCGATGAGCACGGTCCGCAGCCAGGCAGGAACGGTTGGATTGTTCGCCTCGTTCTGCATCACTCTGATAGAAAACACGATTGCACAAAGAGTTTCGGTCCTGTTCGCGTGCAGCGCAAGCGCGGACCGGCCTGGCCGCGTTACGAAGCGATCAACTCCGCCATTGCCGCCGGAGGCCGCTTTTCGCAATATCTCGCGACTATGGCTGGCTGGCGCAGACAATATCCGTTTCATTTGATCGAACTCAAATGGCGAAAATTTTGGGACGAGCAGCAGACTTTTCGCGCGTTCAATCCCGGCGACGAAATACCGGCAAACCATCCCTTCGCCAGGCGCCACGGCCTTTCGGGGAAAGTTTCCGCGACACAGTTGCCGAAAAAATTCTACATCCTCGACATGTTCCCGTATCCAAGCGGCGCGGGATTGCACGTTGGCCATCCGGAAGGTTACACCGCCACTGACATTCTCGCGCGATACAAGCGCGCCTGCGGCTTGCATGTCCTGCATCCGATGGGCTGGGACGCCTTCGGCCTGCCCGCCGAGCAATACGCCGTCAAGACCGGCCAGCATCCACGCAAAGCCACAGAGGAAAACATTGCCACGTTCAAACGGCAGATTAACTCTCTCGGCTTCAGCTACGACTGGTCGCGCGAACTCGCCACCACCGACCCGGATTATTTCAAGTGGACGCAGTGGATTTTTCTCAAGCTCTACAACTCCTGGTTTAATCTGGAAAAAATAAATCGCGACGGAACAAAAGGCGGCGCTGAACCAATTGAAACGTTAAGTCCAATAGTTGAAAAAGTTATCACGGGTAAGGCAAACGGACCGGTTGTTATCACACCGGCTTTTGAATATGAACTGAGAACGACCGTAAACCAACTGGTGGCCCGAGGCGCTGGTATTTCAGTTGTCAGAAGAGCCCTAATTGACTCTCAGCGTCTGGCCTACGTTGCAAAAGCGGAATTTTGGTGGTGCGAAGAACTAGGAACGGTTCTGTCAAACGAAGAAGTCGTTGACGGTAAAAGCGAAGTGGGTGGATTTCCTGTTGGAAAAAAGCCAATGCTCCAATGGGTTCTGCGAATTACAGCTTATGCCGAACGTCTTTTCAACGACCTCGACTCAATTGACTGGAGCAATTCGCTCAAGGAAATGCAGCGGAACTGGATTGGGCGGAGCGAAGGGGCGATTGTAAAATTTCAGATTGATGTTCCCGGACCAAATCCCGTCTCGTTTTCAGTTTTTACAACTCGGCCTGACACATTGTTTGGCGCAACTTACATGGTTGTCGCTCCCGAACATACATTGGTTGATGGTATCGTAGCGCTTTTGGAACAAAAGAAACGCGCAAACTATCGCGTGAACGAACAAATCACAGTACCCACGGTTCGTATTTACAGTGAGAACATTTCCGAGATTGAAGTATTAAGTTTGAGTGCAGCTTTAGCTAAAGCCAAATCGAGAGGCCTTGATTTGATTGAGACCAATCCGACTGCGAATCCCCCAGCTTGCATCATTGAAAGCTACGCCAAACATATTTCTTTCGAGCAAGAAGTTTCGAAACAAATTCAACCTGTAAATGATTACAAGCAACAAGTCGCAAAGAAATCTGATCTCGAACGAACCGAACTTGCCAAAGAAAAAACCGGCGTGTTCACCGGCGCGTACGCTATCAATCCCGTAAATGGTCAAAGGATTCCGATCTGGATTGCAGACTATGTGTTGTCGAATTATGGCACGGGCGCGATCATGGCTGTGCCCGCGCACGACACGCGTGACTTCGAATTCGCCACCAAGTTCAATCTGCCCATCGTGCAAGTCGTCCAGCCGTCCAACCCGAAGACCGATTGGCGTGGGTTTGTTGACGACGGCACTTCGGTGAATTCAACCGGACCGGAGGTTTCAATCACCGGTCTGTCCACGCCAGAAGCCAAAAAGAAAATTACCGACTGGCTTGAAGCGAAGGGCCTTGGCAAGAAAACTATCAACTACAAACTTCGCGACTGGCTGTTCAGCCGGCAGCGTTACTGGGGCGAGCCGTTCCCGATTGTCTGGAAGCGCGACGCCAGCGGGAATCTTTATCACGAGGCGCTGCCCGAATCCGCGTTGCCAGTTTTGCCGCCCTCGCTCACGGACTACAAACCCACCGCCACCGGCGAACCGCCGCTCGCCCGCGCGAAGGATTGGGTGAATTTGCCCGACGGCTCAACGCGCGAGACGAACACCATGCCGCAATGGGCCGGCAGTTGCTGGTATTATCTGCGCTATCTCGATGCGAAAAATAACGCCGCCTTTGTCAGCCCTGAAGCTGAAAGCTACTGGATGGGAACGGCGGCAAGTTTCAAGTTTCAAGTTTCAAGTGTTCAGTCTGAAAACTTCAAACTGAAAACTGAAAACTCTGGTGTAACTCCAGGTGTGGACCTTTACGTTGGGGGGACAGAGCACGCCGTTCTCCACCTGCTCTACGCACGCTTCTGGCACAAGGTGCTTTACGATCTGGGTTACGTTTCGACGCCAGAGCCGTTCTTCAAACTCGTCAATCAGGGCATGGTGCTAGGCGAAGACAACCAAAAAATGTCGAAATCGCGCGGCAATGTGATTCCCGTGGACGTACCCGTGGCGGAAGTCGGCACCGACTCGTTGCGCCTTTACGAAATGTTCATGGGCCCGCTTGAAATGGTGAAGCCGTGGAACACCAAGGGCGTCGAGGGCGTTTATCGTTTTCTGGGCCGCGTCTGGCGGTTGTTCGTGGATGAGAAAAGTGAAACGGAATTTGAGCAGGCGGAAACCACCGCGGAAACGCAGAGACGCGGAGAACTGCTGAACTTGATCAAACTCAGCGCCGCCATCAAAGACGCCCCGCCCACGCCCGCGCAGTTGAAAACGCTGCATGCCTGCATCAAGAAAGTCACCGAAGACCTCGATGGCCTGCGTTTCAACACGGCGATTTCCGCGCTGATGGTTTTCGTGAACGACGCGATGACGTGGGAGACCAAACCGGTTTCGGTTCTGAAAATCTTTCTCCAACTTCTCGCACCCTTCGCACCGCACTTGGCGGAAGAATTGTGGTCTAAAGTCCAAGGTCTAAAGTCTAAAGTCATCACAGTGGACGGCGGCACGACTTCAGACCCTAGACTTCAGACTTTAGACTCTTTGAGTTACCAGCCCTGGCCAAAGTTTGATCCGGCGCTGCTTGTCGAGGACACGCTGGAAATACCCGTCCAAGTCAACGGCAAACTGCGCGATGTCATCCGCGTCCCGGCCGATGCCGACAACGCCGCGCTCGAAGCCGCCGCCAAAAGTTCCGAGAAAGTAAAAGTTTTCATTGCCGGCAAGACGATCAGGAAAGTCATCGTCGTGCCCCGGAAGCTGGTGAATATCGCGGTCGGGTAAGCGTTGCGTCCGCGTCGAGCGGGCATTTCCCAGACCTGAGGGAAGTTTCTAAAGTGAAAAAGACGTTTCTTGGAGGATTGGCAAAAGTTTGGGAATGGGTTGCTTTGAGCGGGGATTTGTAGCAAGGTGACTGTGGCGGTCGGGACAGCCTCCGATTGAGGAATGAGATATGAAAAGTGTGAGTTTATTGATTCTAAAACGCCGAACCCGGTCCGCCGGAACGAAAAGCCGTCCGGCTTTTACGCTGATCGAATTGCTGGTGGTGATTTCCATCATTGCGACTCTGGCGGCGCTATTGCTGCCCGTTTTGGGCGGAGCCAAAAAGAAGGCGTACCAAACTGCGTGTCTGTCCAACTTGAAGCAAGTCGGCGCAGCTCTGACCCTGTACATCAACGACCACAATGACTGGTTGCCTCCGGGACCCAACGCCAATTCCAGTTGGTCTGCGCTCGACCAGTCTCAAAAAGCGGGGTACATGACCAGGACAGAAGACAAGCGGTGTCTGCCTTACTATTTGTGGACTTACCTTAGCCTGCCGATGCCTACCAACACCACAACAAACATTGCTTATGTCTTCCTCTGTCCGGGATTCCAGCGTTATGTGAAGACCTTTCAAGATGTGGCTGACCGCAGCTATTGCTACAGCCTCACAAGAAATACCAACAATCTTGATTTACAGATCCCGTACTACCCGTTTGGGAAACGGAGTGCGGGTTCGGATGATCCTCAGCCCCACAGGATGATCGAAATCGCCGGCTGGAAGTCTCTCTCAATCGTCTGGTCTGTGGCAGATTTCGACCTGCTAAGCGTTCAGGATCCTAGTCCTAATAGCTTGGGTAATGCCGGGTATTGGGCAGCCCCGACACCGGTTCACGGCGCCTTTCGCAATTACCTCTATTTCGACGGACACGTAGGCACGAAGAAAGTCGCAGGGTGGCAGAATTACTAGGTCGGTGGGTTGTTGTCGGGCCTGAAAGCGGACGTAACGCCCTCGTCCTCGCCAGCAATTATCCGAATCTTTTGGACGCCGCATCTATCGTTCCTTACCTCGTGACAACCTACTGTGGCGCAGGCAACGAACCGTTCCCGCAGTAAGAAAAAAGTAAAATAGACGAAAGACGAATTGGGCCGGCGAAAGCCGGCTCAATTTTTTAGTTATTTTTCCGCGCCGGCGAGAATTGTTTGGAAATGCGGCGGTTGTTCTTCGCGGGCAACCACGCTGATTTCGGTTTTCTTGAAACCCGCCTCCTCCAGCCAGCGCTGCAAATCACTTTCCACAAACCCGGGCCACCGGTCGGCGTAAAGCTCGCGCGCCTTGTCGAAATCGTGCCTGAGTAAATCGAGAATCAGGATTTGCCCGTGCGATCGGAGAATTTTGTAAGCGCTGGCAATGGCCTTGGCCGGGACTTCAGCGTGGTGCAATGCCTGGCTGAGAATCACAAGGTCAACGCTGTTGGCCTCAATCGGCGGACTCTGCAAATCGCCCAGCCGGAATTCGAGGTTCTTCAGTCCGTTCTTCTTCGCCTTCGCCGCGCCGAACTCGACAATCTTTTCCGAATTGTCCACGGCAATGACTTTCTTGCAGCGCCGCGCCAGCAGTTCGCTCAGCAATCCTTCGCCCGCGCCGAGGTCGGCCACCACCAGCGGCGGCAAAATCCGCAGCAGCAAATGTCCGAACGCCTGCCACGAACGGCCCGGCCCATAAACGCGGTCAAAACGTCCGGCGATCTGATTGAAATAAACCTGCGCCTGTTCGCGGCGACGATTCAGAATCCGCTTCAGATTGATTTGATCGCTGTCGTGCTCGGCGAGTTCCTTCGCGCCGCGAATTGCGAGCTGGATGAATTCGCCGGTCGCGCTGTCGGCGTGTTGGTTCAGCCTGTAAAACGTCCGCTTGCCCTCGCGCCGGGATTGCACCAGCCCGGAGTCTTGCAACAGACCCAGATGCGTGGAAATGCGCGACTGGCCGAGCCGCGTGATCTCCTGCAGTTCGTTCACGGACAATTCGTCACGCTCCAGCAACGCGACGATGCGCAGCCGTGTCGGGTCGGACAGGGCACGAAGCGATTTCAGCGTCGAGGTCATTCTGTTTTGAACGGCCAACTTTTTCCAGAAAACCAGTTGACGCGCTCGACTTCTGTTATATCATCCTATCTTGATACGTCAATATATCATTGGCGTTCAACATAAACTGAAATTTAATGAGCAAACGATTCATCTTTTCGTCGGAGTCCGTGGGCGAAGGCCATCCGGACAAAGTGTGCGATACCATTTCTGATTACGTGCTGGACGCCTGCCTCGCGCAGGACAAGTTCAGCCGCGTCGCCTGCGAGTGCTACGCCAAATCGAACATCGTCATCGTCGGCGGTGAAATCACCACCAAGGCGAAACTCGACTTTGTTAAAATCGCCCGGCAAGCCATCCGCGACATCGGCTACGTCCACGACGACGACGTTTTCCACGCCGACAAGGTGTTCGTGAACGTCATCGTTACGCAGCAATCGCCGGACATCGCCCAAGGCGTGGACGCGCGCAAGGCCAAGGGCAAGAAGACCGCGAAACAGGGCGCAGGCGACCAAGGCCTCATGTTCGGTTACGCCTGCAATGAAACGCACGAGCTAATGCCCGCACCAATCATGTTCGCGCATCGTCTTGGTCGCGAGCTGACGAAGATTCGCAAGAGCGGTAAAGGACCAGCTTGGCTGCGGCCGGACGCGAAGTCGCAGGTGTCTGTCATTTACGAGAACGGCAAACCTGTCGCGATTTCCAACGTCGTCATTTCCACACAGCACGCGGCGGATGTCAGCCATCGCGAGATTGAAAAGTTCTGCATCGAGAACATCATCAAAAAAGTTCTACCGAAACGATTGCTGACTTCCCGAACCGAATTTCTCATCAATCCGACGGGCCGTTTCGTCGTCGGTGGGCCGCAGGGTGATACCGGCTTGACCGGGCGCAAAATCATTGTGGACAGCTACGGCGGCATGGGCCGTCACGGCGGTGGCGCATTCTCCGGCAAGGACCCGACGAAAGTGGACCGCAGCGCTGCTTACCTGGGCCGTTGGATCGCCAAGAACATCGTGGCCGCAAAGCTCGCCGCGAAATGCGAAATCCAGTTTGCCTACGCCATCGGCCATCCTGATCCGGTCAGTGTCAGCGTGGACACGTTCGGCACAGCGACCGTTTCCGAAACCAAAATCGTCCGCGCCGTCAATCGCGTGTTCAGTTTCCAACCGGCGGACATTATTGAGCAACTCAACCTGCGCCGCCCGATTTACGCCAAGACCACCAACTACGGCCACTTCGGCAAGAGCGATCCTGACCTGACTTGGGAAAAGACGGACAAAATCAAAGCGCTTCAAAACGCATTGAAATAACTTTTAACCCTCAACGAACATGCCCGCAGTCAAATTACCTCCCGCTCGCGCGAAACTTGCCAAAGTCAACGGCAACGGCGAAACCAAGCACGATTACCATATCCGCGACCTTTCGCTTGCGGAATGGGGTCGCAAAACCATCGAGGTCTGCGAACACGAAATGCCCGGCCTCATGTCCATCCGTAAAAAGTATGGCGTGAGCAAGCCACTCAAAGGCGTGCGCATCACTGGTTCGTTGCACATGACCATCGAGACGGCGATTCTCATCGAGACGCTCGCCGAACTCGGCGCGTCCGTGCGCTGGGCAAGCTGCAACATCTTTTCCACCCAAGACCACGCGGCAGCCGCGATCGCGAAAGCTGGCATTCCTGTCTTCGCGCACAAAGGTGAATCGCTCGAAGAATACTGGGACTTTACCCTCGCCGCGCTCACGCATCCGGGCAACAAAGGCCCGCAACTCATCGTTGACGACGGCGGCGACGCGACCCTGCTCATTCACAAAGGCTACGAACTCGAAAACGGCGACACTTGGGTCAACACGCCCAGCGACAATCACGAAGTTGCCGTCATCAAGGCGCTGTTGAAAAAGGTCGCAAAGGAACGTCCCGGTTTCTGGCACAGTGTCGTCAAGGATTGGAAAGGTGTTTCCGAAGAAACGACCACCGGCGTGCATCGCCTGTACCAGATGCTGGAGCAGGGCAAACTTCTCGTGCCCGCCATCAACGTCAACGACTCCGTCACCAAATCCAAGTTCGACAACCTCTACGGCTGCCGCGAATCGCTCGCGGACGGCATCAAGCGCGCCACCGACGTGATGATCGCCGGCAAGGTCGCGGTCGTTTGCGGCTACGGCGACGTCGGCAAAGGCAGTTCACATTCGCTCCGCGGATTCGGTGCGCGCGTCATCGTCACCGAGATTGACCCCATCAATGCGCTGCAAGCCGCGATGGAAGGTTTTGAAGTCACCACGCTCGAAGACACTCTGGGCATCGGCGACATCTACGTGACGACCACCGGCAATTGCGACGTTATCACGCTCGACCACATTCTCAAGATGAAGGACCAGGCCATCGTCTGTAACATCGGCCATTTCGACAACGAGATTCAGGTGGACAAGCTCAACACGCTGAAAGGCGTGAAGAAAATCAACGTGAAGCCGCAGTATGACAAATACGTGCTGCCCGACGGACGCACGATTTATCTGCTCGCCGAAGGCCGCCTCGTGAACCTCGGTTGCGCCACCGGCCATCCGAGCTTTGTGATGAGCAACAGCTTCACCAACCAATGCCTCGCGCAACTGGACCTCTGGGCCAATCGGGATACGAACAAAGTCGGCGTCTATCGTCTGCCCAAGAAACTGGACGAAGAAGTCGCCCGGTTGCACCTCGAAAAAATCGGTGTGAAGCTCACCAAGCTGACGAAGAAACAGGCCGACTACATCGGCGTGCCGGTGGACGGCCCCTACAAACCGGAACACTACCGGTACTGAGAAGTGCGAAGGTTGAAGTAAGAAGTAAGAATTCAAACCGAGGCGGACGGGAAACCGTTCGCCTTTTTGTTTCAAACGCAAAGACGCCAAGGCGTGGAGACGCGGAGTTAAACCACGAATGACACGAAACACACGAACGCTTCACCCTCTCCGCTTCGACCGGGGAGAGGGCCGGGGTGAAGTGTCGAATTCCCGCTGAATCCGCCGCACCAGCTTGTGCGGTTCGCCCTTCTGCCTTCTGCCTTCTGCTTTCACCTTTGGCAGCTCGTGTTCCCAAATCCGCAAGACCCGCCAGCCGGCCCGACGCAACGCCCGATTCACGAGCGCATCACGTGCCTTGTTGGTGGAAAGTTTGCGCTGCCAGAAAGCGCGATTGTTCGCCGGCTTCGTCGCGTGCTTCGGACAACCGTGCCAGAAACAGCCGTCCACGAAGATTACCGTGCGCGATTTGAGGAAGACAAAATCCGGGCTTCACTTTGAATGTTCTGCTTTCCGCTTTCCGCTTTCCGAATTTCAAGATGCCTTCGCCATCCTGAAATCTTGTGCGCGCGGAGCAATGCCGCCAGCGCCAGTTCCGTGTCTTTGTTCCCGCGACTGCGAATCCGCGACATCACTTCCGACCGTTTCCGTTTTGAAAAGACATCAGCCATTCAGCCAGTTCGTGGGTTCGAGGGTTGAAAGCTTCAGACGCGGTCCGATGCACCTCGGAAACATTGTCCTTGATTTTGGAAGTAATGCTTCCAAAATACGGGGCATGTGGAATCGCCTGCATGCCACCCGTCTGCGCGGCCTCGCCCGCCAGTTTCCCGCCGTGCTCATTCTCGGCCCGCGCCAGGTGGGCAAGACCACCTTGGCCCGCGCATCCTTTCCGTCCGCACCCTATCTGGACTTGGAGCAGCCCAACGTGCGCCAACTGTTCGCCGACGACCCGCATTTTCAGATCGAAAGCCGCCTCACCGCAAGCACCCGCGCGCTGGTGCTCGACGAAGTGCAGTGCGTGCCGGCGGTGTTTGCGGCGTTGCGCGGGTTGATTGACCGCGACCGCCGCCGGTGCGGGCGGTTCATCCTGCTCGGCTCCGCGCAGCCGGCCCTCATCCGGCAGGTGTCCGAATCGCTCGCCGGCCGCATCGGCATTCTCAAACTCGATCCTTTGACCGTGGCCGAAGTGATGCCGGGCACGCCGAAGAAACGCTGGTCCGACCTCTGGTTGCGCGGCGGCTTTCCCGATGCCCTGCGTGGCAACTTTCGCGACTGGTGGGAAGCTTACCTGCGCGCCTACTTGGAGCGGGACTTGCCGTGGCTCGGGTTGCGGGCAGACCCCGTTTTTCTCCGCCGCCTGCTCACGATGCTGGCTCACGGGCAGGGCGGGATGCTCAACACCGCGTCGCTTGGCGCCTCGCTGGGTGTCTCGCATCACACCATCGCGCGGCACCTCGACATCCTCGAACAGACCTTTGTTCTCCGCCGCCTGCCGCCTTTCTTCCGCAACGTCGGCAAGCGGCTCGTCAAGACGCCGAAGGTCTATCTGCGCGACTCCGGCCTGCTCCACCACCTGCTCAACCTCGGCACGCTCGACGAGGTGCGCAACCATCCCGCGCATGGCGCGAGTTGGGAAACCTTCGTGCTCGAAGACATCATCCGGCGCGAGAAGCTCCGGCATCCGCACGCGCAATTCTTTTTCTGGCGCACGGCAGACGGAGCGGAGATTGACCTCGTGATCGAGCGCGGTTCTGAACGCGTGGCGGTGGAAATCAAGGCGGGCCGCGGCGACAAGGCTCACGCCGCCCGCGTGTTGGAGCAGGCCATGCGCGACGTGGGCGCGAAGGCGGGCTGGATTCTCGATCAGGCCGACGGCACGGACACGTTGCGCCCCGGACTCGTTCGGCGCAATTTCGCCGGATCGCCCGAGTGGTTGCCCTAGAGCCCCGCGAATCCGCGACATGACTTGGGAACGTTTCGCCTTGGAAAAGACATCAGCCATAGACACAGATTCCACGGATTAACACGAATTGAAATCGGAAGCCAATCGCTCAAGCGTGTCGTAACCGTGGACATGGCCGTCCTGAAAATCGTCCACGGAAACAATGCGTACGCTGCACCTCCCGCAGAAGGTCAGATCAGGACAAAGCAGATCAAAACGGCTGCGATGAACGCCGCGGCCGCGAGCCAGTTCACCGACCGGGGGCTCAGGCTGCTGTCGCCGGTCTGGTTCACCGCAGGCAAATGAAAATTCATTTCGCGGGCCATCGTGGCGGCCATGAAAAAGACCGCCGCAGAGGTCATCACAGCAAACGCAATGACGGTCATACTCATACACCCATGAGCAGCATACCTCATGCCCGTCGCGCGTGCGAATCGGTGACATGACCTCGGAACGTTTCGATTTTGAAAAGACATCAGCCATAGACACGAATTGCACCAATGCTCACCAATTCAATTTTGCAAATCCGCACTCGCCATTCCGCATTCCGCAATGGGTTGGCTTCCGACCGCTTCGCCTTGGTGAAAACGTCAGGCATTCAAAGGCTCGCCGCAATCAGCGGCCAGCCGTTGAAACAAGATTCAGTTTAGCCAAACGGCTGTGAATAGCCCCTGACTGCCGATGTAATTTTTTTGCGATTTCCGTCACGCTCGTCCCGCTACGGAATAACTCTGCAAGTTGTGCATCTTCTTCCATGCTCCATTTTTCATAGGCGCGCAGGTATTTTTGTCGAATTTCTTTTACGCTGTAGCTCTTGTCCTGTTCTGGTTGGTCAAGACATTCGAGCGCTTCGCCAGCGGCGCAGAAGATGTCGTTATAGGATAGTTCGGGCTTGCGCGAAAGAATCTGATCAAAGGAATGGCCTTCAGCTATCGCTTCGAGAATTGCGCGGGATTTTTCATTAAGTTTCATATCAGATTTTAGAAAGACATTTAGCCGCATGTCTTTTGAGGAATTCCGAATCTGGTGCAAATTTCTTGGGGAGCAAGAGCTGCGAACCATCAAACTTGATGAGCCATTCAACGGTTTCTTTAGACGTGCCAGACACTTTGTGAAGTTTTGGTGAAAACCGCACTACAAAACCGTCCTCAACCCACATCAAATGCCGATCAAAGGCCCGGTCGTGGAGTGCGTTCAGGCAAAGGCCATTTTTCGGGTTCAAACGGTTCTTCTCGTCCTCGGCCCAAGGGATAATGTGGCTGGCCGTGAGGAGCGGTTGGATGGTCAAGCCAGTAACACAGCAACGGAAATTGTAGGCGGAGAGGATGCGACTGCGGAAAAAACTCTGGTTCACGCGCACGCGCACGGTAGCCTCGCGTTCAAGCCCGGCAGCGGGGAGGTCATCGGTGTCCACATCCGCCACTTCCTCAATGGGCTCGCCAAGACGGTCAGCCAATAGCCGTTCGCTTTCAAAAGCAAGCGTTTCTGGGTGTTCGGCGAATTCGTGCCAGATCTCCTCCTCGCCTTTCGCTCCATGCCGCATCCCGCGGATGCCGCGCGCCTGCAAGGCTGGGTCAAGCCTGGCGAAATTCGAGAGTTTCAGAGAGACTGAACCGACGCTGCGGCCAAGCAGTCGTGCCAGTTGAATCACACGCGGGTTGTGCATGTGAATCGAGCCAAACGGGATTTTGCAATAGAGATTGAAGGCAAGGATGTGTTCCTCGCGCGTCCAGTCTTTATTGTACCGGGCCATAACCTTATTTCAGCCAGTTGATTTTGATTTCCTTTTCCAGCGGTTTTCCTTTTCGCGTTCAGCACGGCGTTCTTCCAGATGTTCCTGCACGACGGATTTCTCGCCGGGCTTGAGTTTGAATATTCCGCGAAAGCTGTGGATGTATTCGCGCGTGACGGGCTGGAAGATGATGCGGTCGCCCTCCTCCACGAAGTTGACGCGCGTACCGGGCTTGATGCCGAACCGCCGGCGGATGCGCGAAGGCACGACCAATTGGCCTTTGGATGTGACTCGGGCGGTATCTTTGGATTTGCCGTTCACCGGGACAACTTTGCACAAATCCAAATGGAATGGCAGTCAAATCCGGCAAGGCGTATTCACAATGCCTTCCGCACGCTGGAATCGCGCTTAACGAGTAAAAGCTCTGGCCAAATCCGGTCTGAAATTGCAGGATGAGTTCATGGCCGTTCAAAACCGCAAAATCCGCTGGGGTGTGCTCGGTTATGCGCGCATTGCCCGTGAGAGTGTGATCCCCGCCATTCAGCGCGCGTCCAACTCGGTGTTCCACGCCATTGCCTCGCGTGAAGAGTCGAAACTCGCCGAATGCCGCGCGCGATTCAACCCGCCCAAAACCTTTCGCGGCTACGACGAACTCCTGCGCGATCCCGACGTGGACGCCGTTTACATTCCGCTGCCCAATTCATTGCATCGGGAATGGACCATCCGAGCCGCCGAGCGCGGCAAACATGTGCTCTGCGAAAAGCCCATCGGCCTCAACGCCGCGGAATGCCGAGAGATGATCGCCGCCTGCGCGGCCAACAAAGTCACGCTCATGGAAGCTTTCATGTATCGCTACACCGACCGCACGCAGAAGGTGCGGGACGTGCTTGCCGGCGGCGTGCTGGGCGAAATAAAGTTTGCCAATTCGACGTTCCGTTTTTTGCTCACCAACCCGGCCTCAATCAAACTCAAACCCGAACTGGGCGGTGGCGCGCTTTACGACGTGGGCTGCTACCCGGTCAATTTTATCGGCATGGTGACGGATGAGATCGCCCGCAGCCAGTCCGGCAAATCCGGTGTTGCCGGTGCCCCACCTGAATCCATTTCAGCCGAATGCGTGCGCGCCGGCGGTGTGGACATGATTTTTTCCGCGCTGATGAAATATCCGTCGGGTCTGATCGCCTCGCTGAATTGCGGACTGAACGCGCAGAAACGGGTTTGCTCGGAAATTATCGGCACCCGGGGCGCGCTGGAAATACCCGACACCTTCTTCGACAACCCCGGCGCGCTGACGCTGACGACCGGCGAGGAGCGCCGCGAGATTCCGGTGGAGCAAAGCGACCGCTATCGCTTCGAAGTGGAGGACTTCGCCGACGCCATCCTGTGCGGACGCGCTCCGCAGTTCAGTCTGACCGAATCGCTGCGCAACATGGAAATCATGGACCGGCTGTTCGCGGCCAGCCGTTCGCTTTGACGCGGCGGATTTCAGCCATGGACACAACCGCGCTGGAACAAATGGACGAGGCCGGGCTGCGGAGTTACACCGAATTCCTCCTCTGGCACTACAAGGTGATGGACGCGTTCTGGTTCATCTACGCGACGGAGAAGCACGGGCAGCCGGCAGCGGAAAAGTTGAACGAGCAGGTCTGGGGTCGCGTGGGCGGCATGGCTGCAAAAGACCTGGTTACCCGGTTTGGAATTAAAGAGAAGGGCTTGAAAGGCTTTGTGAAGACGCTGCGACTTTATCCGTGGACAATCCTCATCGGCTACCAGATTGAAGAACGCGAAAATGAAGTGCTACTGACAGTGCCATCATGTCCGAGTCAGGAAGCGCGATTGGAGCGCGGTTTGGGCGAGTATGTCTGCAAGGAGATGCACCGCGCCGAGTTCGAAAGTTTCGCGCGGGCAATTGACGAGCGCATCCGCGTGGAGTGCATTTTTGCGCCGCCTGACCCGCACCCAAAAGAGTGCTTTTGCCAGTGGCGGTTCACCACGGCCTGAAGGTTCCAGATTACAACGACGTTCGTCTTCGATCTCCCCTCGTCCGTCTGGCGCGTGCTCCGTGTCCGGGTGAACTAGAAAAATCCGTCACTTCGCGAATCCGTTTTCCTTCAGCCAGAATGCACAGTCGCGTGTCCAAGGAAGAAACTTGGCCGGGTCGTATTCATGGCTGCCCAAGCCCAGCCCGTGCCGGCCATGCTCATAAATGTGCAAATCAAACGGCACGCCCGCGCGGCGCAGCGCAGCGGCAAATTCGAGGCTGTTCTCTACCGGCACCGTGGCGTCGTCGGACGTTTGCCAGATGAAACACGGCGGCGTGTCTTTGGTGACGTGGAGTTCGTTTGAAAGTTCCTGAATGAGTTCAGGCGACGGATTCGGCCCGAGCAAATTCGTTTTGGACCCGTTGTGCGTGAGCTTGCCCATGGTGATGACAGCGTAGCAGAGAATTCCCAAGTCCGGTCGCGAACTCACGCGCTCAATGGCGTCGGTGGCGTTTGATTTGCCGGCGTCGAAGTGCGTCAGCAGCGTGGATGCGAGATGTCCGCCCGCGGACGAACCCATGATGCCGACGCGTTTCGGGTCCACGTTCCACTCGCTGGCGCGGGCGCGCACCGTCCGCACGGCGCGCGCGGCGTCCTGCAACATCGCCGGATGCCGGTAGCCCGCCGAGCCGAGGCGATATTTCAAAACAAACCCCGCGATGCCCAGTTCGTTCAGCCATTGCGCGTAAAGTTTGCCTTCGTGGTCAGCCAAATGTCCGTAGCCGCCGCCGGGACAAATCACCATGGCCGCGCCGCTGGCCTTGGCGGGATCGGGCATATACACCGTTAATGTCGGAATGTCTTTCGGTTCCTTGCCGAGCGCGCCCGGTGCGCCGTCCGGCCAGAGCGGAAACGAATTCGTCGGTTGTGCGTGTGAGCAAAACGCGAGCAACAGCGGCGACAGCAAAGCCAGAAACTTTTTTCTCATGCGACGAAACTAAACCGTTTGTCGCTTGCTGCCAATCGAAAGCGGGGCCGGTTTTTTGCGCGGATTCTGGCTGGCTTTGTTCCTTTTCGGGAAACTTACCGTCTTGCCTTGCGCGAGTTCGTCGTCAGTAAAGACGCGGATCACACCGTATTCGCCATCGTAACCGGCTTCGCGAATGACGCGACCTTCGCGCATCCGGCGAATGCCCTCGGCCAGCAACGTCGAACCCGCCTTGCGCAACTCGTCCAGCGGCGCGTGTTCGAGAATGAAAAGTTCTGAACCGAGCGCGCTAACCAGTTTTTCATAGCTGTCCGCGACTTTGCGGCTGTTCGCGCCGACACGATGAATCTCGGCGAGAAGTTCAGACAGCGGCACGAAGCTGCGGAACGGCGCGGCTTTCGCCGACTTTGCGCCGTCAGGCCGATCAGCGAGTTCGCCCACGCGGTGCATGACACCGACGGTGATTTGTTTTCCGCAAGTCGGGCACAGGCCGCCAAGCTTTTTCGTCTCGTCAGGTTCGAGACGCACGCCGCAGGCACGGTGGCCGTCGAGGTGATACTTTCCTTCCTCCGGAAAAAATTCAACCGTGCCGCCATAACCACGACCGGAGCGCAGCGCGTCTCGCATGGCCCAGTAATCCAGCGCGCAATCGAACACGCAGGCCTCGCGGCCAATTTTGTTTGGCGAGTGCGCGTCCGAATTGGAAACGAGCGTGAAGCGGTCCAGTTGTGAAAGCCGCCAGTTCATCGGTGGATCGGAACTGAGGCCGGTTTCGAGCGCGAAAATGTTAGGTGCCAAATCGCCGTAACATTCTTCGATGGAATCAAAACCGGATTTGGAGCCGAGCACTGCGAACCACGGCGTCCAGATATGCGCCGGGATGAGATACGCGCCGTCGCCGGCTTCGAGCGTGATTTCAAGCAGATGACGCGAGTCGAGTCCGAGGATGGGGCGGCCGTCGGTGTTGAGATTGCCGATGCGCGAAAGCCTGGCGATAAGGCGCTCCGCCGTCGCGAAGTCGGGCACGTAATGGAGATGATGCACCTTTCGCGTCTTTTCGCCTGTTTTGTAGATCGTCGAAATTTCAACCTGGAGCAGAAATCGCGTCGGCTGGCGGGCAAACGCGGGAAATTGTTCCGCGCACCGGCGCTCCAACTCCGGTTTCAGGCGAAACAATCCCGGCTCGGCTGGCACGAGTTTCTCGTGAATTTCCCTGAACCACTGCGGATGCGTGAAGTCGCCGGTGCCGAGGACGGCGACGCCTTTCTTCGCGGCCCAGAGTGCCATGTGTTCGAGATCGAGGTCGCGGCTCGTGGCGCGGGCAAACTTCGAATGCAGATGCAGGTCGGCGTAGAACGGCATGGGACGATTTCAAGCCAGTGGGCGGGCGGTGTCACGAAAAATTCTATAGATTGGCTCGCAGCGATGAATGCGCTTCACATTCGGCTTTCTCGGTCGGTGAAGACCTGCTAACAATCGACTTGGCATTGCGCGTCCGTAGCTCAATTGGATAGAGCTTCTGACTTCGGATCAGAAGGTTGCAGGTTCAAGTCCTGCCGGACGCGCCAGTAAAACAACGGTCGCGCAAACTGCACCTTGCCTGGCAAAGCATTTTGTGCGATCAACAGTAAGATCAATTGATTGTTACCTTGGTTCTGAGATCGCCGTCATTAACTGACAACTGAATACTGCTATGAATCACTTCAAAACTTCCATTCTCGCATTGCTCGCCTTCAGCTTCGTGTTCGCGGGCTGTCAAACGCGCCCGACGCTTGCGGTCATTCCAAACAAAACATTCAATATAACCCAATACAGCGCCGTTGGGGACGGCACGACGTTGAATACGGCGGCCATTCAAAAGACGATTGACGCGGCTTCCGCCGCCGGAGGCGGAATCGTGTTGATCCCGGCGGGGAAATTCCTGACCGGCCCGATCACGCTTGCCAGCCGCATCAACCTGCATCTTGACAACGGCGCGACGATTTTGATCAGCGACGATCATGAAGAATTATCCGGTCGCTCGGGAGCGATACCAGGATGCCATCACCGCAGCCGACGCGCAGACATCGAACTCAGCGGGCAGGGCACGATTGATGGCCAGGGCCAGGCCTGGTGGACGGCGTTTCCGAGGCGGATCGGAACATGACTCATCGCCCCTACATGATCAAATTGTCCAAATGCAGCCGCTTGTACGGTCCATGATGTCACGCTTGGTCAACTCGCCGATGTTTCATCTGGTGCCGCAGGACTGCACCGATGTCACCATCCGGGGCATCTTCATCAAATCCCCTGCCGACGCTCCCAACACCGACGGCATCGATCCTTCCGGTTGGAACTATCTGATCACGGATTGCACGATCGATGGCGGAGATGACAACATCGCGGTGAAACCCGCCAACTCAAGAACACCGGGAAACAAGAACTATACTCATCACTCATTGCCGATTCGTGCACGGGCACGGCATGTCCATCGGCTCCGGCACCTCCGGTGGGATTGAAGATTTGCGGTGAGCGATTGCGCTTTCGATTCGACCGATGCCGGCATCCGCATCAAAACCTAGCGCGGGAACGGCGGCTTTTGCAGAATCTTGTTTATGATAACCTCACGATGACGGCGGTGAAGAATCCGATCTACATCATTGACTGGTATCCGGAACGGAATGCGCCAAAAGATCCCTCGACCGAGAAACCCGAGCCGATCACCGGCAAAACACCCATCAACAAAAATATCATTATTCGCAACGTGACCGCGTCCAACTGCCCCACCGCGGGAACAATCCGGGGTCTGCCCGAAGCGCCGATTACCGATGTCACGCTCAAGAACGTGACCATCTCGGCAAAGACCGGAATGAAGATTTATCACGCAACGGGAATCCGGTTTATCAATTCGCAACTCAAAGTTGAGAACGGAAAACCGCCGACGACCTTCGACGCAAATATCACCGGTTTGGAATGATCCGCAGGTGGTTTCGCATCAGAGTTCGTAGCTTCGCGTCCTGACGGAGGTGTGCGTACTGATTTATAAGTTTCCGACCGGTGGGGCGAGCGTACCGTGAGCCGCAGCTCAATGTTTTCACCAACTGAATGGGAACATTGACTTGCACAAAACCGGGCGCTTTAATCCAAGGCGTTCGGATAAAAGTGATTCCAAATTAACCGATGATGTAAACCCAAAAAACAATTCGTGCGGCGGCTACTGCCATGAAGAAACTTCGCATCTACCTCGACACGTCGGTCGTGAACTTCCTTTTCGCTGAGGATGCGCCCGATTTCCGGCGGGTGACGGAAGATTTCTTTGCCAGGCACGCCCAGAAGTACGAATTGTTCGCCTCGGAGGTCGTGATCTTGGAAATCTCACGCGATTCCAACCCCCAGCATCGCCAGAAACTGCTCGACGTACTCCACCGGCATCCTATCACCGTGCTTCCCAGCGAACCGGAGATCGAGCGGCTGGCGGATTTGTAATTGGCGCAGGGCATTATTCCTGCGACAAAGCGCGAGGACGCCTTGCACGTGGCCCATGCAACCGTTCACGAATTGGATATATTGTTGTCGTGGAATTTCAAACATCTCGCGAATGTCCGCCGCGAAGCCTTGATCGCTGCGATCAACCAGCAGGAGGGTTACCGGCACGCTTTGCGGCTGTTCTCGCCGTTGGAGGTGGAAGATGAAAACCAACCCTGAATCTAAAGAAGAATTTGTGCCCACAGCGCTACGGCAGGTGTGGGAATGGAAAGACGCCATTTACCAGGAAACCAAACACCTGCCGACCCGCGAAGCGCTGCATGAAATCCTGAGGCAGGCGCACGAAGCGGCCCTGGCGCAAGGGTTTGTCAAGGCGACACCCGCCGTTCTGGCTGAAACACCACCGCCGTATCGCACCAAGAAACGATAAATTTTTGGCCGCGAAAGGGCGCAGGCTTAAAACAACCTCGGACCATCAGGTGAACGCCTTCACCGATAAAATTCTCGTGCGTTCAAACCCCGGCCGCAGTTACGATGCGGTCCATGGCAACCGCGTTCGATCAACTCCTCGATGCGACAATCACGCACCTTGAGGATTTGAAAGCGCAGGGCGTTCGCCACGTGCCCGTTTCGCCCGACACACTCCGCGCATTATCGCAACCGTTGCCTGCCGCGACTGCCGACAAGTCGGCTTCCACATCACAGCCCGCAGCCGATTCCGCTCCGCCGATTCCGCAGGACCCGGAAGCAAAAGCCGCCGCATTCGCTTCGTTGCGGGAACGCGCATTGGCCTGCGTCAAATGCCCGCACCTCGTCGCGACGCGGAAGAACGTCGTGTTCGGCGTCGGGAGCATCAGCGCGGAATTGATGTTCATCGGCGAAGCGCCGGGCGCGGACGAAGACGCACAGGGCGAACCGTTCGTCGGCAAGGCCGGGCAATTGCTCACACGGATCATTCAGACGATGGGCTTCAGCCGCGCGGACGTTTACATCGGCAACATTTTGAAATGCCGGCCCGACATGCCGCGCGGTTCGACCGGCAACCGCAAGCCCACCGCGCAGGAGATGCAGACGTGCATTCCGTATCTGCACGAGCAGATTGATTTGATCCAGCCGCGCGTCATCGTCGCCCTGGGCGCGACGGCGGTGGATGGGCTGCTGGGCAAGACCCTCGGCATCACAAAACTGCGCGGCAACTGGCGGACGTATCGCGGCATCCCGCTCATGCCGACGTATCATCCGGCGTATTTGCTGCGCGAGGAAGAGGGGATGAACCGCGGCATGAACGCCAAACGCCAGGTTTGGGAAGACATGCTGCAAGTGCTGGAAAAACTGGGCCGCCCCATTAGCCAGAAACAGCGGGATTACTTTCTGAAGAAATAGAACTCCAGCAAATCCGAATGGGTACAGAAAACCTTGCTTTCAGCCGCAGAGAGCGATAGACCCGTCACAGTTGGGTAATTGGATACGGCGATGATCGCGTGGGGTGTAAGTCACATCGAAATGTCGGTTTAGAAATGAAAAGCCTGCGAAAATGAACGTTCGACTTAAACTGCATCTTCTCTTCACGGCTTGTTTCATATTTTTGACTACGACGCCAACGTTGCAGGCGAAATCCGTCAGTTTGGAAACAAACGAGGTGCTGCAATTGCGTGCGCTCATCAACAAGGACGCGGCGGCGGCGGCGCGTTTCGCAGAGGTTCGCAAGGCTGCTGATCGGGCGCTCAATGACAAGCCCGACCCGATTGAGAAGGTGATCAGTGAGGGACATCTTCAAAAAGACCCGCTCAAAATTCGCAGCAAAGCAGCAATGGCTGACCGAACGAAAATAGAGTCTCTAGCTTGGACATGGGCCGTGACGAATGATATGCGTTATTTGGCCAAGGCCCGAGAGTTTTTTCTTGCATGGGCGAAAGTGAACAAGGCAGATGGGAACGCTATTAACGAGACGCAGTTCGAGCCAGTGATTGTTGCGTATGATCTTTTGCGTAGTAGTTTTCCGGAGTCTGAGCGGGCCGTGGTGGACACTTGGTTGCAAAGCAAAGCGAAAGCTCTCGCGAAAGTAAAAGGATTCGGTGGTAATTGGCCCTGTCACCGGCTGAAAATCATCGGTCTCGTCGGATTGACGCTGGGTGATAGTTCTCTGACCAAACAGGCCATTGACGGCTTCCGTCAGCAGGTAAACAAGGATATTCAATCAGATGGCGCTTGCGAAGATTTTCATGTGCGTGATGCGATGCACTACCAGCTTTACAGCATACAACCGCTGCTTGCGCTGGCCCGCGCAGCAGAGAGGCACGGCGAGCACCTCTTTGATTATCGCGGAACGAACGGAGCATCGCTTCATAGCGCGGTAGATTTTGTTGTCCCATACGCCGACGGTACAAAAACGCATATTGAATTTGCAAACAGCAAAAGCAGCTTTGACCGCGAGCGCGCCAGCAACGGAGAAAAGGAATATCAGCACCATCCTTGGGATCCGAAAAAGTCAATTGACATGTTCAGCGAGGCGGCATGGTTCGTTCCCGAATATGGCAAGCTTGCTGCAAAAATTGCCGGCAAACCAAACCAGACATTTCTTAATTGGCGCATGGTAATCAACGCAGTTTCACCGCGCTGAGAGAATCCCTAGCAGGCAGGCTTGACTCCGTTTCGCAATTCGTAGCCATCCAAGTTCAGCCGTGGTAGCATCTGCGCTCGAATGAAATACGTTTCACTCAGCAAAGCCCGCGCGTGCGCTGTGAAAGCCGCACGCTTCGAACAAAAACTCCGAACTAAACTTTCCGAAATCTGTGGCGCACCCGCCAAATGAAACGCAAATCGAAATCCAACTCCGAGATTGTCCTTTACCAGACGGACGACGGCAAAGTGACGGTGAACGTGCTGTTTGCCCGGGACAATTTCTGGCTCACACAAAAAGCGATGACGGAGCTTTTTGATGTCAACACGCCGGCGGTGTCCCGGCATTTGAAGAACATCTTTGAATCCGGCGAACTGGTGGAGGATTCAGTTGTTTCCATTTTGGAAACAACTGCCGCCGATGGCAAAAACTACCCGACTCGCTCGCGCCGCGAAGTTTAACATCAAATCAGAACGATGACTCGGGACGCAAAACCCCATTTCCACTTCCTACTCCACCGTGCCTTCCGCGGAGAATTGTGATATGGCCAGGAAAAGAGAGTTTCCACTGGCGCAAGTGTATGGGTTGCTCGAACCCGGTCCGGTCGTGCTGGTCACAACGGCCCGCGCGGGCCGGGCGAACATCATGCCCATGTCGTGGCATACGATGATGGAGTTTGTGCCGCCGCTTGTGGGCTGCGTGATCAGCAGCCAAAATTACACGTTTGAAATTTTGCAGGCGACCGGTGAATGCGTGATCAACATCCCGACGGTGGAACTGGCGAAAAAGGTGGTGCGTTGCGGAAACGCTTCCGGTCAGTCGGTGGACAAGTTCAAAACTTTTGGCCTCACGCCGGTGGCCGCGTCGGTCGTCGAGGTCCCGCTCATCGCCGAGTGTTATGCCAATCTGGAATGCAAGGTGATTGACCGAAGGCTGGTGACCCAATACAACTTTTTCGTGCTGGAGGTGGTCAAGGCGTGGATTGACCCGCGTCGGAAGCGGCCACGAACGATTCATCATCAGGGAGAAGGCGTGTTTGGGGTTCCGGGCCGGACGATCAAGCTGCCTTCCCCAAAAACTTCCTTCCTCACAAAGTGAAGCGCGCGCAAACCGAAGGCCGGCGCGTCGTGCGCAATTTCAAGACTTTTGGATGACTAATTTCGAAAAGTCCACGTTGACGGAGATCACCGCGGCGCGGCTTCCCGGAGCCGATGGAATAGTAAAGGCCTAGCCGCGATGCTTGGGTTTGGCGGCTTCCTGTTTTTTCAGCGTTTCGTACAGGTCGAACGCATCTTTCGGCTTCATGTTTTCATGCACGACCTTGGCAATGGCCTGCATCATGGCTTTGGGCGCTTCGCTTTGGAAAATGTTGCGTCCCATGTCCACGCCTGACGCGCCTTGCTGGATCGCATTGTAGGCCATCGTCAGGGCTTCCAGTTCCGGCAGCTTTTTGCCGCCTGCCATTACAATCGGCACAGGACAGGAGGCGGTGACAGTCTCGAAGCCTTCGGCGCAGTAATATGTCTTCACCATGTGCGCGCCCAATTCGGCGCAGATGCGACAGGCCAGACGGAAATACTGGGCGTCACGCGTCATCGTTTTGCCCACGGCCGTGACCGCCATCGTGGGGATGCCCAGGCGCAGACCCATGTCCACCAGGCGTGTCATGTTATGCACGGAGCGCGTTTCATATTCGCCGCCGATGAAGACCTGCAGGGTCACCGCCGCGACATTCAGGCGGACAGCGTCCTCGATGTCCACAGCGAGTTCCTCATTGGAAAGCTCCTTGAGAATGCTCGGCCCGCCGCTGCAGCGCAGGACGATGGGTTTGGTCAACGCGGGCGGCACCGTCGTGCGCAGAATGCCGCGTGTGAGCATCAACGCGTCGGCCATCGGCATCAGCGGGACGATGTTCAAGTCAATGCGCTCCAGCCCGGTCGTCGGCCCTTGGAAATAGCCGTGGTCAATGGCCAGCATCACCGTGCGGCCCGTGGCGGGATTGAAGATACGCGCCAGACGGTTTTTCATCCCCCAGTCCAGCGAGTTGGCACCTCTCAGGAAAAAACCCGGAGAAGCCATCGGGATGCTTTCGTAGAAGTTTTTCTCCTTCGTCGGTTTTACTACGTCTGCCTCTGGCATAATTTTCTCCAGTTCAATTGGTTGTTGACTCATCAGCGCGGCACAAGTCCTAAACAGTCGCTGCGATTCGCTCGACGCCCGGTATAAAAAGTCGCTGGACGAAGCTGCTACGCCGGGCTGTCGTCATTGACGAGTTCGGGCGCTCACCCAAACGTCCGAACCGGCACCACCTGGTCTGGCTCCAGTTGGAGCAGGCGCGGCCGCAGCTCGGCCATCTAGCGGTTGAGCGTAAGGATTCGGTCGGCAGTGTCAATATCAGGCAGCGTCGTGATTGCTGTAGAGCGCGCTGTGCTTGGCGTCAGCAAGGGGTGATTGGTGCATTTGCAGAGTTTGAAAACCTGATTCCAGATTTCCGTCTTGGGATTATCACGTTCATGGAATGCGTAAAAATCTATCTTCCAGAAATTGTTCCAACGATCGCGCAGTTTGCGATTGACCGTCGGGGAGACAGCGGCATCATAAAGACACACCAAAGCGATCTGCAGTCGGCAAGACACCGGATGTTGCCGAATGCCCGCCGGTTTCTGTGAGCAAACGGATATGCCGAACATGCGTTGGACTTTCGCTGCCGCGGGGCTGTTGCTCTGTGTTTTTTCCTCCAAGTTGTCGGCGGTGTCCGGCGGCGGCGCCGAAGGCGGATCGTCTTATATTGTGGACGTGTGGGGAACCGAACAGGGGCTGCCGCAGAGTTCGGTCATTTCGATCACTCAGACGCGCGATGGTTATCTCTGGCTTGGAACGCTCAATGGGTTGGTGCGCTTCGATGGCATTCAATTCACAGTGTTTGATGAGAACAACACGCCGGAATTGGGTAGCAGCCGGATTGTCCACCTTTTTGAGGACAGCCGGGGAAACCTCTGGATTGGCACCGAAACCGCCGGCGTGACGCTGGTCAAAGACGGCAAGGCCACCAAACTGGACATCGGTCGGGGCAGCCGGGAGGGACGCTTGGCCAGTGTGTGCGAGGATTCCAACGGGGCGGTGTGGCTTTACACGGCAGATGGACATCTGTGCCGCTATCTTAATCAGCGGATGGATGTCTGGCGTCTTGGCGCGGAATATCCGAGTCGGTGTCGGGCGATTATCGCGGAGAAGTCTGGCCCCTTATGGGTGGGCATGGACTGGCGACTGTTTGCCATCGGGCCGACAGCGGGGCTTGGACCACAAGACTTGCCCGTGACGCAGGTCTTGCCGGTGAGGAAACTTGATTATCTTCTCGCCAGCCAACGAGGCGGCTATTGGCGTCTGGCTGACGGGCGGGTCCAGAAGTGGACAACGAACCGGCTTGAACACGATTTTGGGCCGTACCCGTGGGCTGATGTGCCGGTGTCCGCTGCGTGCGAGGATCACGAAGGGAACTTGATCGTTGGCACGCTGGGCTCCGGCGTATTTTGGTACGGCCCGGATGGCAAGGTGGCACAGATTTCCGGCGGCGAGGGTTTGTCTCATGGTGGAGTTCTGTCGTTGTGTGTGGATCGCGAAGGAAGCCTCTGGGTAGGAACCGACGGCGGCGGGTTGAATCGGGTGAAACGCAAGGCATTTGAAGTTGCGAAGGCATCTCGTGATTGGGTGGTGCAATCCGTTTGCGCGGATGGCGATGGCGGATTGTGGATCGGGTTCAACGGTGGTGGCGCGACATTTTGGAAGGGAGGCCTTGTGCAGGACTTTGGCTCCGGCCAGGGATTGATGCAACCGGACGTGTGGGCCATGTTTGTGGATCGAAACCAAAAAGTGTGGGCCGGCACATGGGGAGGCTTGTTCCAATTGGAAAATGGCCGCTTTCAGTTGGTGGGCAGGCCGGAAACGATCCGTCCGCCAGTGGTCGCCATCCATCAAGACCGATACGGCCAGTTGTGGTTCGGCACGCAGGGAGGTTTGGCGCGTTGGGATGAGCACGAATTGAAAACATTCACGATTCGTGACGGCTTGACGTCGGATGTGGTGCGGGCGGTTGCTGATGATGCAGAAGGAAATCTCTGGATTGGAACGGTCGGTGGCGGGCTGAATCGGCTGCGTGACGACAAATTCACAGCATTCCGCAAGGCCAGCGGGCTTCCCAGCGACAATGTTTCCTCGTTGTTTGTGGATGACAAAGGGGTGTTGTGGGTCGGAACGTCCGGCGGTCTGGCCCGATTCCAAGGTGGCAAATGGACTCGTTATACAACCCGTGACGGGCTGATCAGCAACAGCATTGGTTACTTGATCGAGGACGACCAGGGTTATTTATGGATCGGTTCAAATGCCGGTCTCATGCGCGTGTCCAAAATGGCGCTCAACGATTTCGCCGAAGGCCGGATCTCATCCGTACCGTGTCGGGCGTACGGAAAGCCCGACGGTTTGCCGACCCGCGAATGCACGTCCGGGTCTGAACCGGCCGCCTGTCGCACCAAGGATGGGAAACTCTGGTTTCCCACTATCAAGGGCCTCGTTTCCGTCAACCCGGCCCAACTCACGCGCAATCCAAATCCGCCTCCCGTCCTGATTGAGTCGGTGCTGGTGGACGACCAGTTGCAGAACACCAACGGCCTGGCTGCGGCGCCGTTGCAAAGCGTGAACATCCCCGCTGGCAAAGAGCGGCTGGAAATTCATTACACAAGCCTCAATCTGGCCGCGCCGGAACGAGCGCGATTCAAGTACCAATTGGAGGGACACGAAACCGCCTGGACCGACGCGGGCAACATCCGCGTCGCCCATTACAGCAAACTACCACCGGGGCAGTATCGCTTTCGGGTGACGGCGTGCAACGAGGATGGCGTCTGGAATGAAACAGGAACCACTTTGGCGATCATCGTTGAACCGCCGTTTTGGCGAACCGGCTGGTTTCTCAGTATCGCTGCCGCAAGCCTCCTGGGAATTATTGTTGCCACCGTTCACTTTATTTCCACCCAGAAACTCCAACGCCAACTGGCAAGGTTAAGACAGCAAGAAGCGATTGAAAAGGAACGCTCCCGCATCGCGCGCGACCTCCACGACCACCTCGGCGCGAACCTCGCCCAGGTTTCGCTGCTCGGGGAACTGGTGGAGAGCGATAAAAACGTGCCGGAAGAAGTCGAGACCCACGCCCGGCAGATTTCCCAAACAGCCCGCGAAACCACGCGGTCACTCGACGAAATCGTCTGGGCGGCCAACCCGGCGAACGACACGCTCGACAGCCTCGTCACCTACGCCTGCAAATGCGCGCAGGAATATTTCGCGGTCGCTGGCTTGCGCTACCGGCTCGAAGTCGCGGATCCGTTGCCCGCCACTCCCATTCCACCGGACGTGCGGCACAATGTTTTCCTCGCATTCAAGGAAGCGGTCACAAACGTCGTCAAGCACGCACAGGCTACATCCGTCCACGTGCGGTTACGGGTCGAGACTGACCGCTTCACGTTTGAGATCGAGGACAACGGACGCGGACTGTCGGTGGCGGATCAAAAAACGGGCAGAAATGGATTGCCCAACATGCGCAAACGCATGGACGATATCGGCGGCGAGTTTTCAATCGGCCCCGCGCCGGCAGGTGGGACGTTGGTCCGGTTGACGGCGCCAATCGGAAAGCGATTGACTTGAAGTCTGGAATCCAAATGACGAAATTAGAATAAATCCAAAGCTTGAAAACCAAACTCAATGGTCGCCGGTTCAAGGTTTCAGACATTGCACGTCAAGTTTTCTTCCGGCTCCGGACTTTCGACTTCAAACCTTGGACATTAGACCTAGGACATTAGACTTTGGACTTTGGACTTAATCATGGCCATCACCGTTTCCATCGTGGAAGACAACGACCAGTTTCGTGGCACACTGGCCCGGGTGCTCGGTCGCGCCGAAGGTTTTCAATGCCTCGGCCAACACGGCACGGCTGAAGCCGCGCTCGAAGCCATTCCGACCGAAAAACCCAACGTCGTGCTCATGGACATCAACCTGCCCGGCATGAACGGCGTGGAATGCGTCCGCCGTCTGAAGCAACTTGTTCCAGAGACGCAGGTGATGATGCTCACGGTTTATGAAGACACGGAAAACATCTTCAACGCGCTTGCGGCGGGCGCATCCGGCTACATGCTCAAGCGCACGCCGCGCGCGGAATTGCTCGATGCCATCCGTGAGGTGCATCGTGGCGGTTCACCAATGACGACTCACATCGCCCGCAAAGTCGTGCAATCTTTCCAACGCTCTGCCTCTTCCGCCCAATCCACCGAAGATTTGTCGCCACGCGAAAAGGAAGTGCTTGATTGCCTGGCTCAAGGCTTTCTTTACAAGGAAATCGCTGAAAAACTTGGTATCAGCTACGAGACCGTTCACACCTACATCCGCCGGATTTACGAAAAACTTCAAGTTCGGACGCGCACGGAAGCCGTGGCCAAGTTCTTGCGAAGATAACCTTTACCCGGTAACTAAAAGTCTGGATATTTGCTGTAACACGCTTTGAATAAACAGGTTAAAATTGCATGTTTTTTTACGGCGTGTAACCAGTACTGGTGACTGGCAGGGGACACGGCTTCGGGTATTGTTGTGTCGTCATAGTGATGCACAAACGCAGTGTTCCGTGTGTGTTGTGATGGCGTAAGTCTGCGGCGCCGCATCAGGTGATGGTTGTTGTAGCCAGCAACGGTTTGAGGGAAGATTTGATGTGTTGTTCTCATTGCAGGGGGCCGGGTGAAAACCCGGCCCTTCTGTTTTTTTGGCAAATGCTTGAATTCCACAGCCCCTTGAGCCATGACTAAGCCGACGACTAAATCCTTTCGATCATGAAACAATTTCTTCTTTTGGCGCTGTGCGGAATCGCGCTCCTCACGGGTTGTGCCCGGCATTACGTCGTCACGCTCAACAACGGCAACCGCATCACAGCCTTCGGGAAGCCAAAACTTGAAGGCGGCGCTTACACCTTCAAGGATGCAAGAGGCCAGCAAATCTCCATTCCCGCCGGACATGTGAGTGAAGTCGCGCCCGCCTCAATGGCCGATTCGGGTCTAGCTCCGGTTACCGGCCCGCGACTTCAAAGTAAAAAACTTCTCGACGTATTTTCCAAGCAGGTCGGCCTCCAGATTCACCGCGTCACCGACTTTGCGGTCCCGCAACGCCGTGACCGTGTAAGTGCGCGGAATGATCCAGATGCGGAAACCGTTCTTCTTCACTGCCGCGACCGTGAGGCTGATGCCGTCCAATGCCACCGAACCTTTGTGAACCATGTAACGCATCACTTCCGGCGGCGCGGCGATGTCCAACATGTGGTCGCGGCCAACACGTTCCCATTTTGTGATCTTGCCCAAGCCGTCCACGTGACCGGTGACGAAATGTCCGCCCAGTTCGCCGCCAGCGCGCAACGGTCGCTCCAGGTTCACCAGCGACCCAATCCCGGCAAACTGCATGTTCGTCAGACGCCAGGATTCCTGAAGCATGTCGAACTGGATGAGCCGACCCTTGCCGCGCGTCGCGAGCTTCACAACCGTGAGGCAGCAGCCATTGACGGCCATGCTCGCGCCGACCTTCAGACCCCGCCCGACGATTCGCGCCCGAACAGTAAGCTGGATGGATTTCGGAGTCGGCTTGATTTGCTCGACCGTGCCCGCTTCTTCGACAATGCCAGTGAACATGAAGGGAAGTGTCAAGTTTCAGGTTTCAAGTTTCAAGCAAGGAAGCGCAGTTACGAAGCGACGCGCGCCGTCAGCAATAAATCCTCATCAAGTCGTCGCCACTCCACGTCGCGAAGCTGGATGACCTCGCTCAAACGCTTCACGCCTTCGCCAGCCACGGCCTTGCGTGAGTCGCGACCGCCAAGAATCTTTGGCGCGTAAAAAAACGCCACGCGCTGCTCGAAACCGCCGAGCAGGAACGACGCGTTCACCTCGCCGCCGCCTTCGACCAGCAGGCTTGTGACGTTTTCAGCTCCTAGTTTTTTTAACAACCAACGCAGGTCAATTGCGGATTGCGGATTGCGGATTGCGGATCTGCCCAACGACGCGACCAGCACTTTTACGCGCTTTGCCAATGCCGCCACGCGATTTTTCGGCGCGCGTTTGCTAACAACAATCGTCGTCAACGACGCAAATTCATCACTCACGACTTTTGCGCTCAACGCCGTCCGCGCCATTGAGTCGAGAATTATCCGGCGCAGCCGCTTTTGTTCCTTCCGCCTTCTGCTTTCTGCCTTCTCACTTCGCCAAGTCAGACTCGGGTCGTCCGCCAGAATCGTATTGATCCCGACCAGAACTGCATCGCTGCCTTGGCGCAATTTCATTCCGTAGGCGCGGGCTTTCTCGCCGGTGATCCATTTTGATTCGCCGCTGGCCGTGGCGATTTTTCCATCCAGCGTCATCGCCGCTTTCACGGTGACGAACGGCGTGCGATGGACAACCCAGTGATTGAATGCCTCGTTCAAGGTTTGGAGTTCCGCCTTCAGGCGGTCGGGTTGCCGCCCATGCGCCGAGCCGCGTAAACGCGGAACTCCGAACGACTCCACCGCGATTCCCGCGCGCCGTAAAATCTTGAAACCTTTGCCCGCGTGTTTCGGATTTGGATCGGTCGCGCCGATGACGACGCGTCGGATGCCGGCGGCGATGATGGCATTCGTGCAAGGCGGCGTGCGACCGTGCGTGCAACACGGTTCGAGCGTCACGTAAAGCGTCGCGCCCTTCGGACTGTGACCGCGTTTTTGCGCGTCGTGGAGTGCCTCGATTTCCGCGTGGGGTTGGCCCGCGTGGCGATGCCAGCCGCGCCCGATGATTTTTCCGCCCTTCACCAGTACCGCGCCGACCATCGGATTCGGCGAAGTCGTGCCGTAGCCGCGTTTGGCTAATCGCAGGGCAAGGCGCATCAACGAATCGCCGGTTGGTGTTTTCTGGCTCATTGAACAACGGCGCGTCAAAAGTTTCCGCGAAAGCCGGTACGATGTGACCGCCGAAATTCGGCGACCCTGTCGAAAATCTCGCACCGCCGGAAGTACTGCACCCGGTCAACATGATGGTCGCCAGCAGCGCGAGGAACAACGGCATCAATTTTTTCACGGTCATTCCTTATCTGAAAATAACGCCTCGGCAAATTGTTTCGCGTCGAAGGGCTGCAAATCGTCCGGCTGCTCGCCGAGGCCGATGAACTTGATGGGCAGGCCGAGTTCCTTCTGGATCGCCACCACCATGCCGCCTTTGCTCGTGCCGTCGAGCTTGGTCACGATGAGGCCGGTGAGCGGGACGGCCTTGTTGAATTCGCGCGCTTGGTTGAGCGCGTTCATGCCGGTGCTGCCGTCGAGCACGAGCAGGACTTCATGCGGCGCGCCGGGCAGTTGCCTGCCGATGACGCGATGGAGCTTGAGCAATTCCTGCATCAAATTGTGCTTGGTGTGCAGTCGGCCCGCAGTGTCAATGAAGAGGTAATCCGCCTTGCGCGCCTGCGCGGCGGTGACGGCGTCGTGCGCCACGGAAGCGGCATCCGCACCGTACGCGCTTGCGATGACTTCAACCTTGAGTCGTGTGCCCCAGAGTTTGAGTTGCTCGATGGCGGCGGCGCGAAAGGTGTCGCACGCGGCGAGCAGCGCGGTCTTTTTCTGCGATTGAATCAGGTGCGCGAGCTTGGCGGCGGTCGTCGTCTTGCCGGTGCCGTTGACGCCGACGATGGAAACGACCGTCGGGCCGCTCGGCGCTTTGAGCAAATCGGGTTTGTTCGACGAGAGATTTTTTTCGACTTCGGCGCGAGCGATGGCGAAGACGTCGTGGCCCGTTGTGCCTTGTGATTCGTAGGCTTTTTTCACCGCATCCACGATTTGTTGGGTCACGGTCATGCCGAGGTCGGCTGCGATGAGGGCTTGTTCAAGTTCTTCGAGCGATTCACCGGTGAGCTTGGGTGAACGCGTGACGATGCGTTTGATCTCGTGCGTCAACTTGCTGTGCGTCTTGGCAAGGCCAGTCTTGAATTTGGAGAAGAGTCCCATGAATTATTTCCGATTTCCGATTTCCGATTTTCGATTTTTGGTGTGCGGCCATGAGTTTCTCGACATGAGCGTAGGGCAGTTTTACAGTGCCGATGAGTGGTTTGCCTTTGCTCAGGCCGTGACAGTCCGAACCGCCGGTCACGAGCAAATGGAAACGATCCGCAATCTCCAAATAGCGCTCAGCCGTCGCGGTTGAATGCTTGGTGTGAAAACATTCGACGCCGTCCAGGCCGGCTTCGACCAAAGCCGGGATGACTGTCGTCAGTGCGGTTCAGGCCGGGATGTGCCATCACCGCCAGTCCGCCGGCCTGATGCACCAGTTCAATGGCCTCGCGCGCGGAAACCTTCGCCTTGGGCACCCACGCAGGCCGGTTTTTTTTGAGAAACCGCTCGAACGCTTCGTCCAGCGACTTGCAGTGTCCCCCTTGCACGAGCGCGCGTGCGACATGCGGCCGGCCCGGCGAACGACAATTGGCGAGCGCGAACACGGCGTCGGCTTGCAGCGGCACGTTGAGTTTGTTCAGCAGCGCCGACCATTTTGTGGATTCGGGTTTGTCGGACGGCCTGAAACTTGGCGATCTCGTCCAGCAACTTCTTGTTCTGCGTGTCAACGAAATAGCCGAGGATGTGAACTTCGTTGCCATCATGCTCTGCGGTCAATTCAGTGCCTGTGATAAACTCAATGCCCACCGCCGCACATGCCGCAGCCATGCGCGGGCAACCCTCGACGGAATCGTGGTCGGTCAAGGCCAGCGCCGCCAAGCCAAACTTCTTGCCCAGCGCCGCCACTTCCTCCGGCGAGAACGTGCCGTCGGAAAAGAACGTGTGCAAATGTAAATCGGCGAACATATTTAGTCCAAAGTCCAAGTTCTAAAGTCCAAAGTTGTCATGGTCGGTCGTCACTTTTGAATTTGCTGCCGCGTAATTCAGAACGCCGAAGATAAGTCGTGAATCCCGCAATCAGCCTGCTGACATCCAAGCAAAGATTGTAAAGCTCATCGAACTCTCCTTGTGTCAGATATTCCTCGTCGAATGCGGCATAAAGTTGCGAACGCACTTCACCACACGAACCTTTTGCATTGGACAGAAATTGGACGAATTCCTTGTCACCGCCGCGCTCAAATCCTTCGGCGATATTCGACATGACTGAGATCGAGGCGCGACGAATTTGATCGCGCAAGCCAAAGTCCTTGGCAAACGCCACGTTTTTGGAAACACGGTAAACAAGGCGATTTAGTTCCTGCGCCTTTTGCCAGCTCGTCAAATCTTCAAATCGCTCAATCTTTGCCATGACTTTGGACGTTGGACTTTGGACTACTTGACTATTCTGGCCGGCCGCATGAGTTCGCCCTTCACCTTGTCGAGGATGCCGTTGACGAATTTGCCGCTGTCCTCCGTGGAAAACTTTTTGGCGATGTCCACGGCTTCGTTGATGCTGACGACCGGCGGTATGTCCTCGCGATACAGCATTTCGTAAATCGCCAGACGCATGATGTTACGGTCCACGGTCGCGATGCGGTGCAGGTCCCAGTTTTTCGCGAACTTCTTGATGTGCTCGTCAATGGCGTCGCGATGTTCGATGACACCGCGAATCATCGGCTCGGAGAACATGCGCATCTCGGCCTCCCCGGCGGTGGGCGGCGGCAATTTGACCGATTGCCCCCACATGGCCGGGCCTTTGTCCTCCGCGATGCTCGCCGCGCGTTGCGTCTGCCAAAATTCTTCCAGCGCCCCATCCAAGTCCGCAGGCGGATTCAGATCGTGCTGAAACAAAAACTGCACGGCGCGTTCGCGCGCCTCACGTCGCTTGCCCATAATTCACCCTGAGCATGCCGGAGAACACCGGGGCGCGAAATGAAAAACTACTCGGCTGACAGGCAGATTGTGATGTGTTTCTACGGCTCGACGTAAACGGGCATTCCGATCCACACCAGTTTCACCAGAAACTCCGCGTTCCAGTTCGCCAAACGGAAGCAGCCGTGCGATTCGGTGCGGCCCACCTGCTCCGGGTTGGGCGTGCCGTGAATGCCGTAGCCCGGTTTGTCCAGGCTGATCCACGCCACGCCGACGGGATTGTTCGGGCCGGGCGGCAACACCAGTTTCGTGTTCAATTGCCGCGCCTCTTCCGACTCCGGAAACACCGCCGGGTCGAACGTGTAATTCGGATTCGGCGCGATGGCAGCCACGTGCAATTCGCCCGCGGGCCGCTTCTCTACCCGCGCGGCGATGCTGCACGGGAAATGCACGAGCAGATTCGTGTTCGCATCGAAAGCTTCAGAGCTTTTTTTCGCCGAGACTGATGACGATGAACGCCGCCTTGTCGCGCGGTTCGGGATAGGCCGCGTCGGGGATTTGCACCTCCGCGCCGGCGACGACATTTGTCCAGTCGAAACCTGGATTCAATCGGCGAATGAAATTCGGATGAGAGTGACTTTTTTCAGCGACGAGTTCGAGGATGGTTTCGTAGTCGAGCGCGGTTTGCTGCGATTTTTCAAGCCACGTCTTGCCAAGCGGCTGGAGCCGGGCGAGGTCGTTGGAAGTGACGATGTAAGTCGTGAACGGCGGCGCGGTCAGGAGCAGACGCTCGCGCGTGGCGGCATCTAACCCAAGCGTCTCCGGCAGCCCATTGCGTCGCTGAAACGCGAGGATGGCGGCGCGGGTTTGCGGGCCGTTGACACCATCAAGCGACCCGGCTGAAATGCCAAATCGCGCCAACGCCAGTTGCGCCTCGAACGTGTCGCGAACCGGGCGTGGGAAAATGCCGGGCTGAACGGCGGGCGCTTTTGCTTGGGGAAGTTGTTGAGCGGGCGAAACGGGTTTTGCGGGCTGCGGATGTGCGGGAACGGTGACGACGGGTGGTATTAATTTGACTGGCGGCGCTTTGGATTTGCCGGTTTGCCAACAGACCCAGATGATAACCACGAGGATTGCCAGCGCCGCGAGCCAGAAAAATCCTCCGCCGCGATGTTTACGCGAGCCGGGCAGTTGATATTTTTGGTGCCGCCGCACGGGCGGATTTAGCCACAGTCGCGAAGCGCGCCCAAGAATTAATTCAGCACGTTGGGGGTAGTTTTAGCGGACCGGCTCGAAGGATTTTTCAAAACCGCATCGGCAATCATCTGGGCAGCCTGATCGTAGGAAACCAGCCCTGTGTTGATGACAAGGTGATACAGCAACGGATCGTCAACATCCGCCTTGAAATACTTCTTGAGATAACGCTCCCTTCCGCGGTCTTCGTTCAGGCAAAACGCGCGGGCGGTTTTCAGGGTCATCTCGTAAAATTCCTGCGCATGCTGAATGCGTTGTTCAAGTGGCGCGACAAGGCGGACGTGGAACACGTGCGGCAATTTGGCCGTGATCACGTTGCCGCCGCGTCCGATGAGAATCACGTTTCCCATTTCCGCCAGGTGAAAAATCGTTTCACTCGCATGCTGAACGACCGTCTCCGATGGCGGATGAAGGCCAAATAATTCGTCCATGACGTCCTGGATTTGTGTTATGCGATCCTCAGGCAGAAATTTGGCGAGACGTGCCGGCAAATGGTGGTCTTCGAGCACTTTGTCCATCAGATTGCGGTCGAAAACGGTCCACGGACAGGCTCCCTCCGGGGTGTGAGCTTGGAGGAGTTTGGCGAGTTTTTCTGCGACAATGAGTGCGCCACAACCGGCCTGTCGCGAAATCGTCACGGCGCGCCGCTGCGTGTCGGTGCATGGGAATGACCGGTCTGCCGGTTGCATCTGGCAGTTGATGAAGGCCAGACAATGTTCAAGGTCAGGTTGCACATTCATACGTGCCTCCGTTTGGTTTCTGAGTCACTTTACTCCACGCGCAAGCAGAAACCAATATCCATCCGGCAGATTTGATGTGAACTTATGACATGGATAATGCGTGGCAGTGACTATCTGTCCGGCGCAATTCTGGCTCGTCCGTATGGCGCTGAGTCCAAATAAACCGCGGCCTGCGGAAAATTCGCGTTAAAATAGAACCAACCTGGCTTCCGCCCGCCGTCCGGTTTCTGCTTGTGTGGTGGCGGTAAAACTTTAGAAGCTTTCGCCGGCAAAATGCTACTATGCTCATTTAATGGCGAGCGGTTGAATATTTGAAACACCCAAGATGATTTTCTGCTCCAGTACGAGCGAAAGCCGCTGGCGAGCCTTTATTGCGCGCGCACGCAAATCGGCGATGGTTTATGGCGCATTGGCAACCGTGGCGCGAGTGGGGGCCAGTTTTTTTCTGGTGCCGCTGGTTTTAATTTGCTTTTCGCCCGGCGAACAGGCCCTCTGGTGGCTTTTCCTCGCGCTGGGTGGTTTTGCGAACTTGGCGGACTTCGGTTTCGGTCCGGCCATTACCCGGGTTTACAGTTTCCTTTGGGCGGGCGCGGAAGATTTTGCCACGGAAGGATTACCGCCGCCTGCAGAACAGCGATCGCCAAATTGTCCACGCCTCCATCAACTCAACCGGGCTGTCCGGCATCTTTATCTGCGTCTCTCCTTATTCGCAACGTTGTTGCTGGCAGTGGTAGGGACTTTTTTGCTGCTACGTCCGATGCGGGAAGCGGGCCAGCCGCCGGGAATCTGGCTGGCTTGGGCGGCTTACTTGGTGGTAATCGGCTACAGTCTCTGCACGAGTCATTGGACCATGGCGGCCCAGGGAATTAACCGTGTGCGCGAAGTACAGGCAGCAATCTTTTGGGGAGCGGCTGGTTATTTGGTCCTCGGCGTGGTTTTGTTGGTTTCAGGCGGAGGACTGTTTTCGATGGTTGCGGCTGTGGGAGCGAGGGGAATCATCATCCGTTTATTATGCCGCCGCGCCTATCAAAGGGCTGTGGGGGATGAATCAGAAAAACCATCCACCGATCCGGACATTGTGAGGCGATTGTGGCCGAACGCGTACAAATTCGGCGTGATGAGCCTGGGTGCGTACCTGATCAGCAACGCCAATGTTTTCATTTGCAGCCAATTGCTCGACAACGCCATGACGGCATCGTATGGCCTGACCTTGCAGGTGGGAAACTTTACGATGAGCTTGGCCGGGTTATGGCTGGCGGTGAAGTGGCCGCACATCACCATTCTGCGCACGCAGGGGCAGATCCGGGAGCTGTCCGTCCTGTTTGCCCGGAGATTTTTCTTCACGATGGCGAGTTATGTGGTTTTGGCAACCCTTGCGGTTTTGCTGGCCAACCCGGTGCTGGAATGGAAGGGCAGCCATACCCTGCTGCTGGCCACGCCCTGCCTGGTTTTCTACCTGACCTATCTCGGGCTGCAGTTGTTTTACGTTCAATTTGGCCTGTTGGCGTTCACGGAAAACGTCATTCCCTTTTTCAAAATTGCCCTCTACACGGGTGTTGGTCTGGTCACCTTGAGTCTGGTTCTGACGCCGACGCTGGGGGTTTGGGGGATGCTGCTCGCGCCGCTGATCGCGGAATGGTCGTGCAGTGGCTGGTTCACGATCCGGCGCGGTTTTCAAGGGCAAGGTCTGACGGTTTATCAATTCTGGCGCGCGGCAATCACCGGACATTTATGAATCACCTCTGCCGCATTTGTGCGAACCCGGAAGGAAACACCCCGTGGCGGTGCCGGGAAAAATTGTTCGGCTGGGGCGATGAGTTTGTCTATTTCCAGTGCGGCCAGTGCGGCTGCCTGCAAATCGCGGAAGTGCCGAAGGATCTCGGCCGCTACTATCCGTCAAATTATTACAGCTTTCGTTCAAGTCACCTGCCACTCGTTGGTTTCAAATCATGGCTGGCCGCCTATCGCGATCGGGCCGCCGCAACCGGCAGGGGATTCTGGGGCCACGGGCTGGGCGCCATTTTCCCGGCGCGGGACGGCGTAACCAGTCTCTCCCGCGTGCCGGCGACGCTGGACATGCGGATTCTTGACGTTGGTTGCGGGTGCGGGCACTCCTGCGAGTTCTGCGACGAGCGGGCTTTCGCAATTTGACCGGCATAGACCCATTCCTGACCGATGATTTGGAAGTTGCGCCCGGCTTGACGGTTCGCCGGTGCGAACTAAAAGACGTGAAGGAAATTTTTGATCTGATCATGTTGCACCATGTCTTCGAACATCTGGAATTCCCCGAACAAACACTGGTCGATTGCGTTCGGCGACTTTCTCCGAGCGGAAAAATCCTGCTGCGTTTACCAACAGTGGAATCAGAAGCATGGAAAATTTATCGCGAAAATTGGGTGGGACTGGATGCCTCGCGCCATCTTTTTCTACACACTCGCAAGAGCCTTCAGTTGCTGGCTGAAAAAACAGGTTTGAAAATTGAGAATTGTTGGTGTGATTCAACGAACTTCCAATTTTGGGCCAGCGAACTTTACACAAGGGGAATTCCCTTGCCGGATGAGCCCGATCGGTATTTCACAAAAGCACAGTTGAAACAGTTCTCCCAAAAAGCTGCCCAATTAAATTCGTTGGGAAGAGGAGATCAACTGGCGGTGATTTTGTCGGTGAAATCATAAAATGAATCTGTCCGGCGATGAAATCACGATAGCGGTGACAGTCTATGACCGCCGCGAGTTCGTTGAACAGGCGGTGGCTAGCGCCTTGAACCAGACCGTACCCGTCCGCGTGATGGTGGTGGAAGATTGCGGGCCGGACGCGGGACTGCGTGAGTTTGTGCTGGGCAAATTCGGTTCGCGCATTCAATACCACCGCAACACGCGGCGGCGCGGGTTGTTCGACAACTGGAATGCCTGCCTCGAATACTGCCGCACGCCGTGGCTGTCCATTTTGCACGATGATGACTATCTTGCGCCCAATTTCGTGGCCGCATTACTGGAGCAGGCCAAACGCGATCCCGGTTGCGGCTTGTATTTTGGCGACACGACGGTCGTGGACGTGATCGGTGTGCCATTGCCCGAATGGGATCATCCGCCGCCCGCCCGCCCAGGCCGGCACGTTCAGTTGGAAGACGTCACTTTACGGCACGCCGTTTCCGTTTCCAGGACAAGTGTTCTCCGTCGAACGAGCACGCGCGATCGGTGGATTCCGCGCGACTTCGCAATACTGCGGCGACTGGGAATTTTGGGCAAAGATGATCGCATATTTTGGCGCTGCGCAATCTTCGGAACGGGTGGCGTTTAACCGTCAGCACTCTGATTGGCACAGGGGTACCAATGTTGTTATTCGCGCGGGGAAATTGCGCCCTTTGACAGTCGTTCAGCACAAACGGGTTTTGGGCCTATTGCGTCGCGTTGGCAAACAGGCGCGCTTCAATCGGCGTGAATTCCAGGCGCTTTCACCGCTGCCGACGCGATTTTTGCTCCGCCACGGAAAAGATTTGCCGCGCCCATTGCTGGAGTATCACGTGCGCCTGCTGATGCTGTCAAAACCACCGCACGCAGGATACCGTTTGTTTCAGGCGCTGACCTGCTGTCTCGGCGGACCTGCTTTTGTGAAAATGGCTTCGCGATTGTGGAATGTTGCCAGCGCCGGAAAATAATTTCAGGCGGGATGGTTGCTGGTGAATATGTGAGGGGAAATGCGATTCAGAACACCGAATGGAATGTAGTCGGAAAGATAAAATGGACGCGGCTTGAACACGGCGCGGGAAACGCGCGGGAGCGCCTGTATCCGACCGAGGAACTCGCTGAAAATTTTCATGTAATTGCCACCCTGATGCGGCAGGACAATTTCGCGGCATCTGGCGCGCAGCGTTTGCGCCGTCGCGTCCTGCATGGAACTGATGGCGCGCGCCCCTCGGGCGGCGGCGGAGAGGTCGCCGCTGAGATAAAGGAAATCGGCATCAAGACTTTTCACAAAAGCTTCCGCGCCGCCGCCGATCTTGGGATGCAATGGAAACACGCCGACGCTCATCGCTTCCAGCATGGAGATGCCCATTCCTTCAACCTCGCTCAAACAAACAATGACGTCCCATCGGTTCAATATCCGCCAGTAATCCCCGCCGTCGCGGCGGCCATGGAAACGCACTTCGGGACAATCCCTGAACCGGCGGCGCAAACGGAATTCTTCAGGTCCTTCGCCGAGCAATTCGAGTTGAAAATTCAAGTCGAGTTGCTTGAGGTGACGGTAAAATATGGGGAGACGATCCGCGCGTTTGTTCGATTTGATGAGCCGCCCGCTGTAGCCGATGACAAGCGACCGTCCCGCCAGCGGAGGATGTTGAGCCGGCGATTCAGGCATATTGACGGGCACGGGGACAAAGACAATCCGTTCTAAACCGGCTCCAGGCCAACAGCGGTGCGCGGCTTCAACCGCAGGCTGTCCGACGCAAAGCACACCGTCCAGCAAATCGTGATTAGCGGTGAGATTGCCCAAGACCTGCCCGTCGGGACAATGAATGACTCCGATGCGCCGGTCGGCGCCGTCCAAGTCCGCGAAAAAAGGCAATCCCCACAAATCGTGATAAACGATTGTTTGATCGGGCTGTGGTCGATGCTGCGCCGCAAGCCGTTTGCGAGCTTCAGTGATGGTTTCCCGCCAACTCAAACCGAGCGCTCGCTCGCGGTTTGTAATGGGGGCGTCTGAAGTTTCAAAAAAGGTTTGGACGGTGGAATCAATCTGCCATGCGAAATCATGCGCCAAGTGATGTTTCACCACCGACTGCAATCCGCCGAGGGTGTGGGCAAAAGTGGCAAAATGAGTTGCTTTTAGAAACATCGAATCTCGGAAAACAAATTAAGCACACAGGCGGAACAGCGCTAGTATTTGTTTGGCGAAAGACAGGATTATGCCTTTGACAAACATCGGGTAAAAAATAGTGGGACTGGTTTCTGACTTGTTCTTGTTTCTTCAAACAGGGAGACAGCTTGGAAGCGGTCCCACTGCTCCGGCTCATTTATTTTGAGGGAACTCGATAATTCTAGTGAAAGACTGTTCTGTGTGGAATTGCGCTTCAATCAATGCGAAACTAAACAAATGTTTGCCCCAAGTAAAAAATGGTTTTGGAATATTTGAAAGCCTATTCTATTTTAATCACTGATGTCTAGAGACTCTGCTCCCATCCGCGGGCTGTTGATTTCCGGCGTGTGCCTGTCATTGGCACTTTTGCTCGGCTATCTGCTGGCCACTCCTTTGGCGCTTTCGAGTTTTTCCATCATCGGACTGGTGTTATGCGTTTTATTGTTTCCCATATTTCTCCGTTGGCACCATTCGCTTGTAATTTTGGGTTGGAATGCGGCGGTAATTGTCTTCTTTTTGCCGGGCCAACCCAATGTGGGATTGGTTTTAGGAGCTGCCAGCCTGTTGGTTTCCGTTGTAACCCGAACGCTGACACAGCACCGAACCTTTATCGGCTACCCGCCCGTGAGTTATCCCTTAATTTTTCTGGCGGTGGTGGTGGTGGTCACCATGTTTGCAACTGGTGGCTTGGGTGGTCGGGCACTGGGTTCGGAAACATGGGGCGGAAAGCGTTATGTGGAAGTTTTGGGTGCCATCATCGGCTACTTCGCGCTGGTGGCGCAGCCTGTTCGTCCACAAAACGCGGTGACGCTGGCTTCGTTATTTTTTCTGTCCGGCATGACGTCAGTATTTAGCGATCTGGCTTACGTCGCCGGTCCGGGTTTTTATTTACTGTTTGCCCTGTTTCCAACCGACATTGCCGCTGCGCAAGCCTTCACCGCAAACACGCTGCAACGCTTTACAGGATTGGCTTTTATGTCTCAGGCTTTTTGCTGTTTTATGCTATTGCGGTATGGCATACGCGGCCTTTTCAACTGGCACTATCCTTGGAGGTTGCTTTTTTTTGCAGGAGTGTTTGCGCTCGGCCTTTTCGGGGGTTTTCGATCCACAATCATCTTGTTTTGTATCCTATTTGCAATCCAGTTCTACATCGAGGGTTTGTTTCGCAGTTCACTGTTTTTTGTGCTGCTGTTGAGCGGCGTATTGATCGGCTCGTTGGTCGCTTCCTTTGCCACGCAGCTGCCGATGCCGGTACAACGCAGTCTCAGTTTTTTGCCAATCGAAGTTCATCCTCTTGCCCGACAAGACGCAATGGGCACACTCGATTGGCGCTTACAGATGTGGAAGGTGGTGCTGCGGGATGTCCCCAAATATCTTCTCCGGGGCAAAGGCTATGGTTTCAGCAGCACGGATCTTCTTCTGACCCAGATGGCCATACAACGAGGGTTTTTCACAGCGTATGAAGATACGATGATCACCGGCAACTATCACAACGGCCCTCTCACGCTTATTATCCCTTTCGGCATTTGGGGCACACTGGCCTTTCTTGCATTTTGCTGGGGCGGCTGGCGGGCACTGTATGCCAACTATCGTTATGGCGATCCTGCCTTGAGCCGGATCAACACCTTTCTGCTGGCTTATTTCGTTGCGCGCCTCATGTGCTTTTTTACTTTTTACGGGCAATTCGATCTCGATTTAGTGGTCTTCACCGGGACGGTTGGCCTCAGTATTTCGCTTAACGGCGGCGTTAAAAAACCCGCGGAGGCACAAACGCCCACCTCAACCTTGCTGACAGCAATAAAACTTGTGACCCACGGTGCATGAAATAAATGCGCGTTGCCTTTGAAACCAACGCCTTGTTCACGAGTCAAGCGGGCGTTGCACGCTACATCCGCGGTTTGCTGAAGGGATTTCAGCAAATTGCGCCGACGGACATTGAGATTCACCCGCTGGCGTGGGAGACGGAAAATTTCCAATACCAACAGCCCCAGCGCGCGTTAAAAACTTTTTACCGCGAATATATCTGGGCCAGATTCCGGGCGCCACGTCTGCTGCGGGAGACAAAGGCGGACTTGCTCCATGCGACCAGTCTTCCACTGATCAACCCGCGGGGCATTTGTGAAGTGATTACTCTGCACGACTTGGCCGTGCTCAGACATCCGGAACGGTTTCGCCCATGGCACCTTGCCTCCGCCCGGCGCACCCTGCAAAAGGTCGGGCGCGCCCGCCGCATCATTTGTGACAGCCGTTTCACGGCCGATGAGGCAATGGCCTTGTTGAATCTACCTGCTGCCAAGCTGGTCGTAATCCACCTCGGCTGCGATTTTCATGAGGACGAATCTCCAGTCAACGAAACCAAGCCCGCGTTTCCCATGCCGTTCGAATATTTTCTATTCGTCGGCTCGCTCGAACCGGGGAAAAATCTGGCCCTGCTCAAGGAGGTTTATGGTCTGGCGGAAGGCCAAAGGCTTGCTTTACCTCCATTGCTGATCGTGGGTGCGCGTTGGGAGGGAGTCGGTCACGAAGGAGTGCCGCCGAAGAACTGGCATTACCTGGGCCGCCAGACTGACGAGGTGTTGATTTACCTTTATCGCCACGCGCTGGCGCTGGTTTTTCCCAGCAAATACGAGGGGTTCGGCTTTCCGTTGGTGGAAGCGATGGCTCTGGGTTGTCCGGTCATCTGCTCGCCCATAGCCAGTCTGCCGGAGGTGGGCGGAGATGCCGTATTGTTCACGGAGCTGTCTGCCGTGCATTATCTGGCCAGTATGCAGAAACTGGCCCTGCCGGGCGAACTACGGAATGAATTGCGTCAGCGGGGGATGGCCCAAGCGCGCAAGTTTTCTTGGGCAAAATGCGCTGCAAGGGTCCTGGAGACATATCATCAGGCAACCGGTTCTTAACCAATGGAAACACAGAATACCTTTTGACGGCGCCGCGGTCGGGTGGCTGCGTCACGGGGATTTTATTCTGCCGGTCATCTCCCCGGTCTTTCCCCTTTCCGCCAGCAAGGTGTTTGGTGCTTATCCGCCACTGTATCCGCTCGCGGTTATTCCTTGGATGGCGGTGTTTGGCTGCTCGGCCAAGGCTTCCCTTGCGCTGCATCTGACCTTGGCTTCATCGTGCATGGCTTTGTCTATTTGCCGAAGGTGCGGAATTGCTGGGCAATCGGAATGCGCCGGCCGATGCCAAACGCCCGCGGCGAAACTTTCAAGCCCGGCGCAGCCTGCCGTCGCTTGTATTCGCTGAACGTCACCTTGTTGATCACGTCGTTGACAACGCTGGTATTGAATCCGAGCTCGACGATTTCGTCTTTGCTCAAGTGTTCCACCACGTAAGCTTGCAAGATTGCATCGAGCGTTTCGTATTCGGGCAGTGAATCTTGGTCCGTCTGATTGGGACGCAACTCGGCACTTGGCGGCTTGGCAATGGAATTGGTCGGTATGATAACGCGGCCGCGGTTCACCCAGCGGGCGATTTTGTAAATGTCCGTCTTGAACACGTCAGCAATTACCGCCAGCGCGCCGCACATGTCGCCGTAAAGTGTGCAATAACCCACGGCCATTTCTGACTTGTTCCCGGTCGTCAGCACCAGCGAACCGAATTTGTTCGACAGCGCCATCAGCGTCACACCACGCAACCGTGACTGGACATTTTCCTCGGCTTCATTCGGCTTCGTTCCGGCAAAAACCCTGGCCAACTGCTTTTCGACACCTTGAAATACCGGCTCAATCGGCAACACCTCGTAGCGAATGCCGAGATTTTTTGCGAGCAACTCGGCGTCGGTCAAACTGCCGCTGCTTGAATAGCGCGCGGGCATCGAAACGCCCATCACTTTGTCCGCGCCCAGCGCGTCCACCGCCAGCACCGCGGTCAACGCCGAGTCAATACCACCCGACAAACCGATGACGACTGACTTGAACCCGCACTTTTGCACGTAATCGCGAATGCCCAGCGACAGCGCGGCGAAAAGCTGTTGCTCGCGTACAGGCCACACAACTTTCAACGCAGGCGCGTCGCCATCCACGTCAACGACGAACACATCCTCGGCAAACGCCTTGCCCTGCGCAATCGGCTCGCCCTTCCGGTTCAACGCGACGCTGTGCCCGTCGAAAATCAGTTCATCGTTCGCGCCGACGAGGTTCACATGCACCAGCGGTACGCGCTCGTCGTGGGCCACGCGTTGAAGCATGACCAAGCGCGTCTGTTCCTTGCCCGCGTGCCACGGCGACGCTGAAATATTGAGGATTAAATCTGCGCCCTGCGTCATGAGTTCCTTCACCGGATCGCGGCGATAAAGTCGCTCCGGCCAGAAATCCTCGTCGTTCCAGATGTCCTCGCAAATCGTGATGCCGAGCTTGCGGTCATTGAATTGAAATGGCGCGGTGCTTTTGGCCGGTTCAAAGTAGCGGTCTTCGTCGAACACGTCGTAGGTCGGCAACAGCGATTTGTGTTGCCGCCAAACAACTTTTCCGTCTTTCAGAATGGCAGCGGAATTATGCAGAGGCCGGCCTGGCCGGACCGTGTTCTTGTCCACGTAGCCAACGCACAATGGGACATCGCCAATCGCTTTGGCCAGTTCGGCGAGCGTGGCGAGGTTGGCTTCGATGAAATCGTGACGCAGCAACAAGTCGCGGGGCGGGTAGCCGCAGAGGAAGAGTTCTGGCGCGACGACAAATTCCGCCCCCATCTTGCAGGCCTTCTCGTAAGCCGCCAAGAGTTTCTGCCGGTTGGCGCCGTAGTCGCCAATCGCGGAATTGAGTTGCAGCGCGCCGATTTTCACCGCGCCAAGAGTAATCCGGGGCGATGATTGCGCAACGAATTTGCGAGCGTTAACGCGAATTGCGCTTGAACTTCAATGGTGCATTCTTTAGGTGAAGTCCGTGCGCATCGTCAGCCTCGAAAGCCAGACCCGGTGAATAACCCTCGTCAACAGAGCATGCGGAACAAAGTCAACGTCTTGGGCGTTGGCATCAGTGCCATCAATCTCGATTCCGCGATGGCAGAGATTTCACGCGCGCTGGAGTCCAAGATCAAAGGATATGTTTGTGTCACTGGTGTTCACGGCGTCAGTGAAGCGCAGAAGGATCCGCAATTCCGCGCCATCCTCAACCGCGCCTTTCTGAACACCCCTGACGGCATGCCGATGGTCTGGATCGGCCGACTGCATGGGTTTCGTCAGGTGGATCGGGTTTACGGCCCGGACCTCATGCTGCTGGTTTGCCAGCGCTCGGTGGAGCGCGGCTATAAACATTTTTTTTACGGCGGTGCCGAGGGTGTGGCTCAAGAACTCCAGCGCCGATTTGAAGCGTGCTTTCCCGGAATCAAAATCGTCGGCACTTACTCGCCGCCGTTCCGGCCTTTGAACCTTGCTGAATCCGAAGAGCTGATCCGCCGTGTCGCCGAAGCCAAACCAGACATCATCTGGGTCGGGTTGAGCACGCCGAAGCAGGAAAAATTCGCGGCCGAATATCTGGAAAAATTGGACGTGACGTTGTTATTCGGCGTGGGCGCAGCGTTTGACATTCACACCCGGCGAGTCCGACAGTCGCCCCGCTGGATGCAGCGTGCCGGCCTGGAATGGTTTTTCCGATTATGCTGCGAACCCCGGCGGCTCGGGCAAAGGTATCTCAAAAACAATCCGCTCTTTGTGTTCCGCATCCTGTGCCAGTTTGCAGGCATCCGAAAATATCCGTTGGACTGATTTTCCCCTGCTTCACCGCCCGTCGCGTTGCCCGATTCAATACCGGCGGGGCGGTTCGCATCAATGGGGACAGAGCGCTTTTACTCGACTTGCGGCGCGCAAACCGAAAAATTCCCGCGATGAATGTGCGCACCTTGACTCTTGGCCACTCGCCCGACCCGGACGACGCCTTCATGTTTTACGCGCTCGCGAAGGAGTTGATTCCGACACACGGTTTTCGGTTCAAGCATATTTTGCAGGATATCCAGACCCTCAACGAGCACGCCACGCGCGGCGAACTGGACGTCTCCGCCATCAGCTTCCACGCCTACGCCCACGTTAGCGACCGATACGCCCTGCTGCCCAGCGGTGCGAGCATGGGCGACGGCTACGGCCCGATGCTCGTGGCGGAACGCAGACTGACACGTGACGAAATTCTGCGGAGCAAAATCGCCGTGCCGGGCACCATGACCAGCGCGTTTCTGGCTCTGCAACTCTGGCTCAGCGACGCCCTGCCGCGAAGCTCCCCAAAAACTTCGAACTTCAAACTTCAAACTTCGAATTTCGACTATGTCGTCGTCCCGTTCGATAAAATTTTTCAAGCGGTACGTTCAGGTGCGGCTGACGTCGGCCTAATCATTCACGAAGGCCAGTTGACTTACGCGCAGGAAGGGCTGGTCGTTTGCGAAGATCTCGGCGCGTGGTGGGGACGTGAAAATGACGGTCTCCCACTACCGCTCGGCGGGAACGTGATCCACAAACGCATTGAACCGGAAGCCCGCAAAACCATTGCGCGCATACTCAACGCGAGCATACAATACAGTTTGGATCACCGCGCCGAGGCGGTGCAACACGCCTTGCAATTCGCCCGCGACATGGGTCCTGATTTGGCGGATAAATTCGTGGGAATGTACGTCAACCACTGGACGCTGGACTACGGTGAGCGCGGACGGGAAGCAATCCACCGTTTCTTGGGCCAGGCGTTTGAGCGCGGCCTGATTCCGCACCGGCAGGAATTGGAGTTTGTGACTGTAAGTCGAAACCAAAAACGTGCGCCCTGTGACGAGACGACTAGTTCACACACGCAACGACAAAGGCGGGGGATGGTGCTTTATCGCAACCGCCAGGTAATTCGCGCCTTGTCCAGATCGTAGGGCGAAATCTCCATCTTCACGCGGTCGCCAACGGTCAGGCGCACCCAACGTTTGCGCATTTTCCCGCAGATCGTCGCCAGCACCAGATGTTTGTTGTCGAGTTCCACCCGGAACATCGTGCCGGGCAGCACGGTGGTGACGCGACCTTCCACTTGAATATGTTCTTCTTTCATGACTGACAGACCGGCAATTAAAACCAAAAACAAAAAAGCGGGGTCCGGTTCACCCGAACCCCGCCATGAAATCCTGACGCAGGATTAATAGCGATTGCGACCGCCGCCGCTGTAACCGCCGCCGCCACCACCGCCGCCGTATGCACGACGACCGCCACCGCCGCCGCCGCCTGCGCGCTCTTCGCGCGGCCTGGCAACGTTGACTGTGAGGGCGCGACCGCCCATATCTTTGCCATTCAGTGCTGCAATGGCTTTTTGCGCCTCTTCGGGCGTGCTCATGGTAACGAAACCGAAGCCTCGCGGACGGCCGGTGGTCCGGTCCATCATCAGGTTCGTTTCCGTAACCGTGCCGTGCGCCGCAAAGGCGTCCTGCAGGTCATTTTCAGTGGTTTCGAAGGAAAGATTTCCTACAAACAATTTATTACTCATGTGATGTTTTACTGTCCGACAAACTGTTACTTTCCACAGACTGTTCCCGAACATCGGGTCTAAAATCATCACTGAACCAAGTTCACCTGAAGATTTACCATGCCTTGAAAGAGACTAGCTATCTAACAGACTGCGTGCAATATCGCTGGTTCCGCCGCAATAGCAACAATAATCGGCAATTATCTTTTGGGCATCAAAAGTGCCATCGTTGCACGATAAAATCCGGGTAACTGATCCGGCTTTGCGCGCAATGGCGTGGTTGATGACTCAGATCGTCTTCTCAAACCGTCCCGCCGGAGGCCGCCGTTTGAGCACCTCGCAGTTTTGCCGGGCAAGATTGTGCATTTGCAGAATCAGTCCGCGCAGCCTTTTGCCGAAGGGCGTCAGCGAATACTCGACGTGCGGACGTTTCGCTTCGAAATCCTTGCGATGCACCGCGCCGTCCAGTTCGAGTTCACGAAGCTGGGCAGTGAGCACCTTTTGGCTGATGCCCGGCAGCGCCCGGCACAGTTGGGCGTGACGTCGGTCGCCGTGAAACAATTCGCGTAAAATCAGCACCTTCCACTTCCCGCCAATCACGGCCAGCAGGCGTTCGACTTCGCATTCTACGGTTTTGAGATTCATGCGTAACGGGCACTCAAAAGTGCCTGATTGCAGAGATTACAAACAGATGCATCTTCAGGCAATATGATGACTATTCGAAAAGCCAATGAAAGAGGCCACGCCGACCACGGCTGGTTGAACAGTTACCACACATTCTCATTCGCCAATTACTACGATTCCCGATGGATGGGCTTCCGCGATCTGCGCGTGATCAACGACGACACCGTCGCCGCCGGCGCGGGCTTCGGCGAACATCCGCATCGCGACATGGAGATCATCAGCTATGTCCTAGACGGCGAACTGGAGCATCGCGACTCGATGGGCAACGGGCGCATCATCAAACCAGGCGAGTTCCAATACATGGCGGCGGGCACCGGCGTATTGCACAGCGAGTATAATCCGTCGAAGAAGAACCCGGTTCATTTCCTGCAAATCTGGATACAACCGGACAAAACCGGGACCAAGCCGGCCTACGGAGAAAAGGCGTATCCGGGCGCAACGCCGGGGCGATTGAACTTGGTCGCCAGCAAATCGGGACGCGACGGCAGCATCCGCATCAACCAAGACGCCGACCTGTGGCTCGCCCGGTTCAGCGACGGCGAGAAGGTGACGCACGAACTCAAGCCGAAGCGCCATGCTTGGATTCATGTTGCCGAAGGCAATGTCGAACTCAACGGCAAGCCGTTGGCCGCCGGCGACGGTGTTGCCGTGAGCGATGAATCGAAACTGGAACTTGCCGGTAAAGGGGAAGCACAGGTGCTGTTATTTGATCTGAACTGAGTTCGCACACCATTCCATCGGGATGGCATGACCCTTCCGGTGGAAATGAGAAGCACACTAAAAACACCCTGAGCCATTGCGCTGACACCGACTCTCTGGCTAATTTCACCGCATGGAAAAGAACCGGCTTGAAGCCTTCAGCGATGGCGTGCTCGCCATCATCATCACCATCATGGTGCTGGAGTTGAAAGTGCCGCACGCGACAGAACTTGCCGACCTGAAACCGTTGCTGCCGGTGTTCTTGAGCTACGTGTTGAGTTTCCTCTACCTCGGCATCTACTGGAACAACCATCATCACATGCTCCATTCCACCAAGCGCGTCAACGGCGGCATCCTGTGGGCGAACCTGCATCTGCTGTTCTGGCTGTCGCTTTTTCCGTTCACGACGGCCTGGATGGGCGAAAATCATCTCGCGCCCACACCAACCGCCGTCTATGGCTTCGTGCTGCTGATGGCGGCCATCGCGTATTATATTTTGCAACGCGCCATCATCGTCCAGCAAGGCCACAACTCCCTGCTCGCGGCGGCGATTGGAAACGACTGGAAAGGAAAACTTTCGCCTGTGCTCTATCTCAGTGCCATTCCGCTCGCGTTCGTGAGTCCATGGATTGCCAGCGCCCTGTATGTGTTCGTCGCCCTCTTGTGGCTCGTACCCGACCGCCGCATCGAGCGCGTGCTGGTAAAGCGTGAAGAACAATAGGCCGATTTCGTCAAGTCGGATTTGCTTTCGTGCATTTACGCAATCCGACCGCCACTCTGCAGGATGATTTTGAGTTCGTCATTTACAAAGACCGCCCTAGCAACCACGATGGGATGCCTTCGGAGAAACTAAAATGCCGCAGGTGAGTCAACCCGTAGAAGAAAATCAAAATTATGGGCGATAGATCACCGAAGTCTAACCAGAAAAAGTCCAACCAGAAACAGGCCAAGACCAACAGCGCCGACCAGAAGAAAAGGCAGGCCGTCGCCGACAAACAAGCCGCCGGCAAGAACAAGTAAACGCCAACGAGCTGCCGTCTCTCCTGAAGCAAAATCGTGAGAGACAGATCTTCCTAAAATCTCGTGGCCAGTGCCCGCACCCGGTTCGTATAGTGATGGCCATGAAACTGTGCCAAGGCCAAATCTGGAAACAGGGCAAGGAATACATTCGCATCGTGCGGCTGGAACGATTCGAAGTGGAATACAAGACATTGACCGGCCTCCACACCAAAGAGGGCAGGAAGCTTGTCACCAGTAAAAAAGATTTCTGCCGCCTGCTTAAAAACGCCAGACTTCTGCTGCCCGCGACAACCCCGATCGCGCCGTCGCCCTAGCCGAAACGTTCTCGCGCCGTTCGCACGCCTCATGCATTTTATCCCCGCATGTCCGACAACTCCTCACCAACACCAACGCCGGCGCCGCACAAGCGCCGTCCGCGGTACAGCGGCAGGAACCCGCGCCGCTTCGAGGAGAAATATAAGGAGCACGACCCGCAGCGTTACGGCGAAACCGTCGCCAAAGTTCTCGCTTCAGGCAAAACTCCGGCTGGAACGCATCGCCCAATCATGGTGGCGGAAATTCTCGAAGTGCTCGCGCCCAAACCCGGCGAAGTCGCGGTGGATTGCACGCTCGGCTACGGCGGCCACGCGCAGGAAATTCTCCCACGACTTCAGCCCGGCGGAAAATTGATCGGCCTCGACACCGATCCAATTGAACTGCCCAAGTCCGAAGGCCGCCTCCACGCGCTCGGTTTCGGTCCGGAAATTTTTACCGCGCATCGCACCAACTTCGCCGGGCTGCCGCAAGTCCTCGCCGCCGCCGAACTCGCCGGCGCGGACATCATCCTTGCCGACCTCGGTGTTTCTTCCATGCAGATTGATGATCCGACTCGCGGTTTTTCCGTGAAGCTCAAAGGCCCGCTCGACATGCGAATGAATCCGCAGCGCGGCCAACCTGCATCCACGCTTTTGGAAAAAATCAGTTCCGAGGAATTGGAAACATTGCTTGTGGAAAACGCTGACGAACCGCACGCCGCCACCCTCGCCACTGCCCTCGCCGGAAAAACTTTTGCCACGACCGTCGCTTTGGCGTTCAACATCCGCGCCGCACTGCCACGCGCAAACAAGGAGGATACCGACCTTTCCATTCGCCGCGTCTTTCAGGCATTGCGCATCGCAGTAAACGACGAGTTCTCCGCGCTCGACGCGTTTCTGCGCAACCTGCCCGCGTGCCTGAATCCCGGCGGACGTGTGGCGATTTTGACATTCCATTCCGGGGAAGATCGCCGCGTGAAGAAGGCTTTTGAAACTGGTTTGCGCAACGGATTTTACTCCGACATCGCGCCAGAAGTCATTCGCCCGACAGCGGAGGAACGAAATTCAAATCCACGCTCCGCACCGGCCAAACTACGTTGGGCGCGAAGAGTTGCGTGAAAACGTTTCACCCATCTCGCCACCATTCCGCTCGCATTCATCGTGCTCATACGGATCTTTCCTTCAGCAGTGCGTCCAAATCCAGTGCGTGGGTGAACATTGCGAGTTCGCCGTCGGGCGTGCGCGGCCATTGCGACTGCGGACGATCCCGGTAAAGCTCCACGCCATTGCCATCGGGGTCGCGCAAGTAAAGCGCCTCGCTTACGCCATGATCGGCTGCGCCATCAAGTTCCATGCCCGCCGCGAGCACGCGCCGCAATGCATCTGCCAGCAACACGCGGGTCGGATACAAGATCGCGACGTGATACAAACCTGTCGTGCCCGGTGGCGGCGGCGAACCGCCCGCGCTTTCCCACGTGTTCAGGCCGATGTGATGATGATACCCGCCCGCTGAAACGAAAGCCGCCTGCGAACCGAATTGTTGCTGCAATTCAAATCCCAGCACCCCGCAGTAAAAATTTAGCGCGCGTTCCAAGTCGGCGACTTTCAAATGGACGTGGCCGATGGTGACGCGCGGGTCAATCATTGTCGTTTTTTTCTTCACACGGTCACACTAACATCACGAGGGCCGTCCGCAAAGAAAACCGCCCTGATCCGAACAGCGCTTGCCGACTTTGTCCCGACCGGCGCATCGAGCGCGTTCTGGTGAAGCGGGGAATGAATGATTACCTTTTTATTCCAAGGTCCCTTCTCCTCGGCTCCAGCGTCTAATCCTGGCCACTTCATCCTGCGGAATTCCCAACGAAACCAGAAACTCGTCGTGTCCCTCTGGCGCGCGCCGCTCGAACTCCGTATGCCACCGCTTCCTGGCGTTCTGGTTCATGCCCGCTGACTCCAGCATCTCAACCCACAACTCTACATTGACCACCGGCGGAGGTTTCCCCGAAGCAATCCGGCTCAGCATCTCCGCCAAAAGCCGCTGCTGGTTTCTCAAGCTCAGAATGCCCGCCGTCGTTTCGCGCATCCGCTGCTCCACCAACTTCGCCCCCGGTTTGCCGCCCGACGACAGCACGGCCCGGATTTCTTTCAGCGTCAGGCCCGCCTCCCGGAAATAACAGATCCGCTCCAGCCGCCGATGATCCCTGCCTGTATAGCAGCGATATCCGGAAACCGTTCGTCCAGTTGGCGGCAGCAGTCCCAACCGGTCGTAGTCCAGCAACGTGCTGCGCGACAGGCCAAATGCCCGCGCCAGTTTGGAAATCGAACAAGTCTTCATCGCCGTCGGAACCGAATGGAGGCGGCACGCCGGGCGCCACCAATCCCGCGTGCCTATTATTTGCTGGCTGCCCGGATTTCATCAATCTCTTTAGGCGGCAGACCCAGCCACTCCAGAAAACTTTGGTGTCCGTCCGGGTGGCGGTTCTCGAACAACTTGTGCCATTGCAGCCTCTTCGCCTGATCCAAACCGACCTCCTGAAACATGGCGACCCATTCATTTACATTGACGTGTTTTTTCATAAGTTCATTCGCGTCCATCGTTCATTGTTCAGTTTCATCACGGCCGAGTGGCCATGACGCCGGAAACGCTAAAGTGTGAAGCGATAGACAGGTCAACTCCCGGCTGCAATTTTTTTGAGAGCACAATCATCCTGTCAACATTGACAACCTGAAAGTGTTAAATCGTCCGCGTTGACGGCGACCACAGGCGATGCAACCCCGCCGCTCCGATGCCGTTTATCGGGGTTGGGGTTGGGGATTTTTTTGGTGGATGACCCAGGACAAAATCCTGCTCGCGATCACACTTTGTATTGTTCGTCGCCGACCTTTTCCATCCAGTCAACCGCTTTGCCGTCGAGCTGTTCCTGAACCGCGATGTGCGTCATGGCCGTGGTTGGCGCGGCGCCGTGCCAATGCTTCTCGCCCGGCGAAAACCAGATTATGTCACCTGGACGGATTTCTTCGATCGGACCTCCCCAACGCTGCGCGCGCCCGCAGCCAGCGGTCACGATCAAGGTCTGTCCCAGCGGGTGAGTATGCCATGCTGTTCGAGCGCTGGGTTCAAACGTGACGATTGCGCCAGCAACACGCGCGGGATCAGTTCCCTTGAACGGCGAGTCAATGCGCACCGTGCCGGTAAACCAATCGGCCGGTCCTTTGCTGGAAGGCTGCGAGCCACTTCGTTTGATTTCCATATTCAATTCCTTTCCTTAACGCGTTGTTACTTGGTCATTCTATTCCCAAATCGCTCGAACCGGTATGCCAGTTCCGGGCCTTCGGTTCCCCCATACGCGAGATGGGCGATAATCATCGCCAGCGGCTCGGTGTATCGTGCGCTCCGCAGAGAGCCGAGATCGATTGGGTCAAAACCCACGTCCCGGATGAGCGTGGCGACGATATTTTTACCCCTCGGTTTATCACCGCAATACACCATGCTCGGCGGAGTCGCTTTTCCGCGTGATTCGAACACGCCGAACAGCACTTCGCTCGGAATGTTGTTAAAGGCAGAGACGACCTCGGCGTTTGGAACTTTTTTGGCCAGCTCCTCTGCGCCCGACGTCGTGTGGCCAAGAATGAGTTCGGTATTGGCAGCATTCAGCGGGAGCGAATAGCTTGCGATGACCTTACTAGATAAATCGCCCACCTGGTTCAACACGTCGTCAATTCGGGACCAGTGTACGGCCAACAAAAGGGCATCCGTCTCCTGTGCGGCCTCTTGCGGTGTGCCGGTTCGCGCGTTGCCACTGGCGTCGCGCGCGAGCCGGTTCAATTTCTCCTTGCTTCGCGCATAGCTGAAAACCACCTCGTGCCCTGCGCGCGCGAAGAGCGTTCCAAGTTTGCCGCCCATTAATCCCGAACCTAAAATGCCAATTCGCATGTTACTCCTTTGACTTGGTGGGTTGCTCAATCCCCCGGTGTTTCCCTCGGCTGACCAGGACGTGATAGGTGACGGCGTCCCAGGCATTGTGAATGCCAATGAAGAGCAGCAGCAGCGCCGCCGCGCCGATGACAAACGTGGCCGGGCGCGCAAGGGATTGCGCCACGAATGCTGAAGCGGCCGCCATCGCATACGCCGCAAAGGGAAGCAGAACATGAAACAGCCAATCCTCGAACACGGGCTTATACGTGGTTTGCACTCGCAGCCGCCGGGCTACGACCGCGGTGTAAACCATCCCCCCGAAACCCACCAGGCCCCAAACAACTGAGACGATGCCAATCTCGTGCCACGGAATGCTTACAACCGCTGACAATAAGAGCACGACTCCGAAATGAACGATGGTTGGCGTCGCAAATGCCGCGCCAGCCTCCTCCGCGCGGAGTGGCGGTCTTTCGGCAATGAGCGTCAGAACGACGAACTGCAATCCGATCAGCGCGCCGGCCGACGAGCCGACGATGACGTAAAAGTTTTCCCATCCGTCGAGTGCGGTCATGATTGGCCTCCTTCCATGCGGTAGAGAAGCTATCAGCGACCGGTCAGTTGCTCCAGCTTTTCCGGATACCGCGCACCTTGCACCGTAATCTTGGAGGCGGCGCTTTCGATGTCACGCAGGTCATCCGATGTCAATTCGACGGCCACTGCTCCGAGGTTTTCGTCCAGGCGATGCAGCTTCGTCGTGCCGGGGATGGGAATAATCCACGGCTTCTGGGCCAGCAGCCAGGCGAGCGCAACTTGAGCCGGTGTCGCCTGTTTCCGTTTTCCAATGCTGCCAAGCAGATCAATCAATGCCTGATTTGCCTTGAGCGCCTCCGGGGTGAAGCGCGGCAGAGTGCTGCGAAAATCGGAGCTGTCAAACTTCGCGTTTTCGTCAATCTTGCCCGTGAGAAAACCCTTGCCCAGCGGACTGTAAGGCACGAGGCCGATGCCGAGTTCTTCGAGCGTCGGGATCACCTCCTTCTCCGGTGTTCTCGTCCACAGTGAGTATTCGCTTTGGAGGGCCGTGAGCGGCTGGACGGCGTGGGCGCGACGGATTGTTTTCACGCCGGCCTCGGACAGGCCGAAGTGCTTCACCTTGCCTAGCCGAATCAATTCTTTCACCGCGCCCGCCACGTCTTCGATCGGCACATTCGGGTCAACCCGATGCTGATAGAGCAAATCAATGGTCTCGACCTTGAGCCGCTGGAGCGAGCCTTCGACAGCCTGCTTGATGTGCTCGGGCCGGCTGTTCAGACCTGCCGCTCCCGGCCGCGTATCACTGCCACTCAGGTCGAAGCCGAACTTGGTGGCAATCACCACTTGCCGGCGAAACGGCGCGAGGGCTTCGCCGACGAGTTCTTCGTTGGTGAACGGGCCATAAACTTCAGCGGTATCGAAGAACGTGACCCCGCGTTCGACGGCTGCCCGAAGCAGAGACGTCATCTCCTTCTTGTCTTTGGGTGGACCGTAGGAAAAACTCATGCCCATGCAGCCCAGCCCGACAGCCGAGACTTCCAAATTACTTTTACCAATCTTGCGCTTTTGCATTTTTGAATCCTTTCGTTGAGCTAGTCGTCAATCGCTTTCATGAAATCACTCATAATGCAACGTTGAATAGTCGGCAAGCGGACACTACGGCCATCGGCCTGAAAGCCTGCTTCGGGAAGAAGGCTTAACGACGCGATTCCTCAACTTTCGCAAGCCACCCAACGGGATGTTGCTTCCAGCGACTCGCCGGTTTCCAGCAGACTCTTGAGACTGGCCAGCACCAGCGGCCATCCGCCCGATACCGATTGGAGCAGCTTCGATCCGGGCTTGTCCATCTCGTGCAGGATGGTGAGCTTCACCGACGCGCCCTGCGGCTCCAGCAAATACGTCACGCGCGAAAACCCTTCCGCCTTGATTTCTGCGTTCGTTTCTTTGCGCCAAGTGAAGACCAGTTTCTTTGGCGGTTCGATCTGGATGATCTCGCCGCTGTTAATGGCATGGCCCTCTGGATTCACCAAGTTCCACGATGCGCCGGGTTTCCATTTTGATACCTGCCGCGTGCCCAACCAGTAGCGCTGCGTGAATTCCGGCTGCGTCAGCGCCTGCCACAATTTCTCCGGTGTCGTGCGGATGTAAGTCACATAAACAAATTGTTCCATTTTCATATTTTTGGTGGTTGGTTTCGTCGGTTCAGCTTTTCGCCCCGGGCTTTCCGCCGGCGAAGATGTTGAGCCCCTTGCCGGTTTCGAGGAACGTTTTCATGCTGGAAAGCACGCGCGGCCAGCCCCAGGAAACTCCACGCAACATCTTCGAACCCGCCTTCAATTTGTCGTGGGTGACAATCAGGCAAGTCATATCTTCAATCGCTTCGATCTGAAACGTAACGCGCGATAGATCGGCGAGTTTGTCCGGATCAGCCCAGCTCAACACCAGACGCCTGGGTGGAAGGCTTTCCAGCACCTTGCCGGTTATCCAGACCTCCTTCTCCGGATTGAGATGCTGCCATTCCGAACTTTTCTTCCAATCTGAAACGTTCGCAAACCCGCCCCAATATTGGCGGGTGAACTCCGGTTTGGTGATGGCCGCCCATAATTTCTTCGGCGTGGTGCGTATGAATGTCGAGTAAACTAACTTTGGTTTTTCCATATCGTTATCCTTTCTTGTTGGATTTGGTTTCTTCGAGACCTTTTTTCAAAACGCTCAACGCCTGGAGGCGATGGCGTTCGTATTTGCCAATCCAGCGCTCGGAAATTTCGTGCAACGGCACTGGATTGAGATAATGCAGCTTCTCGCGCCCGCGCCAGACGACGGCGACAAGGTTCGCCGCCTCCAGCAACAGGAGGTGCTTGGTGACCGCCTGCCGCGTCATGTCGAGGTGCGCGCACAGTTCACCGAGCTTCTGGCCGTTGCTCTTATGCAACTGGTCCAGCAGCTTTCGCCGGCTTTCGTCCGCCAGAGCTTTGAACACTGCATCCATCACGGGATACATTATGCAACCTTTTGGTTGCATGTCAAGCGGCAAAATTTTGAAGGGAAATTTTACAACTGGATTTTTCAGACCCTGAGCGAGCCGCGAAATCCCCGGCCGCTGTAGTAAGAATCCGCGCCGTTGTGACCCACGAAGACGCGACCGTAACGGCGATCACAGTAAAGCGCGCCGCCGAGTTTGCGGATGTCCGCCGGTGTCTTTATCCAGCTTGACCGCTTGGTGTCGAACTCTCCCAGCTTTTGCAGTTCGAGATACTGCTCCTCCGTCAAAACCTCGATGCCCATGGCCGCAGCCATGTCCATGACGCTGCCCTTGGGTTTATGTTCCTTCCGGGAATCCAGCGCTTCGCGGTCATAGCAAAGACTGGTGCGGCCTTCGGGAGTTTGCTCGGAACAATCAAAGAAAATGTATTCGCCCGACTTTTTATCCTGACCGACAACATCCGGTTCGCCGCCGGTGTGTTCCATTTCCTGGAGCGACCACTTTTCCGGATGGGCTTCCAGCCGGGCCTGCACCTTGGCCCAATCCAGACCTTTATGGCGGTTCAGGTTTTTCTCAAACCGGGCTTTCAACGTCGCGAGAAGTTCTTCGCGTTGTTTGGTGGACAATTCCTTTTTATTGCTGGTGCTGGTTTTCATAGTTTGGGCAGTTGCCATCTTAAAAAGAATCCCAACGAGATTCAATCACTCAGCCCAGCGTTGACGGTCCGAGCCGGACAGGCGAGGAACGGCTACGCTGGGTAAGCAATCAAAAAATCCATCAACCCTGAAAGGGTTGAATTAAACCACCGCATCCCGCATCCTGCCGCCATGCCACAATCCCTTGCGAAGATTTTGGTTCATACGGTTTTCTCCACCAAAGACCGGCAACCATTCCTCCGCGACAAACCGTTGCGCGATGAATTGCACCGTTACCTCGGCGGAATCCTGGCCCATCTCGAATGCCAACCGGTCATCGTCGGTGGCGTGGAAGATCATGTGCATCTGCTCTGCGCGTTGTCCCGCACCTGCGACGCGGCGGCGATGGTCAAGGAGGTGAAACGCGGTTCGTCGTTGTGGCTGAAAACCAAATCGCCCGACCTCGGGGATTTCGCGTGGCAAAATGGTTATGGGATTTTCTCCATTGGTTATTCGCAAATTGAATCCGTGCGCGATTACATCGCCGGGCAGGAGAAACATCATCGCAAGGTGTCGTTTCAGGACGAGTTCCGGCAATTGCTGCGCCGTTACGAAATCGAATTCGACGAACGGTATGTGTGGGATTGATTCAACCCTTTCAGGGTTGGGGATTATTTTGGCGGATGACCCAGGGTAGTCCCGCGTTGCGGGCCAACCCTGGGCTGAGTGATGGAATCCCGTTGGGATTCCGAAGCAATGCGCTAAGGAAGTTTTTCGATCGCTTCGAACGCACGATGGAAAGCGTTCTGTACCAAGTCCCAGTACGCGTCGTTAATTTCATCTTCACACGGTTTGTTTTTGTAGTGTTGGCAAACCAATTTGTCCTCCTTCAACAGAGGGTGTCCGTGTGTAAGAGCATTTCGGTATCCCATCACTTCGAAAAGAATCTTTTCCAAATTGTTCAATTCTGTTTTAGCCACCCCTTTTGATTCGAGAATTGCTAGCACCGCTCGCATGGCATGACGAAATGAAAACGAATCGGACAAGATGACGACGTTTTGGAAGAAATCTCGTTTCGCGTGTTCGGCCACAAAGAAGTTCGTCACATAGTCTTTAAGCATTCGTTCTATTGCTGCAGCTGAAAATATGACTTCTCGAACATTTTCAGTATACGCTACATGGATTTCACGAATCTTGTGAGTGTCATAAACACTTTCATCTAGCTTCATCTCAAATCTGGCGGTTTTTGGAAGTTTGATGGATTTCATGTTCCAGTTATTGCTATCGGGATAATCTTACACCCTCGCGTAAACCTCCGCGCCCTTTTCCACGAACTCCTTCGACTTTTCTTCCATACCCTTTTTCAGCGCCTCTTCCTCGGCGATGCCTTGCTCGGCGGCGTATTTGCGGACGTCTTCGGTGATTTTCATCGAGCAGAAGTGCGGGCCGCACATTGAACAAAAATGCGCGGTCTTGGCGCCTTCCTGCGGCAGCGTTTCGTCGTGGAATTCGCGCGCGGTCACGGGGTCGAGGCTGAGGTTGAATTGATCTTCCCAGCGGAATTCGAAGCGCGCCTTGCTCAACGCGTTGTCGCGGTATTGCGCGCCGGGATGTCCTTTGGCGAGATCGGCGGCGTGCGCGGCGATCTTATAGGCGATGACGCCGTCTTTCACGTCCTTCTTGTCCGGCAGGCCGAGGTGTTCCTTTGGCGTGACGTAGCAAAGCATCGCGCAGCCGTACCAGCCAATCATCGCCGCGCCAATACCGCTGGTGATGTGGTCGTAGCCGGGCGCGACGTCGGTCGTGAGCGGGCCGAGCGTGTAGAACGGCGCCTCGTGACACCACTCGAGCTGTTTGGCCATGTTTTCCTCGATCATGTGCATCGGCACGTGGCCCGGACCTTCGTTCATCACCTGCACGCCCTTGGCCCAGGCGCGCGTGGTCAGTTCGCCCTGCACCTGGAGTTCGCCGAATTGCGCCTCGTCGTTGGCGTCGGCAATCGAGCCGGGCCGCAGGCCGTCGCCAATGCTGAAGCTGACGTCGTAGGCGGCCATGATGTCGCAGATTTCGTCCCAGTGGGTGTAGGTGAAATTTTCCTGATGATGTGCGAGACACCACTTGGCGAGGATGGAACCGCCGCGCGACACGATGCCGGTCATGCGGTTCGCGGTGAGCGGCACGAAGCGCAGCAGGACGCCGGCGTGGACGGTGAAATAATCCACGCCTTGCTCGGCCTGCTCGATGAGGGTGTCGCGATAAATTTCCCAGGTAAGGTCCTCGGCCTTGCCGCCGACTTTTTCGAGCGCCTGATAAATCGGCACGGTGCCGATGGGCACGGGCGAATTGCGGAGAATCCATTCGCGCGTGGCGTGGATGTTCTTGCCGGTGGAAAGATCCATGACGGTGTCCGCGCCCCATTTGGTGGCCCAGCGCATTTTCTCGACTTCCTCCTCGATGCTGGATGCGACGGCGGAGTTGCCGATGTTGGCGTTGATCTTCACGAGGAAATTGCGCCCGATGATCATCGGCTCGGACTCGGGGTGATTGATGTTGGCGGGAATGATGGCGCGGCCGGCGGCGACTTCGGCGCGGACGAATTCGGGGGTGATCTCCTTCGGGATGCGTTGCGGGAAGCGGCGGAAAACAGATGGAGTTTCAAGTTTCAAGTTTTCAGTTTTCAGTGAAGCGCTGCCTTCGTGCTGCTTATGCAGGTTGTTTCGGACGTTGTCCTTGTTCAAATCGTCAATCGTCAATCGCCAATCGCCAATGTGATGGTTTTCGCGGATGGCGATGAATTCCATCTCCGGCGTGATGATGCCAGCGCGGGCGTAAGCGAGTTGCGTGACGGCTTTGCCGGGTTTCGCGCGTAGAATCTTCCGTTTGGGCAACGCGGTTTTGTCGAGATGGAGCGGCGTTTCGTCCTGATGCTTTGCCTGGCCGAAACCAAGGTGTCTCTTGGAAAGATAACCGTCGTCAATTGGCCGCACTTCGCGACCGGCGTATTCCTCGACATCGCCACGCTTCAAAATCCAGTCGCGGCGCAAGGCTGGCAGGCCTTCCTCCACCGTGCCTTTGAAATCGGTATCTCCCCACGGGCCGGAACAATCGTAAACCCGAACCGGCTCGTTCACTTCGACCACGCCGGTGTACGACTTGGTCGGTGTCAGTTCGATTTCCCGCATCGGCACGCGGATGCCGGCATAGATTTTGCCAGCGACGTAAACACGTTTGCTCTTCGGTAGTAGCTCGCTGCTGTGCGGCTCGAACGATTCTTTGGTCGCGATCATAACGGTGATTTCAGACTTTTGATTTCAAATTTCAAATCTTCCGATGGCCATCCCGCAAGGCAGGAATGACAGACCCCGAAAGCATCCGGGGCAGACCATCGCAACAGTTTTTGATTCAGGAAAGGCTTGGCGAAGAGGCGCTCCCTTCGCCAGCATTACCTGGATCAGGTTCAACGGGTCGCCCGTCCCGTTTTGCGGGTTCGGGCCTCTCAGCCGTTTCATCGGCTCCCCATGGACAAGGCGAACCTAGGCCGAAGGTTCCGATGCGTCAAGCGTGTCCGCAACTAACGCTGGCCAAACCAAGGGGTCGCGTGTATCCATTCAAACATCGCATTATGCGATTGTGGGACTGTAATCCGCGTAGTTCAGCATGCCGTTTTCGTCGCGTGCAGTCCGCATTTTTATGCCAAATCTGAAAAATCCGGCCAACCAGCGAGCGTCTGATGCAACCGAAGTCGCCGCTGTCAAAGAAGTCGCCGAGGTGCTGCAACAGTTGCGCACGTCGGCAGCCGGATTGACGGAAGATGAAGCGGCAGCGCGGATGGCCGAATACGGTTTCAACGAAGTCGCACGTGAAAAAAAACAAGGCTGGCTGTTCCGGCTTTACGTGGCGGCCCGCAATCCGCTGGTGATTCTGTTGACGATCCTGGCCGTTGTGACCTTTGCTACGGCAAAAGAATCAAGTGATTATATCGGCGGCGTGGTGATGCTGGTGATGGTGGTGTTGGGGGTGTCGCTGCGATTCGTCCAGGAAACCAGGGCCGACAACGCGGCGGCCAAGCTTAAAGCGATGATCAGCGTCACCGCGACGATCGTCCGCGACGGTCAGTCCAAGGAAATCCCGCTCAAACAACTGGTGCCCGGCGATATCGTGAAATTGTCCGCCGGCGACATGGTACCCGCCGACGTGCGGTTGCTCAGCGCCAAAGACCTGTTCGTGATTCAAGCCACGCTGACCGGCGAGTCCATGCCGGTTGAGAAAACCGAAGCGCGCGATCCGCGCACGAACATTTCGTCCATCGAGCACACAAACATTTGTTTCCTCGGCACCAGCGTTGAAAGCGGTTCGGCCACGGCGGTCATTGTGGCCACCGGCGCGCAGACGTATTTCGGGAAGGTGGCCAGCAGTCTGGCCAGCCAGCAGGTGGACACCGCGTTTGAGCGCGGCATAAAAAAGTTCACCTGGCTGATGATTCGTTTCATGGTGGTGATGGTGCCGTTGGTGTTCGTCATCAACGGCCTGACCAAGCACGATTGGAAAGAGGCATTTCTCTTCTCGCTCGCGGTCGCCGTCGGGCTGACGCCGGAAATGCTGCCGATGATCGTGTCGGTCTGCCTGTCCAAGGGCGCGCTGGCGATGTCGAAGAAAAAGGTCATCGTCAAGCGGCTCAATTCCATCCAGAACTTCGGCGCGATGGACGTGCTCTGCACCGACAAGACCGGCACGCTGACGATTGACCGTGTCATCCTCGAAATTTATTGCGACGTGTTCAAAAAGGAAAACGAGGAAGTGCTCCGGGACGCCTATCTCATCAGCCACTTCCAAACCGGACTCAAGAACGTCCTCGACCGCGCCGTGCTGCTCCACCAGGACCTGCATCGGGAACTTTCCATCGAGAAATACAACAAGGTGGACGAAATCCCATTCGACTTTTCGCGCCGCATGATGTCGGTCGCCGTCGAAGGGCCGGATGGACAGCGCCAACTCCTCACCAAAGGCGCGCCGGAAGCGGTGTTTGCCAGATGCACGCATTTCGAGAGCGAAGGCGAAACCTTCCCGATGGAACCCATTCTGGTTGGCAACCTGATCGAGCAGGTCAACGATTTGAGCGAAGACGGTTTTCGCGTTCTCGCTGTCGCGACGAAAAAATTGGACAAGCGCGCCGCCTACTCAAAGGCCGACGAATGCGACCTCGTTCTGAGCGGCTATCTCGCTTTCCTTGACCCGCCAAAAGACACGGCCGCCAAGGCCATCGCCGTCCTGCGCCAGCACGGTGTCACCGTCAAGGTGCTGACCGGCGACAACGACCTCGTCACGCGCAAAGTCTGCACCGAAGTCGGCATCAACGCCGAAAAAATCATTCTAGGCAACGACGTCGAAAAAATGTCGGACGAGCAACTGGCCGAGGCCATTGATCGCGTGGACGTTTATGCGCGGCTTTCGCCCGCGCACAAAAAACGCGTCGTGCAGGCGCTCCAGAAAAAGGGTCATGTCGTCGGTTTCATGGGCGACGGCATCAACGACGCCCCCGCGTTGCGCGCCGCCGACGTGGGCATTTCCGTGGACAACGCCGTGGACATCGCCAAGGAATCCGCCGATGTGATTCTGCTGGAGAAAAGTTTGATGGTGCTTGAGGAGGGCGTGCTCGAAGGCCGCAAAGTGTTCGTGAATATTTTGAAATACATCCGCATGGGCGCGAGTTCAAATTTCGGGAATGTCTTCAGCTTTGTGGGTGGCAGCGGATTGTTGCCGTTCATACCGATGACGCCGTTGCAAATGCTCACCAACAATCTGCTTTACGATTTTTCACAGGTGCCGATTCCCACCGACAATGTCGGCCCGCAGCAAATTGCCGGGCCGCGTCCCTGGCAGATCGGCGCGATCGCCAGGTTCATGTATTTTATCGGCCCAATCAGTTCCATCTTTGATTACACCACGTTTGCGGTCATGTGGTTCGTTTTCAAATGCAGCAACCTGCATTTGCTGCCGCCGCCGGAACTGGCCGCCCGCTTTTCTCACATTTCCGATTCGGACAATATTTACGCCGCCGCGCTGTTCCACACGGGCTGGTTCGTCGAATCGCTCATGACGCAGACGCTCATCATCCACGTCATCCGCACCAACTTGATTCCCTTCGTACAATCGCGCTCAAGCTGGCAACTCTCGATGACCACGATTCTGATCATGGGCATCGGTGCCTTTTTGCCGTACTCGCCCCTGGCCGGGCCGCTGGGTTTCGTGCCGTTGCCGTGGCGATTCTGGCCGATTCTGCTGGTGACGTTGCTGTGTTACGTCGGGCTGACCCAGGTCATCAAGACGTGGCTTATCCGGAAGTCGTGGGTGTAATCGCAGAACGCAGAAAACAAAAAGCCGTTCCGCATCTCACGGAACGGCGTTTTTAGGCCGAAGCAGGTTGATCAAGCTTGCTCAGGTCTTAAAAGATTTGTCAGGCGGACTGGCTCGTTTGCGGTTGCGTTCTTCATTCATGACTCCACCGAAAGCTAACACCGACTGCGTGCTTGTCAAACGATGGCGACTTCAAAGTTTGGGCGGTCACGGCCACTGCCCAGTTTGATCTTTGGAAGAATGTTCTCAGCCGTGGCGAGTTCCGTTGGGATCAGGCTCAGAACGGTGACTACTTCGGTGAAACCAGCAGCAAAAGCACACCAGACCGCAGGAACGCGTTCCTGCTTGCCGCCAACATCATTTGCAAGTTTTTGTTGCACTGCCGGGTTATCCCGACATCCCTCCCGCCCAAGCGGGAGGGGCCATTTTTATCCGTCTCAACCGGACGGCAAATGGCAGGCCGTTTTGCCAGTTAATAAACTGGGGTTAGTCGTCCAGCAATTTTTTCAACTGGCCGCGCGCTTTCGCCTCGCGGGAAAGATCCTCAACCTGCGGCACGTATTCGCGCCGGACGAACTCGAAATATTCGCAGTAATTCGCCAAGTGTTTCTCCGCCACCGGATCGGCGCGCCGGTCCCGACATTGATATGCGACCTTCGGATCGTAACTGATGCAGTTCTGGCAGACTTTAAGATCCGAGCCGCATGACTCGCATGTCTCCGAGCGCCCGGGTGAACCGCCCAGCTTGTATTCTGTGCCGCACTTCCAGCAATGTCGCGTCATGCGCGCAGGGTAGCGGGTTCACGCAGAATTTTCCAACGCCATTTCCTGCGGACAGCGCGCGGGGCAAGCTGGCATGCCGCTCGTTGGAACGCCTTCATCAGGCAGGGAGACTTCCCGGCAAGTTTGACCGGTTTTCCAAGTTTTCGGCCAGTGAACCGAAAGCCATGGCATCTGTTCGCTCCGGGGATCATGCCCGACATCCATGCTGCGAAATTCCGCCGGCCCCATCAATGGCCGCTGGCGAACGACTGCCCTGTTCAAAACTCGCGGCCTATGCTAATGAATAAGAATATTAAAAAATGAAATCAACACAGACTCAAACAAACAATGCCTTGGATTTGGCCAAGGTTAACGTCGCGACAGCGCCGAAAATAACAAATCGCCAACGCTTCCTTGACGCGTGTCACTGCAAACCGGTGGATTATCCACCTGTCTGGCTCATGCGGCAGGCTGGTCGCGCGCTGCCGGAATATCGCAAGCTGAAGGAAAAATATTCCTTCCTCGAACTGGTGCAAACGCCCGAACTCGCAGCCGAGGTCACGCTCCAACCCGTGCGCCGTTTCGGCTTCGATGCCGCCATCCTGTTTAGCGACATCCTCGTTGTCCCTGAAGCGATGGGACAGCCTTACCGCTTCCGTAACACCGGCGGCATCGTCATGGACTTCGCGGTGCGCACCAAAACCGACATCGAGCGGCTTTCCATCGAGCGCCTCGCCGAACGGCTCGATTACGTCGCCAAAACGCTGCGTCTGGTCCGCAAGGAACTCGGTCGCAAGACTGCGCTCATCGGTTTCGCTGGTTCGCCGTGGACGCTGGCCGCTTACATGATGGAAGGCGGCAGCGCTGAAAAATTCAGCCGCGCGTTGAATCTTTTCCACAAAAATCGCAAAACCTACGACGCTCTGGCCGAAAAATTGACCGCCGCCGTCACAACCTATTTGCAGATGCAGATTGATGTAGGTGTGGACGCGCTCCAGATTTTTGACAGCCACGGCGGTCAACTGCCGGCTCCCGATTTCCGGGAAGCTTCCAGTCGCTGGATGAAAGAAATCATTTCACGTCTTGCGCCGCCGGCCTCGCGCTCCAAACCTCCAGTGATCGTCTTTTCGCTCGGAACGCACGGCAATTGGGACGATCTCTTCAACACCGGCGCGAACGTTCTTGGTGTGGACTGGAAATTTTCACTGTCCACCGTCCGCAGGCTGCTTCCCGCTTCAGTCGGATTGCAGGGCAACCTCGCCCCTGCCCTGCTTAGCGACGCCACGCCGGAGGTGGTCGTCGCAGAAACCAATCGTCTGCTTGAAGAAATGCGCGGCCGCCGCGGCTATATTTTCAACCTCGGCCACGGCGTGCCGCCGACGCGCAAACTGGAAAACATCGCCGCGTTGGTCGAGACTGTGCGGAAGTTCAAATGAGCAAAACTCAACGTCGATCTCGATCTGGTGCAGAAATACAACGTGGCCGGGCCGCGTTACACCAGCTATCCGCCCGCGACGAAGTTCACCGATACCATTTCGTGGGACGAACTCGCCGCGCGCATCGACGCCAACAACCGCACCGCGCGCGACCTCTCGATTTATTTTCACATTCCGTTCTGCGAAACGCTCTGCTGGTTCTGCGGCTGCACCACCGTCATCACGCTCAACCACGACAAAGGCAAGGACTACATTGACTATCTCGGACGCGAAGTCGCGAAGATGGCGCCGCGACTGAATCCAGCGCGCAAAGTCGTCCAACTCCATTTCGGCGGCGGCTCGCCGACGTTTCTGCGCCCGGACGAAATCCGCCGGCTTGGCGAAATCATCCACAAACACTTCACGTTTTCGCCCGACATCGAAGCCAGCGTGGAAGTTGATCCGCGCCGGCTGACGCGCGAACACATGGTTGCGTTGCGCGAGATCGGATTCAACCGCGCCTCGATGGGCGTGCAGGATTTCAATCCCAAGGTGCAGGAGGCCGTTCATCGCATCCAGCCGCGCGAAATGACGCAGCAGGCGATGGATTGGATGCGCGAACTCGGCTTCGGCTCAATCAATCTCGACCTCATCTACGGCCTGCCGCACCAGACCGTCGAGTCGTTCAACGAAACGCTCGACACGGTGCTGGAAATGCAGCCCGACCGGCTCGCGGTGTTCAGCTACGCGCACGTGCCGTGGATCAAGCCCGCGCAAAAAATTCTGGAACAACAAGAGCATCTTCCCGCCGCCGAGACCAAGCTTCAGATGCTCAAACTCGTCATCGAAAAACTCACCGCCGATAACCGCTACGTTTACATCGGCATGGACCATTTCGCGCGGCCCAACGACGAACTTGCCGTGGCGCAGAGCAACAAACAGCTCCAGCGAAATTTCCAGGGCTACAGCACCCGCGCCGGGTCGGACATTTACGCGTTCGGCATGTCGAGCATCTCGCAAATCCCCGAAGCCTACTGGCAGAACGAGAAGGAACTGCCGAAGTATCAGGAAGCGGTTGACGCCGGCAAAGTGCCGTTGCAGCGCGCCTATTTCGTGACCGACGAGGACAAAATCCGCCGCGAAACCATCATGCGCGTGATGTGCGACCTCTCGCTTGATTTCGCCGCGATGTCACAAAAACTCGGCATCAACTTCGCGCAACACTTCGCCGGCGAACTCGCGTCACTCGCGCCGTTTGAAGCCGATGGTTTGGTGCGCCGTTCGCCGACTGGTATCGAAGTCACCGACGCCGGACGCTTGTTCATCCGCAACATCGCAATGTGTTTCGACAATACTCTCGCGCCGCTGGGTGAACGGAGACATTCAAAGACTATTTGAACGGAGCCTGATAACGACAAACTCAATATTTTCGTGAATGACTACTCGTAAGTGCTCCATTCTACTGCGCACGAAGTAATTGCTTCATATAAACGAAACATGCGCAGCAATGTGACTTTCGCGAGGCAATTAATGTATTTCCGATCTGCCAAATCTTTTGCAATGGCATCACGGATTTGACGCGATACTGAAATTGTTTAATCTGCCGCTGGCATGAGCGAAGAGCACATCTTGCGTTACACCGATTTGGCGGCTGCAATTCAGTTTGCCAGAGCAAATGACCTGACGACGCGCGAAATTATCCGCGAGCTGACGCGGGGAATGACTTATTCGGATGCCTTGAAATATGCGAAGCGGGCCGCGCCTTTGCTGGACCTCACCGTGATGGAATTTATGCGGCTGCGAAAAAATGAATAAAACGGTTCAAGCCGCTTCGACTTTTGCAAGAAACCGGTCGCTGTAACCTTCTTTGCGCAATTTGTCGTAATCCACGCGGCCTTCTTTCTTGAGAATCTTCCGCTTGACCGCGCGCAACAGATTGTTTGTGGCGTGATCCAGCAATTCGGCCTCGGATTTTGTCTGTCGCTTCATGGTCGCTTTCACACGCTTAATGTGCCTCAAAGTGTCTGACGATTCAATTACCAATTTTCCACGGTTCTCCCGTCCGGCGGCGATGTCGGCCTTCGCCTTCCCAAAGGGGATCGAGTCGCCCGGCAGCGATGTCCTCGTCCATCTGCTTGTCCCACTTGGCATCGAGATAATCTTGCAGCCAGTCGGCGACAGTGCGGGCATCTTTCACCGGCAATTGGCGGATGGCCGATTCGATTTCGATGACTGTGCTCACGGAACGTATTCTAACGGAAGGAGCGATTTCGAGCAAATGGCGTTCTGGACGCTGCGGCTGGTTGACTTGAGCGCGGGCTTTGTTAGCGTTGCGGCATCGTCATGGCGAAGAATTCACTTCACCGCCTGCTTCGAATCCTCCGCGGCGATGCGGTCGATGGGTTGGACGCATCGTTGCTGGACATGGGTCTGTCGAAGCTGGAAAGGTTCACCCACTTCTGGGTTTTGGTCGGCAAAAGTTTTGTGCGCAATCGTTGTCTGGTGCGCGCCTCGGCGCTTTCCTACACCACGCTGCTGGCGTTGATTCCGCTGCTGGCAGTGGCCATGAGCGTCACCAGCAGTCTGCTCAAGTCCGAGGGCGAGGATCAGATTTACCAGTTCGTGGACAATGTGGTGGCAAGCGTCATGCCGCACTCAGCGCTCGAGACGAATGCGCCGCCGGTCCCGGTTAATCCCAATCCTGCCACCATCCCGGTGCCAGAGGAAACAAATGCGGCGCGGTCCATCGTCGCGGCCACCGCGCCTGCGGACCGGACGAACAGCCCGGCAGCCGTGCGCACTGACACGCAAGTTGTGGCGGCGCAAAAGGAAGCCGCGAAATACATTCACGAGTTCATTCAAAACACGCGCAGCGGCGCGCTGGGTGTGACCGGCATGGTGGTGCTGGTGTTCGCGGCGATTTCGTTGTTGAGCCGGGTGGAGGAGACGTTCAATGACATCTGGGGCGTCACGCGCGGCCGGAACTGGTTTGTGCGCATTGTCCAATATTGGGCGGTCATCTCGCTCGGGCCGCTGCTGATCATGCTGGCGCTGGGCCTGGCCGGCGGTTCGCATCTTCAAAAGACCAAGGAACTTCTCAATGCGATGCCGTTCATCGGCGGTTTCTCCTTCCGGCTGCTGCCGCTGATTGTCCTTTGGCTGGTGTTCGCGCTGCTGTATCAACTGGTGCCGAACACGAAAGTGCACTTCAACGCTGCGCTCGTCGGCGGGGTCGTGGCCGGCTCGCTGTGGTTTTTGAACAACATGTTCGGTTTTCTCTACGTTTCGCGCGTGGTCACAAACAGCAGAATTTACGGGAGCCTCGGCCTCGTGCCGGTGTTCATGGTGGGACTTTATTTTTCCTGGGTCATTGGGCTGTTCGGCGCGCAGGTCGCCTACGCGTTTCAGAATCGCATCGTTTATTTGCAGGAAAAACTCGCTGAAAATGTGAACCAGCGCGGGCGCGAATTCGTCGCGTTGCGGCTGATGACGTGCATCGGGCAGCGATTCCAACGCAGCCTGCCGCCAGCGACTGTCCCGGAAATTTCCGGTGAACTGGGCGTAACCCAGCCGGCTGGTCCAGCAGGTATTGCGGACGCTGCTCACCGCTCACCTGGTGGTGGAGGTTTCCGGCGCCGAACCGGCCTACGCTCCAGCCCGGCCACTCGAAGCCATCAATTGCCATCACATCCTCCTCGCCATGCGGGCCGCGCTGGGACAGGAACTGGTCACGCGCGACGAACCGGTGCGGGCGGAGGTTTACGGCGAATTTGCGCGCATTCAGGAGGCGGAACGACAGGCCGCCTCGTCTGTGACGCTGCTCGCGCTGGCCAACCGGGCCCAAGCGCGGCTTGAAATCGCTCCTCCAAAGGCGGGCCGCGAACTAAATGGATAAGGCTTGCCGGATCGTGGCGCAGATGCGCTTGACCGGCGCGAATGGATTGTTAGCATGCGCTCAACTCGAATGAGAACTTTGTGCGCAATTGTGGCGGCGGGCGGTTTGGCGTGTTCCAGCCTGCGAGTTCAAGCTGAACTGGCTGACGCCATCAAAGCCGTTGTGCATGATTCGGTCATCACGGTTCAGGAGGTCGAAAACCTTACGCTGCCCGCAGCGGATGTGCTGCGCCGGGAAAATCGCAACGAACCGCAGGAGTATGACAAGAAGCTTGACGAGGCGCTGAGCGACAGTCTGGAGCAATTGGTGGAGAGACAGTTGATTCTCCAGGAGTTCAAAACCGCCGGATACAACATACCGGAAAGCATCATCGAAGAAGAGGTCCAGCAACGCATCCGCTCGCGTTATGGCGACCGCGCCACGCTGACCAAGACGCTCCAGGCGCAGGGCATCACCTACGAGAAATTCCGCCAGCAGGTTCATGACCAAATCATCATCGAAGCCATGCGCGGCAAAAACATCTCCAGCGAAATCCTGATTTCACCGCATAAAATTGAAGCCTATTACCTCGCGCACAAGGACAAGTCAAACTCGAAGACCAGGCCAAGCTGCGGATGATTTCCTGAACAAGAGCAGCCCGGACGACAAGCAGGCACGGGAGATGGCGGACGAAATCCTTGGGGAAATCAAGAATGGCGCGACATTTTCGGAGATGGCCTCGGTTTATTCGCAGGGTTCGCAGCGCAGTCAGGGCGGCGACTGGGGCTGGGTGGAACAATCCGTTCTTGCGCAAGGACCTCGCCGAAATTGCGTTCAAGCTCAAGCCCGGCGAAATGAGCGGCGTGATTGAAACACCCGATGCCTGCTACTTGATGCTCGTGGAACAGACGCGCCTAGCACACGTCAAACCGTTGAGCGACGTGCGCGACGAAATCGAAAAGACCACTGCTGGTTGAAGAACGCGCGCGCCTGCAAAAACAGTGGATTGACCGCCTGAAGAAAAAGACATTTGTCAGGTATTTTTAGATTGAAAGGTGAAAGGCGGTGGGCGGTGGTGGGTCGCGTTGGCAATTGCTCCGGCTTTCCGTTCACCGTCTGAATCATTATGAATGGCTGGATCGGCATCACACTGGGCGACGTCACCGGCATCGGGCCGGAAGTGACGCTTAAAGCCCTCGCAACAAAAGGGTTGGACGACGCGGCCCGCTACCTGTTGATTGGCGACGCAGCCCATGCGCAGCGACTCAATCAGCAGCTTGGCCTGAATTTACCCCTGCAAACATTCAACGGCATTTGGGATGCGCCGGGACGTTTTTTTATTTCCAATCCTCTGTCGGAGCCATTGCCGGAGGAATTGGTGGAAGGTTCGCCTGCAGCGGCGCGAGCGGCCGTGGCGTGGCTGGTCGAAGGAGCAGACCGCTGCCTTCGCCAGGAATTGGATGCGCTGGTGACTGCACCGGTCAGCAAGGAAGCCATCGTGCGCTCAGGCCATGCATTTATCGGGCAAACCGAATTTCTTTCAAATCACGCCGGGACGAACGCACCGCCATGATGCTGCTCGGCCAGGACGTGCGCGACCGCTGGTTGCGCGTGGCGCTCGTCACCGTGCACATCCCGCTCAGGCTGGTCGCCGAACAAGTCACACAGGCGAAAATTGAACTGGTGATCGAACTGGCCGCTCAAGCCTGTCGCGACCTCGGATTGCCGCGGGCGCGAGTCGTCGTCTGCGGCCTCAATCCGCACGCGGGCGAAGGCGGTGAAATGGGAACCGAGGAACAGTCCATCGTCGGCCCGGCGGTTGCGGCGGCGCGACATCGGCAAATGGATGTCGTCGGTCCGCTCAGCCCGGACACAGTGTTTTACCACGCCTTGCGCGGGGATTATGATGCCGTGGTGGCGATGTATCATGACCAGGGCTTGGCACCGTTGAAGGCCGTCGCCTTCGACACCGGTGTGAATTGGACGCTGGGTCTGCCGTTCATTCGCACCTCACCCGATCACGGCACAGCTTACGACATTGCAGGTGAAGGCATCGCCAGTCCTTCCAGCATGATCGCGGCGATTCGGCTGGCGAAACAACTGGCCCGGGCACGGGGTTAATTTCTCGACTGTCTTGGCCAAACTTGACGCTTCACGCCGCCAACCTATTATTCATGGCAGAAACCAATGTCGAACAATGCCATGCCATTTATACGAACGCTCGCCGTTTGTGTTCTGAGTGTTGCGTTGGCGTCGTTTGCCTCCGAACAGAAAAGTGCTGGGCCGTTGTTCAGCAGATTCCCACTTACTCTTGACGAAGGACATCGCACGGAAGCCTTGGGACCATTCTTTTACAAACAGGTCAAAGATTCGGAAAAAACAGTGGCCGTCCCGCCATTGTTTTCCCACACGCACGACGAAATTGCGGATGCGGAAGAGTTCGACTTTGTTTATCCGCTGTTTACCTACGACCGGTTCGGAAGCGAATATCGCTGGCAACTGTTTCAATTGCTCAGCCTTGCCGGCGGCCAAAACCAGAAGGAAGTGCCTCAAAATCGATTCACGATTTTCCCGATTTACTTCCAGCAACGCTCACCCGACACCAATCTGAACTACACCGCGCTGTTTCCAATTTACGGCCATCTGAAAAATCGTCTCTTCCGGAGCGAAATTGATTTCGCGCTCTGGCCGCTTTATCTGAAGACCACGCGCCGACCGGGGCTCGCGCCGTCTGCGGACGAGCCTTTCCTTGACCTGCCGAATCGCTACATGAACGCGCGCCGCGGCGACGTGACGACCTACAATTACGTTTATCCGATTTTCCATCTTCGTTACGGCGACGGTCTGAGGGGCTGGCAATTCTGGCCGCTGTTGGGTCACGAACACAAAGTGGTGACAACCCAAACCAACGATTGGAACGAAGTGGAAACCATTCCCGGTCACGACAAGCGATTCGTGCTCTGGCCGTTTTTCTTCGATGAGACTCGGGAAATCGGCACTGACAATCCCGAACACCAACAGGCTTTGTTGCCGTTTTACAACGAGCTGCGTTCGCCCAGGCGCGATTCCACCTCGTATCTCTGGCCGCTTGGCGTGACCGTCACAGATGACCGCGGTCAAAAATATCACGAAGTGGACGCGCCATGGCCGTTCGTGGTTTTTGCCCGTGGCGAAGGCAAATACACCTCCCGTGTCTGGCCTTTTTTCAGCCGTGCGAGCAACACGAATCTGGAAAGCAATTTTTACCTCTGGCCCATTTACAAATACGGGCGTATCCATGCCGACCCGCTGGATCGTGAACGCACGCGCATCCTGTTCTTTCTCTATTCGGACACGACGGAGAAAAACACGGAAACCGGCGCAACCCGCCACCGGACGGATTTTTTGCCGTTCTTCACCCGCCAAAAGGATTTCAACGGCAACAGCCGGCTTCAACTTTTTGCGCTGCTGGAGCCGATTTTGCCTGCCAGCGAGAGCATTGAGCGGAATTATTCTCCGCTGTGGTCCGTCTGGCGGAGCGAAGAAAATCCTAAAACCGGGGCGTCCAGCGAATCCCTCTTGTGGAACTTGTACCGGCGTGACGCCACACCGACGACCAAAAAATGCTCGCTCCTCTTCGGCCTTTTCAAGTATCAATCCGATCCGGAAGGTCACCGTTTGCGATTGTTTTACGGCCTTATCAAGCATCAATCCGGCTTGGAAAGCAATCGGTTGCGGTTGTTCTTTGGCCTTTTCAAGTATCAATCTGATAGTGAAGGCAAACAGTTGCGTTTGATGTATATTCCGGTCATAAAATCACAAAAAACGACCGATTATGTTCCAGAACGTCGGTGAAATTGTCATGCTCTTTTGGCGCACGCTGCTGGCTTTGCCGCTGGCGTGGCGGGAGCGACGGAAGGTGTTCGACCAGTTTTTTGAAATTGGCAACGCCAGTTTGCTGATGGTCTGCGTGCTGTCGTTCTTCATCGGCGCCGTCATCGCGTTGCAGACCGGCCCCGTGCTTGTGGAGCGCGGTCTGTCGAGCGCCGTCGGCGGCTTGGTTGGCATCTCGCTGGCCAAAGAACTGGCGCCAGTGATGATGGCGATCCTCATTGCGGGCCGCATCGGTTCTGCGATGGCCGCTGAAATTGGTTCCATGCGCGTTTATCAGGAAATTGACGCGTTGCGGACGATGAACATCAACCCGATTCAATACCTGGTGTTGCCGCGCATGGTGGCCATCGCCATTGCGCTGCCGATGCTCGTCACGTTCTCCATCCTCGTCGGCTGGTTCGGCGGCGCGATCGTCGCTTCCGCCAATGACCGCATCGCGGTTTCATTTCAGGCGTTCTTTTCGGACCTTCGGGACATTGTCGAGCTCAAGGACGTGGCCAACGGCGTTTTCAAGAGTTTTTGCTTTGCATTAATCATCGGCGTCGTTTCGTGTCATCAGGGACTCACGACCATCGGAGGTCCGCGCGGCATCGGCCGGTCCGTGACCAAGGCCGTGGTCAATTCCATCGTCCTGATCGTCATCTTTGACTATATCCTGACGAGGCTTCTTTTGAAGTAATGAGCACGCCGCAAAACAATCAACACGGAGTCAGCGTCCAAGTGCGTGGCCTGCACAAAAGCTTTGGCGAACAGGAAGTGCTCAAGGGACTCGACTTTGAAGTCAACCCCGGCGAAATCTTCGTCATCATGGGGCCCAGCGGCAGTGGCAAGAGCGTCCTGCTCAAACACCTCATCGGTCTCGAAGAACCCGATGCCGGTGAAATTTTCATCAACCGTGAATCCATCCAAGCCGATGATGTAATGAGCAAATACCGCATGGCGATGGTGTTTCAGTCCGGCGCGCTGCTTAACTCGCTCACCGTTGGTGAAAACGTCGGTCTCTACCTCAGCGAGCACCGGCTCAAATCGCCCAAGGAAATTTTCCGCATCGTTTCTGAAAAACTCGAAGTTGTCGGACTCAAAGGCACGGAAGACAAGATGCCAAACGAACTTTCCGGCGGCATGAAGAAGCGCGTTGCCATCGCCCGCGCCTTGGTCATCGAGCCGCAGTTGATTTTGTATGACGAACCGACGAGCGAACTGGATCCGCTCTCCGCCATCGTCATTGGCGAAGAGATTCTAAAGCTCAAACAGCGCACCGGCGTTACCTCACTTGTCGTATCGCATGACCGCGACCTCGCGTTTGGTGTGGCTGACCGGATCGCCGTCATCAACGAGGGCCGGATTCTGACCGTCGGCACTCCCGACGAAGTGAAACGCAAGGCCGACCCGGTCATCCAGAGATTTTTGCAAGCTGATTTCAAACGTGAAAAACCAAATTGATTCTTATGAAAAACACTCTTGAAACCCGTTTGGGCGTTTTTGTCGCCCTCGTTGTCATCGCCGCCGTGCTCATCATCGAGACACTCGGCGGCATTGAAAATTTCAAGCGCGGCTACCGCCTCCAGGCGCTGTTCAACAGCGTACAGGAGCTGAAAGTGGGCGACCGCGTGAAAATGGCCGGGGTCGAAGTCGGCCGCGTGGAAAAAATCGAGATCGCAGACAACAAGGTCCGCGTCACCATGAAACTTCACTCCGATGCGACCGTCAAAACGGACAGCATTGCCACCATCAAATTCACCGGGCTGATGGGCCAGTATTTCGTTGCAGTGGACTTCGGCTCGCCCAGCGCGCCGCGGGCCATTGACGGTGCAGTTCTCAGCACGGTTGAACAACCGGATCTCAGTGCCATCATGGCCAAACTTGACAGCGCCGCTTCCGGCATCGAAAACCTTACCAAGAGTTTCACCGGTGATAAAATTGACAACCTGCTCGGGCCGTTCACCGATTTCCTCAAGCAAAACAGCGGCCCGCTCACCGCCACCATCGGCAATATCAAATCCATCACCGGCCAGATTTCCGAAGGCAAGGGCACCGTCGGCAAACTCATCTACCAAGATTCACTTTACAACTCCGCATTGGCCACGGTCACGAACCTCCAGGGCACCGCCGATGAAATCAAGCAGGCCGTCGCAGACGCGCGCAATGTGATTGATGAAGTCAAAGCCGGCCAGGGCACCATCGGCAAACTCGTGAAAGACGAGACGCTTTACCGCGAGACCACAGCTTCGATGACGAATCTCAAGGAAATCCTCCAGAAAATCAACCAAGGCCACGGCACCGTCGGCAAACTCGTCAACGACCAGGAATTCTACAAGAACGCCAAGCTCACGTTGCAGAAGGTGGACAAGGCAACGGATGGTTTGGAAGATCAAGGCCCGTTAAGCGTCGTGGGCCTGCTCGCAAACCATCTGTTCTAGCCCGGCATTTTCAGTTCGCCGAACGAGACATCCACCATCAGTTCGCCCGCGATTTTTTCCAGATCAGCGCGCAGCATGGCCAGATTGCACGTCTGCGGAATCAAGAGCGTTGCGCGCGCCTTGAACAGCGTTTCGCCGGACATCGGAGCGCTGACGCATCCGGTTGAAAGCTCCTCCACGTTCACACCCTGGCCAGACAGCGCCCGGGTTATTTCTTCAATAATACCCGGTCGGTCATGGCCGATGACATCGAGCACTGCTGTTTTTCCGGCAATTGTAGCGGGCCTGGCTTGGTCAGGTTGCACGACCACGCTCAAACCCTGTATTTGAAGTCCCTTCAAAGCTTTGACCAGCGCGGTCTTCTTTTTTGCCGGGACATGGACACGCAAAATTCCGGCAAATTCTCCGCCAACCCGGCACATGCGGCTTTCAAGCCAGTTGCCGCCGTGACTCGCGATGAGGCTGGCCAGCGATTCCACCAAGCCTGTGCGGTCGCGACCTATGACTGTCATTACCAATGGCACTTGCATGGCGTTTTGGTAAACCCGCGCACTGTCGGGAGCAAGAGATTAGTTGAGGGAGTAACAAGGCGAAGCATGGCTCCGCGTTCCGAAAGAAGTGTTCCGATTCAACCGCCGACTCCGGCGTATTCTTCATCCACTCGCAATTCCAAGCCCATGAGCACGTACTCGTGGGTCACGGCCTTCATGTCCATCACGTAATCGGACAGGCGCATCAAAGGCGAAAACCCAAGTTGCTCCAGAACGTTGATGGCGATTTTTCTTTCGCCGTTCAATTCGGCTTCCAGCCGGTGGAGGCCGCAATGGCGCGCGACTTCGATCAATTCAGACACCAGCACTTTCGACACGTCGCGACCGCGATACGCCGGGTGCGTCAGCAGCGTGATGAGACCCACGTGCCGTTTCCAGCCGCCCCATCGTTGGTGCAGCGTCGCTTCGCCGATGACTTTCTTTCCGTGGAGAATGAGCAGCGGCAGGTTCCGCTCAAAATCAGGTTCACGACACCAGTGCCGGAACAAAGTCCGGTTGGTGATGGGCTGTTTGATGAAGAGACGTTCCTCTTCGGGCACCGACAGGAAAAATTTTTGCAGCCGCACATCATCGCGTTTGCCAACCGGGCGGATCACGCACTCGGTGCCGTCGCGCAATTTCACGTTGATCGGATATTTATACAGTGCTTCTTCCAAGAGCATACGTTTTGTCTGCGTTCGACTGGGAGTATTCATAACACAGCCAAGTATAGCTGGAAAGCTCCGAATTGCCAGTTGGCGCTCGCAGCAGTTTGTCGTGGCAAAAAGGACTTCTCAACGGCTCACTTTCAAGCTAGAGTCAAGCCGGGCTGCGACTGACTGGCCATGAAAAAGGTGCTTTACGTTGAAGACGACGCTTTGCTTGCCCGGCTCTATAGTCAAAAGCTGGAGGAGGCGGGATTTGAAGTTGTTATAGCCGAAGATGGACTGGCCGCCATGAAACAGTTGGTCACCTTCAAACCCGACCTGATGGTTCTGGATTTGTTGATGCCCAAAATGACCGGGGCGGACGTCCTCAAATTTATCCGGCAAAAGCCCGAACTCCAATCCATCCGCGTCGTCGTTTTCTCCAATTCCTTCTTGAGCAATCTCACCGAACAGGTTGCCGCCTCCAATGTCGAGCGCGCGCTGATAAAGTCAGCCGTAACGCCCGCAGGGCTTATTGACGTCGTGCGGGACGTCTTGAATGAACCGCCTACGGTCAAGTCGTCGGTCCAGCCGGTTTCCACGGCAGAGCGTGATCGGGAAAAAGCGCCCGAAGGCACGGTTGCAGATCAAATCACCATTGCGCCCGTTAAAACTGTGCCAAAAACGGAAACCGACGCGGAATTCCAGACGCGGGTCCGCAGGGACTTTTTCGACAAGATTCCAGCCATCAATCAGGGCTTGCGCCAACTTTGCCGGGAATTCATTGAGTCCAGTGAGACATCGAGCCAGTCGCGACGACTGGAGGAGTTGAGGCGCAAGGTTGGCTTCCTGGCCGGGATGACAGACTTGGCCGGATGCCATTACATCACGCAACTGGCCAGCGCCTGCGAGGCGCTGTTGATCGAACTTTTGGGCAACCCCGACTTGCTGAATGATTCCATCCGCCAAACAGTCACGACCGCGGTGGCCTTCCTGGCCGATCAACTGGATGCCACCAACCAGCCCGAACCGCAATTACCGCCGCCAGCCTCGGTGCTGGTGGTGGATGATGATGCCGTCTCCAACCGCGCCGTCGTGATGACCCTGAACAAATTGAACCTGAAGGCCACGGGAATGACGAACCCGTTCAACGCACTCGAAGCACTTGAGCAATCCAGCTACGACCTTGTGCTGCTCGACATCAGGATGCCCGGAATGGACGGAATCACGCTTTGCGAGAAGATGCGGATTTTGCCTTCCCACAGACAGACACCGGTGATTTTCGTAACCAGCTTGACGGATTTCAAGACCCGCGCCCGGTCAATTCTCAGCGGCGGCAACGATCTCATCACCAAACCCATCATGCCTCTGGAATTGACGGTCAAGGCAATCACCTTGCTGTTGCGCCATCAGATGGCAGTCCCGGCAGCCCGGCGGGGGAAAAACCATTGAGTCGAAAGTGATGTGGTAACGAGGTCGTAATGCGTGACCCCATGTTGCTTGTTTTCGTGACGCGGAGGCCGGCCGCTGCTTTTCAAACCGGCTCTCAATACTTCGGCACCTTGGAATCAACTTCATCTGACCACGCGTTGATGCCGCCTTTGACGCTCTTCAAATACTTGAAGCCCTGCTGGCGCAGAAACTTCAGCGCCTTCATCGAACGCCCGCCGGCTTTGCAGTGGAGATAGTATTGCTGGTTCGGGTCAAGTTCGGTGAAGCGTTGCTGCAACTGGCTCAGCGGCAGCAGAGGCACGCCGTTCACCTTGGCGATTTCGTATTCGTCCGGCTCGCGCACGTCAATGACCTTGATGCCGAGCGCCGGATTATCCAACGCCTTCTTCATTTCCTGCACCGTCACTTCGTCGGGATTGCCAACGGGTTCGTCGGGTTCGGGCGTGATGCCGCAGAACATTTCATAGTCGATCAACTCTTTGATCGTCGGATTATCGCCGCAAACGGGGCATTGCGGATCGCGGCGCAACTTCAACTCGCGGAATTTCATGTCGAGCGCGTTGAACAGCAGCAGGCGACCGACGAGCGAAGTGCCTTTGCCGATGGCGAGTTTCAGAATTTCCGTCGCCTGAATGCAGCCGATGATGCCGGGCAACACGCCGAGCACACCGCCTTCCGCGCAACTCGGAACCATGCCGGGCGGCGGCGGTTCCGGATACAAACAGCGGTAGCACGGCCCGCCGAGATGCGGCGCAAACACGCTCGCCTGTCCCTCAAACCGGAAGATCGAGCCATAGACGTTCGGCTTTTTGAGCAGCACGCAGGCGTCGTTGGTGAGATAGCGCGTCGGGAAATTGTCCGTGCCGTCCACAACGATGTCGTAAGGCCGGATGAGATCGAACGCATTCTCCGACGAGATGCGCGTGTTGTGAATGACGACCTCGCAATGCGGATTGATGCCCGCGATGGTTTCCTTGGCCGACTGCGCCTTGGGCCGGCCCACGTCCGCGTCCGTGTGGAGAATCTGGCGTTGCAGGTTCGAGAAATCCACGGTGTCGAAATCCACGATGCCGATTTTGCCGATGCCGGCGGCGGCCAGATACATGGCGATGGGCGAACCTAGCCCGCCCGCGCCGATGCACAGGACGCTGGTGGCCTTGATTTTCTTTTGGCCCGCCAGCCCGACTTCGGGCAGAATCAGATGCCGCGAGTAACGGCGGATTTCGTCATTGTTCAGTTCCATAAAGCGAAATGGAGCGAAGCGCAACGTATTGCATCAGTCGAATAAATCAAGCCGGGCAATTCAATCCAACCACGAATGGACACGAATCAACACGAACTCTCTCGCCGTTTTGCAATCTGAAATCAAGCGAAGCGTGGCGCCGCAAAGGAACGCATAGAACGCAAGGTTTCAACCGCGAACCACGCCAACCATGCGAACGGGTTTTAGCGCAAAGCCACAAAGATTTTTCCACGTCGCGCCGAAGTGAACGAAGGCGGAAACCACTAATGGACACAAAATTTTACCAAAGCGCGATTGACTGGCGGATGATTTCGTCCAACTCGGCTTTGGATTCGCCACTGCCAAAGGTGAACGTGCCGGTGAGATGCTTCCAGTCGTCCAGCGACAGGCCGTAAAGCTCGCGGGCGATGAAGGCTTCCAGCGCGGCGCGTTCCTTCACGTCACGCGGATTTTTCAACAGCTTCGCGGCGGACTCGGCCAGCTTCTTTTTCTGCGCGGCGGTGAGTTGGGGAATCGGCAGTTCGTAAAGCTGGTGCATATTCACATGCGCTGAGACTTTGTTGCGCACGTAAAAATTAAGGACTAGCGAATTTAGAATTGAAAGCAAGGCATGCAGTTCTTCTGGTGAATGTTCTTCCTGCTTCAGATTACCGCGCTCGTCACACTCGTAGTTGAAAGGACGCACGAAATTGATCGTGTTGCCCAAGCAAGACAACGCGGGAATCAATGCCGCAAATAAGGTTCTTTCGTCTGTGGAACGCGCAACGTCCCGTGTGCCAAGTCTGGCATATTCATAAACTGATTTGAATTTCCCGGCAGCAAATAACCCGGTCAGTTGCGCGTCTAAAAGCCCATATCAAAATGAGGAATGGAGCGAACGATGGCAGATGATGGCGCAACCGAGCGTAAGGAAGGCTTGATGAATATCGGCGCGACGTTCGTAACGAATCCGCAGGCGGCGGAACTGGTGCAACCAACTGAGGGTGCGTTCCACAACCCAGCGCGTTTTACCCAACCCGCTTCCATGCGGCGTTCGCGGGCGTGCCAGTTGATCGGCGATGCCGCGCTGTTGCAACCAGCGATGATGCGCGGCACTGCCGTAGGCGCGATCGCCTTGCACGACCTCTGGCCGTTGACGCGGGCGACCGACCTTGCCCGGCACGGCAGGAATGGCCGCCACGAGCGGTTGGAGTTGGCGGCTGTCATGCACGTTGGCCGCCGTCAACTGGATGCTCAACGGCAAGCCTTGGGCATCGGTGCAAAGATGATGTTTGCTGCCCGCTTTGCGGCGGTCCGTCGGGTTGGGTCCCGTCTGAAGCCCCCAAAAACCGCGCGCACACTGCTGGAGTCCACTACGGCTCGTGACCAATCGAGCCGATCGGCTACGTGTAAGCGGCGCAACAATTCCCGATGGAGTTTTTCCCAGACGCCGGCCTTTTGCCAATCGCGCAGTCGGCGCCAGCAGGTCATGCCACTGCCACAACCCATTTCCAAAGGCAGGTCTTGCCAAGCCATACCGGTCTTGAGCACGAAGAGAATTCCGGTCAACGTCGCGCGATCCGAAATCGGTTTGCGCCCGGGAAATTTTCTTCGCCGCGCTCTTGGTGGAAGCAAGGGTTGGATCACTGACCATAGCGAATCATCAACGAGTGGTTTTGCCATGCCCAGTTTATTGCAGAACTGGTCAAAAAATTACAATTCATTTTGTTACACGCTCTAAATCGCCTTTCTTCTCTGCGACGGGTTTGCCACCGACCTTCGCAACATTGTTCTCCCGAACGAATTTAGCGGCTCGGTAGATTTCCTTCCGGACTTGTGATTCACGGATTTCTTTTTCCACAACACACCACCGCGCGGATTCAAAGTTGGCGTCGAATTGCCAAATCATTTTGCCTTCGTAGAGCTTCATCTCGCCCTTGGAAGGTTTGCGTCCGTCCAGCTTTCGAAAAAAGTGAGCATCGTTGGTGAGATCGAGTTCGCGTCCGAGACGGAACTTGGATTCTTGCAACAGGGGATGTTCGCCGCGAATCTTTGCGCAAAGCTGATAATCTGTCTCGGAACGGAATTCCATGATACTGAAATTCTCCGGCGAGAAGCGGCAAATTGTTTCCACACTGTAACGGATTGGTGGCATGAAGGCATCTTTCGGATCGTGCAAATAAAACCGCGCGTCAAAGGCGTGATTCTTTGGCGGGAGTTCTCCTTTGACGACTTTGAAAAAGCCGAATTTGAAGCGGCTATCCACGTCGGGGAAGATGTATTTCGTCTTCTCCTTGCCGTTCTCAATTACATCGTAGCCGCGGTTTTCAAACGAAGTGAGTTCTTCAAACCGGTGTTGCATTAGCAAAAGCCGGCGCAGCGGCGCGCAACCTTCGTCCGTCTGGAAGCTGGAGGGTACGAGAAGCGAGAACCTTCCGCCGGTGCGTATGAGCGCGAGATCCGCCTCGATAAACAATTTGAACAAATTGAAGTCACCGCTTCCCTGATGCTGATAACGTTGGCCAAAGAATTCGGAATTCCGCTCGTAAAATGCTTCATACTCGCGCCAGCGGGCAGCGAAGTCTTTGTTTTCCTTCTTTTCCTTGATCAAACCATTTGTCGAAGGACTGGCGTATCCATGCCCATTTTGTTGAACTGCGGTTTGCCCCGATAAAAACTGGCTGCAAATTCCTTGCGGAAAGGTTTGAAGCCTTCCCACGGTGGATTGCCGATGATGCCGTCGAAACCGGCGGGAGGTTTGAGGGGAGCGCGGCCGTCCCCCGGCCCGCCGTACCTGGCGTCCCACGCCAGTCACATTTTCCGTTGAAGCATCCGGCGCGACGCCGGATGCAGCGCGCGAGACGCGCGCGCTCCCCAGTCCGCCGCCCAAACCAACACGGCCAGAAGTGGAGCGCGAAACCACCGGGTTCACACGGAAGATTCTCGGTCTGGAAATGTTCGATAAAGTTGGCGCGGACTTTTTTCCGCAACGCCAACGCTTCATCCAGCGCCTCGTGCCGCATCGGATTCTCGATGTAGCGGGCGCGAAATTCGGAGAGTTTCTTCAACTCGGTTTGGTGATATTCAGCCAGCCACTTTGCCTGCTTCTCCAGTTCCACGTCCACGAGCGAGTCGGCACAGTGAAAATTAAATTCAAGGTTAGGCAGGATTTTGACGACATCGGTTTTCAGCAGCCGGTAGTTGTAATCGGCGGGCGAAAGTTTAACGGCTTCCTTCCAGATGTTGGTCTTGGCGACTTCAAGCGCGCCGGGGTCTTTGTCCACGCCAAAAATGTGGCGCAGCAAAATCTGCGCGATGAGGATGCGGCGGTTGCCGAGGTTTTGTTTGCGCCGGAACGCGAGCGCGGCCTCGACATTCGGCGGCATTTCGGCGAGATACATTTCGCCGTTGTCGGGCTTGAGGATTTTTTGAACCCACGCGCAGGCGGCGTCAATGCGCTGGTATTGCTGCCAGAAACTGCGCAGGGCTTTGATGAGAAAGCCGCCTGAACCGCAGGCGGTGTCCGCCACGCGGATTTCAAAAAGCTGCGCCATGAGTTTGTCGGCGAGTTTGAAATCGCATTTCTGGCTGCCGACGGCGTCGCAGATTTCATCTACAAGTTTTCCGGCGAGCGAATTAACCAGCGAGTCAGCCATCGGCCCAGTGATTCCGGCGGGCGTGTAATAAATTCCTTCGTCCTTGCGATTGGCAGCGAGGAACATTTCGTAGCTTTTGCCGAAAATATCCTCGTCAATGCGCCGATAATTGTAGTGAACGATGCCACGGGTGCTGAAGGTTTGATCCCAAGTGTTGATGCCGAGGATGAAATTCAGCTTGTCGCAAAACCGCTGGAGATTGGCGGGGTCTTTATCCAGGCGATCCCAGACGCGCGCGGAAAAAATCTCGGTGTCGTAGTATTCGTCGAAAAAGTCCTCAAATTCCGAGAGGAATTTGGGGACGATGCGGTGCGCGCCCTTGGCCTCCCAGTTTTTGGTCTGGCGGGTGTATTCGTCCTGCGTGTAATGGTATGGAACGAGGCCGAAATCCTCGACCGTGCGGGCGAAGATAAGTTTGTTGATGAGCAGAATGATGGATTCGGCGGCCAGAGGTCGGGCGGTGTCCATTTGATTTTGTCGAATTCGTTGAACCAGATTTTCAGGTCTTCAAAGAATTGCTGTTCGAGTTCCGGTTTTTCCGCCGTGTCTTCCAAACGGCGCACGACATCCAGCACGCTGCGGGTTTCGCGGCAACGTGCCAGGAATTCCGCAAACGGCATTGTGGCGAAATGCTTGTCCTCAAAGAAAAAGTCGCGCGCGCTGAAGAACCACGCAGTGTGGAGATCGGTAAGAATCAGGTATTCGTGGTCACGGAGATATTTTTTGACCTGGGCGACGTGGTTTTTGGGATTGGCATCACTGCGCCAGACGGCGTCCGTGCCGTCGCGCTGGAAAAGCGGTTTGAGTTCGAGCGGAATAACTTCTCCCGTTGCTTCCGGCAGCACGAAGTCCACAAAGCCTTCCATGACGCCAATGTCGCGTCGGCTGAAATCCCAGTACGTCCTTACAAAGCGCGGTGAAGAGGTCTTCCGCTGCGGATTCGGGTTTCGCGCCGTTTTTTAGGTCGAGCAGATACTTTTCAATCGGAGCGTAAGAGAGAGGGCTTCCGCGTATCCGGCGCGAGCGGCAGAAACTCAATGAGTTCACAAGAGGTGAACTCACGCAGGGCGTCAAGAATTTCGGTGTAATTCACAGCCGCAATTTGATTTCGCGGCAGCCGAAGCCGCGCAGATTTGACTTTAGCAATTTTGGTTTGATCGTCACTTGCCGCTTTGCTTTTCGGAACGCAGCGAGTGTGCGCGGGATAATTATTGGCGTCAATCCGCGTTCATCAGCGGTTAAACTCTTTGTGCCCTTTTGTGGCGAATGAGTTTCGTGTGGTTAGTGTATTTCGCGGTTGAGGTTTTGCGTTCCCTGTGTTCTTTCGCGGCAAGTTAATTGGTGTTCATTCGTGTCCGTTCGTGGTTAAATCTGCCTGTGAGAACCGCGGTCACAAAAATCAAAGGACTCTCCCGCCTGCACCCGACACTCGCGCTGGTGCTGGGTAGCGGGTTCAATCACGTCCTACGCGAACTCGACGTGGATGCCAAAATTCCTTACGCGAAACTGCCCGGATTTCCCAAGCCAAACGTGGCGGGACACGACGGAAAGCTTGTCATCGGTCGGCTCGGCGGGACGCCGGTGATGGTGTTGAGCGGGCGGGCGCATTATTACGAAGGTCATCCGATGGAGCGCGTGACGTTTCCGGTACGCGTGCTGGCGGCCTGCGGCATCCGCGATTTGCTGCTGACGAACGCGGCGGGCAGCATCAATCGGAAGTTTCGCGTGGGTGATTTCATGGTGTTGACCGATCACATCAATTTCATGGGCGTGAATCCATTGCGCGGGCCGGCAATTCGCGGTCTGCCACGTTTCGTGGATTTGACGCGGACTTACGATGCGAAGCTAAGCGCGTTGCTTATGTCGGCAGCGCGGACGGCCAAGGTCAAATTGCAGCGTGGCGTTTATCTGGCGGTGAGCGGGCCGAGCTACGAGACGCCGGCGGAGATTCGCGCGTTTGCGCCGCTGGGCGCAGATGCGGTGGGCATGAGCACCGTGCCAGAGGCGATTGTGGCGCGACAATGTGGCTTGCACGTGGCGGGTTTGTCGTGCATTACGAACCTGGCGGCAGGCATCGGCAAGTCGCCATTGTCGCATGAGGATGTGCTGAAAACAGCCGAACGGGTGAAGATTTTGGCAGGGCATTTGCTGAAAGAATTTGGGAGACTTTATGGCAAACAGAACTTCGAAGGCAGAAGGAAGAATGAAGAATGAAGAATCAACCAGAGCCGACTCATCCCGCGCAACGGGACTGCTACAAAGCAAATTGATCAGCGCGGCGCTGCGGGCGCGCTGCACGCCTTTTCAACACGCCGGATCTGGTAATTTTTGCCCGGCGCTTTGCGCTGCGGCCTTAAATTCAGGTTGAGAAAAATGCGGCGAGTCGTACACTGCGAGCCGGAACAGGTGGTTGCATGAAGCCTGATGCTGTTTTCTTGCTGGAAAATGCCGGGTGGCCCGCCTTGCTGGTGGATGCCGCCGGCAAAATCCTGCGTGCAAACGAGGCTGCGGTCAAAGTGTTTGGCCCCACGCTCGAAGGCGGGTCGTCTCTCTTGTCCACCATCTGGTCGCCGGAAAACGGGAATGCCGTCGAACCGTTTCTGGCCGAGTGGGAACGCGCGCCTTCAAGTCCCATGACGTTAAGATTTCAAGTCAAGAGCGGCACGATGGCGGCGTTTTCCGCTTCGATCTGCGCCCTGACGAAAGACGAGCAAAAGTTTTTTCTTTTCCAACTGCTGCCGGAGTCAGCTCAGGGCGCTGACCCCAAAGGCCAGTCCGGGGACAGTGTCATCATCCACAAACAAAAGCTGGACTGCGCTCTGCAACTGGCGCGGACCGTGGCGCTGGATTTCAACAATGCGCTGACCAGCATCCTGGGCTACACGTCGTTGCTGTTGAGCAAGGCCGAAGCCGCTCATCCCTGGCGCCGCGCGTTGATGGAAGTGGAAAAATCAGCGGCGAAGGCGGCTGAAATCGCGAGCGATCTCGCGGCATTCAGCCGTCAGGACAAGGAACCGCGAGGTCGCGCGGACGGGAATTTGAATCTGGTGGTGCAGCGCTGCGTCGAGTTTTTCCAGCATTCGCAGACGGGTGGAATCCGCTTGGTCGGTCCGCCCTTGAGCGGCAACTTTTTTCCGTCAAATTCGACGAGGCGAAAATTCAGCAGGCGTTGATGAAAATCCTGGAAAATGCGGCGGAAGCGTCGTCCGACCGGGGCAAGTTTTCGGTCCGGACCCAAAACGTGGATTTAGCCGCACCGACGCAGGACCGCAATGTGCGGCTGGCGCCGGGCGCTCACGTGTGCGTCGAAATCAGCGACAGCGGGTCCGGCATCGAAGCGGAAGTGATGCCGCGGATCTTTGAGCCGTTTTTCACGACGAAGAAAAGTCATCGCGGGCTGGGGCTGGCATTGGTTTACGGCATTGTCACCAACCACGGGGGTGGCGTGGCCGTTTCGAGCCAGCCCGGTTCCGGGACTTCCGTGCGCGTCTATCTGCCGGCGGTGAAAAGAATCGTCAGTGCCAGCGCGCAGGGGAGCGACGACTTGAAAGGCAAGGAAACCATTCTGATTGTGGATGACGAGGCCCTGCTGCTGACAATGGGGGAGACCATTCTGTCCGATTACGGCTACCATGTGCTGACGGCCGGCAGCGGGCAGAAGGCGTTGGAACTTCTGTCGAAGGCGGAACCGGCGATTGACCTGGTCATCACGGACCTCGTCATGCCGGCCATGAGCGGGCGTGAACTGGTGGAGCACATCCGCCGCACCTCCCCGGCCACGCGGATCATTTGCACCAGCGGTTATGTCTGGCCGGCGAGTTCGGAAGGCTCGGAGTCCTACCTCCAAAAACCCTTCACGAGCCAGGACCTTTTGATGAAGGTCAAACAGGTGCTGGGCGTCCAAACAACTCTTGTTGACTAACGGGCATTTTTTTCATTTACTCTCCTTATGCAAATCGAAAGCTTAAAAGTATTCTGCGACCTGGCCGAAACCGAAAGTTTCACCAAAGCAGCCCAAATCAACGGTGTCACCCAGTCTGCTGTCAGCCAGCAGATCAGTTCGCTGGAGCGGCAATTCAAATCGCTGCTCATCGAGCGCAGCAAAAAGAAGTTCCGGCTCACGCGCGAAGGACAGGTGCTCTATGATTACAGCAAGCAGATCATCCAGACCTACGAATCCCTTCACAGCGAACTCCAGGAACTCAAGGACATCATCTCCGGCACCATCCGCCTGGCGACGATTTACAGCATCGGTTTGCATGAGTTGCCATCGCACATCACGAGATTCATGAAGGATTATCCGACGGTCAACGTTCATGTCGAATACCGCCGCCACAACCAGGTGTACGAGGAAGTGCTGGGCAATGTCGTCGATCTGGGGCTGGTCGCTTTTCCCGCCAAAGACGCGAAGCTTGAAATCATTCCTCTGCACAAAGATCCGATGGTCTTGATTTGTCATCCCCAACATCAGTTTGCGAAGCACAAGACCCTCAGGCTCAAAACCGTCGCGGGCCAGAAGTTCGTCAGCTTCGAACCGGACATCCCCACCCGCAAGGCGCTCGACAAAATCCTCAGGGCGCACGACATCGCGGTGCAGCACGTGATGGAATTCGACAACATCGAAACCGTGAAGCGCGCCGTGGAAATTGACGCCGGCGTTGCGATCGTTCCCCAGAGCACCGTCCTTGAGGAAGTGTCCAAACAGACGCTCGTGGCGATCGCGCTGGAAGGGGGCGATTTCTTCCGTCCCATCGCCGCAATTTACAAGAAAAACAAGGTGCTTTCCCCGGCGATGAAGCAATTCCTCGCCATTCTCAAAGAGCCACGGTAGGAATTGACACATTCATTCACGATTGACGCGTCGAAGCTGGCAACCGTGCGCATCGCAAATCGTCAATCGTGAATTATTTCAAATTCGCCGGATTCAACGGCTTCAAATCCTTCGGCAAGAACAGACCGTTTTTGCGGATGAGATGGCCGTCGAACCACACCTCACCGCCGCCCCACTCCTGCCGCTGGATGAGCACCATGTCCCAGTGCACCGCCGAGCGATTGCCATTGTCGCATTCCTCGTAAGCCTGGCCCGGCGTCAGATGGAGCGAACCGGCGATTTTTTCATCGAACAAAATGTCGCACATCGGATTCAAGATGAACGGATTGAATCCCAGCGAAAACTCGCCCACGTAACGCGCACCCGGATCGGTGTCGAGAATCTCGTTTAACTTTTTCGTGTTGTTGGCCGTGGCATTGACGATTTTGCCGTCTTTGAACTCCAGCCGCACGTTTTCAAACTTCGTGCCCGAATAAACCGTCGGCGTGTTAAATTGGATCACGCCGTTCACCGACTTTTTCACCGGGCAGGAAAAAACCTCGCCGTCGGGGATGTTGCGGTCGCCCCGGCACATCTTCGCGCCAATGCCCTTGATGCTGAAGGTCAAATCCGTGCCCGGCGCTTTGAGACGAACGAGGTCGGCGCGCTTCATCCGTTTTTCCAATGGAATCATGGCGCGCGACATCTTCGCGTAATCCATCGTGCAAACATCGAAGTAAAGGTTCTCGAATGCCTCGGTGCTCATACCCGCCGCCTGCGCCATGCTCGGCGTGGGCCAGCGCAAGACGCACCAGCGCGTCTTGTTGACGCGATAATCCGTCACCGGCCGCAGCGTTTTGGAATAGAGCGCCATCAGGTTGCCGGGCACATCGGAACTTTCGCTGGCGTTCAGGCTGCCGCGTATGGCGATGTACGCCTGCACCTTCTTCATCCGGAACAATTCGATGTCGCGGAGCAGGGCGACTTGGACGGCGTTGGTTTCGCGCAGGATTTCGCGCGTAATCCGCGTGTGCCGCACCTCGATGAGCGGCGTGCCGCCGGCGGCGCGCACCGTCCGGATGAGTTCAATCGAAAACTCGTCGGGCACATCAATCATGTCGAGCAACACACGGTCGTCCTTCTTCACTTGGGTGGAATACTCAACGAGCAATTTCGCCAATTTCTTGTAACGTGGATCGGTCATAAATCTGCCGTACCGTAGTCACGATTCCTGATTTGTCGAGCGCCTTTAGCCCACCCAAGACGCCCCTTTGATTGCCGTGCTTGACGCGGGGACTTGTCCCGTTAGGATGTTTGCGATTGATGCGGCGTGTTCGTCTATCGGCTAGGACACGGCCCTCTCAAGGCTGAAAGATGGGTTCGATTCCCATACGCGCTGCCAAATGATACGAAAACCGATGACTCCATTTCAGATCATCTTCAACGCCGGCCAGCGCCTCCGAATTGGGGCGGATGCCCAAGGACCTGCAACTGCAAATCCTCGGCGAATTTCGCGGTCTGCCCCAGCAGGTGATGAGCGCCGACCTCGATGAATTCGGCCAGCTCGAACGCAGCGGGCGAACGTTGCATCGCTTTCGCGTGGGGGATTACCGCGTTTATTTTGAGCGGCACGAACTCGGGGTCGTCGTGCATCGGATTTTAAGCCGCCACACGCTCAAAGATTTTTTCTATCGTTCCGGGTCTGAAAGCCGGAGAGGATGAGGCGCTGGAACAGAATCCCAAATTTTGGGAGATGATTGAGAGCGCAAAAACCTCGACTCGTTCCTGAACCGCGCCGGTCGGGCGCTATTGCACGTCCTCGCCCAGTTCGACGTTCCAGTATGCCAGGTCAATGAAGTGCTTCCAGCTATCGTGCTGGTAGAGGCTGAAATTGATCTGCACGAAAGGCCGCCATTTGGGCCGTTTGGGCTTGCGGATGAGATGAATGCCTGCCTCTTGCGGCGTGCGATTGGCCTTCTGCGTGTTGCACTCGATGCAGGAGCAAACAATGTTTTCCCACGCCGTCGGCCCGCCGCGATCGCGCGGAATCACGTGGTCGAGATTCAGGTCCTTGCGGTCAAAGGCGCGCCCGCAATACTGGCAGGTGTTCTTGTCCCGTTCGAAGATGTTATGGCGCGTGAATTTGACTTCCTTTTTGGGCAACCGGTCGTAAACCAGGAGCAGGATCACGCGCGGCACACGGATGCGAAAGGAAATCGTGTTGATGGATTCCGGGTGCGGTTCATGTTGAGAAATGTCGCGCCACTCCTGAAAGTCGTAAGTCTGGAAAGAACCGTCCGACGCATTCAAGACCACCTGCGCATGACCTTGGAAAACCAATGTCAACGCGCGTTTTGCAGTGCAGATATTCACCGCCTGCCAAAGGCGGTTAAGCACCAGCACATGATGATTCAAACAGGCCGTCATAACCGACTAGTTTGTTTGCCCAAGGCTAACATAAGGCCGGACAACATGTCAACGCGCCTGCCGGGTATTTTGCCACTCCCCTGTTTGAAGGATGATATCAGCGACGTAATCGTTGCCAAACCGCGTCCAACGTGACTACCATGCGTCGCATGAAACGCCTCTTTGCCATCGTGAGCTTGGTGTCGGCTCTCGTGCTGCCGCAGGCACGCGCAGACATCCCCGACGACCAATACGTTCACATTTACAATCTCATTCAACAAGCCGACTCGCTGAACAATCTGGATCAGCCTGTTCAAGCGATGGAAAAATACAACGAGGCCCAAACGGCACTCCGGCAATTTCAAGCCCAATACCCGGCATGGCATGTCAAAGTGGTGAATTTCCGGCTGAACTACTTGGCCTCCAAAATCGCCGCAGTCTCGATCCGTATTCACGCCGTGCCGGCGCCGATCGCAATAACTCCCACAGCTCCAGCGATGACGCCAGCGCCAGCGCCGGGCGTTGCGCCTGCGACGACCGTCGCTCCTGCAGCCATCCCGACTTCACCCGCCGCGCCATCCGATCTCGACCACCAACTCGCCGCGCTGCAAGAGGAAGTCCGTCAATTGCAGGCGGACAAAGGCACGCTGGAATCGAAGCTGAAAGAAGCTCTTGCCACACAGCCCGCAGCCGTTGACCCCCGCGAACTCGCCAAGGCCCAGGACAAAGTCCAGTCGCTGATGAAGGAAAACGACTTGCTCAAGACCAGTCTGACTGCAGAGCAAACCAAGGCCGCTCAAGGCGTGTCACCGAAAGAGTTGGAAGAATCAAAACAGGCGTTGGCAGAGGCCAACCGCAAGCTGGCTGAAGAAACGACGCGTGCCAATGCGTTGACGATGGAACGGAAACTTTTGCAGAACCGCCTTGATGCGCTCACGCCCGGCAAGGAAAAAATGGCGGAATACGAGGTCACAAAAAAGGCGCTTGATGATGCAAATCGCAGACTTGCCGAGCAGACCGAACTGGCGACCAAGCTGACGGGCGAAAAAGAGGCGATGCTCGCCCGCATCAACACCCTCACAACCACCGCAGAGGCTGCCGATGCGCTGCGTGCAGAGAATCAACTGCTCAAGAAACAGCTTGCCCAGGTGCAATGGCCCGCGGTGACGGCGACCAAAGTTGACGATTTAACCCGGCAATTGGCGCAAGCCGAAGCCCGGATCGCCGCATTGCAGTCCGACGCCGAAATTTTGCGTCTGGAACGAACCGCATTGGAGAACCGTGTCAGGAAGCTCAATGCGCAGGCTGTCGCCGTGGCAACCCCGCCGCCGGTTGTCAGTCGGCCCGAGGATTTGCAGCGCATCAAGCAGCTTGAGGGGGAGCGCGACGATTTGCAGAAGAAACTTGAAACCGCCAACAAGGAGCTTTCCAGCCGCAGAAGCAAGGCGACGGCAGCCCGAATTGGCGAACTGCAAAATCAAATCTCCACACTCCGCGCGCGGATGGATGTGTTCGAGGCTCGCGCCGTGCCTTACACGACCGAAGAGCTCACGCTGTTCAAGACGCCCGAACCGCAACTTGCCGTTGCGACTCCCAAGACGGTCAAGAAATCCATCAACGAATTGCCGCCCGGTAGCGCAACGCTTGTGGCCGAAGCGCAGCGCTATTTCAATGCCAAGCAATATGACAAGGCCGAGGAAAAGTATCTGGACATACTTCGGCAGGATGAAAGCAATGTCGCCACGCTGGCCAACCTCGGCGCCATCCAGCTCGAACAAGGCCATCTCGACGAAGCTGAGAAGCACATCAAACAGGCGCTCGCTGCTGAACCCGACGACGTTTACAGTCTCGCTCTGCTGGGTCAACTGAGGCTGCGCCAGGAGAAATACGACGAAGCGCTTGATCTGCTCAGTCGCGCCGCAAAACTCAATCCGCAAAACGCCGAAATCCAGAATTACCTCGGCGTCGCGCTTAGTCACAAGGGTATGCGGCGGTCGGCGGAAACGGCGTTTCGCAAGGCCATTCAATTGGAACCGCACTACGGCAGCGCGCACAACAATCTTGCGGTCATTTATGCCGCGCAACAGCCGCCGTTGATGGGACTGGCGCGGTGGCATTATCAAAAAGCCCTCGCCACAGGATTGCCGCGCAATCTGGAATTGGAGAAGAAGCTGGAAAGCAACACGCCTGCCAGCACTGCGCCATAGGCCGGACCTTTCAAGAATTCGATCAGGCTGCGGTGAATTTGCTGGTGAACCGATGAATTTTTGCCAAAGGTCGGTTTTCGGATTTAACCGGAAAGATGATGAATCCGTTCAAGCTATACGGCCAGTCCATTGCAACTTGGTCCGATAGGGGACTCTCCAGTTGAGTCGAAAGGCGCGTAACATTTCAGAGCTTCTGAAGTCGTGGCGGAAGCCAACTTTTTGCGTCAGCGCAAATTAAAGCGGGGTAATTTGCTGGCATTTAAATCAAGTGGGTATATCATGACCACCAACGAATTATGCAGAAGAAGTTCCAGAAGTTCCTATTCAAAGTCACGATTGTCCTGGCGTGTCTCGGTTCGTTATCAGTACAAGCGCAAATGTTACGTGTGGACATCAATAAAAGCCAGTCACCGCGTAGCGACGACACGGCGCCGGGGTTCGCGGGATGGTATGACGTGGGAAGTGGTTCAGCAGGCCACCCATGTGTTTACAAATTTTACCGTCGTTCTGGATCCCGACACCGGGCTGCCTACGCCACCAACATCAGCAGCATCATCTCCTGCACGCTGGCGCAAACGGTTCCGCTCCGGCAGGAGTCCGGCTCAGTCATGATGGCCAACTGGCTGAACAAAAATGGCAACACCACCAGCCCCGATCCCAATGCGGGCTACCGGTTGGCGGGGATGGCGTTTGGGTTAACAACACGAACACCACCCAACCAGCCTTACACTAATGGCGGGGCTTTGAGCCTGACCATTTCCACTCTGTCCGCCGGCGTTCACACGATCACGACGTATCACAACGACCTTTGGGGAACCAACTATTCAGCCACTTTCAATCCCTGGATCAACCTCGCCAATCCGTATTTGAGCCGGTGCATCATCAGCGTGAATGGCGCGCCGATGTTCACCAATGTGCCGTCCTTGTTCGCGACGAACGACAGCAAGTGCGGCTTCGCCTTTTTTACGGTCACCAACAGCTACGACGGCCAGCCGGTGGTGATCAATTTTGATCCCGACCACAGCAATCCCGCCGGATTTTGTCATCCTCAACGGATTTGAAATTGACCGGCCCAGTGCGCCCGGCACGCACGGCCACCGCGATCTTTCCCGCGCCCGGCGACGAGCACGTGTTTGCGAATAATGATTTGCCGCTGCCCGGCACCTCGACTTCCGGCGGTACCTGACCTTGAGCAATGGATGCCGGCGGCGTTTGCCGTGTCCAACTATCTTTATTTTGGAACCAGCAGCAACGCGGTCGCCAACGCCACGCACGGCTTCGCCGGAATTCAAAGCGCATCCCCGGCGCTATAACTGTGACCACCAACATGTTCAATGTGACCAACCTCGACAGCGCGCTGACCTATTACTGGCGCGTGGACCAACTGGACTTGACAACGGCGTCACGAATCTGGCGCAAGGCACCGTCTGGGAATTTCGCACGCGGCATCTGGCGTTTCCGACGGCGGAAGGCTATGGCCGCTTTGCGCGCGGCGGGCGCGGCGGCGTGGTGATCGAAGTCACCAATTCTGACTACGACAACAGGGAGCGGTCATCCGGGCAGCTATCGCGCGGCGATTGAAGCCAGCGGGACCGCGCACGGTTGTCTTTCGGGTGTCCGGCCTGATCCGGCTGCAATCGCCCTGCATCGATCGCAACGCCAACGGCTATCTGACCATCGCCGGCCAGACCGCGCCCGGCGACGGCATCTGCCTGGCCAACTGGCGCGCGGGCATGACCAGTTGCAGCGATGTCATCATGCGCTTCATCCGCTGCCGGCTCGGCGACGCGAGCCAGCAAGCGATGGACGGCATTGGGCTGGGAAATTCAACGCATTCCATCATTGACCATTGCTCGATCAGTTGGACGATCGACGAAGCCAGCAGTTCGCGGCAGAGCGGCGCGGTCGGCAGCCAGTCCGCCATGATCACCTTCCAGCACAACATCATTTCCGAGCCGCTGCAGCATTCCTACCATTACAACGATTCGGAACGCGCCGCGACCGGTTGCACCAATTGTTATCAGGCACACGCGTTCGCGGCTTCGATCAGCGGCGAGATCGGCAGCTATCATCACAATCTCATCGCCCATTCCACCGACCGGAACTGGACGCTGGCGGGCGGGCTCGACCAGAGCAGCCACTACGCCGGCTCGCTCGATATCCGCAATAACGTCGTCTATAACTGGATTGGCCGCACCACCGACGGCGGCGTGGAGCGCGTGCAACTACGTCAGCAACTACTACAAACCTTATCCGTCACAATCCTTATGCGACCTGGCTGTTGAAGCTCGACACCATCAACACCAACTGGGGCACGGAGATCGTATTACATGGCCGGCAATGTCATGGAGGGCAAAAACTATTACACGAATAACTGGCATGATCGGCACTGCCGTCTACGACGGTGATGGCCGCGATGCGAACACCAGCCAGTTGACTGCGGTGCGCACCAACGCGGAGATTTTCCCGTCCTATGTCACCACGCAAACCGCCAGCAACGCCTACAAATGCGTTCTGTCCGATGTCGGCTGCAACCTGCCCGTGCCGGACGTGATTGACAAGCGAATCATCGGGGAAGTGCTCGACGGCACCACTCATTACGAAGGCACCAACGGCCCGACCTACACCATCAACGGCTTCGTGCAGCCGATCGCCAGCCAGTCCCAATTATCCCGGCATCATCGACTCGCACGACCGATGTGCATGACGCCGATGAACTCGCCGAATTATCCCTGGCCGGCCTATGCCACCTACAATGTGCCCGTGGACTCCGACCACGACGGCCTGCCCGATTGGTGGGAACTTGCTCACGGGACCAATCCCAATTCTCGCGCCGGGCGATTTCTCCGATAGCAACGCCGATCCGGATGGCGACGGCTACTCGAACCTCGAAGATTACCTGAACTGGCTCGCCAGCCCGCATGTTGACTGCTCTTACAACGGGTCAGTGGATGTGGACTTGAGCACACTGAGCCGCGGTTTTTCCCTGACCACTCCCGCGAACACGGTTTTCAATCCGACGAACGGGACGGTTATGTTACTTGAGGACGGCAAGACGGCGCGCTTCGCCCCCAGCGCCGATTTTTATGGATTGGCTTCGTTCAAGTTTGCCGTAATCGATGCGCAAGGAGATAGGATGACCAACGTCATCGGCATCGAGTAAGTGACACCGCGTTCATAACCGTGAAACCAACCAACCAGAGCAGTGTCATTGGTCGTCTGGTGATATTTACTGCCGGTGCAGGGGGCATGCCTTCGCCCGAATCTCCAGTGGCAGGTGAGCACCAACGCCGGAATTACTAGGACGGCATAAGTGGGGCACTAATGATACACTCAGTTTTGTTAGTTCCCTTTCAGACAATGGCAATCTGTACCGTCTCATCGCCGCCACGTTTATGGCAGCACCAACTCGACGGCTGCCAGCCTGACCGTCACTATCCGCTGCCGCCTCTGGCTAATGCGGACACGTTTTACCGCACCACAGGTCAATCGCTTAAGATTTCAAATCCGATCTGTTGACCAACGACTCAATCCGGATGGTTCTCTCCGCTCACGTTGACGGCATCAACCTCCTTCACCACCAATGGAGTGACGTTGATGACCAACAACACCCTGATCTTTTACACCAACAACGCGGACGTAAATGACAGCTTTGCCTATACAATCATGAACACCGCGGCAGCAACGCCACCGGGACGGTGAACATCATCATCGCCGGCAGTCTGTATGGGCAGTCGGCGGGTTCAGTCATTGTTACCGCCGGGAAGGTGAGGGCGACATTCGCCGGCATCCGGGCAAACTCGTATCAGGTGCAACGTGCAACAAACGTGGACTTCACATTGGGCATATCGAATTTCCCACCAGATGTGAACCCTGAGGGCGGCCTGTTCCAAGTGGAAGATAGTTTTGAAGACTTGGGCGGACCGCCGTCGCAAGCGTTCTACGGCTGGTGTTCCAGTAACTGAGATGCGCAGTCGGTGAACTTAGGTGGCGATGGCTTTCAACGGATTCATTTAAGAATTCCACATTTAAATCATGCTTTACCAGGCAACCCATGAACTGACGATTCCCACCCGCGGTCGCGGCCTCTACGAATTCACCCGCGAAGTCGGGGCATGGGTCGCAACCAACAGTTTCAAAAACGGCCTCGTTACTCTCCACGTGCGGCACACCTCCGCGTCGTTGCTCATCCAGGAAAATGCGGACCCGGATGTGCGCGCAGATTGGAAAGGTTTTTTGAACGGCTTGTCCCCGACGGCGACGCACTGTTCGAGCACACCAGCGAGGGAGACGACGATATGCCGGCGCACGTTCGCACGGCGCTGACCGCGGTGAACCTGAGCATCCGCTCAGCGGCGGACAGCTCGCGCTCGGCACGTGGCAAGGGATTTATTTGTGGGAACACCGTCGCATGTCCCACCGGCGGCGTGTCGTCCTTCATTTCATCGGAGAATAATTCTCGCCAACGCGCACGTCTGGTGGCAGCTTGCGGGCATTCATGCAAATGCTGAATCTTCTTCGTCGCAATGCGGGTCGCGCGGTATGCGCAGCGGTTGTTTTCGGCCTTGGCTTGACCGCGCTCGCGCAAACGAACACCAACCGCTTCGGTTTCACCGGCCCGGAGATTTTTCCATAGACAACGGCATCGGCCTGCTCCACGCGGCGGACATTGACGGCGACGGTTTGAACGATCTCATCGTCGTCAACAACGCCGCTCGAAAATCAACATCCTCTACAATCAAACGGGCAAAACCAACCTTGCCGCGACGCTCAAGCCGCTGATGAAGCGCGAGTTGAACGAACTGCCGCCCGACGCGCGTTTTCGCATTATCCATCGCGTCGGAGAAACGCATTGCCTCGATGGTGGTGAAGGATTTGAATGGCGACGGCCGGCCCGATG